>NZ_FNCN01000010.1:1176-124560 GCF_900100605.1 Sinosporangium album | reverse complement strand
CATGACGATCCGGTCAAAGCCCGGCGCCACGTCGTTCAGTGCGGTGATCATCGCCAGGGGGGCGGCCAGGCGGTCATGGGTCTGCCCCCAGACGCCGACCAGCTCGTGATCGCCTCGCAGCAGGTGCTGGGTGAATGTATCCAAACCCGCGGTCGGGAAGGGCTTCCACCTTCCGAGGTCCTCCGCTCGCAAACCGGGTGAGTGGAAGGCGGCCATATCCGACGGGAGCGTGTGCACCTCAAGATCGCGCATATGAGGGGCTTCGGCGTGCTGGGTCCATGAGAGCCAGCGATTGCGTAGGTGGAGGCCATGCTGTCGGCTGCCGCCGGTGACCTCGGCGTCCCTCAACGGTCCCGAGGTCGCAGGCGGCCTGAAGTGGCGCCCAGGAGCACCGCCACGCACGACGATAACCCTGTCGCCCATGACGGTGCTCCCGCCCTGCACGACGGTGATGGTCCCGTTGCTCAAGCCCAGCACCGTCCAGCCATCCGCATCGTGATGGACCTGAGCATCGCGATAGACCTGAGTGGGCTCCGCACCCGCCCGAGGGGAGGCCGCTGCCACGAAGAGACGGGCACTCGTTTCGGACTCGGAGATCAGGAATGGACCGCCCAGGAAGAACTGGGTGGTGCCGATCTGCTGAAATCCCGGTATGTGCAGCCCGATCTCCCCGAGATCCAGGAGGTGTCTTTCTACGGGCTCACTCGCCAATACCTCGCTCGGGGCCGTGGCGGCCCGCATTTCCAACAGGCTGAAGACCGAGGAGACCGGATTGTGGAAGACATCGACCAGGGTCACCCTGCCGTCCCTCCTGCGTTGGAGGTAGAGCCCGCCTTCGCCCAACTCGAAACCGAGGCGACCGTTGACAACCCGGAGCCGCCCCGCATCAACCAGCCGCTTCTGTTCGCTGTCCAGCTCCACCTTGGCGTAGAAGGCGTCAAACTTGCCGTTTTCGATCACCGCGAGCAATGGCATCTTCTCGTCCGCGGAGCGCAGTACAACCTGCTCGCCTTGGCGGTGGATCACCTGGAAGCCGGCGCTGCGGAGTTGCGAGAGGACAGATCCGGCAACGAAGGGGTGCTTGACGCTAAACTCCGGGTGACGTTGCCGAGAGTAGAACTCTCTGCTGCGGTCGCCAAGTTCGATGAGGAACGGGCCGCCGCGGAAGAACGGCCCCGCCACGGGCGTGATGCCTTTCGGCAGGGCGTCCCGGTAGGTGAATTTCGCTGCCGGCTCGACTGTGGGGTGGCCTAGGGTGCCTGCCGCCTCCGGCGCTCCGCTCATGTTGAGCAGGGGGCGGTAGCCGTGCAGGCTGGCGTCGTATTTGGCGAGGCCGGGCAGTTCGGCGAGGAGGCGGTCTATTTCGTGGCTGTACTTCCTCCATTCCATCGGATAGATATCCAGCGGATACATATCCAGTTTCCGCACCAGGTGCCGCAGTTCATTGCTTCGCGCGGTGTGGCAGTGGTCGCGTCCGTCGGGGTGGCCACTCAGCCTGGCGATCGACGTGTCCGGCCCGTGAAGCTGCTGGAAGATGTCGCTGATCTCGTGTAAGACCAGCCGGGCCGCCACGTCGGAGTGGACTCGGGGGGCCAGGACCACCAGGTGGGGGTCTTTCCGCGTGCCCGAGCGGACCTGCGGGCGGCCGAGGTTGCCGCCGTCCACCGGGCCGACGCTGAAGCGGAAGTACTCTCCGTCGATGAGGAGCGTGTCCTTGGTCACCCGTTCCCACTCGAGGGGGACGTCGCCGAAGTCACTCGGTTCGACCTCGGCTTCAAAGCGATCGAGGGCGTCCCGGGCCGCCAGGTCCCTCACCTCCTTTGGCCGCCCGTCGTTGACGAACATGGTGCCTGGCACCGGCCGCCCGGCAAGGCCGCTGCTTCCCGTCGGGTAGGAGCCGCCGCTCCTGTCGCCGTTGTTGGGGGCGTTCGTGTTGGCGGGTGGCAGAGCCGTCGACGGGCCCGGGGGGTGTACGCCGCGGCGGGTCAGCTCGGACCTGACCTCGTCGGCCAGGGTGCGGCCGTCCACGGTGGGGAGCGCCGCCAGGTTGATGCCGTGCGTATCGGCCAGGTCGATGAGCGTGGAAGGCAGCGTGGCGAATCGGGCCGTGAAGCCGCCGTCGTTGGGGTTGATCGGGCGCAGCCTACCGTTCGGGTAGGCCCGGTAGTTGCCGATCAGCACCTCGACCCCATACTGGCGTGCGATCAACCGGGCCTGGTCGATCTGGCCGTACGGTCGGCCCGGGAGGTCGGCCGTGAGGGTGATGACGCGTCCGGCTTTCGCCCTCGACGTGAGGGCTTGGTCGGCCTGCCCGGCCAGCACGTCCGCCAGGGAGATCGGCTTGCCGCCCGGGGCGGCGGCGCTTTCGGGCCAGTCCGGCCGTGTCGGCGGTGTGCGCTCCGCGGTGGCCAGCGCTTCGTTCAGGGCGTGGTCCGACATGACGACGGTGGCCTCGCCCGTGACCGTGCGGGGGAGGACGAACCTCTCCTTGACCTGTCTCCCCCCGTCGGTCGTCACCTCGATGAGCACCTCGTAGAGGACCTGCCAGGTGACGAGCGAGGAGTCGCCTTTGACGAAGAGCGTGTTCTCGTCGCGGCCGCCGTATCCCGTGGAGATCCCGTCGCCGACCTGTTCGCCTCCGCTGACGCCGACCTTGAACGGAGGGAGGGCGACGTTCGCGTTGCGACCGACCGGTGTCAACCGGCCGTGTCCGGCGGACACGCCCTCCGTCAAGGCGCGGCGGGCGACATCGCCGGTCTCGACTTCCGGCATGCCCCTCGCGACCACGTGGGGCTCGGAAGGAGTCGCACGGACATAGACGGTCACTACATCGTCGCCACGATGGGCCGAGTAGACGCGGCGCCCCTGCTCATGGGTCATGTGCCGGAAGGCGTCGTCGCGCCGTTCGCCGGTCAGCTGGCGGGCCATCGTACGGCGCTCCGCCTCATCGAAGCGGGAGCCGAGCACCCCCTTCAGGCCGTCGGCGACGACGTCGACGAGGCCGTTCGCGGTGGTGATCTGAGTCTGGAATCCCCTTCCCAGTTCATGGGCGCGCGGGTCGGGCCGGACGGGCTCCACAGGTTTGGACGCGCTCTCAGGCGTCGCCAGCACGGCGGGGACGACTCTCTCCAGCTCGCCGGTGAGGATGACCGAGGCTTTGTGGCGCGGGTCATTCCGGCGCTGGACGATGATCTCGATGTCCATCTCCTGCACGACGCGCGTGAAGTCGAAGGCCGCCCATCGCTGGAGGTCGATACGCTGGTCGCTGCGGGAGTTGGAGCCGGTGTGGTTGCGGTCGGTGTTCACGGCGCCGCCTCCGCCGCTGACCGTGCCTCCGACGCTCGCGCCCAGACCGGTGTTCACGGACTCGCCGACGGTCTCCTGCTGGTAGCCGTACCGCTGTTCGATGAGGGCGACCGCGTCACCAATGCCGCCCTTCTCAACGGGGGCGCGGAGCTTCGCCCTGATGGTGACGTCGATCTCTTCGGTCACGTTGCCGATTCGCAGGCTGTACGCCGTCGGCGGTGTGTCCGGGTCGGTCATGTCCCTGAGCTGGTTCCACCAGCGCCTATGGGCGAATTGAAGCGCCAGCGTGCGCCGCACCTCCGGGTTCTGGGCCAGGCCGCCCGGAACAAGGTCGTCGATCGCCCACCTGACAGCCGTGACCAGGTCGACCTCGGTGTCGCTGCCGTTCTTGACACGCAGCCTGGTCCTCTGCACGCCGCTCATGCTGACGCTGTCCGTGTAGCTCTGCGGCAGAGTCACCCGGGGCGGATTGGCCTCCAATTTGCGAACGTTTCTCAGCATTCCGGTCCACAGGCCGCTGCCGACCGCCCGGATCGCCTGCGCGTCGGGAAAAAGCTTGATGAGAACTTCGGCGAACCGCTTTCGCGTGTGCCCCTCGGGTGCGCTGTCCGCCGCTGCCTTCAACTGCTTCAGGTACTGCTGGGCGAACTTCACCGCGATCCGGCGGTCGAGCTTGAGGGTGCCGTTCAGCAGGCGTTCCGCTACGTCGGCGAGTTGGTGACCGGGAAGCTGGGTTTCCCCCTTCGTCCAGCTTTCGAGCGCGTCCGACTCCGACACGAGATAGATCATCTGGCCGTTGTGTGTCACGACCTTGCCGTCGATGTCGCCGTGGATCGCGACGTCCATGCTGAAGGCGTAGTTCTTATCGCTGACGAGGAGGCGCTCGGCGCCGCCGATGTCGTTCTCCGCCCTGCTCTTCGTCACCGACGTGGACGCCGTCAACTTGCCGTCGCCGCCCTGCCCGTCGACCGTCGCTCCGGAGCCGGCATCCGCGGCGTGGGCGGTGGTCTTCGCGGCCGAGGATTCGCGCTTGCGCATGGTGAGGTTGCCGTCGGCGACGACCGCGTTCACAACGCCATGGAAGCGCGATTCACCGGGCGCCAGCCGTACGGAGGCGGGCACGGTGGTCCTGCCCAGCAGGGGCCGGTCGACCTCCATGGTGGTCTCGTGGGTGAGGAAGAGCAGCTCGGGATGGGCGACGATCCAGCGGTGGGACAGTTCGTTGGACAGACGCTGCCAATGAGGTCCGCTGCGGGGGACGGGGTGGGGGGCCTTGTCGGCTAGAGCCTCGGCCAGGTTGTTCATATCCGCGTGGATGACGACGGCCCTGCGCAGCATCTCCTGCGACGTCGAGTGGGCAGGACCCGGCTCGCGCGCAGTGCCTTGATCGTCGGCGTAGGGAAGTGTGCCGGCGAGCATCAGAAGCTCGGCAGTGCCCCTCCCTTCGGCGAGCGGGGTTCGAGAGCCGTCGGCGCTGATCAGGTCGACCTGCGCCGTATGGTTGAGCGCGCCTGCCACGGCTTCGCCCTCGACCAGCGTGACCCCGTTGACGATCACGCTCTCCGCGGTGGTGTGCGTCGTGGCTCCGCGCCGGCTCACTCCGGCGCCCGCGCTGACGCCCGCGCCCTCGACCTTGCCGTTGAGACCGGCATCGGCGCGTGCGACGTGCGCTCGGGACTTGGACACCACCCGGGTCGAGCCGTCCGAGCCGATGTAGAGCACGACGACGACATCGGATGACCTGCCCTGGTAGACGAAGGACTGCCAGTCCTGCGTGAGCCGTACGCGCAGGGTTTCATAGGCGACCCCTCGGCCCTTCTCATAGGAGACCAGGGGGATCTCCACGCCGTCCTGTGCGGCCATGTTGTAGTCGATGGCCAGCCGCTCGCCGGCCGCCGACTCCTGGTTTCCCATCGGGAGCAGGCCGTCGAGACGCTCCGCGTTGATCCGTTGGGCCTGCGCCTTCAGAGGATCCGCGTCGTACTGCGGGACCCCGTCGACCTCCGGGGCGATCAGCCCTCGTGCCTGCAATTTCGCCTTGGTCTCGGCGAAGAGCTTCTCCGCGTCGGTGACCTTCTTGACCAGCCCGGGGCCGAGGCCCCGCGTCTGCCCGTCCCCGTCGCCCAGCCAGAGCGCCGGCCGGCCGAGTCGCCCGTCCGGAGCCTCGACGCGGGGGTCCTCGCCGCGGAGCACCACGGTGCCGTCCGGTCGCCGACCGGCGACCGCGTCACGGTCCACCGGCAACCCGAGTGCGAGGGCTTCCTCGACGGAGAGCGCGACCAGCACCTGGCTGCGCTGGACGATCGGCTGGAACGTCGGGCCGCCGACCTTCCCGAGCGTCGCCGCGACGTCCACGTCCATCACGTAGAACTGCGTGTAGCCGGCCTTGCGTAGAACGTCCGGCTGGATCGCCGTCCCGCCCGCGCTGTCCACGGTGGTGGTCGACGTGGGGCGGTTGTACCCGGTCGACGCCCTGGCCACGTCAGAGGGCAGCCCTTGGACTGCTACCGAGACGCCGTAGTTCCGGGACCCGGTGGTCGCGGTCTCCTCAGCCGACCTCGTGAAGCCGACGGTGACGCGTTCCCAGAACACACGGTCGGAGGCGGTGCCGACGGGGACGGCCGAGGCGAGGTGCGGAGTCACCTTCAGCGTCAGACTCTCCGTCTGCTCGCCCTCGGACAGGATGGGACGCGTGTAACCCTGGGCATTGTTGATCGCGGGAGCCAGCATGTTGCGCAGTTCCTCGACCACCAGGAGGTCCACCTGGGTGCGCCTCGGATCGCCGACCGGCGCGTTCAGACGGTCCGCCACCGCGTCGGCCAACTCCTGGAGGCCGGTGAAATCCCGCAGCATGTGGTCAGGGAACGGCCCCGGCCGCCGAAGAGCCTCGGGTAGATACACCACCTCCCGGGGAGCATGCTCAAGAAGGGGGTGCCAGATCCACCCCCGCTGCGCCTCCGGGCCGGTCACGCGGACCGGATCGGACCACTGCCCGTCGGCCAGGACCCGCATCTCCAAGGTCACTTGCGCCCACTCCCACATCGACGTGGGACCACGCAGCGCCGCGACACCACCCCGCGTGAAGCGCTCTTCCGTACTGATCTTCGCCGACCGGCTCCATCCCTGCCCGGCGTTCACGTCCATCGCGAGGAACTTCGGCAGTATCACGCCCTTCAGCTGCAGGAGGGGGCGAATAACCTGGACCAGGTTGAGACCGCCGCTGAGGCCGCGGGACGTCTGGTGGGCGCGGGAGACCGAGCCGCCGCCCTCCTGGAAACCGCCGGTGATGCTCTCCGAGTGGTTGTACGGCGGATCGGCGACCTCGCTGAGGTCGGCCAGGTGCAGCTTGACCTCGACGATCGTGCCGTTCCCGCCCGGCAGCCGGATGCGTCCCCCGCCCTCCGACATCACCCGTCGGAAGTTTCTGTGGATCTCGCCGTCCAACTCCTCCCGCGTGTATCGGTGCGCCACTCCATGCCGCGCCAGCAGATCGTTGAGCGCCTTGGTCGACGCGTCGAGGTTGGCGAGCCTTCCGTCCAGGAACATCATGCGCTGCGCCACCTGCGGCGGCAGTGCGGCGTCGCGCGCCGCTTCGAACGCGGCGCGGGACGCCGCGTACGTCTGGCGCGCCCGGCCGGCCTCCACTGAGGAGGTGTCGCGGTTCAACGCGGCCAGCAGCGCCACCGCGTCCTTGTGAGCCTGCTCGGCCGCGTCCCGCATCGCCCGGTACCCCGCCGCCAGGCGGTCGTGGCGAGCGGCGTCGGTCGCCTTCTTGTCGGCCTCGGCCATGTGGCGGCGCGAACGCTCCGCATGGTCCGTGTCCTTGTGCTTCGTGGCGGCGACCTGCGCCTTCCCGGTCTCCTCGGCGGCCTCCCTCCTCGCGTTCTCCGCGTGTTCCGCATGCCTGATCGCCATCGTGGCGGCATGCCCTTCGTCCCGGCTGAGCCGGTCCGCCGCCTCCCGCACGCGCTGCCACGCGGTCATGGCGGGCGGCGCGGTGGGCGCGGGCGGATAGGCCGGCGGCGGCGGATAGGCGGGCTGGGGTGGGACAGTGGGTCGCGGTGGGATGGCCGGTTTCGGCGGCGCGGTGGGTCGCGGTGGGTAGGCAGGCTGTGGTGGTGCGGTGGGTCGCGGCGGCGCGGACGGTTTCGGTGGCGCGGACGGTTTCGGTGGGTAGGCGGGCTGGGGTGGGACGGTGGGTCGCGGTGGGATGGCCGGTGGCGGCGAGGCCGACGGCGCGGTGGCCAGCGCCGCCTCGTAGCGGCGCTGGCGCTCCTCGGCCGCGCGGACCCGCTCCGCGAGATGAGCGGGGTCGACGCCGTCGATGTCGACGGCGCGTACCGCGTCCACGGCACGCTCATATGCGTGGCGTGTCCCGGCCGCGTGCCGTCGCACCTGGTTATGCGCCTCGGCGTGCAGGTTCAGTTCCTGCGCGGTGTTGGCGTACCGCAGGGCGGCGTTCAGGTCGCCGCGCGCGGCGACCTCCGCGCCCCACTCGGACGCCTGCCGCGCCGCCGTGTAGTAGGCCGTGGTCGACTCGCCGTGGCTCTCAGCCGCCGCGCTGTACGCGTCGGCCTGCCGTACCAGCGCTTGCCTGAGCAGTGAGGCCGCTTCCTGCCGTCCATCACGTGCCGTGTCCAGCCGCCTGACGGCATCGGCGACCCGTGTGTCCGCGGTGGCCAGCGCGTCCGACATGAGCTGACGGAACCGTAGCTCCAGGTTGTCGGCCCGTTTGAGCGCGGCGTCCCGGTTGGCGGGGGTGTGGGCCTCGACCGAGGTGCGGTAGGCCTTCGACGCCTGCCGGGCCGTGGACGCAGCCTCGGAGTAGATGTCGGCGGCTGTGAGGAACCGGCCGCCGTCGTTGCGGCCCTCCCCAACAGACCTGGCCGCGTCGAGGTTCCTGTGCGACAGCCGCAGCACGTCGGACGAGGCCTGCCTGAGCCTGTCCGCGTAAGTGTCCCGCCCGTTCACCGCCGCAGGTCTCTCGTTGATCAGCCGGTACGGCAGCGCCTCGTGCTGCAGGACGCGGCGATACTGGGCGTGGGCCTCCTGAGCCCTCATGATCTGGACGACATCCGGGCGCCCGGTGCCCTGATCGAGGGCTCTTTCGTAGGCGAGCCGCGCCTTTTCCGCCTCCATGCCGGCCGAGTCGTAGGACGTGGCGGCCCGGGCCAGCGTTTCCGACCTACTGGACAGCTCCTCGTACCGGGCGTTGTCGCCGGCCCTCAGGGCCGCCATCGCCCTCGCGAGCAGACGGGCCGAGTTGGCGTTCGCGTTCGCCGCGAGCTCGCCCAGATCCTCCGCGGCATGGTGGAGCTCCGCGACCTGGCCGCGCAGGGTGCGCCGCAGCGCGGCGACGGCGTCCTGCTCGGCGGCGTGCCGCGCCTCGAGGTCGGTGAGGGAACGGCCGACGTTCCGCACTGGTTCGGGTGAGGAGGACGGGGGATGGCCGAGTTCGGTCAGGTGACTGTCGACGATGTCGAGTTCACCACGCCACTCTTGCCGCTCTGATTCGGTGGTGGAGTTGTCCACGCGCCTGGCGAGGAACGCGCGGTCGCGTTCGCGCGCCGTCAGACACTCGTCGCGGCGGCCAAGGCTGCCGCCGAGTCGGTCACTGAAGCGACCCGGGGCCAGGCGTGCGAGCGCGCTGCGGGCGTCTCGGGGTTCCGCCCTGCGCTGCAGGGCGTCGCTGACCTCGTGCATGAGAGCCCTGGTCAGCTGTTCGGCGGGGATGCGGGGCGCCAGCCGTACCCGATGGGGGTTGTCCCTGGTGCCCGCGCGCACCCGTGTGCGGCCGGTCCGTTCGTCGATGACGTGGCCCACTTCGAGGCGGAAGTACTGTTCGCCCAGGGTGGGGGTGGTGACGACAAGCGTGTCGGCGTTGACCCAACGCCAGTCGTCCACGCCGAGTTCGGAGCGGAGAGCTTCGGTGTTGAACCTGGCCCTGACCTCGTCGACCGTGACGTCGGACCGGTCGTCCGGACGGCCGGAGCCTCTCAGTTTGGAGCCGGGGAGTGTACGGCCGTACACGACGTCGAAGTCGCTCTGATGTGCGTCACGAACCCAGCGGGAGAGCAGGACGTTGGCGGGGTCCCGCCGGTCGGCACGGTCGTTGTCCGAGGTGGCGGTTGTGGGCGTGGGTGAGACGACCGCGTGGGCGGGAGTGATCGGGATGGGCGCAGACGGGGTGGCTGTGTCGGCGGAGCGGGTCTGGCGGCCGTTGTCGGCGGTCGTCGGCGTGGTGTCGGCCTGGCCGGTGGGGGTGGCCTGCGGAGTTGGCGAAGCCTGGCGGGCGCCGGCGTTCTGGGCGGCGGGCGTGGTCTCGCGGGCGGCCGAGGTGTTCTGCGCCGTCGGGCTGTCGCCGGTCCGGCCGGGGTCCGTCGCGGCGCGGCCATTCTGGCCTGCGTCGGCGACCGGCCGACTATCACTCGCGCGGCCGTTCTGGCCTGCCTCTTGGGCGGCCTGGGTGTCGGACCCGGCGCGGCCGTTCTGGGCCGCCGGGGTGTCCGTCGCGGTGCGGCCGTTCTGGGCCGCCGGGGTGTCCGTCGCGGTGCGGCCGTTCTGGGCCGCGGGGGTGTCCGTCGCGGTGCGGCCGTTCTGGCCTGCTTGCTGGGTGTCCTGTGCGGTGCGGCCGTTCTGGGTGGCCGGGGCGTCGGCCTTGGGCGGGGTCGCGTCCGGGGTGCTCGAAGGTGCCGTACGGCGTGCGCTGTCGCCGTTGGCCTGGCTCGCGGGAGTGTCGCCGCTCTGGGGGGCGCGTCGGCCCGCGTCGTTCGGCTGGCCGTTCCTGCTCGTGTCCTGGTCGGCTCTCGCCTGCGCGTCGCGTAGGCCGGCGAGGCCGGGGGATGAGGTGTCGGCGACTTGCACTCCGCCGGAGCGGGCTCCCACACCGGCCGGTTGGCGCAGGTCGGAGGTGGCGCCGGCCGTCGTGCCGACTCCGGCGAGGGCCGGTGCGGCGGCGGGAGAGGCCGCGGCGGGCGGCATCGGACCGGTGGGGCGGGGCGACCCCGACCCCGATCCCGGCGACCCCGACCCAGGTGCCCCGGGCCCAGACCCGCCGGGTGTCGTGTTCCCGGCCGCCGCCAGCGCGGAGACGAGTCTGAACGGCGCCGTGACGACGCTGACGTTGGTGGGCGCGATGGTGTTGGTTCTTCCGACGCCTGCGGCGAAGCCGCCGTAGTAGGACTCGGCGGTGGGGGGTGACCACTGCCCGTAGACCAGCCCGTTGGCGAGGACGCTGCCGACCGGCGAGGCGACCATGTTGTTCAGGCCGGTGCCCAGAGCCCGCCCGGGGAAGCGGCGAAACGCGTTGGCCACGCCGGGGGCGTCACCGGCGCGGCGGTTGAGGTGGCTGATGCCGGGCAGGCTGTTCGCCAGGCGCGATGTCCGGTCGCCCAGTTTGGTGCCGACCAGCGTGCCGGCGACCATGCCGACTGCGGCGGCCCCAGTCTTCTGCCAGTCCCAGCGGTCGCGGGTGCCGAGCTGCATCTGCTTCCATTGGGCGCCGGCGTCGGCGAGGATCTCTTCGGTCTCTTCGAACAGTTCCTTGAAATACACGGCGTTCCTGGCGTTGGCCAGGCTGGTGACGCGGCCCCACGCGCCGGACAGGGGGCGGGCCGCGGCCGTGGCGAGGCGCTGGAGGAGCTGTGCGATGCGGACGACGCCTATCCGGGCGAGTAACGTGACCGTGCTCGCGACGAACGGGTTGGCGACGGCCGCGAGAAGCGCGATGAAGATCGCGCTGACCGTGATCCAGAACGTGATGATGATCGTGAGCTTGGTGTACTGCAGCTCCTGGGCGTAGTAGCCGGTCTGCGCCGCGTAGGAGTTGGCGGCGGCGGCCTTGGCCAGCAGCCCGGTCTTGTCGTCGTAGTGTTCGGCGATCCGTGCGAACGCGTCGGGCTTGACGGGGGAGTCCCAGGCGTCCGAGATCGTCTTGACGGCGGTGCCGGTCAGTTCCAGCGGCTCCAGCAGCAGGTTCCGCATCTCCACCCACGCGAGGCAGAGCTCTCCGCAGAGCTTCTCGTTCGCCTTCTCCTTCGGAAAGCTCTGTCCTGATGCGAGCAGCGGGATCAGGAAGTAGTCGACCCAGTCGGGCAGGGCCTCGGTCTCCCACGGTGGCCGGATGTTGGTCGTGGGGACGGCGAAGTCCTCGCCGGTGGTGCGGGTTGTGGTGTTGACATTGGGTTTTCCTGCCGCCACGGCGTCCCGCTCCGGTTAAATTTTGCGCAGCGACGCTTCGTTCGCCGCGTCAGCGTTCAAGGTGTTGGCGATCGTCGTACGCATGCGGGGGGCGAGGTCGCCGACCTGCTTGACGAGTCTGTCCGTCTCGTGAAGCAGTCCGTCGGGCCCACCGTTCGCCAGGTAGTTCGTCAGGAACGACGTAGCCTCCGCCCCGTCGCCCCACGGCTCGGCCGCGCTGAGCGCGCGGATGCGGTCTCGTATGGCGGGCCAGCGGTTGGCGAGGCCGGTGCCCGCTGCCTCCAGTTGGGCCAGGCCGGTGGCGATGGGCTTGGCGACGCGCAGGTCAGGTTTGTTCGCCATGGCGGGGCCTCTTTCCAGCCATCTGGTCGGCGAGGTGGCCCATCATGGCGTCGAGGTCACCGTCGAGCTGGGCCCGCACCTGCTCGGCCGGCGCCAGTGGTTCGAAGAGTTCGACGACGGCGTCGGCGGCTTTGGCGCTCGCCCGCCGCAGGGTCTCGGTGATCGTGTCGGCCAGGCCGCGCGCGTCGGGCCGTCGGAATATGCGAGGGTCGAGGTCAAGCCTGATCAGGTCGCCCCGCACGCCCACGGTCGCCGACACCAGGCCGTCCCGTGAGGTCTCGGTGACCTGGATGGCACGGGCCTGTTGGTGCAGGGTTCTGGCCTCACCCTGCATCTTCATGAAGGCAGAGCGCAGCTCATCGGCATAAGCCTGTAAACCGGCAGCATCGGTGTAATCCACGTAGTCGCTCCCCCAGTCCGGCGCTACTGGGGCGAAAGCTATCAAGAACAACCATTTTTTCGGAAGAGTTGAAAGTTAACTTTCGCGTTACCTGAAATCCACAGTGACGGTGTGTTCCCGAAGCCCCCTGATCTCGTCCTCCGCCGTCCAGCGCCGGTGAACCCCCCGGTCGACCCGCTCCAGCCCCAGGTCACGGGCGACCGACACCCGCCCGCCGGTGTATTCCAGCAGCAGTTCCCCATCCCGCTCGTCCACCACCTGGAACGGTGCCCCCGCCCACTCGCAGACGGCTGTGACGAACCGGAGCTCCTCGCACTCCTCGGCGGGGACCGCCGTGCCGTCGCCCAGCCGTACCCACCAGCGGCCCTCGCGCAGCTCGGGCAGGACGTCGTGCTCGCCGTCCCGCCACCGCGCCCGGTAGCCGTGCCACCGCCCGCCGACCCGATGCTCGAACCTGGCCTGCAGGATCTCCTCGCCGTCGGCGGTGAGTTCCACGATCTCGCTGCCGTACGGCAGGCCGACGCCGTCGACCTTGTACTCCCGGATGACGTGGTTCACGTTCGGCGCCAGGCCCATGCCGGTGAACGGCTCCTCCTCCTCGGCCCAGCCGTGCGGCCCGCCGTACGGCGTGCGGTAGAGGACCGGTCCGGCGGCGGGCCAGCGCAGGATGTTGACCGAGCCCTGCTCGGTGAGCGCCTCGTCGCGCAACAGGGCGTCGGTCAGCAGGGAAGGCGTCGCGACGTGCTCGACGTCCATCGCGTGGTGGCAGTAGCCGGAGACCCGAGGCGACTCGCTCGCCAGCAGGGTCGGGATGTCCCTGGGGCGCAGCAGCATCTGCACGGTCGGTACGGCGTGGCCCGCCGCGTGGTCCTGCTCCAAGGTGGGAACGGCGAGCCGGGCGACCGTGCCCGACTCCAGATGGAACGAGACCGGCAGGCCCGGGTTGACCGCCAGCCCGAAGGCGAGGTCGGGCCAGCCCGCGGCCAGCTCCACCAGGGACACGATCCGGTGGTGCTCAAGCCCTGTCACGGTCCGCATGGCCTCCGCCGAGGTGAAGGCCAGGATCCATGTGCGGTCCGGCCCGTCGAAGGCCGGCCATGCGACATGTGCGGCGTTCACGTCGATCGGGAAGGCGAAGTCGGCCTCACGCAGCAGCGCCAGGCACAACGTCAAGTCGTCGCCGGCGTGGGCTTTGAACAGCGCTTCCTCGAACGGGCTGGAGGCGTTCATGGGCCGTCACCCTAGTGGGCTCGCCGTTCCTGTAGGTAGGTTGACGAAGGTGACATATCCCGTGGCGCGCACACGCGACGAAGCCCTCCTCTACCTCGACCTGCACCCGTGCGAGTGCGGCTCGATGGAGACCGACTGGGAGAAGAGCACGATCACCGACGCCGGGGGGCTCGCCGCCCGCTACGGCGGCGCCTGCGCGGAATGCGGAGCCGAACGCGAATACACGTTCGCACTGCCCAACCGCGAGACGTTCCCGAAGGGCTGGCCCACGTACGGCGGAGCCGAACCCTCGCAACTGCTCGACGCGGGGGAGTGGCTGTTGGTGTCCGACCGGGTCGCCTCCAACGTGCCGCCCGACGCGGAGAACGCCGGCCACGCGCTGTCGATGGCGCGCGCGGCCGTTGAGGAGGTGCTCAAGTTCATCCCCGAGGACCAGGAGCGGGTGCCCGACCACGGGTTCTGGACGGAACGCGGGGTGGAGTTCCGCGAGGTCGAGCCGGGGCGGTTCCGCCGCGAGCGGCTCGAAGTCGTTCGCGACACCTACCTTGACCTGCACCGGGAACTGAACCGGGCCCCGCGCCCCGACCAGAGCCCCGCCCCGGATCAGGACGCGTCTCAGGACCGAGGTCAGGACGCGCCTCAGGACAAGCGGCAAGGCGAGGACGCGCCTCAGGACAAGCGGCAAGACGAGGAGGGGTAGCGCGTGGAGCGCGCCAGGACGCTCGCCGAGGCGAGCATCTACATCACGAGCAGGCGGGGGGCCGTGGACACGTCCCTCCGCGAGGACGCGGAGTCGTGGGCGGTGGTCGTCGACGACACGTTCGAGGTCGAGGTGCCCTACGCCGATGAGGCGGCGGCCCGGGACGCGGGGGCGCGGTTCGGGGTGGGGCCGTCGGAGCTGCTCGACGCGGGCCAGTGGGCGAGGGTCGCCTCGGAGTACGCCACGCGGGCGTTCGTCGAGGGCGACACGCTGAACTGGGTGTATGCCAGTGAGGCTCTGCGGGAGGTGCTGAAGTTCCTGCCGCCGGAGGCGGGGGAGGTGCCCGCCTCGGCCTTCTGGACGCCGGACGGGCGGGCGGCCTACTTCGCCAACCCGAAGCTTTTCACCAGGGCCCGGCTGCTGGAGGAGATGGAGATCTACCGGGACGGCTACGAGGCGCCGTGACGGCGGGGCGCCGCGGCGCCCGAGGAGCGTCCCCCTGGATGGAGGGGGACGCGTGCGGCGGGTGGGGCCGGGCGGGCTGTGCCGTACGGCGTGGCGCGCGTGGCGCGGGCGGGCTCGGCGCGCGTGGCGCGGGCGGGCTCGGCGCTCGTGGTGTCACTGCTGGATCGGGGCGAGCGCGGCGGCGGGGTCGAGCACGGGTCCCTGGGGGATCAGGTCGAGCAGGTTGCCGGGGACCGGGGCGACGGACGCGCTGTCGTAGCCGAGTTTCTCCAGGACTTCGGGTGTCTTGAGGGGGAACTGGCGGCCTTGGTCGGTGATGAGGAAGTACGTGTTGATCGCCGAGGCGAGGTTCTCGCCCGGTAGCCGTCCGGCGACGGCGGCCGTGCCGGGAGGCAGGACGACCTGGTCGAGTTTGCCGGTGCCGCCGCCGGTCCTCGGGGCGGGGACGGTCATGGTGCCGCCGACGGCCAGGGTGGCTTTCATGGAGCCTTTCTGGGTGTCGGCGTAGACCGCGCAGATCGGTGAGGCGGACGGCGGGGTGATCAGTTGGGGCATGGTGGCGGGGAGCCCGGTGTTCGCCTGCTGCTTGGACACGGTGGCGTTGGCCGTGGCCGTGTCGATGTCGATCGGCGCCACGCGCTCGCTGCCGTATGCGCGTTTCGTCTGCTTGTCGTCCAGCAGCAGTCTGGCCTCGGTGACGGTGATCTGGGCGTAGCCATCCTGGAGGAGGACATACCAGCGTTCGGGGGCGCCCGCGGCGGCGGGCGCTTTGAACACCTGGCCGACTTTGCCCGCGCCCGGCACCTTGCGGCCTCGGTCGGCGATGCCGCGCGCCCGGAACTCGGGGCCTTCGGGGATGGCGTTGATCCATGTCGCGGGCACGTTGCGCTGCGTTGTCGCGCCGAGGGAGCGCAGCCCGTCGGCGCTGATCCGCATGCGGCGGTCGTTCCACAGCACCCACGCCTGCCTCTGGTCGTCGCGTACGGCTATCGCCGCCCCGCCGACCGGCCGGCCGCCGACGTCCTGCCCGCCCACCAGTGTGACGTACGTCTTGCGCCCGTTCACTTGGGCGGGCCCGTCGGCGATGCAGGCCGACCACGGGCCTTTGACCAGTTTGTCCTTGGCGGGCAGCGAGTCCGGTGCGCCCGCGATGCCCACTGTCGGGCCGCGTCTGAAGGCCGCGAGCGAGGCCGCGGTCACGTTGCGCACTTTCACCTGGTTCGCGTCGAGTAGCAGCCGCGCGGAGACGTAGTTGGCGGCGGGCAGCAGTTGTCCCCGCTCCTGGCTGTAGACGTAGGCGGCGCCGGTCTCCTCCTCGATCAGCAGCTGCCCTGGCTCTTCGAGTTTGGTGGCGTTGCCGGGTTTCAGCAGCCCCCAGATCCCGAAGCCCGCCACGATGAGTACGGCGATGAGCACTCCGCTGAACATCGCCACGTTCTGGCGGCGCATCGGGGACTCAGGCACGTCGGGTTCACCCTGGAGGAGTGCCATGCCCATGCGCTGCACCATCAGCCGGTGTGCCTGGTAGAGATCCTTGCGGGTCTGCACGTCACTCCCTTCACGCGGATTGTTGAGACAGCTTAGAAGTGCAATCGAGCGATCCAAGATGTTTCTGTACGGTTTGCCTCCCTTTCGCTAGTCTCTGTGCTCTGTCGTTCACGGGGAGATGTTGTGGCGGATGCTGCTGATGTGCCCGCCGGCTACGGGGGCTGGAGCCTGGAGTCGGACTGGCCCGGCCTGACGGCCGAACGCGATGAAGTCGTCTACAGTGCCGACAAACTCAAGAAGATCGCCGGTGAGCTCGAAGTCATGCTGAAGGCGCTGGAGGGGTCGGGTGCCGGGTCGCTGAGCCACCTCGCGGCCAACACCGAACTTTCCGACCAGGGTTCCCTGGTCAAGGGGGTCGACCGCTGGAACGGAGGCAGCGCCTTCTTCGACACGCTGAAGGACGCCAACCGTGAGTTCACCCAGGTCTACACCGATGTCGCCGCCCGCTTGAAGGCGGTTGTCTCCTTGATCGAGGTCGGCGCGGGCATCTACGACAGGGCAGGTCAGGCGAACCTCGGCAAGGGGTAAATGTGGCAGACAACGGGGACAAGAAAACTCATCTCATCAAGGCCATCTGTCCCGACATGGGGGTCGACGACGATGGCAGGAGCGTCGCCCAGGTCAAGCAGTTGATCCAACTGCTCGACCCGAAGCGGATCGAGAAGGCGGGCAACGCCTACGTCGACGCCGGCGGCGTGATGTACAAGCTTCAGTACGACCTCGAAGAGATCAGCGTGAAGCTCGCGTCATGCTGGGAGGGCAAGGCGTCGGTCGAGGCCCAGAAGGCTCTCCGGCTGCTGCACGCCACAGTCCGCGAGTTGCAGAACCGCCTCTTCGACATGGGCCGGCCGCTGGAGCACCTCGGCAGGAACGTCCTGCCGGAACACCAGCGGTTCGTGAACGACGAGGGCTGGGATTTGGGAGCGCTCGCCCAAAGCTGGAGCGCCGGGGGGTCCACCATGGACGACAGCATCCCCTCCAACTACCGCGTGATGGGCGGCGGCACGCAGTTCGGCTCGCCGGACGAACTGGCCGGCAAGCACCTGGCTCTGCTCAACAGAGATCTGATCGACACCTACGAGCTCCTGCCCTCGGAAGTGCACAAGGAGTTGCCCAAGCTGTCGACCCCTGAGGGTGCCCCCTTCACGGCGACACCGGCCGGGGGCGGCAAGACCGGCGGGCTCGGCGGGGGCGACTCGACTGCGTACGGCTCGGCGGCGGGCGGCGGCGGTGCCGTACCCGGAGGGTCTTCCCCCGGCGGCTCCTCGCCGTACAGCCCGGCGGCATTTGACCCGTCCAGCAGTGCCGGCAGTGCCGGCAGTGCCGGCGGTGCCGGCGGTGTCGGTGGCACGGGCAGCGGTGCGGGCGGTGCCGGTGCCGGATCGGTCGGCGCGGGCCGATCAGGCACCCCCGACATGCCCGATGTGCCAGGTGTGCCCGGGGCGGGGGACACGGCCGGTTCGTCGGCTCCCGCCGTACCCGCACCGGGTTCCACGCCCACGCCGGATCCGAGCGGCGCGACCCCCGGCACCGGGCAGGTCCCCCGGGTCACCGACCCGAACGACACCACCGCCTTGGCCGGCCAGCCTTCGGCGGCCGTCCCGACCTTCCCGCCGGCACCCGCATCCTCCGTCCCCATCGGCCAGGTCCCGACGTCCTCCATCCCGACGTCCTCCATCCCGGCCACGTCCATCCCGGCCACGTCCATCCCGGCCGTGACACCCGGCATCGCCCCCGGCATGCCCGCGACCAGCGGCGGTGCCGGCGGTGCCGGTGGGGGTACCGGTGGCTACGGCGGTTCGCCCGGCGGCCAAGGAACCCCCGGGGCCCGTACGGCGGGAGCCGGTGTGCCGGGCGGTGCGAACGGCATGGGCGCCATGCCGTTCATGCCGATGGGCGGCATGGGCGCAGGCCCCGGCGGCGAAGCACAGGAGCGCGAATCGTCGACCTGGCTCCGCGAGGACGACGACCTCTGGGTCGGCCAGACCGATGGGGTCGTGGGCGACACCATCGGCTAGACGACAAGGCCCCTACGCCGGCGACCTCACGACCTCACGACCTCACGACCTCACGACCTCACGACCTCACGACCTCAGGCCGCCTGCCCGCCACGGCCGAGCACTCGCCGTACACCTCCCGCGATCCAGATCGTGGCCAACCCCGCGTACACGCTCAGCAGCGCCGCGGACGCCGACCCGAGGGCCGTGGCCGCGGCGATGGTCACGGTGAGGAGGCCCGCCCAGCCGTAGAGGGCCTTCCGCCCTCGGGCGGAGCCGGTGTGCGCGGCCTCCTGCACGGGCGTGACCAGGGCCATGACGGCCACGCCCGCGGTGCCCACGGCCTCCAGGCCGAGCGCCACCCCGAGCCCGAGCACGGCCGCGCCCGCGACCACCAGCCCGCAGCAGAGCGCGGACACGCGGGCTTCGACGTTCTCGAAGAGCAGCCGGGTGGCCTTGGCCCGGGCCAGGCGCAGCGTGGTCCACGCCTCGGTGACCCACGCCGCCCAGTGCAGCAGCGCGACGAGAATGAAGACGACGATGAGCGGAGGTATCGCGGGCAGCAGGAACACGAGCCGCCCGCCCCGGAACCGCCCGGTGAGCCGGCCGAGCCCCCGGTAGACCGGGTTGCGCTGCTTCAGCGCGGCCACGAGGAGGTCCCTGGCCTGGTCGAAACCGGGGTCGAGCCGCAGCACCTCGCGGAAGGCGTCCGCCGCGCCGCGAGGGTCGCCGAAGGCCAGCGCCGCGCGGCCGTACGCCAGGTGCGCGGTGGCGCTCTCCGGGTTCAGCCGTACGGCGTGCGCCGCGGCGGCCTTGGCCTCCTCCGCCTCCCCGAGTTTGGTGAGGGCCAGCGCCAGCAGGCTCACCAGAACGGAGTTCTCCGGTTCGATGGCCAGGCCGCGGCGTGCCGCCTCGGCCACCTCGGCCCATTCGCTTTTCGCCAGGTGCGCTCGGGCCAGCACGCTCCAGGTCGGCGCGTAATCGGGCTGGAGGGCCAGGGACGCCTTGGCCGCGGCGATCGCGGCGTCGGGCCGGTCGGCGCGGTAGTGGATGTCTCCGGCCATGTAGTGGGCGAACCACAGGTCGGGCGCGAGCCGTACCGCCTCGTTCGCCATCGCGACGGCCTCGGCCGCGTTGCCCTGCTGGACGAGGGCGAGCCCCAGGTAGGAGTGCGCGGTGACGTGGTGCGGGTCCTGGGCGAGCACGCCGCGCAGTTCCCGCTCGGCCTCGGCCGGGCGGCGCATCTCCAGCAGCGTCCACGCCCGCCGCACCGGGTCGGGGGCCGTCACCACGTCGTCTTCATCCAGGGAAGCAGCTCATCCCAGGCGCCGGAGTCGTTGGCGTGCATCACGTAGTTGCGCGCGGTGGCCATCCACTCGCGGACCGCGGTGGCCCGCATGCCCTGCGCGGCGGCCAGTATGTCGGCGGTCAACAGCGGGATGGGACGGCCCGCGCTGAGCGACTGGTGGAGTTTGGCCTCCACCGCCCGGTCCACCACGCCTTTCAGGTCGGCGCCGACGAAATGCTCGGTCACCCGCGCCACCGCGTCGAAGTCCATCTCGGCGAGTGGTTTGTCGCGGCACAGGATGCGCAGGATGGCCGCGCGGGCCGCCGCGTCGGGCGGCGGCACGAACACCGGCTGGTCGAGTCGGCCGGGTCGGCGGAACGCCGGGTCCACATACCAGGGCGCGTTGGTGGCGGCCAGCACGAGGACGCCCTCGTTGGCGTTCTGGTCGACCCCGTCGAGCTCCGCCAGGAACTGGTTGACCAGTTGGCGCGTGTGCGCCTGCCGCATGTCCGAGCGGCGGGCGGCCAGCGCGTCGACCTCGTCGAAGAACAGCACGCACGGCCGGTTGCGGCGGGCCATCTCGAACGTGTCGCGCAGGTTGCGCTCGCTTGACCCGATGTACATGTCGAGGATGTCGGCCAGCCCCACGCTCACGAAGGACGCGCCGAGTTCCCCGGCCGCGGCCCGGGCCAGGTGGGTCTTGCCCGCTCCGGGAGGCCCGTAGAGAAGCACCCCGCCGCCGGCGCGCTTGCCGTACGCGGCGAACAGCTCCGGCTGCTGGACCGGCAGCAGGAGCTTGATCTTCAGCGCCTCCTTCACCGCGTCCATGCCCGCCACGTCCGCGAAGGAGACGCTGGAGCGTTCCGCCCCCACCCCGACCGGCGTCGCGGAACCCGCGCTCTGGTACGGCGAAGCCGGGGCGGCGGCGTACGGCGAAGCCGGGGGTGCCTGGTGCGGCCTCGCGGCCACTGGTGCCGCGGTCACCGGAGGCGCCGACAGCCGGGCTGCCAGCTCGGCGTCGGCCACGGACGGGTCCCGGGAAACCGCCTCGTGGTAGCGGTAGCCCGCCCTGGCCGTGTCGCCCTCGCCCAGCAGCGCCCGCGCCGCCAGCACGCCCAGCCGCGGGGGATAGCCGGGCGTGGCCAGCAGCGGTTCGAGCGCCGCCAGAGCGGCGCCGTGGGCGCCCTGCCGTACGAACGCCTCGGCCAGCCCCGCCGTGATGTCCGCGTCCTTGGGGGCGAGCATGAGCGCGGCCCGGTATTCGGCCTCGGCCTCGGCGAGATACCCCTTGGCGAGCAGTTGCCCGGCGAGGTGGTGCCGCAGGGGAAGGTTGTCGGGAGAGAGACGTGCCGCCTCGCGGAGCGCTTGCAGGCCAGGATCCTCGATCACGTGCCGTTCCCTTCTGGCGGGTTCCGATCAGCCACGAGATACGCAAGATACCGAAATAGACGGACACGCTCGGCGTGGAGGTGATTGAGCGTGTCGGGGCCGCGGGCGGGCCAGAAGGCGGTGGCGGACACCGCGGCGGTGGGGGACGGGCCGCCGAGGGCGTGCCCTTGACGTCAGGGGTCAACGGCACGCCGTCGGAGCACAGAGAACCGCATATCCTCTGTCGGAGAAGACCCTCTGGTAACCGCGCTCTTGGAGGGCCACCACGTCGGAAACCTGCGCGTGAACCGAGGAGAAATGGGGTTGCTTCTCATCGAGATCGGCGACGACCCAGGGCGCTCTCTCCGGTCGTTTCGCGGGTTTCTCCGCCCACGCCACCACATGCGTTCTCGCTGAGATGTGGGGCCCCAGATTATTCGCGCTCTCCACCAGGACGCCGTTCGGAACAACCGCCAACGCCGCGACGGCCGCAGATGTGCGTTCGGATGGCTGATACCACGCAGGTGAGAAGAGGTTTCCCAGTGCGAAGAACGGCACCGTGGCGATCATGGCGCCGGCCATTCCCGCAGGGAGATATGATGCCACGGCATTATGTTTCGCTCCGCGTATTCGGCGCCGAATACGCGCGAGGCCGTCAACCGCCGCACACATGAGCGCCATGATGATGGCGGCGTTGTAATGGTAGGAAGTGCTCCACCAGCCGGACGCCCCCGGGTCGGTGGCCAGCATTCTCATCAGTAGCATCGCGCCCGGCGCGACCATATACGGCGATGCCGGAGAGAGAAAGAGTAGTGGGCCTAGAAGGAGGAGCACGGTCCATGCTTTGGTGTCAGGGCTGAAAAGGGTCGAGACGACCTCGTGGGGTCGGCTGATCATGTTGCTGATCGCATCCCACGGATCGCCACCCCACTGCGAATAATACCAGTAACGGTCTGCCTGTCCGCCGAATGATGGAATGATCAGACGAGTCGCGAGATATACGTAGAGCGCGCCGCAGGCGAATAAGGCGATCCCGAAACCGCGTCTTCCGCGCATCAGCGCCAGTCCGGCACCCAGTCCGGCCACGAAAACCCCCATGTCCTCCTTGACGGCGAGAATGGGGACTACGAAGAAGGTTGCCTGCAGGAGCCTTCCGGCGCTGATTCTTTCGAACATCAGGGCGGTCAGCAGAGGGGCGAACGCATACTCATGAAAGTGGAACGACGCCGCCTCGGCGATCGGCCACGAGACCAAATATGCCGTGGAGATGAGATACGCCGCAGGCGTCGTCAAGGCCCGGCGTGTGAGCACCCAGAGAGGCACGGCGGCCAGGGAGAACAAAGTCGCCTGTGCGACAATGAGGGTCTCCGGGCCATCATAAATCCAATACAGTGGCGCTATCAGGGCCAGTATCGGAGAAAAATGATCCCCTAGAAGCGAAAACGGAGTGCCGGGGGTCTCCCAGTAGCCCTTGACGTGCGATAGAGGGCCGGAGAAGCTCGCATAGCCGCGGACGCCCTGGTCGAATATCACCAGATCATAGATGCCCATGCGGAATGTGTGGAACTTCACCAGTCCCAGAGTTGAGTACGCGGCAACCCCCGCGGCGACCATTAAACTCACGGAAATCGGATGGCGGAAATGGAGAATTCTGCCCAAGGTCGCGGTGAGCCATCGTGTCTGCAAGTGCTCTCTCTCTTGTTCCGGGCTCGTGGTGACGCCATGTGTTGGAAAATGGGCGCGGCTGCTCATGAGCCCGGTTCCCCTGAACGCCCCTTGACGCGGCCTCTCGCGCCGCGTCCGTGCGGCGTGTTACGAGTCGAGAGCGATCACGTTCGGAGCACCCCGTGGAACCGCCTGCCGCAACGTCGCCAGCACGTCGCCGAGCAGAGGATTGGTGTTGGCCTCGCGGTGCAGTGCCAGGACGGTGCGATGCGCCGAGCGGCGTGTCAGGCGTGTGGCCAGAATGCGATCGTCGGGGACATGGGCGAGCGCGGGGACGATGGTCACTCCGAGCATGGTGGCCACCAACTGCCGGACGACGTCGTAATTGTTGCTGCGGAAGGCGACGGTGGGAGTGAATCCCGCCGCCGCGCATAGCCGGGTCAGTGACTGCGCGCCGGCGGTGTCCTCTCGGCTGGTGATCCACCTTTCGCCGGCGAGCGCGGGCAGCTTCGCACTCGGGGCGCGGTGACGGGGCCGCAACAGGAGCAGGTTTTCACGCAGCAAGGGATGGGCGGTGAGTCCCTTGGGCCATTGCCGCGGACTGAGTCCGTACTCATAGACCAGTGCCATATCGAGGTCGCCCTCAACCAGCGGTGGGATCAGCTCGTCGGGCTCGCCTTCTTCGAGCAGGACCTCCGCTCTGGGGTATCTGCGGGTGAACGCCGACAGCGCGGGCGGTACCAGGCGCACGCTGGCTGTCGGGAAGCTTCCCACCCGGATCCTGCCGGTGCTGCCGGTGGCCAGCTCGCGCACCTCGTAACCGAAATCGTCAAGGGTGGCCAATACCCGCTTGCTCAATTCCACCAGGCGATGGGCTGCGGCGGTGGCCCTTATGCCGTGGGGCTCACGTTCGAACAGCGCCAGTCCGGTGTCCTTCTCCAGCGACGAGATTTGCTGTGAGACGGCCGAAGCGGTGTAACCGAGCTCGCGAGCGGCGATCGCGAACGACCCGCTCTCGCACACCTGCCGGAGAGTTACGAGGTGCAGTGGTTTCAGCATGCCGACTCCGTGCCGTCATAAGTGCGGACCAGACGCCAGCAGCATAAGAGTTGCTGGTTCTGGGAGCTCATATGTTTCGGTCTTCTGGGGCTTGGTTTCGGCCCGGGTCAAGCTTCATCGTGGACAGGGTGACCCGGTCCGACCGTGACCGGTGAGCGAGAAGGAGCGTTCACGGTGAGGAGAGCCATCGAGCGACCGCATGGCACCGCGGACGCCGCGGCGGTGATCGCGGTGCTGCGCGAGGCGCGGTGCGGCGAAGTGGCCGCGGACGCCGGGCGGCGTGCTCAGTACGCCGCGGATGCGTCCAACTACCGGCAGGTTCCGCTGGCGGTGGTGTTCCCCCGGCATCGGCAGCACGTGATCAACGCGGTTGCGGCGTGCCGCCGCCTGGGTGTTCCGATCACCTCGCGAGGGGCCGGCACCAGCACCTCAGGTCAGGCCGTGGGCTCTGGGGTGGTGCTGGACTTCTCCCGCCACTACAACCGCATTCTCGCACTCGACGGTGCGGCGGAGACCGCCACCGTTGAGCCGGGCGTCGTCCTGGACGACCTGCAGGCCGCCGCCGCCGAGCACGGGCTGCTGTTCGGCCCCGATCCTTCCACGCACAGCCGTTGCACCCTGGGCGGCATGATCGGCAACAACGCCTGCGGTTCACATTCGGTCGCCTGGGGCCGTACCGCCGACAACGTGCTCGAACTGGAGGTGCTCACCTACCGGGGAACCGTGCTGACGGTGGGGGAGATGACCCAGCGGGAGATCGAGGCGGCCACGGCCGAGGGTGGCGAGCGCGGCCGACTGATCGGCGCGCTGCACCGGCTCGCGATGGAGAACCTCGCGGCGCTACGGACCGGGCTCGGCCGGTTTCCCCGGCAGGTCTCCGGATACGCGCTCGAAAACCTGCTGCCGGAACACCGCTTCAACCTGGCCAGGGCCCTGGTCGGCAGCGAAGGCACCTGTGCGGTGATCCTGTCGGCGACCGTACGGCTGGTGCGTCCGCCGCCGGCGCGCACGCTGGTCGTTCTCGGCTTTACCGATGCCTGCGCGGCGGCGGACGCGGTGCCGGTGCTGCTGGAACACCGGCTGCTGGCCCTGGAAGGGCTCGACCGGGCGCTGACCGACATCGTGACCAGGCCCGTCACCCGGGCGGCGATCGACACCCTGCCCCAGGCGCAGGCGTGGCTGTTCGCCGAGCTCGGCGGCACGGCCGAAGAGGTGGCGGAGTCGGCGCGGGCCCTCACCGCCACCGCCGAGCGGACCGCCGGGTTCACCGGGGCCGAGACCGTCGCCGACCCGGAGCGGATACGGCGGCTCTGGCGCATCCGCGAGGACGGCGCGGGCCTGGCGACCCGGCTGCCCGACGGATCGGAGGCATGGCCGGGCTGGGAGGACGCGGCGGTCCCGCCCGCACAACTGGGCTCCTACCTGCGCGGATTCACCGCACTGCTGGAACGGTACAACCTGCGGGGCGCGGTCTACGGCCACTTCGGTGAGGGCTGCCTGCACGTGCGCGTCAACTTCGACTTCACCACCGAGCACGGCACCTCACTCTTCCGCGCTTTCATCACCGACGCGGCCGAACTCGTCACCGCCCACGGGGGATCCCTGTCCGGGGAGCATGGGGACGGCCAGGCCCGCTCGGAGCTGCTCCCCCTGATGTACGGGCCGGAGATCATCACCGTCTTCGAGCGCTTCAAGGACATCTGGGATCCCGACAACGGGCTCAACCCCGGCATGATCGTGCGTGCCCTGCCGGTGGACGGCAATCTCCGGGTGAGCCCGCGCCGCACCGCCCTGCCACTGACCACTGTGCTGCCGTTCCACGCCGACGGCGGCGACTTCGCCAAGGCGACCCGCCGGTGCGTCGGCGTCGGCAAATGCCGCAGCGTCGAACCCCGCGGTGACGTCATGTGCCCCAGCTACCGGGTCACCCGTGACGAGAAGGACTCCACCCGCGGTCGAGCGCGCGTGCTCTACGAGATGACCCAGGGCGAGGTCATCACCGACGGCTGGCGCTCGACCGAGGTCCGCGACGTCCTGGATCTGTGCCTGTCCTGCAAGGGGTGCAGCGTCGACTGCCCGGTGGGCGTGGACGTCGCCACCTACAAGTCCGAGTTCCTCCACCACCACTACCGCCACCGCCTGCGGCCGGCCTCGCACTACTCGATGGGCTGGCTGCCGCTGCTGGCGCGGTCGGCCGCGCGGATGCCGCGCCTGATCAATGCCATCACCACGTCCAGGTTCGCCCCGCTCCTCAAACGGCTGGGCGGCATCGCCGCCGAGCGCGCCATGCCCCAATTCGCCGAGCAGACCTTCCTGTCGTGGTTCCGTAAACGGCCCTCTCCCGGCCCCGCGCCACGCGGTCCGGTGATGCTGTGGGTCGACTCCTTCAACAACCATTTCTCCCCCGGGGTGCTGCGGGCGGGCGTCGCCGTACTGGAGAACGCCGGATACCAGGTGCTCGTCCCCGACGGCACGCAGTGCTGCGGACTGACCTGGATCACCACCGGCCAGCTCGGCGTCGCGCGCCGCATCGCCCGGCGCACCACGGCCGCGCTACGCCCCGCTCTGGACGCGGGGATGCCTGTGGTCGGCCTCGAACCCAGCTGCACTGCCGCGCTCAAGAGCGATCTGCCGGAGCTGCTCGACGGTGACCCCTACGCGCGTTCACTCGCCCAGGCCACGGTCAACCTCGCCGAGCTGCTGATCGGCGACGCGTCCGACTGGGAGCCTCCTCAGGCCGGGGTGCGGTCTATCAGCCAGACACACTGCCACCAGCACGCGACGGTCGGCTTCGACGCCGACGCCGAGTTGCTACGGCGAATGGGAGTGGACAACACCGTCCTGAACTCCGGCTGCTGCGGGCTCGCGGGCAACTTCGGCTTCGAACGCGGGCACTACGAGGTCTCGGTCGCCGCGGGAGAGCAGGCCCTCCTGCCCGCCGTACGAGCCGCCGCGCCCGGCACCGTCGCGCTCGCCGACGGCTTCAGCTGCCGCACCCAGATCGCACAACAGACCGACCGCACCGCCACCCACCTCGCCGAGCTGATCGCTCAGGCGCTCCCCCCACGGCCCTGAACTCACCGGCACACCGCGTAGACGAAGGAATCACTCACCATGACCGACCCGCTGGCACTCGTGGACGACTGGGGACCCGAGAAGATCGTCGTGGTCTCGCACCGCCGTACAGGCATGAAGGGTGTGCTGGTTATCGACAACACCGCCCGCGGCATAGGCAAGGGCGGAACGCGGATGAGCCCGAACGTCACCGTCACCGAAATCGCCCGCCTGGCCCGTGTCATGACCTGGAAGTGGGCGGGCGTCGACCTCTTCTACGGCGGAGCCAAGGCCGGGATCGTCGCCGACCCGAACTCGCCCGACAAGGAGGCGATCCTGCGCGCGTTCGCCCGCGCGCTGTCCAACGAGGTTCCCCGCGAATACGTCATGGGGCTGGACATGGGGCTCACCGAGAACGATGCCGCCATCATCCAGGACGAGCTCGGCGACCGCGGCGCCGCCGTCGGTACCCCGCAGCACCTCGGCGGCGTTCCCTACGACGAGCTCGGCGTCACCGGCTACGGCGTGGCCGAGTCCGCCGACGCCGCGGCCGGGCGTATCGGCCTGGCGTTGAGCGGCTCCCGGATCGCCATCCAGGGGTTCGGCGCGGTCGGGGCGGCGGCGGCCCAGAGGTTCGACCAGATGGGAGCCGCTGTCGTGGCCGTGTCCACCGCCTACGGCGCGCTGTACGACCCTGCGGGACTCGATGTCGCCGAACTTCTCCGCGCCCGCGACCAGATCGGCGACGGCTTCGTCAAGGAACACGGTCGCGGTACGGCGCTGCCCCCGGGCGCGGAACTGACCGTCGACTGCGACGTCCTGGTGCCCGCCGCCGTGCAAGACGTGATCGACGACGACACAGCCCGCCGGATCAAGGCACGCCTCGTGGTCGAAGGGGCGAACCTGCCTACCTCACCGAGCGCGCAGGAGATCCTCGCCGAGCGGGGCATCACCTGCGTTCCCGACTTCGTGGCCAACGCCGGAGGCGTCGTCGCCGCCGCTTTCGCCATGGACACCAGATACTCCGGTTTCCGGCCCGAGACCACCGTGATCTTCACCGCGATCTCGGCCAGGTTGCGGACCAACACCGAAACCGTCCTTGAAGAGGCGCAGCGCCTCGGGGTCACCCCGCACACCGCTGGCCGAGGGCTGGCCGAGGAACGTGTCCGCGCCGCCATGGTCAGCAGGGGCCGGATCCCGCGGGCCCCTCGGTCCTCGTGGTAGCCATCCCCAACTCGAAAGGCAGCTCATGAAAATGATCGCCCAATGGCGGCTGCGCGCGGCGTTCGCGCAGCGGCTGTCGGAGATGTACGGGCGGGAGGTTCCCGCCTACACAACGCTCGTAGAGGTATCCCGCGAGGTCAATCAGAACGTCCTGCGGCGGGCGGGAGCGGAGGCTGAGCGGCTGGGATCCATCAGCAGGGTCACCGCCGAGCGGCACGGCGCCATCCGGGTCGGCACCCCCGCCGAGCTGCACCAGGTCGCCCGCATCTTCGGGGCGCTGGGTATGCACCCGGTCGGGTTCTATGACCTTCGGGAAGCCGCCTCCAGCGCCGTGCCCGTGGTCTCGACGGCTTTCCGTCCCGTCGAGGCCGGGGAACTGGCACGCAATCCGTTCCGGGTCTTCACCTCCATGCTCACCCCGGCCGATCCCCGTTTCTTCACGCCGGACCTGCGGGAACGGCTGGAGAGGTTCCTCGCGGCGCGGCAGCTTTTCCCGCCTGAGCTGCTGGAGCTCGCTGATCAGGCCGAATGGCACGGGGAGTTGCCGGAGGCCGCAGCCGAACGCTTCCTCCACCTTGCCGTCCAGGCATTCGAGCTGTCCACCGAGCCGGTCGACCGGGCCTGGTACGAGACGCTGGCCCGGGTCTCCGGAGTCGCCGCCGACATCGGCGGCGTGACCAGCACGCATATCAATCACCTGACACCCCGGGTGCTCGACATCGACGATCTCTACCGGAGGATGACCGGCCGTGGCGTTGCGATGATCGACGCGATTCAGGGGCCGCCACGTTGGTCGGGTCCGGATGTGCTGCTGCGCCAGACGTCGTTTCGGGCGCTCGCCGAACCGCGCGCCCTGCGCCAGCCGGACGGCAGCGTCGCAACAGGATCGCTGCGCGTGCGGTTCGGTGAGGTGGAGGCTCGTGGGATCGCGCTCACTCCCGCCGGCCGGGTCGGCTATGACACCCTGCTGGCCAAGACCGACGCCCATCTGGCCGCTTGTCCCGACGCCGATCGCGGCGAGGTCGCCCGATCGATCTGGGAACAGGGGTTCCCCGCCACGGAGCGGGATCTCGCGGTCGAGCGGCAGGCGTTCTTCACCTATGATCCAGTGCTCGACCGCTCCCGCGACGGGCGGAAACCGACGGCCGACCTCGCCACTCTCATCGACCAGGGCTGGGTGCGCGCCGTACCCATCGTCTACGAGGACTTCCTGCCCCGCTCGGCGGCCGGGATCTTCCAGTCCAACCTGAGCGGGAAGGGTTCGAGGAACGACACTCAAGCAGCCGCCCGCTACGACGCCGACCGGCTTTCCGATGAGATCGGACGCCCGGTGCTCGACCCGTTCGCCCTCTATGCGGAACAGCAAGGAAAATCCCTCGAACACGTCGCCCAGGCGTTCGGACTGACCGAAGCCATCAGGTAGCCGTCCCGCCCCGTCCCGCCCCGTCCGCGCGACACCCGACACCCGACTTCGACGGAGAGACACTTATGAGTCAGCAGGTAACCGCGCTTCCCACCACCGAATCCCTGCGCGAGCGCGCGCTGGGCAGCCTGACCCGCCTGGGCGTCACGTTCGAGGAGGGCGACGGCCTGCGGGCTCGGACGCCGATCACCGGCGAGGACCTGCTGGGTCTCAGCGCCGCGACTCCTGCGGACGCCGACAGGGCGATCACCGCCGCGCACGAGGCGTTCCTGTCCTGGCGGACCGTGCCCGCGCCCCACCGCGGAGAACTGGTCCGCAGGCTCGGGGAGCTTCTGCGCGAGCACAAAAGCGAGCTGGCCGAGCTCATCACCATCGAAGTGGGCAAGATCCGCTCGGAGGCGCTCGGCGAGGTGCAAGAGATGATCGATATCTGCGAGTTCGCGGTCGGCCTGTCCCGTCAGCTCTACGGCCGTACCATCGCCTCGGAACGGCCGGGACATCGGTTGACCGAGACCTGGCATCCGCTCGGCGTCGTCGGCGTGATCTCCGCCTTCAACTTCCCGGCGGCCGTATGGGCGTGGAACACCGCCGTGGCGCTGGTCTGTGGCGACACCGTCGTCTGGAAGCCCTCGGAGTTGACCCCGCTGACCTCACTGGCCTGCGATCGCCTGCTGGCGATGGCGGCCGACGAGGTCGCGGTCTCACGCGACGTGCATCGACTGGTGCTCGGCGATCGCGCCCTCGGCGAGCAACTGGTCGACGACCGGCGAATCGCGCTGGTCAGCGCCACCGGTTCGGTGCGCATGGGCCGCGAGGTCGGTCCGCGCGTCGCGGCCCGCTTCGGTCGCTCCCTGCTGGAACTGGGCGGGAACAACGCCACCATCGTCGCCCCGTCGGCCGACCTCGACTTGGCGATGGCCGGGATCGTGTTCGCGGCGGCCGGTACGGCGGGGCAGCGCTGCACGAGCCTGCGGCGGCTCATCGCGCACACCGACATCGCCGACACCCTGGTCGACCGGCTCACCACCGCCTATCGCAGGCTGCCCATCGGCGACCCGTTCCAGGAGGGCACCCTCGTGGGACCACTTATCTCCGGGCAGGCCCACGACGCGATGCAGGCGGCGTTGACGGCCGCGCAGGCCGAAGGAGGCGAGATCCTCACTGGCGGACGGCGCCAGCTCGCCGACTCGGCGGTGAACGCGTTCTACGTCGAGCCCGCCATCGTCCGGGTCACCGAGCAGACCGACATCGTGCGCCAGGAGACCTTCGCGCCGATTCTCTACGTGCAGACCTACCGGACACTGGAGGAGGCCATCGCCCTGCACAACGACGTGCCGCAGGGGCTGTCCTCCAGCATCTTCACCCGGGACCAGCAGGAAGCCGAACGCTTTCTCGCCGCCGACGGATCCGACTGCGGCATCGCCAATGTCAACATCGGCACGTCAGGCGCGGAGATCGGCGGCGCGTTCGGCGGCGAGAAGGAGACCGGTGGGGGACGCGAATCCGGCTCCGACTCCTGGCGCGCGTACATGCGTGCGGCGACCAACACCATCAACTACTCGGGCCGGCTCGCACTCGCGCAAAACGTGAACTTCCTCTGACACCCCGCGGCCACACCCGGCGGCCACACCATGCGGCCGGCCCCGATCAGGTGGACACCCACGATGGCGAGTGAGCGGGGGACATTCCCGACGCGACCCAACAGTGGAAGTGAAACGATCTTTCACGAGTGGTTATTTGTCCAAACGATCGATAGACTAAGGCCATGGCAGATCTTCCGCCGCGGCCGGCTCGTCGCGTTCGCACCGTGCTCGGCGACATCGAGCCCGCCGAGCTCGGGCATACTCAGCCACACGAACACGTCCTGTGCGACATGTCGGCGATCATCCAGCCGTGGGGTCTCCAGCCGGTGGCCGGCGCGCCGCCGTCGAGCCCGGAGCAGCCGGCCGTCGCCCGGGAGTTCCCCGCGTCGGTGCGCGCGAAGGTCGCCGAACCGGTGCGGCCCGACAACTACGACTGGATCCGGCGCACCGTCCTGAACCTCGACAACCTGCGGCTGCTCTCCGAGACGGACGCCGTCGAGGAGCTGTCGCTCTACCGGTCCGCCGGAGGCGGCGCGGTGGTGGACTCATCCTGTGTGGGGATGGGGCGCGACCCGCTCGGGCTGGCCCGGGTGTCGCGTGCCACCGGGGTCCACATCGTGATGGGCAGCGGCTATTACTCTCGCGACTACCACCCCGCGGGCCTGGCCGACATGCCCGTGGACGCCGTTCGGGACGAGATCACGCGGGACGTGGAGGTCGGCGTGGACGACACCGGCGTCCGCGCCGGGGTCGTCGGAGAGATCGGCCTGAGCTGGCCCGTGCATCCGGTCGAGGAGAAGGTGCTCCGGGCGGCCTGTCGAGCGCAGGTGGCGACCGGGGCACCGCTGCAGATCCATCCCGGCCGCCATCCCGAAGCGCCGTTACACGCCTTGCGCACGGTCATGGATGCGGGCGGACAGCCGGAGCGGACGATCATGTCCCATCTCGACCGAACGCTCTGGCGGTCCGACGACCTGCTCGAACTCGCCCGGACGGGGTGCTACCTGGAGCTCGACCTGTTCGGCCAGGAATCCAGCTACTACGCCTTCAACCCCGACGCGCGCCGCCCCAACGACCGCACCCGGATCGAATGGCTGCAGATGTTGATCGAAGCGGGATTCGGCGACCGACTGCTGGTCGCCCAGGACATCTGCCAGAAGGTGTATCTCCGTCGCTACGGTGGTCCCGGATACACCCACATCCTTGAGAGCGCCCTCCCGTTGATGCGGCACATGGGGATGAGTGACGCCGAGATCATGATGGTCACGGTGGACAACCCCGCCGCCATCCTCACTGTGGGATAGTCGAAGCGATGGCCACTACCAACCAGAACGGCGGTAACCGCCGTCCCAGAGGCGGCCGGATCAGGGCCGGCTCCTCGCGCCGGGCACAGTCCGAGCAGACAGAGCTGCACCTCCTTCGCACCGCTACCTGGCTCTTCTCCGAGCGGGGTTTCCACGGCACGGGAATCCGCGACATCGCGGACGCCGCAGGCGTCGCCGTCTCGGCGATGTACTATTACGCGTCGTCCAAGGACGAGCTCCTGGAAGCGGTCATGCGCCGGACTCTTGACGTCCTGGTCTCCAGCGGTGAGGAGACCCTGCGTGATGTCGCGGATCCGGCTGAGCGCCTGGCCGCGGTCATCGCCTCCCACGTCGCCTTCCACGCCCGCAACCCCCGGGCCGCCAAAGTGGCCGACCACGAGTTCCACGCCTTGACCGGGCAGGTACGGCAGGACATCCTGCAGCAGCGGGACGCCTACGAAACGGTGTGGTCGTCGATCCTTTCGGCCGGGGTCCATGACGGCACCTTCAAGGACCGCGGCACCGTGGCACGGCTCGCGTTGCTGCAGATGACGACCGGCGTGGCCCACTGGTATCGCCCGCACGGCGAACTGAAGATCCCGCAGCTCTGCGAGCGTTTCGCCGAGATGGGACTCGCCCTGATGGGCGCGAGTCGTGAAGGACGCGCTCTGGAAGCCTGTGACGTGAATCTACCGGATACCCAACTGCTGCTGCGGCGTGCCGAGCTGACGATTGAGCCGCGCGAAAAGCCTACCGGGCTGTAGCGCCCGCCTCCCCGCGATCACCGGGCGATCACCTTCTCCGACTGCCACGCATACCGGATCCCGTCATGGCCGGACCATGTGCGTGGCAGCGACATTTCTCCGGATAACACCCTTGACATCCTCTTCAATTTGAGCGATCGTTCGAATACATTTCGTCCGTCGAGCGATCGCCGACGACCCTTGAACGCGGGTGGAGAGATGCCATGCATACGAAAGAAGGCCATCTCGGCGGCGGTGAGCGCGCTGATGGCCGAGCCGCGACTTCTCCGACCGACGGCGACGAGCTTGATCAGGCCGCTCGGATCGCGTACACGCTCTACGGCCTGCGGGGGCGCCTGGATCGTCTCCCCGGCGAGACGGACCTGAACTTCCGGTTGCGCACCGCCGACGGCGAGCGCTACGTCTTCAAACTCCACGCTCCGGACACCGATCCGGCGGAGCTCGAACTCCAGGACGCCGTGCTGCTGCACCTGGCGGAACAGGACAACCCACCCCCGGCCCCGCGCGTGGTGCGGGCGCGGGACGGCCGCTCCGCTGTACGGACACCATGGGCCGGCAGCGAGCGCACTGCGCGGATGCTGACCTGGGTAAGCGGGCATCCCTGGGCCGAGGTGACGCCGACGGTGGAGCGCCTGCGTGACCTCGGCCGTCATGTGGCGATCGTCGACCGCGCGCTGGGAGACTTCACCCACCCGGCCATGCGGCGCGAGTTGCTGTGGAATCTGACCAGCGCACCCCGGGTCGCGGCCTTCGCGCCCCAGGTCGCCGACAGACTCCGGCCGCTGGTGCTGGAGGTCTTCGATCGCTACCGTGACCACGTCTTACCGCGGATCGCCGCGCTGCCTCACCAGGTCATCCACAACGACGCCAACGAACTCAACATCCTGGTGGACGACGCCGGCGGCGTCGCGGGACTCATCGACTTCGGCGACGTGGCGTGGAACCCCCGTATCTGCGGTCTGGCGGTGGCGGGCGCCTATGCCATGCAAGGCCATGCCGATCCACTGGGAGAGGTGTTGCCCCTGGTCGCGGGCTATGACGAGGTCTCACCGCTGCAGCCGGCGGAACTTGAGGTGCTGTTCGACCTCATGCGCACCCGGCTGGCCATAAGCGTGTGCATGTCCGCTCACCAGCACGCCAAGGACCCGGCCAATGACTACCTGCTCATCAGCCAGCACGGGGTGACACAGGCACTGCGACGGCTGGCCGGCACCAGCTCCGACCTCGCCCACTTCCGGCTGCGCGACGCGGTCGGTTTCGAGGCCAACCCGCGGGCACGTGCGGTGCGGCGGCATTTCGAGTCCGGTGCGGCCGATCCCATGTCCGTCCTGGGCGAGGACGTCGGCACCGCACGCACGGTCACGCTCGGCTGGAACGACGCGCCGTTCGACGTCGCCCAACCCGCGGATCCCGCGGTCGCATCCGCCTGGGTGCGCGATCACGTCACCCGCGCGGGCGCCGCCTTCGCCCTGGGCCCTTACGGCGAGGACCGGCAGACCCACCAGGCGCGGCAGTCGGATGAGTCCGGCGGCCACCGGCGGTCGGTTCACCTGGGATGCGATCTCTACGCCGACGCGGGAAGCAGCGTGCGCTGCCCGCTGCCCGGCGTCGTGCACGCGGTGGCGGCCGATCCGGCGGGGACGGTCGTGCTGGAACACCGTACAGAGGACGGTGTGCCGTTCTGGACGCTCTACCGGCACCTGGATCCGGTGTCGATCGCCCGGCTCGTCCCCGGCTTCGAACTGGAGGCGGGCGACGAGCTGGGAACCCTCGGCGACGAGGAGCACCCCGGCGGCCGGCCGCCCCACCTGCATCTTCAGCTGCTGACGCACCTGCTGGGCTTCGGTGCCGCCTTCCCGGGTGCGGGGCCGGCCGAGGAGGCGGATCTGTGGATGAGCGTCAGCGCCGACCCCAACCTGTTCCTGGGCCGCGAGGCCGGCGTCGCGACCCGCCCGCGACGCGACGCGGCCGGCATCGCCGCCCGGCGCCGCACGAATTTCAGCAGGGCCATGAGCATCTCCTACCGCGAGCCACTGCATATCGTCCGCGGCGAGGGCGCCTACCTCTTCGACGCTTCCGGCAGGTCATGGCTGGACCTGGTCAACAACGTCTGCCACGTGGGCCACTGTCATCCCCGGGTCGTCGCCGCCGCCCATCGGCAGGCGACGCGCCTCAACACCAACACCCGGTATCTGCACGAGTCGGTCGTCGACTACTCCCGCCGGCTGGTCCAACTCCTGCCGGACCCGCTGCGGGTCTGCTTCTTCGTGAATTCCGGCTCTGAGGCCAACGACCTGGCACTGCGGCTGGCCATGGCCCACACCGGCGCGGTCGACACTCTGGTCCTCGACCATGCCTACCACGGGCATCTCAGCTCGCAGGTGGCCCTGAGCCCGTACAAGTTCAACCGCGCCGGCGGGCGCGGCCGACCGGACACCACGCATGTCTGTGAGCTGCCGGATCCCTACCGCGGGCGGCTTCGGGCCGGGCAGGACGACGATCTCGGCCCCCGGTACGCCGACTCCGTCGCCGAGCGGCTCTTCGCGCTCAACGCAGCGGGGCGGCGCCCGGCCGCGTTCTTCGCCGAATCCCTGCAGAGCTGCGGCGGCCAGGTCGTCTACCCTGGCGGCTACCTCAGCAGCGCGTTCGAACACGTCAGAAAGGCCGGCGGCCTGTGCGTCGCGGACGAGGTGCAGGTGGGCCTCGGACGCGTGGGCCGGCACGTCTGGGGCTTCGAGCTGCAAGGCGTCGTGCCCGACATCGTCACGATGGGAAAGCCGCTCGGCAACGGCCATCCCCTTGCCGCCGTGGTGACGACCCCCGAGGTCGCGCAGTCGTTCGTGACCGGGATGGAGTGGTTCAACACCTTCGGCGGCAACCCGGTCTCCGCCGAGGTGGGACTGGCCGTTCTCGACGTCATGCGTGACGAGGGTCTGCAGGCACACGCCCGCCGGCGCGGCGACCAGCTCCTGAACGGCTTGCGCCGCCTTCAGGAACGGCACCCGCTCATCGGGGATGTCCGCGGCGAGGGACTCTTTCTCGGGGTCGAGCTGAGCCTTGAAGACCGGCGACCGGCCACCGCGCAGGCCGCAGCGGTCAAGGAGGCGGCCAAGGCGCGCGGGGTCCTGCTCTCCACCGACGGGCCGGACGACAACGTCCTCAAGATCAAGCCGCCGCTCGTGCTGACGGCGGCCGATTGTGAGCTGTTCCTCGACGTCCTCGCAGACGCGCTCGCCGAAGTCGAGCAGTCTGTCTGACAGCTGCTTTTCCTCTTTCCTGACTGTCTTCCCAGCTCTTGACATCAGCCCTTATTTGAGCGATCGTTCGAATAGCTTAGGGGCGCTGAGCGATCAGTGGCACCCATGGCGCGATTGGCAGATCGACATGCAACACGTGCGGCGGAAAAGCACTGCGACGGCAGCGATCGCACTGCCCCTGATCATGACCGGCGGGGTGGCCTACCTCTCCATCAGCCACGACCTCGCAGGTGCTGGACAAACCCGAGCATCCCTACACGCGGCTTCTGCGCGCCAGTGACCCCACCCCCGGCCGGCGTCCTGCCCGCCGTCTTGCCCACTTCTCCAAGGAGGCACGATGACCGAGACCCTCCCCCCACACGCCCTCGCGGAGCCCGTCGGCACCGGTCCCGAGGGCTGGCCGAGCGCCACTGAGCTCGCCGCCCGTATCGCGGCCCGCGAGGTCAGCTCACGCGAAGTCCTCGAAGGTTATCTGACGCGCATCGCCGCGCTCGATCCCGCGTTGAACGCCTTCTGCCACGTCGCCTCCGAAGAAGCCCGCAGGGCCGCCGACGTGGCGGACACCGCGGTCTCCGGCAACTGGACGCTGCCACCGTTCCTCGGCGTCCCCATCGCGATCAAGGACCTTCACCCGGTCCGCGGCTGGCCCCTGTGCAGCGCGTCGAACGCCATCGAGCACCACTTCATGGACGCGGACGCCCCGGCGGTGCGTGCCCTGCGCGAGGCCGGCTTCGTATTCGTCGGCGCGACGACGTCGCCGGAGTTCGGCACTGTGTCGGTCACCGAGTCCGTCCGCCACGGCGTCACGCGTAACCCGTGGAATCTCGACCACAGCCCGGGAGGCTCCAGCGGCGGCGCGGCGGCGGCGGTGGCGGCCGGAATGCTGCCGTTGGCCCACGGGTCCGACGGGGCGGGCTCGATCCGCGAGCCGGCCAGCTTCTGCGGGCTGGTCGGGCTGAAGCCGAGCCGTGGCCGTGTCCCGACGAGTGCGCACTACCTTGAGGGCTTCACGACGGAGGGGGTGCTGACCTGGACCGTGGAGGACACCGCGGCGATCCTCGATGTCTTCGCCGCGGCTCCACCGACCGGATGGTACGGCGCCCCCCCGCCCGCCGTGCCGTTCCGCCGGCAGGCCCAGCGCGACCCGGAACGGCTGCGCATCGGGCTCAACCTCCAGCCGGCCTTTCCCGCGGAGGTCGACCCGGTGGCCGAGGCCGTCGTCCGCCGGGCGGCCGATCTTCTTTCCGACCTCGGGCACGAGGTGGTCGAGCAGTCCATCCCGGGGCTCGACCAGGACTGGTTCAAGTCCCGCTTCGACCTCCTCTACGCGACGGGATCGGCCGACTGCGTGGTCATCGACGAGTCCGCCGTCGAGCCGCTCAACCGCACCCTTCGACAGGCCGCGCGCGACACCGACTCCCTCACCTACGTGACGACCGTGCTGGAGCTTCAGCTGCGCTCGGCCGAGATGTACAAGGCGTGGGACGCCGTCGATGTCCTGCTCACCCCGACCAACCCCGTCCTGCCCCCGAGCGAGGGAGCCCTCTGGCAGGGACAGGACACGGATCCGTGGCTGCCGTTGCGGCGGGCGGAGGAGACCGCCTCGCTCACCGTGCTGGCCAACATGCTGGGCCTGCCGGCCATCTCCATTCCCCTCGTCGAGCCCCAGGCCGGCCTGCCGCTCGGCGTCCAGCTCATCGGCGGCCGGTGGTGTGACGGCACGGTCCTCGCCCTCGCGGGCCAACTCGAGCGTGCCTACCCGTGGCGCCGCCGCACGCCCGCCGGACTCCCGCTTTGACCCTGACAACGGAGGAAGAAAACATGTCCCTGCCCCCCGCGGCGCCCGCAACGGTGATCGACTTCCGGGTGCGCGTGCCCAGTGCCACGCGCCCGCCGATCTCTGACGCAGGGGACGTCTACACGCAGTACGAGGCGGTTCTCGACATCGGGAGCGGCTGGCACAAGGGCACGGATGAACTCCTCGCGGAGATGGACGCGGCCGGTGTATCGCACGCCGTACTGCACGCCGAGTACGAACACGGGGACTACGCCGACGCCCTCAACGAGGAGGTCGCCGAGCAGGTCACCCTGCGCCCCGACCGCTTCTCGGGCTTCGGGACCGTGACGCTCGAGCCGATGAACATCATGCGTGCGGTGCGGCAGATCGAGCGCGTGGCCGCGCTCGGCCTGCACGGGATCAACGTCCAGCCGTCGTTCTTCGGCCATGCGATCGACGACCGGCAGATGTACCCGATCTACGCCAAGGCGACCGAGCTGGGGCTGGCGATCGCCGTACACACCGGTGTCAACTACTCGCGCCGCCATCCGATCGAGCCCGAGCGCCCCGTCCGCCTGGACCAGGTCGCGTGCGACTTCCCCGAGGCGACGCTCATCGCCTGTCATGGCGCGTGGCCCTGGGTTCCGGAGATCGTGTCCGTCGCGCGGCGCCACCCGAACGTTCTGATTGACTTCGGCGGCCTGGCACCCAAATATCTTGACGTGCCCGGGTCGGGCTGGGAGATGATGCTGCGTTTCATGGACCGGGTGCTCCGCGACCAGGTGCTGTTCGCCACGGACTGGCCAGTGTTCCCCCATCGGCGGGCGCTGGACGAGTGGCGTGGACTGGGCCTGCGCGCCGAGACGCTCGAAGCGCTGTTCTGCGGGAACGCTCAGCGGCTGCTGTCCGCACGCCGAGAGGTGATCATGGCATGAGCGTGCCCCGTCTGAGCCGGATCACCGACTACGTCGACCACTGGGCCACCCATCGCCCGACGTCGGAGGCTCTGGTCGGGGATACCGGCCGGTGGACCTACGAGCGGCTGCGCGACGATGTCGACCGGTGCGCGGCCGCGCTGCTCGCCGCCGGCCTGCGGCGGGGTGACCGGGTGGCGCTGCTGGGGCATCCGCAGCCGGAATGCTATGTGGTCTTCCTCGCGACGGCCGGCATCGGCGGCGTGTGGGTGGGCCTGAACCCGAAGTACACCTTCGCCGAGCTCGCCCACGTCGTCGCCGATAGTGAGCCGAAGCTGCTGTTCGGCATGCTCGACGCCGACGACCCGACCCAGCCCGAAACGCTGCGCCGGTTACGCGACCTCGGGTCGATGCAGGTGGTCACGCGTGACCGCGAGGTGGCCGGTCTGTCGACCGCCTACCAGGCGTTCGTCGACGTCACACCCGAAGATCGAGGCGACCGTCTGGCGAGCGCCCGCGCGCAGGTCCAGCCGCTGGATCCGGCGGCCATGATCTACACGTCGGGCAGCACCGGCAAGCCGAAAGGCGCCCTCGTGCCGCACACGGGGCTGGCGTACTGCGGTGTCGTGCAGGCCGGGCGATGGTACGGCGACGCAGTGCGTAAGTTGTGCGATCTCCCGCTCAACCACATCGGCGGGCTCGGCGACATCTGCACCTCGGTCCTCACGGCCGGCGGCACCGTGGTCTTCATGGAACGTTTCGACGCCGCCGGAGCGCTGCGCACAGTGGAACGGGAGCGTCTGACTCACCTGTACTGCATCCCGACGCAGCTACTGGCCGCGGTGCAGACACCTGAGTGGTCGCAGTGCGACCTGAGCTCGCTGGAGTACATCCTGTGGGGCGGAGCCGCCGCGCCGTTAAGCCTGCTGGCCACGCTGGCGAAGACGGGGGCGCGGCTGGGCACCAGCTACAGCCTCACCGAATCGACCGGGTCGGTGACCTACACCGATCCCGACGACCCGCTCGACGTGCTGGCCTGGAGTGTCGGACGGGTGGATCCGCACTACGAGGTCGCGCTGCGGCGCTCCGATGGGACGACCGCCGTTCCGGGCGAGGCCGGGGAGCTTCTCATCCGGGGCGACTACGTCACGCGCGGATACTTCCGCAACCCGGAAGCGACGCACGAGGCGATCGACGAGGACGGCTGGCTGCACACCGGCGATCTGGCCATGGAGGAGGCGGGTGGTCGTATCCGGCTCGTCGGCCGGCTCAAGCAGATGTTCAAGTCGGGCGGCTACAACGTCTACCCTCGCGAGATCGAGGCCGCGCTCGAAGAGCATCCGGCCGTCGCGCTCGCGGCCGTCGTCGGCGTGCCCGACGAGCGCTGGGGCGAGGTCGGGCACGCCTTCATCGCGTCGAACGCATCGGTCACCTCAGACGAACTCCAGCGGTTCGCTCGATCACGACTGGCCAACTACAAGGTGCCGAAGGTGTTCTGGCTGGAGCGGGACCTGCCGAAGCTGCCGATCGGCAAGATCGACAAGGTCGAGCTGCGCCGGCGTGCCGTAGTGGCCGTCTCCCTCGACGAGTCGGCGAGCGAGCGGAACGGCCGGTGAGGAACGCCGGTGAGGAACGAGACATCGTGCCGGGGGCGCGCTGGAAGACATTGGGTGAGGCGACCGTGACCATGGGCGCGGGCGATGACCCCACAACGTACATGGCGACCAGGAGACAGGGATGACTGGCAAGCGAGTCCTGCAGAACTTCATCGACGGCGAGTTCACCGATCCGCTCAACGGCGAGTCGGCACCCGTGCTCAACCCCGCGACGGGTGAGACGATCGCGCACGCACCGCAGTCCGATGCCGAAGACGTCGACCGGGCGGTGGCCGCGGCCAAGGCCGCCTTCCCCGCCTGGGCCGACACGACTCCTGGAACACGGGCGCTCGCGCTGCTCAAACTCGCCGACGCGCTCGAGGAGCACGGTGACGAACTCGCCGAGCTCGAGTCCGCCAACGCCGGCAAACCCCTGCATGTGGTGAAGCGCGATGAGATCGGGGGAATGGTCGACAACCTGCGTTTCTTCGCCGGTGCGGCCCGTTGCCTGGAGGGCAAGGCCGCCGGCGAATACGTGGAGGGCTACACCTCGATGATCCGCCGGGAGCCGGTGGGCGTCGTCGGGCAGATCACACCGTGGAACTATCCGATGATGATGGCCGTCTGGAAGATCGGCCCGGCGCTGGCGGCGGGTTGCACGACGGTGCTCAAGCCTGCGCCGACGACCCCGGTCACCACGGTCATGATCGCCGAACTCGCCGCGGGCATCTTCCCCAAGGGGGTCTTCAACGTCATCGTCGGCGGAAACGAGCCGGGCGCCCGGCTCGTCGAGCACCCCGACATCGAACTGGTCTCGCTCACCGGGTCCGTCGACACCGGCAAGTGGGTCGCCGAGCACTCGGCTCGGACGCTCAAGCGGGTCCATCTCGAACTCGGTGGGAAGGCGCCGGTCGTGGTCTTCGACGACGCCGACATCGACGCCGTGATCGAGACGATCTCCGCCTCCGGCTACTACAACGCCGGCCAGGACTGCACCGCGGCCACCCGCGTGCTCGCCTCCTCCAGGGTCTACGACGACCTCGTCGCCGGCTTGGCCGAGAAGGCGAAAGAGCTGGTGATGGGGGACATGCGCTCGCCGGACACGACGCTCGGCCCGGTCAACAGCCTGCGTCAGCGGGAACGGGTCGACGGCTTCATAAGGCGCCGTCCCGGCCACGCGGAGGTCGTCACGGGCGGCCGTACCGTAGCCGGCCCGGGCTTCTTCTACGAACCGACCCTCGTCGCCGACCTTCGGCAGGACGACGAGCTGATCCAGACGGAGGTCTTCGGCCCGGTCATCACCGTGCAGCGCTTCAGCGATGAGGACGAGGCGATCACATGGGCCAACGACACGCCCTACGGCCTTGCCTCCTCGGTCTGGACGCGTGACATCGGCCGCGCCCTGCGCCTGTCGAAGGCCCTGCGCTTCGGCTGCGTGTGGATCAACGACCACTTCCCGCTCGCGTCCGAGATGCCGCACGGCGGGTACAAGCAGTCCGGCTACGGCAAGGACCTCTCGGCCTACTCACTCGAGGACTACACGCACGTCAAGCACGTGATGGCCAACCTGCGTTAAGCATTTCAGCCCAAGACGCGACGCTGTTCGCACGTCGACCGGCAGGCCGGTTATCCCCCCCAGGTGGCGCGCTCAGCCCCCCGAGTGCGACATGCCTAAATGCTTCATCGATTGTTTGAAATCTGGTGATTTTCCCATGGTGAGAATCAAGTCCGTTGGGTGTGTCCTGCTGGCCCTGTCCTTACTCGTCACCGGCTGCGGCGGCAGTGGTGGCAAGGACGGTGGCAACAAAACGGCCGAAGGCGAGGTGTCACGCGACACCGGAACGCCGAAACGTGGTGGGAGTCTCACGATCCTGCGCGCGTCCGACATCGACGGCTGGGATCTGGACAAGGCGATCCAGCTCTCGACGTTCGAAACCCTGCCCCAGGTCATGGAGGGCCTCGTACGCCCCGGGGCGGACGGCAAGTCGATCGAGCCGGGTCTCGCGGAGAGCTGGAAACTGGACGCCAAGGCGAAGACCATCACCTTCACGCTGCGTCCCGGGCTGACCTTCAGCAACGGGCAACCCGTGACGTCGGCGGATGCCGCGTTCTCGGTTGATCTGTGGCGTAAGGGCCTCTCCCTTGGCTCCCTTTACGCGGCCATCACCGGCACCGCGACACCGGACCCGCGGACGCTCGTCATCAAAATGAACAAGGCGAGCACGTTCACGCTCACCTGGCTCAGCAATGGCTCCTCGATTGTCGTGCCGAAGGACTTCGGCGGGATGGACCGCAAGGAGTTCTTCACCAAGCCGATCGGCGCCGGGCCGTTCGTGGTGGCCTCGTACAAGCCGGGCCAGCAGCTCGTGCTCGACCGCAACCCGCGCTATTACGATGCCGAACGCCCCTACCTGGACCGCCTCACCTACGACGTGGTGACCGACCCCAATCAGCAGATGCTCCGCTACCAGAGCCGTCAGGCCGACATGATCGAGGGGGTTCCGCTCGATCTCGCCGGTCAGATCCCAGAGAACGAGCGCATGCCCATCCATCCGTCCGCGACGATTCACGGGGTCTTCGTCAACGCCGCCAAGGCCCCCGGGAGCGACGTCCACTTCCGGCGCGCGGTCAGCTTGGCGATCGACCGGGCCCAATACATTCAGGCGGTCTTCGGCGGGCTGGCCGTCCCCGCCACCGGCGGCCTCCCGCCGCGCGTCCAGGGCTCGGTCGGTTGTGGCTGCGTCTACGACACCGGTGTGGAGAAGGCGAAGGCGGAGCTCGCGAAGTCCTCATACAAGCCGGGAACGAAGGTCGAACTGGTCGTCGACGCGGCGACGCCGTTCTCCACCAGGGCGGGAGAGGTCGTCGCTTCGCAGCTGCGCGCCATCGGCATCGACGCCGACCTGCAGAAGCTCGAGGCCCAGGTGCTCGTGGACCGGCAGATGCAGGGGAACTACAACCTCTCGCTGGGTGAGGTCAGCAGCGTGTCGCCGACGGTCGGCGATATCTTCGGCCTCATCGTCGCCACCGGCGGGCTCTACTCCGGCCTGCCGATGAAGACCATCTCGGATGCCTTCGAGCACTTGGAGGTGGCGCAGACGGACGACGAGCGGGCGGAGGCCGTGCGCGTCGCCGAGACATGGATCCACGACAATCTGCCCTACATCCCGATGGCCTTCCCCGACCGGCTCTTCGCCGTCTCGTCGAAGGTCAAGGGGCTTGAGGTCACGCCGTTCCTGTCCTACCCGGCTCACCAGCTCTGGGTGGGGTGAGCACGCAGTCATGTCCGCCGGACGACTGCACTTCGTGGTAGGCAGGTTAGCGCAGGTGTTTCCCGTGCTGGCCGCGCTTCTGCTCATCGTTGTACTGCTCCAGCAGATGATGCCCGGCGATCCCGCACGCGTCATCGCCGGGCCGCGGGCTACCGCCGAGCAGGTGGTGCAGGTCCGCCACGAACTCGGCCTCGACCGCCCGATCTTCGAACAGTTCGGAAGACACGTCTCGAATCTGCTGCAGGGCGACCTGGGAACATCGAACCGCACCGGGATCCCGATCACCACAATCGTGGGCGACCGGATCGGTGTGACGGTGTGGCTGCTCTTCGGCGGCCTCCTCGTCAGCACATTGCTGGCAATGCCCGCCGCGCTGCTGATGGCGCTCCGCCCCCGATCGCGGGGCGCACGGATATGCTCGCGCGCACTCACGATCATCATCAACTGCCCTCCGTTCTGGGTGGGCCTGATGCTGGCATCAGTGCTGGCACTCGGTACTGGATGGCTGCCCGTCGGAGGTTTCGGGGTCGATTTCGGGGACCGGGTCCGATCGATGATCCTGCCCTCGTTGACGATCGGTCTGGCGGTGATGCCACTGCTGGCGCGGAGTGCCGCCGCGAGCCTGAGTCAGGTGCTCACCGCGGATCACGTGACGACCGCGCGTTCGCTGGGCGTCTCCGGCTGGCCGCTGGTGCGTCGGCATCTGCTGCGCAACGCACTGCCGCCGGCCATCACCCTTCTGGCGATCCAGGCCGCCGCGCTGCTGTTCGGCGCTGTCATCGTTGAACAGACATTCGGCCTGCCGGGGCTGGGGGCGGAGATGATCACTGCCGCAAGCCAGCGTGACTTCCCGGTGGTCCAGGCTCTCACGCTGATCTTCGGCTTGGCCATCATCGGGATCAACCTGCTCGCCGACCTGGCGGTCGCACTGCTCGATCCGAGGACGACATGGCGATGACCGTATCCCCCCCGGCTTCCGGCCCCGACGTCGTCGTGAAGTCGCGTGCCTCGCGTGCGAAGCACTGGACGCGCTCGGCAGCCGCCTGGCTGCTGGCTCTCACGATCCTGGCCGCGGTCTTCGCACCGCTGCTCGCGCCGGCCGACCCGGGGCAACTGACACTCAACCAGCTTCAGCCTCCCAGCGCCGACCATCTCCTCGGCACCGACGCGCTCGGCAGGGACGTCCTGTCGCGCCTGCTGTTCGCGCTCCGCACCGACCTGATGCTGATGGTGTTCGCCGCCGGGCTGCCGATGCTGATCGGAACGTTGATCGGCGCCGTGGCCGCTTACTTTGGCGGCGTGCTGGACGCGGCGCTGCGCTGGGTGGCCGACATCTTTCAGGCACTTCCCGTCTATGTGCTGCTGATCGCCCTGGTGTTCGTGCTCGGGCCGGGTACGCAGTCGCTGCTCGTCGCGTTCAGCGTGCTCGGCTGGGTGGTGTACGCGCGGCTTATCCGAACGGAGGTTCGCCGGGTACGGGAGCAGGAATACGTCTCCGCGAGCTACCTGCTCGGCCTGTCACGTACCGCGGTGCTGTTCAAGCACGTGCTGCCGAACTCCCTGCGCCAGTCTTTCGTCTATCTCGCCACTGACATGGGGATGGCGCTTCAGGGCATCGCGGTCCTGTCGTTCTTCGGGCTCGGCGTCAAGGCGGGCACGCCGGAGCTCGGCGCGATGGTTTCCGAGGCTCAGCTGTACCTCCGCAGCCACTGGTGGCTGGCGACCTTCCCCGGCATCACGATCGTGATCCTCGGCTCCAGCGTCGCGGCGCTCGGCGACCGGTTGAGGGATCGCGGAGAGGTTGGCAGATGACATCACATCCGCTTCTCGAAGTGGACGGACTGCGTGTGGCAATCCGTCGGCAGGACACGGCGCTGACCGTGCTCGACGGCGTCTCCTTCGCGGTCGGAGCCTCACAGTGCCTCGGCATCGTCGGCGAGTCGGGGTGCGGAAAGTCGCTCACGCTGCGCGCCGCGATGGGGTTGCTGCCGCCGGGGATCGAACGCACCGGAGGGAAGATCCGGCTGAGTCTCCAGCCAGGGGCCGCGCCGTCCGAGGTCCAAGCCGGTCAGGTCGCCGGCCGTGGGCTGGCGATGGTCTTCCAGGACTCGCACGCGTCGCTCGATCCGACAATGCGCGTGGGAACCTTTATCGCCGAAACGGTACGTCGTCGCGGTGGAACCTCGCGTTCCGACGCGAGACGGCAGGCCGTGGAGCTGCTGGCGTCGGTCGGAGTCCCCGATCCCAAGGTGCGCTTCAACGCCTACCCGCACGAACTGAGCGGCGGCATGCGCCAGCGGGTGGCGATCGCGCTCGCACTCGCCACCGACCCGCGAGTCCTGCTGTGCGACGAGCCGACCACGGCTTTGGACGTGACGCTGCAGGCGCAGATCCTCCGCCTGCTCAACACCGCTCGCACCGAGCGGGGACTGGGCATGATCTTCGTCAGCCATGACATCGCGGTGATCCGCCAGATCGCCGACGTGGTCGCGGTCATGTACGCCGGGCAGATCATCGAGATTGGCACCGTGTCGGACGTGCTCGACCGGCCCCGGCACCCGTACGCCCGCGCGCTGATCGACGCGGTCCCGTCGATCGACGGGCCGGTCGGCCCCTTCCGATCAGTCCCGGGTTCCCCACCCGATCCGATCGACTACGGTTCGGCCTGCCGCTTCCTCGACCGCTGCGGGCATCGAGACACGGCGTGTGAGGGCGTCGTCAACGGCATCGACGGCCGCGAGGCCGGACATCGATCGGCCTGCGTCCACAACGGCACACTCGCGCACGGTTTGGAGGCCACATGAGCGGGCGGGTCATCGGGGTGGAGGGGCTCGTCGTGGAATACCCGGTGCGAGTCGGCTTCCTCCATCGGCGGCGCGTACGCGCGGTCGACGCAGTCGACCTGCACCTGGGTCGCGGCGAGATTCTGGGCCTCGTCGGAGAGAGCGGGTGCGGCAAGTCGACGCTGGCACGCGTCGTCGTCGGTCTCGCCTCGCCGTCCGCCGGACGGATCCTGCTCGACGGCGTTCCCGTGCCGTCGCGGCGCCCTCCGGAGATGCGCCGCCGCGTTCAGATGATCTACCAGGATCCGGGCTCCTCGCTCAATCCGCGGCGTACCGTGCTGCAGACGCTGGCGGAGCCGCTGCGCAGGCATCGCATCGTCCCGGCCGAGGAGATCGAGGGCCGGGCGCTGGAGCTGCTCGAAATGGTGGGGCTGGGGAAACGGCAGTTGTCCGCGCTGCCGCGCGAGCTGTCCGGCGGTCAACGCCAGCGGGTCGCGATCGCACGCGCGCTGGCCGTCGAGCCGGAGGTGCTGGTCGCCGACGAAGCCGTCGCCGCGCTCGACGCGTCGGTGGCGGGCGCCGTACTCAACCTGTTGCGCGACCTGCGTGACCGGCTCGGCCTGACAGTGCTCTTCATCTCCCACGACCTCGCGACCGTCCGGGGGCTCTGTGACCGAGTCGCTGTCATGTACATGGGATCCGTCGTGGAGGAGGGCCCCGTCGTGGAGGTCTTCGCCCGGCCGGGCCACCCGTACACCCGTGTGCTGCTCGACGCGGTCCCATCGCGCAGTCGGCGGCAGCCCGGCGTCGCGGTGCGCGGTGAGCCGCCCAGCCCGCTCCGGATCCCGTCCGGCTGCCGTTTCCACCCACGCTGCCCGGACGCGACGGCCCTGTGCGGTGAATCGAACCCGCCGGAGGCGCGGCGGAACGCGCAGCGGGTCATGTGCCACTTCGCTTGGCAGCCTGAACATGCTGCGGAACCGCAAGGGCAGGTCTCCGCTCTCACCCCGCCGACGCGCAAGGCGTGAGCGTGGCGCGAACGGCATCGGCGCCATACCGGCCCTCGACGAGCGAGTCGCTCACCGGCTGAAGGTGGGGCCCTGGCTCGCCTGCTGGACCGGTCCAAGACCGGGCCCCCAGGCGGCAGGGCCCCACATGGTCACCTTCAGGGCCTATGAGGCATCCGCGTCCGAGGCCTGAGAGCTCCGCACGGCCCAGGACGGACCGTAGTGCTGCTCCATCATTTCCTGCATGGAACGGAACACCTCTGCCGGAGCCTTACTCACCGAACCCGCGTCGTGCGGGGGCTGCGGGTCATACTCGATTCCCAACTGCACCGCCTGCGCGTAAGCGGGGCCCTGCAGCCGGTCGCAGACGAGCAACGCCATGTCGATGCCGGAGGACACCCCCGCCGCCGTGATGACCTTGCCGTCCTCGACGACGCGACGAGATGTCGGTTCGGCGCCGAAGCACCGCACGCTTTCGAGCTCGTACCAGTGGCTCGTGGCCCGGCGCCCCCGGAGCAGGCCCGCAGCGCCGAGCAGCAGCGACCCGGTGCACACCGACGTCGTCCACGTGCTCGTCTCATACACCCGGCGCAGCCAGGTCAGCAGTTCCTCGTCGTGCAGATGGTGCTGCGTGGTGCTGCCGCCCGCGACCACCACGACGTCCGGCCGCTCCATGCTCTCCAGCGGCTCGGCCACGAGCCCGAAGCCCGGCTGGTCCGCAGCGGTGAGTCCCGGGGTGGAGGCGACGAAGCGCACCCGGACATTGGGCAGCCGACTCAACACCTCGAACGGCCCGGTGGCGTCAAGCGCGGTGAATCCCTCGTAGATCACGATGGCGACGTCCACGTTCTGTACCTGCTCTCTCGATCGGTGTGCCAGGCAGTTAGTTTATCGACCGATCGATTAAAATCGCCACATGCGAAGCATGCAGAACGTGATGAACTCGCGAGTCCGCGCCGACGTCGCGATCCCCGGCGGCGGAACCGCGGGTGCGGTCGTCGCCGCCCGCCTTGGCGGGCGCTTGGCCGGTGCCGCTGACCGGCGACAATCAGGCCTGCGGGCGTGCGCTGACAAGTGTGGTCAGTGAGAGACGCGGTTCATGCTCTTCGCATCGGTCTGGCGGCGCCTGTGCCGCGGGCGCGCATCCCGGGTGCCTGTTCGACGGGTGGAGACGGGCTTTGGCCAGGTGCGGTGGTGGTGGTCGATCACGTAGTCGTGGCGATGGCGCCAGCCTTCGGCGGCGGGGTGGGCGTCGGCGAGGTGGGGGTGGCCGGGGGGAAGATCGGCGTGGAAGTGGACGAGCGGGACGGGGTCGTGCGAGGGCCACAGGGCCGCGGCGGCCACCGCGGCGGTGAGGGACAGGCCGCCGAGGGCGGCGGCGGTGACCGGGAGGCCATGTTCGGCGGCGAGCCAACCGGCCAGGGGATAGGTCACGAGCCAGCAGGCGTGCGACAGGGAGAAGTGCGCGGCGAAGGCCGAGGGCAGGTCGGCGTCGGAGGTGGAGCGGCGGATGACCCGCCCGGCGGGAGTCAGTACGGCCGAGCACGCGACGCCGATCAAGGCCCACGCGGCGAGGAGTGCCCACCACGACCACGCACCGGGCGCGGACCCGGTCAACACCGCCGCGCCGACCAGGAGCGCGGGCAGGCCGTACGCCGCGGGCAGCATCACGGCCCGGTCGCTCACGCGGCCCAGCAGGCGGGGCAGCAACAGGGCCGCCGCCATGGATCCCGCGCCGTAGGCGCCCAAGGCCAGCGAGACGTCTTCGGCGGAGCGGTGGAAGTGGTCGCGCACCACCACGACGGTGTTGACGAAGACGACGGCGCCGGCGGCGGCCACCGCGAGGTCGAGCGACAGCAACGCCCGCAGCCTCGGCGTGCCCCACCACAGGCGCGCCCCGTCGACGGCCGCCGCGTAGGCGCCACCCGCCCGCTCCACGGGCGCGGGCCTCGGCAGCACCACGGACACCACCAGCACCGCCGACGCCAGGAAACCGGCCGCGGTGCCGGTGAACAGCCACGGATAGGACACCAAGGCCAGTACGGCGGCGGCCAGCGCGGGGCTGAGCAGGCTTTCGGTGTCGTAGGCGATCCGCGACATCGACAGCGCCCGGGTGTAGTCGCGTTCATCCGGGAGGACCTGCGGGATGGTGGCCTGGAAAGTGGGCGTGAACGCCGCCGAAGCCGCCTGCAGCAGGAACACCAGCACGTAGATCTGCCAGACCTGGGTCACCAGCGGGAGCGCGAGTGCGACGACCGCGCGGGTCAGGTCCATGGCCACCATGAGCGCCCGCCGGGGCACCCGCCCGGCCATCGCGCCAACCACAGGCGCGATGCCGACATAGGCCACCATCTTGATGGCCAAGGCCGTGCCCAGCACCGCCGAGGCGTCGGCTCCCGCCAGCTCGTAGGCCAGAAGGCTCAGCGCCACGGTGGCGAGCCCCGTCCCGGCCAGCGACACCACCTGGGCCGTGAACAAGTGGCGATACGTGCGGTTACGCAGAACAGACGGCATCACAACATCGGCCCCATCCCATCCGGATCGACGCGGGCATACGGCCAATTGTAAATACATGTGCGCACCTATGCACATAACCCCTACGGCAGAAAGATGGGGAAGCCGTCATCCACGGCTTGATCTTGCCTTTCGGTAGATGCTGAAAAAGGCGCTGGGGAGTACGGCATCAGCAGGTGCTCAGGCCATACGCCCCAGGCGCGGCGAAGCGGCTGTGCCTTGTTGAGGCAGGCGACGTGTCAACGCTCGCGGCCGAGGAGGATGTGGGGGTAGCCGCGGTTGACGCGGTCGCCGAGTTCGACTCCCAGGTCGGAGATGAAGGCGTCGAGTTGAGCAATGGCTTCCTGCGGATCGGTGGCCTGGCCCTTGAACTCGAACTCTACGAAGTCTCCGGCGCCGGTCACCGTGTCGAAGGCGACCGGCCCAGCGATGCCGATCAACATCTCAACCGGCTCGACGGCGTCATCTCTGCGATGGCGGCTCGCCAGATCAAACGAGCTGACGAACGCATGGCGGCAGGCCGCAGACCCTCGCCTGGGGAGTTCGACCTCGTCCGGGGGCTCATCGGTTTGGGTGTCTACTTCCTGCGCCGCGACCCCACAGGCCCGTACCTTCGTGAAGTGCTCGGCTACCTGGTCCGCCTGACCGCTCCCATCCGCGCCGCAGACTCCGCCGGAACTAGGGCGCCTGGCTGGTGGACCGGCCATCTGCCCGAAGGCCGCCCTGCCACAAGATTCGCCGATGGTCATTCCGATCAGGGTATGGCGACGGTATCGGCTTTATCTATGGTGTCAAGCCCTTTCATCAAGGTCAGGGTTCTTTCAGGTGCAGAAGGCACGTGAGGGACGTGGAGACCGGCCGGGCTGCTTGGGCTTGGTGGTCCAGTGCGTTGTTCAGGACAGGAGCAGGGCTGCGTCCCATCGGGTGGGATTCTTGGGAGTTGGGAGGCCGCCGTGGTCGGCGAGGGCGAGGGCGATGCCGGCGGCTCCGGTCAGGAGTCCGGGGTCGTCGGTCGCGGTGTGGTGGTGGAGGTTCTGGACGGCGAAGGTGTGTCGAGGGTCGATTGCCGTGGTCAGGGCGGTTGCTGCGAGGTCGGCGGTGGCGGGGTGGCTGGCCGCGCCTTGCAGTATTCCGGCGGTGCCGTGGCAGAGCGCCGGTCCTTCGGTGTCCCACCGGTCGGCGGCCTGGTCGGCCAGGGCCGTGATGGCTGTGGTCCCGGCCTGGGCCGGTCGCGGGTCGTTGAGTGCTCGGCCAGCGGCGGTGAGGGCGCGGCCGATGCCGGGGGTGCCGTAGCACCAGGCGTCGCGTCGTCCTGGGGCCGGGTTGGGTGCGGGTTGCTGGTTGTCGAGTTCGGTGCCGGTGATGTGGGGCGGCCAGGTCGTGGTGTCGGGTGACTGCCAGGTGAGGAGCCAGGATGTGGCCGTGCGGATCGCGGTGGTCTGCCCGCCGATCGTCCACCCGGCGGATGCCGAGGTGGCCAGCAGGGTGAGTGGCCCGGCGATGCCGTGGGCCATCCCGGTCTCGGCCACGCCTGACAGCGAGACGCCGCCCGTAGTGGTGTGGCCGTCGGCGGGTAGCCACCAGCCGGGCCGTGTTTCGCTGCGCGGGGTGTTGATCATGGTGGTGAGGGTGGTGAGCGCGGCGAGCAGACCTGGTTCAGCGTCGCGGTGCCCGTCTGCGAGGGCGGCGAGCAGGATCCGGCCGGTCCCGGCGAGGCCGGTGATGACGTCGTAGAGCGCCCAGGTGGGTGGTGTCATGGGGTCGCGGCGGAGGCGTTCGTGGCGGGCGGTGGCTTTGTTGACAGCTTGGGCCGTCAGCCATTTCACGGCGTGCCGGATGTCGGGCAGTTGCGGTTCGGGATCGGCGAGGTAGGTCTCGCCGAGGATGAGGGAGGCGGCCATACCTCCGGGTGCGGCGAACACGCCGGGGTGTGCGGCGCGTGGGCGGGGCCCGGTCGCGGCGGCGGCCCAGTGGGTGCGGGCCGCTGTTTCGAAGGAGGGGTCCACTCGGGCGAGGCGGGCGTGCAGGAGCGCGGTGCCGGCCAGGCTCTGAAGGGAGGCCGCCGGCCTGTCGGGGACGGCGGCCAGGACTTGTTCGGGGTTCAGGAGGCGTTCGGCGATAGTGATCGCCTGCTGGGCGGCTTGGGCGGTGTCCACGTCAGTTAAGTCGCTGGCTGGTGGCCGAGAGCGGGATCGGGGGCGAAGAGCAGGTCGACCGCGAGCGCCCGCGTCAGGGGTTCGAGGGCGGTGCCACCGAGGAGCCGGTTGATGTGCATGTGGGTCAGGGAGGACGCGCAGTCGATGCGGCGGGCCGGGTTCAGCACGTTCCGGTAGGTGGTCAGTGCCTCCTCGCGGGCGATCCACGCCGGGTGTGTGGTCGGCACCGCGGCGGTTCCCGCCGGTGTGGTCCTGGCTGCTGCTCGGGTGCGGGTGCGCAGATCGGTGAGGCGCCTGCGGGTTCGGCGGTCGAGGTGGTGGCCGGTGAGCGCGGCCCGGTCGCCGTCGGTTAGGGTGCGGATGATCGTCACGGCGGACAGTGCAGCAACGACGATCCGCTGGTCGGGGTCCTGTTCCGCGGTGAGTGCGGCCAGCACCAGGCGGGAATCGGTGGTGAACACCTGCTCAGCGGCATCCATGGTGCGCGGGGTGCCGCCGTAGCGTTCGATTTCCTGCTCATACGGTTCGACGGACAGGCTGCTTGCGAGTCGTTGCTGGATGAGGTCGGTGGTCAGGGCGGCGACGGCGGGCAGTATCCGGCCGCCCAGATGCGCGGGATCGCCGTAGAACCGGACGCGCAAGTGGGGTCCGTGGTGGTCGGCGTACCGCAGCCAGAACCATGGGATGTCGAGGCCGTCGGCGGCGGCCAGGCGGGCGAGGACCTCGTCTTGGCAGGTAGCGGGCGTGCGGATGACCAGGGACAGCCACCGGCTGCCGGGCAGGTGCGATCCTCGGGCCGCTGCCTGGGGGATCGCTGATGGCCGGGTGGGCACCGGCGGTGATGATTTACGGGCGAAGGACACGACGAGTTCCAGGGCGTGCGGGCCTTGCGGGCCCGCCACGACACCCTGGACGGCGCCAGACCCGCCCGGCTCCTCGGTGACGGCGGTGATTCCTCGCCTGACGTGGCGGCGCAGCATAGCCCGGTCATCGGCGCGCCGCAGGTCGATGGGGAGGGCCCGGTCATGATCGGTGACGACGACGACCTGCGGCGGGGCGGGCATCGCCGTCGCCTGCCAGACATCCAGGGCGGCGTCCCAGCCGACGGCACGGTGGGCGGTGTCGATCACCGTGGGTGGGAGGACCCATCGGGCAGGGCTGAGGATCGTAGGCCCGTAACGGACGCGCGGCTGGAACGGGGTGCCGGACAGCGGCCCCCACGACCAGGTCTGCCAGGGCCGTGCTCCGTGCTGTCCGAGTAACCGCAAAAACTGGGCGATCGGCGGAAGCAGGTGGGGTGACAGCCGCGAATACAGCACCGGGATGATCGCCTGGTCCAGGCGGACCGACCAGAGCGTCAGGCGCCGCCCGTCGGAGGACAGCAGCAGGTCGTCGACCTTCAGGTCGCCCGGCCGGACCGGAACGCCCAGGGGGATCCGGTGAGGGGCGAAACCAGTCTCCGGCGCGAGCGTCATCCCCGACGGGGTGCGGGAACGCACCGCCAGTTCCGCGACCAGCGCGTCCGGCTCCTGATAGTCGACTTCCCGCAGGGTGGGCAGGAGGCCTGCGAATCGTCCCGAGGACGATCCCGCCTCCTGGGTGCCGCCGCCGGGATACACCGCCAAGTGAAGGCGTCCCGCCGCCGCGTCCTCCGCGGAGCCGGCCACGACTCGCGCGTAGATCTCGCCGGTCCGTGGCGGCGTCGCGGCCTCGTTGCCGTGCGCCGCGACTAGTCTCTCCACCGTCGCGGCGTCCAGTTCGACCTCCCGCCGATTGCCTGCGGTCGCAGAGGCGATCATCGATGCGAGGAGGGTCACCTGATCGCGCGGCATGGCGGGGGCGGTGTCGGCCGGGCAGGGGGCGATCCCCAGCACGGGATCGAGAGCGTCGAGAACAGGCACGAGACGGTGCCGTCCGTATCTGGTGGCGAACCGGTCGTGGAAGCCGGCCAGTGGATCGGGGCCGCTGCCGATCCGCCACAGGACCGCCGCCGCGTCGGCGGCCTGGCGGGCCAGCCCGGCGGGCACGATCAGGTCGGCGTCGATGGCCACGTCGACCCGCAGGGGGCGTTCGTGGACGAGGATCCGGTCGGCGGCCTCTCGTGCGGCGATCAGCAGGTCCAGGCGCTGTGGTGCGCCAGGTGGGTGGGCGTCGGCGTCGGCAAGGTGTCGGCGCAGGAGCGTCAAATCCTCGCGTAACGGGTTGCCGACGGGAATGCCACGGAGAAGGTGTCCCAGCGGGTCGTCGTCGCCTCGTTCGGGTAGCAGGCCGGGCAGCAGGAACCCGAGCCGCACCAACTCCACCGCCATGGCGCGGACCGAGGGTTCAGCAGCTGTGGGCCACCTGGTGGTGACGGCCGTAAGCGCCTGGCTCCACGAGGCGCCTCGCTCGCATACCTTCATGATCAGTGTGGTGGCGTCGGTCGCCCGGACGGTGACCCGGCGCACTCCGGCCGTCCCGGGCTCGGCCGGGCGTTCGTGTTCCAGCCGGTCGCCCCGCTGGACCGTCAGATTGTTGGCCGACAGTGTGAGCGACGCCAGGACGGCAGGGTCGCGAAGGAGCCGGTCGGCCACCGCGGCGAGCCAGCCGGGGTCGGGGACGGTGCGGGCCCGGTGCGCGCCGCCCATCGTTAACACCGGTGTCCCGTCGCGGTCGGACAGGCCTGCGGTGGTGACCCCGGCGAACACCCCGTGCGGGGTGGGTCGCGACCGCGCCCGGAGCGTGTAGCCGCGCACGGTGGCGGCCGCACGGCTGACCGGGCGACCATCGGCGGTCCCGCAGACGAGCGCGCCCGCTTGCCGGGACGCCAGGAACATGCCCTCGCGGACCAGCGGATCAACCGGCTCCGGCGTATCGCCGGTGCCGCCCGGACGGATCAGGGCAAGCAGCGGAACCCGCGCCAACACCACAGGAAACGGCACGAACATGCTGTTCGTCATGACCGGAACCTCGGGTCCCACGGGGAGCGGTATCCGAGTCCCTGCAACTGGGTCAGTTGCCGCCGCAGCCCGCGCAGGTCTGGGTGCACGTGTCGCTGGTGCAGTCCTCGGAGTCCATGCCGACAGGAAGCTCGTGCACGGGCCCGACCTGGGCGTCCAGGTCGAACAGGTCGGCGACCATAGCGGCGGGGGTTTCGACTGCGCTCATGAGCCAGACGATACGCCCGCGCGATGCCGCACGCACGGAGATCGCGGCGAAACACAGAGTATGCGCATCAGGTGGATTCGGTGAGGACGAAGACCCTGCTGTGCCGCTTGTCCGCTGTGATCATGGCTGGGCGGTCGGTGCTCCCGGCTGGATGGATCTCGATGCGGATTCCGGAAAGGGCGTCGCGGGCGCGGCCCCAGGAGCGGATCCGCTCGGCGACCTCGGTGGCGAGCCGATCCCTGTCCGGCCCGTAGGCGCACGCTCCGAGTTCGACCATTTCCTGGCCGTCTTTGCCGGCGGCGGGACGGCGGATCAGGTAAGAGAAGGTATTGGGGGTGTAGCAGCCCATGCTGCCCCAGGAGTAGATCGGGTCGACCAGACCCGCCTCCCGGGCCTGGGACAGCACGATGATCCGGCAGACCTCCGCGGCGGCTCCGGCAAGCCAGAAATCCAGGTGCACCATCGGCTTCCACGGCACCACCACCCCCGACCACGCCAGCGCCGGCGGGGCGTCCAGCGCAGCCGCCAGCGCGACCACGCTGACCGGCTTCCCGTCATCGACGCGGATCCGCACCCCCCGGCTCGGGGGCAGTTCCAGGTTGAGTTCTTCGACGGCGCCCGGGCCGCGCATCGGCATGAACCCGCACTCCTCAATCGACACGCTCCGCCACACCTGCCCGTCGAGCTCCAGGCCCACCGCTCGCGTCACACCCCGAATCCGCAACGGCACCACCAGGCGGCCACCCGGCGCCAGCTGTTCCCGCCAGGCGGGCGGCACGTCCCACGCTCCCGCGGTCACGATGATCCGGTCATACGGAGCATCTCCGGCATAGCCGTCCGCGCCGTCGCCGTGCACCACCCGCACCCGGTCATAGCCCGCTGTGGCCAGGCTGCGCCGGGCGCCCTCCACGATCTCCTCGCCGATATCGATCGTGGTCACGGACCCGGACGGGCCGGTGAGCTCGGCCAGGCAGGCCGCGTTGTAGCCGGTGCCCGCGCCGATCTCCAACACCCGATCGCCAGGCCGGACGTCCAACTGCTCCAGCATCACCGCGACCACCCCGGGCCCGGACGCCGAACTGATCGCGATCCCGTCCTCGTCCCTGAAGGTGACCACGGACTCCGGCCCATACGCCTGCTCCAGCGGCGCCTCGGGCACGAACAGGTGCCGGGGCACCGCCCGCATCGCGGCCTCCACGGCCGCCGTGTGGACGCCACCCCAGCTCCGCAGCCTGTCGACCATCGCAGCACGCAGATCGTCCGCCGAAGCGGGAGTGACGGTCGAAGCCGTGTCGATTCCCATGGCCCCAGCGTATTGTTCCCAGGCTCGGGCGGGCGGCGCTTACGCGCCACCACCCACCCCCATAGGCTCAGCTCCCGGCCGCTCTCCACCCGGATCAGCCAGATCGAATCCCGAGCCGAGCAAGCTCGACAGGGTGGGCCCGACGGCGTTCTCCGCGCCGCCGAAGCCCTCAATCTGGCTGCTCTCCTGATCAGTGATCTCGGCATCCCGGAGCTGGCCCGTGACCTGTGCTGGCGGCAGTTCGATCTGTTCCGCGAGGCCGGATCGCTGCCCTCAGCCGTTGTTTGCACCACCATCGCACCGCTAGGCCTGGCGTTTACCCTGGGCTTTGTCTGCCGTTGTCCAGATTCAGGTTCTTATCGATCAGGACCGGTATCTACGCTGGAGACGGCGAGGACGCGTCCACGGTCAGTCGTGGGGTGGTAGGCCGCCGATTTGGTGGTCGGCGACGTTCAGGGCCTCTTCGACCAGTCTGCGCAAATGGCCGTGGCGCAGCGAGTAGACCACCCGGCGCCCGTCCTTGCGTGTGGTCACGAGCCCGGCGAGTCGCAGTTTGGCCAGGTGCTGGCTGACCGAGGGGCGGGGTGCTCCGCATGCCTCGGTGAGTGTGGTGACGTCGGCTTCGCCGCGCCCCAACTGCTCCAGGAGGGCCAGGCGGGTGCGGTCGGCGAGGAGCACCAGGACGCCCGCCGCGACCTCCAGTCGGCGCTCGTCCTGCGGCTGCGATGCATGTGCACCTGCGTGATGCGAGCTCATGCTCATGTGCCCATGGTAGGGCCGGAGCCCGTACACGTGCTGGTGTGCGCTCCCATGCACGCAACACGGAGAGGCGTCATCCCGGAGGCCGGTGGGGGTGGCGGTCCTGTTCGGCGGTCAGGCGGGCCAGGGCCACGCGGGAGGTGATGTCCAGTTTGCGGAAGATCTGGCGGAGGTGGAACGCCACGGTGTGAACGCTGATGAACATCTGGTCCGCGACCTGGCGGTTGGTCAGTCCTTGGGCGACGAGGCGGGCGATGAGCTGCTGGGTGGCGGTCAGGCCGTCCCAGCCCAGGCGGTCGCCTTGGCCGCGGGTCCAGTGGCGGTGCCGTACGCCGAGCCTGCGCAGCCTGCGGCGCACCCGGGCGGCGTCTCGCGCCGCCCCTGTCGTGCCGTAGCCGGCGAGCGCGTCGTCGAGGTGGTGGACGGCGTCGTCGCGCTCTCCGCGCTGGGCGAGCGCCGCGCCGAGGTCTTCTCGGGCGGAGGCGCGCGCGTAGTCGTCGCCGGCGTGGGCGACGGCGGCGGCGAGGGTGGACGGGTCGTCGTCGAGCAGGCCGCGCGCGTGGGCCGCGGCGGCGGGGAGGAGGGGGATCCCCGGGTTGTCCTCGGCCAGGCGGCTTGCCGCGGCGGCCACGGTCTGGGCGCGGGGCCGGTCGTTCACGCTCAGGGCGAGGCGCACCAGCCAGGTCGCGGCGGTCGGTTCCACGATGAGGAGCGAGCGGCGCCGGTCGAGCGCCGGGTAGAGATCGGCGAGCAGCCCCATCGCCCGGTGCGGGTGCCCGAGGGCCTCGGCCACCTGCGCGGCGATCATGAGGCAGCGCGCCCGCCCGTGTGTCGCGGCGTAGTCGCAGATCCGGGCGCGGTCGGCCTGCACACAGGCCGCCGCCGTGTGCAGGTCTCCCCGCCTCAGGGCCGCCGCCCCGAGCACCGCCATGCCGAGCGGCGTGAACAGGTGGGTGCCCAGCGCGTCCGCGGTGACCAGCCCCGACTCGGCCCGCGCGGCGGCCTCCGCGGGCCGGTGGCGGGCCAGTTCGAGGCGTGCGTCGAGTACGGCGGAGCCGGCCGCCCACGTGACGCCGCCTTCCGCGCGCGCGGCCCGCAGCACGGTCTCCGCCTCGTCGAGGCGGCGGACATCCAGCAGCATCGACGCCAGCGCAGGCCGCGGGTGTGTACGGCGGGCCGCCCGCGAGCCCTCGTCCGCCCGCCGGACCGCTTCGCGGGCCAGGCCGAGCCCGTCGTCGAGCCGGCCGCGGTGCCACGCGGCGGCCGAGAGCACCATGAGGGCGGCGACCTGCGCCGCGTCACCGTCGCGCCCGGCGTCGGCGAGGATTGTCTCGGCCTGCCGTACGGCGTCGTCGCCGTACGGCTGGCCGGCGAGGGCGTGGAGCAGCGTCGCCTCGGCCTCGTCGCGGGTCTCGTCGGGGAGCGCGGGCTCGGCCAGGGCCGCCCGCGCCTCGGCGGCGGCGTCGGCCGTCCGCCCGCACAGCAGCCGGACGCAGGAGAGCGCGCAGCGCATCCGGGCCTCCGCCGGCGGCGGAAGCATGTGGGCCGGCGCCGCGGTGAGCAGCTCGGCGGCGTCGGCGAGCCGTCCCGCCTCGGTCATGGCCCGCGCGGCGGTCAGGGTGCGGGCGGCGTGCTGGGGGGAGCCGTCGTCGGTCAGCTCCAACGCCCTCACCGCGACGTCGGCGGCGGTTTCCGGCGCGTCGGCGAGGAGCTCGTCCACCGCCCGGTCGAGCCCCGCCAGGGTGCGCGTGTCGCCGGGCCGGCCGCCCAGCAGGAGGTGGGTGACCGCTCCCGCGGCGGACCCTCCGCGATCCAGCAGGAGCCCCCCGATCTGATGGTGCAGGGCCTGGCGCATCGCGAGGGGTAGGCCCTCGACGACGGCTTTCCTGATCAGCTCGTGCCGGAAGAGGAGACAGTCCGCCTCCGCCGTCACGATGCCGGCGTCCATGATCTCGTCCAGGGCGGGCAGCAGGGCGGACGGCGTCCTGTCGAGCATGTCGGCCACATCTTCGGGGGAGAACGACCGGCCGAGCAGCGCCGCGATCTCGACCACTCCCCGCGCCTGGCCGCTCAGCCGTTCGAGGCGGCCGGCGGCCAGCGCGTGGATCCGCCGCGGGAGCCGTTCGGCGATCAGGCGGGCGAGCCCTCCGGAGACGGTGACGGCGTGCTCCTCGTGCAGACCGGTCACCAGTTCGACCAGGAGGAGCGGGTTGCCCGCCGCCCCGGCCGCGAGTTCCAGCAGTTCGCGGCCGGGGCGCGCGTTCAGAAGGTCGGCGATCACCTGGGCCGCGGCGTCGTCGGTCAGGGGGGCGAGCTCCAGCCGTACGGCTCCCCGCGCGGCCAGCGCGGTGAACAGATGCTCGACCTCCGCTGCGCGGTGGGTGGTGTTCCTCGCGAGCAGCCACACCAGAGGCTGCCGGGAGAGCTGTGACTCCAGGGTTCCGACCGCCATCAAGGTGGCCGGATCCGCCCATTGGAGATCGTCCAGGACCACGGTGAGCGGGGCGCGGGAGGCGAGCGCCTCGGCCTTGGCGCGGAGCCGTTCGACCAGGGCGACGCGCGTGTCGATCGGCGACATCCGATCGCCCGCCCGGTCGCCCGCCCGATCGCCCGCCGCGGTGGGCGGCTCGTCCAGGGCCGCGCACAGCGGTGCCATGGGGGCGAGCTGCCCGGGTTCCTCCGCCCGCCCGGCCGCGACCGCGAAGCTCCACGCGGCGGCCTGGCCGGCCGCCTCGGCGAGGAACGCGCTTTTTCCCACGCCGAGCTCGCCGTCGAGCAGAAGGACCCCGCCCTTGCCCGACCTCGCCGCGTGGAAAAGGTCAAGGACCAGCTCCCACTCGTGCTCACGTCCGCGCATTCGACCACTCTCGAACTGTGTGAAAATGCTCGCCGCCTGTCGCGAGGGGAGTGCTTTTTAGCGTAAGCGAGGCGTTCCCACATCCCCCAGGCGGGTCGGCGCCGGGCCGGCGGATCGCGGCTGCGACGGGCGTCGGCTCGCAGAGGACTACTCACCTTGAGGATGTAGCGGCCGTCCGGCGGAGCAAACCTCAAAGGAAGGGGCCTCTGCCACCGCCGTGTCAGGCGTGAAGGCCCCGGCTTTGAACCACACGAGTTTCAGTGGAGGTCGCGGTCATGTCGATGCTTCAGCCCCGGAGAGGCGCGCACGGAGCGTACCGCCTGTCGCCGATGCGTGAGTTCGAGGACGTCTACGACCACCTGGGGCGGCTGATGAGCGCGGCCCTCGGTGAGACGGCGATGTCTGCGATGGCGGAGCTTCCCTGGTCTCCTCTGGGCGACATCTCCGAAACCGAGGACTCCTACATCATCGACATCGATCTACCGGGCGTGGCCAAGGATCAGATCAACGTTGAGCTGAACGAGCGCGAGCTCTCCGTCACCGGCGAGATGACCGAGAAGGAACGGGGCCGCCGGCACCACAGGACACGCCATACCGGGCGTTTCGAGTACCGCGTGATCCTCCCCGGCGAGGTCGACACGCAAGGCGTGAGCGCGCAGCTCGACGATGGCGTGCTCATGATCACCGCACCCAAGGCGGCGGCTGCCAAGCCGCGCCACGTCGAGATCTCCTCGGGATGAGCGATGGCCATGTCCGCATCCGGCTCCGTGGGGGCCGACTACACGCCAGTGGCGACGTACAACAACTACCTGCAAGCGCAGAAAGCGGTCGACTACCTCTCCGACAAGCACTTCCCCGTGCAGCAGACGGCCATCGTCGGCATCGGGCTGAAGCTGATGGAGAAGGTGCTCGGGCGCCTGACGTCCCTGCGGGCCATCGGGATGGGCGCGTTGAGCGGGGCCTGGATCGGCGTCCTGATCGGCCTGTTCCTGGCGATCTTCCTACCGCGGTTCGGCGCCGCCCTCGCCGTGATCCTCTGGGGCCTGATCTGGGGAGCGATCGCCGGAGCGATCTTCGGCCTCATCTCCTACCTGTTCACCCGCGGCCAACGGGACTTCATCGCGACCAGCCAACTGGTTGCCGACCGCTACGAGGTGCGCGTCGATCCCGCGCAGGCGGACAGCGCCCGTGACCTGCTCCGGGAGGGCGGGCTCTAGCGAGGGAGGCTCTCATGCCCAAAGCTGTCGGGATCGACCTCGGCACCACGAACTCGGTGATCGCCGCCATGGAGGGCGGCCAGCCGGCCGTCATCCCCAACAGCGAGGGGTCGCGCACGACCCCTTCCGTGGTGGCGTTCACCGACCAGGGGGAGCGGCTGGTCGGGCAGATGGCCCGGCGGCAGGCGATCCTCAACCCCAAGGGGACGATCTACTCCGCCAAGCGTTTCGTCGGGCGCCGCTACGACGAGGTGACGAGCGAACAGGCCGCCGTCTCGTTCGACGTGGTGCCCGGGCCGAACGGCGAAGCCCGGTTCGAGATCCGCGGCAAGCAGTACACCCCGGAGGAGATCTCCGCGCTGATCATCCGTAAGCTCGCCGACGACGCGGGCAAGCACCTGGGGGAGCGGGTCACCGAGGCCGTCATCACCGTGCCCGCCTACTTCAACGACGCCCAGCGCCACGCGACCAAGGACGCGGGACGCATCGCCGGCCTTGAGGTGCTGCGCATCATCAACGAGCCCACGGCCGCCGCCCTCGCCTACGGTCTGGACAAGAAGGCCAACGAGACCGTGCTCGTGTTCGACCTGGGCGGCGGCACCTTCGACGTCAGCATCCTCAACATCGGAGAGGGCGTCGTCGAAGTGCGGTCCACCTCCGGCGACACGCACCTCGGCGGCGACGACTTCGACCGGCGCATCGTCGACCACATCGCCGACGAGTTCCAGCGCCAGGACGGCATCGACCTGCGCCGCGACCCGCAGGCGCTGCAGCGCCTGTTCGAGGCGGCCGAGAAGGCGAAGGTGGAGCTGTCGTCGGTCACCCAGACGACGATCAGCCTGCCGTTCGTCACGGCCGACGCCAACGGCCCGAAACACCTGAACACGACGCTGATGCGGTCCACGTTCGAGCAGATCACCGCCGACCTCGTCGAGCGGTGCCTGGGGCCCGTCAAGCAGGCGATGGCCGACGCCAAACTCACCGCCGACGACATCGACGAGGTGATCCTCGTCGGCGGGTCCACCCGGATCCCCGCCGTGCAGAACCTCGTGCGCCGCCTCACCGGCGGCAAGGACCCCAACATGTCGGTGAACCCCGACGAGGTCGTCGCCATCGGCGCCGCCGTCCAGGCCGCCGTCATCAAGGGCGAGGTCAAGGACGTCCTGCTTCTCGACGTCACACCGCTGTCGCTCGGCGTGGAGACGCTGGGCGGGGTGATGACCAAGGTCATCGAGCGGAACACGACCATTCCCGCCCGCCGTACCGAGATCTTCAGCACCGCCGAGGACAACCAGCACTCCGTCGATGTCGTTGTGCTGCAGGGCGAGCGGGAACGCGCGGCCGATAACCGCGTGCTCGGCCGGTTCAGGCTGGAGAACATCCGTCCGGCCCCGCGCGGCCTGCCGCAGGTCGAGGTCACCTTCGACATCGACGCCAACGGCATCCTCAACGTCTCCGCCCGCGACAAGGACACCGGCGCGGAGCAGCGCATCACCATCAGCGAGAGCTCGACGCTGGACAAGGCCGAGGTCGAACGGATGGTCCAGGACGCCGAACGGCACCGCGGCGAAGACGTACGGCTGCGCGAGCAGGTGGACGCCCGCAACGAGCTGGACTCGGTCGCCTACCAGGTCGAACGGCGGCTCGGGGAGCTGGGCTCCGCCGTACCCGCGCACGACAAAGCGCGGGGCGAGATGCTGATCGCCGACGCCCGGCAGGCCGTCAAGGAGCAGGCGCCGCTCGACCGGCTCCGCTCCCTCACCTCGGAGCTGCAGCAGGTCTTCCACGGCCTGTCCGCGGTGTCCCCCGGCGGACCTCCGCCGGGCGAGCGGCCCAGTGAGGGCCGCGGTGAGGGCCGCGGTGAGGGCCGGGGCGGCGACGAGGACGTCATCGACGCAGAGTTCACCACACCCGAGTGACCCGAGTGCGACATGTCCGAACAAGATCCCGCGCCCGCGCCGACCGAACAGGACGAGCTCAAGGCGCGCAACGAACAGTTGGAGGCACGCGTGGCCGAGCTGGAGGATCAGCGGCTGCGCGCGCTCGCCGAGCTCGACAACGTGCGCAAACGCGCCGCAAAGGAAGCCGAGCGGGAACGGGCGCGGGTGCTCGCGGAACTGCTGCCCGTGCTGGACAACCTCGACCTGGCGCTCCAGCACGCCGACGCCGAGCCCGCCGCGATCGTGCCGGGGGTGAGGGCGGTGCTTGAGCAGGCCCTCACCCTGCTCGACCGGCTCGGGTTCCCCCGCCAGGAGGACGCCGACAGGGAGTTCGACCCGGCCCGCCACGAGGCCGTCGGCACGGTCGAGAGCGGCGACATCCCACCGGGAACGGTCGTGCACGTCGTCCGGCCGGGGTACGGCGAAGGCCGACGCCAGCTCCGTCCCGCAAAGGTGATCGTGTCGAAGGCGGACTAGGGCGGACCGGATGGCCGATCGACGCGACTTCTACCAGGTCCTCGGCGTTTCCAGGACGGCAAGCCAGGAGGAGATCCAGCGCGCCTACCGCAAGCTGGCCCGCACCTACCATCCGGACGTCAACAAGGACCCGGGGGCGGAGGAGCGGTTCAAGGAGGCGTCCGAGGCTTACGAGGTGCTCTCCGACCCGGAGACCCGGCGCCGCTACGACGCGTTCGGCGCCGACTTCCGCCGCGTGCCCGAGGGCGTCGACCCGCAGACCTGGGCCCGGGCCGGCGGGGGCGCCCGAGAGGGAGCCGGGGCGGGCGCGGGTGCGGGCACGGGCGCGGGTGCGGGCGAGCGGCCGGGGTGGGCGTGGCGGCAGGGCGGTGGGGACGTCGACCTCGAAGACCTCCTCGGCGAGATGTTCGGCGGCGTGCGGGGCCGGTCCTGGGGCCCGGCCCCCGGCGCCGACCAGGAGGCGGAGCTCGTGCTCACCGTCGAGGACGCCTACCGAGGCGGACGCAGAACGCTCACCGTCGGCGGACGGCGCATCGACGTCACGATCCCGGCCGGGGTGACGAACGGGCAGCGGATCCGGCTGGCCGGCCAGGGCGGGCACGGAGGGCATGGCGCGCCCCGCGGCGACCTTTACCTGATCGTCCGCATCGCCGACCACCCGCGTTACCGTGTCGAAGGCCGCGACATCCACATCACGCTGCCGCTCACCCCCTGGGAGGCGGCCCTCGGGGCGACCGTCACGCTCGACACCCCCGGCGGCGAGACCAAGGTGAAGGTCCGCGGCGGCACGTCCGGCGGCCGGAAGCTGCGCCTGCGCGGACAGGGGCTCCCCAACCCCCGCGGCACCCCCGGCGACCTGTACGCCGAAGTGCGCATCACGGTCCCGGAGCACCTCACCGACGCCGAGCGGCACCTGTTCGAGCAACTCGCCGCGACCTCCACCTTCGAACCGAGGAGGCCGCGATGACCAACGTCCTCGTACGGCGGTCGCCCGTCGACCCGTCGCTGAACCTGGACGGCTTCGCCCACGTCACCGGCCTCCACCCGGACCTCGCCCGACGGCTCGTCGCACTCGGCCTGCTCGACGCCGCGCGGGACGCCAGAGGCGAGCTCTGGTTCCCGCTCTCCCAGATCGCCGTGGCCGGACGCCTCCAGCGCCTGCGCGCCGGATTCTCACTGAACTACGCCGCGCTCGGCCTGGTGATGGACCTACTCGACCACATCGCGGAGCTGGAGGCGGCTCTGCGCGAACAACGCACAGGAGGGGCGCCGTGGACCCCAACCGCCTGACGCAGAAGTCGCAGGAAGCCCTGCACGACGCGCAGACCAAGGCACTGCGCTTCGGACACACCGAGGTCGACGGCGAGCATCTCCTGCTGGCCCTGCTGGACCGTCCCGAAGACCTCGTGCCGCGTCTGCTGCGCCAGGCCGACGCGGACCCCGACCGGCTCAAGGCCGACCTCGAAGCCGACCTCGCCCGCCGCCCCGGCGTCAGCGGTCCCGGCGCGGCCCCCGGCCAGGTGTTCGTCACCCAGCGCCTGTCCCGCCTGCTGGGCGCGGCCGAGGGGGAGGCGCGGCGGCTCAAGGACGAGTACGTCTCGGTCGAACACCTCCTGACCGCCCTGCTGGACGAGGGCACGCAGACCGCGAGCGGACGCCTGCTGCGCGACCACGGCATCACCCGCGACAGGTTCCTTTCGGCGCTCACCGCGATCCGCGGCCACCAGCGGGTCACCTCGGCCATGCCCGAGGTCGCCTACGAGGCGCTTTCGAAGTACGGCCGGGACCTCGTGGTCGACGCCGCCGCCGGCAAGCTCGACCCGGTCATCGGCCGGGACGCCGAGATCCGGCGCGTGATCCAGATCCTGTCCCGCAAGACGAAGAACAACCCGGTCCTGGTCGGCGATCCCGGCGTCGGCAAGACCGCCGTCGTCGAGGGCCTGGCCCAGCGCATCCACCGGGGGGACGTCCCGGAGGGCCTGAAAGACAAGACGATCTTCAGCCTCGACCTGGGGTCGCTCGTGGCGGGCGCCAAATACCGCGGCGAGTTCGAAGAGCGCCTCAAGGCCGTCCTGAACGAGGTCAAGGCCGCCGAGGGCCGTATCCTGCTCTTCCTCGACGAACTGCACACCGTCGTGGGAGCCGGCGCCACCGAAGGCGCCATGGACGCCGGCAACATGCTCAAACCGATGCTCGCGCGCGGCGAACTGCACATGATCGGCGCCACCACCCTTCAGGAATACCGCAAGTACATCGAGAAGGACGCCGCCCTCGAACGCCGCCTCCAGCCCGTGCTCCTTGACGAGCCCAGCGTCGAGGACACCATCTCCATCCTGCGCGGCCTGCGCGAACGCCTGGAGGTCTTCCACGGCGTGAAAATCCAGGACAGCGCCCTGATCGCCGCCGTCGTGCTCAGCCACCGCTACATCGCGGACCGGTTCCTCCCCGACAAGGCGATCGACCTCGTCGACGAGGCGTGCGCCATGCTCCGCACCGAGATCGACTCCATGCCGGCCGAACTCGACGAGCTGACCCGGCGCGTCATGCGCCTGGAGATCGAGGAGGCGGCCCTCTCCAAGGAGAGCGACCCGGCGAGCGGCGCCCGGCTGGAAGAGCTCCGCAAGGAACTCGCCGACCTGCGGGGCGAGGCCGACGCCATGCGCGCCCAGTGGGAGGCCGAACGGCGGGCCCTGCGCACAGTCCAGGAGCTCCGCCAGGAGATCGAGACCGTGCACCGGCTCGCCGAACAGGCGGAACGCGACTACGACCTGAACCGCGCCGCCGAACTGCGCCACGGCGAACTGCCCGACCTCCAACGGCGGCTCCACGCCGAGGAAGAGCGGCTGGCCTCCAAACAGGGCGGCAAACGGCTGCTCAGGGAGGTCGTCACCGACGACGAGATCGCCACGATCGTCTCCCGCTGGACCGGCATCCCGGTCAGCCGCCTCAAGGAAGGCGAACGCGAGAAACTGCTGCGCCTCGACGAGATCCTGCACCAGCGCGTCATCGGCCAGGACGAGGCCGTCCAGCTCGTCGCCGACGCCATCATCCGCGCCCGCTCCGGCATCAAGGACCCGCGGCGGCCGATCGGATCGTTCATCTTCCTCGGCCCCACCGGAGTCGGGAAGACCGAACTCGCCAAAGCGCTCGCGCAGGGCCTGTTCGACACCGAGGAGAACATGGTCAGAATCGACATGAGCGAATACCAGGAACGCCACACCATCAGCAGGCTCCTCGGCGCGCCTCCCGGCTACGTCGGCTACGAGGAGGGCGGGCAGCTCACCGAGGCCGTACGGCGCAAGCCGTACTCGGTCGTGCTCTTCGACGAGATCGAGAAGGCGCACGCCGACGTCTTCAACACCCTGCTCCAGGTGCTGGACGACGGCCGCCTCACCGACGCGCAGGGCCGCACGGTGGACTTCCGCAACACCGTCATCATCATGACGTCGAACATCGGCTCCCACTATCTGATTGACGGCGTCACCCCCGACGGCGAGATCAAGCCGGAGAACCGCGACAAGGTCATGGCCGACCTCCGGCGGCACTTCCGCCCCGAGTTCCTCAACCGGGTCGACGACATCGTCCTGTTCAAACCGCTCACCGAGTCCGAGATCGAACGCATCGTGGACCTGATGTTCAACGACATCCGGGCCCGCCTCGCCGACCGCCGCCTGAAACTGGACGTCACCGAGGCCGCCCGCCGCTTCATCGCCGAGCAGGGCTTCGACCCGGTGTACGGCGCCCGCCCGCTCCGCCGCTTCATCGCCCGCGAGGTCGAAACCCGCATCGGCCGAGCCCTCATCCGAGGCGACGTCCCGGACGGCTCCCTGATCACCGTGGACGAACGCGACGGCGAACTCACCGTGACGTACTGACCGGTGACCTACTGACCAGTGACCTACTGACCAGTGACGTACTGACCGTGACGTACTGACGGGTCTGGGGCGTGGTCTACGGCGTTAGCCGCAGGGCGAGCCGCAGCGCGAGCCGGTCGTTGGGGTCGTCGAGGTCGACAGTGAGCAGGGAGCGGATCCGCTGAAGCCGCTGGATCACGGTGTTCCTGTGGAGATGCAGCACGGCCGCGCTCTTGGAGACGTTCGACTCGTTGTCGAGGAACGTCCGCAAGGTGGTGATGAGCTGGCCGGTGGGGTCGGCGTCACGGATCGGATCGGTCAGGCTCGCGACGACATCCCGCGCGGCGCCGTCAGGGAGCCAGGTCCGCACCAGGCGGTTCGCGGTCATCGCGTCGGAGCGTTGCACGACGGCCCGTCCCTGCCGCGCCTCGGCGAACGCCAGCGCGTGGCGCGCGTCGCCCAGGGAGAGGGCGATCCCGCGCGGACCCTCGTGCGGTTCGCCGATCCCGGCGCGCAGCCTGATGCGGGGATAACCACGCTCGACTTCGCCGAGGGCCGCCCGGACGCCGTCCACCAGGGACGCCAGCCGTTCAGGGCCCGGTGCCGCCGTGGTCGTCGTCCAGAACACGAAAGCCTGCCCGGTGTCGACCGGCTGGGCGGGCACGGAGTTGGCGGCGAGAGCATGCGCGAGTGACCGCGTGAGCGTCGCCGGCGGCAGGTCGGCGAGGCTGCTGCTCGCCCGCACCTGCACCGCCACGTGCCATCCCACGAGCTGCCAGCCCAGGGCCGCGGCCCGTTCGATGTCGGCGAGAGCCACGCCGTCGCCTTTGCGGAGCAGCTCGTCGAGCAGGATGCCGGCTTCGCGGTTCTCGCGCTCGTAGGTCAGGGATGCCTGTGCGAGGTGGGCCGAGAGCGCGAGAGAGGCGATCCGCAATGAGGTGAGAACATAGCCGGAATGCGCGTCGAGGCCGTACGGCACCCGCGCGCCGAGCCACAGGCGAGGCCGGCCCGTCGCCAGCGGGAACCCGGCGGCCACCACCACGCTCTCCCGCGCGCCGGTCTCCATGACCGCGTCCCTGAATCCGGCGCGTCCGCTGAACGAGGACAGCACCTGCGCCAGCTCGTCGGCCGGCGCGAGCGCGGGACCGGCCACCGAGTGGCCGTCGAGACCGATCAGCGCGACCGGGAACGCGATCACCCGCGCGAGACGCTCCACGAGTTCGCCGACGTCGCGGGCGGGGTTCACCATGACCCCGCTGACGGTACGGACGACCCGCGCGCCCACGAGCTCCGGATTCCGGACGAGCTGTTCGACGCGCGCGTACAACTGCCCGGGGTCGAGGCCGGGCTCGCGCCAGAGCGCGATCTGGAACTGCTCCGCCAGCCGGCGCGTGGGCGTGGGGAGTTCGCCGGTGCCCGCGTCCACCACCACACAGCTCGCCCGCGCGGCGGCAGCCCGGCGCAGGATCAGGTCCAACGCGACGTCGCCGCCCGCCGCGACCTGCTTGGGGACGATGACGAGTGCTCCGGGGCTCAGCATCGCGATCTCCTCGATCCGGGACAGGATCACCGCGGAACCGACGAGGTGTCCCAGGGCCGCCTCGCCACCGCTCACGGCATCGCGGACGTCTTGATCGGCGAAGTTCTGCACGATCGCCCCCACGTTCAACACACCACGTCACCCCAGCTACTTCCCACGACAAAGTGCCCAGTGTGGTCGAAAAGTATAGGCAACCTGCACAGTGACGCAGACCACCCGCTGCGCGATGCTTCACGCAAGCACAAAGGAGTCCAGGCCATGGTCCAGCCCATGAGGTTCACGGCTGACGACATCGAGCCGATGGCACGAGGCGCCGCGGTCCTCGGCGGAGGCGGAGGCGGCGAGCCGTTCCTCGCCGAGGTGATGCTCGGCGAGGTGCTCGGTGAGAACGGGACGATCGAGATCGTGCCCGTCGAGGAGCTCGACGACGACGCCGACATCGCCCCACTCGTCCTTCTGGGCGCACCACACGCGCTCTCCGAGAAACTCCTCGGCACCGCCGAGCCGTCGATCCTCTTCGACGGCGACGCACTCCGCGGCCGGACCCCATCGGCGGTGATCCCGTTCGAGATGGCGGGGATGAACGCCCTCTACCCGCTCGCCGCCGCGGCGCTGCTGGGCGTCCCCTGCGTCGACGGCGACTTCACCGGCCGCGGCGTGCCGAGCCTCGACCAGACGGTGCTCGAACTCGACGACGTGCAACCCGACGCCTACTACCTGTGCGACCCGAACGGCCGCGTCGTGGTGCTTCAGACGTCGGGCGGCTTCTCCGCCGAGCGGCTGGTACGTCCGGTGGTCGAGACCATGGGCTGGCTCACGGTGGTCAGCACCTCCTCTCTGAGCGCCGCGTTCTGCCGGACCCACGCGCTCCGCGGTTCGGTGACCCGGTGCCTTGAGCTCGGCCACGTCTTCGGCGGGCTGTCGGCGTTCGACGAACCGGAGGCGTTCGCCGTACTGCGGAGCCACGGCGGCGCCGTCCTCGGCAGCGGTGTCATCACCGAGCGCCTGTCCACCTCCGACCCGCTCGGCCCGCGGTCGTCGCTGTCGATCGAGCCCGACGATCCCACCCTGGCGCCGCTGCGGGTCGAGCTGCGGAACGAGTTCCAACTCGCCGTCCGAGCCGGCGAGGTCCTCGCCTCGGCACCGGACATCCTCGTCGTCGCGGACCGGGATAGCTGGCAGCCGCTGTCGACGGAGGACGCCACGGCCGACCGCGACGTCCATGTCGTGGCGCTCCCCACCGACGACCGCTGGCGCACGCCGAAGGGGCTCGCGCTGGTGGGCCCGCGGGCGCTCGGCTACGGGCTCGACTACGTGGACTTCTCGGTCGTGTCCGGAGGTGTTGGGAGATGAACGTCATGCGCCGCCGCATGCCGCTACGCCTGGGGATCTCCGCCGCCGGGCCGCGGATCAGCGCCGTCGTCGTCGACCACAGAGACGACATCGTCGCGAGCGGGACCGCCGAAGGGCGCGGCGACCTCGCCTCCGGCGGCGGCGGTCTCGCCGCCGCCGTCGGAGGCGTCCTCAAACAGGTCGACGCTCGCGAGATCGGGCTGTCCATGCTCACGACGGACGCCTTCGCCCACTGCCTCCAGGACTACCGGAACATGGCCCGAGACATGGCCCGAGACATGGCCCGAGACATGGCCCGAGACATGGCCCGAGTGGCGGTGCTCCGCGTCGGCGCGACACCCACGACCGCGGTGCCGCCGTACGCCGGATGGCCGCAAGCCACCGTGCATCGCCTCGCCGGCCCCTGGCTCATCACCGGCGGCGGCACCGACATCGACGGTTCCGTCAACGGCGACCTCGACCTCGTCACCATCCGGGCGTTCGCCGAGCGCTGCCGGGTCGGCGTCGCCGCCATCGCCATCGCGGGGTCCTTCTCCTACCTCGACAGCGGCCCCGAGCGTGCCGCCGCCGCGGCCTTGCGGGAAGTCCTCGGAACGGAAGCCTCGATCACCCTGAGCGGCGAGATCGGCGGATTCGGGCTGCTGGAGCGTGAGAACGCCACGATCCTCAACGCCGCGCTGAGCGGACATGCCCAGACCCTGATCATCATGGTGCAGTCGACGCTCTGGGAGCTCGGCATCCGAGCCGAGCTGTTCGTCGCGCAGAACGACGGCACCCTCGCCACCGCCTCGCTCGCGTCGGCCCTTCCGATCCACCTCGTCGCCGGACACCTGGCGTCGACCGTGCGCGGCCGTACCCGACTGGGCGAGACCGAGGACGCCATCGTCGTCGACAGCGCCGGCGCCCCCGCTCTCGACGGCGCCGGCGACCGCCGAGCCCCGGTCGCCGGAGTGCTGCGCCACGGGCGGCTGGTGCTGGAGCCGACCTCGACGCTCGCGGGCGTCCGCACGAACCAGCCCGTGCCGCTCGGCTTCACGACCCCGGCCGGCGTGACCGAAGACCGACTCGTGAGCCGGCTCAGACGCAGGGTCGGCGGCTTGCCCGTACTCCACTCCAACGATCCCGCTCCCCACGGGGTCGCCGCGGCCGTCGGCGCGGCGACCGCACCGGTATCGGCGAACGTGTGGAGCTTCGCCCGCGTCGGCGACGACCGGGCGGACACACTCGCCGCGGCCAGGCGGCTGGCCATCGACAAGGCCGTCCTCGCCGGAGCCGACCCGGCCAGCACCGAGGTGCGCCAGGTCGTCGAGACCCAGGCGAGCTACATGTCCGGCGGCGCCCTCCGGTCGTTCGTCCAGGCGGTCGGCCCCCCGTTCCACCCCGGCGTTGGAGCGTTCCCGCAGCCCGATCGCCGCACCTGAACCACCCGGGTGCGCACACGCCCCCCAGCAAGGAGAAGACACAACGTGCCACTACGCATAGGAATCGACGTCGGCGGGACCAACACCGACGCGGTCGTCCTCGACGGCAGACGTGTGGTCATCGCCGCCAAGGCGCCGACATCACAGGACGTGACGTCGGGCATCCTCACCGCCCTGACCGGCGTGCTTCACGCCGTGGACGCGGACGAGGTCGCTTCGGTCTTCATCGGCACCACACATTTCATCAACGCCATCGCGCAAGGGCGGGAACTCGGACGCGTCGCAGCCGTACGGCTCGCCACGCCTCCCCAATCCCTCCTGCCGATGATCGACTGGCCCGACCGGCTCCGACGCGTCGTGGACGGGGGCGTCTACGTGTGCGCCGGCGGGGCCCAGTTCGACGGATCGCCGCTCAACGAACTCGACGAAGCCGGCCTGCGCGGGACCGCGCGGCAGATCGCCGCATCCGGCGTGCGGCACGTCGCCCTGAGCTCGATCTTCTCGACGGTCAACCCCGAACCCGAGATCCGGGCGGAGGAGATCCTCCGCGAGGAACTGCCCGAGGCGTCCATCACCCGGTCCACGCTCATCGGCCGAGCCGGCCTCCTCGAACGCGAGAGCGCGACGATCCTGAACGCAGCGCTTCTCGACCTGGCCGGCCGCGTCATCGACGGACTTGAGGACGTCGTCGCCGGCGCCGGCATCTCCGCCCCGGTCCTGCTGTCGCAGAACGACGGCACCGTCATGACCCTCGACCGGGCACGGCGGTTCCCCATCTTCACGATCGCCTCAGGGCCGACCAACTCCATGCGCGGCGCAGCACTCCTGACCGGCATCGACCACGGCGTGGTCGTCGACGTCGGCGGAACCACCTCCGACGTCGGGGTGATCCAGCACGGCTTCCCGCGCGAGTCCACCGTCGCGATGAGCCTCGCCGGAGTGCGGAGCAACTTCAGGATCCCCGACGTCCTCTCGCTGGCTCTCGGCGGCGGCACCCACGTCGCCGAGGACGGGGCGACGGTCGGCCCGGAGAGCGTCGGTCTCGACATCACGCGCGAGGCGCGGGTGTTCGGCGGGGACACCCTCACATTCACCGACATCGCGGTAGCGGCAGGCGCCGCCCCGATCGGGGACCCCGCAGCGGTCTCCGATGTCCCCGCCGACACCGTCCGCCGCGCACTCGACATCGCGAGCGATCGGCTGGTGCGGGCCATCGACAAGGCCAAACTGACATCGGCCGAGATCCCCGTGATCGTGGTCGGCGGCGGCGGACCGCTCCTCAACGCCGTCCCCCGCCTCGGAGACGTCATCATCCCGGAGCACGCCGACGTCGCCAACGCCGTAGGCGCCGCCTTCGCCGAGGCCGGCGGTGAGATCGACCGCGTTTACGCCCTCGAAGGCACGACCCGCGCCGCCGCGCTCGAAAGCGCCAAGGCCGAGGCGATCGCCCGCGCCGTCGACGCGGGAGCCGACCCGGAGGCCGTACGCATCACCGACGCCGAGGACGTCCCGCTCACGCACCTGCCGGGCGGCGGCGCGGTGCACATCAGAGTGAAGGCCGCAGGCCCGTTCCGCACCCTCGTCGCGATCCCGGAAGGACACTGACCATGCGGCTCATCGACGAAACCGCGCTCGCCGACATCGCCCTCGGCTCGACAGTGCTCGGATCGGGCGGCGGCGGCGACCCCTACGTCGGCATGCTCCTCGCCCGCGAGGCGATCCGCCGCCACGGACCGGTCCCGCTCGTCGACGTGGACGAGGTCCCCGACGACGCGAACATCGTCTTCATCGCCGGCCTCGGCGCACCCGGCGTCCTCGTCGAGAAACTCCCGCGCGAAAACGAATACGCGGGAGTGCTCGGCGAGCTTGAGCGGTTCACCGGCAAGACATACTCCTACGTCTGCCCCGCCGAGGCCGGCGGATTCAACGGGATCACCCCCTTCGCCACCGCGGCGGTCACCGGAGTGCCCGTCATCGACGCCGACGGGATGGGCCGCGCCTTCCCCGAACTGCAGCTCGTCACGCCGACGCTGTACGGCGGACGCTCGACCCCGCTCGCCATGCTCGACGAGCACGGCAACGCGATGTACCTCACCAGCGAGACGAACGTGTGGTCGGAGTCGTACGTGCGCGCCGCCGTCGTGGCGAGCGGAGCCCACGCCGCCGTGGCGGTCTACCCCATGACCGGCGCGGAGGCGAAGCAACGCCTGGTCCGCAACGCCATCACCCTCGCCGAAGACCTCGGCAGGGCGATCCGGGAAGCGCGCGCCGCACACACCTCACCCGTCGAGGCCGTGCTCGCCAAACAGCGGGGCGTGCTCCTGTTCACCGGCAAAGTGGAAGAGGTCGAGCGGCGCAACGAGGGAGGCTGGACGGTCGGAAAGGCCCACATGAGCGGACTCGACGACGACCGCGGGCACCGGATGACCGTCCACTTCCAGAACGAGCACCTCGCCGCCGAACGCGACGGGCGCGTGATCGCCACCACCCCCGACCTCATCATGACCATGGAGATCGACTCGGGCGAACCCATCCCGGCCGAAGAGATCCGGTACGGCTACCGCGTCGCGGTCGTCGGCCTCCCCTGCGACCCGCACTGGCGTACCGAGGCCGGCATCCGGATCGCCGGGCCGCGCCACTTCGGCTACGACCTGGACTACCGCCCCGTCGAAGAGATGTCCCGCTGACGCGGGCGGCACCGCAGCGGCAGCCGTACACCCGACCCCGGCACCCCCTCTCAGACCGCGCCCACTCGACCACAGGGAGAACCCCATGCGCGCGCTTGTATACGACCGCCTCGGCGAGGAGGACGACGCCGCGACAGGTCTCGTCGTCCGTGACATCGACATCCCCGAACCCGGTCCCGGCGAGATCCGCCTCCTCGTCTCCGCGTACGGCCTGAACCAGGCCGACATCCTCCTGATGACCGGACGCCACTACACCCGCTCCGACTTCCCGATGCGGATCGGCTACGAGGCCAGCGGCGTCGTCGACGCCGTCGGCGCCGGAGTGACACGCTTCGCGATCGGCGACCGGGTGACCACCATCCCGAACACCGAAGGCCCCTACTCGTGCGCGAACGAATACGCCCTCGCACGCGAGGAGTTCGCGACCCCATGGCCCGAAGGCTGGTCCCAGGCCGAAGCCGCGGGCTACTGGATGCAATACCTCACCGCGTACTTCCCCATGAAAGAGCTCTTCCCCGTCGCCGAAGGCGACTGGGTGGTCATCACCGCGGCCTCCGGCGGCTCCGGCCTCGGCGCCATCCAGATGGCCAAAGCCCTCGGAGCCCGCGTCATCGCCACCACCCGCACCTCCGAAAAACGCCAGTTCCTCATCGACCAGGGCGCCGACGCCACGATCGCCACAACAGAGGAGGACACCACCAAGGCCATCATGTCCATCACCGGCGGCGAAGGCGCCCGCCTCATCGCCGACGGCATTGGCGGCGCCTTCGTCGCCGACTACATCGACGCCCTCGCCGACAAGGGAATCGCCTACATCTACGGAGCCCTGTCGGGCGCCAACGACATCACCTTCCCCGTCCTGCCCCTCGTCCGCCGCCGAGCCGCCCTGTACGGCTACTCGCTCATCAACGAGACACGAGACCCCGCGGCCCTGGCACGCGGCGTCGCCTTCGTCACCGACCTGATCGCCGACGGCGTCCTCCACAAGCCCGTCATCGACCGGACCTACCCCCTGTCCGAGGCCCCCGCCGCCTACGACCGCATGAAAAGCGGCGTCCAACGCGGAAAAATCATCGTCACCCTCTAAGAGCAGGCGCGAGCCGCGCCCAGCGCTTCCCCCGTCACCTCCTGTAGACGACTTCGGGGAAGTCAGGTGAGGGCCCTTCAGCAGAGCGGCAGGCCGCCCGCGTAGGTGCTGGTCGAAGAACGCAGCGGAGGGCTCTAGGTTCCGCGGGGTCGTGGCCGTAGGCGTCAAAGGCGATTCCCGTGTGGCGGCGGACGACTTCCGTACCTTTCCGTACGGCACAGCCCGCCCCCGCAAGGGCCACCCCTTTGTGAGCTAAGGGCTGTATGCGAACATGGTCGCGAAGGCGACGGCGGAACGAGGAAGCCGGTGTGAATCCGGCGCGGTCCCGCCACTGTGATCGGCGAGCGAACCCCGATAACGCCACTGCCCGCGCATGCGGGTGGGAAGGCCGGGGTGAGCTTCGACCCGAGAGCCAGGAGACTCACGCGGTCGCCTCCTCAGAGAAATTGGGGCGGATCTCCCCAAGAGAGGAACGGTGGTCGCCATGCCGTACGACTGGCGTGACGCCTTCGTGGTCGTGTGCGTCACGGCAGGTGGCGGTCTCACGACCGGCCGCCCGCGTGGGCCTCTCATGGTGATCCGTCTCCTCGTCCGCCGTGGCGTGCCGTCGAGGAACGGCGGCCGCGGCCTGTCTCCAGGAGACCGTCGATGGGTATCCCCCGCCCGCTTCGCGGCGCGCTGTTCGCCGCACTGCCCGCGATCCTGCTCACCACCGCCGCCTGCGGCGGGAACGGTCCAGCCGCATCCCCGACGGCAGCGGCGTCGAACGCCGCGGAAGGCCGCTGCGTTACCTCGTATGACGCGAACAAGGACTACTTCCCGGCCAAGCAGACCCTGAAGCACGCGACCAACTTCACCCTGACCTATGCGAAGAACTACCAGGTCGTCACGGTCAAGCAGCCGGCGCCGGGGGCCAAGCCCGAGAAGTATGTGCTGGTGCGCTGCGGCACGCCGGCACCCGAGCTGACCGGTGAGCTCGCGGGCGCGGTGACGGTCGAGACGCCGATCGAGTCGCTGTATTCCGCGTCGACCACGCACCTGCCGTTCATCACCGAACTGGGGGTGCTGGACCGGCTCACCGGTGTGGCCTCCGCCGGGTTCATCACCTCCCCCCAGGTGCTGGAGCGGGTGAAGTCCGGCGCGGTCACCGAGTACGCCTCCGGACGGGAGGTCGACACGGAGAAGGTCATCGGCGCCAAACCCGGCGTGCTGATGTCCGGGGGCACCGAGGACAAGACGTACGGCCCGCTGCGTCAAGCCGGGATCAAGGTGGTCGCGAACGCCGAATGGCTGGAGAGCAGCGCCCTGGGCCGCGCCGAGTGGATCAGGCTGATGGCGGCGCTCACCGGCACGGAGGCCAAGGCGAACGAAGTGTTCGGGAAGATCGAGGCCGACTACACGGCCCTCGCCGCCAAGGCGAAGGCCGCGGCGCCGGTCACCGTGCTGCCGGGTCAGATGTTCCAGGGCGAGTGGTCGATGCCCAGCGGAGACAGCTACGTCGCGGGGCTGATCAAGGACGCGGGCGGCACCTACGCGTGGGCCGACACCTCCGGTGCCGGCAGCGCCACGATGGACCTGGAGGCGGTGCTCTCCAAGGCCAAGGACGCGAAGGTGTGGCTGGCCATCGTCAACGAATGGAAGACGCTGAAGGACGTGGAGAAGTCCGACGCGCGCTACGCGAAGTTCGACGCGTTCGAGTCGGGTGATGTGTGGTCGGCCAACAAGGTCATGGGCCCCGGAGGCGGCAACGACTACTGGGAGCGCGGTGTGGCCCGTCCGGACCTGATCCTGGGCGACCTGGTGGCGATCCTGCACCCCGAGCTCGCCCCCGGCCACGAGTTCGCGTTCTACCAGAAGATGACCAAGTGACCGCAGCGGTCTCGACGGCCGTCCCGGTGGTGCGTCAGCGCCGGACGATCGTCCTGTCGGCCATGGCGCTGGGGGTGCCGGTAGCGTTCGCGCTCGCCGTCACCCTCGGCTCCACCTCGATCCCCCTGCGCGACGCGCTGGCGGCGCTGATGCGGGACGGCTCGGCGGCGGCAGCCGTACAGGAGATCATCTGGACGGTACGGCTACCGCGTGCGATCACCGCCGCCCTGGCCGGAGCCGCGCTGGGGGTGGCCGGGGTGCAGATGCAGACGTTGTTCCGCAATCCGCTGGCCGAGCCGTACATCCTCGGGGTGAGCTCGGGGGCCAGCCTGGGCGTGTCGTTGATCATCATCGGCTGGGGAGGCGCGGCGGGCGCGTTCACGGCGGGCGTGGCCGGGCTCGGACGCGCGGGCACGGTGGTGGCGGCGTCCGCCGGGGCGGCAGCCGTACTGGCTCTGGTGCTCGCGCTGTCGCGGCGGGTGCGGTCGGTGATCACACTGCTGATCGTGGGCGTGATGGTGGGGTCGGTCACCACGTCGCTCATCACAGTGCTGCTGGTGTACACCGACCCGCAGCGCGCACAACAGTTCGTCAGTTGGGGGCTGGGGAGCTTCGCCGGCACTACCTGGGCGGACCTCACGCTGTTCGCACCGGTCTGCCTGGTCGCGCTCGCGGCGGCTCTCGCCGGGGTCAAGGCGCTCAACGCGCTGCTGCTCGGCGAGAACTACGCCCGCACCATGGGGGTGCGCGTACGGCTGACGCGTACGGTCACCCTCCTGATCTCCTCGGTGCTGGCCGGAGCGGTGACCGCCTACTGCGGGCCGGTGGCGTTCCTCGGCCTGGCCATCCCCCACCTGGCGCGGCTGGCGCTGGGCACCGCCGACCACCGGCTGCTCATGCCGGGCGCGGTGCTTCTCGGCGCGGTGGTCGCCCTGCTGTGCTGCGTGGCCGCGCAGGTGCCCGGCGGCGGCGTCGTGCTGCCGCTCAACGCGGTGACCACGATCCTCGGGGCACCCGTGGTGATCCTCGTGCTGCTGCGCAGCCGCGCGGCCAGAGCCGGGTTGGCGGTGTGATGACGATGAACGATCGGGGTCTGCGGCTGGACGCCCTGTGCGCCGGGTACACGGTGCGGCGGGGCCGGGCCGTACGGCGGGTGCTCGAAGGGCTCGACGCGGTCGCCGCGCCCGGCGAACTGACCGTGCTGATCGGGCCGAACGGCACCGGCAAGTCAACCCTGCTGCGGACCATGGCCGGGCTTCAACCCGCCCTCGACGGGCGGGTCGTCATCGACGGCGTCGCCGTCGAGACGGTGCCCCCGCCGGAGCTGGCGCGGCGGCTCGCCGTCGTGCTCACCGAACGGGACCTGCCGGCGCTGCTGACCGCTCGGGAACTGGCCGGGCTGGGGCGCCATCCGTACACCGGGTTCACCGGACGGCTGTCGGCGGCGGACGCGGACATCGTCAGCTGGGCGCTGGACGCGGTCCACGCCACCCACCTGGCCGAGCGCGCGGTGACCGAGCTGTCGGACGGCGAACGCCAGCGCGTGCTCGTCGCCCGCGCCCTCGCGCAGGAGCCGTCGGCGATCCTGCTGGACGAGCCGACCGCATTCCTGGACGTCACCTCGCGGGTCGCGTTGATGGGGCTGCTGCGCCGCCTCGCCCGCGAGAAAGAGCTCGCCGTCGTGGTGTCGACGCACGACCTGGAGCTGGCGGTGCGCGTCGCCGACCGGCTGTGGCTGCTCTCCACCGGCGGCCGGCTGCTGACGGGAACTCCGGAGGAGCTCACCGCGAGCGGCGCCATCGGCACCACCTTCGACGGGGACGAGCTGTCCTTCGATCCCGCCTCCGGGGTGTTCGTGCTCCACGGGGGCGACGGAGGGAAAGTGCGGGTGTCCGCCGACGACGTCCACCGCCCGCTCGTGGAGCGGGCGCTGTCCAGGGAAGGCTGGACCCCCGGGGCGGCACGCGATGCCGATGCCGTGGAGCTGGCCGTACGGCACGGGCCCGGCGGATACGCCGCCGCCTTCGACGGCGGGACCACCGCGTTCGCCACGCTGCCCGAGCTGGCCGCGTGGAGCCGGGCGACCGCCGAACGGCTACGCGACGCGCCTCCGGGGCTGCTGCCCGCCGACGCCGCGGCCGTCGCCGGCGCGGTCACCGACATCTCGACGGTCGGCGCCTACTTCGAACTGGACATCGGCCCGGTTGAAGCCGAGTGGCGCCCGCTCACCGACCTGTTCAGCGACCCGTCCGTCCTGCGGGCCAGGATCGACGCGACGGCCGACAGCCTCGGCACCGACGAGACCCGCGTGGCGGCCTCGATCCTGTTCCAAGGGATCGCCGCCCGCGTGTGGTCGCCCCCGCTCGGCGCCCTGCTCGCCCACGGGCTGCTCGTCGAACTGGACCCCGACCGGGTCCACTGGCGGGCCGCCTCCCGCGGGCCCCTGCCGCTCCGCGCCGACGGCCTTCCCGGATGGCACGTCCGCGACCCGGCGCGGGCCGCCGCCACGGTGTACGACACCGTCGTGGCCAGGCTGCTGGAACCGCTCACCGACACCATCCAAGGCATCGTGAAGCTCGCCCCCGGTCTGCTGTGGGGCAACGTGGCCTCGGCGCTCGCCGGAACCGTCCGGGCATTGGTCCGCGTGCGGCCCGAACTGGGCGAGGCGGCCGTCACGCTGGGCCGCGAACTGCTGGACCTGGGCCTGCTACGCGACACCGGACAACTGGCGGAGCCCGCCCCCGGCCTCCCCCTATTCGTCCGTCGCAGTTGCTGCCTGTACTACCGCCTGCCCAGCGGGGGCAAGTGCGGCGACTGCGCTTTGATCGACCCCGACACGCGGCGCGACCAGTGGGCTCGTGCCGTACGAGAAACTCAGGGAGCACAGTGAGCACAGGGAGCACAGTGAGCTACACCGTCGTCGAAGAGCCGGGAAGCGGCACCCAGCACGTCTGGGCGCTGCCCACCGACGAGCAGACCCTGCTCTCACTGGTCACGGACATCTTCGAGAAACACTGGGAGCACATCTGGTTCGGCGTCATCATCCAAGGCGCCGCCTGGGAGGTCGCCGCCCCCAACGCGCCCGAGCGCATCAGCATGTACGACGGATACGTCACCGTCGACTTCGGCCGCTGGCATTTCCACCTGTGCATCGGCGAGCACACCGCCTCCGGCCCCGAACTCGGCCGCATCCGCCGCTGCGCCCGAGCCGAGATGTACCGCTCCATCAGGGCCGACGGCAGCCCGTCCTCGTGGGGCGTGCGCCTGTTCAACGGCAGGGACGAGCAGCTCATGACCGTGCTGCTGCCCAACCCGTTCCTCACCGACCGCCAGCAGATCCAATCCCCGCCCGACTTCGAGCGGCTGGCCGCCTGGGACGAACTCCGCGCCACCTACCTCGGCCTGGAGCCGGACCCGCTGGACCGCAGCGGGAAAGGATTCGGACACGGGTAAGCGGGACCGCCGAGACAGCCAAGTTCGCCGAGACAGCCGAGTTCACCGAGTTCGACAGAAGTGAGGGAGTCATGGCACAGCAGTACCGCCGGCACGACGGGCAGGGCCTCGCACCGATGTCCGCGGAGATCTCCGACCTCTACCGGCGGTGCTACGGGGCGCCGCCGTGGTCGGAGACCGCCGAGCAACTCGACGCCTTCCCCGCCAAACTGGCCGCCGTCCTCGACCGCCCGGGTTTCGCCGCGTGGACCGCCCGCGACGGCAGCGGTCGGCTCGCGGGCCTCTGCTACGGCTGGCCCACCCCCGCCGACCTGGGAGACAACCGGGTCTACGACTCCCTCATCCAGGCGTTCGGCCTGCCCGCCACCGCCGACCTCACCCGCGGCGCCTTCGAAGTCGCCGAACTCTTCGTCCGCCCCGACAGCCAAGGGCGGGGAATCGGCCGCCACCTGCTCACCCGGGCCACCGCCTCCTGGCCCACTGCCTGGCTCCTCACAAGTCCGCAGACGCCTGCGGCCCGCCTCTACACGAACCTCGGCTGGCACGAGGTGGGCCCCCTGGCCCCCGAGTGGTACCCGGGGCTGCGCCTCTCCCTCTACACCTGGACAAGCCCGGCAGGCAGCGTCTCCGGGTAGTGGTCACGACGTAGACGTCACGGCTCGGCCACTGCTCGCCACGCGAACGCTGTCCGGGCCCACCCGGTCGCCGGCGAACCCGAACGGTCGTCTTCTGGACGTCGACCAGACCCAGCGCGCCAGGCGATGGATCCACCCAGTCGGCGAAGCGGGTGGCCCGGCGATCTCGGCCCGCCTCGGTCCGCCAGGGCGGGTCACAGGGGAGGCCGACGACCCCGAGGCCGTAGCCGTACCGGCTCTCCCCGGCCGGGGTGGGTTAGCCCGAGTCGTCCCCGCCCTCACGCCGTCACCGCGATGTCGTTCACGGTGAGCGAGGCGCCGGGGACCCGGCGGAAGTCCTCGACCGTGATTGTGATCCCTCGATCCAGACCAGGTACCACGTCGCGGCGACGAGGTCAGCGCCGGTCAGACGTGACGGTGCCCTGCTTTCTTTAAGGCAGCAGCAGTTCAAAGACGGCGCGATCCTTACCCAGTCCCTTGAAGTCTCGGGTAATCGAGACGCCGTTGGTGGTGTAGTCGCCAGGGGTGTTTGCAAATCCCATCGAGGTCCACGCTGCGTAGGCACGAGCGTTGTCCGGCTCAGATGTGAGGTAGATCCGCCGACAGCCCCATTCGCGGCCTCGACGACGAACGATGTCCACCAAGGCACCGGCAACGCCTCTGCGGCGGTGGTCTGGGTGCGTCATGACGTCTTGAATGTAGATCTCGAATGGGTCCTCCTGGCTGCGCATGCCAATCAATGCGCCGACTACGAGGCCGTCGACGAGTGCCACCGGGCAAGTCGATGCGAACAGGCGGGCGTAGAGCCAGTAGTCGGACGGTGTTCGCGCTCTGACGTACGGTGAACCCAAGTTCATCAGCTTCAGGACTTCATCGGCAAGGTCTTGATTAAGGGCGGTGATACGCACTGTCTCGTCCTTTCCGCTGCGTGCGTACGATCTTGAGAAGCTGCTCCGCAGCTGATCTTGGTCGAACTGCTTCGGTTATGCTACGACCCACGATCAGGATGTCCCAGTCCTGGCTCACGATGACAGGTAGATCAGTCGTGCTGAACCCGCCGGAAACGGCGACGGGTAGCCGTGACCAACTGCGCACAGCACGAGCGCGGGCGAGTGGGTGGCTGACACCGATGCCGATATCGATGTTCGAGGTGATGGTGAAGCCGTCAACGCCAGCCCTCTCCATGTCACGAACCCACTGTTGAGACGCGTGAAGGGGCGGGACGTCGAGCAAGATGGGAGTGCCCAGCCGCCGCCCGGCCTCGACTGCGGCAGACACGCTCGCCACCGTGGCGGATCCGATCAACAAGACGACGTCAGCGCCGGCTTCGGCGGCCTGTTCAACCTGGTCACGACCCCAGTCCGCTGACATCATCTCGGCTACCACCCGAGTCGCTCCCACGACCTGCTTGACGCGCTCGACGGCATGGACCCCAACCTGCTTGATCAAGGGATCACCGACTTCGATGAAGTCGACGCCGACGGTGGCGAGTGCCTCGGCAACATGAAGAGCATGGTCAAGATCGTGCAGGTCGAGTGCGATCTGCACGGCATATTGGCCCCGTAACCGACGGAAGTCCTCGCGTCGGGCCATGCCGTCAGCCTCACCTACCATGACGGGGTCAGCCTGGTTCGTGGTAGCTATGGCTTTGGCTTCACGTCGGACCAGCCAATTACTGCTGACCTGCCCCTTGACCGTCAACCTCTCAAGGATCTGTTGAGGCAGCGTTGTCCAGCCGGTTCGAGCCTCTCGCAGCAGGCCGAATAGTGCGCGGGCGTACGCGGGGGATTCCGCAGATCCATCTCGGTCGGCGAGTAGAAGCAATCGGTATCGAAGAAATGCGGCTTCGGCGGGTGCGTCACGCCACTGCTCTTTCTCGGTTAGTAATGTGGCTGCGAGCGGGTCGCCGAGCTTAAGGAACGCGCCGCCCTGGCCCAAGACACCGACAACGTGACCGCAGCGACCGCAGTGTTCAACCTTTCCGCGCTGCTGGCCTCCGACTGTGGACTGCCTGACCTTGCCCGCTCCTGGTGCCATCGGCTGGCAGGCGCTGCCCTCGACAATGACCGTGATCCCCGGCACGGGCTAGAACCGGTCGTTAATCTGGCCCGCCTCCATGTTCGAGCCGGTAACGGCACAGCTGCCTGGACCCTGCTGGAAACCCTGTTTCGGGCCATCGACACCCGCACCGACACCGTGATCGACGGCCTCACCATCCAAGCGTCAAGGGTCAGCGACGCACCCGGCGTCCACGCCAAAGTGCGCTCCTGGCTCTGGAAGGTTCTATTGGGCACCGGCGCCCACGCCTTGGCCGTCGACGGACGATGGGAGGAAGCCAGACACCGGCTCATCGAATACAAAGGATTCGGCAACCGCATGCTCGACGGCAGACAGATCACCGTCATCGCCCACGCCGTTTCCGGCCGCCATCACCGGGCCCGCATTGTGGTGGACACCACTCACCCCGGTGATGGATGGGAAAACGCAGTCACCGCATGCCTGTCTATGCTCGTGGCCGCCGATGGCGTTCCAGCCGACCTAGTGCACACCGACCTTTCCTCCTACCTTGACCTTGGTCCCTCCGAGAACGGTCTTGTGGTCTTCCACATCCGGCTAGGCCTCACGCTGCTCGACGCTCTCGGCGCCGATCATCCGGCGGCCGAACAAATCGCCGCAGGACTAATCCATCACGCTGCCCGCGACGGGTACGCCGCTCGCGACGTACTGGCTCATCCCGGCTGCCTCAGCATGGCCACCCACCAGCAGAATCGTCAGCTCGCCGCGTTCGTCAACGAATGTGGTCTCGACATCGGCGCCATCCCCGAAGTGCAACTCACTGAAGTCGTTGCTGCTCTGGACACCGCCGAACGAGTTATCGCGCAGCCCCGTGAACGCACCCGCCAACCGGTTTGACCGCGTACAACTACACCAGCCGTCAGCCCAACGGCAAGCTTCTTCCCGGCTCACTCGCCAAGTTGTGCGGAATTCGGAGGCGGCCACTGGCCAGCGTGATCAGTCTCCCGCAGGGATGGCCGCGACGGGTGGATTGAGCTCGGCGCCGCTGTCCCCGTGTGGAGAGACAACCGAGCGGGTCCCGGCCGCACCCGTCAGTGGCCGATGCCGGGGATGAGGGGTACGGCCCAGGGCGCGCGGGCCGCGAGCCGGAGAAACCTGACGGTGGACCGCACTATCTGCTCCTTGACCCAGGCGGCGGGGCGGCCTGTGAGCACGGCGTCGCGCGGGGAGTCGTCCGGCCGGACGAACTGGACGAGGCCGTCGTGCCGCCCCAGGCTGACGCAGAGGATGACGAACCCGAAGCTCAGAGGGTGAGGCTCCTCGCCCCGCATCTCGGCGACGATCGCGCTCGCGACCGCCGACCCGGCGGGCAGCGCCGTCGCGCACGCCATGCGCAGCGGGCCCGCCACCACCGATCGGGCGTCGGCCGCGTCGCCCGCCGCATACACCTCGGGATGCGAGACGGAGCGCAGCGCCGGGTCGACGGCGATGCGGCCGGACGGCGCGAGGGACAGCCCGCCGAGGCCGGCGAGTTCGGTGCCGGCCGCCATCGAGGCGGCCCAGAGTACGGCGTCGGCCTCGATGTCGTCGGCGCCCGCGACCCGCCGGCCCTCCTCCACGCGCACTCCTCGGGACGTGAGAACCGTACGGAGGTGGTCGCGGCCCTTCCGCAAGAAGCCCTGGCCCAGGGAACCGGCCGTGATCAGACTTACCCGGTGGCCCCCGCCGCCTTCCGCGATCTCGGCGGCCATCTCGACGCCGGTGAGGCCGCCGCCGACGACCGCCACGGACCGCGGGCCGCCGGCGAGGTGCCGGTGCAGCGCCGCCGCGCTCTCGGCAGTGTAGACCGCACGCCCGGTCTGTGGACCGTATGTGCCTGTGCGGCTGCCGAGCGCGTAGACCGGCCGGTCGTATAGGCCCGCGGGTCGACGATCTCCTCCACCTCGGCCGCCGACAGCGCCTGCCACCGCAACCACGTCTCCTGCACCGCGTCCTCGGCGTCAGCCACGGACCCCGTGACGCGATACGCCACGGCCCACAACCGTCCGCGATGGCTCACGAAGACCTCGTCGGCACTCTGTCTCGACGACATGAAGAGGCCGTCCTTCCCCTTCGGCCGCGGTGACCCCGCGGAACCTAGCGGTGTTTGTTAAATCAAGGCGGCGGATAATCCGCTTGTGCGGGGCACCCTATGGAGGGACCCGCCCGTGACCAAACCCGGAGTTGCTTTTCGCCGCGCCTGAGCGCGGGCTCTACGCCATGCTTCGCGCGCTGCGACTTCATGTGGGGAAGGCCGCGTAAACGCAGGTCACGTTGGGATCGATCGTGGGTGGAGCCTGCTCGCCGATCATGGTGTCCGTGCGCCGAAGCGGCCCTGACATGATCGAGTGCGATGCCCACGGCGTCTCCGGTCGCTGCCCCGGAGGGCAGCGACTGGTCGTCAGATGACTGGTCAGGTGTCAGATGCCCCTGCGGGATCCGAGTCGAAAGCTTGACGTGGAACAGGTCGACGGATCTTTCGGGGAGGCCGGAAAGTGGGAACGGAACAAGCCTTCGACTTCGTGATCGTGGGTGGTGGGGCAGCCGGAGCGGTCCTTGCGAATCGTCTCGCTACCGGCACCACTGCGCGGGTCCTGCTTCTGGAGGCGGGGCCCGATATCGAGGAGGCACGGATCGCCGACCCGGAGCGCTGGGCCTCTTTGCAGGGCACCGAGCTTGACTGGGATTTCCGTACCTCGCCTCAGCCGGAGCTCAAGGATCGCGTGGTCCGCTGCCCACGTGGGCGGATGCTCGGGGGCAGCACGTCGATGAACGCGATGGTGTGGATTCGCGGGGACCGGCGCGACTTCGACAGCTGGGGGATTCCCGGATGGGGCTCCGAGGAGCTTTGGCCGGCTTTCGAGCGCGCGGAGTCCGTGGACGAGTCGGGGACCGGTTTTCGCATGACCCGGCGCGAAGGGCGCCACCCCTGGTGTCGCTCTTTCGTGCAGGCGGCTGAGGAATCGGGGTTCCCGTTCGTGCCCGATTTTCATCAGGGGCAGCTCACCGGGGTGGGCTACTACAGCGTTACGGCTTGGGAGGGGCGCCGCCAGAGCGCCAAGGACGCCTATCTCACGCCTGCCGCGGGTCGGCCGAATCTGACGGTTCGAACGGGAGCCGAGGTCAGCCGCCTCGTCATTCATGGCGATCGGGTGACGGGGGTGGAATACCGCAGGGGCGGCACCAGCGAAGTTGTCGGAGTCACGCACGAGGTGCTCCTCGCAGCCGGGGCGGTCGGCAGTCCGCATCTCCTCTTCCTGTCCGGTGTCGGTCCCGCGGGGCGTTTGCGTGAACTCGGCCTGGACCAACATGTCGATCTTCCAGGGGTGGGCGAGAACCTCCACGACCACATCGCGCTGTCGGTCGCCTTCACCGCGGCGGACGCCGACCCGGCCGCGTCTCGGTCCGGCCTCGGGGAGGCGGGCTTGTTCGCCGGAGACCGGCACCACGTCTGGCTTGGCCCCAGCACGGACGCCGACGGGCGCTTCTTCTCACTGGCAGTGGGGCTCACCCATCCGGCGAGCCGGGGCAGGCTCGTGTGGCAGGCGGACCGGAGTCCCGTGCCCGACCCCGGCTATCTCAGCTCCTCCGCCGATCTCGAGGATCTGGCCGAGGGAGTGTCGCTCATCGTGGACCTGGCTCACACCGCGGCGCTGCGGCCGCTCTGGGGCGGCGCGCCTCCTGAGGTGCTGAAGGCTGATCGCGCAACGGTGGCCGACTATGTCCGCCACTCCGCCGGCACTCAGTTTCATCTGGTCGGCACATGTCGGATGGGTACGGACGATTTGGCCGTGGTGGCACCGGATCTGCGTGTCCGGGGTCTTGCGAACGTCCGGGTCGCGGACGTCTCGGTGCTGCCGGAGATCACGACAGGTGGTCCGCAGGCGCCGGCCTACGCCGTCGCGGAACAGGCGGCTGAACTCATCTGTGTGGAATACAGCGGCTGATAAGCCTAAGGGGACTGACAATGACGTTGGCGGGAGACGGCTACGAGCTTTGCGCGCCGGAGCCGCATCAGTTCGACGAACTGGCCGCGGCGATTCACCGGGCATACGGCGGATTCCCTGATCCGCCGGAATTCCATGAGATGAATCAGAAGATCTTTGAGTTCGACCGGGCCATTGTCGTTCGGCGTGACGGCCGGATCTGCGCGACCAGCACGATCTATTCCCTGGAGATGACCGTGCCGGGCGGCCCTCGGCCGGTCGCCGGTGTCGGTTATGTCAGCGTCATGCCTGACCACCGCCGCCGCGGGCTCATGCGCCGCATGATGACGCACACGTTCACGACGCTGCATGAGACGCAGGCCGAACCGGTCGCCGCCTTGCATTCGACGGAGGCGGGGATCTACGGCCGGTTCGGGTACGGCATGGCCGGCCAGGTTGTGCGGCTGACGATTCCGCGTGGAGCGGCTGCCCTCCTACCGGAGCGACCGCGTGATCCGTCGCTCCGCCTACGGGCGACCCGCCCCGAAGAGATCGCCGATCTGGTGGCGCCCTGTTACGACGTCAACGTGCCTATCCGCCCGGGCATGTTGCGTCGCGATGCCCTGTGGACCCATCGCGCCCTGATGGACCCTCCGGAGGCCAGAGGCGGGTGCGCGCCGCTTCAGGCGGTCGTCGTCGAAGACGATGACGGGGCGCGCGGCTACGCGCTCTACACCGTCCGCTCCAACTGGGTGGACTCATCTCCCCGAAACATCGTGCTGGTCAGGGAAATCTACGCCCGCGATCCGGCCGCCTATGCGGAGATCTGGGCGACCCTTCTGGACCTGGATCTCACGGCGACGGTCCTTGCCGAGACCAGGCCGGTCGACGACCCCGTCCTCGCGATGCTGGCCGACGTTCGCACCGCCGTACCCACACTCCGTGACCAACTCCACGTGCGTCTGGTGGATGTGGATCGGGCGCTGGCCGCACGGACCTACGGCTGCGACGTCGATCTGGTCCTAGAGGTCGAGGACGACCTCTGCCCCTGGAATCGGGGACGTTGGCGGCTCAGCGGCGGAGTGAGCGCAGCCGAGTGCCATCGCACTCACGACCAGGCCGACCTGTCGGTCTCGATCCGTGCTTTGGGGGCCGCCTACCTGGGCGGCGTCTCGCTCAAGCAGCTGGCCGCGGCGGGAGCGGTCACCGAGCTCCGGCCGGGTGCGCTGGCGGTCGCCGCCGCCGCGTTCAGGCACGATCCCGCGCCTTTCTGCCCCACCATCTTCTGATCTCCTTCCGGACGACTATCGCCCTGGCGATATTTCTTTAGGAGGTACCGTGCCCGGTCCGGGATACGCCTTCATGGACGAGCATGAACGCGACAAAGTGCTGGAGGTCCTCGACTATTGGCGTGAACATCGCTACGACTTCGACAATCCTGGCTCGACCTCAATGGTGCTGCGGTTTGAGAACGCGGCGGCGGAGAGGTTTGATGTGCCGTACTGCGTGCCGGTCAACAGCGGGACCTCCGCTCTGCTGGCGGCGCTGGCAGGGCTCGGCATCGGCCCGGGTGACGAGGTCATCGTGCCGGGATACATGTTCGTGGCCTCGATCGGCGCCATCGTCCACAGTGGCGCCACTCCGGTGCTCGCCGAGATCGACGAGTCGCTGACCTTGGATCCGGTGGACGTGCGAGCCCGGGTCACCGAGCGTACCCGCGCCATCATGGCGGTGCACATGCTCGGGGCGCCCTCGAACCTCGCCGCACTCCAGGAAGTCGCCGATGAGTACGGCCTTGCACTGATCGAGGACAATGCGCAGGCGACGGGCGGGACGTACCGGGGCGCCTTGCTCGGGACGATCGGGACCGTCGGCACTTTCTCCCTCAATCACTTCAAAGTCGTCACCGGCATGGACGGCGGCTTCGTGTTGACCAGCCAGGAGAGGCTGTTCCAGCGGGCGCACTCGTTCCACGACCAGGGATGGTTCCCCCACCGGCAGGAGGTCGGTGAGGGCGATCTGATGTTCGGGCTGAACCTCAGGATGAGCGAACTGAATGCGGCGGTCGCCCTCGCGCAGTTGGAGAAGCTCGACTCGGTGCTGGCGCGGACACGGGCCGTGAAAACGCGTCTGCTGGAGGGGATTCCCGAGCAGAAAGGAATGCGCCGCCGGCTTCTTCATGACGGTGACGGCGAGTGCGGAACGCTGGCCGTCTTCATCTTCGACTCCGCCGAGTCCGCCGCATCGGTGGGGGAGTCGTTCGGATGCAAGACCCTGATCGACTCTCCCAAGCACTACTACGGCGGGCTGCCCGCCCTGGCGGCGCTCGGGCGGGGCGAACGCGGCCCGACCCCTTTCCGCGTTCCTCAGGAGAGCGACCTGTGCCAGAGCTACGGCAAGGGAGCGCTCCCGAAAACCGACGATATTCTTTCGCGGTCGATCGCATTGTCGACCGGTGTTTCCGACAGCTATCTCGGCGCCGGTAACGGAGTCGGCCCCTTCAGTAAAGAGGCGGACATCGACCGTATCGCCAAGGAGTTCACCTCTGTTGTAGCGAAAGTCCTCGGCTGACATTCATCGAGACCAGTGCACCTTGTGCTGTATCTCAACGTGACATAGAAGGGGGCCGGCCGTGACCTCGGTCGTAACTCAGCACGATGTCAGACAGACCATCAAGGAACACATCTACTATTCGGTCGCCGATACGCGTATGCTCCGCGGCGAGGGGGTGTTCCTCTACGACTCCGAAGGACGCTCTTACATCGACTGCGCCGCCGCCACATTCAACCTGAGCCTCGGCTACGGACATCCCACGGTGATCCAGGCCATCAAGGATCAGGCGGACCTGCTCATCCATCTGACGTCGAGCTTCCAGTCCGACCCCATCAACGAATTGGTCGCCAGACTCGTCGAGGTGTCGCCGAAGAGCCTTACCAAGGTCCACCTGAAGGTCTCCGGCGGTTCGGAGGCCAATGAGGGCGCCATCAAGATGGCGCAGGTGGCCACCGGAAAGCGTGATGTGATCACGTTGTTCCGCAGCCATCTCGGGCAGTCGATGATGATGTCATCGCTTTCGGGAAACGCTTTCAGGAAGGAGCCTTTCCCGGTCATCTACCCCGGTGGTATTCATGTGCCGGATCCCTACTGCCACCGGTGCTTTTATGCACAGCAACCTAGTAGCTGTGGCCTTCTGTGCGTCAAGCGGATCGACGACTTCGTGGAATTCGCGAGTTCGGGGAGGGTCGCCGCGGTCGTCGTGGAGCCGATTTCCGGCAACGGCGGAAACATCGTGCCGCCGGACGGGTATTTCCAGGCGCTGCGCCAGTTCTGTGATGACAACGACATTGTCCTGATCTTCGATGAGATCCAGACCGGCATCGGCCGCACCGGGCGCATGTTCGCGGCCGAGCACTTCGGCGTCGAGCCCGACGCGATCACGGTGGCCAAGGGACTCGGAGGTTCCGGCGCGCAGGTCGCGGGAATCCTGACCAATGATCGGCTGGCGGGTCTGCCGGGGCACCACCACTCCTTCACCTACGGCTCCAATCTCTTGGCCGCCGCCGCGGCCAACGCCACGCTCGACATCGTCGCCCAGCCTGAATTCCTGGAGAACGTGCGCACCGTCGGTGACCACATCTGCGCCCGCCTCACCGATCTCCGCGCGCGGTTCCCGCAGATCGGGGACATTCGCGGAGTCGGATTGATGATCGGCTTCGAGCTTGAGGATCAGGCGGGGGAGCCGGATGTCGCGCTGACCAACCATCTGGCCGACAAGGCCATGGAACACGGCCTGATCATGAGGACTTCCCGCTACGGGTTCGGGAACGTCCTCAAGATCCGGCCGCCACTCACTCTGACCATGGCCGAGGCCGACCTCATCTGTGACCGGCTTGAAGGTCTCTTCCACGAGGAGCTCGCATGAAAGACCTGATGCTCGGGATGGCGCGCGCCATTCGCGCCGAACTCGGTGCCGGGCGCCTGGTGGGTCAGGCCCGGCGGGTTCTCGGCGACTCTCCGGGGGGCGACGCGCAGTTCGATATCGACGAGACCGCGGAACGGGTCGCCTGGGACTACCTCCAGGCCAACGCCACCGAGCCCATCGCCGTCTACACCGAGGACCGCGGGCTCCGCACGACCGGACCCGACCCCCGCCACGTCCTCATCGTGGACCCCATCGACGGCACGCGGCCGGCCTCGGCCGATCTGGAACTGGCCAACGTCTCCATCGCCGCCGCTCCGATGTCGGACGATCCGGTCCTCGGCTCCGTCGACCACGCGCTGCTCCTCGAACTGAAGACCGGCAACTGGATGTACGGCGGAGCCGACCAGGCCGGCATCACCGGCGAGGGCTATGCGGGCGTCCTGCCGAACCTCAGCCGCAACGAGGAACTCGCCACCATGTTCTGGTCGATCGAGTTCAACGGGCATCCGATGAGCCTGATGACCGCGGCCTATGCCCACCTCGTCGATGTGTCGGCCAACACGGGCGGCGTGTTCGTCTTCAACAGCGCCTCATTCTCCATCTCGCGGATCATCACCGGCCAGCTCGACGCCTACGTCGACATCGGCAACCGGCTGCTGCACGATCACCCGGAGACCGAGGCCGCGTTCCGCAAGGCCGGTCGGGGAAGCATCTTGCACCTCTTCCCTTACGACATCGCCGCGAGCGTGTTCCTCGCCGAACGCGCCGGCGTCACCATCACCGACGCCTACGGGCGCTCGTTGGCGGGCACTCGCCTGTTCGATCTCTCACCGGAGAACCAGCAGTCGTGCATCGCCGCGTCCACTCCGACCCTCCACAAGCGAATTCTCGAATCCGTTGTCTGGGACCTGAACGGTACCGCCCATACGGCCAAGGAAGGCGTTCTGTGATGCGAGCCCTGCTGCTGACCGATGACCTGCGCCTGGAACTGGGCGAGCGTGCGCGTCCTACGGTGAAGTCACCGCACGACGTGCTCGTGAAGATTCATCAGACCGGCGTGTGCGGAACAGACCGAAGCGTTCTGGTGGGAAAGTTCTCCGCCGAGCCGGGCGTGGTGATGGGGCATGAGGCGGTCGGCGAGGTCGTCGAGATCGGACCGGAGGTGACCGCTCTCACCCCCGGCGACCGAGTGATCGTCAACCCGACGCTGTACTGCGGACGCTGCGACATGTGCCTGCGGGGTCAGACCAACTTCTGCCACGACAAGACCGGTAACGAGATCGGCATCGACCGAGACGGCTCCTTCGCCGATTACATGGTGCTGGAGGACCGGTTCCTGCACCTCATCCCGGCCGACGTCTCCTACGATCGCGCTGTTCTGACCGAACCTCTGGCGTGCGCCCTGAACAACCTGGACGCGGCGCAGATCCCTTCCGCGGAACCCGTTGTGGTCATCGGAGCGGGCCCCATCGGTCTGGTCTGCGCTGTGGCGGCCCGACATCTGGGCAGCGCCGTCACCCTCATCGAGCGCGACTCCTTCCGGCGTGACCACGCCCACAAGCTGATCGACGGCTTCTTCACCTCCGGTGTCGACGTCGTGGGCGCCGGTTCGGATGATCGTCCCGACCGGGCGCCGACAGTGATCGACACAGTGGGCAACCAGCTCGGCCTCGCCATCGACCTGGTCGAGGACGCCGGCAGCGTCGTGGTGATGGGCTACGACAGCCGGGCCGAGGCCACCGTCCGCCCCCTCCAGATCCTGCAACGCGGACTGCGCGTCACCGGGGCGGGCGACTACCGCGGCCCGCACTTTCCCCGCGCCGTCGAGCTGGCGGCCCGGCTCCCCCTGGAACGGCTGATCTCTCACCGGTTCACGCTGGAGGAGCACGAGGATGCCTTCGCCGTACTGGCAGCCGCTCCGGAGACCGGTTACAGCGCGCTGAAAGTCGTGATTCAGAGCGCGGGGGCGACCGAATGAAGCCGGGCGCGGGAGCGGCTGCGCGTCTCGCCGACCTGCTGCCGCTCTCGCCCCGCCGCATCCCGATCATCGCCGAGTACCCGTACTATCGGGCCCACGCGACCGCCTGGCAGCCGAATCTTCGCGCTCTGCGCGAGCTCGGTGCGGACGTCATAGCCACCTATGTGCCGTGGCGACTTCACGAGCTCGGCCTTTCCTCCGACAGCGAGCTGGAATTCGACTTCCAAGGCGACACGCACCCGCAGCGGAATCTGCTGGGGTTCATCAACCAGGCCGCTCGCGCGGGATTGCTGGTGATCCTCAAACCGGGGCCCTACATTCACGGTGAGGTACGGCTCGGCGGCCTGCCGGATCGCGTCACCCGCCGGCCGCCTCGCAGGTCGGCGGTCGGCGATCCCCTCACCGAGGAACTGCTCCCCATGCCGTCGGGCTTCGACGAGAATTTCGCCCGTGACGCGGTCGAGTGGCTGAACGCCTTTCGGCGGCACGTCGTGGAGCCGTTGGCGGGGCCCGACGGCCCGATCGTCGGTCTCCAGATCGGCAACGAGGGGATCTTCGGTGAACTGCATGCCGCTCTAGACGCCGAGGACTTCTCCACCGCGGCGCTGGAAAAGCAGGCGAAATGGGCGGGCGATGTCCCCTCGATCCCCGCGGATCCGGTCCGGCGCGCCCAGTGGGCCCTGTGGAGCGGTGTAGGGATGCACGATGTCCTGGAGACCTATCGCGACGCTCTGGAGAGCCGCATACCGATAGTGCACAACCTCTCGCTGCCGGGCCTTCCCGGTCCGCACCGGGCACCGGAGGCGTGGATAGTCCGCTCCACCTCCGCATTGCCGGACGGTGTCGTCGCCACCAATACGAGCTGGACCGGCAACCCGTTCTCCTCGGACGGGGCGCTGACAGCCCTCTGGCTCGGGATGCGGCTGCACCGGACCGACTGTCTGGAGGAGAACTGGGGATTCACCTGGGGCGACGAGTCCTACGCGAGTCCCTCCGTGCCGCTGTACAACTCCTTGCTGGGCCTCGCGTTCGGATCCAGCGTCGTCAGCATCTACACCGCGTGCACGACGTACCACTGGGCACCGGAAATCGGCCCTGATGACAAAGCATTGCGCGCCGAAGGCAAGAAAGCGGAACACTATGCCCCGCCGTACTGCCCGGGGGCTCCTCTGGACGAGTCCGGTGGGGTGCACCCCAACGCGTTGGCGATGCGTCTTATCAGTGTCTTCTCTGACTGGGCGGGTGGGGCACTGCGCAGGGTACGGCCGGAGCCCCGGGCCCGCCTGGTCCTCGATCCGGTGACCGTGGCGGAGTCGGCCTGGCCCGTCGAGCCGGATGGCGGGGCGGCTGGAGGGCCGGCACCCGCGAGCGTCGCCGCCGAGGCGTCGATGCTCTGGATGCTGAACAGCGGCGTCGAAGTGGACCTGGCGGGTCCGGCCGACGCGCCGTCCGCTCCTGACGCCGCCGCGACCTGGCTGGTCGCCGGCGGCGGGGCAATGAGCAAGGGCCGCCAGCGGGAGCTGGCGGAGCTGGTGGCCGCCGGACGGCGATGCGTTGTCGTGGGGCCTGTCCCGGAAAGGGATGAGACGGGACAGCCGTGCGATCTGCTGGATCGAGCCCTTCGAGCCTCACCCGCCAACTGTCATGTCATCCCCGTGGCCGCGGATCTGGATACGGCGGCACGCGATGTCCTGCGGGCGCTGGATACCGAGCCGTCCGCCGATGGCGGCCTGCTGATTCTGCGTCGGAGCGACTCCGCGAGCGACACCACCGTGATCTATCTGTTCAGCCGTTCGGACACGGCTCAGGAGGTCGACGCCGCCTTCCTGGCCCCGGGGGTCTCCGTACGGCTGGCGCCTCACGGCGCCGCCGTACTGGTGACCGTCGCGGATGAACTCCGCAGCTTCCTGATCCACACCGGTCCGGAAGGCGGGGAGCCCGCTCAGATCGGGACGGGGGTGGGTGAGCCCCCGATGCTCGTTCACGGTCATGTCGCCGGACGGCGGGCGGCGCGCGGATGGCAGGTCTGGCCCGAGGAGCCGGATGGGCCGGATGAGCCGGACGGGCCAGATGAGCCGGACGGGCCCGGTGAACGGTCGCCGGCCTGATCAACGTGGTTAGTGGTAGGCCCTCCGACCATGGGGGGCCTACCACCGTTCCGGCTCAACCGAAGGAGGTCACGTGGCTCCCTTCGCGGCGCCGGAGACGCGGTTCGCAGGCGCGTCGTGAGGAGCGCGCAGCGGCGATGCCAAAGACCTGATGACCAGCGCCACGAGCACACACACGGCTCCCATGGCGGCGATCGTGGTGGGGATGACACCAGGTCCCCATTGTTCGACCGCACCTCCGACAAGGCTTGGCAAGACCCCGCCGAGCATGGACATCGCGATGACGTAGGAGGTGACTCCAGGGACGCCCGGCAGTTTTTCGGTCAGCCAGATCAGGCCGGTCGGGAAGAGCGGTCCGACACCAATGCCGGTGAGGATGTAGCCGACGGGGGCCGCCGGGTTCCAGTGGGCGAGAACTGTGCCGACCATGACCAGCACAAGGCTCGCGAGCACGATCTGCTGCGCGGTGAAGAAGCGCGCGATCGGGCTGATGGCGAACCGGATGCCGGTCAACGCGAGCCAGAAGGCGGAGGTCGCCATGGCGGCCGGGCCGGCTGCCCAGCCCAGGCTTACCAGGTGGGACGTCTCCCAGCCGCCGACGCCGGACTCGACCCCCACGTGCAGCACAAAAAAGATCATGAAAAGCGCGGTCATTCGGCCCACGGCCGCCCAGCGGACATCCTGCCGCGTGTGACGCACGGGGCGTCCGGAGACGCCTCGCACCGTCAGGAGTGCGATCAAACACAGCGCGGCGCATACGACGAAGGACCATACGTACATCTGCCGGGGAAGCGCCCCGATGAATAGGGGACCGAGGACGGCTCCGGCGCCGAAGACGCCGTGAAGCAGGTTCAGCATGCCGGTGCCGTTCGACCCGTAGTACTCGATGAACAGCTCGTTCACCCCGACGTCGATCCAGCCGAAGCCAAGGCCGACCACGAACGCCGCTGCCAGTGCCGCGGGCCACACCGGTGCCATGGCGAAACCGAGGCATCCGACGGCGGTCGCCGTGAGCGCGATGATGAGGAAGGCCCGGTTGCCCCACCTTCGCATCCGGGAGGTGCCCAGCACCCCGAGGAGCGCGCCGACGAAGTGCATCGCCAGCACCAGCCCCACCTCGCCTGCGGAGATACCGAAGCGGTCTTGCATGCCGGGCACTGCCGGGCCGTACAGGGCCTGGAGTGCACCGATCACCACGAACGACACGAACATGCCGAGCATGGCCACGCGGGTAAAGCTCGTTGCCGTTCCTGTTCCGGGGGGCGCGGCTGCAGTACTAGTCATGAGACCCCATAAGCGATGTGGCGGGCGAGGGTGTTGGTGAAAAGGGCGGATCGAAGATCCGTGCGCGGCCGGGCGGCCGCACGGAGAATCTCACACTCCTTCTGGTAGATCTTTACTCGACCTGCGCCCTGCGGTACCGGCGCGGAAAGTGTGGCCGCAAAGCGCTCACCTCCGTATACAGAGCATTCGGGTGGTGCCGGTGGCCTTCCCTGCTCATCACGGTCTGCGGACATGTGTGGGCGGCGTGCGTCGGCAAACCTGAGCGAATGCTTGACATAGACACATCTATCACGTGAAGTAGCACACATGGAAGGTTCGAATCGCCTTGCTGGAAATCATCGCCAGGTTGCGAACGGCGCAACGGGTCACGGTGGGGGAGCTGGCCGAGCAGACCGGGTGCTCGGAAATGACCATCCGCCGGGACCTGGATCAGTTAGCCGATCAGGGGGTCTTGCGGCGCGTGCGAGGGGGCGCCGTGAGCCTGATGCTGAGAGGGGAGGCGCCGCCGTTCGCCGTGCGCGAGCACGAGGCGGTAGACATCAAAAAGCGGATCAGCCGCAAGCTCAACGAACTGGTGGCGGACGGGGAGTCCGTCATTCTCGACAGCGGCACCACCACCTTGCAGGTCGCCCGGGCGCTGGCCTACCGGCGGATCACCGCGATCCCCCTCGACCTGCACTCTGCGAACGTTCTCAGCGGTGGGGGAGACGTGAAGCTGCTCATACCCGGCGGGGAGATCCTGCCGAGAACGCTCTCCTTCGCCGGACACCTCACCGAGATGTCCCTGCGCGCGCTGCGCGTGGACACCGCCGTGCTCTCCGTCTGCGGGATGTCGTCGCAGCACGGGTTGACGGCACACGATCTGGCGGAGGTGCCGATCAAGCAGGCCGTGCTCTCCGCGGCTCAGCGAAAGATCGCGGTATGTGATGGCTCGAAATTCTCTCTGACCGGTCTCGGCCACGTCTGTCCGGTGAGCGAACTCGACGCGATCATCACGGACGACAGTGCGCCGACCGCGGAACTCGACAAGATCGAATGTGCTGGTGTGGCTGTGATCCTGGTGTGAAAGCGGGGAGACGCATGGGTGAGATGGCGGCATCGAAGACCTCGGCGCAATGCTTCAGCGCCGTGGTCTTCGATATAGGCGGAGTGATCGTCGATTGGAATCCGCGGTATCTGTACCGCAAGCTCATCGCCGACTCGGCAAGGATGGAGTGGTTCCTGACCGAAGTGTGCTCCAGCGCCTGGAACGCCGAGCAGGATCGCGGACGGACGTTCGCTGAGGCGATCGAGGAGGTGAGCGGATGCTATCCGCAGCATCGGGAGTGGATCGAGGCGTACTGGAGCAGGTGGCCCGAGATGCTCGGCGGCCCGATACCCGGCACGACCGAAGTCGTCGGTGAGCTGAAAAGGTCCGGGACCGCGATGTTCGCGATCACGAACTGGTCGGCGGAGACATATCCGGCCGCAGTGGAGCGCCACCCCGTCCTGGAACTGTTCGAGGATGTCGTGGTGTCGGGCGAGGTGAAACTGACCAAGCCGGACCCCGCGATCTACCACCATGCACTGGACCGCTTCGGCCTCTCCGCCGAACAGGCGCTGTTCGTGGACGACAACCGCGCGAACACCGAGGCGGCGGCGGCTCTGGGCATGGGGACGGTGCTCTTCACCAACGCCGCCGAGCTGCGAGACGAACTGAAACGCCACGGCCGGCTCTGATTATCAGCGGATTTCCGTGACCCCGATCGCTATACGATCGCCGGTGCTCGAAGGCGCCCTTCGGCATTGGGGAAGCGGCCGGCGGCTCTGGCCGCGGATTCGCCACTGGATATCAGTCGAAAGATGATATCCGGGTGGGGCCGCGGCGGAGCCGTATTCGAAATGGGAATGCGGAGAGTTTGATGACTCAGGGTGAAGGGAGCCTGTTGGTAATCACGTAAGGTTAATATTGCATAATTTAGAGCCTCGGTGCATACTTAAACGAGATTAATCTGGCATGCGGGCGTAGGGGCGAAATCGGCGTCCGTGCACGGTGAGCTCCAGTGCAGGGGTGACCATACCTCCTGCTCGGTTCCGGTACGAAGACAGAAGTTGCGGGCACTGGACGGCGGACCTCCCGATCGGGGGTCTGCCTGTATCCCGGAGCAACGGTTTGCGACTTAGGGACAGCTATGCGTGCGAGGCAAAGATGTATGTGATATCGAGGGAAGATTGTTCGGGAGGGATTTTCGATCAAGCATTACTCGGGGCAGGTAACACCCTGAAACACCCTGAATCCATACCCACCCTGATCGGAAGAGACGTCGAACTGGGCAAACTTTCCGCCCTGGCCGAATGGACGCTCACCGCCGGCCAAGGGGGCAGCGTCACCGTGACCGGCGGCCCTGGAATGGGAAAAACACGTCTGCTGGAGGAGGTCAGCAGGGCGGCGCAATCCGACTTCACCGTCCTGTGGTGCTGCGGAGCCCCGTCCGAGGTGGCCGTGCCGTTCGCGGGACTCCACCAGATCCTCCACCCGCTTCAGCATCGCCTCAAATATCTTCCGGACGGTCACGCGGCTGCGCTGAACGGGGTCTTCGGCCTCTCTGAACCGCCCAAGGACAGACTGTCTCTGCCCTGCGCGACATTGGCGCTGCTCACTCTGGCGGCGGAGCAGAAGCCGTTGCTCCTGGTGATCGACGATGTCCAGCAACTGGACGAAGCATCGCTGGACTCCATCCTCTTCGTCTCGCGCCGCCTGTACAACGTGCCGGTTCTCGTGCTCATCGCGGCCCGTGAACACGAACCGACCTATGGCCGTCTGCAGGGCCTGCCGGAGATCCGGTTGAGCCCGCTGTCCCCTTCCGACGTCGGCTTCCTGATCAAACAGGTCGTGGGTGATCTCGCCGATCCGCTGGTCGATCGGATCATCCATGAGTCGTCGGGCAACCCCCTGGTCGCGATCGAGATCGCCGCTTCGCTCGCGTTCTCGACCGGCGAGGGGGCGGACATGCCCGACGGGCTGCCGTGCAGCGTACGGCTGAAGAGTACGTTCGGCAGGTTGATATCCGATCTCCCCGACCCCACCAAGCGGATGCTGCTGATAGCGGCGGCGAACGACAAGAGGGACGTGCACACCACGTTCTCGGCCACCGCGGCCCTGGGGATCGACACCGCCGCGTTCGCACCCGCGGAGCGGTCGATGGTGGCGACGGTGGTCGACGATGAACTGATCTTTCATCCGCCTTTCCTGCGGACCATTGTGTACAGCAACGCCACCTTCGGTGAGCGGAAGACCGCTCACCGTGCGCTGGCGAATGCGACCGCCACCACTCCGTATCGCCACGCATATCACCTTGCCGCCGCCACGTATGAGCCGGACGAGGAAGTGGCGAAGAAGATCACGGCGGGTGCCGGCCACGCCCGACATATGAGTGGCATGGTCACGGCTCTGCGGGCCCTGGAGCGCGCGACCCGGCTGAGTCAGATGCCGATGACACGCTTCCGTTTTCTCATCGACGCGGCGAGCTGTGCCTGGCAGGCGGGCAGACCATCACGTGCCGAGGCTCTTGAAAAGCAGGTGCCCTGCAGCACCGAAGACCCCTATCTGTTCACCGCCGGGGGGCTACTGCAGGGAGTCGTGGCGTATACGAGCGTCAACTCCGGGATCGCCCGCGGAGTTCTGCTGGACAGAACATCGCAGGCCGCTCTGGTCGACCCCTCCATAGCCGCCCACCTGCTCCTGCTGGCGGCTCGCGTGGAGCTCTCCTCCGGAAACCGGAGGAATCTCCGCGCCATCGGTCGGCAGCTCTCGGAGCTGTCCTTGGACCCCGACCATCCCGCCAGACTGTTCGGCGAGGCACTGAAGCGCCTGGCGGACAAGGACCTCCGGCAATCCGGGAGCGTTGACATATCCGCGGTCGGCCTGCTCCGCTCACTGCTGGCCGGGGAGCCGACCGTGTGGCCGGCAGTGCTCCCTCACCTTCCCGCCATGGGCGGCACCGCACGCGAAGCCTTCGCCCAGGCGTTCAGAGACCTCCGTTCGCAGGGCGCGACGGGCGTTCTCCCGCTCCTGGCCGTTTCGCTTCTCGCGCTGGAGCACTTCTTCGGCGATTGGGACGACGCCGAAGCCCTCGGAAAGGAGGCTCTGCTCTTGGCGAACCGGCTCGGGCAGCGGGCCGTCGCCGCCGAAGTGCAAGCGATGCTGGCGTTGATCGCGGGAGCGCGAGGCCAGAGCGAGCGGTGCCGGAGCCTCGTGGATGAGGCGCTGGGCAATTCGTCGCCGCGTGAGGACCACCTGACCTATGCGATCGCGCATTGGGCGCTGGGCCGCGCCGCGATGAGCACGGGCGACCCGCACTCGGCGATCCTGCACTATTCCCGCGTGACCTCGCCGAAGGACAACGCCTACCACTACGTGATCTCTTTCCTTGTCAGCGCCGATCTCATCGAGTGCCACGTGACGGTCGGGCAGACGGAGGAGGCGGGCAAAGTACTTGAGCAGGCCCAGGAATGGAAGCTCGACAGCGGCGCACCGCATCTGCTCGGTCCCATGCTGCGGGCACGCGCCCTGCTCGCCGCGGACTCCTCCCAATGCGAGCGGCTTCTCAGCGAGGCGATCGCCGGGTCCAAGGGGTCTCTCTTCGAGCAGGGCCGCGCGGAGCTGCTGCTGGGAAAGCGGCTCCGCCGCGAGAAACGCATTCAGGATGCCCGCCGGCACCTGCATTCGGCGGTCGGCGTCTTCACCTCGCTCCGTGCCGCGCCGTGGCTTGACCAGGCGGCGGCGGAACTGCGTTCCACTGGCTACAGCTGCCAGGCCGATTCGGGAGACGTGCCGGGTTGCCTGAGCTCCCTGACACCGCAGGAACTGCGAGTCGCTCAGATGGCCAGCCAAGGACTGACCAATCCGGAGATAGCCCGCCGCCTTTCGATAAGTTCGAGCACCATCAGGTACCACTTGTCGAAGATATTTCAGAAGCTGAACATCACCTCCAGGCGGCAATTGCTCCAGGCGGACCTGTTTCCCCGGGCCTGACCCCAGGGTTTCCCTCCCCGTCCCGCCCTCATCGGCGGGACGGGTCCCTTGTCGAAGCCTGTCAGTCGGTGAGGTCGAGGGCCGCTCCGACGATGCTGTCGGTGTCGATGCCGTGGTAGCGGTAGACATCCTGGATCGTTCCCGACTGGCCGAACTTCGTGACGCCGAGGGTGGTGGCGGGCACGTTGTTGATCGTGGCCAGGAAGGCCAGGGTGTGGGGGTGGCCGTCGAGGACGGTGACCAGGGGGGTGCCCCGGTCGGCGGGGAAGACCTGGTCGAGGATCCAGTGCGACCCTTCCGCGAGGCCGCGGCGCGCCTGGAGAGCCCGGAAGAGCAGGTCGGGGCTGGTGACGCAGACGACGTCGGCGCCGATGCCGAGCGCGGCCAGCCGGTCGGCGGCGGCCACGGCCTCGGGGATGAGGGCGCCCATGGCGGCGATGGTCACCTTGGGCGTCTCGTGCCGCCGCAGCGCGTACGCGCCGGCGACCACCTGGCGGCGGCGCCGTTCGCGGGCGACCGGGTCGGCGGGCACGGCGGCCAGGGTCTGGTCCACCGGGCGGGTGGACAGGCGCAGATACGCCGACTCGCCGTCCGGCCTGCCGAGCCGGTTCAGGGCCGCGAGCAGGCACCACTCGGTGTCCAGCACGAAGGCCGGCTCGTAGCTGGTGCAGCCCGGCTGCTCGATGCCGAGCGAGGGAGTGGTGATCGACTGGTGGGCTCCGCCCTCGGGGGCGAGGGTGACGCCTGAGGGGGTGCCGACCAGGATGGACTGGCCGCCGGCGTAGATCCCGAACGACCAGGGCTCCAGGGCGCGGTTGACGAACGGGTCGTACACGACGCCGATGGGCAGCAGCGGCTGCCCCCAGCGGCTCCAGGTGGTGCCGAGTTCGCCGAGGAGCCCCACCAGGTTCGTCTCGGCGATGCCCAGCTCCACATGCTGGCCGGTGGGGCGCTCCCGCCAGTGCAGGATCGTCTCGGCGTCGTCGGCGAACCAGTCGACGCGCTCGGACGCCGACCAGATGCCGACCTTGTTGATCCAGCCGCCCAGGTTGGTCGAGGAGCTGACGTCGGGGCTGACGGTCACGATGCGGGCCGCCGCCTCGGGGGCCTGCCGGGTGAGGTCGAGCAGGGCCCGGCCGAGGGCCTGCTGGGTGCTGCCGGTGCCCGACGGGGTGCGCCCGATGTCGGTGGGCACGGCCGCCGCCTGCTGCCCGGCCGCGGGCGTACGGCGAAGCCGTTCGGCCGCGCGGGCGCACAGCGCGGCCTCGGCGCTGCCGTCCGGGAAACGGCCCCAGGGGGCGTCCACGTCGGTGCCCATGCGCGCGGCCAGCTCCCGCATCTGCCCCTCGGTCAGCAGAGAGGAGTGGTTCTGCGGGTGGCCTTCGCTGGCGAGCCCGTGCCCCTTGACCGTGTAGGCGAAGATGATGGTCGGGCGGGTGTCGTCGATGCTCGCGTAGGCGTCGAGCAGGGCGCCGAAGTCGTGGCCGCCCAGGTTGCGCAGGGCGGCGTAGAGCGTGGAGTCGTCCAGTTCCGCGATCAGGCTGGCGATCGGCTCGCGGGTCGATCCGCCGCCGGGCAGGCGGTCGCGCAGTTCGGCGGGGGCGCAGCGCAGCAGCCGCTGGTATTCGGGGTTGCCCATGGAGTCCAGGCGCACCCGCAGTGCGTCGCCGCCGGGGCGGGCGAACAGCTCGTTGAGGAGCCGTCCGTACTTGAGGGTGAGCACCTGCCAGCCGGCGGCGCCGAACATGCCCTGCAGCCGGTCGGCGGCGATGCCCGGGACCACGCGGTCCAGGGACTGCCGGTTGAGGTCGACGATCCACACGATCTCGCCGAGGTCGGCGACCATGGGGTCCTGGACGGCCTCCCAGATCGCGCCTTCGTCGAGTTCGGCGTCGCCGAGCAGCGAGAACTGGCGCCCCTGGCCGACCCGGTCGAAGCGGCCGTCCACGTAGCGGCGGGCGATCGCCCCCCAGATCGGGGCGGTGGCGCCGATGCCGACCGATCCGGTGGAGTAGTCCACCGGATCGGGGTCCTTGGAGCGGCTGGGGTAGCTCTGCAGGCCGCCGAAGGCGCGCAGGCTGCTCAGGTATGACTCGTCCAGCTCGCCGAGCAGGTAGTTGATCGCGTGGAGCACGGGCGAGGCGTGCGGTTTGACGGAGATCCGGTCGCCCGCGCCGAGGTGGTGGAACCACAGCGCGGTCATGATGGACACCATGGAGGCGCTGGACGCCTGGTGGCCGCCGACCTTGAGCCCGTCCGGGTTGGGGCGAACCCGGTTCGCCTGGTCGATGATCGCCGTCGACAGCCACAACACCCGGCTTTCGACCGCCTGAAGCGTCTTCAGCGCGTCCCTCTGCGGGCTGTCCATGTCTTGTGAACCAGCCGACGCGGCACTCATCACCACGACCGACCACCTCCGATGCCGTGCCTAGCGCAGTTCGCGCGGTTTCAACTTTGTGCTGGGGAAGGAGACAGAGGATCTAGCGTCTGGACGGGAAGCCCGGGCTCAGGCCGCGCCCGCGCAGCGGCGCGCGGCCCGCATCGCCGCGTGTCCCAGGCGGGTGAGGTCGTCTTCGGAGGCCCGGAAGCGGGGGATCGAGATGGTGATCGCCGCCGGAGTCAGGCGGTCGCCGTTCGGGATGACCGCGCCCACGGTGGCGACGTCGAGTTCCACCTCGGCGATGCACACGGCGAACCCGCGCTCGCGCACCTTCGCCAACTCGCCGATGAGCTCGGTGCGGCTCGTCAAGGTCTCCGGGGTGACCGGCTCCAGTTCCTCGTTCGGGAACATGGATATCACACGGTCGTCGGGCAGCTCCGCCAGGAGTGCCCGGCCGCCGGCGCTCGCGTATGCGGGGGCCCGGCCGCCCACCCGCGTGCCGACGCGCAGCGCCTGCTTGCTCTCGACCGCGTCGATGAGGAACATCTCGGTGCCGGACAGTATCACCAGGTGAGCCGACTCCTGGACCTCCTCCACCAACGCCTCGATCACGGGCCGGGTGATCTCCCGGATGTCGAGGTTGCGCAGCGCGGCCAGCCCGATCTCCAGCAGCGCCGGGCCGGGCGCGTAGGCGCGCGTCAGCGGGTCCTGCTGGGCGAATCCGTGGAGTTGCAGCATCTCCAGCAGCCGGTGCGCCGTCGAGCGGGCGACGCCGATCTCCCGGCTGGCATCGGAGACCCGTAGCTCCCGGTCCTCGGAGAGGACTCGTAGGAGTCGTAGCGCTTTGTCGACCGAGCCGATGGGGTAGTTGGGGGTGGAAGCGTCCGCCTTCTTGTCCAGGACGGTCATTTAGCACTCCTCCTCAGTACGTGTCCGTGATCGAGGCATTGTGTCGGCTCCAGTAGGTGGACGCCTGTCGTTCGCAGCAGAAGGGGCCGTGCGGTGCGGTGCTGTGACCACCGCGCTTAACGTTCCCGAAACCTTGACAGCCCCAAAGTGCGCACATAGTGTTCCGCATCACGGACCCCTATTCTGCTATGCAGAACAGAACAGTATCAGACCGGTGTCCTAAGGAGGCGTTTCAGGATGAACTCCGCTCAGCACAAGGCCCCACCGGCATGACGACGACCCGCACACTGCTGCGAGGCGGCCACATCGTGTCGATGGACCCGGCCATGGGCGACCTGGTCGGCGACGTGCTCATCGAAGACGGCACGATCACCGCGATAGGCCCCCACCTGGACATCGCCGAGGGCGCCGCCGACATCGTCGACGCCTCGCGGCACATCGTGATCCCCGGCTTCATCGACTCCCATCGACACCTTTTCCAGGCGCTCATGCGCGGACTCGCCGCGGACTGGTCGCTGTTCCAGTACTTCACGACCATGTTCGGCATGCTCGGCCCGCGCATGTCGCCCGAGCACATGTCACTCGGCACGACCCTCGGCGCCTACGACGCCCTCGACTCCGGCGTCACGGCCGTCTTCGACTACTCCCACAACCAGTCCACCCCCGAGCACACCGACGAAGCCGTCCGCGCACTGCAGAGCACCGGCATCCGCGCGATCTTCGGGTACGGCGGGACGATGGCCGAACAGCTGGAAATCCTGTCGCCGCCCTTCAAGAGCACCACACCCAGCAACGAGGCCGAGATCCGCAGGGTCCGCGGCCGATACTTCGCCTCCGACTCGGGCCTGGTCACCATGGGCCTCGCCGTACGCGGGCCGGACTCCTCGCCCATGGACATCGTGCGGGCCGACTTCAGGCTCGCCCGCGAACTCGGCCTGCGGATCAACACCCACATCGGCATGGCCGTGCTCGATCCGTACGGCAGGCCCAACGTGACCAGGCTGCACAGCGAAGGCCTCCTCGGCGACGACCTGATCTTCGGGCACTGCAACCTGCTCACCGACGAAGAGTTCCGGATGATGGCCGACGCCGGCGTCTCGGCCTCGGTGACCCCCGAGGACGAATCCGCGATGGGGCACGGCTGGCCGCCCATCACCCAACTGCTCAACGCCGGCATCAGACCGAACATCGGCATCGACACTTGCATGGCCGTCGGCGGCGACCCCTTCACGGCGATGCGTTTCGCTCTCGCGGTGCCGCGCGGCCTCGCCAACCAGCGTGCGCTGGAGAGCTCGGTCAACCCGTGGCTGCTCGACCTGTCCGCCCGCGACGTGCTCGAATTCGCGACCATCGAAGGCGCCCGCGCACTCGGAATGGAACGTGCCACCGGCAGCCTGACGCCGGGCAAGCAGGCCGACATCGTGATGATCCGCACCGACCACATCTCGATGGCCCCGGTGCTCGACCCGGTCGCCTCGATCGTCCACCACGCGAGCCGGCAGACCGTCGACACCGTCTTCGTCGCGGGCAAGGCCGTCAAACGCGACGGCGAACTCGTCGGCGTGAACGCGGCCGAGCTCAGCCGGCGGGCCGGTGAGTCCGCCGCCAAGCTGCTCGACGCGGCAGGCGTCTCACCCGGCTGGGCGCCCCCGCCGCCCGCGCCGCCGGAAGGCGCTCACTGACCGCGGGCTCACTGACCGCCCGGGGCTCACCGACCGGCCGGCACACCGCCTCGACTTCACACCACGAAGGAACACCCGCTCCATGCGTATCGCACTCTTCGATCAGTACCGCATCGGCATCGTCGACGGCGCAGCCGTACGCGATGTCACCGATGTCGTCGACAGCCGGTGGCACGGCACGCCGTACGTGATCAACGAACTGATCGAGCACTTCGACGAACTGCAGGCGCCGCTGCGGGCGGCGCTCGCCTCGGCGGAGGAGCTCCCGCTCGCCGACGTGACACTGCTGCCGCCGGTCCCACGCCCCGGACAGCTCCTCGCCGCACCGGCGAACTACCACGCGCACGTCACCGAGATGAGCACCTCGCAGTATCGGCCGACCAACGCGCAGGCGCTGCAATCCCCGCGTGAGGTGGGCTTCTTCGTCAAGAGCTCCGGGTCGATCTCCGGGCCGTCCGACGCGATCGAGCTGCCCCCCATGCCGGGCCGCGCCTTCCACCACGAGGTGGAGCTCGGGATCGTCATCGGCAAGCCTGCCCGCGGCGTGCCGGCCGAGCGGGTGGCCGACCACATCTTCGGCTACGTCATCCTGCTCGACCTGACCCTGCGCACCGAGGGCGAGAGGCAGGAGGAACGGACGATGCGCAAGTCGTTCGAGACCTTCACCCCGATCGGCCCGTTCATCGTCACCGCCGATGAGGTGCCCGACCCGGGCGACCTCGACCTGAAACTGTGGGTCAACGGCGAACTGCGCCAGCAGGCCAACACCCGCGACCTGATCGTGGGCATCGGCGAGCTCATCGAGCAGGCGAGCAACGTCGTGACGCTGCGCCCAGGCGACATCTACGCGACCGGGACCCCCGAAGGCGTCGGCCCGATCGAGGTCGGCGACGTCGTGCGCGCCGAGATCGACGGATTGGGCGAACTGAGCCTTCCCGTCGTGAAGCGCGGCTGGTGAACCGGTGGACCTGGTGAGCACGGCATGGCCGCCGAGCAGGACAAGTGAGTAGTCAGGAGGAGAACGCGTGACTCAGTCCATGGAAGAAACGAGTGTGTACGGCGAAGCCGCCGAGGCCGACGCGGAGCGCTACTACGCCGCCCTCGACTCGTTCAACGTCGAACCGCTGTGGCGCAACACCAACCCGCGACTGCTGCCGGGCGAGCCGAAGAGCCGTGCGGTGCCGTACGTCTGGCGCTATGACGACATCCGCGCGCAGTTGATGACCGCGGGCCGGCTGATCAGCGCCGAGGACGCCGAACGACGCGTCCTCATGCTGATCAACCCGGGTCTGGCGCCCGAGGTCGAAACCGCCAACAACCTCTACGCCGGGATCCAGCTCGTGCTGCCGGGCGAGATCGCCCCGATGCACAAGCACGCCGCCGCCGCGTTCCGGTTCATCATCGAAGGCTCGGGCGCCTACACCGCGGTGGACGGCGAGCGGGCGCACATGAACCCCGGCGACATCGTGCTCACCCCGTCTTGGGCCTGGCACGACCACGGCAACTACAGCGACGAGCCGATGATCTGGATGGACGGGCTCGACCTGCCGCTGATCAACAAGCTGGAGGCGAACTTCTTCGTCGACGGGCCGGAGAACGTGCAGGACGAACTGCGCCCCGCCGACTCGACCGAACGGCTCTACGCCGCGAGCAGGCTGAACCCGGCCTGGCAGGCGTGGGACAAGCCGTACTCGCCCATCATCAACTATCCGTGGAGCGTGACCGAGCAGGTGCTCAAGTCCGCGCTCGACGAGTGGAGCGGCTCGCCGACCGACGGCGTCATCTTCGAGTTCACCAACCCCAGGAGCGGCGGCTCCATCATGCCGACCATGGGCGCCTACATCCAGGCGCTGCCGGCCAGGATGCACACCGAGGCGCACCAGCACACCAGCAGTGCGATCTACCACGTGGTGCGCGGACGCGGCCGGACGATCGTCGACGGCCAGGTGCTCGACTGGTCGCAGGGCGACACCTTCGCGGTGCCGGGATGGTCGGTGCACGAACACATCAACACCGAGAACGAGCCGGCCGTCCTCTTCTCGCACACCGACATCCCCGTGCTCAAGGCACTCGGTTTCTACCAGGAGCGGTCATGCCCGCGGCAGGCGTGATCGCCATCGGCACACACCCGGGGAGGGCGGAGTGACCAACCTCGAATCGCAGACCGACTACGCGTTGGAACGTGCCAAGATCGAGAACACGATCGCGGGCTTCGTCCTCGCACTGGACACGCGGGACATCAAAGGCGCCGTCGACCGCCTCGCCGAACGGGTCACGTGGAACTACGAGTCGGTGAACGGCCGCCCGGCCGCCGAACTCGGCCCCGACGACCTCGCCGCCCGGTGGAACGCCACACTCGTGCACACCGACGCCTCCCAGCACTTCCTGTCGCTGCCGCACATCACCGTCAACGGCGATCACGCGAGCTGCGTCGTCCACGCCCGGGTCGAGATACGGCTATCCAACCCCGGCGGAAGCCCCTCCACCTCGACCAACGGGACATACACCTTCGGCCTGGTCCGCGCCGGATCCGGCTGGCGGATCGACGCGGTGACCATGACCCTGCTGTGGAACGACGGCAACGCCCGCATCATGGAACTGGCCGCCGAGAAGGGCGCGCGGGGATGACCACGCAGAGCTCCGCGCCGCAGCCGAACCCCACCGCGGGCTCGCTGAACAAGCAGCTCTTCGTGATCTTCTCCGACGCCGGGCCCCGGCCCGACGAGCTCCCCGCTCAGATCCCGGCGCATCTGCACTACCTCACCGGTCTGGAAAAGCAGGGCACGCTGTTCATGTCCGGGCCGTTCCTCGACGTCTCGGGCAACCCCGGCCCGAGCGGCATGCTGATCGTCCGCGCGACGAGTACCGGCGAGGCCGCCGCCATCGCCGCCGGCGACCCCTTCCACAGCAGCGGCGCCCGGTCGTTCCGAGTCCAGGAGTGGCAGGTGCACCAAGGCCGGATCGACATCGCCGTCGACCTCTCAGACCGCACCTACCACCTGCGCTGATGGCGCGACCCGGCCCAACCCGATGACACACCCGATGACACACCCCGATGGCGCAAACACCCCCCGCGTGAACGGCGCGCACCGCAAGGAGGCATTCCCGTGACGACACCAGGCTCCGGGCCCACCGTCGGTCTCATCGCACCCGGCAAGATCGGCCTGCCGTTCGCGGCCAATCTCATCGCCGACGGCTACACCGTGTGGGGCTACCGGCGCGGCTCGATGGCCGACTTCGAGGCGCTCGGCGGCAAGGCCGCCGGTTCGGCGAAAGAGATCGCCGAACGCGTCGACGTGATCTACACCTGCGTCACCTCCGCGGACGCGCTCGACACAGTGATCAGCGGCGAGCAGGGGCTGCTCACAGCCGGCCGTTCCGACGTCCTGGTGGTCGACATCGGAGCGATGGCCCTCAGCCGCAAGGAAGCCGCGCGCGACGTCCTCGCGGCCAACGGCATCACCATGCTCGACGCCCCGGTCAGCGGCACCCCGCCGATGGTGGCCGAGCGCCGCGCCGTGGTGTTCGCCAGCGGCGACGAGACCCAGTTCGAACGGGTCCGCCCCGCGCTCGCCGCCCTGGGCTCGATCGTCTACACCGGCGCGTTCGGCTCGGGGTCGAAGATGAAGTTCGTCGCCAACACCCTGGTCGCCGTGCACACCGCGGTCGCCGCCGAGGCGATCGCGCTGGCCAAGGCCATGGACCTGGACCTGCAGCAGGTCATCGACCGGATCAAACCGTCCGCCGCGGCGTCGACCATGTTCAACGTCCGCGCACCGATGATGGCCGAGAACCGGTTCCGCCCGGTGAAGGGGACCGTCGCCGGCATGGTCGACGTGATGGACGCCATCAAGGCCACGGCCGCCGAAGCCGGCGCGACGATGCCCCTGCTGAGCGCCACCCTGAAGATCTGCGAGGAGGCCTGCGCGCAGGGCTACGGCGAGGAGGACATCGCCAGCATCATCTCGGTTCTGGGAGCCGAGTCCATCAAGGCCGTCACCAAAGGCATCGAAACCGCGGGTACGGCGGGCTGACCCGGCCGCACCCCATCCACCCAGCACAACATCCACCCAGCACAACGACATGCCAGACATCGCACCCGTCACCGATTGGAGCACCACGATGTCCGTCGACTCCCAATCCACATTCCTGCAGATCCCGCAGACCGGCGACCCCATCCAGAAGCCGAAGGGGCTGGGCGTCCACCGCACCGGCCACGTCACGCTGTTCAGCCCCGACCCCGCCGCGTCGGCCGAGTACGCCGTCGAGAAGCTGGGCTTCCTGCACGCCGGCCACGACGAGGAGGGCCGCTACTACCTGGCGGGTCACGGACCGGACGCCTACTCGCTCGTCTACACACCCGGCGTGAAGGGCATCGAGGCCATCTCCTACATCGTCACCGACGAGGCGGCGCTTGAGGAGGCGGCGGCGACGCTGACCAAGGCCGGCATCGCCATCACCCGCGGCAACGAGACCTCGAAGTTCCGCTCGGGACCGACCGTGCGCTTCCAGACCCCGGCCGGCCACCCGATCGAGCTCAGGATCGGCCACGCGCCGAACGTGCCGGTGGCCGCCTCGACACGGCGGCCGAACGTGGCGCCGGCGCCGATCGCGTCCGACCACGTCGTGATGCGCACGGCCGACATGGACGCCGAGATCGACTACGCCGCGACGACGCTGGGCCTGATGGAAAGCTCGCGGATCCAGCTGCCCGACGGCTCCCCGCTGATGGTGTTCTTCCGCGCCAACAAGCTCTACCACTGCCTGGCGCTGGCGCGCTCCGAGGTCGACGGGCTGCACCACGTGCAGTTCACCGTCAAGGACGGCCCCGCCGTACTCGAGGCCCACGAGTCGATGACCAAGAACGGCGTCGAGGTGCTCTGGGGGCCGGTGCGCCACGGTCCCGGCCACAATGTCGCGATCTACTTCCGCGACCATGTTGGGCACATCATGGAGTTCTCCTCGGAGGAGGAGACCATCCTCGACGACGAGAACTACTCGCCCCAGCGCTGGTCGGGCGGCGACCACCGGTCGATGGACGAGTGGGGCTCGTTCCCGCCGGAGAGCTTCATGTAGCAGCGGCCCCGCATCCGGCACCGATGCGGGACGGCCCCGCCCACGCCCCCGGGCGGGGCCGTCCGCCGCACCACCCACCCACCGGCGCGGCCCGACGGCGCGCCACCAGCTTGGAGAAACCTCATGCGTCTCGTCAGTTACATGGACCCGTCCGGAAGGCCGGCTCCCGGCGCCGACCTTCCGGACGTCGGCGTGGTGGACCTGTCACGCGTCCTCGACGCGCACGGCGTCGCGGCGCCCTCCACCGTCGCCGACGTCTTCCGGCGCGGGCAGGACTACCAGGAGTCCGTACGGCGTGTGCTGGCGGATGTCGCCGGCGACGACCGGCAGGCCGAGGCCCGGGGCTGGGTGGTTCCCCCGCCCGTCGCCCTCCTGGCCCCTCTCGGCGAGCGCGTCCTGATCGTGGCCGCCGGCACGAACTACCGGTCGCACGTGGAGGAGATGGGGGAGGAGCCGCCGAAGAAGCCCGCGTGGTTCATCAAGTCCTCCAACTCCGTGATCGGCACCGGGGCCCCGGTGCGGATTCCCCGCGCGGCACCGGACATGGTCGACTTCGAGGGCGAGTTCTGCGTGGTCTTCGGCCGTACGTGCCACGCCGTCACCGCCGCGGACGCGATGGACTACATCGGCGGATACACCATCATCAACGATGTCTCCGCCCGTGACGCCTTCATCGCGATCGGAAAGGCCACCACCCCGGAGGAAGGGCGCTGGGCCTGGACCGACATGCTGCTGGGCAAGCAGTTCCCCACCTTCTGCCCCATGGGGCCCGTTGTCGTCACCGCCGACGAGATCGCCGACCCCGCGGACTTGACGATCACCACGACCCTGAACGGCCGGCTCATGCAGAAGGGGCACACTTCCGACCTGCTCGTCGGCATCCCCCAGCTGATCGAGCAGATGTCGCGCTACTTCACCTTCGAGCCCGGCGACGTCCTGAGCACCGGCACCCCGGCCGGGGTCGGCATGGGCCGCAAGCCTCCCGTCTTCATGCGCGCCGGCGACGAGGTCCGGGTCGCCATCGAGGGCATCGGCGAACTCGTCAACACCATCACCGGTCCCTGACCCGACATGCGCCGAGGGCGGGGGAGGGCGGTCGCGCCGGCCTCCGCCCCGACCGGGCCCGCCCCGACCGGTACGGATTTAAGCGGTGTTCGCGATATCGATGGCCAATTCCATAGGAACCGGTAATTAGTGTATTTTGCGGATCTTTTGGGTGGTCGGTGCTGCGGAGTGGCAGGGTGAATCGCCTGAATCTCTGATGAATAGTAGATATATCTTTCGTTTGTCCGAATGCCTATTCTCTTGCAAAGAGCTGGTCATGGTCTGGCATAGTACTTCTCGTCTGAACCTTGTTCACGGTGTTCGCAGCGTCCGCAGCGTTCGCGACTTTCATCGTGAGTGGCGACCAAAGAAAGGCACGGGAAATGCAGCAAGCGGCCATCGACCGAGTCAAGCTGGTTTTCACCCTGTTCGACGCCGACGGCACCGGCGCTCTTGAAGCCGAGGACTTCGAGCTCATGGCCACCCGAGTGGTGGCCGTGTCCCCCGACTCCGGTGAAGCGGCCAAGGCGGCCATGATCGCCGCCTTCCGGCGCTACTGGACGACCCTGGCCGCCGAACTCGACGCCAACCGCGACGGCCGGATCACTTTCGAGGAATACACCGCCTGCGTGCTCGCCCCCGAGCGTTTCGACGCGGCGCTCAACGACTTCGCCGAGGGGCTGGCCATACTGGGCGACCCGGACGGCGACGGCCTCATCGAGCGGAGCCGCTTCGTGGCGCTCATGACGGCCATCGGCTTCCAGCGGGCCAACATCGACGCGCTCTTCGACGCGTTCCAGCCGTCCGCCGACGACCAGATCGAGGTCTCCGTCTGGGCCGCCGGAATCAAGGACTACTACAACCCGGAAAAAGCTGGAATTCCGGGTGACCGCCTGGTCGAGACCCCGGCCTGATCGGCACCGCTGCCTTCACGCCCCGGCCATCGGAAAGGGAGAACAGGTGGAACCCGTCATCGGACTCGCCGTCGGCCGGGGAACGGGCCCCGAGCTCGCGGCCGTCTTCGAGCGCGTACTGGCCAGGATCAACGACATATACGACGTCGGAATCCAGCTCACGCGATCGGAAAGGCTTTACCACTCGTATTCATCGCTGAAGGCCGACACCGGGATCGAACAGACTCGCGAACTCACGCGGGAGGACGCCGACCACTACGCCGAGTTCTGCCGCACCCAGGCGGCCCTCGGAGTCCCGGCCGTCTTCCGCACCGCGATCAACGCCCAGTCGCTCTACCTCGTCCGCCGGCGCCTCCAAGCGGTGAAAATCGATCTCATCACCGCCCCCGACACGTCGCTGCTGCTGGTCCGCGACGCGGCCCAGGGTTTCTACACCGGGGAGAACACCCACGTTCCCGGCGCCCTCGTCCGCACCATGACGTTCAGCCGGGAAATCACCGAGAAGATCATCGCCTTCGCCGTACGGCGAGCGCGACAAGAATGGCCGGACGGCGGAGCCGACGAGATCGTCATGGCCTACAAATTCCACCTGCTCGACGGCGCCCTCGACGAGTGGGTGGCCCAGAGCGCCGCGCGGCACGGCGTCGCCATCCGGCTGTGCCAGCCGGACACGGTGAACCGCAACCTGATCGAACGCGGCCCGCGCCCCCGCACCCTGATCATCGCGGGCAACGAATGGGCCGACATCATGCACGTGATCCTGCTGGACCGCTTCGGCTCCGAGCGGCAGGAGAACTGCTGCACCGAGAACGTCTACCTGCACCCCGCCCTGCACGGACTGGCCGAATACCAGACCGTGCACGGCTCGGCCGACGACCTGGAGGGCAAGGACACGGTCAACCCGGTGGCGACCGTACGGGCGGCGGCAATGCTCGCCGAGCGGCACGCCGGCTGCGCCGGGGCGGTGCGGATGATGGAGCGCGGCCTCGAAACGCTCCGCCTCCAGGGCATCGGCACCCCGGACCTCGGCGGACGGCACTCGACCACCGCCGTGGTGGACGCGCTGCTCGACGCGCTGGAGCCGGAGGGGCGGCCAATCCTGGCGGGGGACTCGTGAGCCCTGTGGAGAAGACGGCCCTCGTCGTCGTCGACCTGCAGAACGACTTCTGCGCCGGGCCCACCGCCCTCGCCCGATACGCCGGCGACCCGGCCAGGCTGAACGACGTCGCGGCGAACACCGCGCTGGCCGTCGAGCAGGCGCGGGCCCGCGGCATCGACGTGGTCTTCGTCAGGTTCGCCGGCGACGCCGTACACCAGGGGTCGAGCTGGCGGCGCCGCGACCGGGTGCTGGGGAAGCGCCCCAAGTGCCTGGACGGCTCATGGGGGGCGGAGTTCCACACGGTGTCGCCTCTGCCGGGGGAGGCCGTCTTCACCAAGCCGGCATGCTTCGACGCCTTCCTCGCCCCCGGGTTCGAGCAGCATCTCGCCCAGCGCGGTGTCGGACGTCTCGCGTTCGCGGGCCTCTACACCGACGTCTGCGTGGACTCCACCGCGCGGACCGCGTTCCAAAAGGGCCTCCACGTCACCGTGCTCACCGACTGCACCGCGAGCCTGCACCTGTCAGACACGGACATCCTGCGCTTCATGGCCACCGTCTACGGCGCTCACACCACCACCCACCACCTCGCCGACGAATGGGCGCCACCGGCGGAGGAGGAGGACACGTGCCGACCGCACAGCGCACCGGCGTCGAAGACGGCGTCGGTCTGACCGCCCTCATGGTGGCCGCCGCGCGGGCGATCGAGACCCACCGGCCCGATTCCCTCGCCTCCGACACTTTCGCCGAGTACTTCGTCCGCGCCTCCAGGGCGTCCACGGCGTGGCCGACCCGCCCCGAGGAGGTGCCGTACGGCGACGCCAACCCCTTGTGGGGCAGGCTGGGCCGCTATTTCGGCCTGCGCACCCGAGTCCTCGACGACTTCCTCACCGACTCGGCCCGCGCGGGCATCCGGCAGGTCGTCCTGCTCGGCGCCGGCCTCGACACGAGGGCCTTCCGGCTCGATTGGCCGCAGGGCCAGACCGTCTACGAGATCGACCGCGACGGCGTCCTGGCGTTCAAACACGGTGTGCTCGACGGCCTCGCCGCCACCCCGACCGCGACACGCCGCCCGATCGCGGCCGACCTGCGCGACGACTGGGCCCGGTCGCTGGTGAACGCGGGCTTCGACCGTACCGCTCCGACCGCGTGGCTGGCCGAGGGCCTGCTGCTCTATCTCCCGTCGGCCGCCGAACAGCGTCTCATCCACATTGTGGATGACCTGAGTGTCGACGGCAGCACGCTGGCCTTTGAGGTGAAACTCGGCACAGAGTCCCCAGAAGTCCGCGCCAACCCCGTCTACACCACGACAAAACAGCAGATCGGCGTTGATCTGCTCGCCCTGTTCGACAGGGAGCCGCGCCCCGACTCCGCCGGCTCCCTGGAGGCGCGGGGCTGGTCCACCGCCATCCACACCCCCTTCGACTTCGCCCGCCACCACGGCCGCGGCCCGCTCCCCGAGCCCAACGACACCCTGGCGAGCAACCGCTGGGTGTTCGCGAAGCTCGACAAGCGATGAGATAGCGGCAGCGAGATAGCGGCAGCGAGATCGCGGCGGTGAGATCGCGGCGGTGGGATAGCGGCAGCGAGATCGCGGCGGTGGGTCGTCCACTTCCCCTTGAGTCCACTTCTCCTTGAGGAGCTCACCGCACGACCCCACCGCGCCCGAGAGTGTGGAGTCCCGGGCGGAAGTGACGCGGACCTCGACGGTGATACTCACCACAGATCCGTTCTACCAGCGGCTGTTCACGCACCCCCACGTACTGCAGGCCGTGGCCGGAAGAATCGGCCGCGATGAGGTCGCCCGGGTCACGCCGTACGCCATCGGTCCGCCGACTGGAACACAACGCCAAGAAGCAGGCAAACGGCCTCACTATCAGCGATATCACGCCTGATGCGGTGATAGGAGTGATGCGCACCATCAGGTTGATCGTGATGAACCCGCACCTGAACGGCGAAGCCTGCGACAACGTGCCGGACGCGATGATCCCCGTCTTCGCCCGCGGCCCGATCACTTCTCAGGCGGGCCGACACCCTGGTGACCGGCGGTTCCGGTCGCCCATCGGTGCACAGTCATGCTCGCAGCGGAGCGTACCCTGCGGGTGTGACCATTTTCCACGGATCAACCAGGAAGGACCGGTGCCGATGACTCTCGATGCCGCCACAACGGCCCTCTATCGCGACATCGTCCGCCGCAACCCTGCGGAGGCGGAGTTTCACCAGGCTGTTGCGGAAGTTCTGCATTCCATCCAGCCCGCGCTGCAGCGCGACCCGTCCCTCCGGGACGCCGGGCTGATGGAGCGGCTCTGCGAGCCGGAGCGGCAGAGCATGTTTCGGGTGGTATGGACCGACGACAACGGCGCAGCGCACGTCAACCGGGGGTTCCGCGTAGGGTTCAGCTCCGCGCTCGGCCCCTACAAGGGCGGCCTGCGCTTTCACCCCACCGTCACTCTTGGCATCGTCAAGTTCCTCGCCTTCGAGCAGATCTTCAAGAACGCGCTCACCGGGCTTGGAATCGGAGCCGGAAAAGGTGGGGCGGACTTCGACCCGAGCGGACGCTCGGACGGCGAGATCATGCGTTTCTGCCAGGCCTACATGACCGAGCTGCACCGGCACATCGGTGCCCAGACCGACGTCCCCGCAGGTGACATCGGCGTCGGGTCACGCGAGATCGGCTACCTTTTCGGTCAGTACAAGCGCATCACCAACCGCTTCGAAGCCGGCACCCTCACCGGCAAGGACCTGCCCATCGGCGGCAGCCTCGTGCGTCCGGAGGCCACAGGCTACGGCGTTGTGTACTTCCTCGAAGCCATGCTCGCCCAGCGTGGACAGTCCCTCGAAGGCAAGACCGCCGTCCTGTCGGGCTGCGGCAACGTCTCCCAGCACGCCATCGTGAAACTCCAGGAGATGGGCGCGACCGTCGTCGCGTGCTCCGACTCCAGCGGTTACATCTACGACCCCGCGGGCATCCAGCCGGACGTGCTCAACGAGATCAGAAATGTCCGCCGCCGCAAACTCGACGCCTACCCCGAAGCCGTCCCCACCGCGAAGTTCGTAGCGGGCAAGACCCCGTGGAACGTCGCCTGTGACATCGCCGTCCCCTCGGCCACCCAGAACGAGCTCGGCGAAGCCGACGCCATCGCACTGGTCAAGAACGGGCTGATCGCCGTCGCCGAAGGCGCCAACATGCCCTGCACCCCCGAGGCCGTCAACGTCTTCCAAGAAGCCGAGATCGCCTTCGCCCCGGGCAAGGCCGCCAACGCTGGCGGCGTCGCCACCTCCGCCCTGGAGATGCAGCAGAACGCGTCGCGCGCCCAATGGTCGTTCCCGGAGACCGACCAGAAGCTCGCCGAAACCATGCGTTGCATCCACGACATCTGCCTCACCACCGCGGCCGACTACGGGAAGCCGGGCGACTACGTCACCGGTGCCAACATCGCCGGATTCCTCAAAGTCTCGTCCGCCATGAACATGCTCGGGCTGATCTAGCCCGACACCCCGGCGCGCAGCGCCGCTCACTGCACTGTGTGCGTGCCCCAACGACGTGGCACGCACGGCACTGCGGAAGCCCTCTCCTCGTCCCCCCTGGGAAGCCGACCGGCCCGCGACCGTCGCGGGAATCCCCCCGATGCCCCTTGAGATCATTGGCGATCCACGGGCACCACGGCGGGGGAATGCCGCTCGTGCCCCACCGTGCTCCACGGTTTCCTTCCGTGTCCTTCCGTGCCCTTCCGTGACCCACTGCGTCCTTCCGTGATCCACTGCGTCCTTCCGCGACCCGGGTGACGAGACCGATGGCATCGACCTCGAAGCCGCCGCCCCCCATCGGGCCGATAGCTGGCCTTGGCGGTATTGGATTGATAATGGTCGGCCGTAACTTCCTTCGTGGAAGGTGGAGAATCCCGCGTCGGCCCCCTCGTCCGGCTCTGCGGCTTGTCGTCCGGCGGCTATCTGATCACATTTTCTGAATTGTGATGTTTAGATTCATCGCATTGCTCATCAAAGGTGATGAAGAGCCGGTATCTGCCATAGCGGTTATGTCATGCCTGGTGCAGGATCATCGAGACTTTTAAGAGAGGAATGCGCCTTGAGATCGTCTCGATGGTTGTTGAGCGCCGCAGCGGCGTTATCCGTGGCCGCGCCCGCGTTGCCGGCGCTCGCCGTACCCGCCTATGCCGCCGCGCCCAGTACGGTGACCGCGGTCAAAGTGTCGTCGGTCGGCAAGGTCAAGGCCACGCCGCCGCGCTACCGCGGCACATGCCCGGTGGAAGTGAAGTTCCGCGCCACGTTCACGACCGCCGGAACGGGTGTCGTCCGTTACCGCTGGGTGCGTGACAACGGCGCACGCGGAAAGGTGAGGTCGTTCAAGGTCGAGGGACGCAAGACCGTCTCAGTGGCCGACTCCTTCGTCTTCCGCAAGAGCTCTACGGGCTGGCAGGCCGTAGAGGTCCTGGGCGCCAAGCCCAAGCGGTACGGCAAGGCCAAGTATTCGGTCAAATGCACTGTGACGGGCGACGGTCCCGCCATTTCGCTGGGCGACACCACGGCCGGCGAGCGCGGCAAGGGCGGCGCGACCTCGACCCCGACGCCGTCGAAGACGCCCACCGTCCCGCCCAGCGCCACCCCTTCCCCGACCGTCACCGGCACCCCGTCGCCCACCGCCACGGCCACCCCCACCGGTACCGCCACGCCCCCCAACACGGCCTCACCTACCGGTACCGCCTCGCCCACGGGCAGCGCCACGCCCACCAGCACGGCGACCCCCACTCCCACGTGCGTGGTCACTCCCACTCCTTCCGCGTCACCGACGACGACCGCTGGAGTCGCCGCTCTCCGGGGCCACGACAGGCCCCCCAGGCCGACCCGCACGCCCACGGCGACGCCGACCCGCACGTTCACCCCGACCCCCACCCCCACCGTGACCGCCACACCCTCGACCAGCCCGACCGGCTCCCCGTGCGTGCCGACCCCCACCCCCGTGCTGGACGCCATCGCCGAAGTCACCGAGATCGGGTTCGCCGGAACCTGGGACTCTCCCTGTGAGCGGCCCATGCAGCTCAACGCGAAGGGGCACGTGAAGTTCGGGCGCGGACCGGGCAAGGTCCCCTACGAGTGGATTCACAATGGCAAGCCCGTCGGGGTCCGCCATGACGCCGAGAACCACAAGGGCGGGCGCGAGACCGTCACCGCCGTCCCGCTGTCGTTGAAGGGCGAAGCGGCCACCTCGGGCTCTGTGGCCATCAGCCTGCCCGCCCACGGCAAGGTGTCCGCGACGAACCACTACAGCTCCCTCTGCGCGAACAGTCGCCGCGACCTCACCGTCGTCACCGTGACCGAGGACAACGCTCCCGAATACTGCGACACACTGCAGGCACGCGTCGCCAAGGCCACGGTCACCGCCAACCGCACGCGCGCCAAGTTCAGCTACCAGTGGTACAAGCTCGTCGGAAGCACGTGGACCCGCATCGGCGACGCGGGCAAGGCCAAGTTCACGGGAGCCGAAAACGAGCAGATCCGTCTCTCCGTGACCGCACCCATGCGGGGCAGTGATACCGGCGAGTTCGTCCTGAAACTCCATTACAAGGGTAAGAAGTACACGACACCTGGTATCCGGTACGGCAGCACCTGCCAGAAGGCGTAGCAACCCCTCGACAGCAGACGGCGGAGCCGGGCGGATGCCCGGCTCCGCCGTTCGCGTTCCGCCCGCCTCGGCGAGGGCATTCAGCCGAGCGGCCATTAGTGTCTCGGATGACGCGAGGCCCGGGGGAGAAGCACGTATCGACAGACGGCACCACAGCCGGGGAGAACAACGGATAAACCTCATCGCCGGATTCACCATCGCTGCCCACATTGGCGTTTCGGACATAGTCAACATAGACCCGGGAGAGTCCTGGAAACCCTTGTCTGAGCTTAAAGACAATTCCTCGTCAACGGCAGTAGGGGAATGTATTTCTGCCCGTTTAAGTGGCGGATCGCGAGAAACGCAGGTAGCGTTTGCAGCGCCTTGATGTGGGCGCGCCACGCCAAGGTGCGGATAACTGGGCAGCACCTCGCCGCTCGCCTGGTTCGACCCTCCACTCCGCTTTCTCGCCACTCGCGCACCATTCGGCCGGCCGGCTGTCCCTGCCACCGTTAACCGAACAACCGCTGCGCCGAGCCGAACCGGCTCGGCGCAGCGGCCGGCACCCCCGGGCACCAAAATTGATCTTGTTGCATCGCGCGACACGCGAAGAAGCGGCTCGGTCATGGCCCCGGAGTAGCGCCGCCTCCATGGCGGCAGCGGGGCTCGCGGAAAGATGGTGAAGGTCTGGCTGCGGCGCTGCCGCAGCCACCCCATTAAAGGCCCGCATACTCTCCGTGTGACGTGCCATGTCTCCACGTGAAGTCGAGACATGGCGACTTTTTCATAGCCGGTGACCGTTTCTTCTCTCCGAGAATCTCGCTATTCTGCGTAGCGGCGCATTCACGTGCGCGCATTCAAGACGATCGAGCGCGTCCGGATCGAGCGGGGCAAGGGCGCCGCCGCGGATCCGGCGCTCGCGATAGCGCACGTGTGGGACCGGTCGACGCAGTCGTGAGAGCTGATCCCACGCTGCCGCAAGGATAAACGGCGCATGGTGAGAAGCACCCCAAGCGCCTGCCGCACAGGAAGTCTCCGAGCGAGTCGAGGCGAAGCCGGCGATGGCACAGATAAGACGCACCCCTCCAATGAGAGGGACCTGCCACCGCGTCGCCGTAGCGATGCAACTGCTGGCCAGAGCCGTCGACAACGCCTAGACCGAGCGTTCCCCACGCCCCCATCCATTTTCCTTGAGCCTTTAAAAGTGCCCACCCACGACAGAGGAGCCGCGATGACAAACACCGACTCCACCTCCCGCCGCTGGCGGCGGCAGACACTGTGGGGGCTGATGGCCGTCGCCGCCGTCGGCATCGCCGGCTACACCGTGTCGACTTACCTCGCAGGCGGCCCGGCTCTCAGCATCGTGCCACTCGACCCCGACGTCACCCTGCACTACCTATCCGTCGCGGTCCACGCAGTTCCCGGAGGCCTGGCCCTCGCCATCGGCCCACTGCAATTCATCACCGCATTACGCGCCCGCCGCCCCCGACTACATCGGATCCTGGGCAAGATCTACATGGCCTCCGTCATCGCCGCCTCCGCCGCCGCACTCTTCTCCGCCGCAGTCTCACTCAGCGGTTTCGCACTCCAAGTCGCCTTCTACCTGATCACCGCACTCTGGCTCTACACCCTGGCCCAGGCATTCCTCAACATTCGCCGCGGCGAAATCACCATGCACCGCATATGGATGATCCGCAACTACGCACTAACATTCACGGCAGTGACCCTGCGCGTCTACCTGATCACCGGATTGCAACTATTCCCACTGACCCCCGAGCTCACCTTCAAAGACATCTACACCGCCAGCGGCTGGGCCTCCCTGATAGGCAACGTAATCGTGGCCGAATACTTCATAATCCAACGCATCCTGCTCCGACCCCCTCACCGGCGACGCCCCCGCTCGGCCACCCCGGCCCCGCAACCAACAATCCACAACTAACGGCAGTACAGCGGCCGCACGTGAAGCCCCAGGCCAGGCATACCTTGTCTGCTGTACAGTCGCCTGTGCCGGCCCGGCATATCCGGCGTGATCCTGCCCGCCTAAGTGCGAGATGACCAAGCTTTGTGAGGAGTACGGCCACAGGGTGCAGAAGTCGGTGTTTGAGATCGTCTGCGACGACGCCAAGCTGCTGACGCCGCTCGACGGCTCGACGCGCATAATGGACGCGTCCGCTGACTCGGCCCGGATCTACCGGCTTCCGGCGAACGGGTTCGCCGCGGTTCATCGGCTTGGGGTGGCGGAGCCGGTTCCCCACAGCGATCCGTTGATCATGTAGGTCCGTGTGTTCGACCTGGTTGTGTTGCTTGACAAGAGAATCGGGAGCGAAGCCGTAGCGTCTTTTCCCGCTTGGGCGTGAGGGCCGGCCGAGGGGGCTTGGTGTCGCAGCCCTGGGAGAGCGAGTGCCAGCATTAGATGATCTAGGAACCTCCAGTGCTCATGCGACACGCCGGGGGTTCCGAAGCGCAATCGGGGACATAGGTGACGTTCGGGTTCCTCGACGCCTGCGGGGAACGTCTCTCGGAAGCGTTTTTCCTGTTCGGGGACACCTGCACCGGCCCTTCGCGGCCGGTGAGCATCGAAAC
>NZ_FNCN01000010.1:0-359 GCF_900100605.1 Sinosporangium album | reverse complement strand
GGCCAATGGTGATCCTCCTGCACCGGCCCTTCGCGGCCGGTGAGCATCGAAACCTGCTACCTTCGTCGGCCGCGCCGCCGACCCCCGTCCTGCACCGGCCCTTCGCGGCCGGTGAGCATCGAAACGACCTGGAGACCACCTCCGCCGACCCGGAAGAGGCCCCTGCACCGGCCCTTCGCGGCCGGTGAGCATCGAAACGGGCCAGTGCGGTGCCCATGGCGCCGAGGCCAAGGACCTGCACCGGCCCTTCGCGGCCGGTGAGCATCGAAACCTCGCGTTGCTCGCGGACCCGACGCGCCTCGGACTCCTGCACCGGCCCTTCGCGGCCGGTGAGCATCGAAACGGTTCGGGCGCGGTCG
>NZ_FNCN01000073.1 GCF_900100605.1 Sinosporangium album | reverse complement strand
CCAGTTGGCCGAGCGGGTTCCAGGTGTAGGTGGACTGCTGTCCGTGCTGGGTGCGGGCGGTCATCTGGCCGGCGTTGTCGTAGGCGTAGGTGTCGTTGCCCGGGTTGGTGCCGGTGCGGGTGATGGTGGTGACCGCGTTGGGGCGGGCTGCTCCGGCGGCGGTGGGGTAGCTGTAGGTGGAGGTGGTGCCGCCGTCGGTGAGGGCGGTGATGTTGCCGGTCGCGTCGTAGGCGTAGGTCTGGTTGTAGGGGTCGATGCCCTGGTTGTCGGCTCCGCTTCCGCAGGCTGCGGCGGTGGTGGTGTGGGCGGCGGTCAGGCGGTGCAGCCCGTCGTAGGTGAAGCACTCGGACTGGCCGGGCGAGCCCGGTACGGCGGAGGCCGCGTCCAGGATGCGGGTGATCTCGCCTGCGGTGTTGTAGGTGAACCGGTCGTCTTGGGCGGTGTTCGGGGTGGGTGTGTCGGCTTTGGCGGTGGTGGTCAGGCGGGTGAGCCGTCCGGTGCCCTCGTCCCAGGTGAAGTTCCGTTTGACTTGGGAGTTGGGCCCGTAGGAGCGCTCGGACAGGCGTCCGGTGGCGGTGTAGAGGGTGTCTTTGACGTAGGTGGTGGTTCCGCCGAGGTTGGAGGTGAGGGATTTGGGCAGGCCGAGCCCTGTGTAGGTGAGGGTGAGGTTCTCGGCTGAAAGGCCCCCGGCGGCGTACCGGCACCCGGGCGGCGCCGGCTCGCCGGGCCGATCAGCCGCCACCCACCGACCCGGGCATGATCCCGCTGACGGTCGCCGAGATCAAACGCCTTTTCAACGCCGCGACTTCGGCTAAACCCTCGCTGTCGCACGCCGCTCATCGGTCAGCCTGGCGACGCCGACATCAGGGCCGAGCCCGGTGGTTCCACAAACGCGCCCGTCTGGTTATCGCATAGCCCCAGCTCAACTCACGAATGGAGACTGCCGTACTAGCGAAACCTGCCCATGCCGACGATGTTCCAGTCGCCCTTTCGCGAGATGAACGGGGTCATCCCGCGCCTGCCTAGGCTAACCACACGGGCGGCACCAAAGGAAAAGGCCGCCGGGCGCGGTCTCGGCTGCCATTTCCGGCAATCGTGCGCTGGACAGCGGCGGACGAAGGTCTGGCGCATGTCGCCGATGCCTTCGAAGGCGCAGGGGCGTACGGCCGAGGCCGACGCCGCTCAGGCGCTACAGATCATCACAGCCCCCAGCCGAGGCGATGCGGTCGACTTCGAGATCCGGCTTCTTCTCAGACATTTGCCAGTGGCACGGGCAGCCAAGATCGCTTCCTGGGAGGAGCCACATGCCTACCGTAGAGCTGCCCAAAGCGATTGTCCCAGTGCGGATTTCCTGCTGCCCCACTGTATGGCGAAACGGTCCGACCCAATCTACAGCGGCGCGCACTCACGGGTTACCACAGCAAACGTGACGACGTAGCAGCCGATATAACTCGCGCGCCAGCCGCACGCCCGATCAAACCGCTGGTCACCGCAAGGCAATCTCTAAGAGCTTGCTCTTGATCCACGCGGCAGGGAACCAGGCTACGAACGCGGCAATGTCGCCGATGAGCGGGGCGGCGTCAAAGTGTGATGCAAGTCACACTTGCAGCACCGGCCCACGCCGAGGCCCCAACTGACAACGAAAGCTGCTGGTTGATCAGCACAAACCACCCGTTCCCGACTTTCAACCTCGCTCCCCGCATCAGGAAAGTCACACTCCGGCAGTTGACCAAGCCTGTCACCAGATTCAACATCCTTAGTGATCAGCCTTTACGTCCGCTTTATGGATGAAACTCCCAATCCTTCAAGCGGGCGGCAGCATGCCCGAAACAACTGAATGAGGACAGGTATGCGAAATCGAAGACCACGATTACTGCTACCCGTGACGGCCGTCGGCATTACCGCGGTAATGCTTGTCTCCGGAATGACTGTCCCAGAACGCCTGGTGCCTCAAGCTGCGGCAGCCGAGTCCCCAGCCCCCGAGCCTTCCGTCGACGGGCGGAAAGTCAGACCCGCCAAGCTCCCCAAGGGAGCCGAGCACCTCACCCCCAAAGCCAAACCCCGCAAGCCGGTATGGCCCTCAGCCGGAAAAGCCGAGATCGACATCGGCAAAGACCTCACTCCAGCCGGCGAGCTCCCCGTCCTCATCGCCTCCCCCGGCAAGAACACCACCGCGAGAACCACCGGTACGTCGCCGAACCGCGTGAGTGTCCAGACCTACTCCCACAAAGACATCAACAAACTCGGCGGTATCGGCATCGCGGCCCGCGTAGTACGCGCCGACCAGGCCGACCAACCCGGACCGGTACAAGCGGCGTTCTCCTACCAGAGCTTCCGCGACGCGCACGGCGCCAACTTCACCGACCGGCTGCAACTGGTACGGCTGCCCGCCTGCGCCCTGTCCACGCCCCGGCCCCGCGACTGCGCCGTCGGCCACCATGTGATCAAGACCCGCAACGACGCCAAGAACAGTCGCCTGATCGCGGACGTGCAGGCCGACCCCGCCAAACCCTCAGCTGTAGCACGCCCACAGTTCAAGGGCAAGGACAAAGCCGCAGCCGCCAAGGCGGCCACCGACGCATCTCTGCAGGCCGGGTCGGTCTACATGCTGATGGCCGGGATGGCCGGCTCTGAAGGCAACTTCGGGGCCACCGACCTCAAACCCGCCGGCACCTGGCAGGCCGGCACCTCCGGCGGCGGGTTCACCTACAACCTGCCCCTGCCAGAAGCCCCCTCCCCTGCCGACACAGGCCCCGGACTGGCATTGAACTACGACGCCTCCTCCGTCGACGGCCAAGGCTCCTGGACCAACAACCAATCCGGTGCGGCCGGCATCGGCTGGGAGCTCAACACCGGCTTCATCGAACGCAAGTTCCGCCGCTGCCACGTCGACAACTTCTTCAATCCCAACTACGGCCTGGTGTGGACCGCCAATGAAACCGGCAGCACCGGAAACGCGATCTGCTGGGAATCCCCCCACGAGAACGACAACGACCCCGCCACCAACGACAAGACCCAATCCGAACTGGTCTTGAGCGTCGGCGGCCGGTCGGCCCAGATCATCAAGGACGTCACCACCGGAGCCTGGAAGACCGTCCCGGACCTGGGCTGGAAGATCGAGGGCCTGGCCGGCGGAGCGGGCGGCAACGACTACTGGCGCATCACCACCACCGAGGGTACGGTCTACCGCTTCGGGTTCAACGCCGACTCCCAGTGGAACCTGCCGTATGTCGGCAACGAGCCGGGTGAGCCCTGCTACGACCGCTACTACAACGACTTCTCTCCTCCTGTGTGCTCAGCCGAATGGCGCTGGAACCTAGACCAAGAGATCGACGCCAAGGAGAACGTCGTCGACTACACCTACAGCCGCGAGGAGAACTGGTTCTGCCTGCCCGGCTGCTCCCACACCGACAACTTCCCGATGAGCTACGACCGCGGCGGTGTCCTGGCCGAAGCGCAATGGGGCCACAACACCCAGGTCGCCGGGAGCGCTGCCACCACACGCACGGTATTCACCACCATGGACCGTGGAACCGCCGACGTCCCCAACGATCTGCGCTGCGACTTCCAGGTCGGCTGCGCCAACGGCGCCATCGCCTTCTTCTCCACCCGCAAACTGCAGTCGGTGGCCGCCCAGGCACGCCTCACCCCCACCAGCTCATGGGTGACCTCCACCGACCTGTCCTTGGCCCATACCTTCGTCAACACCCGCAACGACTTCGGTGTCCCCGACAACCCGGTGATGTGGCTGGACACCGTCCAGCAGACCGGCCATGCAACCGGTTCGCCCATCACCTTGCCGCCGATCGACTTCGACGCGGTGATGCTGGCCGGAAAGATGGTCTACCACAACATCTCCGACTGGCAGGACCAGCTGTCATGGCGCATGGTGCCGCGCATCGGTGCGATCGGCAACGCGATGGGTGGCCGGATCGAGGTCACCTACGGTCAGGCCGACCCGTGCTCTGGCGGCCAGGGCCGCGACGGATCGAACTACCACGCCGACCATACGGGCGACTGCTACAAGATCGACAACAGCTCCCCGTGGGAGACGCTGTGGACGGTGTACTACAAGCAGTTGGTCACCAAGGTCACCGAACGCGACATGGTCACCGCCTCGCCCGACATGGTCACCGCCTATGAGTACCTCGGCGGGCCCGGATGGGCGTCGCCTGAGCAGTACCACGAGCCCGGCTTCGCGCCGCCGTCCACCGACTGGCGCGGATACGCCACCGTGCGCACCCTGGAGGGCTCCGGCACCGACCCGGCCGACTACACCATCAACACCGCCACCTTCTTCCGCGGCATGGGCGGTACGGTCACCAATTTCGAGGGCGGCACCGTCACCGACGCCAGAGCCCTGCAGGGCCATCTGCTCCAGGAGCAGAAGTGGACGATGAGCTCCTACAGCCCGCGAACCTACGCCGAAGCGGAATCCCAGCGCTTCGAGTACGAGGTGCGCTCCACCGGCAACGGCCCCGGCGTCCACGAACCGGTCATGGTGCTGGACACCCGCGAACGAGCACGCGAGCTCGTGACCGGACCAGCTTGGCGCTGGACCGACTCGTTCACCACCTACGACTCCTACGGCCACCCCTCCCAAGTCAACGATCACGGCGACACCTCGACCGCCGCTGACAACACCTGCGTGACGACCACCTACGCACGCAACACCACCGCATGGCTCATCAGCTACCCCTCGGTACAGGAACGCCGCTCCGGCGACAGCTGCGCCAGCGGCGCCCTCATCGGCAAGACGGTCACCCTGTACGACGGCGGCACCGACCCGGCCACCAACTCCCCCAGCGACGGCAACGTCACCGAAACCCGCAACCACGCCAGCGCCTCCACCATTTCCACCACCAAATCCACCTTCGACGACTACGGCCGCCCTCTGACCTCCACCGATCCGCTGAACAAGACGACCACCAGCAGCTACAGCCCGGCAACAGGCTGGCCCTCCACCGGGGTGACCACGACCAACCCGCTGGGCGCGGCCCACACCACCACCACCGTCTCGTCGTATCTCATCGGCCTGCCCACCTCCGTCACCGACGCCAACAACAAGACCTACGAAATCGACTACGACGCGCTCGGCCGCACAACCACCCTGTGGGGGCCGGGCGAACCGCGCTCGGCAGGTACGGCAACGGTCACTATCGCCTACGACATCCCCTCCGGCGGCTGGATGGCACAGCCCAGCGGCCCCGTCAAGACGACCACGCGGCGCCTGCTGTCAGGCACCGGGGCAAACGCCGTCTACACCTCGGAGCACTCTTACGAAGACGGCCTCGGCCGTACACGAGAAACCCAGACCGAATCCCCCGCCGGCGGACGTATCGTCAACGTCGCGGCCTACGACGGACGAGGGCTTGTCACCGCCACCTCTGGGGCGGCGCACAACTCCGCCGCGGCGGGCAGCGGCCTGCTCAACCCCGCACTCACCACACTTCCACAGTGGAGTAGGACCCAGTTCGACGGTCTTGAGCGTCCGACCGCCGTCATCGACTTCAACCTGTCTACCGAGCTTCGCCGTACCACCCACGCCTACTCGGGCGGCGACAAGGTCGAGACCACTCCGCCGACCGGCGGCAAGACCGCCACAGTCACGGACGCGGCCGGTCAGACCGTGAAGACCGAGGAGTGGAAGGACGCGACCGTCCACCACGACACCACCTACGCCTACGACCGCTCCGGAAATCTCACCGCCATCACCGACGCGCGCGGCAAGGAACGCACCTTCACCTACGACTGGCTCCGGCAGCGCACCGCCGCCACCGACCCCGACTCCGGCAGCAGCAGCGCCGGATACGACGCCGCCGGCCGCCTCACCTGGAGCACCGACGGCAACGGCACCAAAGTCTCCAACGTCTACGACGACCTCGGACGGCGCACCTCCCAATGGGCAGGCGACCCCGGCACCGGCACCAAACTCGCCGAATGGACCTACGACACCGTCGCCAAGGGCCACCCCGCCACCGCCACCCGCTATGCGGGCGGCAACGCCTACACCGACAGCGTCACCGCCTACGACCACGCCTACCGCCCCACCGCCACCAGGACCACCATCCCCGCGGCCGAAGGGGCGCTGGCCGGGACCTACGACTTCACCGCCGCCTTCGACAAGGCGGGCAACATGACCGGGTACGGCATGCCCGCCGCAGGCGGCCTGCCGGCCGAGAACCTCACCCTCACCTACACAGGGCTCGGCCTGCCCAAATCCCTCACCTCCAACCTCGGCGGAACCACCACCTACGTCAAAGACACCCTCTACACCGCCACCGGACGCCTGTCCGAGCGCTCCTACGGGCCCAACTCCCAAGTCAAACGGAACTTCACCTGGGACGAGGGCACCGGACGGCTCACCCGCCTGACCACCACCGCCAAAGCCGACACACCCACCCCGAACACCGCCCAAGACGACCGGTTCACCTACAACACCGCAGGCGAGATCACCCGCATCCTGGACGCGGCCTCCGCCGTACCGGGCTCGCCCGGCCAGTCCGAGTGCTTCACCTACGACGGGCTGCACCGCCTGACCGCCGCCCACACCACCACCGCCGCAGCCTGCGGAAGCGGAGCCGACAACCAGGGCATCGACCCCTACAACCAGACCTACGCCTACGACGCGACCGGCAACATCACCGCCCTCACCGACGGCGGCACCACCTCCACCTACAGCTACCCCACCGCCGCCGGAGCAGCCCGCCCCAACGCGGTCACCACCATCACCCGCACCGGCACCAACCCGGGCAACGACACCTACGCCTACGACAACGCCGGCCAGATGACCGCCCGCACCCAGCACGGACAGCAGTCCACCTACACCTGGAACCCGCTCGGCCAACTGG
>NZ_FNCN01000001.1 GCF_900100605.1 Sinosporangium album | reverse complement strand
CGCCGGGCAGGGCACCGGCCAAATCTGGACCGCCACCTCCGGAGCCGTCGCCTCCGGCAGCCCCGCCGCGGTCACCGTACCTGCGGGCATGCTGGTAGACGGGTGGAAGGTGCGCTGGCGGGCCCGCGCGGCCAACACCACCGCCGCCACCACCTCGGCGTGGTCGGCATGGCAGACCGCCACGATCGACGTGCCCAACCCGACGGTCGACGCCTTCCAGGTCACACCCTCCGCTCAGGTGAACGGCACCACGGTCGCCACCAGCCTGACCCCGACCCTGCACACCACCGCCACCGACCCCGCAGCCCAGCCGGTGCGGGTGGAGTTCGAGGTGGAGCACGCTTCGGACGCCCCGGCAGGGCAGGGTACAGGCCAGATCTGGACCGGGAGCGCCGACAGCGTCGCCTCCGGCACCCAGGCCGACCTCACCCTGCCCGCAGACAAGTTAAGCGACGGGTGGAAGGTGCGCTGGCGCGTCCGCGCCGTCAACGCTGCCACCACGATCGGCTCACCGTGGTCGCACTGGCAGCCGTTCACCGTGGACCTGCCGGATCCGGTCTCGGAACCCGCCGTTGGCCCGATGCAGGTATCCCCCTCCCGACTGGTGGACGGCGCCACCGTCACCTCCTCCCTCACCCCCTCTCTACTGGCCCAGGTCAGCTCCGAGTGGCCAGCACGGTCTCTGACCGTGCTGGCCCAGAGGGGTCTGGATGGGATTTTCGCAGGTTGGAGGTGATCGCATTATCGCCTTCACTCTATGGACTCTGAAGTGAATGCGAAGGAGTTGGACGTTGGACATGTCACGGTCGGTTCCGGCAGGTAGTCAATGGGATCTCCTGGAAGAATATTCATTGAACGGTAACTTCGATGCGACATGGATAGATACGGAGGATATTGAAGAGATCGCGCAGCGCTTCCGGGCAAATCCGGATTCTGGAACTCTTTGTGATCTCAAGAGGTCATTCGAGTTGGTTGATAATGAGGTAGGGCATACTATGACCTGGATCGGAGTACATTCTCCGGGCTGGTCTGTCGCTGTCACCATGAGTGGGACCCTTCCGTTTCGACCGGAAGCGAGTGCTGGAGGAAGGCGCATCATCACCCATTCGCATATGGCTTACATTTATGAGCTAGCCGATGAGGGAATGCTCTACTACCACGATGGAGAGCTCATAGGCACGCTGGGTGCGATCGAAGAGTTCCAGGATTACACGAGCGACCTGGAAGTGGGCTGGGACGTTGGGTTGCAGGTGACGGTGGAGAGTTTCCTTACCCTGGCGGGGCGGATCACAGGTCGGTTCCTGGACCGGGACTGGTTCGCGGCGTCGCGCGTTCTCTACCGTGTTCCCCGGGATGCCTGGTCTCGCTGATCGAGTCTGCTTCGGCTTGATCACGCAGCGGGGTGTGGCTGTCACGGCTGTGCGCTGACATTGGACTGCACAGCGGTACGTCGACCTGGACAGAAACGAAGTCGCGCAAGGTTTTCTGGGCGTTCGGGCGGAAGAGCGTGTTGTGTGGAGTCAAGGCAGGGTGCCCTTCAACGGGGGAGGGTGTGGTGGATCTGGGGGCGGAAGTGGGCGTGGGGGACGCCGGTTTCGGGTGAGCGGAGGAGGTGGCCGGCGGTTGGGCCGGCGAGGAAGTCGAGGAGGGTGGAGACGGCGGGGGAGCGGTGAGCCGGGGCGAGGGCGGTGACGTACCAGCGGGTTTCCAAGGGGGTCGCCGAGGTGGGGACGGTGGTGAGTTCGCCGCGCCGCATTTGGGGGGTGACGAGGTGGGCGACGGCGGCGGCGTTCCAGGCGGCGGTCTGGTTGGGCAATCCCTGCACCTGATGTTGTGCATGGCGGGACGAATCACAAATCGGTTTCTCGACCGGGACTGGTTCGCGTCGACCCGGACCCTCTACCGCATTCCCGAGGGGACGTGGAATGAAGATCGGTAAGCTTGTCCGTAATGACACCTATATCGTGCAGTGCTTCATGTTGCACACTTCTTGCTGATCTTCCTCCTGTCTTGGATCCTGCGAATAAGAAGCCCTTCGCGGGCGAACGGAAAAGAGTTCTCCCAGGGGCATGGGCCTGGAGGGCGGTTGCCCCTGGGAGCCTGTCCATGCTCCCAGGGGCGGCTGGGCCGCCATAGGGCGGTGCCGGCGGGGAAGAAGCGGGTCAGGCTGAGAGACACGCTCTTCCGTTGAGCCACAGACCCATGGTTGGAGGGTCTGGAGGGATTCGAACCCCCACCCTTGTTCTCTTCGCCCGCGTCCTTCTGCCGGTCACTCGGCGGCGAATGCTGAATCTGGAGCGAGAGTCTCAGTTTGATCGGCCGTCGTGACACCGGGGTGTCCGCCTCTTGCCGCGAGCAGTGCGGCGGAGGCGTCGACGGCCTTGCGTGAGTCTGACGTTCAGTTTCAGCTTTTGCGCTTTCGCGCACCCCGGCGCTCCAGCCGGGGGGTCTTCTGTGTCACCCGAGAAGGTAGTCGAACACCGCCTCGCCCACCCTCTGGTCGGTGACCTCGACGCCATTGGCCTCTTCGCGGGCGAAGCGGACGGCGTCCTGCAGTTTGCCGACCCGCGCGGTGAGTTCGCGGACCCGGGCGGCCGGGAGGGCGCCGGAGAAGGACACCTTGGTCCAGTGCCCGACGACGATGTCCTCGTGGTAGACCTCCACCTGGGCCGGGTGCTTCTCCGTGGCCTCGGCCTTTACGTGGTTGCGGGGGACCTTCTTGGTGCGGACGGTCTTCACCGTGTCGGTCCTGTAGGCGTCGGTCGACGGGTCGAGCGCCCAGGTCTCCGCGGGGTCAAGGGTCGGCAGCTTCGAGATGAGGGTGTGCAGTTCGGTGAGTTGCTTCTCCAGGAAGAGAAGGTAGGTCACCGGCACGTTCGTCAGGAGCGTCCGCCCGTCGACCGCGACGTCGGCTTTGGCGGCGGTGTTCGCCCAGTCCTTGGTAGCGGTCACGTCGAAGAGACGGGTGAGCGCCGTGGCGGCCTCCTGGAGGGTCTCCTCTACCTTGAGCTGCACTCTGGAGGACTCGGCGGGGAGCTGTTCGCCTTCGTCGTCGACCGGCTGGTAGGTGCGGGAGATCCCGGACAGCAGCGCGGGCTTCTGGAGCCTCTGCCGAATGTCGGCGATGCTGCGCTGCGCGGCGGACTTGACGCCCTTTTCCACGGCGAGGATCTGATTGAGCTTCGTGGTCACGGTCCGCCCCTCCTTCGAGAACGTTGCAGACGCAGGGAAGATCGTATAGCTCCGCCGGAAATGCGTGCATCCGGATTTCCGCGAACCTTGAGGCGATGTTGAAGCATGCGCCCTTGGAGCAGTCTGACGATGGGTGGAGGAGGTGGCGGGCATATGTTGCCCTTAATCGCTTCGCCGGGGATCGTTAGGCTCGGCCGATCTGGAGGTGTTCAGGTGAAGGTCACGGGAAACGCGCTGATCAGGGTGGACAGGGACAAGGTCTGGGCCGCGTTGCAGGACCCGGCTGTGCTTGTGCGCACGATCCCCGGGTGCAGCAAGCTTGAGGCGATGGGCCAGGACGCCTACCGCATGACGGTCAGTGCCGGGGTGGCGTCGGTCAAGGGTGTCTACCAGGGTGAGGTCGTGCTGGCGAGCCCCGAACCCCCCGACCGGTTCGTGCTCAAGGCCAAGGGGCAGGGCGCGCCGGGCACGGTCGACGCCACGGTGAACGTACGGCTGAGTGAGGCCGATGGGGGCACGCGCGTCGACTACGACGCCGAGGCCATTGTGGGCGGCATGATCGGCGGCGTGGGGCAGCGCATGTTGACGACGGTGGCGAAGAAGACCGCGGGAGAGTTCTTCTCCGCGGTCGAGGGACACCTGCTCGCCCCGGCCGAGGAGGCCGTGCCGGTCGGCGCCGCCGTACCCGAGGCCGCTCCCGAAGCCGCTTCCGCCGTCCCAGTGGCCAGTACGGCGGAGGCCGCGCCCGGCCAGGTCTTCGAACGCCCGGCGGCCATCCGCCCGTGCGCCACGCCCACGCAGGTGCCCCCGTGGACCATGCTCGCCGCCTTCGGCGCCGGGGCGGGCATCGCCCTCGGCAGCGCGGCGATCGGCTGGCTGCTGGGCCACGGCTACCGCCGCAAGTAACCCCCGCGGGTGGCACCCCGGGAACGGGCCGCCGCCGGTCGGTCCGGACCCTGGACCGACCGGCGGCGGCAGGGGCCGTGGCGTGCCGCGGTGAAGCGCTGCCCCGCGCTGCGGCACCCCACGGGCTCACGTCCGGCGGAAAGCTTCCGCCCGGACAGCCTCATCGGCGCGACGAGAATTATCCCGCGTTCAAGGGATCTTCTCGACATGCCGGGCGCTGAGGGGGTGTACGGATGGGCCCGCGTGGCGCTTCCTACGGTGATCGGCGATGCCGGTCTCGCTCAGCGCCGGGTCAGGGTCCAGGTGCCGTCCGCCTTGACGGAGACCAGGCGCGTTCCGGACTCCAGGATGGCTTTGCCCTTGTAGGAGCCGATCTGGTTGAACAGCAGGTCGGAGAAGCCGCTCGTCGTCTTCGTGTACGTCTGCACGATGAAGTTGCTCTCCCCCGAGTGAGTGGCCCGCACGGTGCGCAGGCCGCGGGAAGGCGTCATCTTCAGCACCTGGTCGCCTTGGCCTTTGACGGTCCCGGCGCACCAGCAGCGGGCCGCCGACAGCGGTTTGAACGCGGCCGTCCACGCGCCGTCGGCCTTGATCTCCAGCGCCGACATGCCCTTGGTGCCGTAGGACATGTTGTAGAGGACCGTGCCCTTGTACGTCCCAATCTCGTTGACCAGGAGGTCGTCCTTCTTTCCGCGCGAGTTGATCGCGGAGACGATGAAGTTCGATTCGCCGTTGTGGCTGAAGCTGATGATGCCGGGCGTCTTGGTGGCGCGGACGCGGATGACTTGGTCGCCCTCGCCGCGATAGGTCTTGCCGGCGGCGTTCGCCGCGGCGTGTGCGGGGGTGACCGCGGCGCCGCCGGTGAGGGCGGCTGCGGCGAGGGTGAACACGGCGATCAGTCGGCGGAGCATGCGTTTCTCCTCGGGGGGTGTACGGCTGGAGCCGGCGTCCTCTGTGAAGCCGTTCACCGCGGAGGGAGGTGAGCCTCACAGTCGAAGAAGGCGCCGAATGGCGTTGATCCGAGTAAAGCAGATGTGAAGTCAGCGCACAACAAATAGATGTTGTTGACAGATGTCTGACGCAAGTCGTACGGTGCAGTGCACACCGACAAGATCAAGGGATTGCCGTCAACCTGCAGAGGCGGCCCGGCGGAGCTGCGAAACTGCATGTGCGGCACGTGGGTCCCTCACATCGGTGCCGAGCGCGGTCGTCGTCGACGCCGCATAAGAGGTGATCTCAGGCGAGGAGTGGATCGTGCCGACTGCGACGGCGGAGCAACTGGCGACCGGTGTCCTTGTTGCCGTGCGCGGCAAGCGCTGGGTGGTCTCCGAAGTGGAGCCGGGGCCGGCCGGCACGCTGGTCAGGCTGCAGAGCGTGGAATACGGGCGCTACGGGCACATGCTCGATGCCATCTGGGAGGTCGAGCCGAGGACCGCGGTGCTGTCCCGGGGAACGCTGCCCGACGTGACGGAGACCGGTTTCGACGCGCCGGAGAAGCTCGCCGCGTTCCTCGACGCCGTGAGATGGTCGGCGGTCACCTCCGCCGACGTCAAGACACTCCAGGCGCCGTTCCGCTCAGGAGTGGCGATCGAGAGCTACCAGCTCGAACCGGTCGCGAGAGCTGTGGACGCGCCGCGCGTCAACCTGCTGCTCGCCGATGACGTCGGCCTCGGAAAGACCATCGAGGCAGGGCTTGTAGCCCAGGAACTGCTGCTGCGGCAGCGCGCCCGGCGCATCATGGTGGTCTGCCCGGCCGGGCTCACCATCAAGTGGAAAGACGAGATGGCCGAGAAGTTCGGCCTCGACTTCACCATCGTCGACAGCGAGCGCTGCGCCATCGTGCGGCGTGCGCGCGGCTCGGCGGCCAACCCCTTCGAGGTCTACCCGCTGACCATCGTCAGCCTTCCGTGGCTGCGCGGGCGCAAGGCGCAGCGCCTGTTGAGCGAGGTGCTGCCTCAGGGAGAGCCGGGCACCAAGCGCACCTTCGACCTGCTCATCCTGGACGAGGCCCACCACGTGGCCCCGGCCGCGCCCAAACAGGCATACGCCGTAGACTCCCAACAGACCCGGCTCATCCGCAGGCTGGCCCCTCATTTCACCCACCGCCTGTTCCTCTCGGCGACCCCGCACAATGGCTACCAGGCCTCTTACACGGCCCTGCTGGAGATCCTCGACAACCAGCGTTTCGCGCGAGGGGTCGATCCCGACCGCAAGGCCGTCGAAGAGACACTGGTCAGACGGCTCAAGACCCAGGTCACGGATGACGAGGACCGGCAGCGTTTCCTCAAACGCGTCGCCAAGGCGCTCCCAGTGGCCTATCCGGTGGAGGAACGCGAGATCCACGGGCTCATGAAGCAGTTCTCGGAGTTGCGCGCCGCGCGAATGCGGCGCAAGAACGGGCGTAGGTCGGCCGATCTGGTGACGCTGCTTTTGAAGAAACGGCTGTTTTCCAGTCCCGCCGCGTTCGCCCGCACGATCGACGTCTACCTGGCCACCGTCCGGTCCACGGCCCAACCTGATGGGCCTGATGGGAAGGTCGCACGCGAGCCGGACGACGCCTGGATCGCGGACTTCATCGACGAGAGCGCGATCCTCGACGACGAACCTCTCGCCGAAGCCGAGAACGACGCGGTCGTCCGCGTCGGCTCAGGGGAGGGCGGGCCGACCGAGGCCGAGGTGGATGTCCTGCAGCGCATGCGGGCCTGGGCGCTCAAGCACCAGGCCAAGCCCGACGCCAAGGCCCGCGAACTGCTTGAATACCTGCGCGCGGTCTGCATGCCGGAGGGCGGCCGGTGGAGCAACGAGCGGGTTGTGGTCTTCACGGAATACCGTGACACGCTCGACTGGCTGGAGAGGCTGTTCCACCAGGAGGGGCTGTCCGGCGCAGCCGTCGCGACAATGCACGGAGGCAAGTCCGCCCAGGAGAGAGAGATGGTCAGACTCGCCTTTCAAAAGGACCCCACCGAGCACAGGGTGCGCATCCTGCTCGCGACCGACGCCGCGGGCGAGGGCATCGACCTGCAGGATCACTGCCACCGGCTGGTCAACTACGACATCCCGTTCAACCCCAACAAGCTTGAGCAGCGCATCGGTCGTATCGACCGCTACGGCCAGCGCCACGTGCCGGAGATCTATCACTTCGTCGGAGTCGGTTGGGACAAGGCCGCCGACTCCAGCGAGGCGGACCTGGAGTTCCTCGCGCGGGTGGCCCGCAAGATCGCACAGATGGAAACGGACCTCGGGCCGGTCAACGCCGTGATCTCCGACCGTGTCCAGCGCCGCATGCTCGGCGAGCACGTCTCCATCGACAATGTCGACGAGGAGACCCCGAGGCCGGATGTCCCCGCGGAACGGGACGTCAGGGAGCAGACCCGCAGACTCCGCGCCGACCTCGTCAAGACCGTCGATGAGCTGCGCATCATCCCAGACAACGTCAAGCGCGTCGTCGACACCGCACTCGACCTGGCCAGGCAGCAGCCGCTCGCCGTACACATCGACGATAAGCACCTCGTCGAAGGCCTTTGGACCGTCCCCACGCTCACCGACTCGTGGGAGCGCGCCGGCGCGGGACTGCTGGAAAGGGCCACGCGCGAGGGACAGGAGCTGCGCCGCCGTCCGGTGACCTTCGACCCGGAGGTCGCCGCGCAGTGCCGCGACGACGCGGTGCTCGCCCATCTCAACCATCCGCTGGTCGAGATGTCGACCAGACTGCTTCGGGCGGCCATCTCCGACGAGAAGATCGGACTGCGCCGTGTCACCGCCGTCGTCAGCGACGATCCTGAGCTGGAGACCACGCTCATCGGTGCGTACTCCACCTTCGTCCTGGTCGGCGGCGACGGCGTACGGCTGCACGAGGAAGTCCTCCACGCCGGGGGCTTCGCCCCGCCGAACGGCCGCTTCCGCCGGCTGGAGAATCTCACCACGCTGCGTCGCATCCTTGACCGAGCCCTTGGTGACGGCCTGCCCGCCTCTCCGCAACTCCAGGCCCGCCTGGCCGAGCAGTGGCCGAGAATGCGCGAAGGCGTGCGCGCCGCGATGCGGTGGCGTGGCGACACGCGGGGCGAGTCCTTGGCCAATGCGCTCGCCAAACGCCAGGAAAGCGAACAGCACCGCATCATCGACAATCTTGAGCAGTTCGCCGCCACTCTGCGGACCAAGCTCGCCGAAAACCAGGAGGACGAGGAGGACGCCTTGTTCAGCCGGGCTTCGGTGGAGAAGGACGCCAAAGAGCTCGCGCAATACCGGCAAGACAGGCAATCCTGGGAGAACCGCCTGGCACAGCTCGCCGAGGAGCGCGACCGCGAGCTTGAAGCGATCGCCGCACGCTACCGCGATCCACAGTCCCACCGCTTCCCCGTCGCACTGGTCTTCGTCGTCCCCGAGCGAGAGGCTGCAACCCGATGAGCAAGGCGTTCCGCAAGGCCCCCGACCCGAGCCGTGCCCACCTCGACTGGCTCGCCATGATCGACGTGTCGGGGCCCTTCCTGAGCCTGCCTGTGCTCCGTGCCGTCTGGCCCGACCTCGACCCGCTCGACACGCAGGCCCGCGAAAACCTCCGCTACCAGCACGGCATCTGGCAGTCCGGTGGCCCGGTCCGTGAATGGATCACGCACTGCCTGCGCGATCTGCTGGAGTGGGGCGACGCCCTCCACAGCGGCGGCCTCGACTCGCTTGCCCTCCACGTGCCCGAGCACGACACCACACTCACGCCCGACTTCGCGCTCGTCGAACCCGGCGAGTCGGCTAAACCGGACACCACCCGTCTGCTGGGGCTGATCACGACCGGTCACCCCGCCGGCCGCATCAAAGGCTCGGAGTGGGCCGCCACCCCCGTCGACCGCCTCGCCCAGCTCTGTCGCGCCCACAATGTCGAACTCGGGCTCGCCACCGACGGCCGCGCCTGGGTCCTCGTGTGGGCCCCTCGTGGAGCCGTCACCACCACCGCCGCCTTCGACGCCGTCGAATGGCACTCCCTGGCCGAACGTCCGGTCGTCCGCGCCTTCATCTCCCTGCTCCGCCGCAGGCGCTTCTTCTCCGTACCCGACGAGCAGACCCTGCCGAAGCTTCTCGCCCAGAGCAAAGGCTCTCAGGAAGACATCACCGAGGCCCTTGGCGTACAGGTGCGTCAGGCAGTCGAACTGCTCGCCACCGCCCTTGGCCGTACGGCTGAAGCCGAACGCCGCCGCGGCGGCGACGGCCTCCCCGCAGGCGCCACTCCGCACGACGTCTACCGGGGCGCGGTCTCGGTCATGATGCGCATCGTCTTCCTGCTCTTCGCCGAGGAAAACGGCTTGCTGCCCGCCGACAACGACCTCTATCTGCGGTCCTACTCCGCGGGGCGGCTCTGCGAAGAGCTCGAACAGCAGGCCCTCGAAGGAAGCGAAGAGGAGCTGGAGAGCTCCTCGGCCGCGTGGTTCCGGTTGCTCGCCCTGTTCAACGCTGTCTACGCGGGTGTCGACCACCGCGCTCTCACCATGCATGCGCACGACGGCTCGATGTTCGATCCCGCGGCGCACCCCTGGCTGTCGCTCCCCGTCGACGACCGCACCGTGCTGCACATGCTGCAGTCGGTGCAATACGTGTGGATGAGCGCCGGTCGCCAGCGGAGGAACCGCAGCGTCAGCCTGCGTGATCTCGCCCGACGCGACAGCGCCAAGAAGGGCGAACGCCGCAAGCTCAGCTTCAGATCCCTCGACGTCGAGCAGATCGGCTACGTCTATGAGGGCCTGCTGTCCTTCGACGGACGCTACGCCACCGACACCGTTGTCGGTCTTGTCGGCACCGAAGGGCAGGAGGAGGAGGTCAAACTCCGTGACCTCGAACGCCTCGCCGCACAGGGCGACCTCGCCGCCGCCCTCGCCGACCGCTACAAGGATTCCGGCATCGGCACCGCGGGAGCGCTGGAGAAGGCCCTCGCCTCTCTCGACCAGGTCGAACGCGAACAGGCCGAGCGGAAGCTCCTCGCCGTCACCGGCGGCGACGCCGCCGGTGTCGAACTGGCCAGGCGGCTCCTGCCGTTCTACGGCGTCATCCGCGCTGACCTGCGCGGCCTGCCTGTGGTGTTCCGCAACGGAGAGGTCTACGTCACCGAGTCGTCCCTGCGCCGCAACACCGGCACCCACTACACCCCGCGTGAGCTGGCCGAACAGGTCGTCGAAGGTGCCCTCGAACCGCTGATCTACACCGTCGGTCCGCTTCAGACCGCCGACCGCTCCGCATGGCGGCCGAAGACCTCCGCCGAGATCCTCACTCTCAAGGTGGCCGACATCGCCATGGGCTCGGCCGCCTTCCTCGTCGCCGCTGCCCGCTACCTCGGCAACGCTCTCGTCGAAGCCTGGTCGCGCGAAGGCGACGCCCGCGCCGCCGCCTACCTCGACACCGAGCCCGCAGCCGGGGCCGAAGTGGACCCCGTTGTCATCGAAGCTCGTCGGCTCATCATCGAACACTGCCTGTACGGTGCCGACATCAACCCGATGGCTGTGGAGATGGCGAAACTGTCGCTGTGGCTGGTCTCCATGGACCCCCGCAGGCCCTTCACGTTCCTCGACGACAGGCTCGTCTCGGGTGACTCGCTGCTCGGCATCACCTCACTCGACCAGCTCGAAGTGATGCACATGGACCCGGTGAAGGGGCGCAAACTCCAGTCGGAGGGGGTGGTCGTCGACTTCACCACCGGCATCCGCGAACTCGTCGCCGACGTCGCCGCAGAGCGGCGACGCATCGCCGACATACCCCTGGGTGATGACCCGCCGGCGGCGCTGGCCATGAAACGCGCGCTTCTCGCCGACATCGGAGTGAAGACCGCACGCGTACGGCTGTTCGCCGATCTGGCCGTCGGCGCCGCCCTGGCCCACGCCGATCGGGGCGACAGCGGTCTGCGGGACGGGTCGCTGCACGCGGCCAACCTGGCCCGCAAGGTGCACGAGGGCACCGCGGACGAGGCCGAGGCGCGGGACAAGGCGGACGAATGGCTCGCGGTCGACCAGGTCACCGGGTCCTTTGATCGGGTGCCCATTCACTGGCCACTGGTGTTTCCCGAGGTGTTCGAACAGGGCGGATTCGACGCGGTCATCGGCAACCCTCCGTTTCTCGGTGGATCGAAAATTACTGGAAATTCTGGTAGCTCGTATCGCGAGTACCTGGTAAGGGCGGTAGGTGGCGGCAAGCGCGGCAATGCCGATCTGGTGGCATACTTTGTTCTTCGTGCCCATAGTTTCCTTGCGGAAATCGGTCAGACAGGGCTCATTGCCACTAACACGCTCGCGCAGGGAGATAGCCGGGAAGTTGGACTGGACCAACTGGTGGTGCAGGGTTTTGTCATTCGCAAGGCAATAAAGAGTCGCCCGTGGCCGTCGAAGAGTGCCACCCTCGAGTATTGCGCTGTATGGACAAGCCGTAAGTCGTTGGGCGACGCTGCTGGCCGCGATATCGACGGCCTCAGCGTGAGGGGCATCACGACCTCTCTCGAAGCTGAGTTTAGGGTGTTCGGCAAGCCGTACCGCTTGGCTTTCAATGAAAATATTTCCTTTGGCGGGTCGAAGCCCGATTCGTTGGGATTCACTATGCCAAATGACGCTGCCGCTCTTCTTGTAGAGAAAAATGTGCGGAATTCGGAGGTGCTTTTCCCTTACGTTAATGGCCAGGACTTGAATTCGCGTCCGGACCTGTCTTGCAGTCGGTGGATTATAAATTTCCATGACTGGAGCGAAACTCGGGCGAAAGGCTTTACTGAAGCCTACGGCCAAGTGTTGCGGATGGTTAAGCCGCAGCGCGAAAAGAATAATCGAAAGGTTCGGCGGGAGCGCTGGTGGCAATTTGCGGAGCGGGCGGTTGCTCTCTACAAGGCTATTGCCGGGTTGGATCGAGTGTTTGCAATAACTCGTGTAAGCAAGACGGTGATGCCGGTCATGCTGCCCACGGGGCAGGTTTTCAGTGAGGCGATGATAGTTTTCGCGTCCGAGGACACCGCGATGCTGGCCTTGTTGTCCAGCGCCCCCCACTACTGGTGGGCCGTCGCACACGCCTCCTCCATGAAGGCCGACCTCCGCTACACCCCTTCTGACGTTTTCGAAACCCTTCCCCTGCCCGGGCTCACGCAGGAGATGCGCGATCTGGGGGACCGGCTGGACACGTTCCGCCGTGACCTCATGCTGTCCCGCGACCTGGGCCTGACCAAGACCTACAACTTGGTCCACAGCCCCGACAACAAGGACCGCGATATCGCCGAGCTCCGCGAAATCCATAAGGCCGTCGACGAGGCCGTGTGCCGTGCCTACGGCTGGGACGACCTGATCGACCAAATGGCCCACGGCCACTACGACCTGGGCCGGGAGATCCGCTACACGGTGGCTCCCGCCGTACAGCGCGAGTTCGTGGACCGGCTCCTCGAACTTAACCACGAGCGTTACGCCGAGGAAGTGGCGAGGGGCCTGCACAAGAAAACAGCCGGCAAGGCGCCGGGCAAACCGAAGGCGCGTAAATCCGCGGCCGGTGGCGACGCCGTACAGGAGACGTTGCTCTAACAGAGTTGCTTTAACAGCATGGAACCGCTCGGGGGAGTTGGATGTCGGCGCGATCTGGAGAGAAGGTGTCCCCGGGGTGTTCGATCGCCAGGAGGGCTTGTTCGAGGCGGGTGCCGTTCAGGACGATCTGTTCGGCGGCGATGGTGGCGACGACGGCGGGGAGGGGTTAGCCGTGCCGTCGGATCGTGAGGAGCCGGTGTCCCCGCTGGACGTGCCGAAGGTGTTTGAGGAGGCCACGTCCTTCCAGGTCAGGGGCGAGTTCGAGAAGCTGGTCCGCAAAGACCTGTTGGGGCCGTGGCACGGGGAGTACGAGGAACTGCCGAAGCGGTCGCGGGGGCCTCGCGACCGCTACCTGGTGGGGATGCTGGGTCCGAAGCGGCTCGTGAGGTCGGTGCTGGAGTCGGCCGACGAGCAGCCGGACGTCGACGTGGCGGTGGGCGGCGACGGGTCCAGTGGTGAGTTGAACGACGTGCTGACGCCGCAGATCCTGGGCCGTATCTGGGCGTCGTCGATGGGGTTGTCGTGCACGGTGCCGGCGGATGTGGACCTGCTGGCGGTGACGGCGTCGTGGGGCCGCTACGGCATCTCCGAGGTGGAGGACGAGGACGGCAGGAAAGTCAACGTTTGGGTGCGGACGCCGGTGGCGCATCGTCTGGAAGTCCGGCTGGACGAGGGGCGCAGGGATCGGATTCCGTTGACGATGCACCGGGCGGAGGACCCGGGCGTGTACCTCTCGGTGGCGGTGCGCGATCTGCCGAATGCGCGCCGGGTGGTGGAGTTGGCTCTCGTCAACGGCCAGGAGGAGCCGGAGAGCAGGAAAGACACGAGCTGGCTGTTCCAGTCGGAGTTGCGGGTGACGGCATTGGACGGGGCAGCACCGGTTTTCCTGCCGATCGGCGACCCGACGGATGACGCGCCGGGCACGTCGCTCGATGGCGAGGACGCCCACCTGAGGCTGCTTTACCGCGACGAGCTGCGGCACGCGACGGGGCGCAATGTGGCGGTGCACGCGGAGGTCCGGGCGGGGGAAAGACGTGCGCACGAGCTGTGTACGACGTGGATCCCGGCGTTCGACGTTCCCACGACGATCGCTCCCGACGGCGACTTGCGGCTGGCCGGAGTGGAGCTGTCGATGGACCGTCTCGCACACGTCGACGTGGCGGAACTGGCGGCTGGGCTGTCGCCGCTGGCCGACGGTTACGCGCTGTGGCTGGACGAGCAGGCGGCGTTGATCGCTGGGCTGCCCGAGGGGTTGAGGGACGCCGCGACGGCCGCCGTGCACCGTGCCCGACAGGCTGCCACGCGTATTCGTGCCGGCATCGTGCTGCTCACCGATCCGGGGCGGGCAAGGCATGGGGAGGCGCTTCGGGCGTTCCGGTTTGCGAACAGGGCGATGGCGCTGCAGCGCCGCCACACGCTGATCGCCGGGCTGCGTGAGGAGCAAGGGCTGGGTTTCGGCGAGGCAGAAGCACAGGTGGCCTCCCGTGGGACTGACGCGGCGAAGTGGCGGCCGTTCCAGCTCGCGTTCATGCTGCTCAACCTGCCGTCCTTGACCGACCCGACTCACCCGGAGCGGTCGCGCGGCGCCGAGTCCGCCTCGACGGCGGTTGTTGACCTTCTGTTCTTCCCCACGGGAGGCGGCAAGACCGAGGCGTATCTCGGCCTGACCGCCTACACCTTTGCGATCCGCCGCATCCAAGGCGAGCTGGGGGCAGGCACGGACAAACGCAGCGGATTGGACGGCGTCGCCGTACTGATGCGTTACACGCTGCGGCTGCTCACGGCGCAGCAGTTTCAGCGGGCCGCGTCGCTGGTGTGCGCGGCGGAGATCCTGCGTCGTGAGGACCCTGGGCAGTGGGGGCGAGAGCCGTTCCGGATCGGGCTGTGGGTGGGGAGCGCGGTGTCACCGAACTGGTTCCCCGATGCGCAGCGGCAGATAGCCGATGCCAGGACCGCCGGACGGGGCGACCGGGTGAACGTGCTGCAGACGCTCACCTGCCCTTGGTGCGGCACGCGCCTGCGCGGGCACCAGGACCTCTACCCCGACGACGACCGGCGCAGGGTGCTGCTCTACTGCCCCAATGGGGAGGGACAGCGTGCCTGCCCGTTCTCCCAGCGGATGTCGCCCGGCGAGGGGCTCCCCATCCTGACCGTCGATGAAGAGATCTACCGGTTGACACCCAGCCTGGTGATCGCGACCGTTGACAAGCTGGCCCAGCTCCCGTGGCGCGGCTACGCGGGGCACCTGTTCGGGCGGGTGGGGCAGTACTGCCCTCGCCACGGCTACCGGCACGACGACCTCGATGACAAGACCAAGTGCGGCAACCGCCACAACTCCAAAGGGAACCTGCCCGCGGTGACGAGCACCGGTGTCGTACGGCTCCGCCCGCCGGACCTCGTCATCCAGGACGAGCTGCACCTGATCTCGGGCGCGCTCGGCACCGTCGTCGGCCTGTTCGAAGCCGCCGTCGACGAGTTGAGCACATGGACGTTCGAGGGGCGGGAGACAGGTCCGAAGATCGTCGCCTCAACAGCCACCACGAAACGCGCCCAAGAGCAGATCCTCGGCGTGTTCGGGCAGGGCCATGCGGTGTTCCCGCCGCAGGTGATCGATGTGAAGGACACGTTCTTCTCCCGCCGCGTGCCCGTCACCGAGGCGAACCCGGGCCGTCGCTATCTCGGCCTGTGCGCGCACGGCACCCGCCTCAAGGCCGCCGAGATCCGCCTCGCCGAGATCCTGCTGCTGGCCGGCCAGACGATGTTCGACAGATACGGCAGAGCCGCCGACCCATACATGACCACGGTCGGCTACTTCAACGCCACCAGGGAACTCGCGGGCATGCGCCGCTACCTGGACGACGACGTCGCGATCCGCGTGCGCCGCCACGGCTCCCTCAAAGGTCTGTCGAACCGGCTTGTCGCCCGGAACGCCGTACTGAACATCCAGGAACTCACGGCGCGCATCTCCTCCGGAGACATCAGCGAGGTATTGAAAAGGCTGGAACTCGGCTTCGACCCCGACCTCGACACCTCGGCCCGCCGCCGCGAGATCATGGCGCACAAGCGCGAGACTCAGCCCGCGCTCCGGGGTAGGAAGGACTCGCACGGCAGGCGGGGCGAGTCGGCCCTGCACCCCTTGGCCGCGCGGGAGCACGAGCGGTCCACGGCGGGGCGGCAGCCGATCGACTTCGCGCTGGCCACCTCGATGCTTCAGGTCGGCGTGGACGTGTCGCGGTTCGGGTTGATGGTCGTCACGGGTCAGCCGAAGAACACCGCGGAGTACATCCAGGCGTCTTCCCGCGTCGGGCGCGACCCGCTACGGCCCGGGTTGGTGATCACTCTCTACAGTTGGACTCGGCCTCGCGATCTCGCGCACTACGAGGACTTCGAGCACTACCACGCGACCTTCTACCGGCAGGTCGAGGCGCTGTCGGTCACGCCGTACACCCGTCGGGCCCTGGACCGCGGCACGACAGCCGCTTTCGTCGCCGCGGTCAGGAACACCGCCGGAGATCATTCGCGTAACGAGGACGCCCACGATGTGGATCTCGACGGGGATGACGTGCGGCGCGTGGTGGCCCGCTGGCTCGACCGCGCGGGATACATCGCGGGGGAGAGGGCCCGTGAGTACCTCGCCGAACGCATCGCCGTGGTCTGCGACGCGTGGCGGCGTGAGAGGTCGGGGCAGTTCGCCCTTGGGTATCAGGAGCAGCGCAAGCGCGGGCGAGAGCGAACCGGCCTGCTGAAGCTTCCGGGGAGCGCATCGTGGGGCGAGTTGACGGTCGGCAACTCGATGCGTGAGACCGAACGCGAGATCAACATGCTGCTGCCAGGCGGTGGGGAGATCTTCACACCGCTCTATGACGCGCCGGGCTGGTCCTTCCGCCTCGATGCCACGGCGTCGGAGGATTCGCGGGCCGACGAAGGCGATGAGATGGGTATGACAGGTGGGCGGGAAGGGAACGAGCGATGACGACCACGGCTCCATATCACCGCAAGGTCGGTAGCATACGGCCCAGCCACCTGATGTTCACGGGTGGAGTCGGTGCACTGATCGATCTGCCGTACTTCACTGTTCTCATGCGCGGGCTTGACGACTGGCGCTACGACTACCCCAGCGGTTCCGAGGAGAACGCCGGGTTCCGCGTCGTCGAGCCAAGGTTGCTGCGTGCAGCGCGCGCGCTGCGCGGACAGCAGGTAGGGGAGCTGCGCGCCGCGCCCTGGCTGGTGGAATCCGATGACGACCCGTCTGACCAGGCGGCGAGGACAGGTGTGCCGGTGGTGCCGTTCCCGGCCTGGATGCGCTGCATCGCATGTGACATCCTCGCCCCCATCGCATCGGCGACCATCTTCAGCTTCGAGAACTCCAAACGACGCAAACCACACGAAGCTCGTTTTTTCCATAAGAGTTGTTCGCGTGCCCAAGGCCGAAAGGCGATCGCGGTTCCCGCCCGTTTCCTTCTCGCGTGTGTGGCGGGGCATCTCGACGAGTTTCCCTATGCCCACTTCGTGCACCGCGGCGGCGCCTGTCCCGCAGCCTCTTACCCGACGTTGGAGATGCAGGACAGGGGAGGCAACATCGGGGTCAACGTCCAGCTCCGCTGTCAATCCTGCAACTCCGAGCCGCGAAACATGAGCGAGGCCATGGGAAGACGCGGCGCGGAGAACCTTCCGGCCTGCCGGGGTCGCCACCCTCATCTGCACAATCAGTTCCCACGCCCATGCAAGGCCGGCTCTCCGCCCAAGCTGCTGGTGCTCGGTGCATCCAACCAGTGGTTCGCGCAGACCTTATCTCTGCTCTCCGTACCAACGGACGCCGACGACGCGTTGGCCGACAAGGTGCGCAAGCACTGGCAGGCCATCGGCCCTTTGAAGTTGGAGATGTACCCCTGGGCGAGGACAGTGGTCAACGGGTTCAGCGAGCTGGCCCGCTGGACCGACGAAGAGATCTGGGCCGCCGTCGAACGTCACCGAGCGTCGCTTGAGGCGCCGGAGGAAGACGAGGAGGGGTATCCCGATCTGCGCACTCCCGAGTGGAAGGCGTTCACCGGGTCCGACGTGACGCAGACCGATGATTTCTCCCTCTACCGGCCTGGAGTTCCGACGGCACTGGCAGGTTTCTACCAGGACGTCGTGCAGGCCGAACGCATCCGGGAGGTGCGCGCGCTCATCGGTTTCACGCGTCTCGACGCCCCCGACCCCGAGGAGCCGGACCTTGTCACCTCGGTTCAGTTGGCCGGAGGACGCCCTGAGTGGCTGCCCGCGAGCGAAGTTCGGGGAGAGGGCGTTTTCATCAGGGTCAGGGAGGAGCTGCTCGCCGAGTGGGAACGGCGGGTGCGTGGCAGCGCAGCGATGAACCGGCATCGCGAGGCCTACGGCCGTTTCCGCGAGAACCGCTTCTCCGACCGGATCAAAACGGACTTCGACCCCATGAAGCACTGGCCCGGCTACCGTTACTATGCCCTGCACACGCTCTCCCACCTGTTGATCCGCACCATTGCTTTGGAATGCGGCTACAACTCGGCGAGCCTCGCCGAACGCATCTACGCGGGGGACGAGACCGACCCGCGCGGTGGCATCTTCATCTACACCGCCGTGCCCGATGCCGAAGGCACCCTTGGCGGGCTGGTCACTCTCGCTGAAGAGCAGTCCCTGATACGGCTGACGCGGCGCGCGCTCATCGAGGCTCGAACCTGCTCCTCCGACCCGTTGTGCTCTGAACGGATTCCCGATCGCGTTGACGACTTCCTGCACGGGGCGGCATGCCATGTATGCCTGTTCGTCTCCGAGACGACCTGTGAACGCGGCAACAGGTTCCTTGATCGCAGGTTCGTTGTCCCGGTCGACGGCAGCGGACTCGCCCTCTTCCCCGAGGCGCCGGTGGTCTCGTGAACCCTGGGTTCGAGCGGGCGGTGGAGAGCGCGGCACGCGCACTCCCACCCGCTCACCTGCGGGTGCTGGCGGCGCGTATCGCCGAAGGGTGGCCTGCCGAGGCTCTGGCCCTCGCACTCCCCACCGTGGACTTCGCCCCCGCCGCCCGTGCCGTGCTCGCCGCGAAGGAGGCGGGTGGTGTGTCCGACGCCGAAGCCGCGGCCTACCTACGCGGCGTCGCCGCCGGGATGGTACGTCAGGCGGCCGAGGTGACCGTGGAATCGGTGTGGAGCGGCCCGCACACGCACGCGGTGCCGCTGCGCTCTACGGCGCAGGTCCTCGTCGAACTGGTGGGTGAGGCTCGGCGGGAACTGCTGCTGATGACCTACTCGGCAAAGCCCTATGCTCCGGTGCTGGAGGCACTGGCCGCCGCCATTGAACGCGGAGTCGGAGTAGTGGCTGTAGTGGAGACACTGCGGGGCGCGGGCGGTGCTCTCACCGACCACGAACCCGCTGCCGCCTTCCGTTCGGTACCCGGAGTCGAACTCTGGCACTGGCCGACGGCGCAGCGGACCGAGGCGGGTGCGAAGATGCATGCCAAGCTCGCAGTGGCCGACCGGCGCGACATGCTGGTCTCGAGTGCCAATCTGACCCAATCGGGCATTGGAAAGAACGTGGAGGCAGGAGTGCGCATCCGTGGAGGCGCCGCGCCAAGGCGAGTGGCGGAGCACCTGGCCGAACTTAGGTTCAAGGGCATTCTGGCTCGATTATGAGCTTGAGGAAACGACTCACGATTGGGAGCAGGTGAAGCGGATCGGCCCGGTGCCGGGCCGCGGGCTGACGAATTCGAGGAGGTAGGCAGTGACGTCGGGGGAGAACGCGACGGTGGCGGCCGGCGACATCGCCAGGCTTGCCGGTGTGGGACGCGCCGCGGTGAGCAACTGGCGCAGGAGATTCGGAGATTTCCCCCAGCCGGTGGGTGGTACGACCGCGAGTCCGCTGTTCTCGCTTGCCGAGGTCGAAGCCTGGCTGGTCGAACAGGGGAAACTCCGACAGCTCCCCCAAGACGAGATGCTGTGGCAGCACGTACGCAACTCGGTCGACGATCTTCAACTGCTGTCACTTGTCAGCCGCCTCGCGACCGCCGTGGCTCACAGGAAGCTGTCATCCTTGCTCCGCAAGGATGACGACAAGGTCGCCGAAGCACTGCCAAACCTGCTCGTCGGTGACAACGATGTTCCGCTGATCCGGGCCACGGCCGAGCTCGCCCGAGAGCGGGGGCTGGCGGAGACGGTGGAGTTCCTCTACACCCGCTACACCGAGGCCCATTCGCGGCGGGTTCAAGCGCTGTCCCCGGAGGTTGCGCGGTTCATGGTGGCGTTTATCGAACCGGAAGCCACCGAAGTATTCGACCCGTCCTGCGCATTCGGTGGTCTTCTTCTGGCGCTCGTGTCCCGCCGCGACGACGGACATGAGATAAGTGCGATTCGGGTGAAGGGGCAGGACCGCAACACCGACGCCGCGAGGCTGGCCTGCGCCCGTTTGACAGCGCGTGGCATTTCCGCCGACATCCAGTCGGGCGATGCCCTGACCCGCGATGCCTTCCCTAACCTTCGCGTCGACGCCGCCGTCTGCGCCCCGCCATTCAATGAGCGCGGCTGGGGCTATGAGGCGTTGACGAACGACCCCCGGTGGGAATATGGCCTGCCGCCACGCGGCGAGTCTGAGTTGGCCTGGGTCCAGCACTGCCTGGCGCACGTCAAGTCCGGCGGACAGGCCATCGTGCTCATGCCCCCCGCCGCCGCCGACCGCAGGTCCGGGCGCAGAATCAGATCTCAGCTCTTGCGCACCGGCACGCTCCAGGCCGTGGTGTCGCTGCCGGCGGGGACGGCCCCGCAGTCCGCTGTCCCTCCACACCTGTGGCTGCTGCGACGACCCGGTGTCGGCGACGGCGTGCCTTCGCATGTGCTCATGGTGGACTCGTCGGAGGGCATTTGCTCCGACGACACAGTGCGGGCATGGCGATCGTTCCGGCGGGGGGAGAAGATCGACGAGGCCTTCGGCCGTACGGTGCCCATCATCGACCTACTCGACGACGAGGTTGACCTCACTCCCGTGCGTCACCTGCCGCGGGCCGCGTCGGTGCAGGTCGGCAACCTCGACCGCGCCCGCGAGGAGTTCTTCGCCCTAGCGGACGCCTTGCCTGCGGCATTGCCGGACGTATCACCGGGGGGCGGGCCGCTCACCATGACGACGATCGCGGAGCTTGTCCGAGCGGGGTCCCTTCAGGTCGAACACACTCCGATGCGCATGGAGACCGAGAGCGGCGATCTACGGCTCCTGACGGTCAAAGACGTAACCCTCGGTCGTCTGGCGACGGGGCAGGGCACACGGGAGGCCGGTCTGGTGATCGGGAGACCGGGCGACATCGTCGTCCCTGCCATCACCCGGCACATCATCGCCCGTGTCCTCGACGAGGAGGAGGCGCTCGGCCCTCACCTGTCCCTGATCCGGCCCAATCCGGAGGTGTTCGACTCGCATTTCATCGCTGGTTTCCTCCGTGCGACGTCGGTCCGTACGGCCGGTTCGGTCACGGGCTCTCACCGGGTGGATGTCAGGCGTGCGCAGATTCCCCGACTTCCCCTCACCGAGCAGCGGAAGTACGGTGAGGCGTTTCGTCGGCTCGACCGTTTCGAAGACACAGTGCGCCGCACCGGCGAGGCAGGTGAGAATCTCCGGCGTCTCATTTTCAATGGCCTGGCCGGCGGCGACCTACTCCCCGACTGTTGAATCCCCGCCCGTTGAACCAGATCAACTCGGCGCCTCAGGCAAGGTGGATGGCTTGAGCAGACCAACCAGCATCGACAACCGCTATGACCTTATCCCTAACTCCCTACGCCAAGGTGGGATGGGGGAGGTCTGGTTCGGGTTCGACAAGCGCCTTGATCGCAAGGTCGCCATCAAGTTCATCAGGATCGACAAGCTTCCCGACGGCAAGCCCGACACTATGCTTACGCAGCGGTTCGTGCGCGAATCGCGTATCACCGCGAGACTTGAGCACCCCGGGGTTCCCTCCGTCTACGACTGCGGAACGGTCGGCGACGATCTCTATCTGGTCATGCAACTCATTGACGGCTGCCCAGTGTCGGCACTCCTTGACGAAGTCGGCCATGTGCCTGTCGCCTGGGTTGCCGCAATCGGCGCACAGGTATGTTCGGTACTGGCGGTCGCCCATACCCATTCGCTCGTGCACCGGGACCTGAAGCCCTCCAACCTGATGCTCTGCGCGGACGGCACTGTGAAAGTGCTCGACTTCGGCGTCGCCGCCGCTCTCGCATCCAACGAGACCAGGCTCACCATGACGGGCATGGCGCTGGGCACGCCGGAGTACATGGCCCCAGAGCAGGCTCTCTCCGCTACCACCAGTCCGCAGAGCGATCTTTATTCCCTTGGCGTGATCCTCGATGAGTTGTTGACTGGCGAGAACCAGTTCGCCGGTGCGACTCGGCTGGCCGCCATGCGCAATCACATCGATCTCGCCCCTCGATCGCCGGGCGCGTGCAGGCCGGCTGTGCCGAAGGGGCTTGATCATCTAATTCTCCAAATGTTAGCCAAAAAGCCGGAGAACCGCCCGGCGAGCGCCGTTGAGGTCTACGACAGACTGATGGAGTTTTGTGGTGACCTCCCCGCCTTCCCGGGATATGTCGACATGGCTGCCGCGCATCCGGTCCGTATGTATTCCGCGGTGGTTGGCCGGATAGCGCCGTCCGTCCGGGAGGCCGTCTCGCCGCCTTCTAAGCCCGAGCGTGTTCCAATGCCCGCCCAGACTGTGCGGGCAAGCGACATCGCTTTGGCGCGGAGCGACGCCCGTGCTCTCATCGCTGAATCCCGTTTCACTCAGGCGGCCGACCTCCTCGCTGCCATCGTCGAGCCCGCCGGCCAGACGTTCGGCGCGCAGGACTCAAGCGTGATCAACCTGCGCTTGGAGCTCGCCGACGCGTTGTTCCTCGGTGGCGATTACTCGCGGGCCGCTTCGGCATTCGGGAAACTGGCAGAGGATCTCGCTGTGCGCGACGGGGCGGGGAACGACCTCGCGCTGCGCTGCCGCCAGCAACAGGCAACCTGTCACGCAGCGCTGGGTGAGAGCAGCCTTGCCCTCTCCAAGCTCAACGCGCTGCTTAAGGACGAACGGCGCTTCGGTGCGGACGAAGACCGCATCCTGGAACTACGCGAGCAGATCGGCCTCCTAGAGTTCGGCTCCGGCAATCCGAGCCGGGCCGCCAGTACGCTCAAAGCCCTCCTGCCCGACCTCGAACGTCGCCACGGCGCTGGCCACTTGAAGGTCGCGAGAATCCGAGAGATCCTCGCGACCGTCGATTCCTGACGCGGGACGTATGGTCGCTTGTGGCCGTCGTGCGAAGCAGGGGGCAGACCCGCGTTACGAGGGACAGATGGTTCTGACGGAGCTACTTCTTCAGGCTTCCGTAGACCTTGATCCGGTCGACCTGGAAGCTGGGGACGGTGGTGTTGCCGCCGATCTGGGTTTCGTAGCTTTCGCTACCGAGAGAGGTCACGTAGGCCTGGAAAAGGTCGCCTTGCACCACGTCGGACAGACGTGACTCCGACCCGGTGAGGAGTGCGTTCTGGTCGAAGTCGACGAAGCCGTAGGACGGTTGGAGTTTCGCGTGCCCGGTGTCGGCGCGGAATGTCGTGGTGCCGGTGGCCGCGTCGAACTGGGTGACTTCTCCGTAGATGATGAACTGCTTGCCGGTGTACGCGTCGGGGTCTTTGGTGAGTTTCGCGAAGCCTCTGCCGCTCAGAGTGCGGTAGTCCGATGCCGTGAAGGTGGAGCGCGTCGGGGTCGGTACGGCTGAGGACGCCTCCTTGTCCGCCGGAGTCGTGTCGGCCTGGGCCGTCTCCTCGGGGCCTGAGGTCTCCTCGACGGGGTTGGCGTTGGCCTCGGCCGACGCCTGGATCTCCTCGTAGCTTTCGATGGCCGCGTTGGTGAAGAGGCCGAAGACGGCGACGCTCACCACTGTCGAGACGATCCCCAGATAGCCGAGGACGAGTCCCGCGATGGCCAGCCCCCTGCCGAGGGCGTGTGTGGTCCGGATCTTTATGAGTGCGACATGTCCCAGAATCACGGCGAGAAGGCTGCCAAGGCCGCATAGCCAGAGAATGCCGAACACCAGCGACGCGATGGCGAGGCCGTTGGTTCGTGGGGGAGGTGCGCCGTATCCGCCGTATCCGGGCCCTTGTCCGGGATAGCCGGAGGCGTGGGTGGGGTAATCATGGTTCGGCGGATTTTGATCGTACATGCCTGCCACCTGGGGTTTTTCTTTGGGGAGCGATTAGCTTAGGGGAATTTGGTCACCTCTGGATCACGGAATGTTCAAAAGCGTATCGGTGTGAATACCTACTTTTTGGAAGCTGAAATGCCTTCGCATTGACCGTCGCCTTGGCATTTGTTGATCAAGAGGCGAGGGTGGGCGGGCTTGAGGTCAAGCATGCTTGAGGTTCTACGCTCAAGGTGAGCCGCCGGCGACAGCGGCGGCGGTGCCGTACTCAAGGGCCATCAGGGGCCATCGGGGGCGGCACTTCCGGCGAGCGAGAGAGCCCGGTGGTGAAAAAATGGACATGCAAGTGACGGCCTGGCACTCGATGTACAGCGCCATACACGCGCAAGACGACAAACGCCCCTTCTCCAAGGCGGTGTTACGCAGGATCGGGGGGTTCATCCGGCCGCACCGCCGGCAGCTCATGTGGTTCATGGCGTTGAGCGTCGTGCTGGCCGTGCTCGCGGTGGTGACGCCCGTGCTGGCCGGGCAGGTGGTCGACGCGATCGTCAACGCCGCCCCGCTTGAGAACGTCGTACGGCTGGCGCTGATCATCGCCGGGCTCGCCATCGCGGAGGCGGGGCTGGGTCTGCTGGGGCGGTGGCTGTCGTCGGGCGTCGGCGAAGGACTCATCCTCACCATGCGGACGGCCGTGTTCGACCACGTGCAGCGCATGCCCGTGGCGTTCTTCACCCGCACCCGCACCGGAGCCCTCGTCAGCAGGCTGAACAACGACGTCATCGGCGCGCAGCGCGCGTTCACCCAGGTCCTGTCCGGCGTCGTCGGCAACGTGGTGACGCTGGTCCTGACGTTCGTCGTGATGGTGGGGATCTCGTGGCAGATCACGCTGCTCGCGCTGCTCCTGCTACCGGTGTTCGTGATCCCCGCCCGCCGCATGGGCACCCGGCTGGCCCGGCTGCAGCGCGAGGCCGCCAACCACAACGCGCTGATGAGCACCCAGATGACCGAGAGGTTCTCCGCGCCCGGCGCGACGCTCGTCAAGCTGTTCGGCAGGCCGTCGCGCGAGTCGACGGAGTTCGCCCTGCGGGCGCGGCGCGTCCGCGACATCGGCGTGCGCACGGCCATGGTGCAGGCGGTGTTCGTCACCGCGCTGACCCTGGTGTCGGCGCTCGCGCTCGCGGTCGTGTACGGCCTCGGTGGCTTCTACTCCCTGAGCGGGCAGCTCGACGCCGGCGCCGTGGTCGCGCTCGCGCTGCTGCTCACCCGCCTCTACGCTCCGCTCACCGCGCTGGCCAGCGCACGCGTCGAGGTGATGAGCGCACTCGTCAGCTTCGAGCGGGTCTTCGAAGTGCTCGACCTCAAGCCGCTCATCACCGAGAAGCCCGACGCCGAGACCGTGCCGGAAGGCCCGGTGTCGCTGGAGTTCGACGGCGTGGACTTCGCCTACCCGTCGGCCGACAAGGTGTCGCTGGCCTCCCTGGAGGAGGTCGCCGCCCTCGACAGCCGCGGCGGAGTCCAAGTGCTCCACAATGTGTCGTTCAAGGCCGAACCCGGCCACATGGTCGCGCTCGTCGGTTCGTCCGGCGCCGGCAAGTCCACGATCGCCCAGCTCACGGCCCGGCTGTACGACGTGGACGGCGGTGCCGTACGCCTGTCGGGCATCGACGTGCGCGACCTGTCCGCGCAGTCGATCCGGGAAACGCTCGGCGTCGTCACCCAGGACGGGCACCTGTTCCACGACTCCATCCGGGAGAACCTGCTCCTGGCCCGGCCCGAGGCCACCGAGGACGAACTGTGGGACGCGCTGCTGCGCGCCCGGCTGGACACCCTGGTCAGGTCGCTCCCCGACAAGCTCGACACCGTGGTGGGGGAGCGGGGCTACCGCCTGTCGGGCGGCGAACGGCAACGCCTCACCATCGCCCGGATCCTGCTGGCCAGGCCCCGCGTCGTCATCCTCGACGAGGCGACCGCCCACCTGGACTCGACCTCCGAGGCGGCCGTCCAGGACGCCCTGGCCGAAGCCCTCGACGGGCGCACCTCCCTGGTCATCGCCCACCGACTCTCCACTGTGCGGGCGGCCGACCTCATCCTCGTCATCGAGGACGGGCGCGTCGTCGAACGCGGCACCCACGCCGAACTCCTCGCCGCGGGCGGACGCTACGAGGAGCTCCACCGCACCCAGTTCGAGCAGTCGCCCGAGGCGCCCGAGGCGCCCGAGGCGCCCGAGCCGTCCGAGGCGGCCGAGCCGTTCCGCGCGGAGCCGGGCGGCGATCTGGCCACCGTACGGTGACCCCGGGCAGTCGCGGCCTCCGCCCCCACAGGGGGCGGAGGCCGCGACGGGCTCAGGAGCTCTTCTGGTGCGACCCCGGCGGCATCCTGGTGATCACAGCGATACGGTTCCACGCGTTGATCGTGGCGATCGCCACGATCAACGCGGAGAGATCGTCCTCATCGAAATGCTTGGCGGCCTCCCGCCACACCTCATCCGGGACCGCCTCCGGCCGGTCGGCCAGCCGGGTGCCCTCCTCGGCCAGGGCGAGCGCCGCCCGCTCGGCGTCGGTGAACCACGGCGCCTCCCGCCACACAGGCACGTTGAAGAGCCGGTCGTCGGTCTCCCCGGCCTTGCGAAGCTCACGGGAGTGCATGTCCACGCAGAGGCCGCACCCGTTGATCTGGCTGACCCGCAGTTTCACCAGCCCCATCGTGATCTTCGACAGGCCGCTGTCCCGCAGGAACTCCTCCAGGCCCACCATGGCCTTGTAGGCTTCCGGCCTCTGCCGGAGGACATTCAGGCGTGCTGTCATTGGACTCTCCCTAGTTTCTCTGGATTGAGCACCATGTAGATCTCGGTGACGCGGCCGTCGACCACGGCTATCCCGATCACGCACTTGACCTCGCCGTCGCGCGTCCAGCAAAGCCCCGGCTCGCCGTTCACCGTGGTCGGCTCCAATGCGTACCCAGGTCTGGCACGCCTCGTCATCACCCCGACCAGGAAGCGCGCCACGCGGTCCGCGCCGCGTAGCACCCGCCGTGCCGCCGTGACAACCCCGCCGCCGTCACTGCGCAACACCACAGTCGGATCCAGCAGCGTCAACAGTGCGTCGAGATCATGCCCGAGGCACGCCCCCGCGAACGCCGTCACGACCTTGCGGTGTTCAGCCGGATCCACCTCGAAGCGCGGGCCGCGACTGCGCACATGCCTCCGCGCCCGTGCCGCCAACTGTCGGCATGCCGCCGGCGTACGGCCCACGACCCGGCCGACCTCGTCGAACGCCAGCCCGAACACATCGTGCAGCACGAACGCCGTGCGTTCAGCCGGGCTCAGCGACTCCAGCACGACGAGCATCGCCAGACTCATCGACTCGTCCAGCGTCACCCGATCCGCCGGGTCGCCGCCCTCGACCACCGGCTCGGGCAGCCACGGCCCGACGTACTCCTCACGCCGCACCCGCGCCGACCGCAGCACGTCGAGCGCCAGCCGCGACACCGTCACGACCAGCCATCCGGTCACGTCGTCGATCTCGGCGTGTGCCGTACGGCTCAGCCGCAGCCACGCCTCCTGCACGACGTCCTCGGCCTCGCCCAGGCTGCCGAGCAGGCCGTACGCCACTCCGACCAGCCGCGGCCTGATCGCCTCGAACTCGGCGGCCAGTTCCACTAGGCCACGCGCGCACTCACCGTTCACATCCCAAGGACGAGACACACCTCCAGGATGTGACATCCCCCGCCCGCCGTACGGCGGAGCCCTGCCCGTTCCTCGTCACCGGTGAGGTGGGTCCTACAGCGACTGGAGCCGGGCGAGTGTCTGCTCCAGCTCGCCCTGCAAGGTGCGCCGGGCGGCTTCGGCGTCTTCCCGGGCGATGGCGTCCACCAGCGCGGCGTGGCTCTCGTCGCCGTGGTCGGGCCGGCCGGCACGCAGATCGAGAAGCTCGACGAGATCGATGAGCCCTTGCCGGAGCACGGGCGTGAACTCGGTGAACAGGCCCGTCAGGACCGGGTTGTGGGCTGCGGCGATCACCGCCGCGTGCAGGGCTATGTCGGCGTCGACGAATTCGGCGTCGTTCTTGGCGGCGGCGTCGCGGCGCTCGGCCAGGGCGGCGCGGAGGGCCGTGATGTCGTCGTCGGTACGGCGCCGCGCCGCGAGGTGCGCGGCTTCGACCTCGACGAGCATGCGGACTTCGTAGACGTCGGTGACGGCCGCCTGGCGGAGTCGGACGGACCAGTCGTCCTGGGGGGTGGTCGCGATGACGAAGACCCCGGACCCTTGACGTGCCTGCACCAGCCCCGCCCCGGCCAGGGCGCGGAGGGCCTCCCTGACGGTGGAGCGGCCGACGCCGAGGGATTTGGCCAGGGTGGTCTCGCCGGGGAGCTTGGTGCCCACGGGCCATTCACCACCGGTGATCTGCGCCCGCAGGTGCTCGGTGGCCTGCTCGACCAAGGGGGACGGCCTCAGGGCGCCGAGGGGCATGTGACGGCCACCTTCCTGAAACTTGTCAGCTTGTCTGCGGAGTTGGTGCTATTCTACCGGGCATGCTGCGGTTCGAGCTTCTCCTTGGTTGCCGCTGCGGGGCCTGACCCGACCGGCCACCCGCAGCGGGTGCCAAGGCTGCGCCGGTCACCCCGTTGGCCGACTGAAAGAAGTCCAGCAGCAATGGTTCGCTCCATCCAGCCCAATGTCGAGAGCACTGTCCAGAGCAGTGTGTTCCCCACTCTGCGCACGCCGTCCGGAGACGTTCCGGCGGACGCGCCGCGGTGGAATCCGCAGCGTCCGAGCGCGATGCCGCACCACCGCTACCGGCCCGCCGATGAGCGGGTCGCCCTCCCTTTGACCGACCGCACCTGGCCCTCGCGCCGGCTTGAGCGGGCCCCGCTGTGGGTGCCCGTCGACCTCCGCGACGGCAACCAGGCCCTGGCCGAACCCATGGACACCGCCCGCAAGCGCCGGATGTTCGACCTGCTGGTGGCGATGGGCTTCAAGGAGATCGAGGTCGGATACCCCTCCGCCAGCCAGACCGACTTCGACTTCGTCCGTCATCTGGCCGACAGCGGCGCGGTGCCCGACGACGTGACCGTCTCCGTCTTCACGCCCGCCCGGCGCGACCTGATCGACCGGACCGTCGCCTCCGTCGAGGGGCTTCCCCGCGTCCTCGTCCACCTCTACACCGCCACCGCGCCCACCTGGAGGGACGTGGTGCTGGGCCGCTCCCGCGCCGAGGTCGGCGAGCTGATCCGGGGCGCCGCCACCTACCTGATGCGGCGCGCAGAGGAACGGCCGGGGGCCGACATCCGGTTCCAATTCTCCCCGGAGGTCTTCAACCTCACGGAGCCGGACTTCGTCCTTGAGGTGTGCAACGGCCTGACCGAGCTGTGGGAGGCGAGTCCCGACCGACCCGTGATCCACAACCTGCCGGCCACGGTCGAGATCGCCACCCCCAACGTCTACGCGGACCAGATCGAATACATGGACCGCCACTTGGCGCGCCGCGACTCCGTGATCCTGTCGGTCCACCCGCACAACGACCGCGGCACCGGTGTCGCCTGCGCCGAGCTGGCCGTCCTGGCGGGGGCGCAGCGCGTGGAGGGCTGCCTGTTCGGCAACGGCGAGCGCACCGGGAACGTCGACCTGGTGACCCTGGCCCTCAACCTGTACGCGCAGGGCGTCAACCCGATGATCGACTTCTCCGACATCGACGCGGTGCGCGAGGTGGTGGAGTACTGCAACCGGCTGCCGATCCACCCGCGCCACCCCTATGTCGGCGAGCTCGTGCACACGGCCTTCTCCGGCACCCACCAGGACGCCATCTCCAAGGGCATGGCCCATCACGCCAAGCAGGCCGCCGACAGTGGGGTTCCCGCCGAAGAGATCCCGTGGGCGGTGCCGTACCTCCCGATCGACCCGGGTGACATCGGCCGCACCTACGAGGAGGTCATCCGCATCAACTCCCAGTCCGGCAAGGGGGGCATGGCCTACCTGCTCCAGGTCCACCACGGCCTGGACCTGCCTCAGGCGATGCGCCCGGACTTCTCACGCGTCGTACAGCGGGTGACGGACGCGACGGGCCGGGAGCTCTCCCACAAGGAGCTGCTGGAGCTCTTCCGCACGACCTACATCATCCCGGCGGAGGAGGGCCCGGTCAGACTGCTCTCGTGGTCGACGTCGGAGACCGCTCCCGGTGAGCACCGTTTCACCTGCACGGTCCACGCCGACGGCCGGGAGCGCTCCTGCCAGGGCACCGGCAACGGGCCGCTGTCGGCCCTGACCGACGCGCTTCGCGCCGTGGGTGTCGCCGTCGACATCCTCAGCTACGCCGAGCACGCCACCGGGACCGGCCCGGACAGCCCGGCCGTCGCCTACATCGAGTGCGATGTCGACGGCGTGACCTGCTGGGGGGCGGGCTGGGACACCTCCGTCCTGAGCTCGACGGTCCACGCGGTCATGTCGGCCGTCAACCGTGCCGGGAGCGCCTGACCCGGCCTTCCCGCACCTAGTACGGCCTACGGTCTCACGGCCCGCACTTCAACTGACTCCTCAGAGGACCTGAGCACCCGAGTAGTAGCTGAGGGGTCCTGATCCGCATAGCACGGAGAACGGAACAGGCGTTTCATGAAAAAAGGACAGCTCGGCTTTCTGGCGGGCACGCACGTGGTCAACGACCTGTACCAAGGTGCGATCCCGGCGATGCTGCCGTTCCTGATGGCCGAGCGGCACTACAGCTACGCCGCGGTCTCAGGCCTGGCGTTCGCGGCCAGCGGCCTCTCCAGCCTGTTCCAGCCGCTGTTCGGTGTCCTCTCCGACCGCAAACCCCGGACCTGGCTGGTTCCGGCGGGCTTCGTGACCGCCGCGCTGGGGGTGGTGGCCGCCGGCCTGTCCTCCAGCTACCTGCTCACGTGGCTGTACCTCGCGCTGGCGGGGATCGGGATCGCCGCCTATCACCCGCCCGCGACCAGCCAGGCCCGGGCCGCGGGCGGATCCTCGCAGAAGGCCATGAGCGTCTTCTCGGTCGGCGGGACGATCGGCGGCTCGGTCGCGCCGGCCCTGGTCACGCTGGTGATCGGGTCGGTGGGTTTCGACGGCAGCTACCTGCTGGCGGTTCCCGCCCTGGTGATGGCGGCCCTGTGGATGCTCAAAGGGCCGTGGATGCGGTGGCGGGGCTACGTGGAGGCCCGCCCGCCGGTCATCGGCGGGCGGGGGTCCGCGGAGGGCGGCGCGGGCCGTACCGACGACTGGCGTTCGTTCACCCGCCTGGTCTTCGTGATCATCGGATGGTCCATCCCGTTCGTCGCGGTCACGTCGATGGTCTCGCTCTTCGCGCAAGGAGATCTGGGCCAGTCGCCGGCGGCCGGGGCGGCCGTCCTCACCGCCTACACCGCCGCCGGCGCCGCCGGCACCCTACTGGGCGGCTGGATCGGCGACCGGTACGGCCGGATGGCCGCGGTGCGGGTCGGCTATCTGGCGGCGCTCCCGGCGCTGCTGGGCATCGCCTGGGCCCCGACGTTCTGGGTCCTCGTCGTCAGTGCCGTGCTGTTCGGGACCGCGATGTTCCTCCCGTTCGCCGCACAGGTCACGCTGGCGCAGGATTACCTGCCCACCCGCATAGGGACCGCCAGCGGACTCACCCTGGGGCTGGCCATGGCCGCCGGCGGCCTGTGCTCTCCCCTGTTCGGGTGGCTGGCCGATGCGAGTGGTCTGCGGACCACCTTCTTCTCACTCGTCCTTGTTTTCATCGTTCCCGTCGTCATGGCACTCCGCCTTCCCGATCGTGCAGTGGAATTGTCCAATACGCAATCGCCGGAGCAGGTCGCCAAAAGGTGACTTCTTATCTCTCCCCAAGCCAGACCGCCGTCTGCGTATATCTGCGCCGACCGGCGGAGGGCGGACTGATCAAGGAGGCGGATCGGCGAGGCCGCCCGGCCGGCCTGCCCCGGTGGAACGCAGATCCCTGGTCTCGGCAGCGACGCAGGGGGCTGTTGTTGTCCAGGTCGCCGGTGGTGAGTCGGCGATGGTCTGCCGGTGGCGGCGGTCTCGTCATGCCGGGACGTGAGCGGGCCACGCGACGCGGCCGTGGGTAAAGAGCCCCACCTGGACTGGTCAACGTCTCTTCGTGAACGCTCCTTGGACGAGTGTGGTTCGGGTTATCACCCCTGGTCAGCCCCTCCTGAGCGGCGAATGATGAAAGAAGGAGGTGAAGGCTATGAAAGAGGGCCACGAGCTTCGCTGGGGAGGGATAGCGGGGATTCTCGCGTTGATCGTCGCGATCATCGCCCGAATCGTGGCGTGGAATGCGCCAGGCATCACCGAACACGCCGGACTGATCGGCGGCTATGTCGGCCAGCATCGGGGGCACATGCTGTGGGCCGCGCTGCTCACGACGATCGCGGCGGCGCTGTTCCTGTGGTTCGGTGTCGCCCTGGCTGCGGCGTTCCGCCGCGGGGAGGCCCGGCACGCGGACCTGACCGACATGGCCGGTGCGCGTGCGGAGGAGACCCGGCCGCCGGGCACCCCCGCGGCAGGGGGCCACGCTCCCGGGACGTATCCCGGGGAAGGGGTTCACGGGCCCGGGACGCATCCTGCGGCAGGAGGGCGGCCTGAGGGGGTCCGGGGGGAACACGCTCGTGCCGCGAGTGTCCGTCGCTACGGGTTCAGCGATCTGCCGGCGCTGGTGCTGGCCGGTTTCGTGGTTGTGGTGACGCTCGGGTTCGTCGGCGCCGCCGTCTATGCCGGAACGGCCTATGTGTTCTCCGTCAACCGGGGGCTGCTGCCTCTCGCGGCGGTGCCGTACACGGGGGTGACGCTCATGGGGTTGCTGTCCGGCATCGCGTGGGCCCTGCTGTTCGCCGCGATAGCGGGGGCGATCATACGCACGGCTGTGCTCCCGCAGTGGATGGCCTGGTTCGCCATCATCGTCGCGATCATCGCCTTCCTCTCGGCGTTGGCGCTGGGGATCACGGGCGGCGTCCTGGCGCCCCGTAGTTTCCTCGTGGGCTGGCTGCCCATGATCCTGGTCGGTCTGTGGACGCTGGTGGCGAGCGGACTGCTGATCCGTGAGCACCTGCCGTTCGCCACGCGGACGGTGGAGGCCAGGCCGGCGATGGGCCACTGAGCCCGGCGGAGGTCACGGCCTTGGAGGGCTCCACCCGCGTCCGGGTGGAGCCCTCACGCCTGCCTGGCTCCGCCGTACGGCGGGGTTTGCCTGGGTGTCCCCCTGAACGTGACCACCCCCGAGAGCCCGCGCCGATCGCCGGGCGGTAGGAAGGTGCGCATGACGAATGTGCACCGGCGCGTCTTCGACCACCGCACGATCGGCGGCGCCGAGGCGTGGACCGTCTGGACCTTAGCCGCCCTCCTGGTGGTCTGGCAGTTCTCCATCCTGACCGGCTACGGCATCGTGTCGCCGCAGATCCAGGCCACCGCCGGCCTTTCGGTGGCCGAAGTGGGGCTGGCCGCGTCGATCTACACGTGGGCGTTCGCCCTCTGCCAGTTCTTCTCGGGTTCCCTGCTGGACCGGTTCGGCTCGCGCCCGCTGATGACGGTCGCCGTGGCGCTCGTCACCTGTGGAGCGTTCCTGTACTCCGCCACCTCCTCCATGGGCACGCTCATCCTCGCCCAACTGGTGCTCGCCGCCGGCGCGTCCTTCGGCTTCGTCGGCGCGGGCTACCTCGGGCGCCACTGGTTCGGGCCGGCGAGGTTCGGCCTGATGTTCGGCCTGGTCCAGTCGCTGGCGTCGCTCGGCTCGGCCGTCGCCCAGCCCTCCCTGTCGTCCGCGCTGGAGCACATGAGCTGGCAGCACCTGCTCGTCGGCTTCGGCGCGTTCGGTGTGCTGCTGACCGCGCTGTTCGCGGTGTTCGTGCGCAACCCGGCCGACTCGGTGCCCTCCGCGTCCGGTACGGCACCGCTGCTCACCCACATCCTGCGCGACCTGGGCCGCTGCCTCGCCAACCGGCAGGTGCCGCTCGCCGCGCTGGTCTCGGGCGTCTCGTTCGGCACGATGCTGGCCATGGGGGGCCTGTGGGGGCCGCGCCTCATGGAGGCCCGCGGCGAGGGCGCGGAGGCCGCCGCCTGGCTCAACGCCGCCGCCTGGCTTGGGCTGGCCGCGGGGTCGCCGCTGCTCACGCTGCTGTCGGAGCGGCTCCGCGCCCGGAAGCCGCCCATCGCGGCGGGGGTGCTGCTGCAGGCGGTGGCCGTACTGGGTGTGATCTACCTGCCGGCCGGGTCGGGCGGCCTGTCCCTGGTGTTCATGCTCGCGATGGGCTTGTGCGCGGGCGCGCTGATGCTCGGCTTCACCGTCGCGGGGGAGTCGGTGCCCCATTCGCTCGTCGGCACCGCCTCCGCCGTCGTCAACGGCGTCTGCTTCCTGATCGGCGGCCTTTTCACGGCGCTGCCCGGCCGGCTTCTCGGGGATTCTCCCGGCCTGGCGGACTTCCAGGGGGCCCTGTGGATCATTCCGGCCCTGCTGCTGGTGGGCTTTGTGGCCGCGCTCCTGCTGAAGGAGAGCCACCCGCGCGGTACATAGCGCCGCGACCAGATCAGGCCATGCCTCCGCCATGTTTCCGCCATGCCTCCGTCATGCCGGATCACGCCACGCCGCGCTGCGCAGAGTTCGGCCGTGCGACGCCGCAGGGGGCTTAGGGTAGAGAGCTTAAGGTGATATTGCCTGATCTGTTCAATCGGTTGGAGAACGAAGTATGACCACACAGGCCCACGAGATGCCCCCCGCACTCGCGGCCATGATGACCGATGACGAAGTCGCGGCGGTCAAAGCCGATGCCGCTCGCTGGCGTTACGGCTTCCTTGTGGTCTGTGCGGGGCTGATCGTGGTACTCCTCGGCTTCGTGGTCGTGGTGTTCAAGAGCGGCGCGCCGGAGACGGCGTTCGCCGGGCTCGTCGGTGTCGTCGGCACGACCATCGGAGCCTACTTCGGCGTCCAGGTCGGCCAGTCCGGCAAGGACCGGGTGGAGGCGGAGCTCCGCCGTACGACCGAGACCGCGATGCGCCTCGCCGCCAAGATCCACTCGCACGACGCCGACGAGGTGATCAAGGCCACGATGGACCGGGGACGCGGCACGAAGTGAGCGGCGGCCCAAGGGCCGCCCGCACCGCCTGCCGCCCGCCCCGGATCAGGGGCGGGCGGCACGCGGCGATGAACACCAAAAAGTAGACGAACCTTCGGCACGTATGCCGAATGCCGTGGCCGCGCCGACCGGGTGGACGCCGACCGGGTGGACGCCGACCGGGTGGACACGGAGACCTGCGCAGTTTCCGGTTCGGCATCGACACACACGGCACCTTCACGAACGTCGTTGCGATGGACGAGGCCACCGTGGACGAGGCCACCGTGGACAAGGCCACCAGTGAGATCCTCACCCGCCGTCCACCCCCGCCGACGGGTTCATGGCGGGCAGCGGGAAGATCCTACCCGGTGGCATGCCGTGACGGCTCTCACAGTCGCCGCAACCGGGGTACCTGGCCGAATAGGGCCAGGATGGACCTGGCAATCTGGGCCATGAGCACTCTCTTCCGCCCGGCAGGTGGGCGGAAGGGATCAGGTGACGCACTACTGGAGGACAAGAGTGCAGGGACCCCTCAGTGACATCGTCGTACTCGACCTTTCCCGCGCTCTCGCCGGGCCGCACGCGGCGCAGATGCTCGGCGACCTGGGCGCGAAGGTGGTCAAGGTCGAACACCCCCAGGGCGGTGACGAGTCGCGCGGCTGGGGTCCGCCCTTCGTCGGCCCCGACCAGGACATCTCCACCTACTACCTGGCGGCGAACCGCAACAAGCAGTCCATCACCGTCGACCTCAAGTCCGACGAGGGCAAAGCCCTCATCGAACGTCTCGTACGGCACAGCGACATCCTCATCGAGAACTTCCGCACCGGCGTCCTCGACCGGCTCGGCTTCTCGGTCGAGCGCCTCCACGAGATCAACCCGGCCCTCGTCATCCTGTCGATCACCGGGTTCGGACACGACGGCCCCGAAGGCGGCAGGCCCGGATACGACCAGATCGCCCAGGGCGAGGCCGGGCTCATGAGCCTCACCGGCCCGTCCTCGGAGGAGCCCTACCGCGTCGGCGCCTCCATCGCCGACCTCCTCGCCGGCATCCACGGCGCCTACGGCGTCGTCGCCGCCCTCTACGAGCGCGCCCGCACCGGGGCGGGCAAGGTCGTGCGCACCTCCCTGCTCGCCTCCGTCGCCGGCGTCCACTCCTACCACGGCACCGCCTGGACCGTCGGCGGCAAGGTGCCCAAGGCCGGCGGCAACCACCACGCCTCCATCGCCCCCTATGGCGCGTTCCACTGCGCCGACGGCATGATCCAGATCGCCGTCGCCAACGACGGCCAGTGGCGCAAGGTCGCCGCCCTCCTCGGCATCGACCCCGACCGGCCCGAGTACGCCACCAACTCCCAGCGTTTCGCCCACCGCGACGAGCTCATCGCCGAGATGGAGAAGACCCTCGCCACCGCCGACCGCGGCCACTGGCTCGTCGCCCTCGGGGAGGTCGGCGTCCCCGCCGGCGCCATCCGCTCCATCGACGAGGTCTACGAGTGGGACCAGACCCGCTCCCAGGGCCTCATCGTCACCGTCGACCACCCCGTCCTCGGCCCCATCGAACTGCCCGGTCCCCCTCTCCGCTTCGACGGCGAACCGGCCAAGGAGCACCTGCCGCCCCCGGCCCTCGGAGAGCACAACGAGGTCGTCCAGGCATGGCTGGACGACCTGGAGATCACGGAGTAGAGGAATGCGCAAGGCCATGGAAGGACCCGTGACCCGGCCCCGTCCGGACGCTCGGACGCTGATCAACGAGGTGCTGGACCCGGGTTCGTGGAAATCGTGGGACCAGACGCCGGTCGACCCCGCCGAACCGGGGTCGGACTACGCGCGGGAGCTCGCGGCGGTGCGGGAGCGCAGCGGCTACGACGAGTCGGTGCTGACCGGTGAGGGACTGCTCGACGGGCGCCGGGTCGCCGTCGTGGTGTGCGAGTTCTCCTTCCTCGCCGGGTCCATCGGCGTGGCCGCCGCGGAGCGGCTCGTCACGGCTGTGGAACGTGCCACAAAGGAAGGGCTGCCCCTTCTCGCGGCCCCCGCCTCCGGCGGCACCCGCATGCAGGAGGGCGCCCTGGCCTTCGTGCAGATGGTGAAGATCACCGCCGCGGTGGCCGCGCACCGCGCCGCCGGCCTGCCGTACGTCGTCTACCTGCGCCACCCCACCACCGGTGGCGTGTTCGCCTCGTGGGGGTCGCTCGCCCACCTCACGGCCGCCGAGCCCGGCGCGCTGGTCGGGTTCCTCGGCCCGAGGGTGTACGAGGCGCTGTACGGCGAGCCGTTCCCCGAAGGCGTGCAGCGCGCCGAGAACCTCTACGAGCACGGCCTCATCGACGCCGTCGTCTCCGCGGGCGACCTGCGGGACATCGCCATCCGGGCTCTCGCCGTACTCTGCGCGCCCCGCCGGGCCGCCCGCAGCGAACCCGAGCGGCCGGCCGAGGCCGCACCGGCCGACGCATGGGAGTCGATCACGCGTTCGCGCCGGAGCGACCGCCCCGGCGTGCGCGCCCTGCTCAAGCTCGCCGCGACCGACGTCACCCCGCTCAACGGCACCGGGACCGGCGAGAACGACCCGGGACTGCTGCTGGCCCTCGCCCGGTTCGGTACGGCTCCCGCCGTCGTCCTCGGCCAGGACCGCAGAGGCCAGCGCGCCGTCGCACCGCTCGGCCCCGCCGGGCTGCGGGTGGCCCGCCGGGGCGTACGGCTGGCGGCGGAGCTCGACCTGCCCCTGGTCAGCGTGATCGACACCGGGGGCGCGGCGCTGTCCAAGGAGTCCGAGGAAGGCGGTCTGGCCGCCGAGATCGCACGCTCCCTGTCCGACCTCGTCATGCTGGAGGCGCCCACGGTGTGCCTGCTGCTCGGCGAGGGAGCCGGCGGGGCCGCTCTCGCCCTGCTGCCCGCCGACCGCGTGCTGTGCGCCCAGCACGCCTGGCTGTCGCCGCTGCCGCCGGAGGGCGCCTCCGCGCTGCTGCACCGCAGCACCGAGTTCGCGCCGCAGGTGGCCGCAGCGCAGGGCGTGCGGTCGGCCGACCTGGAACGCGACGGCATCGTCGACCGCGTCATCCCCGAACTGCCGGACGCCGCCGACGAACCGGAGGAGTTCTGCGGCCGGGTGGCGAGGGCCCTGGAATACGAGATCGCGGGCCTGATGGCCACACCCTCCGCCGACCGGATGAGGGCTCGCCTCGCGCGCTACCGCGACCTCGGCCGGATCGAGTAGAGCCGCCGCTAAAGGGTGGTTCTCCAGATCTCGCGGCCGCTCTCGTTGTAGCCGGCGACGATGACGCCTGGGCGCATCGTGAATCCCGGGGGGAGATGCCCGGAGAAGATCTTCAGCTTCTCCCCCCACGGGTCGTCGACCGTACGCACCGTCTTGCTTTTGCGGGCCCCGCTGATGAGTCCGATCCGGGCGGCGGGCATCGACGTCACGCCGTACCAGGCCGTCCCCTCACCGACCCGCATCACGTGCGGGCGCTTGAGAGCGGCCGTGAGCGGCTCGCGGAGAGATCCCCACGAATAGGCCGCCGCCACGGCCCCCTTCCGGCGCAACTCCGCACACGAGCGGCCTCTGTAGTAGAGCGTGTCGCCTCCCGCGAGAGAGACCCCCGCGCTGATCGGCGCCTGCCCCAAGGGGCAGAACTCCCCTTCGTCCACAGTGAAACGGGCCACCTCCCGCTTCGTCACGTCGGCGAAGACATACGTGGTGCCACGCACCGTGAGCGGCATCCGCACCACCCACAGGGTCTGCCCGGACTTCGCGTCGAACTTCAGCGCGCCGACGATCTTCTGCCCGGCCGTGGTGAACACGTTGAGCGAGGTCACCCGCCCCTCCGCGATGCCCCAGGCGACCTTCTCCTCATTCCTGATGGTCCTGTCCGCCGCGCGGAGAATGAGAGCGTTGTCGCCCGTCCGCCGGGCGGGCTTGCCGGCATCCTGTAGGGGGATCGGCACGCTGCACTCCGCGTACACGTCACCCTGGCTCCCGCACAGGCGGTAGCGGCCGGGATCACCCGGCGTACGGCTCAGCCACAGGCGGACGCTCTTCCCTTTGGCGTCGGGGTGGGGGAAGACAACGGAGTCCCAGGCCGGAGGGTTGAGCGCGACCTGTTCTCGCAGGGTCGTGAGAGGCCCCGACACCGCTGCGGGCGGCGGAGCGGCGGCCACACCCCCACCGTCGCGCCCACCGTCGTCCGGCAGCGTGATCAGCCCGACCACGGCGCCCACCGAGGCCGCCACCGAGATCACGGGGACGGCGGTGAGCACCGCCCGGCGGCGCCGTACGGCACGGACCCGCGACTCCAACTCGCCCCAGGAGCGCGGGCTCTCGGCGTACAGCTCGGCTCCGGCCCTCAAAGCGCCACGCAGGCGGGTCTCCAGCTCGCTGGTCACGAGCGCTCCTTCATGGCCACGCCGAGGGCCTGCATGCCCCGGCTGGTGTGCGTTTTCACGGAACCGGGCGTGACGCCCATCGTCTCGGCGATCTCGCTTTCCGACAGGTCGAGCCAGTAACGCAGGACCAGGGCCTCGCGCTGCCTGCGCGACAGGCGTTTGAGGGCGTCGAGGAGCTCACGGTGGCTTTCCGCGATGACGGCCGCCTGTTCGCCGCTCGGCGCGGGCTCGGGCGGCTCGGGCAGCTCGGGTGCGCGCCTCCGTACGGTGACGAGGTGGCGCAGCCGGTTGCGTGTCAGATTGCAGACGATCGACCGCAGATAGCCGAGCGCCGCGCCGTCGTCGCGGAGACGTGACAGCCGGATGTGCAGGCGGGCGAACGCCTCCTGCGCGATGTCCTCCGGATCGTCCGCGCCGAGCAGGCCCGCCAGCCGCACCATGCCCCGGTAATGGGCGGCGAAGAGCTCCGCGAAGTCCGCCGACTCGTATGCCGCGGTTGTCGGCAGAGCGGTGGAGAAATCAGTCACGCTCTAACAGACACGCGGACGCCGGTCCCGTTGACAGGGACCGGCGAATCCGTTGATTTCTCTGAGGTTGCTTTCTCTGAAAGTTCTCTGAAAGCGCGGACCGGTCAGGCGACCTCAAGCGACCTCAAGCGACCTCAGGCGAACGGCGAAGTCGGCACCGGCACCCGCTCCACCCGGATCGACACGACCTCCTCGCGCGGCACCACCACCTCGTAGGCCCCGTGGTCGACCATCCAGTAGCCGAGCGCCTCCGCCTTGATGCCGTTGTGCCCGGTGTAGGCGATGTGCAGGCCGTCCTCGTCTTCGTCGAGCACCACGCAGGGTTCGCCGCCGAACGCGCCGATCGTGCGCACCATCACGAGCCACGACAGCTCCGACCGGGTCACCTTGCGCGACCAGTAGCCCGAGGACGCCGCGAACCCTTTGCGCTCCTCCTCGCTGAACAAGACCACCTCGGCAGGCCCGGGACCGAGCGCCGCCGGGTGGTTCATGCCCTCGAAATGCGCGACGAAGCCCGACGCCACGGGCGCGATGTGCTCACTCATGCGGCGGGCCGCCAGGTCAGCCCGTCGTAGACGGCGAAAACCCTCTCACCGGCGTTGGTCACATGCACGATCTCGGCTCCGGCGGGAATCGGAATGGGTGTGGTGTGGAACTGGGGGACCACGTGCTCACGCGACGTGGTGAACCCGTTTCCGGCGAACGGCGGCTGGTCGTTCCAGTCGCCGCCCATGTGCGGGCCGTACGGCACGGCGTAGGTGTCGACGTCGCGCGCCTGCCACCGCAGCAGGTAGAGCTCAGGCACCCCCTCATGCAGCTCCGAACCCTCAAACCCCAGATCGAGGCCGGTGACCAGGTGCCGCGGCGAGTCGAGAGGCACGCAGTCCTCGACTCGGTAGACATAGCCGGAGATGACCGTGCGCTTGCCGGAGAGATAGGGGACGAGCAGACGCGGGGGTATGGCTTTTTGCATCAGAGGTCTGCGTCCGGGCTCGTTCACAGCCCTATTTTACGGTGGTGTCGACCCCCAACACCCGGTGTTCCAGGCTCGGAACGATCAGACGGGTGCTCGCGGTCAGCTCCCGGTCGATCTGCGCCACGTGCACCGCCGGAGCGGGACCGAGGTCGGCCCTCACCACACCGAGCGGGTCGACCAGCATGCTGCGCCCGATGCCGAACGCGTCGCTCACCGAAGGGTTGGGCGCCTGGCCGACCGCCACCGTCCACATCGTGTTCTCGATCGCCCGGGCCCGCACCAGAGTCGCCCAATGCTCCTCCTTCATCGGCCCCGAACCCCACGCTGCGATCACCGCGAACACCTCGGCCCCCCGGTCCACCAGGGCCCGCGCCAGCTCGGGGAACCGGACGTCGTAGCAGGTGATCAGCCCGACCCGCAGCCCCGCCACCTCGGCCACCACGGGCGTCGCGCCGGGGGCGACATACTCTGACTCCCGGGCGCCGAACGAGTCGAACAGGTGGATCTTGCGGTAGGCGGCCACCAGCTCGCCCGCCCCGTCGATCACCACCGCCGTGTTGTGGACACGTCCACCGCCCGCCCCACCGGGGCCGCCGGGCTCGAACACGCCCGCGACGACCGCCACACCGAGCTCCCGCGCGGCCTTAGCCATCCCCGTCACGAACGGCCCGTCGAGCGGCTGCGCCGTCTCACTCACCCGTTTGCCGTATCTCGTCAGCGTGGCCTCGGGGAACACCGCCAGCTCGGAGCCCCGGGCGGCTGCAGCCGCCAGCGCCTCGCGCACCCGGCCGAGGTTGACGGAGGGATCGTGGTCGACCGGGATCTGGCACAGCGCGATGCTCGTCACCGGTCCACCTTACGCGTGCGGCCGGCGCTACAGCACCCGCGCCTGCTGCACCCCGGCCGCACGCAGCACCGCCGGATTGCGGGCGTCCCCCGCCACGTGCAGCAGGCCCCTGTCGTTGGCGTACGTCGCCGCATTCGGGCTGATCACCACGACCCTGTCGCCCTGCGTCCGCATCCGCATCCGCTCGGTCAGCGTGATCGCCATGGGCCCCGAACCGCACACCACCGCGTGCCCGTGCGAACGCCGAGCCCGCATCCGGAGCAGCTCCGCCGAAATCAGCAGATAGACACCCGTGACCAGCGTCGACACCGTGACGGCGGGCGCGGTGAACCTCGCCAGTTCAAGCTGCCACGGCAGGCTCGCATTGCTGTCGCCGAGCGGAGCGGGATCCAGCACGAAGAGCTGCAGAGTGAAATAGATCAAATCCAGAAAGGACGCCTCGCCGCCAAGGTGCGCCCGCATTCCCCAGAAACCGAGGAGAAGTGACAGGCCGGTGAGGAATACGAAGACAAAACGCAGCGTGGAACTCACGGAAATCGCCATGCGCTCCCCGTCTCCGGTGAGGGATCGCCGAGACATGCCGCTCGCCTCTCCCGAACGGAGACCGGCTCCGGCGAGCAGCGTGACACGGGAACTCATTCAAAGCCTCTATATCAAGATAACCGAGTTCACCGCCTGTTGGGTATCCGCCGCCACCAGGTCAGACATCTCCACACCCATTCGAGCGGACCGTATCTGAAACGCGTCAGCCACCACCGGCTGAACGCCGCGAAGAAAACGATCAGCGCTCCTGCCAGCACAAAAACCGAAATCCTTTGAGAATCGGAGGAGAGCACCGGAATCGCCGCCAGGAAGACGGGGGTGGCGGCCACGTAGTTCGTGAGGGCCATCCGCCCCACCGGCGCGAGGAGACGGCAGAGCGTACGGCTTCGCCGCAGGAGCATCAGCATGCCCGTGCCGTACGCCGCGGCCCCCGCGAGCGCGGTCAGAGGATAGAGCGCCCTGTCGAAAGGCGACCCGGCGAGCGCCGCGTCCAGAGGGCCGCGCAGCGCCACCAGCGCCACCGACACGGCCGCGGACACCGCGAACGCCGCCGGAGCCCAGCGCCGCCCCGGCCGGTACTCCATCATGGCCATCCCCAGCAGGAACAGGCCCGGGACCAGCCAACTCCCGCCGCCCGCCACGCTCGCCCACCCGAGCGCGACCAGCGCCCCGACCAGCACCGCCGCCCTCGGCAGGAAGGACGCGGGCAGCAGGACCACCGCGCCGAACACGGCGTACGGCAACAGCACCTCGTTGGGGTAGAGCCCGCGGTGGAGGCCGCCGAGCGCGGCCAGCACCAGAAGGCGCCGCAGCAGCACCAGCCGCGGACGGGGCGAACGGCGGGAGGCCGAACGGAGGAACAGGACGAACCCCAGGCCGAAGAGGAAGGAGAAAATCGGGAAGAACCTGCCCTGGAACACCTCCGCCGTGACGGTGTCCACCGGCACCTTGGTCGGGAACGCCGTCTTCGCCACGGTCAGCTGCCACGCGTTGACGAGCGTGATCCCGCAGAGCGCGAACCCCCGCACCGCGTCGAGCTCGTGGATGCGGGAGTCCTCGGCCTCCGTGGCCGCCGCCTCGGTGCCGCTCACCGCGGCCGGCCCCGGTCGAAGGCGCCGTCCGCGCGCATGGGGCAGGATCGGAACATGATCAGAAGCTAGCGGACCTGTAGGCTTCCCGACGTGACCGTCCGGGAGGTTGGGAATGCTCGGTGACCCCTTGATCACGCGCATGCGGGAGTTCGGCACCACGGTCTTCGCCGAGATGACCGCCCTCGCCGTCCGCACCGGGTCGATCAACCTCGGCCAGGGCTTCCCCGACACCGACGGCCCGCCCGCCATGCTGGAGGCCGCCGTCGAGGCGGTCAGGTCCGGCGCCAACCAATACCCGCCCGGACACGGCGTCCCCGAGCTGCGCCAGGCCGTCGCCGAACACCGGGAGAAGCACTACGGCCTGGCCTATGACCCCGACCACGAGATCTACGTCACGGTCGGCGCCACCGAGGCCATCGCCGCGAGCGTGCTCGCCCTCACCGAACCCGGCGACGAGATCGTGCTCTTCGAGCCCTACTACGACTCCTACGCCGCCGTCGTCACCCTCGCCCAGGCGGTCAGGCGCACCGTGCCGCTGCGCCTGACCGAAGGCCGCTTCACCTTCGACCCCGACGAACTCCGCGCCGCCGTAGGCCCGCGCACCCGCGCCATCGTCGTCAACTCCCCGCACAACCCCACCGGCACCGTCTTCACCCGCGACGAGCTCGCCCTCATCGCCGAACTGTGCGCCGAGCACGACCTCATCGCCATCACCGACGAGGTCTACGAGCACCTCACCTTCGACGGAGTCGAGCACATCCCCCTCGCCACCCTCCCCGGCATGCGCGAGCGCACCGTGATGATCTCCTCCGCGGGCAAGACCTTCTCCGTCACCGGCTGGAAAACCGGCTGGATCTGCGCCCCCGCGCCGCTGATCGCCGCCGTCCGCACCGTCAAGCAGTTCCTCACCTTCACCGCCGGCGCCCCCTGGCAGCTCGCCGTCGCGTACGGCCTGCGCCACGAACTCCCCTGGGTCACCGACCTGCGCGACTCCCTCGCCGCCAAACGCGACCGCCTCGCCACCGGCCTCACCCAGGCCGGCTTCGACGTCATCCGCCCGTCCGGCACCTACTTCGTCCAGACCGACATCCGCCCCCTCGGCTTCCGCGACGGCCTCGACCTCACCCGCGCCCTCCCCACCCTCGCCGGCGTCGTCGCGATCCCCACCCAGGTCTTCTACGACAACCCCGACCACGGCCGCCACTTCGTCCGCTTCGCCTTCTGCAAACGCGACGACGTCATCGACGAGGCCGCCGCCCGGCTCGCCCGCCTGGGCTAACGGTCTGACACTAGGACGTGACCAACGGTAATATCGGAGGGGTGGTATCCCAGTGATACCACGCCTACGATGGGGGCATGGCCATGACTCTGCGTTTGAGCGATGAGCAGACCGAAGCCCTTCGTCGTCGAGCCGAGCAGGAGGGGCGAAGCATGCAGCAGGTCGCGCTACACGCCATCGAGGAATACCTCGCTCGCAGAAGTGACGACGAGGAGGTGCACCGACTCGGAGTGGAGGCCGTTCGGCGGTGGAAGCCGGTTCTCGATCGGTTGGCGGAGTGACCCGCTACCTCACTCTGGAGCAGGTTCTCGATCTGGCCGAACTCGCCGTTGGGGCGGCACCGGAGCTTCGGGATCTCGGCCTGCTCGATTCGGCGTTGCATCGCCCGCGCGCGGAAATGTTCGGCCATGAGGCCTATCCCGACCTCTTGACCAAGGCCGCGGCTCTATTGCATTCATTGGCGACCAACCATCCGTTCGTTGATGGCAACAAACGTGTTGCCTGGTTGACGACCGTGGTGTTCCTCGGCTGGAACGGCAGAACCGTCGACACTGACGATGACTCGGCGTACGACCTGGTGATATCCGTGGCCCAAGGCCAGATGTCCGAACTCAAGGAGATCGCGGAGAGCCTGCGCGCCTTCGTGTGTCGGCCCTGAGTGCTTCCTCGCCCTCCTGGCTGGTGATCCACTCTCGGTCGGGAGGGTTTCACATGCCTGTCGGGGGAGGGTTTCGGCGAGGGGGCTGTGCCGTACCTCACCTTGCCCGTCGCGGGGCTCATATGAGTAACTTAGGTGAACCTAACCTCATCCTTGCAGTGCTCGGAGTATGGTGGGTAACATCTGAGCAATTGTTCAAGTATTCAGGAAGTGGTTATGGAAGTCGTTACCGGACTGGACGCGTGTGCCCTGAAGGCGCCCGACGAGGGCAAGGTCGCCGCGGCGCGGGACCGACTCGTCACGCCGGCCGAAGCCGCCCGGTTGGCGGAGATGTTCCGGCTGCTCGGCGACCCGACCCGCGCCCAACTGCTCTACGCCCTGCTTGAGGCCGGGGAGATGTGCGTCTGCGACCTCACCGAGGCCGTCTCGGTGTCGGACACCGCGGTGTCACACGCTTTGCGCCTGCTGCGTACGGCAGGCATCGTGGCGAGCCGCCGCAGCGGACGCATGATCTACTACCGCCTGGCGGACGCCCACGTCCGGATGCTTCTCGATCTCAGCCGCGAGCATTTGAGGGAGAACGACTGATGGGACACGGGCACGGACATGGCCACGGGCACGGACCCAGCGCCAACTCCGACCGGCGCTACCTCGGGGCCGCCTTGGCCATCCTGGTGACGTTCATGGCCGTCGAGGTCGTGATCGGCATCATCGCCAACTCGATCGCTCTGATCTCCGACGCCGGGCACATGCTGACCGACGCGGCGTCCATCGTGTTCGCGCTCATCGCCATCAGCATGGCCGCCCGCCCGGCCCGCGGCGCCTACACCTTCGGATGGAAACGCGCTGAGATCATCTCAGCCGCCGTCAACGGCCTGACCTTCGTCGTCCTCGTCGTCTACTTCACCTACGAGGCCATCCACCGGCTCGTCAACCCGCCGGACGTCATGGGCCCCCTCGTCTTCGTCACCGCCCTCGCCGGCATCGCCGTCAACGCCGTCTGCACCTGGCTCATCGCCAAGGCCGACCGCACCAGCCTCAACGTCGAAGGCGCCTTCCAGCACCTCCTCAACGACATGTACGCCTTCATCGCGACAGCCATCGCCGGCGCCGTCGTCTGGATCACCGGCTGGGGCCGCGCCGACGCCGTCGCGGCCCTCGTCGTCGCCGCCCTCATGGCCAAGGCCGCCTACAGCCTCCTCCGCGACGCCGGCCGCATCCTCTTCGAAGCCGCCCCCCACGGGGCCAACCCCGCCGAGGTCCAGCAGGCCATCACCGACCACACCGAGGTCACCGACGTCCAAGACCTCCACATCTGGACCGTCACCAGCGGCTTCCCCGCCCTCTCCGCCCACGTCACCGTCCGCCCCGGCGGCGACTGCCACGCCGTCCGCCGCGAAGTGGCCGACCTCCTCCACAGCCGCTTCGGCATCGACCACATCACCCTCCAGGTCGACCACACCCCGTCCTCCGGCTGCGCCATAGCCCCCTCCAAAAGCCCCGCCACCACCCACCGCTGACCCACCCACCTGCGCCCACTAACCCAGACCGCACTGCGCACGCTGCGTTAGATGGTTAAGGATCGGCGATCTGCTGTTTTCGCAGCGCGCGCTGCGCGAGGCCGACGCCGGGCTCGGCGTCGTCACCCAGGCTTGGTCGCCGCTGGGCGGGGTGAACAGATACTGGAACGACAATCGCGACCTGGTCGGCGACCCGCTCGGCGACCCCGCCGTCACCGAGATCGCCGCCCGGTACGGCAAGACGCCGGCCCAGGTCGTCCTGCGCTGGCATCTGGAGCACGGTCTGTCCGCGATTCCGAAGTCCGTCCGCCCGCACCGCATCGCGGAGAACTTCGACGTCTTCGACTTCGCCTTGGCGGCCGACGAGGTCGCGGCGATCGATGCGATCGACACCGGGGTGCGCGGTGGGCCCGACCCTGACGTCGTGGGGCCCGGCTACTTCGGCTGAAGCCGGCCGCGTCGCGCAGGCGGGCCCCTAGGGCGCGGATGTGCCGGAAGGGCGGCGGCTCGTGCACCGTGAACGGCACGCCGATCTGCGCGACCGGTACGGCCGGTTCGTCGCGTGATCAAGTTCCGGGTCGCGGTGGGGCCCGGCGTCGTCACCCCCGGCCGGATCGTCGTGGCCGCCATCAGGTGCTCGGTCGTAGAGCCCTGGAAGGTGCGGGGTGGGGTCAGGGCTTGCCGTGGAGGCAGGTTTCGAAGATCTGGGTGAGGTGGGCCACGATGGCGGGGCGGGGGGTGTCGGACAGGTGGTGGGGGCCTAGGAGGCGGCTGACGGTGCCGCTGCCCATGATGAGGGTGGTGGCGAGGGTGGCGCGGAGGTGGGCTTCGGAGCCGGGGAGGGAGGCGGTGAGGGGGGCGAGGATGACGTTGGCGAGGCGGTCGCTGAGGATCTCGTGGACTTCGGGGCTGGTGCCGGTGCGGGTGAGGGCGGCCATGACGGGGGAGTCGGGCTGCTCGGAGGTGAGGCGGTCGGCGATGAATTCGGCGAGGCGCCGGGGGAGGCCGTCGGGCGGGCCGGCGATGACTTCGGGGAGTCTGGCCTGGCGGGCGATGACCTCGGTGAAGAGGGCACGCTTTGAGCCGAAGTAGCGGTTGATGAGGGCGACGTTGGCGTGGGCTTCGGCGGCGAGGTGGCGCATGGTCACCTGGTCGTAGCCGAGTTCGGAGAAGAGCCGCGAGGCGGCGTCGAGGATGCGTCGCCGGGTGGCGTCTCTGTCGCGGGGGCGGGGTTCGTCCCGGGGCCGCTCTTGTGCCTCTTCCACCCCTGCATTCTCCCAGAGTTGACTTGTAAACAAGCGTCTACTAATTTCATGTGTAGCGTACAGGTAACTTGGGAGGGTCAGTGCTCGCGGGGCCGCAGGTCAAGGTGGAGACAGAGACCAGGCCGCAGTTCACCCCTAAACAGGTGCGCAGGATCCTCGCGGCGCTGATGCTCGGCATGCTGACGTCGATGGTGTCCACGTCCGTGGTGGCCACGGCGCTGCCGACGATCGTGGGGACGCTCGGCGGGCAGGAGCATCTCGCCTGGGTGGCGAGCGCGGCGCTGCTGACGATGACGGCGTCCATGCCGGTGTGGGGGAAGCTGTCCGATCTTTACGGGCGCAAGCGCATGTTCCAGGTGGCCATTCTGCTGTTCACGACGGCGTCGCTGGCTGCCGGGTTCGCGCAGGACATGGGGCAGCTTGTGGTGGCCCGTGCCGTACAGGGCATCGGGGTGGGCGGGCTGCAGGTGCTGCCGCAGGTGGTGCTCGGGGATGTGGTGGAGCCGCGTGAGCGGGGGCGCTACAGCGGTTACATCGGCGCGGTGTTCGGGGTGTCGACGGTGGCGGGGCCGCTGATCGGCGGGTTCGTTGTGGACCACCTGTCGTGGCACTGGTGCTTCTGGGTGAGCGTGCCGCTGGCTCTGGTGGCGTTCGGCGTCATCCAGTACGTGCTGCGCCTCCCCCCGGCCCGGCGCCAGGCCAAGATCGACTGGTGGGGCGCGGCGTTCATCACGGGCGCCGCCACGTCGGTGATGATGCTGCTGTCGCTCGGCGGGTCGGCCTTTCCGTGGCACTCCTGGTGGACGTACGGCCTGGCCGCGCTGACGGTGGCCATGCTGGTGGGCGCGGTGCTGGTGGAGCGGCGGGCGTCGGAGCCGATCCTGCCGCCCCGGCTGTTCAGGAACCGCACGTTCGTGCTCGCGAGCGCGGCGTCGCTCCTGGTGGGGATGGCGCTGTTCGGCTCGCTGATGTTCCTGCCGCAGTTCCTGCAGATCGTCCACGGGATGAGCCCGACCCAGTCGGGCTTGATGACGCTGCCGCTGGTGGGCGGCATGTTCGGGGCGTCGCTGACGACGGGCCGGCTGGTGACGCGCACCGGCAGGTGGAAGGTCTTTCCGCTGTTCGGCATGCTGACGGTGGCGATCGGGCTGTTCCTGCTGTCGACGATGCAGGTGCATACGCCGCTCGTGGTGGTCGGCGGCTGCATGGCGGTGCTGGGCGTGGGGCTCGGGGCGTCGATGCAGACGCTCGTCCTCGCCGCGCAGAACGCGGCGCGGCGGGAGGACATGGCGGTGTCGACCACGGGCGTCGCGTTCTTCCGGGCGCTCGGCGGGTCGATCGGGGTGGCGGCCTTCGGCGCCATCTTGTCGAGCCGGCTGGCCGTCGAACTGGCCTCGCTGTCGAAGGCGGCGCATCTGCCGCTGGGGGAGGGGGAGGGGATCTCCCTGGGGTCCCCCGAGGCCATCCGGCTGCTTCCTCCGCCTGTCATCGAGGTGGTTCTGGAGTCCTTCACGCGTGCGGTGCACACGGCGTTCCTGGTGGGGGTGCCGGTGGTCGTGCTGGGGGCCTTCGCCGTCATGGCGTTGAAGGAACTGCCGCTCCGCTCCGCGAAGGCCAAGTGAGGTCTGGCGGTGCCTGGCGCTGAATCCGGGGCCTGAACCACCTGAGGGGGCGCCGCGTCATGCGGCGCCCCCTCGTGGTCGGTCTCCGGTCTCCGGTCTCCGGTCTCCCGTCTCCGGTCTCCCGTCTCGCGGCCGGCGTCGGTGTGCGTCGCGTCAGACGGACGCCAGGGCGGCCTCAGCCTCAAGGATGGCGGCCACGGCGTTGACCACGGAGGCGATCCGGAGCGCCTCCTGGATCTGCTCGCGCGGCATGCCGGACGCGCGCAGGACGCGCTCGTGGGACTCCAGGCAGCGTCCGCACCCGTTGATGGCGGACACGGCCAGGCACCACAGCTCGAAGTCGACCTTGTCGACGCCGGGGGCGCCGATGACCGTCATGCGGAGCCTCGCCGGCAGGGTGGCGTAGGTCTCGTCCCCGATGAGGTGGGTCGCCCGGTAGTAGACGTTGTTCATCGCCATGATGGCCGCGGCGGCCTTGGCGGCGGTGAACGCGTCGGGTGAGAGGTGGCCCTGCGCCTCGGCGGACAGCTCGGCGATGACCCGCGGGGACTTGGTGGCGAGCGCGCAGGCCGTCACCGTGCCCCAGAGCTGCTGGTCGGTGAGCGGCGACGTCGTCGTGACCGAGCCCAGATTGAGCTTGATGTCCTTGGCGTAGGCCGGGAGGGCCGCCTTGAGGGCGTCGACGCTCACTGGGCCATCAGCGCCTTGGCGTCCAGGCCGGATTCGCCCTTGTTCCAGTTGCAGGGGCACAGCTCGTCGGACTGGAGGGCGTCGAGGACACGCAGGACCTCCTTGACGTTGCGGCCGACGGACCCGGCGGTGACCATCGAGAACTGGATGTCGTTGTTGGGGTCGACGATGAAGGTGGCGCGCTGGGCGACGCCGTCCTCGCCGAGGATGCCGAGGGCCTCCGACAGCTCCCGCTTGATGTCCGAGAGCATCGGGAAGGGCAGGTCGCGCAGGTCGGGGTGGTCATTGCGCCAGGCGTGGTGCACGAACTCGGAGTCGATGGAGAAGCCAAGCACCTGCGCGTCGCGGTCGGCGAACTCGTCGTTGAGCCGGCCGAACTCGGCGATCTCGGTGGGACAGACGAAAGTGAAGTCCTTGGGCCATGCGAACACCACACGCCACTTGCCCTCGTGGGTCTTGTGGTCGATGGTCGCGAACGCCTTGTCGGGGTCGAGCGAGACACAGGCGGTGAGCTCGTAAGCAGGGAAACGGTCACCAACGGTGAGCATGGATCTCCTCACTGGACGTCGTTGTCGGGCCCCTAGACTGCCTGAGCTGGTATCGATTCGAGAAATCGAGTAGTCGAACGAATCTGAGAGGTGATCCTTATCAGTGACTCTCCGTAAACACCGCAGATCTATGGTGAGTCAAGGGGCCTTAAAGTGGTCGGAGTCGAGGGAAAGGGTCGATCATGCTCGGTGATCCGACCCCCACGCTGTCCCAGCTTCGAGCGTTTCTCGCGGTGGCCGAGCATCTTCACTTCCGGGAGGCCGCCGTGACGCTGCGTATGAGTCAACCGGCGTTGTCGAGCGCGGTGTCCGCTCTTGAGGAGACCCTCGGCACGCGGCTGCTCGAACGCACGACGCGGAAGGTGCTGCTGACACCGGAGGGCGAGCGGGTGGCGGCGCACGCCGCGCGGGTGCTGTCGACGCTGGACGACCTGATGTACGAGGTCGCGCACTCGCGCCAGCCGTTCACCGGCACCGCGCAACTCGGGGTTATCCCGACCGTCGCCCCCTATCTGCTGCCCGCGCTCCTGCCGATGTTCGCCCGGCGCTTCCCCCGGTTGAAGATGATCATTCGCGAGGCCAAGACGGAGTCGATCCTGGAGGAGGTGCGGGAGGGGCGGCTCGACATGGTGATGCTGGCACTGCCGGTCGAGACGGCGGGGCTGGTGGAGGATCCGCTGTACGCCGAGGAGTTCCTGCTCGCGCTGCCGGGTGACCACCCGCTGGCGGAGGGCACGGGCACGCTGTCGCGCGAGGTGTTGAAGGATCTCGACATCGTGCTGCTCAACCAGGGCCACTGCCTGCGCGAGCAGGCCGTCGACGTGTGCCGGGAGGTGGGGGCGAAGGTCACGGCGGCGACGTACGCCACAAGCCTGCCGACCCTGGTGCAGCTCGTGGCCGGGGGCCTCGGCGTGACGCTCGTGCCCGAGTCGGCGGTGCCCGTGGAGACGGGCAGGCGGGTACGGCTCGGCCTGCGCCGTTTCACCGCTCCCGCGCCGAGGCGGACCATCGGCCTGGCCTACCGTGCGACGTCGGCGCGGGCGGCGGAATACGCGCAGCTCGCCGCCGCCGTGCGGGGCGCGGTCCGCTCGCGGCGGCTGCCCGTCACCGTCCTGTCGTGACCGGTGTGTACGGCACGGGCCCGCGCGGGCCCGTGCCGTACACACTAAAAGGAGCGTCAGCCGCGTCTGTGGAGCGCCCGGGACAGGGCGTAGGCGATGTTCACGAAGCCGACGATCCCGAACGCCGCGAGGACACCGATGTGGCCGGCCTGGGACCCGGCGACGGCCACCAGCGGGGCGGTTAGGACGAGGGAGACGATGCCCAGCGTCATCTGCGCCCAGTCGGGTTGGGGCCGGCGTGACTGCTGCGCGGCGAGTTTGGCGTCGATGACCGCGTTGACGCGGTCGACGAGGCCCTCGGCGATCTCCTGCTCGTAGGAGGGGCCGAGGGCCCTGTTCGCGGCGAACGCCGCCTGCACGTGTTCGGGTTCGAGTCCCTCACGAGGCACGTTTCTCTCGGGATACACGCCCTTGATTCTGCCTCTGGGCCATACCTTATGCGCACCAGTCGAAAGGAGGATTTTCCCCTCCTCCGTGAGGCCCAGGCGGCATGGCCGCCCGGGCGTGTCACGGCCGCTGCTCCGACACGGCGACGTAGTCGACCAGCATGGGCCGGCCGGGGACGGTGGCCGGGTTCGGGCCTCCGCCGTACGCGGCGGGGTAGCCGCCTCCGATCGCCACGTTGAGGATGAGGAAGAACCCGTGGTCGACGGCGTTCCGCCAGGTCTCCGGGTCGACCTGGGCGGAGGTGACGGTGAAGAAGTGCGTGCCGTCGAGGTACCAGCGCACCTGGTCGGCGGAGACCTCGACGGCGTAGGTATGGAATGTCCCATGGCACGTGGCGCACGGCTGAGGGGGCGAGTTCAGCCCCTTGGGCTCGGCGCACGGGCCGCCGGGGGACACGCCGCAATGCATGGCGCCGAAGATCTGCGGCAGCCCGTTCACCGCCTCCATCACGTCGATCTCGCCGACGCCGGGCCATCCGGTGTAGCCGTCGCGGAGCCGTTCGCCGAGCATCCAGAACGCCGGCCAGTAACCTGCGCCGTCGCCGGGGGTGACGTACGGCAGGGCGATGCGCGCCTCGACCCGCATCGTGCCTCCCGGCGGATACCGGAAGTCGGCTCTGCGGGTCTCGATGCGGCCCGAGGTCCACGTGCCGTTCCGCAGCAGCGGCGTGATGGCGAGGTGGCCTTTGCCGTCGAGCGACACGTTCTCCACCGAGTCCGTCATCGTCTCGATCTCGCCGGTGCCCCACTGCGGGGCGGGGCAGCCGGGGTAGCAGGTGCCGATGTCGTGCAGCCACCGGTCGGCCGACACCGGGGTGTCGGCCCCGCCGCCGAAGTCGTCCCGGAACACCTCGCGGAACCCCCCGGGCTCCTGCCGGCCGGGGCCGGGCTCCGAGCACCCGGCCAGCAGGAGGATCAGGGCCGTGAGGGCGGCGAGCGCCCTGACGGCGGGTGCGTTCCTCATAGGACCGCCCTCATAGGACCGCCCTCATAGGACCGCCCTCATAGGACCGCGTCTCATAGGACCGCGTCTCATAGGACCGCGTCTCATAGGACCGCGTCTCATAGGACCGCGGGGATCAGGTCGAGTTCTTCGAGGTCGCGCTCGATCCGGGACGCGAGCCGTACAGCCAGGGTGTTGGTGATGTGGGCGTTGTCGCGGTACAGCACGACGCCGTTCAGCGCCGCCGGGCACGCCGGCCCGGTGCCGGGGCACAGCAGGTCGGTGACGTCCACGGTGGACATCCCCGGCCACCGCTTGTCGTCGATCCCCTCGGCCAGCGGGTCGGGCGGGAGGCCCACGCGGCGGGGAAACGCGCACTGGGCGAGGGGCTTGGCGGACAGGCACTCGGGGATGTCGAGGCCGGGGACCGGCGTGCCGCGCAGGTAGGCCAGCGGCGGACCGAGCGCCCGCAGCCGGGCCAGTGTGCTGTCCCAGCCGGTGGCGAGCGCGTTGCGGTCCGAGGTGTAGGTGTTGAGCGAGGCCATGAGGATCAGGCGCGGCACGGGACCCTTGGCGAGCCGGTCGAAGGCGTAATCCCGCCAGGTGTTGCATTCGCGGTATTCGCGCCCGAGGCGCGGGTCGGTCACGGTGAGCGTGGCCAGCGGGCAGCCCGGCTTGGTGAGCACCTCAAGGGCCCAGCCCCGGCGCACCGCGATGTGCTCGGCCATCGCGAACCACTGCCCGGCGTGCGAGTCGCCGATCAGCACGATCCTGTCCTTGCTCGCCGGGTTCCCGAAGAGGCACGGCGGGCTCGTGACCGCCGTGAGCTCGATCTCGCAGCCCCGCGACAGAGGGTAGTCCGCCTGCGCCGCGCCCGGGTCGAGCGTCGCCGACTGCCGTGCGACCGCGGCCTGCGCGGGGGAGGCGGCGCTCTGCACCGCGCCGCCGCTGAGCAGCAGCGCCGCGGCCACGGGGAGCGTCATCGCCGCGCTGCCGACGGCCAGTCCCCGGCGCGGTAGTTCGGCCACGACACGCGAGAAGCGGACCGGGTTCTCCACCAGTGCGTAGGTGAGGTAGGCGGGCAGGGCCGACAGCGCCATGAGGGCGACGCGCCACGGCCACGCGAGGGGGCCGGTCGCCGCCTCGGCGATCACCAGGACGGGCCAGTGCCAGAGGTACCAGGAGAACGACAGCCGTCCGATCGCTCTCGGCACCCGGGTCGACAGGAGCGTGGAGACGGGGGAGCGGAACAGGATCAGCGCCGCCGTACCGAGCGTCGGCACCAGCGCCGCGAGCCCGGGGTAGCGCGTGGAGGAGTCGAACGCCGCCACCGACCAGACCACCGCGGACGCGCCGGCCAGGCCGAGGGCCGCGCCGGCGAGGCGTACGGCCGGCGCCGTACGGCTTTCGCGGCGCCCGGTGTCGTGTCTGGTGTAGCGCGCGCTGTAGTGCAGCGCCACGGCCGCGAGCGCGCCGACGCCGAACTGCCAGGCGCGGGTGGGGGAGGCGAGGTACGCCAGAGGCCCGTTGATCTCGGTCCACACGGTCGACAGGGCGAACGAGCCGCCGGTCATGGCGACGGTCGCCGCCGCGATCGCCGGCACCGCGAAGCGGCGCGCGGCCAGCGCGACGACCAGCAGCAGCGGCGCCCACAGCAGGTAGAACTGCTCCTCCACCGCGAGCGACCAGTAGTGCTGCAGCGGGCTCGGGGCCGATTCGGCGGCCAGGTAGTCGGTCTGGGCCGCGACGAACCGCCAGTTCGCGAGGTAGAGCGCGGCGGCGATGACATCTCCCGCCACCTCCGGCGCCCGCAGCGGCGGCAGCACCAGCCAGGCCGCGAAGGCCGTCGCGATCAGCACGATGCCCGCCGCGGGCAGCAGCCGCCTGGCGCGCCGCGCGTAGAAGTCGACGAGGGAGAACCGTCCGCGCTCCGCCACGTCGCGCAGCAGCAGCCCGGTGATCAGGAACCCTGAGATGACGAAGAACACGTCGACGCCGACGAAGCCGCCGGTCAGGCCGGGGACGGTCGCGTGGAACGCCAGAACGGCGAGTACGGCGACGGCCCGCAGCCCCTCGATGTCGGGTCTGAACCTCATGGGATGAGAGGGGGGAGTACGGCCCAGCCGGAGGCGACCAGGGCGCCGAGTAGGAGCAGTGCGGTGATGGCCAGGGCTTCGGGCCACGTCATGCGGTTCAACGGAGCGTTCTCCAGAGGTCTCGGATAAGGGGGAGGGCGATGTAGGAGGTGGCCGCCGCGAACGCGGCCATGGCCCAGTACTCGCCCCACCCGTACACGGGGGCCTGGACGGCGATGCCGATCCAGGTGGCGGCGGTGGTGGCGGTCAACCAGACGAACGCGAGCCACCCGACCTGCGACACGAGCCGGGAGCGCCCGGCGCCGGCGCCGCTCGGCACCCAGGCCGCGGCCTGGTCGCGCAGCGCGTGCCAGATGGCGATCAGGTGGCAGTAGGCGTAGAGCGTCTGCACGCGGATCACCTCGAAGCGCCACCTGCTCACCGACACCGCGGGGAACAGGACGAGGGCGATCCACAGCGGGCCCAGGAACGGGATCATGTGCCAGGCGCGTACCTCGTCCGGGTGGAAGAAGAGCATGATCAGACCGGGGAGCGGCACCGCCAGGATGTTCAGCGCGGAGACGAAGTAGCTCAGGAAGCCGCACCAGTAGGACACCCGGACCCGCCATTCCATCGGTGTCGTGTGGAAGTCGCGGCTGAACAGCAGGCTGAGGCACCCCATCGCCCACCGGTACTGCTGCGCGATATAGGCGGCCATGTTGTCGGGGGACAGCCCCTTGGCCAGCAGCACGGGCACGTATTTCGTGCGCAGGCCGTGCTTCATCAATTCGACGCTGGTGTAGATGTCCTCGCTGTGGTCGATGCGGGGGAAGCCTCCGATCGCCTCCAGCGTGGAACGCCGGTAGAGCACGTTGGTGCCGACGCAGATCGCGCCGCCGTCGGCGTCGCGGGAGGGTTGGAGCCAGCGGTAGAAGAGCTCCTGGCTGGCCGCCGCCGTACGCTCCAGCCAGTTCATCGACGCGTCGGTGTCGAAATACTGGGGCGACTGCGCGATGGCTGTTGTCGGGTCCTCCAAATAGGGGGCGAGGTGGGTGAGGAAATCCGGCCTCGGGCAGAAGTCGGCGTCGAACACCGCGATCAGCTCACCGTCGCTGATCGAGAGGCCGTGATTGAGGTTTCCGGCTTTCTTCAGGTGCCCCCGGTCGGGGCGTGCGCTGTAGTGGAAGCCGAATTCCCCGGCGAGGGCCTCAACGTCCTCACGGCCCGCGTCGTCGAGGACCCAGACGGTGACGGGACCGTTCCACGCCAATCCTCCGACGTAATGGAACGTATTTCGGAGAATGGCCATCGGCTCCCCGCGCGTGGGGAGGAAGACGTCCACGCTGGGCGCGCGCTTGGGGCGCCACGCGCGGACCAGGAGCTGGTGGGACTCCCAGCTCGTGCGGCGTTGGCGCTGGCCGTCGACGAGCGACAGCACCCAGCCGGTCAGGTTGAGGGCGAGTGCGGCGAGGAAGGGCCACAGGGCGGGGCTGCGGGTGGAGAAAAGATAGAGGGTCCCCGCGGTGAGAATCAGCGATATGGGTACGGTGAGCAGCACCCAGCGGCGTTGCGGACCGAAATAAAGAGCTATTTCTGTGTCGTCCGGTGGTGCCGGAAGACGTGAGACCGTCTCGTCCGGGGAGGCGGTCGTTGGCTTCGTTGCCAATGCGGGCATGCCGAAGTCCCCGATTCTGTCAGCTTGCACGACCTTTTCGAAAACAAACTTATCAATGGGTGATCTGGGGCTTCGAGTCGAGAACCGATGGGTAGCGAAATAATCAACTAACTGTGCGTAACGCTTGAATGGGAAATATCCCGCCCGGGGGCCCAATAATGCGAAATGTCGGATTCGTGGGATGTTCCGATGTGTGCAAGCTCACAGCCTCGCTCTCGTGGAACATGCCGAAGAAACCGGCTTTCTTGGGCAAAGAGTGATCATGAGTCCCCGCATAGCGGACCGTTAGCGTCGCGCTGAGGTGAGAAACGCGGCAGGAAACCAGGAAACACGGCAGGAAACGCGGCAGGAAACACGGCGCAGGGCGCGACGGCCACTCCTGTCCGAACGAGCTGGAGCGGAGATGGCTGTGAGCGAATCCTCAGGCATCGCCGCAGGCCGGAGCGGTGGCCCGAGGCTCGGACGGGACGCTGCGCGGGGTCGGGGCCGTGGTGGACAGGGATCTCGCCGCGGCGATGCCGGCCTCCGCCGTACGGTGCACGGTGCTGCTGATCGCCACCGACGTGCCCCACGCGTTCGCCGGGTACGGCATGGACGCGGCGCGGCCCATCGGCGAGATCGGCGCGGCGGACTGCGTGTCCTTTCCGAGGAGGGGCACTTCGCCGACGGCAGCATGGGACCCGAGGTCGACGCGGCGCTGCGTTTCGCGGCCGTTCCCGGTCGGCGCGCGATCATCACGACGCTGGACATGATCGGCGAGGCGCTAACCGGAAATTTTGGCACCCGAGTTGCGATATGACGTTAAAGCATGGTGAAAGGTGAAAAACATGCCGGATCCGATTGAAGTGCGCAAGGTGGCCATCGAGAGCGTGACCGACGCCTCCGGGCTCGCGAAACTCATCGACGCCGGAATCATCGAGGCCGACCGGGTGCTCGCGGTGATCGGCAAGACCGAGGGCAACGGCGGGGTCAACGACTACACCCGCATTCTCGCCGACCGGGCCTTCCGCGAAGTGCTCATCGCCAAGGGCACCCGCACCCCCGACGAGGTCGCCCAGGTGCCCCTGGTGTGGTCCGGCGGCACCGACGGCGTGCTCAGCCCGCACGCCACCGTCTTCGCCACCGTGGACCCCTCCCGCGCCCCGGCGAGCGACGAGCCGCGGGTCTCCGTCGGCGTCGCGATGAGCGACGTCATCCTGCCCGAGGACATCGGCCGGCCCGCCATGGTGGAAAAGGTCGCCGCCGGAGTGCTGGAGGCCATGAAGGCCGCCGGCATCGAGGACCCGGCCGACGTCCACTACGTCCAGACCAAGACGCCGCTGCTCACCCTCGCCACCATCAACGACGCGAAGAGCCGCGGACAGGACGTCGTCACCGAGGACACCGGGCCGTCGATGGACATCTCCAACTCCACCACCGCCCTCGGCATCGCCGTGGCCCTCGGTGAGATCGAGATGCCCACCGCCGAGCAGATCCACCGCGACCTGAGCCTCTACTCCAGCGTCGCCTCCTGCTCCAGCGGTGTCGAGCTCGACCGCGCCCAGATCGTCGTCGTGGGCAACGTGCGCGGCATCGGCGGGCGCTACCGCATCGGGCACAGCGTGATGAAGGACGCGCTCGACGCCGACGGCATCTGGGAGGCGATCCGCGGAAGCGGCATCGACCTGCCAGAGCGCCCCCACACCAGCGACCTGGGCGGCCGGCTCGTCAACGTCTTCATGAAGTGCGAGGCCGACCCCTCCGGGAGCGTACGCGGGCGCCGCAACATCATGCTCGACGACTCCGACGTGCACTGGCACCGCCAGATCAAGGCGACCGTCGGCGGCGTCGCCGCCTCCGTCACCGGAGACCCCGCCGTTTTCGTCTCCGTCGCCGCCGTCCACCAGGGCCCCTCTGGCGGCGGCCCCGTCATCGCCATCGCGGACCTCGGCTAAGCGGTCAGGCCGGAGTGTTCAGTCAGGGGCGTTCAGGCCGGGGCGTTCAGGCCGGAGGTTCCGGCCGGAGTGTTCAGGCTGGGGCGTTCCGCTCCCCGTATGCGGAACGCCCCGGCCGCGGCACGCGGATCCACCCCCGTGAACCTCGCGCCGTCGAGGGCCGCCGAAGGCCGGCGATTCCCCGCCTGGTCTCGCTCCCTTCTTATGCGGCCCACGCTCATGACGAGGTTCCGGGCTTCCCCGGCCCACGTCCGCGCACGCTCCGGCCCGCCCCTGTCGTCGGCCGAAACGTCCCGACCGTACAGTCGGCGCCCAGTGCGGCGTGGCGTCCGAAACCATGTCGGCGCACGCCGGACACGCGTGCGCGCGGCGTGATCCGGAACCTCGTCGTCCTCACCCGGTGGCGTTCGTCCCTGGACGCCCGCCCCGGCTCGCCGGTGACTCCCGGTGAGGTACGGCTCGACTATGCCGAGCCGCCCGGCCGTCTGGCAAGGCGAGCCCCCGCCCCGTACGGCCAAACATTGTCCAAACCCATTTGGATAATTAAATCCGCAGGTGAGCGGATTTGTACGGCAAGAGCAGACTGAGGGTGATCCGCCCTAGGGGCACGGCCGTGAGCCCTGGAGGCCGCATCCCGCTCCGTCGTGGAGACCGCGGCCCGCTCCGTCGCGAAGACGACGGTGCGTGAGCCGCTGACGCCCGCAGCCGTGGCGCTCCCCGGCCTTCGAGGTGACCGCCTCGCGTGGCCGCCGGGAGAGTGCGGGAACACGTCAGCATCCCCGGGTGAGCTTGGTCAGGCTGTAGCCGGCGATCTTCAGCACACCCCTCCGTTCGGCGGCGAAGCCGTAGCAGGGCACCTTGACCCGGCCGTTGCGCGCCTTCAGGCGGAGCGTCGCCTTCACGGTGTGCGTACAGGGATTGCGGTAGGCGATGCCGACCGTGGTGCGGGCAGGAGGCCCCCACGAGAACGTGGCCTTCTCACCCCGCGGAGTGGTGCAGGGAATGGTGGCGGAGCGCTTGGCCTCCGCGGACACGCCTGCGGGGGCGATGCCGGTGGGGACGCTCACCGTCGCGGCGGACGACCCGGCCACGGTGATGAGCGCGATTCCCACGACGGTGACGGTGGTAGCGAGGCGATGGAGGCGCATTGGTCACTCCTCCCCTACCGTATGCCCTGGACCGCGGCCGAGGCGGTGGGCGCGGGCAGCAGGGCGAGCGGCCGGCCCCGCCGTGGCGGTCGAGACGCCGAGCGTGATCGAACGCATGGTGATCTCCATTCCCGAACGGGTTTCCGGGGTGAGGCGGTGCTCGGCACGAGGGGGGTGGACGTGAGTCCTCCCGGCCGCCGCCGTGAAAAGGAGCAGGTGAAGAGGAGCAGGTGAAGAGGAGCAGGCCTTCCGGGAAGCAGAAAGGCTTCCCGGAAGGCCGGCGTCAGGGCGCCGCGGTCAACGCCGCCGCGGGGTTCAGCAGCCCTTGGTGATCTTCACGAGCTGGTAGCGGGTCATCGAGAACTTCTTCTTGCCGTTGGTGCCGCCGTTGGTGTTGAGGCACTTCGTGGCGTTCTCGCGGCCGCTCTGGGACTTGAAGTGGAGCTTGGCCTTCACCTTGTGGGAGCAGTGGTTGTTGAAGTAGACCGTGGTCGAGTTCCAGCTTCCCGTGCCCCACGAGTAGTTGGTCTTCTTGCCCCGCGGCGAGGTGCACTTGATGCTCGCCCGCTTGACGGCCTGGGCGTCCACGGCACTCGTGGCCGCGCCGGCGGCCGAGACCGCCTGCGGCGCGGTCGTACCGCCCTGAGCCGTCGCCGAGGCGGGCGCGGACAGCATCGTGAGGGCGATTCCCACGGAGGCCGCCGCGCCGGCGAGTGTTGCGATACGCATGTCTCTCTCCAATTGCCAGTCGAAATACTGTCTGAGAAAAGTGAGCACCGGGGCGGGCCTTAGCCCTTTGACGCTGCGGATCGACCCCCGTTCTTCCGCGGTCCCCGATCGTGGCTCGGATTTCCCGGGCGGTTTTCGCCGGGTGGGGGAGTTGCTTGCGGCAACGACTATGGAAGATTCCGGCCGCCGGTCGCAACTTGAAACCGGGCGTTGCGCGTCCAGGCATTGTCCACGGCTGGGCTGGACAATCGATGTCCCAGGTCGGACGGGGTTCAGGTGGCATTGTCCAAATGTGTCCCTCCGGGCCTTCCGGCTGACGCGATCGGGAGCGGACGACCCGTTTTCCCATTGCCTCGACAAGGGGTTTTTCGCAGGGATGAGCCCCGCTGAAAAGGTGCGGGAAAAGGCCACGCGAATTCATCGGGCCGGAGTCGGATATCGGACCGGAGGTGATGTGGGGGGCATGGATGCTCTCTTCGGAGTTCGTCTGCGCGGGCGGATGGCGGTCCGCAGGCGCCCCGGTTCGCGCCGGCTGTTCCGCGCCGGCCGTTCCGCGCCGATCCCGAGGCCGCGCAAAGCCCTTCAACTGGCGAATTCCGGTAGCCTTCCGGGTCCAAAGGCGGGTTCAGCGGGAGAGAAACAGGGCCGAGGGACGCACGCGGGGTCGCTCGGCGAGTTGACCAAAGCAGGTGAACGATGGCCGAAGCACAGGACTCACCGGATGCGCAGCGCTCACAGGACGCGCAGGGCCTACAGGACGCGCAGGGCCTACGGAGCGCGGAGTCGAGGACGACCCGGGGGCGCAAGCCCGTCCGTCCCGATCCGGAGTCCGGGCCGGTGGCCCTGCTGGCTCACCGGCTGTGGGAGCTGAAGGACGAGGCGGGCGCGCCGTCCTTCGCCGAGATGTCCTCCCGGCTGGGGGCGGCGGCCTCGAAGTCGTCCCTCGCCGCAGCCGCGCGCGGGCAGGTGCTTCCGAGCTGGGAGACGACCTGGGAGTTCGTCAGGGTCCTCGCCGTCGACCGGCTGGGGGGCGACTCCGACGAGGTGCGACGGGAATGGCGGGCCCACTGGGAGCGGGCCGGGCAGGGCGACGCCGCCCCGGAGCCTGCGCCGGTCCCCGCCGCCGGGGTCGGCGCCGAGCCTGGACCGCACAGCGCTGAGGCTCCTGAGCGCCCTCAGGGGGAGGCCCGGCCCGACGGTCATGTGGGTGTCCACGACCCCCCGGCGGATGCCGTGGAGCACTGGCCGGCCGATGAGCCGATGGCGCGGCGAAAGGTGTCCCGGATCAGCAGGCCCGTGCTGTACACCGTGCTGTCGGCGGTGTCGGTCGTGGCCATCGCCGGGTTGGGTTTCCTCTTTCCGCGCCTGTCCGTCGCCCTGGGAGACCGGCCCCTGGAGGCGATGGCCGAGGGCGACAACTCCCTGTTCGAATGGGACGTCACCTATCCCGACGGCACCGTGGTGGATCGCGGCGCCACCTTTGAGAAGATCTGGCGGATCCGCAACACCGGCACCGTGCCTTGGCAGGGGCGCTACCTCTCGCGCGTCAACGAGACCGCCTGCACGGCCCCGGAGCGGGTGCCGATCGAGCCGACCCTCCCCGGCGAGGCGGTCAACATCTCGGCCCCCATCACGGCGGCGAAGGAGCCGGGACGCTGCAAGATCGATTGGAAGATGCTGAACGAGCACGGCGATCTCGCCTTCCCCGGGAAGAAGGCCGTCTTCGTCGACGTCACCGTCAGGTGAACCGCCCTCGTCCGGCACCGCGGTGACGGACATGCCGTACGGCGCCGCGCAGCGGGGCTCATGCCGTACGGCCCGGCGCGGCGGCGGCGCGGCGCGGCGGCGGGGCGGCGCGGCGTCGGGACGGGGACCGGTGCGGGACGGGGATAGGCTCGGGGCGTGCCGAGCATTCCCCAGCCCCTGGTCCCCGATGACGACGGCCGCGCCGACGCCGCTGTGGCGGCGGCTCTGGCGGCTCACGCCGAGGGGCGGGCCGAGGCCGGGGAGGTCGTCGCGGCCCTCAGCCGGGCGCGGCTGCTGGTGCCGGTCGTGGCCCTGCTCACCGAGTCCGAGGTGGGGGCGCACGGCCTCAAGCAGGAGAAGGAGAGCGAGATGGCTCTCCCGAAGCTGGTCGGCAAGGACGGCCGCGAGGCGGTGATCGCCTTCACCGGCGTCGAGCCGCTGGCCAGGTGGCGGCCCGACGCGCGGCCCATCCAGGTCACCGGGCCGCAGGTCTGCCGGGCGGCCCTCCAGGAGGACGCCGCGGCGGTGGTCCTCGACGTGGCCGGGCCCGTCTCCTTCGTCCTGGAAGGCGCTCTTCTGCACACCTTGGCCGTCATGGACCGCCCGGCCGATGAGATCGCCGAGGCGCTCACGGGCGCGGTCCACGGCGTCACCGTCGCCCGTCTCGGCCCCGAGGAGGTCCCGGCGCGGAAACGCCGCTTCCCGTGGCTCCGCCGTACGCCCTGACGACTCAGGGCCCGGCGACGACTCAGAGCCCGGCGTTCGGCCGCCGCGGCCGTCCCCGGTGCCGTAGGGTCGCGGGGTGCTTTCCGGGCTGCTTGTCGGGGTGCTTGTCGGGGCGGTGGCCGCCGGGCTGCTGGGCGCCGTCGCCGGGCGCGTTGCGCGCGGGGCGGCGGCGGGGTTCGGCGACGAGCCGGGCGGGTGGGCCGAGTTCCGGGGCGCCTTCCGCGCGCCCGCCCTCCGGGGGCGCGGGGTGGGCGTCGAGCTGGTCACCGGGGTGATGTGTGCGGCGGTCGTCTGGCGCTTCTCGGGCCTGTGGCCGTACGCCCCAGCGGGCGGCGCGGCGGTGCCGTACGGCGCGGCGCATGCGGCCGCCGGGCTCTACGCGGTGGTGGCGGGCGTGCTGCTGGCGCTGGTGGACCGCCGGACGCACAGGCTGCCCGACACCGTGACGCTGCCGTCCTACCTTGTGCTGGCCGCCCTGATCGCGGTCGCGGGCGATCTCGGGCCCGCGCTGGCCGGCGGGCTGGCGCTGGGCGGGATCTATTTCGTGCTCTGGTGGATCAGGCCGGCGGCGCTCGGCCTCGGAGACGTCAAACTGGCCGGGCTGATCGGCATGGTGTGCGGCATGCTGGGCGCCCAGGCGTGGACGGTCGCCGCCCTGGGCGGGCAGCTCCTCGGCGCCCTGTACGGCGTGGGCCTCGTTCTACGGCGCAGGGCCACCATGACGACGGAGTTCGCATTCGGCCCGTTCCTCCTCCTCGGCGGCTTGACCGGCGTGCTGATCCCCTAGAAGATCCCCGGCCCGTGGCCGGGGAGCACGCACAGCACCGCGCATGGAAGACTTAGGGGCATGTTGCGCTGGTTGACCGCAGGGGAGTCCCACGGCCCCGAGCTTGTCGCGATCCTTGAAGGGCTGCCCGCCGGGGTGGAGGTGACCACGGCCGACCTGGCCGAGGCGCTGCGCCGCCGCAGGCTCGGCTATGGCCGCGGGGCACGGATGAAGTTCGAGCAGGACGTGGTGACGATCGTCGGAGGGGTGCGGCACGGCCGCACGCTCGGCGCCCCCATCGCGGTCCGGGTGGGCAACAGCGAGTGGCCCAAGTGGGAGACCGTCATGGCGGCCGACCCCGTCCCCGCCGAGGAGCTCGAGGGCCTGGCCCGCAATGCGCCGCTGTCGCGGCCGAGGCCCGGCCACGCCGACCTCGCCGGCATGCAGAAATACGGATTCGACGACGCCAGGCCGGTGCTCGACCGGGCGAGCGCCCGTGAGACCGCGGCGCGGGTGGCGCTGGGCCAGGTGGCCCGCAACTACCTCAAGCAGGCGATCGGCGTCGAGATCGTGAGCCATGTGGTCTCCATCGGCACGGCGGCCGCCCCCGCCGGCACGCTGCCCGGCCCCGCCGACCAGGCCGCGATCGACGACGACCCGGTGCGCTGCTTCGACGCGGCGGCGAGCGCGGCCATGGTCGCGGAGATCGACCAGGCCCACAAGGACGGCGACACGATCGGCGGTGTCGTCGAGGTGCTGGCCTACGGGCTGCCCCCGGGCCTCGGCAGCTACGTCCACTGGGACCGGCGGCTCGACGCGCGCCTCGCGGGCGCGCTGATGGGCATTCAGGCGATCAAGGGGGTCGGCGTCGGCGACGGGTTCGAGACGGCCAGACGGCGCGGGTCGGCGGCGCACGACGAGATCGTCGGCACGTCCGAGGGCGTGCGGCGGGTCACCAACCGGGCCGGCGGCATCGAGGGCGGCATGACCAACGGCGAGGTGCTGCGGGTGCAGGCCGCGATGAAGCCGATCTCCACGGTGCCGCGGGCGCTGTCCACCATCGACGTCAGGACCGGCGAGTCGGCCAAGGCCATCCACCAGCGCAGCGACGTGTGCGCGGTGCCCGCGGCGGCGATCGTGGCCGAGGCGATGGTGGCGCTCGTCCTCGCCGACGCGGCGGCGGAGAAGTTCGGCGGCGACTCGGTCGAGGAGACGGCGCGCAACGTGGCGGGCTACCTGTCGTCCCTGGTGATCAAGTGACCGCGCCGAGGGCGGTGCTGATCGGCCCGCCGGGTTCGGGGAAGTCGACGGTCGGCAGGCTGCTGGCCGAGCGGCTCGGCGCGGGGTTCCGCGACACCGACGCCGACATCGAGGCGGCGGCGGGCAAGCCGGTGTCCGACATCTTCGTCGAGGACGGCGAGGAGCGGTTCCGCGACCTTGAAGCGGAGGCCGTCAGACTCGCGCTGGCCGAGCACGACGGTGTCCTGTCGCTCGGCGGCGGCGCGGTGCTGAGCGAGCGCACCCGCGAGCTGCTGGCGGGGCACACCGTGGTCTACCTGGAGGTGCCGCTCGACGAGGCGGTCAAGCGGGTCGGCCTGGCGCAGGCGAGGCCGCTGCTCGTGCTCAACCCGCGCAGCAGGCTGCGCGCGCTCATGGAGGAACGCCGGCCGCTCTACGAGGGCCTGGCGACCGTCCGGGTGAACACCGGGGGACGCGAGGCCGACGAGGTGGCCGACTCGATCGTCAAGGAGGCCGGGCTGTGACCGCGACCCGGATCACCGTCAAGGGCGACCCGCCGTACGACGTGGTGGTGGGCACAGGCGTCCTCGGTGAGCTGCCCGGGCTCGTCGGGGTGGGCGCGCGCACGGTCGCCGTGATCCACCCCGAGACCCTGCCGGAGATCTCCCGCCCGGTGTGCGGGGCGCTGTCGGCGGCCGGTTTCACCGTGGTGCCGCTGCCGGTGCCCGACGGCGAGCGGGCCAAGACCGCCGAGGTCGCCGCCGGCCTGTGGTCGGCGCTCGGCCGCCACGGCTTCACCAGGTCCGACGCCGTCGTCGGCGTCGGCGGGGGCGCGACGACCGACCTCGCCGGATTCGTCGCGGCCACGTGGCTGCGCGGCGTGAAGGTCGTGCAGGTGCCGACGACGCTGCTCGCCATGGTCGACGCGGCCGTCGGCGGCAAGACCGGCATCAACACGCCCGAGGGCAAGAACCTCGTCGGATCTTTCCACCCGCCGGCCGGGGTGCTGTGCGACCTCGCCACGCTCGTCTCGGTGCCGCGCCCCGATTACGTGGCCGGCCTCGCCGAGATCATCAAGGGCGGTTTCATCGCCGACCCGGTGATCCTCACACTGATCGAGGACGACCCGGTGGGCGCGCGCCACCCCGAGGGCGTCCACACCCGCGAGCTGATCGAGCGCAAGGTCCGGGTGAAGGCCGACGTCGTCGGCGCCGACCTGCGCGAGTCGGGGCTGCGGGAGATCCTCAACTACGGCCACACGCTGGCCCACGCGATCGAGCGCGTCGAGCACTACCGCATGCGCCACGGCGAGGCCGTCGCGATCGGCATGGTGTTCGCGGCTGCGCTGTCGGAGCTGTCCGGCCACGCCGCGCCCGGCCTGGTCGAACGCACCCGTTCCATCCTCACCTCGGTCGGGCTGCCCACCTCCTACCGCGCCGACGCCTTCCCCGCCCTGGCCGAGCACATGAGCGTCGACAAGAAGAACCGCGGCGCCACCCGCCGGTTCGTCGTCCTCGACGACATCGCCCGCCCCGCACGCCTGGAGAACCCGTCCGAGGAGCTCCTCCTCGCCGCCTACCGCGAGGTCGTCCGATGAGACCCGTCTACGTGCTCAACGGCCCCAACCTCGGCAGGCTCGGCATCCGCGAGCCCGACGTCTACGGCTCGCAGACGTTCGAAGACCTCGTCGAGCTGTGCCGTGAGGCCGCGCGCGAGGTGGGCCTGTCGGCGGAGGTGCGGCAGACCGACGACGAGGCCGAGCTGATCTCGTGGCTGCACGAGGCCGCCGACCTGCGCATCTCCGTGGTGCTCAACCCGGCGGCGTTCACGCACTACTCCTACGCGCTGCGCGACGCCATCGCCCAGCGCACCGCGCCGCTGGTCGAGGTGCACATCTCCAACCCGGCGGCCCGCGAGGAGTTCCGCCACACCTCGGTCGTGGCGGCGGTCGCCACCGGCACCATCGCCGGCTTCGGGTTCCAGTCCTACGTGCTGGCCCTGCGGGCCATCGCAGGGATGGAGGCGTGACCTCCTACGGCTCGTTCGCGGCAATCGGCGACAGCTTCACCGAGGGACTCAGCGACGAGGGGCCCGACGGCGCCTACCGGGGGTGGGCCGACCGCGTCGCCGACCACCTCGCCTCGCTGACGCCCGGCTTCCGCTACGCCAACCTCGCCGTCCGCGGAAAGCTGCTCGACCAGGTCGTCGACGACCAGGTGCCGCTCGCCGTGGAGATGCGCCCCGACCTGGTCAGCCTCTGCGCCGGCAACAACGACCTGCTCCGGCCCGGCAGCGACCCCGACGCGATGGCGGGCAGGCTGGCCCGGGCCATCCGCGACCTGCGCGCCACGGGCGCCGACGTGGTGCTGTTCACCGGGGTCGACCCTCGCGACAGCCCCCTCCTCGGCCGCGCCCGGGGCAAGTTCGCCACCTACTACCTGCACATCCGATCCCTCGCCGACCTGTACGGCTGCCGCCTCGTCGACCTGTGGTCCATGCAGGGCCTGCGCGACTGGCGGGCCTGGAACGCCGACCGGCTCCACCTCAACGAGGTCGGCCACCGCCTCGTCGCCGCCAAGGTGCTCGCCGCCCTCGGCGTCCCGGACGGCGGCGAATGGCGCATGACCTGGCCCCACGCGGCACCCGTCACCCCGGCCGCCCGCCGCGCCGACGACGCCCGCTGGGCCCGCGAACACCTGCTGCCCTGGGTCGGCCGCCGCCTGCGCGGCACCTCCTCCGGCGACGGCCTCCCCCCGAAGCGCCCCCACCTGACCGAATGGCCCTGACCGCGGCGACATGACGACACGCCGTCGTCAAGCACTAAAGTAAAGTGGATTGCCCTCGACCTCGGCCGAGCAGAGCAGGTGTGGCGAGGCGCGAAAGCGCGCTTCCTGTCCCAGGTGGTCGGGCCGCATTTCGAGCAGCTCTGCCGCGACTGGGCTCTGCAGTACGGCGAGGTCCTCGGTGGGCCGGTGGGAGAGGTGTCCGCCGGTGTGGTGCCGGATCAGGTCAACCGCACGCAGATCGAGGTGGATGTCGCGGTCTTCTCGCCGGAGTGGCCCGGTGAGCGCCGCCGCCTCTTGTCTCTCGGAGAGGCCAAGTGGGGGGAGGTCATGGGCCTACGCCACGTGGAGCGGCTCCGGCGTGCGCGGGAGCTGCTCGCTCGGGGCAAGGTGGACGCGGAGGGGGCCACGCTGGTGTGCTACGGCGGGGCAGGGTTCGACGAGGAGCTGCGGGAGCTGGCGGCCGGGGACGACTCGGTGCGGCTCGTCGATCCGGCGGGGGCTCTATGGGGCGGGCGAGGTCAGGAGTCGCGGAGGCGTTTGAGGGCCGCGCGGGCGACGTCGGGGTCGGCGGTGGTCCAGTAGGGCGGGAGTGAGTCGCGCAGGAAACTCGCGTAGCGGGCGGTGCTGAAGCGCGGGTCGAGGACGGCGATGACGCCCTTGTCGGTCTGGGAGCGCAGCAGGCGGCCGGCGCCCTGGGCGAGTAGGAGGGCGGCGTGGGTGGCGGCGACCGCCATGAAGCCGTTGCCGCCCTTGGCGGCGACGTGGCGCTGGCGCGCGGAGGTGAGCGGGTCGTCGGGCCGCGGGAACGGGATGCGGTCGATGATCACCAGCCGCAGCGAGGGGCCCGGGACGTCGACGCCCTGCCAGAGGGACAGGGTGCCGAACAGGCAGGTCTCCTCGTCCTCGGCGAACTCCTTGACCAGGAGCGAGGTCGAGTCGTCGCCCTGGCACAGCAGGGGCACGCCGAGCCGGTCGCCGAGGGCGTCGGCCGCGGCGCGCGCGGCGCGCATCGAGGAGAACAGGCCGAGGGTGCGCCCGCCGGCCGCCTCGACGAGCTCGGCGATCTCGTCGAGGTATGCCTGGGGGAGGCCGTCGCGGCCGGGCTGGGGCAGGTGGCGGGCGGTGTAGAGGATGCCGCTGCGCGCGTGGTCGAACGGCGAACCGACGTCGAGACCGGTCCAGTGGCCGTCGGGCAGCCCCCACTGCCGGGCGAGCCCGTCGAACGTGCCGCCGAGGGCCAGCGTGGCGGAGGTGAGCACCACGGTGCGGTCGCCGAAGAGCGTGTCGCGGAGCATGCCGCCGACGGTGAGGGGCGCGACCTTGAGGGTGGGGGGCCGCCGGTCGGTGCCGGCCTCCAGCCAGACCACGTCGGCCCGGTCGACCTCGTCGGCGTGGCCGAAGGCCTCCAGCATGCGCACGGCGGTGTCGTGCACCTCGTCCAGGGCGGTGAAGGCGATCTTGCGTGCCGCGGCGGAGTCGGGGTCGTCCTTGTCGGCACCGCGGGGGCCGAGCGCGGTCACGCACACCCGCGCGGCGTCGCGGACGAGGGCGAGGGTCGCGCCGAGCACTTCGGGCAGCTCATCGACGCGTCCGGCGGGCGCGGCGGCGAGCAGCGCCTTCAGGTCCTCGCCCGCCTCCTGCAGGCGGTCGGCGAGCGGCTGGTCGACGAGCCGGGCGATCCGCCGTACGGCGAGGGCCACGCCGGCCTCCGACAGCTCGTCGGTGACGATGGAGGTGACCCGGTCGACCAGCTCGTGGGCCTCGTCGACCACGACGGCGCCGTGCTCGGGCAGGACGGCGAACTCCTCCATCGCGTCGATGGCGAGCAGGGCGTGGTTGGTGACGACGATGTCGGACTCGCCGGCCCGCTGGCGTGCCAGCTCGGTGAAGCACTCAGCGCCGCTCGGGCAGCGCTGCGCCCCGAGGCACTCCTTGGCGCTGACGGAGAACTGCCGCCACGCCTGCTCGTTGACGCCGGGCACGAGCTCGTCGCGGTCGCCGGTCTCGGTCTCGTCCGCCCACTCCTGGATGCGCTGCACCATGCGCCCGGTGACGCCGACCTCACGCGCGTCGAAGAGCTGGTCCGGCTCGTCGTCGGGGAACCCGGCCGCCGCCTTGTGGCGGCACAGGTAGTTGCGGCGGCCCTTGAGGATGGCGAAGGAGATGTCGCGGGGCAGGAGCCCGTCGAGCGCCTCGCGCAGGCGCGGCAGGTCGCGGTCGACGAGCTGCCGCTGGAGCGCGATGGTGGCGGTGGAGACCACGACCGCCTCGCGCTCGGCCACGGCGTGGCGCACGGCGGGCACGAGGTAGGCGAGGGACTTGCCGGTGCCGGTGCCCGCCTGGACGGCGAGGTGCTCGCCTTCGGCGAGCGCCCGGGTGACCGAGCGGGCCATGGCGAGCTGGCCGGGCCGCTCGCTGCCGCCGAGGGAGCCGACCGCCGCGTCGAGCAGCTCCTCGACCCCGGGGAGGTCCGCCCCGGGGAGGTCCGCGGGGGCGGTCGCGGGGGGACCGGTGGGGGTTTCGTCGGCGGAGTTCTCGTCGGGCACGACAGCAAACGGTACCCTCTTCCGGGGCCGTTCGAGGCCGCGCGGGGAGTCGTCGAGCGGATGCATACCGGCATTCCGGAACCGGAGGGCTATGTTGCGTGGCACACTGGCGGTGCCGTCTCCGCGACCCGGGAAGAATGGTCGGATTAAGATCTTCCACTCGTGGTCGTTCGGGGTTCGGGGATGGGGATCGAAAGACCGGTTCGGTAGGGTTCGCCGGGGTCGAGTGGACGAATAAAGGCTGGTTAAAGCACTATGTCTGCCATGTCGGAAGTTGTCCCGTTGCCATCGTTCGGTGAGGTGTTCTTCGACGCACGAGGTCAGGAGCGCGTGCTCCGGGTGACCTGGCACGAAGGCACGCTGGTGCTCAGCCTATGGCGAGGCGAGATGTGCACCGCGAGCTTCCGTATGCCTCTGGAGGACGTCGACCGCCTTCTCGACACGCTCGACGAGGGGTTCGCCGAAGCGTCCGGCGTAGCGCCCGAAGAGGGCGAGGACGGCGGTTACGCGGAGGAGGGCGGCTACCCCGGCACCGGGCAGTATGTGCGGCCCGAAGGCCCGCCTCAGGGGCACTATGACGCCGAGACGCAGGTCTCGCCGGCGGTGGAGGAGCGCTCGGCGCCCACGGTCGGCCCCAACGACGTGCTGGTCGCCCGCGGCGCGGAGAGGCCCGTCGGCGGCTATCCGGGGCCCGGCGAGGTCGTGCCCAGGGAGAACATGATCGTCGGCGACGCCCTGCCGTACGGCCAGGCCGACGCCGAGCCCGTCTACCAGATGCCGGGCGGCCCCTTCAGGTCACCCGCCGCGAGCGCCCCGCCGCGCACCGACCCCCACGGCTTCGCCGCGCAGTCCGCCCAGTCCGCCCAGCCCGCCCACGCCGCCGACCCCGGCTACGGCTCCCAGCCCCTCAGCGGACCGCACACCGGCTCCTACGGCACGCCCCCGCAGCAGCGTCCCGCGGCGGACGAGCCCTACGACATGCCCGGCAGGCAGGCGCCCGACCCCTACGGCCGGCAGGCCGACCCCTACGGCGGCCCCGGGGACTCCTATCCGGGCCTCGGCGGGCAGTCCGCCGACCCCTACGCCGCCCGGCCCCGTGCCGACCAGGCCGCCGACCCGTTCGCCGGCACGACCTACGGCACCCCCCGGGGGGCGCGGGCCGAGGCCCCCGCGGAGCCGTACGCCGCCGATCCCTACGCGTCCGACGGCTACGCGGGCGACGGCTACGGGGCCGACGCCTACGCCCAACAGCAGCACTACGGCCCTGGCGACCCCGGCACCTCCGAGACCTACGGCCGACGCCGCCGACCCGAGCCGTCCGACGCCTACCCCGGCCGGCAGTACGGCACCGACGCCGGCGGCTCCTACGGGCAGCCGCACCAGCACGGCGTCCCGCCCGATCCGTACGGCGTGCCCGCCGACCCATACGGCGCGGCGGGGCCGCAGGCCCAGGCCTACGGGTCGCAGGGCGGGCCCCTCGACGCCGTGGACCCGCTCGGGATGCGCCACCCGGGAGGGGCGGACTACGCGCAGCCCGACATCGACACGCACATGCCCCGCCCTTACGTGCCCGACCAGATGTACACGACGGGGGAGCGCATGCGCCCCGAGCAGGAGCACGGCGGCTACGGCGACCCCGGCTACGACCGGCAGTACGACGAGCCGGGCTACGACCAGGCGCCCGAACCGCGAGGCGAGCGCGGGGGGCGCGGGGGGCGCGGTGAGCGCCGGGGCGAGCGCCGCCGGAGGGGCGAACGCCACGACTGGTAGGGGCGACGCGCGGCTCACCGCCGCGCACGCCGTACGCTGAACCCTGTGCGAGGGCCTGTCGCGGCCATGGGCCGAGTTCAGGGGGAAGCGTGAACACGACGACCGCGCTTCAGCTTCTCCTGCTCCCCGTCGGGGCGGTCGCGGTGGCGGGCTTCGCCCGCAGGCGCGACCTGCCCGGGCCGCTGCTTCTGGTGCTGGCCGGGCTGCTGGTCTCGTTCGTGCCGGGCGTTCCGGCCTACGAGATCGACCCCGAGCTGATCCTGCTGGTCTTCCTGCCGCCGCTGCTCTACTCCTCCGCGCTGGACAGCTCCTACCTGCGCCTTCGCGACGTCAGGCGGGCCGTCGGCCTGCTGTCGGTCGGGCTCGTGCTGTTCAGCATGTTCGTCGTCGGACTGGTGGTGCACTGGCTCCTGCCCGGGTTGCCGCTCGCCGCCGCGTTCGCCCTCGGCGCGATCGTGGCGCCGCCCGACGCGGTGGCGGCGGTGGCCGTGGCGCGCAGGCTGCGGCTTCCCCGCCGCCTGATCACGATCCTGGTGGGCGAGAGCCTGTTCAACGACGCGACCGCTCTGACCGCCTACCGCGTCGCGGTCGGCGCGGTGATGGGCCAGGGCATCAGCATGCTCGGCGCGGTCTCCCAGTTCGTGCTGTCGTCGGTCGGGGGAGTGGCGGTGGGGTTCGCCATCGCCATCCCCCTGACCTGGATACTCGCGCGTCTCCGCGATCCGCTCGTGGAGAACACCGTCATGCTGCTCGTGCCGTTCGCCGCCTACGTGGCCGCCGAGCTGCTCCACTCCTCGGGCGTCATCGCCGTCGTGATCGTCGGCCTCTACCTCGGCCACCGGATGCCCCGCAGCGGCTTCGGCACCCGGTTGATCTCCGATGCCGTGTGGAAAGTGATCACCTTCGTGCTGGAGGCGGTCGTCTTCGCACTGATCGGGCTGCAGGTCAAGCCGATCATGGAGGGGCTGTCGGGGCATAGCGCGTGGACGCTCGCGGCCTACGCGCTCGCCGTCTACGCGGCGGCGGTGGTCGCCCGGGTCGTCTGGGTCATACCGGGCACCTACCTGCCGCGCCGGCTCTCCCGCAAGATCCGTGACATCGACCCCTCACCGCCCTGGCAGCACGTCGGCGTGATCTCGTGGGCGGGCATGCGCGGGGTGGTGTCCCTGGCCGCGGCGTTCGCCATGCCCGCCGGCTTCCCCGAACGCGACCTGCTGCTCTTCCTGACCTTCACCACCGTCGTGGCGACGCTGCTCGTCCACGGGCTCACCTTCCCGAGGGTGATCCGCAGGCTTGGCGTGACCGCCGATCGGGAGGTGTACGAGGACAACCTGGCCGAGGCCGCCGCCCAGCAGGCCGCCGCGGAGCAGGCTCTGGCCACCCTGGAGGAGCTCACCAGGAACGGCGTCTCCGACGTGCACGCGGAGGTGGTCGACCACCTGCGCACGCGCGCCGAACGCCGCGCCCTGCACGCCTGGGAGCGGCTCGGCGGCGGCACGGGACCGGCGGGGGAGGAGACCCCGAGCACGGTCTACCGGCGGCTGCGGCGCGAGATGCTGCAGGCCGAGCGCGACGTGCTCGTACGGCTCCGCGACGAACGCCGCATCGACGACGAGGTGCTCCGGCGCGTCATGCAGGAACTCGACTTCGAGGAGGCCACCCTGGAGCGGGACTGACCGCGACCGACCGCGACCGAGAGCGACCGAGCGCGACCGGGGGTCAGCCGACGATGCCGTCCACGTAGCACCACCGCCAGTGTTCGCCGGGTTCGAAGGACGTGATGGCGGGGTGTGACGTCTCGCGGTGGTGGGCCGTGGCATGCCGGTTGGGCGAGGAGTCGCAGCAGCCAATATGCCCACATGTCAGGCACTTACGAAGATGCACCCAGCTTGATCCGATTTCAAGGCACTCCTCGCACCCCTCGGTCGTGTGCGGCGCCGGGTCGTCCGCGGCGCGAAGATGTTCACAGGTGCTCATGGTCTCTCCCCTTCCCAGCCCCTCTGGCGATCGTATGGCGAGGCCGGCGGCGGCCTCGCGCCCCCCTCCGTATTCCCGTCGGCGCCGCCTCCCGTTGGGTAGTGTCACAGGCATGCGACTCATCTCGCGGCGTCACGCCCCCATCGCCACCGCCGCGCTGGCCGCGGTTCTCCTGACCGGGTGCAGCGAAATCCAAGAGGTCAACAACGCCGTGGACAAAGTCCAGGCATGCGCAGAAGCCGCCAAGATCGCTACCGACCTCGCCGGCAAGGTCGTCGGCCTGGCGACCGACCCGGCCGCCTTGGAGAAGGCGCTCAACGAGGCGGCGGCCAACCTGAGAAGCACCGCCGAGAAGGCCGGCAACACCACGCTGGAGGAGGCCGCCAACGGGCTGGCCAAAACCTACGAGAGCATCACCGTCGAGAACGCCAACAACGCGGTGGACGCCGCCCAGAAGGTCGTGACCGACACCGCTCAGCACGTCAGCTCCATCACCGCGGCCTGCGGCTGATCCACCTGACCCGCCTGATCCGCCTGATCCGCCTGCCCCCCGGGGCGGCCCGCGGTCCGGGGCCGTCCGGGGGCTCCGGCCGACCGGTGGGCCACCGGGTGCGGCAAGAGCACCGGGCTGGATGATGTACGGCACCGGACCGTCACTCTGGGTGAGTGTCGCCAACCCGCCTTTCGGATGGGAAATAAGGCGAAATTAGCCTGAATTCATGAATGCCCAGGGAAAAGAGCCGGACCCCCGATTCACGCTGGCCAACGAACGCACCTACCTCACCTGGCTCAGCACCTCCCTGGCACTCAGCGCCGCCGGGGTGGCGATCGCCGCCGTGCCCACCGGGGCGTTCACCCCCTGGCTCCGGACCCTGCTCGCCATCCTCCTCATCACCCTGTCCACCGCCGCGGCCCTCATGTCCTACCCCCGCTGGCGCCGCGTGGAGCGCGCGATTCGCAGCGATACCCCCCTGCCCACCCCCGCCCTGGCCCCGGTGCTCGGGTACGGCGTGGCGGCGGTGGCCGTACTCGCGCTTGTCCTGGTGCTCGTGGCCGGGCTGGCATGAACCGGCGCGAGCAACCGGGCATCTGGGACCCCGGGCTGCCGAGCGAGCGCACCCGGCTCGCGTGGGTGCGCACGGCCACCGCGCTCGCGGTCGGCGGCCTCGGCGCGGCCGGTATGACGCTGCGTGTCCGGGCGCCCGCCCTGGACACCGCCGCGTTCGTCATGGCCGCGTTCTGCGGTGCCGTACTGCTGGCGCGCACCGGCCTGCGCTACGCGCGCGTGCAGCGGGCCCTCCACGAGAACCGGCCGCTCGGGCACAAGGCCGACGGGCTCCTCGCCTGGATCGGTGTGCTGGCCGTCGCCGCGGGCGCCTTCCTGTTCGTGCTGACCGTCTGAGCGCGTGCTGACCGTCTGAGCGCCGCAGCCCGGCCGCCGTCAGAGGGTGACCTCGGCGTCCCGCGCGGCGGCCGACCAGCGGGACTCCCAGCGCTCCCGCAGCTCCGCGAACGCCGCGTCGGGCAGGCCGTAGGCCGCCACGGTGACGCCGATCGGGCCCGCCGCGTCGTCGGAGAGCGGGCGCTGTGCCTCGAGCGCGATCAGGTGCCCGCCGCCGTCGACCACGACGCGCTGGTAGACGCTCTCATGCCAGACCTCCCGAACCCCTCCCGCCGAGGCGGCGGCGAGGGCCGCCGAGGCCGTGGCCGTACCGGTCAGGAAGAGCGTACGGCGGCGCCCCGCGGGCTTTCGCTCAAGCCAGAAGCGCAGTTGCGCGAAGAACGTGCGCCACCCTTCCCGCAGCCCGTCGTAGAACCCCTCCCAGTCGGCGTCACCGGCGGGTCCTGCCATGGTGACCCGCACGACCGTGCGGCGGTCGTCCGGCACGAGCGTGATCGCCTGGCCGTTGTCCCAGGTGATGCTGTCGGGTGGAGCATGCTCGGCGTGGTCGGCGAAGATGAACCGGATCTCGTCGCCGATGCCGGGGTGGTCCCAGCCGAACCATTCGCTCACCTGGTCGAGCCTGGTCAGCGCGTTCCACACCTCCTCGGCAGGCGCCTCGATCGCCTGCTCGACGCGGAACGCCCTCTGCTCGGTCATGATGTCTCCTTCGTCTGCTCTGCTGCTGTCCGCTCTGCTGCCCGGTCTGCCGTGCCGGGGTGGCCTCCGACGGCGATCCGGTAGGGACGGGACGTCTCGCCGGTGTCGAACTCCCCGGCCAGATCGGCGATCAGCTCGGCCAGGCGTGTGGCGAAGCGCTCGACGTCGGCGGGCCGGGCGAAGCCCACCTCGGTCTCGACGGAGAAGGTGAGCAGCCGCTTGCCCTGCTCGGCCGCGCGGTCGCGCATGGCCGCCACCTCCGAGACCGTGCGGGCGGAGGCCGCGATGAGGGCCTCGGCGGCGAACCGGTCCTGCCCCGCGGGCCCGAGCTCTCCGATCACCTCCGGAGCGACGATCACCGCGTGCGCGGTGACGCGCAGCAGTCTCTCAGTACGGCCGCGCCGCTGCCGCAGCTCCACAAGCTCGACGAGCCCGGCCTTCTCCAGCTCCCGCAGGTGGTAGTTGACCCGCTGCCGACTCTCGCCGAGCCGGGCCGACAGGCCGGTGGCCGAGGCGGGTTCCCGCAGCTCCGCGAGCAGGCGCTTGCGCAGCGGCGACAAGGTGCCCCGCAACCGCTCGGCCTCCCGGACGACGGTGAGTTCCGTATCGATCACGTCCACGCGCTCCATGGTGCCAATTGAAAAATTCATTTGTCAATTGCCTTCGGCGCGGGGTGCGCGATGCGGGTGGAGGCGCAGGTGGGGGGAGGGAAGTCGGCGCGGCAGACGTGGTAATGGAGACGTGGACAGGGGAATGCCGCTATGAAGGCTGATATGAAGCCGGAGCCCCTCTCCAAAGCGCGCATCGTCACCGCGGCCATCGGGCTGATCGAGCGTGAAGGTGTGGACGCGGTGTCCATGCGCCGCATCGCACACGAGCTCGGCGCGGGGGCGATGTCGCTCTACAACCACATTCCCAACAAGTCGGCCCTCCTGGACGGCGTGGCCGAGCACGTCTTCTCCAAGTTCGAGTTCACCGACGACGCTGCGGCCCCCTGGGAAGACCGCGTCGTCGCCCAGGCGCGGGCCTTTCGGCAGATCGCCCTGCAGTATCCGCGGTGCACGGTGGTCGTCCTCACCCGTCAGCTCAAGTCGCCGACGGGGCTCCTCCCCACCGAGCGGGCCCTGGCCACGTTCCGCAGCGCCGGGTTCGACCGGCCGCAGGCGGTGAGCATGCTGCGGGCCGTCGTCGCCTACATCGTGGGCTCGCTGCTGCGGGAGGTCGGGGTCACGCCGTCCTTCGACCCGGCCGGCGGGGGAGGGTCGCTCGGCGGCAGCGTGGACCCGGCGCGGTTCCCCGAGGTCGCCGACATGGCCGCGCTGCTCGCGACGTGCGACCATGACGACGAGTTCGAGTTCGGGCTGCGCATGCTGGTCCAGGCGATGACCATGCTGCCGCGCGGCGTGGCGAGCTGACGTGTGCCCGGGGTCCGCGCGCGGACCCCGGGCATCGTTGAGCGCACCCTTCCCCCGGGCACTCAGCCGGCGTTTCCCATCCCCGTTCCCCGGACCGGCCGGATCGGCGAGGTCGAGGCGGGGGCTGGGGAATACTCAAATTGACTTCAGTACCAGTTGCGCGATTGGAAATGTCCCCACGCGCCGCACGCGGTTCCGTAGCGGCCCTTGATGTACTTCAACCCCCAGCGGATCTGCGTGGCCGGGTTGATGCGCCAATCCCTGGCGACCCCGCTCATTTTGCGACCGGGAAGCGCCTGAGGAATGCCGTAGGCCCCAGATGACGGATTCTGGGCGCGGTGGTTCCAGTTACTCTCACGGGTCCAGAGACTGTCGAGGCAGCGGAACTGGCGCATCGACCACGCCCGCTGGACCACGAGGCGAAACGCGATCGCCTTGTTCTTTCCCGGAGAACTCTTGGCCTTCCTGCCCTTGAACCTGATCTTGGGCTTGACCGATGTCGTCCACGTACGGTGGATCACACGTTTGGGGACGACTCGTTTGCGGGCCGCGCGCTGATTGACCGCGTCGACCGACTCGGCGCGCGTGACGCGCTTATCGGTTTTGGAACGGTCCTGCTGGGCGATCGCCTCTGGTGTGACGCTCATCGCGGCGATCGCGACCATGGACGCGACTGTGGTGCGCAGAGCACAGATACTGTTCAAATCAATCCTTGTCGTCGGGCCGCGTGCGGGCGGCGCGGGCACTGACGTGCCGCACGCTGTGCCGTCCTGACGTCCGTGGCTCGGACGTGGCGTCCCGCGTGGCCACCCGGACCTTCGACCCCCGTGCGAGCGGTCCGCGTGGAACCGCCGGCACGGATGCCTTCCGGTGGCACCGCGACGGGTTTCTCAAGGCGGTTTGTAGTACGCGGCGGGCTCTGTCGCCCTCTATCGGGACACGCGAAAGACAGGTATTTACTCGACGTATGAGTGATGTGTACGGCTGCGCGATCTCCGGTTGACGGGTTCCGGCTTCAGGCATACTTGACCGCAGCGCGAAAATGCCCCGAGCTTGGGGTTTGGGCAGGAAAACCGGCCGTCGAGGGCCGGGAGGACCCGCGCCGCGCCCTCACCGCGAGCGCGTGCGCTCCGGGGCGCGAGCCCGTCTCCACAGGCGTTTCATCGCATGTTCCGCCGCATGTCCCGCCGCGCTGGGGCAGGCGCGACCCGCGGGCGTGGCGGACGGGCGTCGCGGACGGGCGTTCTAGGTGGGCGTGCGCGGGTCAGCGGCGGGGACCGCAGCTGCCGCGGACGAGGAGTTCGGTGGGCAGGACGGTGTCGCGGGTGCGGCGGGCACTCTCGCGCATGACGAGTTCGGCGGCGCGGTAGCCGATGTCCTGCGCGGGCTGGGCGATGACGGTGAGGGGCGGGGAGCACAGTTCGGCCCAGGGGACGTCGTCGAACATGACGATGGAGACGTCGCGGGGGAGGCGCAGGTCGAGTTCGCGGGCGGCGAGGACGGCGGCCTCGCCGAGGACGTTGCCTCCGGCGAGGACAGCGGTGAGGTCGGGCCTGTGCTGGAACAGCCCCGAGGCGGCCGCGTAGGCGGAGTCGCGGGCGGCGCGGGCGGAGACGACGAGCTCGTCGTCGAGGGTGATGCCGAGGGCGGCGAGGGTGTCGCGGAAGGCGCGTAGGCGCGGGCCTTGGCCGGGGCCGCCCAGGTAGGCGATGCGGCGGTGGCCGAGGCCGGCGAGGTATTCCACGGCGGTGCGGACGCCGAGCCGGTCGTCGGAGAGCACGGCGGGCACGTCGTCGCGGCCGGGGGGCCGCCGGTGGGCGAAGACCACGGTGAGTCCGGCGCGCAGCGCGGGGGTCCAGGTGTCGGCGTCGCCGCAGGGCACGGCTATCACCCGGTCGACACTCTGTTCCAGGAACGTGCCAATGAGCTCGGCTTCCAGTTCGGGGTCGTCGCCGGTGGCGCCGATCATCACGGGTTCGCCGGCGGATCGGGCGCAGGACAGGACCCCTTCGGTGAGCCTGCCGTAGAAGGTGTCGGTGATGTCGGGGACGAGGAGGGCGATGCCTCCGGTTCTGCGCTGTCTGAGGTTGCGCCCGAGCGCGCTCGGGCGGTAGTCGAGCCGCGCGGCTGCGGCGAGCACGCGTTCGCGTGTCTCGGGGCTGGCCGACCCGCCGGACAGGACGCGGGACACGGTCGCCACGCCGACGCCCGCCGCGGCGGCGACGTCCTTGATCGTTATACGGTGATGCCCGCTGACCTTCATGGAAACGATTCCATCATGTTTCCATGGCGATGGATAGCCCGAAGGGATAACGACTTGGTGCTGACAAGCCAGTATTCCCATAGGGCTTGACACGCTTGTCCCTTTCGGGTGGGATGCATGAAAACGTATCCACTTCCGGTGGTAAATACCTACGGGGCGGGCCGTCTCCGTGGGGCGGTTCCGGAGCGCGAAGGACTGGCATGGCATCCATCGTTCTAACCAACGTCGACAAGGTGTACGCCGGCGGCGTGAAGGCCGTGAACAGCCTGAACCTTGAGATCAGGGACGGCGAGTTCATGGTTCTGGTCGGTCCGTCCGGCTGCGGAAAATCCACCGCACTCCGGATGGTCGCCGGACTTGAGGACATCAGCGGCGGCGAGATCCGCATCGGCGAGAAGGTGGTCAACCACCTGCCGCCCAAGGACCGCGACATCGCCATGGTGTTCCAGAACTACGCCCTCTACCCGCACATGACGGTCGAGGAGAACCTCGCCTTCGGCCTCAAGCTGCGCAAGATGCCGAAATCGGAGATCCAGAAGCGGGTCAACGAGGCGGCCAAGATGCTCGGCCTGGAGCAGTACCTGAAGCGCAAGCCGGCCGCCCTCTCGGGTGGTCAGCGTCAGCGTGTCGCGATGGGCCGCGCGATCGTCCGCGAGCCGCAGGCGTTCCTCATGGACGAGCCGCTCTCCAACCTCGACGCCAAGCTCCGCGTCTCCATGCGCGCCTCGCTGAACCAGATGCACGAGCGTCTCGGCGTCACCACCGTCTACGTCACCCACGACCAGGTCGAGGCCATGACCCTCGGCGACCGCGTCTGTGTGCTGCGTGACGGTCTCCTCCAGCAGGTCGACACGCCGCAGAACCTCTTCGACAAGCCGGTCAACCTGTTCGTCGCGGGCTTCATGGGCTCCCCGTCCATGAACTTCGTCACGGCCGAGCTGGTCAAGGACGGCGGCACCGCCGTCGCGTTCGCCGGCTACCGCCTGCCGGTGCCCGACTCGACCTTCCACGACAAGCCGGGCCTCGACCAGTACTTCGGGCGCAAGGTCATCCTCGGTATCCGCCCCTCGGACTTCGAGGACTCCGTCGCCGCCAACGGCAACGTCAGCAACGGCTGGGTGCGCATCCCGGCCCGCGCCGAGGTGACCGAGGAACTGGGCAGCGAGATCAACGTGCTGTTCCTCATCGACGCCCCGCCGGTCGAGCACCGCGACACCGTGGCCGCCGCCGACCAGGGCGACGACACCGACACCAGCCTCCCGCTCGTGGGCGGCAAGTCGCTGTGGACGGCCCGCGTCAACGCCCGCAGCCACGTGCGTCCCGGCCAGAACATCGAGCTGGCGGTCGACACGCACAACCTGCACTTCTTCGACGTCGACTCGGGCCTGGCGATCGGCCACCCCGCCAACATCGGACGTTGATCCCACACCGCGGCCCGGCGCCTCCTGCCAGGGACCGGGCCGCGGACGCGGGACGGCGGCCACCTGCCGGCCGCCTGACCGCGCAAGAGGCCCTCGCTGCGACCCCCTCCCGTGGCGAGGGCCTTCCCCTGTCCGGCGCCCTGTGCGCGGTCCCTACCCGGCCCTCTGCCCGGTCTCCCGCGCGGCCCTCACCCGGGCCCGCCGCCCGGCCGGGCGCAGAGCGGAAGGGCCCCTCTCGCGCCCCCTCGCACCACTAGGCTGATCACCATGCCGACCTCTCTCATCACCGGGGCCACCGCCGGCATCGGCGCGGCGTTCGCCCGGCGGCTCGCGGCCGACGGCTTCTCCCTGGTCCTGTCCGCCCGCGACGCGGAGCGCCTGGAGGAGACCGCCCGCGACATGCGCCTCCGCTACGGCGTCGGCGTCGAGGTGCTCGCCGCGGACCTCGCCACCGACGAGGGGTTGGAGACGGTCGAGCGGCGCCTGCGCGAGGACGTCGACCTGCTGGTGAACAACGCCGGGTTCGGCCACACCGGGTCGTTCCTGGAGGTATCGATCGAGGACGAGCTGCGCATGCTGCGCGTCCACTGCGAGGCGGTGCTGCGCTTCACGCACGCGGCCCTCCCCGGCATGGTCGCCAGGGGCCGCGGCGGCGTGATCAACGTCTCGTCGGTCGCCGCCTTCCTCACCGGAAGCACGTACGGCGCGACCAAGGCCTACGTGGTCAACCTCAGCGAGTCCATCGCGGCGGGACTCGGCCGTTCGCCCGTCCGCGTCATGGCGCTCTGCCCCGGATTCGTGCGCACGGAGTTCCACCGGCGGGCCGACATCGACATGTCCGGCCTCCCCGGCCCCCTCTGGCTGTCGGCCGACCGCGTGGCCGACGTCGCGATCCGCGATCTGGCCAGGGGCGTGCGCGTGAGCATTCCCTCCCTGCGCTACAAGGTCATCGCCGCCCTGGGGCGCTACGCGCCGCCGGGCCTGGTCAGCGGGGTCTCACGGATCATCGGCCGCTAGACGCCGACAGCGCGAGCCTCCGGTCCTACGGGATTGGTGCATGCTGTCCGGCCGGGAAGGCGGTCGCCGCAGGCTCGGCGTCGGCTCGCGGTCACGGCCGAAGCAGCCGGCGGGAAGGTGGTGCCCCCAGTGCCCGCCGGCTGTGGAACGGCGGGCACCGGGGAGCCTGAGGTCAGAGCGACTCGTCGCTCGACGTGCGGTGGGCGATCTTCTGTGCGGGCACCACGCCCATGCGCCCGGCCTGGAAGTCCTCGAACGCCTGGACGATCTCGGCGCGGGTGTTCATGACGAACGGCCCGTAGCGGGCGACAGGCTCCCGGATCGGCAGCCCGCCGAGCACGAGGATCTCCCAGCCCGACTGCGACGCCTGCGGCTGCGTGTCCGCGGCCCGCACCGACAGCGCGGACCCCGGCCCGAAGACCGCGAGCTGCCCCTCGTTGAGCGGACGCCCTTCCTCGCCAGCGCTTCCGCTTCCGCTCAGCACGTAGACCAAGGCGTTGAAGTTCTCCGGCCACGGCAGGGCGAGCCTGGCTCCGGGCGCGACCGTGGCGTGCAGGTAGGTGATCGGCGTGTGGGTGGTGCCGGGTCCCTGGTAGCCCGCGACGTCGCCGGCGATCAGCCGTACCAGTGACGCGCCGTCGTCGGCCGCGAGCAGGGTCACGTCACCGGCGCGGATGTCCTGGTACGCCGGAGGCAGCCACTTCTGGGCCTTCGGAAGGTTGACCCAGAGCTGCACACCGTGGAACAGGCCGCCGCTGGCGACCAGCTCCGGCGGAGGCTGCTCGATGTGCTGGATGCCCGAGGCCGCGGTCATCCACTGAGTCGCGCCGTCGGTGATCAGCCCGCCGCCGCCCGTCGTGTCCTGGTGCTGGAACGCGCCGTCGATCATGTAGGTGACGGTCTCGAAGCCCCGGTGCGGATGCCACGGGGTCCCCTTGGCCTCGCCGGGAGCGTATTCCACGGCGCCCATGTGGTCGAGGAGCAGGAACGGGTCGGCAAGCGCCAGGTCCACGCCGGGGAAGGGGCGCCGTACGACGAAGCCCTCGCCCTCGACCTGCCGCGCGGCGGTAATGACCTTGGCCACCTTGCGCCATGCCGTACCGGTCTCGGGCAGGTGCGGCAGGCGGGGCAGGGTCAGCGTGTCTGCGGTGATGGCGGGCATCGTGCCTCCTCCTTGTCGGGCGTCCGACGCTCTGAATGCTCCCCACAACAATAGTTGACGCTTCAACTATTCCGCCACCTCTCCAGCGGCGTCCCGATCGCTCCCGGCCATGCTTCCAGGCGCCGTCATGGGCGGCGCGGAGCGCGGTTGTGTCGGCGTGTGCACAGGGGCGGTGCAGGGGTGGCGTCCGGAAAGTGTGGAAATTTGGGTCTTTCAAGCATGGCTGCTGGGCCTGACTCTCAGTAAGAGGTGCGCGCCAACCCCCGACAGCGCACCCTCCCAAGGAGGAAATGGTGAGAAGGCATCTCATCACTGCCTTAACCGCCCTTGTGCTCCTGTTAGCCGCGGGGATCAGCGCGGCGGGAGCGGCGGCGGAACCACTACCCAGTCGGCAGTATCGCGTCGAGGGGCCGTCCACCGCCCAGCAGCGTACGGCCATCGCCCGCACCGGTGCGTTGATCGACGAGGTCGCCAAGTCCTCGGTCGTCGTGACGGCGACGGAGAGCGAGATCGCCGCCGTCAAGGCGCAGGGGTATGCCGTCACCGTGCTGCCCCACCAGCTCGGCCCCAAGACGGGCCGGCTCGCGGACTTCCCCCCGGCGGACTCCGGCTACCACACCTACGCCGAGATGACCGCCGCCGTGGACCGGATCGTGGCCGACCACCCCTCGGTCGCCAAGAAGATCAGCTACGGCACGTCGCATCAGGGCCGCGACCTGATGGCCATCAAGATCAGCGACAACGTGAACTCCGACGAGAACGAGCCCGAGGTGCTGTTCACCCACCACCAGCACGCACGCGAGCACCTCACCGTCGAGATGGCGATCTACCTGCTCAACCTGTTCACCGACGGCTACGGCACCGACGCTCGGATCACCGGCCTGGTCGACACCCGCGAAATCTGGATCATGCCGGATCTGAACCCCGACGGCGGCGAATACGACATCGCCACCGGGTCCTACCGGACATGGCGTAAGAACCGCCAGCCGAACAGCGGATCCTCCGCCGTCGGCACCGACATGAACCGTAACTGGGACTTCAACTGGGGCTGCTGCGGCGGATCGTCCAGTTCACCGTCCAGCGAGACCTACCGGGGCCCCTCGGCGGAGTCGGCGCCCGAGGTGAAGGCCGTGGCCGACTTTGTGCGCGGCCGGGTCGTCGGGGGAGTCCAGCAGATCAGGTCGCACATCGACTGGCACACCTACGGCGAGCTGATCCTGTGGCCGTACGGCTACACCTTCAACGACACCGCCCCCGGACTCACCCAGGACGACCGTGACGCCCACGCCGCCCTCGGCCAGAACATGGCCTCGACGAACGGCTACACCGCCCAGCAGGCGAGCGACCTCTACGTGACAGACGGCGGCATCGACGACTACCTGTGGGGCGTCCACAAGATCTTCAGCTTCACCTTCGAGATGTATCCGGTGAGCGCCTCGCCCGGTTTCTACCCGCCCGACGAGCAGATCGTGCCGCAGACCACACGCAACCGCGAGGCCGTGCTCCGCTTCCTCGAATACTCCGACTGCGTCTACCGCATCATCGGCAAGGAGGCGCAGCATTGCGGAGGCGCACCGCCCGCCACGGTCTGGTCGGACACCTTCGAAACCGCGACCGGCTGGATCACCGACCCCGGCGGCACCGACACCGCCACCTCCGGCCAGTGGGAACGCGGCGACCCCGAGGCCACCTCAAGCGGAGGCCCCAAGCAGCTCGGCACCACCGCCGGCGGAACCCACGCCCTCGTCACCGGCCGCCTCGCCGGATCATCCGCCGGAGCCCACGACCTCGACGGCGGCACCACGACCGTCCAGTCGCCGCCCATCACACTGCCCGCGCCCGGCCCGCTCACCCTGAGCTTCGCCTGGTATCTCGCCCACGGCAGCAACTCCAGCAACGCCGACCACCTCAAGGTCAAGGTCGTCGGCGCCACCACGAACCAGGTCCTCCAGCAGCCCGGCGCGGCCGTCAACCGCAATGGCTCCTGGGCGACCGCCACCGCAGACATCAGCGGCTTCGCCGGCCAGACCGTCCGCATCGTGGTCGAGGCCGCCGACGCCGCCGGAGCCTCCCTCGTCGAGGCGGGCGTCGACGACGTCAGAATCCTGCGATAGACAGCGCGCGGGGACCTCCAAGGTCCCCGCGTCATCCACGTCAGGCCGTGATCATGATCGCAAGGCCGATGAGCACGATCACGGGGATCATCCACATCACGACCTCGGCCGCGAACTCCTTGTACATGTGAACAGCTCCTCTAGGGACGAGCGGGGCGCGACGCAAGGCACACGTCATCCCGCAGCATATTCGACCGTCGGCAAACCCCATAAGGCGAGTCCCGCCCGCGCCACGCCTCTCTACAGAGAGGAAGACCTGTCGGCGCGCGGGAGGCCCTGGAGCTCTACTACGAGGACGAGCCGGTCCCCGAGGCCGTCGAGCAGCCCATCGTGGCCCCTACCGAGATCCGGCTGTCCGCGTGAGCTGTTGTGTGGTCAGGCCGGCGGGGAACCGGCCTGACGGGGCGGGTCAGAGGCGGTAGTCGAGGTCGGGGGTGATCTCGGCGACGTCCATCTGGGCCTTCTGCAGGCGGCCGCTGTGGTCCCAGTTCATGGACTGCCAGCGGGTGAACTGGTCGAGCACCCACATGCCGGACTGGCGGCTGCCGTTGCCGGACTTGCCGTTGCCGCCGAAGGGCAGGTGGGCTTCAGCGCCCGAGGTGGAGTTGTTGACGCTGACCATGCCGGCGCCGATGCCTTCGCGGAAGCGGAAGGCGGAGGCGGGGTCGGTGGTGTAGATCGACGAGGAGAGGCCGTAGCCGGGGCGGTTGGCGAGTTCGATGGCCTCGTCCAGGGTGCGGTAGGTCGCGATGCCGACGAGGGGGCCGAAGGTCTCCTCAAGGAAGATCTGGTCGTCGGGCCGGACGCCGTCGACGACGACGGGGTGGTAGTAGAGGCCGCCCTCGCCGGTGAAGCCGCCCCTGGGGTTGTCCTGCGTGATGCGTCCGGTGGGGCCGGTGACGACGGTGTGGTGCGGCTCGATCCAGTCGAGGTATTCCTCGTAGCGCTCGGCGAACCGGGTGTCCAGCAGCGGGCCGTAGACCACGTCCCCCGTCGGCTCGCCGACCTTGGCCGAGGCGACGGCGGCGGCGAGGCGGGCGGTGAAGTCGGCGTGCACGGATTCGTGCACGATCGCGGTGCCGAGGGAGGTGCAGCGCTGGCCTGCCGTACCGAAGCCGGAGAACAGGGCGCCTTCGACCGCGAGGTCCAGGTCGGCGTCGGGGGTGACGACCATGGGGTTCTTGCCGCCGAGTTCCAGGCAGGGCGACTGGAGGTGGCGACCGCAGAGTTCGCCGACGGCGCGGCCGACGGCGGTGGAGCCGGTGAAGCCGACCTTCTGCACGGTGCCTTCGGTGAGGGCGAGTTCGAGGCCGGCGAAGGTGGAGGAGCCGTCGGCGAAGACGAGGTTCAGGACGCCGTCGGGCAGCCCGGCCGCGGTGAACAGCCGGTAGAGCGCGTGGGCGGAGGCCGCCGCGTATTCCGCGGGCTTCCAGACGGCGGTGTTGCCGCACAGGAGCGCGGGGATGAGATACCAGGCCGGGACGGCGACGGGGAAGTTGCCCGCGGTGATGACGGCGGCGACGCCGACCGGTACCCGGAAGGTGAACAGGTTCTTGTCGGGCATCTCCGACGGCACGGTCTGGCCGTACAGGCGCCGGCCTTCGCCGAGGAAGAAGTCGCAGGTGTCGACGATCTCCCGGACCTCGCCCAGCGCTTCGGCGTAGGGCTTGCCGATCTCTTCGGTGACGAGCCGCGCGAGGCTTTCGGCGTTCGCTTCGACGAGGCGTCCGATCGAGGCGATGACGCGCCCGCGGACGGGCGCGGGCACGCGGGCCCATTCGCGCTGGGCGTTCCTGGCGGTACGGCAGGCCGCGGCGAAGGTCTCCGCGTCGGCGAGCCCCACGGTGGCCACGGTCTCGCCGGTGCGTGCGGGGTTGATGGACGTGTAGGACGCGACCGACGGGGCGTCCTTGCCGCCGATGATGGAGACGAGCTGGCGGGTCACCGTTGACCTCCTTGGAAGGTGTTCGCCCGAATTCTTCCCACGGGCTCTTCTCAGACAATCATCCGTCTTCCCGGCGGGTGCGGGCAGGCCGAGGATGTCTGCTGCATCAGATTGGCATAGCCAATCAAGGATTTACATAACCGGTCATGAAATGTCGGTCTAGCTGGCTAGTGTGCGTCAGGTGATCGAGGACTCGACGGCCGCCGGGAGGGACGGCGCGGGGGGCCGGGACGCCTCGGCGCGCCGCGCCGAGCAGCGCGAGCAGCGGGTGTCCACCGGCCTGCTTGAGCTGGAGCGATGGCTCACCGACCAGATACGGCAGGGCATCGCGGGCACCAAGGCCGCCGGCCACGCCCACTGGGACGACGTGGCCAGGCGCCTGGTCGACGCCCAGGCCCCTGGTGTGGCCGGGGCCGTCGCCCGGCTCGGCGCCACGCTGAGCGGCGAGGACTGGCCGGGCCGCCTCCTCGGGGAGTACGGGCTGCTCTACCTGCTGACCGCCGCCTACCGGGGCAGGGCAGGGCTGCCCGCAGACCTCGTCCGCACGGTCCGCAGCAGGATCGGCTTCCCCGTCACCAGGGAGGAGGTGCTGGCGGGCGCGGGCGTCCGCGACGTGTGGGACGTGCTCGGCCTCCGCGACGAGGAGCAGGACCGCTTGATCGCCCGCAGGGTGTGGCTGCGCGGACGCCGCACCGGCCGCAGCGCCCTGGTGCTGTCGTTCGCCCCTCCCGGCCGGCCGCTCGACGCCACATTGGCGACGGGCACCGCGGTCGACGCCGACCTCGCGTTCTACGCGGGAGCCGTCCCGCTGCGCGCCCTGGTGGCGGCCCGCCACGCCGCGCCGTACGCCTTCACGGGCCCTCCGCCCGGCACCGGCCCCGCCGCGGCCCTGGGGGAGGTGGCGGCGGCGCTGGCGGGCGACCCGTGGCTGGAGTCGTGGCCCCTGGTGCTCTCCGGCGTGGTGCCCACGCGGGACGGCGGGGCGGACGTGCGGGACGGCGGGGCGGACGCGGGCGAGGCCGGCTGGATGCTCGCCGACGCCTCCGGTGAGGGGCTGGCGCTGCACCCCGGGGCCGGAGCGCCGTGGACGCTCGTCGCCACGTCGGGCGGCGCGCCGGTCACGGTGGCCGCCGAGTGGACCCCCTGGGGCCTTGTGCCGTTGACGACCTGGGACGAGGACGGGCGGACGGTGGTCGTGTGACCGCACGGACCGTATGGGAGGACCTGCTATCCGCCGCCCTGATCGGCACGGACCGCAGGCCGTCGCCGGGCGCGGACGGTGAACCCGCGGCGGCGCTGCTGTCGGCGGCGGCGGCCGAGGAGGTACGGCGGAGAGCCGGGCGGCGGCCCCGCCGCGGCGAACCGCTGCCGCCCGCCGCGCCCGAGGAGCGCCCGCTCGTGCCGGAGGCCGCGATCACCAGGCTGACCGCCGTTCTCGGCGGCGACCGCGTACGGCTGCTGCCCGAGTGGCTCGCCGCGGCGGCCGGACGCGAACGGAGGCTTCCGCCGTACCTGCTGCCGGCGCTGCTGGACCACGGGGTTCGGGACCGTTCGATCCGCGAGCACCTGGGGGTGCTCGCGGGGCGGCGCGGCCGGTGGCTCGCCGGCCTGAACCCCGCCTGGGCCTACCTCGCCGAGGCGCCCGGCGGAGGCGACGGCGGGGCGGGGGAGCGGATGTGGGAGTTCGGCAGCAGGGGCGACCGCGTCCGCCACCTGCGCGAGCTGCGCGAGACCGACCCAGGCGCCGCCCGGGACCTGCTGGCGTCGGCCTGGGACAGGGAGACGCCGGGCGACCGCGCCGCCTTCCTCGACGTCCTGCGGTCCGGCCTGTCGCCCGCCGACGAGCCGTTCCTGGAGGCCGCCCTCGACGACCGCAGGCGCGAGGTACGGCACCGCGCGGCCGACCTGCTCACCATGCTTCCCGGGTCCCGCCTGGCCCGCCGCATGGCCGCCCGCGCCGCCCGCTGCCTCGGCAGGGACGGCGACGGCTTCGCCGTCAACCCCCCGTCCGCCTGCGACCCGCCGATGGAACGTGACGGGATCCGGGCCGCCGCCCCCGGCGGCAGCGGCAGGCGCGGCTGGTGGCTCCAGCAGGTGATAGCGCGGACGCCGCTGGGGTTCTGGCCTGGCCACCTCGGGCTGACCGCGGAGGAGATCACGGCGGCGGAGCTCGGCGACTGGTCCCGTGAGGTCAGGGTCGGCTGGGAGCGCGCCGCAGTGCTGCAGCACGACGCCGCGTGGGCGCGGGCGCTGTTCGCGAGGGAGCCGCTGGCCGACCTGTTGGCGGTGCTGCCGGCGGAGGAGCGCGCCGTCAGGGCGGCGGAGGTCGTCCGGGGGCACGCCGTGGACGGGCAGTTGATCATGCTGCTGGGCGGGGTGCCGGGGCCGTGGGGGCCGCCGCTGGCGAAAGCCGTACTGAACACGATCGTCGAGACGCTGGCGGTGCAGCCGTGGAACGTTGGCGAACTGGCCCGGATGGCGGCGGAGCGGGTGGACCCGGCCCTGGCCGGGCTGGTCGCCGACCTGTCGGACGACGCCGTCGTGCAGAACGTCGCCGAGACCCTCCGATTCCGCGATGAGATGCTCAAGGAGCTTCAGTGACCAACGTTCTCCGCCCGCACGCCGAGGATCAGTACGCCGAGGAGCTGGCGATCCTGGCCAAGGACGACGACCGGCCGAGGCCGCCGGGCTGGCACCTGTCGCCGTGGGCGGTCACGACCTACGTGCTGGGGGACGGCGAACGGATCACCCCGAAGTACATCGGCCCGCGGCGCGTCGTCGAGGTGGCCGTCGCGACCCTCGCCACCGACCGGGCGCTGCTGCTGCTCGGCGTGCCCGGCACCGCCAAGACGTGGCTGTCGGAGCACCTCGCGGCGGCCGTCAGCGGCGACTCGACGCTGCTCGTGCAGGGTACGGCGGGCACCGCCGAGGAGGCGATCCGCTACGGCTGGAACTACGCGCGGCTGCTCGCCGAAGGACCCTCGCGGGAGGCCCTGACGCCAAGCCCGGTGATGCGGGCGATGGCCTCCGGCGCGGTCGCCAGGATCGAGGAGCTGACCCGCATGCCCTCCGACGTGCAGGACGCGCTGATCACCGTGCTGTCGGAGAAGACGCTGCCCATCCCCGAGCTGAACGAGGAGGTGCAGGCCGTCCCGGGCTTCAACGTCATCGCCACGGCCAACGACCGCGACCGGGGCGTCAACGAGCTGTCGTCGGCGCTGCGCCGCCGTTTCAACACGGTCGTCCTGCCGCTCCCCGCCGGAGCCGACGAGGAGGTCGAGATCGTGGCCCGCCGGGTCGCGCAGCTCAGCGCGGCGCTGCGGCTGCCCGAGACCGCGACCGGGCTTGAAGAGATCCGCCGCGTCGTCACGGTGTTCCGGGAGCTGCGCTCCGGCGTCACCGAGGACGGCCGCACCAAGGTCAAGTCGCCGAGCGGCACGCTGTCGACGGCGGAGGCCATCTCGGTGCTGACGGGCGGCGTGGCGCTGGCCGCGCACTTCGGCGACGGGGTGCTGCGCCCGGCCGACGTGGCCGCCGGCATCGTCGGGGCGGTCGTCCAGGACCCGGTGTCGGACACGGTGGTGTGGCGCGAATACCTGGAGACGGTGGTGCGCGAGCGCGAGGGCTGGCGCGACTTCTACCGGGCGTGCCGTGACGAGCGTTGACCTGCACCTTCTCGGTGTGCGGCACCACGGGCCCGGCTCGGCCCGTGCCGTACGCGACCACCTGGCCGCACTCGGACCGGACATCGTCCTGATCGAAGGACCACCGGAGGCCGACGCCCTCGTCGGCCTGGCGGGCGACCCGGGTCTCGTCCCCCCGGTCGCGCTGCTCGCCCACGTGCCGGGCGAGCCGGGCCGTGCCGCGTACTGGCCGTTCGCGGAGTTCTCGCCGGAGTGGCAGGCGATCCGCTACGCGGTCGCCGCCGGCGTGCCGGCCCGGTTCTGCGACCTGCCCGCCGCGCACGGGCTCGCGGCGCAGCCCGAGGACGGCGGCGCCGACCGCGACCTGCCCGACCGCGACCCGGCCGACCGCGACCCGGCCGACCGCGACCCGGCCGACCGCGACCCGCTGGGGGAGTTGGCGCGCGCGGCCGGCTACGACGACCCGGAACGCTGGTGGGAGGACGTCGTCGAACACCGGGGCGACACGCCGTTCCAGGTCATCGCCGAGGCCATGGCAGCGGTGCGCGACGGCCACGTGCCGTCCGGCCGCGAGGCCCGGCGCGAGGCGCACATGCGGCGCGCGATCCGCAGGGCCGCCAAGGACGGCCACCGGCGCGTCGCCGTGGTCTGCGGGGCCTGGCACGTGCCCGCGCTGTCCCTGCCCGTGCCCGCCAGAGCGGACGACGCGCTGCTGCGCGGCCTGCCGAAGGCCACGGTGGAGGTCACCTGGGTGCCGTGGACCTACGGCAGGCTCGGCTCGTGGAGCGGGTACGGCGCCGGCGTGGACTCACCCGGCTGGTACCACCACCTGTTCACCGCCGCCGATCGCCCCGTCGAACGCTGGCTCACCGCGGCCGCCGGTGTGCTGCGCGAGGAGGGCCTGCCGGTGTCGTCCGCCCACGTCATCGAGGCCGTACGGCTGGCGCACGCCCTCGCCGTGCTCCGCGGCCGGCCGCTCGCCGGGCTCGGCGAGGTGACCGAGGCGGCCAGAGCCGTGCTGTGCGAGGGCGACGAGCTGCCGGTCGAGCTGATTCGGCGGCGCATGGTCGTCGGGGAGCGCCTCGGCCGCGTGCCCGACTCCACGCCGATGGTGCCGCTCCAGCGGGATCTGCGCGACCGGCGTACGCGGCTGCGCCTCAAACCGGAGGCGCTCGACCGGGAGCTTGATCTCGACCTGCGCAAGCCGCTCGACCTCGGCCGCAGCGGGCTGCTGCACCGGCTGACGGTGCTCGGCGTCCCGTGGGGCGCGGCACGGGAGGCACGGGGCAAGGGCACTTTCCGCGAGTCGTGGACCCTGGCGTGGCGGCCGGAGTACGACCTCCAGCTGATCGAGGCCGGCGTGTACGGCACCACCGTCGAGTCGGCGGCAACCGCGCGCATTCGCGAACTGGCGGCGGGGAACGCCGGTCCCCATGCCGGCGGGCCGGGCGAGGCGGGCCTCCCGGGCCTCCCGGGCCTCCCGGGTGTCCCGGGTGGAGCCGCCGGCGGGTCCGCGGGCGGGTCCGCGGGCGGGTCCGCGGGCAGGGCGGCGGCCGTGGGCGCGCCCCTGGCGGAGCTGACCGGCCTAGTGGAGACCTGCCTGCTGGCCGACCTGCCGGAGGCCCTGAAGGACGTGCTGGCGGCCCTGTCGGCCAAGGCCGCGCTCGACACCGACGTGATACGGCTCATGGCCGCCCTGCCCGCCGTCGCCCGCGCCCAGCGCTACGGCGACGTGCGCGGCACTCCGCCCGAGGGGCTCGCCTCGATCGCCGAGGCCCTGCTGACCCGCGTCTGCGTGGGGCTGCCCGCCGTGGTGTCGGCCATCGACGACGACGCGGCCTCGGCCCTGCTCGCCCACATCGACGCCGTCAACAGCGCCGTCGTCCTCCTTGAGACCGGCCCGGAGACCAGTACGGCCGGCGGCCTGGGGAGCGGCGCGGCGGGTGGCCCGGGGAGCGGTACGGAGACCAGTACGGCGGGCGGTCCGCCGGGCGGGGAGCCGGGGCCGCGCGGCCGGTGGCTGGCGGCGCTGCGGCAGGTCGCCGACCGGCGGGACCTGCACGGGCTCGTCGAGGGCCGCCTGATCCGCATCCTGCTCGACGCCGGGCACCTCGACGCCGACTTGGCGGCGCTGCGCCTGTCGCGGGCCACGTCGCCCGGAAACCCGCCCGCCCGCACGGCCGCCTGGGTGGAGGGCTTCCTGCCCGGCGACGGCCTGCTGCTGGTCCACGACGCCAGGCTGCTGACCCTCGTGGACGACTGGCTGACCTCCCTGGCCGCCGACCAGTTCACCGCGGTCCTGCCGCTGCTCCGCCGCACCTTCGGCGCGTTCGCCGCGCCCGAGCGGCGCTCCATCGGGGAGCGGGTCCGGGCGCGCGGTTCGCGTACGGTGGACGCCCCGGCCGACGAGGTGGACGGCGAACGGGCGGCGGCAGCCGTACGCACGGTGATGGACATCCTCGCGGCGGCGCGGGGGACGGCACGGGCCGGGGCAGGGGGCACGTCCGGTGGACGGTGAACGGCTGCGCAGGTGGCGGCTGGTGCTGGGCGGCGAGGCGGACGGCACCGGCCGTTCGCTCGGCGGTGACGACGCGCGGATGGACGCGGCGCTCGCCGCGCTCTACGACGGGGCCCCGGGCGACGGGGCCAGGTCGGCCGGGCTCGGCGGTTCGGCGCCGAAGGTGGCCCGGTGGCTGGGGGACATCCGTACCTATTTCCCCTCCACCGTCGTGCAGGTCATGCAGAAGGACGCCGTCGAACGGCTCAACCTCACCCGGCTCCTGCTGGAGCCCGAGATGCTCCAGGCCGTCGAACCCGACGTGCACCTGGTCGGCACGCTGCTCGCGCTCAACCGCGTCATGCCCGAGCGGACCAGGGAGACCGCCCGCGCCGTCGTGCGCAAGGTCGTCGCCGAGCTGGAAGCCCGGCTGGCGCAGCGCACCCGCGCGGCCGTCGCCGGCGCGCTCGACCGGTCGGCCCGCACCCGCCGCCCCCGCCGCGCCGCCGACATCGACTGGGACCGCACGATCCGCGCCAACCTCGCGAACTACCTGCCGGACCGGCGCACGGTCGTGCCGTCGACGCTGGTGGGGTACGGCAGACGCAGCAACGCCGTCCAGCGCGAGGTGGTGCTCTGCGTCGACCAGAGCGGGTCGATGGCGGCATCGGTGGTCTACTCGGGCGTCTTCGGCGCGGCGCTTGCCTCGATACGGTCGCTGAAGACGTCGCTGGTGGCCTTCGACACCGCCGTCGCCGACCTCACCGAGCGGCTGCACGACCCGGTGGACGTGCTGTTCGGCACGCAGCTCGGCGGAGGCACGGATATCAACCGGGCGCTGGCGTACGGCCAGGGCCTGATCACGCGGCCCGCGGATGCGCTGCTGGTCCTGATCAGCGACCTCTACGAGGGCGGGGTGCGGGAGGAGATGCTGCGCAGGGTCGCCGAGATGACTTCGGCGGGGGTGCAGGTGATCGCGCTGACGGCCCTGTCCGACGACGGTGCGCCGTCCTACGACCGCGACAACGCCGCGGCTCTGGCGGCGCTGGGCGTGCCCGTGTTCGCCTGCACTCCGGACGCGTTCCCCGACCTGATGGCGGCGGCGATCGAACGGCGCGACCTGAACCGCCCGCCGGAGCGGCATCGCGACCGGGCTTAGCGGGCCGAGGGCCGTACACCGCGGCCGGAGCGGGCCGGAGTGGGCCGGAGCGGGCCGGAGCGGGCGGGAGCGGGGCGCGTCTCCTCCAAAGGGCTGAGATCTCTAGGGCCAGGGCCCGATGCGACCGTGAGAATGCGGGGCCTATCTTGCGATTCATGGCCACATTGGATGAGTCACCCCGGCACGGGGACGAGATCACCGGCATTTTCGGCCCGCGCCACCGGGCGTTGGCCGTCGGGCTGGTGGCGATCATGACATTGGTGGCCTTCGAGTACCTCGCCGTCGCCACGGCCATGCCCAAGGTCGCCGCCGACCTCGACGGTATGGGGCTGTACAGCCTGGCGTTCAGCGGCGCGATGGCCGCCGGCGTGGTGGCCACCGTGGTCGGCGGGCGGTGGAGCGACCTGCGGGGGCCGCTCGCGCCGCTCTGGACCGGCGTCGCGGTCTTCCTCGCCGGGCTGGTGACGGCCGGCGCCGCCCTGAACATGGAGATGCTGCTGGCCGGGCGGCTCTTTCAGGGCTTCGGCGGTGGCCTGTTCCAGGTGTCGCTCTACGTCCTCGTGGCGAGGGTCTACCCGCCGGCGCTGCATCCGAGGGTGTTCTCCCTGTTCGCCGTGGCGTGGGTACTGCCGTCCATGATCGGGCCCGCGGTCGCGGGGGCGGTGGTCGACCAGGTCGGATGGCGCTGGGTCTTCCTCGGCGTCGCGCTGATCGCGGTGCCCGCGGCCCTGCCGACCTGGTGGGGGCTGAGCCGCCCCGACGTGGTGCGGAGCCTCGCCGGAGGCCAGGGCACCCCGGCGCCCGGCCTGGCCAGGCGCGTCGGCTGGGCCGTCCTGACCGCCGTGGGCGCCGCGCTCATGCAGTACGGCAGTGGCCGCCGCGGCGCCGAGATGCTGATCATGGTGGCGGGGCTGGCGCTGCTGGCCGTCGCCCTGCCGCGCCTGCTCCCGCGCGGGACCCTGCGCGCCGCCAGGGGCCTGCCGACCGTCGTCGCTCTGCGCGGCCTGGCCGCCGGGGCTTTCATCTCCGCCGAGGTCATGGTCCCCCTGATGCTCATGGAGGCGCGCGGGCTTTCCACCGTCGCGGCCGGCCTCGCCCTGACCGGCGGCGCGGTGACCTGGTCGTTCGGGTCGTGGCTCCAGGGGCGCGGGGTGCTGCCCCGCCTGGTGCTCCTGCGCGGCGGCACGGCGCTGATCACGGTCGGCGTCGCCCTGATGGCCGTGGTGATCTTCGAGGCGGTGCCGGTCGCGCTCGCCTACGTCTCCTGGATCATCGGCGGGCTGGGCATGGGCCTGGTCTACCCGACGCTGTCCGTCCTCGCCCTTGAGCTGTCCCGCCCGGGGGAGCAGGGGCACAACAGCTCCGCCCTCCAGGTGGGCGAGCAGGTCTTCACGGTCGTGGTCGTGGCGGTGACCGGCGCGCTGTTCACCGCACTGGAATCGGGGTTCTTGTACAGTTTCGGGGTCGCCGCCCTGGTAGCGCTGGCCGCGGTGGCCATCGCCCCCCGTTTTGCGCAACCCGTAGTAGGGGGCACCATGGTGAAAACAGAGGTCTGATCTGGATCGGGGGTCTGATGCCGCGAGTGCGGGCGCTTGAGGTGTTCCGGCTCCGCCTGCCCTATGGGAGGCGCCCGGAGAGCATCCTCATCAGGCTGACCGATTACGGCGGGATGACCGGGTGGGGAGAGGTGGTCGAGCCCGCCGTCGGCCACGGAAGCCTCGACAAGACCTGGACCGTTCTCGCCGAAAGCCTCGCCCCCGCCCTCATCGGGGTCGACTGGGAGCACCCCCACGACCTCGGACGGCCCCTGCCCGGCGGCTCGGCCACCGACATGGCCTGCTGGGACCTGTGGGCCCGCATGCGCGGCGTGCCGCTGGCCCACGCCCTCGGCGGCAGCCGTACGTCCCTCACGGCGACCGTGCGCATCGGGGCGGACCGGTCGCTGGAGAGCCTGGTCGGCCGGGTCAACCGCCACATCTGCGGCGGATACGCCCACGTCACGCTGGACGTCTACCCCGGATGGGACATCGAGCCCCTGCGGGCCGTGCGCCTCGCCTACCCGGGTCTCGCGATCTCCGTGGACGCCCAGTGCGCATACGGCGAAGCCGAGATCGAGCAGGTCGCCGCCCTCGACGCCTACCGTCTCACCGCCATCGAGCGCCCCTTCGCCCCCGCCGACCACATCTCCCACGCCGAGCTGCAGGAGCGGGTCGCCGCGTCCGTGGCCGTCGAGGCCCACACCGTGCCCGACCTGACCGAGCTCACCGCCGCCCACGCGGGCCGCGCCCTGCTGCTGAAGCCGCAGGGGTTCGCCTCCCTCCAGGAGGTACGGCGGGCGCACGACCACTGCGTCGCCTCCGGATGGGACATCGTGTGCTCCGGAGGCCAGGGCACCGGCCTGGCCAGGGCCGCCACCGTCGCCGTCGCCGGACTGCCCGGCTGCACCCTGCCGTGCGACGTCACCCAGCCGCCCAGGAGCGCCCAGATCGTCACCCCCGCCGTCGGGGCCTCGGGCGGCGTCGTCGCCGTCCCCCTCACCCAGCCCGGCCTGGGACACCTCGTCGACGAGGACCGGGTCCGCCGCCTGGCCAAGGACTCGTTCGCGATGTGACCATCTTCATCCCCCCGGAAAGCAGCATTTCCGATCAACAACGTTAGTCTCCTCACCATGCGCGTGGAAGAGGACATACTCGGTCCCGGATATGAAGCGATCACGCTGCCCATGCCCGACGACGAGGAGGGGCCGGTCGTGGCCACGCTGGTGCGGCGGCGCGCGGCCGACGCGTCCCGCCGCGCGGTCCTCTACGTGCACGGCTTCAGCGACTACTTCTTCCAGCGGCACCTGGCCGACTTCTACACCGCCCGGGGTATCGACTTCTACGCACTCGACCTGCGGAAATATGGCCGATCTTTACTACCTCACCAGAGCAGGGGCCTGATCCGCAGCGTCACCGACTACTTCCCCGAGATCGACGCGGCCGTGCGCCTCATCCGCGAGACCGACGGCAACGACCACCTGATCGTCAACGGCCACTCGACCGGCGGCCTCGTCACCACCCTGTGGGCCGACCGGGTACGCGGTCGCGGGCTGCTCCAGGCGCTCATCCTCAACAGCCCGTTCCTCGACCTCAACGTGCCCCTCCCGGTCCGTGCCGCCGTCGACGTGCTCGCCGGGGCCCTCGCCGCCGCGCCGGCCTCCGCCGTACTCCCCATCGGGCTCCCCAGCGCGTACGGCGTGAGCCTGCACCGCGACCACCACGGCGAATGGGACTACGACCTCGCCTGGAAGCCGCTCCGCGGATTCCCCGTGCACGCGGTGTGGCTCGCCGCGATCCGCCGTGCCCAGCGCCGGCTCCACGCAGGCCTCGCGGTGGACGTGCCGGTGCTGGTGATGTGCGCGGCCAAGGGGCTGCGCACCGCCGTGTTCACACCCCAGGCGCATGGGGCCGACCTCGTGCTCGACCCCGAGCACATCGCGCTCTGGTCCACCGGGATCGGGCCGCACGTCACCTGCGTACGTGTGATCGGGGGAGTGCACGACCTCGTGCTCTCCCCCGAACCGGTGCGCGGGCGGGTCTTCGCGGAGATGAGCCGGTGGATGGCCCTTTTCGCCGCGCCGGGGCACCGCGTGCCCGGCGCGAAGCGGCGCACCGAGCACGTCGAGGACGTGTGGTCGGCCATGCCCGATCACCACCAGGGGAACGCGAACAGCCCGTAATACCCGGCGGCCACCAGCAGCAGCCCCGTGCTGCCGAGGACACTGGAGACGGCGATCTTCTGCCAGCGCGTCGGCCGCCACCCCTCGCGCAGCCCCGTCACGACGGCCGAGACCGCCGTGACCTCCTGCACGAGCATCAGCAGCGCCAGCACCCGGATGACGAGCCACCCCGACAGGACCGCCGGCCACGCCCCCGCCTGGTTGACGGAGAACAGCACCAGCAGCGTGATGAACGCCATCACCGACGCCAGCAGCCCCGCACCCGTCCACGCCATGCGGCGCAGCCGCCGGCGTATGGGCGGCCACACCACCGCGCCCGTCGCCACCCGGTCCGTGCCGCGCCGCAGCCGCACCAGCATCTCGGCCACGGGCGCCGCCACATAGCCGACGACGGCCAGGCCCAGCGTCAGGCTCAGTACGGCACCGCGGGCATACCAGGGCGCCGCGGGCACGTCGGAGGCCTCCAGCCGCTGCACCGCCGGCGTCCCGGCCATGTGCTCGGACGGCTTCGCCGTACCGGGCAGGCCCTTCACCCAGTTGACCAGCGTCGGCATGTAGTTCGAGGCGAACGGGCCGCCGCGGATGCGCATCGCGTGGTCGGCCTTGTCGAGGAAGCGGATCGTGTACTGGTCGTTCCCCGCCTCCTTCAGCCCCGCCTCAAGGTTGCGCGCGCTCTCGACGAAGGGAATGGAGGGGTCGGCGGTGCCGTACAGGGCCAGGACCGGCTGCTTGATCCGCGTGAGGGCGGGCGCCGCGTTGTAGCGCAGGAAGTCGAAACCGACCGCCCCCATCGCTCGGGTGAGCAGGTCACGCACCCCGATCGGCGCGTAGAGACGCTGGAGCTGCTCGTTGAGCGCCCACGCCACCTGGCGCATCGGCGACACGTTCGGCGCCGACACCATCACCATGAACGACACGTCCGAGCGGCCCGCGTCCGCCGTGAGGGGGGTCACCCAGGTGCCCTCGCTCACGCCCCACAGCCCCGTCCGCGCCGGGTCGACGTCGGCCCGCTGCCGCAGCGTCCTGATCATGCGCAGCGCGTCGTCGGCGAGGAGCCCGAAGTCGCGGTGGCGGAAGCTGTAGCCTTCGGTCCGTTTGTCGTAGACGAGGGTGATGACGCCCGCATGGGCGAGCCACTCGGCCTGCTCGTTGAAATCGGATCGCGCGCCCGTCCCCGAGCCCTGCACGAACACCAGCGCCGGATGACGCCCCGACGCCAGCGGCGCCCGGATCGTGGCCTCCACGATCTCTCCGCCCTTCAGCGGGACGGAGAGATGTTGCACGGAGATCGGCTCCGTCGCGGAGACCGGACGCAGCTCCGCCGCCGTCTGCGCGGGAATCGGCCCGACGGTCTGCCCCGCGGCCAACGGAGGCGGATCGAATCTCGGCGGAAGCACATAGCCCACCGTCGCAAGGGCCACCAGCACCATCCCGGCGGCCACGCTCAGTCTTCCTCGGCCCGTCCACCGGCCGAAACGCTCTCCGAACGTCGCCCTTCCACCTCCGCACAGAGGGCGCACACCGACCCGGTACGGAGGGTGTGCCCCCCGATCTTCCACACTACCCGCCGCGGGCCCGCATACCCCTGTGGCCGATGGGGCCGCGATTGTCGGTGAGACCTGTTAGCTTCATGCGACATGCGCGTGCTGCACACGTCCGACTGGCACCTCGGCCGGTCCTTCCACAAGGAGAGCCTGCTGTCCGCGCAGGGGGTGTTCGTCGACCACCTGATCGACACCGTCCGCGGCCAGAGCGTCGACGCCGTCGTGGTCTCCGGCGACGTCTACGACCGCGCCCTGCCCCCTGTCGACGCCGTCCGGCTCTGCCACGAGGCCCTGCAGCGCCTGTCCGCCGAAGGCGTCGCCACCGTCGTGATCAGCGGCAACCACGACTCCGCGCTCAGGCTCGGGTTCCTGGCGGGCCTCGTCGACCGGGCAGGCGTCCACCTGCGCACCGACCCGGCCAGAGTCGGCGAGCCCGTGACGGTGAAGGGGGTCGCCTTCTACGCCATCCCCTACCTGGAGCCCGATCTCGTGAAAGAGCCCTACGGGCTCGCCGAGCGCAGCCACGCCGCCGCCCTCGGCCACGCCATGTCGCTCGTCCGCGCCGACCTCGCCGCCCGGCCCGGCCCCTCCGTGGTCCTCGCCCACGCCTTCGTCACCGGCGGGGTCGCCAGCGACAGCGAGCGCGACATCAGCGTCGGGGGAGTCGCCCATGTGCCCGCCGAGGTGTTCGCGGGAACCGACTACGTGGCGCTCGGCCACCTGCACGGCCGCCAGTGCGTCAGCGAGACCGTGCGCTACTCCGGCTCCCCGCTGGCCTACTCGTTCTCCGAGGCGGGTCAGGTCAAGGGCACGTGGCTGATCGACCTTGGCGAGCCCGGCTCCGGTCCCGGCTCCGCTTCCGGCTCCGGCCCCGTCCGCGCGGAGTTCGTGCCCGCGCCCGTGCCGCGGCCCGTCTCGGTGCGCGAGGGCACCCTCGACGAACTGCTCACCGGCGCCCGGCACACCCCCTATGAGGAGCACTGGCTCCACGTCGTGATCACCGACCCGGTCCGACCGCGCGCCGCGATGGAGCGGCTGCGGCAGCGCTTCCCCCACACGCTGTCCCTCGCGTTCGAATCCGACGGGGCGCGGCAGGCGCCCGCCCGCGCCCCCCGCACCGCGGGGCGCGCCGAGCTCGACATCGCCCGCGACTTCGTCCGCGAGGTGCGCGGCGAACCCGCCGACGACGCCGAGACCCGGCTCCTGGACGAGGCGCTCCGGCAGTTCCGCCTCCAGGAGGTCACCGGCTGATGCGCGTCCACCGGCTCCGGCTCACCGCCTTCGGCTCCTTCCCCGGCACCGAGGAGATCGACTTCGACGCCCTGGGCGACGACGGCCTCTTCCTCGTCCACGGGCCCACCGGGGCCGGTAAGACCACCGTCCTCGACGCTGTCTGCTTCGCCCTGTACGGCGCGGTGCCCGGCCAGCGCGACAGCGCCCGCAGCCTCCGCTGCGACCACGCCCCCGAAGGCCGCGGCCCCGCTGTGCGCCTTGAGGCCACCATCCGAGGCCGCCGCCTGCGCCTCACCCGCTCCCCGGCCTGGCAGCGCCCCAAGCTCCGCGGCACCGGCACCGTGGAGGAGAAGGCCAAGACCGTCGTCGAAGAGCTGGCGGACGGCGAGTGGCGCGGCCTCACCACGCGGCACGACGAGGCCGGCCACCTCGTCGGCGACCTGCTCGGCATGAGCGCCGACCAGTTCCAGCAGGTGGCCATGCTGCCGCAGGGCGAGTTCTCCAGGTTCCTGCGAGCCGCCGGCCGCGACCGGCGGGCGCTGCTGGAGCGGTTGTTCTCGGTCAAGGCCTATACCCACGCCGAGAAGTGGCTGGCCGAGCGCCGCACCGAGGCCGGTCGCGAGGCCACCCGCCTCCGCAGGGAGGTCGACCTCGTCCTCGAACGCCTCGCCGAGGCCGCGGGCGACCTCGTTTCGGGTGAGGAGCCGTCCGCGCCGGAGGGCGCGGCGGCGGAAGCCGCACCGGGCGCGGGTGTTGCGGGCACGGCTGTTGCGGGCACGGGTGTTCCGGACACCGCTGGGTCGGACACTGCCGTTCCAGGCGCGACTGTGTCGGACACGGCTGCGCCGGCCGGGGACGACCCGCAGGGGTGGGCGGGCCGCCTGCTGGGCGCGGCGGCCCGGGCCGCGGAGCTGGCGGAGGCGGCCCATGCGGAGGCGGCCACGCGGGCTTCCGCCGTACGCGGCGAGGTGGAGCAGGCGGTCCGGACGGCCGAGCTGAGACGTCGGCACGCCGACGCCCTCGCCCGGCGGCGAGCGCTCGACGAGGCCGGCGAGGAGCGCGCCGACCTGGTGGAGACCCTCGACGAGGCCGCCCGGGCCGACCGCGTCGCGCCGCTGATCGAAGCCGCCGGCCAGCGCGGCGAGGCCGCCCTGAAAGCCGACGCCCTCGCCGCCGACGCCCTCTCCCGCGCCCGGCCGCTGCTCCTCGCCGAAGCCGAGCGCACCCTCCCCCACGGGGGTGCCGGCCACGGAGGCGCCGACCGCGTCCCTCCCCGGGCCGGTCTCAAGGTGGCGGACGGCCATCGGGGAGACCCCATGTCCTCCCAGGGCGATCCCGGTGATCCCGTCGTGCCGGGGGCCGGCCGCGGGCGCCGCGAAGGCGGCGACGCGGACGGCCCGGACGCCGAGCTGCTGACGGCGATGGAGCGGGAACGGCGTGCCGAGACCGCCACGCTGGCAGCGCTGCGGGCCGAGCAGGAGCGGCTCGGCCAGGTGCGGGCGGACCTCGACGATGTGAACCGGCGGATCGCGGACCTGGAGGACGCCGACAGGCGGACCGCCGCAGAGGCCGCGCTGCTCCCGGGCCGCGTCGAGGCGGGTCGGGCCCGCCTGGAGGCCGCCAGGCGCGCCGCCGTACGCCTCCCGACGGCCCGCTCGATACGTGCCGACGTCGTCGCCCGTCTCGATGCCCTCGCCCACCGCGACCGTCTCGCCGCCGATCTCGCCGCCGCCTCCGGCCGGGCCGAGGAGTGCGTGACCGCCCTCCCGGCCAGGGTGTTCGAGGAGGAGGCGCAGGCCCTCCCGCTTCCCCCCGGAGCCGGTGAGGGGACGTCTTCGCATGCCGGCCCCCCGCCCGCGGTGGATGGTCCGGAGCCTGACGAGGGGGCGTCACCGGTTCCGGCGGAGGCGGGCGGGGCGGCCGGTCGCGCCGGGGTCTCGGCCGATCGGCTGGCCGGGTGGGAGCGGGCGTGCCGTGAGGAGGGTGCGGTCCTCGACGGCCTGCGAGCCGACGAGGAGCGGCTGCGGGAGGTCGCCGGGCGGCTGGCCGACGCCGAGGAGGCACTGGCGGGGCTGAGCGAGCGGGAGGCGGGGCTCGCCGCCCGCCGGGGCGAGCTGCCGGAGCTGGCCGACGCCGCGCGGGCGGAGCTGGCCGGGGCCCGGGAGCGGGCCGCCCAGGTGCCCGCGGCGGCGTCGGAGAGGGACGCGGCGTCGGAGGTGCTGCGGGCGGCGCGGAGCCGCGACCGGCTCGGCGGCGAGGTCGGGGCCGCCGCCGAGGCGCTGCGGGATGCGGTCGACGCGGCTCAGGGCCTGCGTGAGCGCCTCCTCGACGTCCGGCAGGCCCGCATCGACGGCATGGCGGCCGAGCTGGCGCGCGAGCTCGCCCCCGGGGAGCCCTGCGCGGTGTGCGGCTCGCCGGAACACCCGGCCCCCGCTCAGGCGGGCGAGGCCGGGGCCCCCTCCGCCGAAGACGAGGCGCAGGTGCAGGCGCTCTACGACACCGCCGTGGAGGAGCGGAGGGAGGCCGAGCGGGCCCATGCCGTACTCCGCGGCGACCTCGACCGGGAGACCGCCGCGGCCGGAGACCGGTCGGTGGAGGAGGCCGCGGAGGCGGTCCGGGAGATCGAGGCCCGCCTCGCCGCCCTCACGGCCGACGCCGACCGGGAGGAGACCCTCGCGGCCGAGGCGCGCCGCCTCGACCGCGAGCTCGACGACCTGCGCGACAGGGCCCACGAGCTCGACCTGGCGCTGGCCGAGCAGCGCGCCCAGCACGGCGAGCTCCTCGACGAGCGGACCCGGCTGACGGCAAGGCTCGACGCCGCCAGGGGCGACGACGCCGACCTCGACACCCGCCGCGCCCGCCTGGCGGCCGAAGCCGATCTGTTCGCCGTCGCCCGATCCGCCCTGCTCGACGTCGCCGAGCTCTCCGTACGGCACAGCGGGGCCGTCGGCTCCCTCACCGCCGGGCGCGTCGCCGCCTCGGTGGTCGCCGAGGCCGTGGGGTGGGGTGTGGACGCGGTGGCCGACTCGGCGGGCGTCCCCGCGTCCGTGACGGCGGCCTTGACGGGTGGCGTGGACACGGCGGCGCGGTCCGACGAGGCCGTGGGCGAGACCGCCCTGCCGGGCGGCAACGATGACCGGAGTGGGTCGGGGCGGACCGGTTCGGCTGATGTTCCGGGGCGGTGGGGGTTCGTCGCGGGGGAGGTGACGGGGGAGACGCTCGGCATGGTGGAGTGGGCACTCGGCGTGATCGCGGATCGGGCCGCGCTGGAGGACGAGGGTCAGGCCGAGGTGGAGAGCCTGGCCGGGGAGGCCGAGGCTCTGCATGGGCGGGCGGGGGAGATCGCGGTCGAGCTGGCGCAGTGCCGCACCCGACGAGCGGAGCTCGCGGCGGCCGGCGAGAGGCTGGCCGCGACCCTCGACGGGGCGCGGGGCGACGACGCGACGCTGGACGCCAGGGTGGAGCGGCTTTCCGTCGAGGCCGATCTGCTGCAGGAGGCGGGCGAGCGGCTGGGCGCGGCCCGCACGGCGGCGGCCGAGCGTGACGCGGCGAGGGAACGCGCCCTGCTCGCCGCGCTGGAACACGGCTTCGCCGACATGCTCGCCGTCACGGAGTCCGTCCGCACGGCCGGCGAACTACGTGAGATGAGCGAACGGCTCCGGGCCTTCGACGCCGAGCACGCCGCGGTGACACGCATCCTCGACGATCCGGAGCTCCAGGCGGCGGCGGACGTCCCCGAGCCCGACCTGCCGACCCTGGCGGCCGGGCGCGACGAGGCCGACCGGGCCGCCACCGGCCTCGCCACGGCGCTCGACCGGGCCGTGCGCAGGCGGGAACGCCTCGCCGCACTCAACGCCGAACTTCAGGCGGCGCTCGATCTGTGGCGCCCGGCGGACGACCATCACCGTCTCGCCGAACGCATGGCCGCCCTGGCGCTCGGCACCTCGGCCGACAACCGGTGGCGGATGAGCCTGTCGTCCTACGTCCTCGGCGAACGGCTCAGCCAGGTCGTGGCCGCCGCCAACCTACGCCTCGACCCGATGTCCGAAGGCAGATATCTGCTCCGCCACGACCTGGCGTGGACCGCGGGCACGCGTTCCGGTGGCGGCCTCGGCCTGCGTGTCGTCGACGCGTGGACGGGTGTCGACCGCGACCCCGCCACCCTGTCCGGAGGCGAGGCGTTCATGACCTCCCTGGCGTTGGCGCTCGGTCTCGCCGACGTCGTCACCGACGAGGCCGGCGGCGCGGACATCGGCACCCTGTTCGTCGACGAGGGCTTCGGCAGCCTCGACGAGGACACCCTCGACAGGGTTCTCGACATCCTCGACTCCCTCCGCGTCCGCGGCCGGGTCGTCGGCGTGGTCAGCCATGTCGCCGAACTGCGCACCCGCATCCCCAGCCGGCTCGTGATCAACAAGACCGCCACCGGCTCCACCGCGCGCGTCTACACCCCCTGACCGAACCCCCTGACCGAACCCCGACCGCCCCCTGACAGGCCAAGGTGAGCAAGCGCCTCACCGGTGCCGATGTGCTTGATGAGGCTCGACCGACCAGCGGCCTCTGGTCGATCGTGTTGCTAGCACTGCGAAGACATCCCTATCTTCTACACGATGTCTTCTATGTCTTCTACGTCTTCTACGTCTTCTACGTGACGGAGAAGTTGCGATACCGGTTGGGGCCAGGCATACGAGTGGTCTCCAGCGGAAGGGGGTCAAGTGTCGCAGGGGAAGGACAAGTCCAGAGCTCTCCGCGCCAAGGTCGACGCCATGCGCGCCGAGGACAGGCGCAAGGCGGCGCGCAGCCGCAACCTCGTGGCCACGCTGGTGGTGGTCCTGATGTTCGCGGTGGTGGCGGCGGCCACCCTGGCGATCAACGCGTCCGGCTCGGGCGCGGGTTCCGCGACCGTCGCTGACGGGGAGTCCAGGGTTGTGCGGGCCGACAGCCACCGCGTGCAGACGGCGCCCGACGGCAAGGTGACGCTGGTCGAGTTCCTCGACTTCGAGTGCGAGGCGTGCCGGGCGGCCTATCCCATCGTCGAGGAGCTGCGCAAGGAATACGCGGGCAAGGTCACGTTCGTCATCCGGTACTTCCCGATCCCGGGCCACTTCAACGCCGAGCGGTCCGCCCGCGCGGTCGAGGCCGCCGCGCAGCAGGGCAAGTTCGAGCAGATGTACCAGCGCATGTACGAGACCCAGGCCCAGTGGGGGGAGAAGCGGGTCCCCGCCGACGACACCTTCCGCGGGTTCGCCAAGGATCTCGGCCTTGACATGGCCGCCTGGGACACGGCGTACAACGACCCCGCGACGCTGGAGCGGATCAAGAAGGACGTGGCCGACGGGCAGGCTCTGGGGGTGCAGGGCACGCCGACGTTCTTCGTGAACGGCGAGAAGGTCGAGCTCCGCACGTCCGACGATCTCAAGGCGGCGGTCGATGCGGCGCTCGCCGGCTGACGCCGCGGAGGGCCCTGCGGAGGGCCCCGAGCCGGACGGCGCGTCGCATGCTGGGCCGGACACCGGGGCAGGCGATGCGGAGGGCGGGCCCTATCCCCGGCTTCTGCCGTACCTGCTGCTGGTGGGCGGGGCGATCGGCCTGATCGCGGCGTTCGCGCTCACCGTGGAGCGGATCGCGCTGCTGAAGGACCCGGCCTATGTGCCGAGTTGCAGCATCAACCCTGTTCTGTCCTGCGGTTCGGTCATGACCACTCCGCAGGCGGAACTGTTCGGATTTCCCAATCCGCTCCTCGGGATCGCCGGGTTCGCGATCGTCGTCGCCGTCGGCGCGGCCCAGCTCGCCGGTGCCCGGTTCCGCCCCTGGTTCTGGGCCGGACTGCAGGCCGGTGCCACCGCCGGGGCGGTGTTCGTCCACTGGTTGATCTACCACAGCCTCTACACCATCGGCGCCCTGTGCCCGTACTGCATGGTGGTGTGGGCGGTGACCATGCCGATCTTCTGGTACGTCACCCTGCGCAACCTGTCCCGGTCGCGGCTCTCCCGCCCGGCCCGACGCCTTGTGGAGACCGCCGTCGCCTACCACTCGGTCGCGCTCACCGTCTGGTTCCTGGGCGTCCTGACGCTGATCGGCATCCGGTTCTGGTCATACTGGAGCACCGTGATCTAGTGTCCCGGCGGACACGACCCGGAAGGCGGGATTCGAGCCCGCTGACCCCGTCAATCGGGTGACAATCGAACGCCTAGCCGATCATGCCACCGTGGGCGTCCACGGGGAAACACATATGAAATGACGGGATTTGCGTTGGACAAGCTCGTTCCCAATCCGCGGCATCGGGAGCTTCAGGAAGTGCTCCAGAAGATCCAGGCCCGTGGCCGTACCCTGGAGCGGGCTCTGGACCAGGCCGTCAAGCAGTTCGCTGGCGGCTCGGTGTGGGTGGGGCCGTCGGCGAATCGGTTCGGCCAGGCGCTGACCCATCACCGCAAGCGGCTCCGCACCACCGTTGACGAGACGATCACCCAGGTGGAGGCGGAGCTGAAGGCGACCGACCGCGAGGTGCACGCCAGCACGCTGCGCGGCGGCTATCTGAACTGACCCCGCCCGGGCGCTACCGCCCGGCGGCGCGCTTCTGGCCGGCTTCGAGCGCGAAATACCAGCCCGGGGTCAGACCGTGGTCGATGAAGTTCTCCACAAAGCCCGGGGCCGTCTCGTGACGGTTCCAGTCGCGTTGGAGTTCGCAGGCGAGGGATGCGCAGCTCGTCGGCTGCGCTCCCGCATGGACCATGCGGCTGAGGGCGGCATGGTGCGCCTCCCGCGAGGTCCCGCCGACGGCGTCGGCCACGGGGAAGACCTCGAAGCCCTCCTTCAGCGCGTCGAGCGTCGGGAAGAGCAGGCACGCCTCGGTCCACAGCGCGCCGATGATCAGCTTGCGCCGCCCGGTGGCCTTCACGGCGTCGAGGAAATCGGCGTCCTCCCAGGAGTTGATCGACGTCCGGTCGATCTCCGGGACGTCCGGGATGACCTCGCGAAGCTGGGGAATCGTCGGCTGGTTGATGCCGGTGCGGACGTTCACCGTGGACAGGACGATGGGCAGCTTGTAGAGCTTCGCGGTTTTGGCGAGCGCGACCACGTTCCTCACCAGGGCTCCGCGCTCGATCGAGGCGGACGTATACACCTGCGGCGGCTGGTAATCGATCAGGATCAACGCCGAGTTCTCGGGCGCCAGCAGGTGATCGGCTGCGGGGTCGCGCTTGGGCAGACTGGTCATGAGATCGCCTTCTCCGTCTCTCTCTCGGCGGCGGATGCTCCGATCGGCCTCCACCGGATCCGTCCGGTCGGGGAGAGAAGGACGGCCGACGACGCCCGGAGCCGTCGTGCCGGGCGTCGATGCTCGTCGTGAACCGCCCGGCGCACGCGCGCTCGCCGAGGTCGGTCCAGCACTGTCCCTACCCAGGGCCGGGTACGGCGGAACGCCGCCGGAGGCGAGCGCGACCGGCGGGCCGAGGGCGGTCCGGGCTAGAAGCCGCGGGTGCGCCGGGCGGCGGGGCGGAAACGGCGGGCGAGTCGGCGGCTGCTGAAAGCACGGATGATCTCCGCGCCGAGGATCACGCCGGCGCCGATGGCCAGGGCGGTGGAGATCGCCTGGACGAGGTTGACGGTGCCGCCAGCGAGGTGGCCGAGGCTCACATCGAGCATGCCGCGGTAGAGGAGCGTTCCAGGGAGCAGCGGGCCGACGGCGGGAACGATGAAGACCATCGCGGGGACCTTGACGAGCTTGGCGTAAGCCGTACCCAGCAGGCCGATGGCGGCGCAGGCGACGGCGGTGGCGATGAGCGGGGGGAAATCCGCCTCGCTGAGCAGCACGTAAGCGGTCCAGATGAGCCCGCCGCCGAGCGCGCCGGGCAGGACGTGGCGCGGCGGGACCAGCAGCGCCACGGCGAAGGTGAGACTCACCGCGGCCGCGCCGAGGAGCTGCGGGGCTTCCAGCGACAGCGGGGCCACCGGCACATCGTCCACCGTGACGGGGACGCCGAGCCGCAGCCCGACGGCGATCGCGGTGCCGATGCCGGACACCACGCCGGCGACGATGAAGAGGACCTCGGTGAGGCGTCCCGCGGCCGTGACGTATTCACCGGCGATGCCGTCCTGCACGCAGGCCACGAGCGCGCGGCCCGGCAGCAGGGCGACGACCGCGCCGACGACCACCGCCGACGCCTGGACCGGCACCTTCTGCCAGATCAGGCCCACGGCGACGAGCGTGCCGAGCAGCGACGCCACCAGGAGCTGGAAGAACTCGGCGACTCCCCGGCGCGCCAGCCACGCTCCCACGCGGTCGCCCAGCACGGTGGCGGCGAATGCGGCCACCGCGACGACCCAGCCGCCGCCCACAAGGATGCTGGCCGACGCCGCGATGAGGGCGAGGCTCGTGACGATCAACCAGTTCGGATAGACCCCCACCCTCCGGGTGATGTCGCGCAGCCGGGTCTCGGCCTCGGGGAGCGGAAGCTCCCCGGCGTTGATCCGCCGCACGAGGGAGCTGACGGCGATCAGGCGGTCATAGTCGGGCTGGCGGCGCCGTACGCGCCGCTCGGCCGTGACGGGCGCGCGGTCGCCGCCGGGGACGTGGGAAATGCTGAGGGAGGAGAGATTGACGTCCGCCTCGCACTTGCGCACGCCGTAGGTCGCGGCGATGCGGCGCATCGTCTCGGACACGGTTTCGGTGGCTTCGCCGCTGCCCAGCAGCAGTTCGCCCACGCGCAGCGCCAGCCCCATCGCGCGATAAGCGTCCCGCTCGTCCCGCTGGTCTTGCTCATCCGGCTCGGTTGAGATTTCTCCGGTCATCGAGGTGCGATGCTATCCGCTTATTCCCCCTAAATCGCCCCCCGTGGCCGGTACGGCACAGCCCCGGCACCCGGGCGACCCCTTAGCCCACCGCACCCCCTGCCGACTCGGCCGAACCGGCCGCCTCATGCGGCTCGGGCGGCTCCGGCGGCGTGTGGGGTGCTGCCGGCCCTCGGCCGACGAACGCGGCCAGGGCCCGCACGCGCTCGGCGTGCGCGTCGTGGCCGATGACGACCGGCGGCTCGTTGTACGGCATGGCGTCCGACGAGCGGCGAAGCTTGACGTACTGCCCGCAGGCGTCGATCGCGTAAGGCTCCATGTCGTCCTGCAGCGCCCCGATGACGGTGATCCCGTAGGTCTCGCCGATGCGCCGGAACAGCGCCACCGCCTCACGCCGGTGCTCCTTGCCCAGGTTGCGGCCCAGCTCGTCGAGGACCAGGCACAGATGCCCCCCGCCCGACGACGCGATGGCCGCGGCGCACACCAGCTTCACCGCCTTCTCGTCCATGAGCGCGGTGTTGGCCCTCCGGTTGTACGGCACATGCCCCTGCCCCTCGCCCCGCCGCCACTTCGGCACGACCTTCCACGACCAGCGCTGCTCGGGGTCGGCCGGCGCCGGCGGGACGGGGAAGTCCAACGTGGCGCCGTAGCCGCCGTAGGCGAGGTCGAGCCGGTCGAACTCCTCGGCGACGCGGGCGAGCCGGGCCTTGACGGCCGCGGTGAGCGCGGCCCGGTGCACCGCCGTCGACTGGGCGGCGTCCTCGGCCCCGGTCTCCGCGACCGCGAGGTCGCGGCGGCGCGAGGCGAGCTGGGCCTCGATCTGCCGCCGCTGGTGCCGCTCGTAGTCCTCCTGGCCGCGCAGGTAGGAGGCGAGCGCCGCGCAGAGCGCCGGGAAGGTGGCCTGCTCGCGCGAGGTGCGGCCGGTGCGCTCGGCCACGAGGAAGGCGAGCTCCTCGGGCAGCTCGTCGTCCTCCCCGGGGAAGGTGTCGCGCAGCGCGTGCTCGACGTGGCGCTCGGCGGCCCGCCACCACTCCTCGGCGGTCAGAGCCGCCTCCTCGCCGAGGCCGTCGAGCCACGCCTTGGCGGCGTCCGCGCTGCCGCCCCACTCGGAGACCAGGGCCGGCAGGCCCAGCGCCTCCCGCTCGGCGGCGATGCGGGCCGCGCCCGCCGCGGCCTGGGCGCGCTCGGACTCGCAGCGGGCGCGGCGCCCCTCCAGTCGCTCGATGGACAGGTCGCGGGTGCGGGCGCGGAAGTCGAGGCCGCTCACCCGCCGCTCGGCCTCGGCGACCTTGGGCGTGAGCTCCGTCAGCGCCTGCGTCAGCTCGGTGAGGCGCTGCCGCCGCTCGGCCAGCCTGGCCTCCAGCTCGCCGAGCCGGACGGCGGCCCGCGCGCCCTCAAGGCGGCGCCCGGCCTCCGCGAGGTGGTCCTCGGCGGTACGCACGGCCGCCGCGGCCTCCTCCTGCGCGTCGCGGGCGCGGTGCAGCCGCTGCTCGGCGGCTTTGACGCGGGCCTCGCGCCCCGTCGGCACCCTGTCGAACGCGCCGGTGACGCTGACCCCGGCCGAGGTGACGATCACCGAGCCGGGCAGGCCGCCGAGCGCGGCCGACGCGGCGGCCAGGTCGGCGGCGTCGACGACGACCGCGTGCTCCTGCAGCCGGCCCCGCACGTCGACCACCCCGCGGGCCTGCTCGGCCACATCGAGGGCGTCGAGCAGGCCGCAGGCCGCGACCCCCGCCGCGGAGAGCGCCTTGAGCTGCGCCGCGGCGGGTCCGCCCTCGGCGTCGCCGAGCGCCGCCGCGGCCTCCTCGACCTCGCGGTCGGCCACGCCGAGCGCCTTGAGAGCCAGGTTGAGCCGGGAGCGGGTCGCCGCGACCTCGCGCTCCGCCGCGGGGACGTCGCGCCCGTCGGCGAACCGCCGGACCTCCTCCAACGCGGGTACGGCCGCGCGCAGCTCGTCGGCGGAGTTCTCCGCCACGGCCCGGTCGGCCTCCAGCCGGGCCGCCTGCGCCTGCGCGGTGGTGAACTCGGCGCGGGCCTGCGCCAGCGCGCGGTCGAGCGTGTCGTCCTTCAACTGGGCGAGCTCGGTCTTGACCGCGGCGACGGCCTCGGCGGCGGTCTGCGCCGCCGCCTCGAAACGCTCGGACTCCTCGGCCAGCCTCCCGTCCCGATCCGCCGCGTCTTTGAGGCGGCGGGCCAGCCGCCCGCGCCAGCAGCGCAGCGCGTCGGCGAGCCGCACCCGCGCCCGGTCGCGCCTGTCGAAGGTGTCGAGCAGCGCCCGCGACTCGGCCTCGAACTCGCTCAGGTGCTCGGCCGCCCGCGCCGCGCCCACCCGCTTGGCGTATTCGTCGCGGCGGGCCTCACGCTCCTGGTCGAGCTCGGCGTCGAGGCCGGTGAGCGCGGCGATGGCCTCGAAGACACGCTCGGGGCTGATCTCGTTGAGCGGCTGCGACAGCAGGTTCGTCGCCACCTTGGTGCGCACCGAGGTGGACAGGAAGGAGACGCACCGCACGCGCCCGCCGTAGAGCACCCGGGTCAGGTCGCGGGCCACGACGTCGCGGCGCCCCGCCGAGCGGGGCAGCGCGGCCCACCGCTCGTCGGCCTTCGCCACCCGCTCGGCCTCGGAGTCGCCCGTCGCGACATGCACCCCCGAGGTCCACCTGACCTCCAGGTGCGGGGCCTCCTGGTTGACCCGCAGCCACACCGTCATCGGGTCGAGCCGGCCGGTGGCCCCGAACACCCCCACGATGTAGCCGTGGGAGGCGCTGGCCCACTGCCGCCCGCCCGCGCCCGCGGCCAGCTCGGCGTTGAACAGCAGCTCTGACACCGCCTTGGCCCCGGAGGCGAAACGCCACTGCTCGTCGCCGAGCAGCGCCGTGATCGAGGCGATGAACGAGGACTTGCCGGCGCCGTTGGAGTCTTTGGGGCCCGCCCCGGCCACGACGACCAGCGTGCCCGGAACCACCGGCACCACATGGGTGGACAGCCGGGAGATGTTGACCGCCTGCACGGCGACCAGCACTCTGTCTCCGACGACGTTGTCGGTCTGGTCTGCCACGGTCACGGGTTGCCCCCCAGTCTTGCGTCGTGCGTTGTCGCGTCATGCGGGACCACTGGCACCGGGCCTGTGACGGCCTGTCGGGTGACCAGGTCCGTGGCTCCGACGACGTTGTCGGTCTGGTCCGCCGTGGTCACGGGTTGTCCCCTACTCGTGCGTCGTGCGGGCGTGCGTCACGTGTGCCGACCTCATGTGTGCCGGCGCCACGCGCTCGCGTGCCGCGGTCGCCGCGCCTGGCCCGTACGGCCGCGCCCAGAGGCGTGTGGGGGCCGGCGGCCAGGATGAGCTCTTCTTGCAGCCGCCGCCGCGCCGCGGGGGTCAGCCGGTGGAACTGCGGCCCCGGCACGTAGCCGCCCCCCTCCTCACCCGCCTTCACCTGCGCGACCAGCCCCGCGTGGCGCAGCGCCCGCAGCGCCGCCGAAAGCTCGCCGACCGGCACCTGCGTGTGCCGCCGCAGCTCGTCGACGGACGTCGGGTGCGGCGACAGCCATGTGTCCTCGGCCAGCACCCCCTCGGCCCTCGGGATCGCGACCGAGTGGATGAGCACCAGCACGAGCACCGCCCGCTCGGCCTCGCCGAGCGATGCGCCGACGCGCGCCGCCACCCGGTCGTCGAAGCCCGACGTCCAGTGCTCGCGCCGCTGCACCAGCACCCGGCCCCGCCGCGCCAGCAGGTCGGCGAGGGCGCGGCGCGGAGCGGGGTCGCGCAACGCGGCGAACCGGGCCTCGTGGACCGGTTCGGCGGCGTGCTCCACCGCCATGAACGCCGCCACGAGCTCCGCCCGCCGCCTCTCGTCGAACGCCTCCAGCGCCTCGTCCAGATCGGTCGCCGCGGACGCCTCCGCGACCGAACCCCCACCCGGGACGGCCTCGACGAGCACCGCCTCGACGAGGTGCTCGTCGGCGATCAGCGGTGTCTCGCCGCCGGCCGGGGCGCCCGGCTCGCCCGGCTCGGGAAGACGGCGCACCAGCTCGGCGAGCTGGGTGTGGGTCTCGGGAGGCCAGGTCGCGCAGCGCGGGCCGAGCCTGACGAACCCGTCGGACAGCACGATCCACGCCGAGTCGTGCAACCTCCGCAGTGCGCCGACGGCCCAGTTGCGCATCAGGTCGTCGGTGCGCCCGATCAGCGCCCGATAGGTGTCGAGCACCAGCCCCACCGGCGCGGGCTCACCGGGCCACGGGTCGGTGCCCCCATCGGTCCAGCAGCACTTCAGGCACGCGGCCAGCACCCGCCTGGTCTCCCCGGCGCGCTCCACGGCGACCGGGTTGACCTGGTATTCCAGCAGCAGACTCGGCGTCGCCCCATCCGGCCACACCGGCAGCGCGATCCCCGACGTGTCGTCGTGGGCCAGGCGCGTCATGCCCTCGGGAGCCGCCTCACCCGCCCCCAGCGGAAGGGGCCCCGAGGCCCGCACCCGCGCATGCGCCTCCGCCGCCGCGCCCGAGCCGCCCCGGAAACCCGGCACGCCGGAGTCGGCCCTGTCGGAGTCGGCCCTGTCGGAGTCGGCCCTGTCGGAGTCGGCCGTGCCGGGGTATGCCCTGCCGGGGTGTGCCCTGCCGGGGCGAGCCCCGCCGGGCTCGTGTTCGGGTTCGTGCTCAGCGGTCATGGCCCGACCTCGTGAGGGCGCCGTGGGACAGCCACACCGGCTCGCCGTCGGGATCGGCGGTCAGCTCGTCGGACCACCGCAGCCGGAAGGGCACCTCGGGGCGGAGATCGGCGGACGTCAGGTCGGCGAGCAGCCGCCGGGCCGACACCCAGTCGCCCGCCTCGGCCAGAAGCCGGTCGACCGGCGCGGCGCCACCGCCGCCGAGCGCCGCCTCGGCGACCTCGGTGAGGCGGGCGAGCCCGTCGGCGCCGGCCCGGTCGAGGGAGTCGGCGGGCCCGCCGTCCGGCAGCGACGAGCGCGGGGGAGCGGGGGCGGCGGGCGCGGGACGGGGGCTCTCGTCGACGGCGCGGATGATCGCCGCCGGGTCGTGCCAGGAGGCCGGGGCGTCGAAGACGAACCCGTCGAGCACCGAGGCGAGCCTTTCGCGGCTCGCCGTCTGGGAGAACGTGCGCCAGGTCTCGGCGGGGAGCAGCATGAGGTTGCGCGTGGTGCCCGCCGAGTCGGCGAGCCGCCCGGCGGCGCGGCGCGAGGCGTCGCTGTAGGCGTAGATCGAGGCGCGCAGCTCGGTGCACACCCGGTCGAGCTCGGGCCAGCGGGTGAGGATCGTGGCGTGCAGGCTCTGCGCCCGCCGCGCGATCTCCTCGGTGCCCCACAGCTTGGGGGCCTGCTCCCGCAGCTCCTCGATCGTGCCCGTGGTGAGGGTGACCAGCTCCAGCGCCCACAGCCGGAACGCGCGCGACAGGTTGCGCGCGCTCTGCCCGGCCTCCTCCATCGTGGTGCGCGGATCGGCGACGTTGAGGTCTTCGAGGGCGAGCAGGCGGTGCATCTCGGACTGCCCGCCGTCGTCCATCATGCGCCGGATGAACATCAGCCCGACCACGCTCGTGAAGGACGCCCGGTAGCGGAGCTGGTTGGGCTTGGGGAACACCTCGCGGATCGCGCCGAGACCTTTCAGCACCCGCAGCCGGTTGTCGAACCGGTCGCCGGGGAAGGCCCGGCAGGCGTGGCGCATCTGCTCATGGGTCAGCCACTCCTCGCCGGCCTCGGCGAACGCCGCGAACAGCGTCTCGGCGATGTCGACGAGCGTCGGGTCGTCGACGACCGCCCCGCTGTCCCTGGCGAGCGCGGCGAACATGCGCCGGTAGGTCGCCAGCACGGCCTCATCGGTCAGCACGGAGTCGAGCGTGATCTCGTGGTCGGTCTCGGGCACGCGCTCTACGGTAGGGCCTGGCACTGACACTTCGGGGCGGCTCGCGTCAGGTCAGCGCAGGCCCAGCGCCTCCAGCGGGGCCAGCAGGTAGGCCCCGCCGACCAGGGACACCGCCGCCACCAGCAGGAAGAACCCGATGTAGAACCCGGCGGGCAGGATGGTGAGCCGGGCGAGCTGGTCGGCGTCGGAGTCGGGCGTGCGGGTGCGCCGCCGCTTGCGCCGCAGTTCGACGATGGGGCGGAACCCGCCGAGCAGCAGGAACCAGACGGCGGCGTGGGCGGCGACCGCCTGTACGGCCGGCGGCGCGTAGATCGACAGCACGAGCAGCCCGCCGCCGACGGCGACGAGGATCGCCACGCCGAACAGGTTGCGGATCATCAGGAGCATGCAGGCCAGAAGCGCCAGCATGCTCCAGATCAGGATCGTCACGTAGCCCGCGCCGGTCAGCCACGCCCCCGCGAGCCCCAGCAGCGACGGGGCGACGTATCCCGCCAGCGCCGTCAGAATCATGCCGGGCCCGGTCGGGCGCCCCCGGGTGAGCGTGACCCCGGAGGTGTCCGAATGCAGGCGGATGCCCTGGAGTTTGCGCCGCGTCAACAGGGCGGCCAGTGCGTGGCCGCCCTCGTGCGCGATGGTGATCAGGCCCCGCGAAAGCTGCCACGAGGTCGAGTGCCAGACCACTGCCAGGGCACCGAGGGCGGACAACACCACGATCCACACCGATGGAGTCGGCTGAGGCGTGGTCAGGTGGACCCACAGGTCGGCCAGGAGCGAAGCGTCGTTCATGTCGAGGTCAAGTCTGCCCGATGGCGGCCTGTCGTAGGAAACACCCGACTCCTCGCCGACTCCTGACACCGTAAGAAAACCGCCGACGAGACCCGCACGGCCGCTGTTACCGCGCAGCATCCCGTTCAGGAGAAGACCGGTAGTCGGCCGAGCCGCGCCAGTACTCCGCGCTACCTGCGGTAGCCACCTTTTTGTGGGTACTTGTCGGCCGGCCCGTGGCGGCTTGAAGCTTGGTCGTGCGGGCCGAAGCGCCCTTACAGCCAGATGAGATGGGGAGGTTGGCGGTGTTTCACGAGACTGGTTGGGATGCGGCCAGCTTCTCCAGGCGGCGATGGCCCCAGTCGGAAAGCGGTGCCAGCGCTTCGGAGAGCTCATGGCCGAACGAGGTCAGGGAGTACACGGTCTTCAACGGCCGTACATCGTGCACCTCCCGGTGGACCAGTCCGTCGGCCTCCATCTCCCGCAGCGTCTGAGTCAGCACCTTCTCGGTGAGGCCCGGCAGCCGCCGGCGTAGCTCGCCGGGGCGGCGCGGACCGGATTCCAGGAGCCAGAGCAATATCGTCTTCCACTTGCCGTCGATCACGGCAATCGCGGCGGTCACTCCGCAGACATTCGGGTCCTGGGCACGGCTGCGCGTCATCGTCATCCCATTCATCACCGTTTTGCTCATTATCGAGGAGTAGAGGCATGACCTCACACGCTGAACAGTCTGCCGTCACCGTGCTCGGCCTGGGTCCGATGGGGCGGGCCCTGGCCGGCGCCTTCCTGGACGCCGGTCTGCGGACCACGGTCTGGAACCGGACGCCGGGCAAGGACGGGGAGTTGGTCGAGCGGGGCGCGGTCAGTGCTCGGTCGCCCGAAGAGGCGGTCGGCGCGAGCGGTTTGACCGTGATCTGCGTGGTGAACTACGACGCGGTGGACGCCATTGTGCGGCGTGGCGCGGTCACCGACGCGCTCAAGGGGCGCACTGTCGTGAACCTGACCGCCGACACCCCCGATCGGGCCCGGGACAACGCGACCTGGGCGGCCGAGCACGGCTTCGGGTACCTGGATGGTGCGATCATGACACCGATCACGACCATCGGAACACCGGCCGGGGTATTCCTGCACAGCGGTCCTGAGGAGCTTTACCGCGAGCACCGACCGACGCTGGACGCCCTGGGAGGCACACACACCCACCTCGGCGAGGACATCGGCAGGGCCGCTGCATACGACATCGCCTTGCTCGACATCTTCTGGACCGCGATGGCGGGCTACGCACACGCGCTGGCGGTGGCCAGGGCCGAGGGGGTCACCGCGCGGGAACTGGTGCCGTTCGCCAAGGGGATCGGCACGATCCTTCCCCCGATCTTCGAGCGGGCTGCGGCGGACGTGGACAGCGGCAGGTTCTCCGGCGAAGGCAACCCGATCACCTCGGCGGTGTCGTCCATGGCCCATATCGTCCACACCTCCGAGGCCCATGGCATCGACGCGGGCGTGATGCGTGCGGCCGAAGGCCTGGCGCGCCGCGCCATCGGCCGGGGCCACGGCACCGACGGCTTCTTCCAGATCACCGAGATCCTCAACCCTCGGTGAGGTGATCGGTAGCCGGCGCCCTGAGAACAGTCAGGTGGGGTCCTGTGGCTGCGAGCGCCGCAGTCGGACGCAGCATCCACCAGGGTGTGGGGGCACGTCTCATCGATGTGCACGGAGGAACGGCCGAGGGGAGCGCACCTGCAGCTCGCCGCGATCAGCTTCGGGTTCCGCTCCCGACGCGTCAGCGCGCTCCCTCGTCCGACCGGTCCCCCAGATCAAGACCTCGCTCAGCCGAGCATTTTGCGCGCCGCCTCCTCGATGTCGGCCTCCGACAGCAGCACGTGCCCGGCCGCCGGGCCGAGCGGCACGAAGCTGTCGTGGGAGGTGACCCGCGAGATCTGCCCGCCGAACCCGGCGTCCAGCAGCTCGGTCACGATGCCCTCCGACACCCCGCCCGTCCGGCGCGTCTCGTCGGCGATCAGCACCTTGCCCGTCAGCTCGGCCGCGCGCAGCATGTCCTCGATCGGCAGCGGACGCAGCCACCGCAGGTCGAGCACGCGGCACCCGAACCCCTCGGCGGTGAGCCGTACGGCGGCGCGCAGACTCATGTGCAGGCCGTTGCCGAACGTGATGATGGTGAGGTCGCGGCCGTCGCCGTAGCTTCTCGCCCGCCCGAACGGCACATGCGTCTCGGCCCATCTGCTCGGCGGCACGTACGGCGCGAGCCACCCGTTGTCGCCTTCGTCGAACAGGTCGCGCGTGTTGTACAGCGCGATCGGCTCCAGGAAGACGCTGACCGTGCCGTCCACCCGCGCCGCGGCCAGGCAGGTGCGCAGCATGGCGGCGGCGTCGTCGGGCCTGGCGGGCGCGGCGACGACGAGACCGGGGATGTCGCGCAGCGCGGTGACGGAGTTGTCGTTGTGGAAGTGCCCGCCGAACCCCTTCTGGTAGGCGAGGCCGGCGATACGGACCACCATCGGGTTGAGGTAGGAGCCCTGGGAGAAGAACGACAGGCTCGACGCCTCTCCCCGGATCTGGTCGAGCGCGTTGTGGAGGTACGCGAGGTACTGGATCTCCGGCACCGGCAGCATGCCCGACACCCCGGCGCCGAGGGCGAGGCCGAGGATCGCCTGCTCGTCGAGGTGGGTGTCGAAGACCCGCTCCCCGCCGAAGCGCTTCTGCAGGCGCCGGGTCACGCCGTAGACCCCGCCTTTGCGCCCGACGTCCTCGCCGAACGCCATTACGCCGGGGTCGGCCAGCATGGCGTCGGCCAGGGTGCGGTTGATCGCCTGCGACAGCGTCATCGGGCCTTCGTTCTCCGGCAGTTCGCCGAAGAGCTTGCGCCGCGCCTCGGGGGCGGCGGCCTCGCAGGCGGCGACCGCGACCTTGTCGGGGTGCCGGGGCGACAGCGGCTCCATGACGGTTTCGGACGTGGTGAGCTTGGGCCGGCGAGAGCTCTCGGAGGCCATCTTCAGGATGTGCTCCCGCGTGGTCTCGTAACGCTGGACCAGCTCCTCGGGCGTCGCCAGGCCCGCCTCGACGAGCAACCGCGCCGTGTGCACCAGCGGGTCGTGTTCGAGGTCGGCGGCGATCTCGCGCCGGGTCCGGTAGCTCAGCTCGACGTCGGAGCCGGCGTGGCCTCCGAGGCGCACCGTACGCAGGTGCAGGAAGGCGGGGCTCCTCGTGGTGCGCACGTGCTCGACCGCGCGCCGCGCCACGTCGTAGCTGTCGGCGAGGTCGCAGCCGTCGGCCGCGAAGTACGGCATGGCCGAGTGGCGGGACGCCTCGACCCAGCCTTTGGCCGTACGCACGCTGATGCCGATGCCGTTGTCCTCGCACACGAACAGCACCGGCAGCCGCATGCCCTGGTAGGCGCCGTACGCCGCGGTGTTGAGTCCGGTGAGCGCCGTCGCGTGGTTGACAGAGGCGTCTCCGAAGCTCGTCACCGCGATCGCGTCGGACGGCCAGCGGCCCGGCACGCCGAGCTTGGCGGCCCGCTCGATGGCGAAACCGACGCCGACCGCGCGGGGCAGGTGGCTGGCGATGGTGGAGGTCTGGGGGATCACCGCCAGGTCGGGGTGTCCGAACACCTTGTGCCGGCCTCCGGCGATCGGCTCCTCCGCAGCGGCCGACAGGCCGAGAAGCACGTCGCGCAGGCCCTCCTCGGGGAGGCGGCCCGCCATCGTCGACCGCGTCAGGTAGAACGCGCCGGAGCGGTAGTGCAGCAGCGCCGGGTCGCCTGTGCGTAGGGCGGCGGCGACCGCCGCGTTGCCCTCGTGGCCCGAGGAGCCGATCGTGTAGTAGCTCTCGCCCCTTTCGCGCAGCCATCGGGCCGCGATGTCCAAGAGGCGGCTGCCGAGCTGGTAGTCGAACAGTTCGCGGCACCGCGCTCCCGTCAGTCCCGTCCCGTCGCGGATGGGAAGTTCTGGTTCGCGTCGGATGCCCGGGGTCAGTGCCCCGATCGCCTCGATGAAATGCGTCTCAACACTGTCACGCGCCACATGCCCGATTATGTCGCTGTGAGGTGTCCTGCGTCCCCATCAGGGCCCAACCTTGTGAGTAATCGCCTGGGAGCGTTCCCACGCGTCCCCGCGGCGGTGATGCCCGTGTTGCTCGACAGACAGGTAGATCGACAGGATTTGTTTACTGTTTGTCAGATCTCCAAACGGTTTGCCCCTATTTTCCGTCTACTTGAAGGAAGGACGTGGCACCCTCATGCCGCGTTGGAACCTCAGGGGAAGGATGAACCCCATGTTGCAACGCTTCCGAGCCGTCGTCGTGGTCACGGCGATGGGCGCGGGCGCGCTCGCCGTGACGCCGGCGGCGTCGGCGGGCACCTCTTCAGGTCCCGACATCTCAAAGATCGGAGTATCCCCCAACCCCGTCGTCGTGGACAGCTCCAACGGCACCACGGCGACCTTCAGCTTCGAGGCCGGAGCGACCAACGCCAAGGTCGTGCTCACCGCGCCCGGTGCCAAGGACGGCACCGACGTGGTGGCCACCAACGACGGCACCAAGTGGAAGGCGCAGTACAAGTTCACCCGGGCCCACAAGCCCGGTGAGTGGAACTTCCGCGTCCACGCCACCAGTGTGGTGGGCACCAAGGTCTCCGACTCGGTGCCGTTCAACGTGCGCAACGTCTACGACACGCGGGCCGTCGACTTCAACGCCTCTCCCGAGGACGTCTCGCAGGGCGACACGCTGACCCTGACCGGCAGGCTGCAGATCGACTGGGGCAGCGGCTGGAAGGGCTACGGCCGAGGCCAGAAGGTCAACCTCACCTTCCGTGAGAAGGGGACCGACGCCTACAGGTACGTCACCTCGACGGTGACCGGCACCGACGGCTGGTTCAAGGCCCGGGCCAGGACCTGGTCCACGGGCTGGTGGCGCGCCGAGTTCGACGGCAACAGCGAGGCCCACAAGGCCGTCAGCGACACCGACCGCATCGACGTCTCCCGCGCTCCCGAGCCGGAGCCCGAGCCGGAGGAGCGGGTCGACAGCCGCCTGATCAGGTTCAACGCGTCGCCCGAGCCCGTGCGCAAGGGCCGCAACATCAAGCTGACCGCCAAGCTCCAGATCGACGACGACTGGGGCTGGGACGGCTACCGCGCCCGGGTCAAGGTCGAGTTCAAGCCCGCCGGCAGCTCCAGGTACCGCTACGTGAAGACCACCAACCTGTCGAACGGCGACGGCGACGTCCGCACCTACGTCCGCGCCTACACGTCCGGCCGCTGGAGGGTGCGTTTCGCCGGCGACTCCGACGCCTACGGCTCGACCAGCAAGAGCGACTACGTGCGCGTCAAGCGCTGAGGTGTCCGACTGACGCGCTCCGACCGAGTGGAGCGTGACGGACAGGGGGGCGGCCCGGATGCTCAGGCGTCCGGGCCGCTTCGGCGTCCGCCGTACGGTCAGCGGGCCCTGCGGAAGCGCGCCACGGCCATGGCGAGCAGGACGAGGCCGGCGGCCGTCACCAGCCCGATCTCCAGCGGGACGGGCACCTTCCAGTCCCCCCAGCTCACACCGGGGTTCAAAAGTGCCGAGGCGGTCGGCGACAGGTCGAGGTGGGAGAAGACGGCCTGCCGCATCGGGTCGACGGCGTAGGTCAGCGGGTTCACCGTGGTCAGCACCTGCAGCCAGCCGGGCAGGTTGGCCAGGGGGAACATGGCTCCCGACAGGAACAGCATGGGCATCACGGCCATCTGGACCACGCCGAAGAACGACTGGATGTTCTTCAATCCGGCGGCGATCAGCACCCCGAACGCGGTGACCGTGAAGGCCGCGAGGAACATCTCGACCACCATCGTGAGGATGAGCACCGGGTCGTACGGCACGCCCACCAACCCCGCGAGAGCCAAGATGATCAGGCCCTGAGCGGTAGCCACCACCGCTCCGCCCAGGCACTTGCCGGTGACGATGGCGGTCCTGCTGATCGGCGCGACGAGCATCTCGCGCAGGAACCCGAACTCCCGGTCCCAGACGATCGATCCGGCGGAGAACATCGCCGTCATGATGATCGTCATGGAGATCATGCCGGGATAGATGAAGGTGCGGTAGTCGATGCCGGGGACCGCGGTCTCCACCAGGCTGCCGATGCCCGTGCCGATGACGAACAGCCAGAGCACGGGCTGGACCAGCATGGAGATCATGCGGGGGCGGTCGTCAAGGAAACGCAGGATCTCGCGGTGCAGGACGACGCGTACGGCACGCGCGTTGTGCCTCACGCCGATTCCCGGGGTCCGCACCGCGACGGGCTCCGCGATGTCCGTCAGCATCGCTCATCTCCTTCCCGTGGTGCGGGCCCACGTCTTCGTGGCGGACTTCTCGAACTCGGCATCGCGGATCGTGACGCCTGTGTACGACATGAAGACGTCGTCCAGCGAGGGCCGCGACACGCTCACCGACCTGATCGGGAGCCCCAGCTCGGCGAACAGGCGGGGGACGAACTCCTCGCCCGCCGGCACGGAGAACATCACCTCGCCCTCGTGGACCGCCGCCGTGAGGCCGAAGCGCTTCTCCAAGGCGTCGATCGCCGCCTCGGAGTCCTCCGTCGAGATCCTCACCCTGTCCTTGCCCACACTGGCCTTGAGCGCCTCGGGGGAGTCCACGACGACGATCTCGCCATGGTCGATGATCGCGATGCGGTCGCAGTACTCGGCCTCGTCCATGTAGTGCGTCGTCATGAAGATGGTGATGTCCTCGGCCCGGCGGAGCTTGTGGATGTAGCCCCAGATCGCGGCGCGCGTCTGCGGGTCGAGACCGACGGTGGGCTCGTCGAGGAACAGCACCCTCGGCGAGTGCAGCAGGCCGCGTGCGATCTCCAGCCTGCGCTTCATGCCGCCGGAGAAGGTGAGCACCTTGCTGTCCTTGCGGTCCCAGAGGGCCACCATCTCCATGACCTGCTGGATGCGGGGGCCGACCTGGGGTCTGGGCACGCCGTACAGCTCGGCGTGGAACCTCAGGTTCTGCTCCGCCGAGAGGTAGAGGTCCAGGGTCGAGTCCTGGAACACCAGCCCGATGTTGCGCCTGACCTCGTCGCGCTCACGCACCACGTCGCGGCCCGCCACCAGCGCGGTGCCGCCGGTCGGCGCGACCAGGGTGCACAGCATGCCGATCGTGGTGGTCTTGCCCGCCCCGTTGGGGCCGAGGAAACCGAACACCTCGCCGGGGGCCACGGTGAAGTTGACGTCTTTGACCGCCTCGACCTGGCCGTATGTCTTCTTCAAGCCCGTCACGGAGATCGCGGGGGCCGGTTCACTCATCGTCGCCCTCCGCGAGGATAGTGAAAATGGACCTGCGTGTGGAGATCAGCAGCTTCTTGGCCGCCTCCACCTGCGACGTGTCGGCGACCCGGGTCAGGTGGAGGAACGCCTCGCCGACCTGCGCCCAGAGCAGGCGCAGCTCCTGCATGTCGTCGGGCAGCGACCGCACCACGTCGGCCCACGGAGCGCCGAGCTCCTGCGCCCGCTCGCTCACATAGTGCAAGCCCTCCTCGCTGAGCAGATAGCTCTTGCGTCCGCCCTGCTCCGTGCTGGTGACCAGCCCTTCGTCCTCCAGTTGTTGCAGCGCGGGGTACACCGAACCGGGGCTGGGCCGCCACACGCCGTGACTGCGCTCCTCGATCTCCTGGATGAGCTGGTATCCGCTGCGCGCGTCGCCCTTCTCCGGAGACAGGAGCAGCAGCAGCGCCGCCCGAACATCGCCTCTGCGCACACGCGGAGAGAACCCCCGCCCCGGCGGATGGCCCGGCATACCCGGCATGCCCGGTACGACCGGCACGCCCGGTGGGCCGGGCAAGCCCGGCGGGCCGGGCGTGCCGTGGGGACCGGGGAACGGCCCTCTGCCCATCCACGGTGGGTGGTGACCTGAGATGTCCATCATGTCCTCACCTTCCCAACTATCTAGATATTTTGACGATATATCTAGATGTTCGGCGTGGCAATGCCCTGCCGGGCAGGCGTCGCGGTATACCTGAGGGCACACACGACACCGGACCGGTCCCAAGCGCCCGGCCGGACGGAAGGAGGCCCTCGTGGACAGCGTCCCCACGGTCCCCACGGTTCCCGCGGCCCCCATGCGCGCGGTGACGCTCGGAGGCCGCGTGCGGGCCGCCGTCACCGTGCGCTCCGGCGGCGTCAGCGCCCCGCCGTACGGCACGCGCAATCTCGGCGGCGCCGTCGGAGACGACCCCGCGGCCGTCCGCGCCAACCGCGAGGCCACCGCCCGCGAGCTCGGGCTGTCGCCCGACCGCGTCGTCTTCATGCGGCAGGTCCACGGCAAGGACGTGCGTTACGTCACCGAGCCCTTCCCCGACGGCGACACGCCCGCCCTCGACGCCGTCTTCACCGACCGGCCCGGCCTCGCCCTCGCCGCCCTCGTGGCCGACTGCGTGCCGGTCCTGCTCGCCGACCCCGGCGCGGGCCTCGTCGGCGCCGCCCACTCCGGCCGCCCCGGCACGCTCCTCGGCGTCGTGCCCGCCCTCGTCGCCGCCATGGCCGCCCGCGGCGCCGAGCCGTCCCGCATGGCCGCCCTCATCGGGCCCTCCGCCTGCGGCGCCTGCTACGAGGTGCCCGCCGGGATGCGCGACGAGGTGGCGGCAGCCGTACCCGAAACCCACTCCCGGACCCGCCACGGGACCCCCGCCCTCGACGTCCGCGCCGGCGTCGCCGCCCAACTCCGCCGCGCCGGCCTCACCGACATCCGCCACGACGCCCGCTGCACCATGGAATCCCCCGAGCTCTACTCCTACCGCCGCGACCGCACCACAGGCCGCTTCGCCGCCTACATCTGGCTGGACACTTCGCTTTGAGTGTTCACCTGACGACTGTCGGTGGCCGCTGTTAATGTCGCGCCTGGCCGTGATCCGGCACGGGTGACAGACTGGGCGATGTGGAGGGAGACGAGAAGATGAGTGCGCTTCCCGCGGAGTCCTGGCCGGAGCGGTCCGGTGCGGAGGAGGAGACCGAGCAAGAGATCCGGCGAAGGATCCTGCGCGATGTCTCGCGTCCGTGCACCGTCGACGACTGGTTGGCACTCCCGGATATAGGACGGCGGGTCGAACTCATCGATGGGAGCTACGTGGTGAGCCCGGCGCCGGCCGCGGGCCCTGCGTTGTGCGCTCAGAGGCTTTCCCACATCCTCCTCGCGGCGGCGCCGGACGATGTCGAGGTGATCGAGGCCGCGAACCTTCGGGTGAGGGATGAAGGGTTCATCCCCGACATCGTCGTCGGGTGGGCCGAGCCGATCATCGCGGGTGTCCTGGCCCTGGACGCGTCGGATGTGCTGATGGTCGTGGAGATCGTCAGCCCCGGCAATCGCAAACGTGACTACGTGCTCAAACCCGCATCGTACGCGGCTGCGGGGGTCCCCTTCTTCATGCGGGTTGAGCTTGAGGTGCCGGGCGGGCCGCTGGTGGAGGTGTTCGCGGCCAAGGACGGGGAGCCGGTTCCGGTGGCGGCGGCGCGGGCGGGGGAGACCCTGTCCTTGATCGAACCCTACGAGGTCTCATTCGATCCGGCGGACCTGGCGGGGCCCAGGCGGAGGGGCCGGGGCTGACCGGCGGCGTGCCAAGGGGGCGGGCCCGGGGGTGGGCTCGCTGGGCTCGCCCCCTTTGCGCCGGCCGGGAGGGGAGGGGTCAGAGCGAGCTCAGGCCGAGTTCGCGGGCGATGAGCATGCGCTGGACCTCGCTGGTGCCCTCGCCGATCTCCAGGATCTTGGCGTCGCGGTAGAACCGTCCGACGGGGTATTCGTTCATGAAGCCGTAGCCGCCGAAGATCTGGGTGGCCTCGCGGGCGTTGTCCATGGCGGCGTTGGAGGCGACCAGTTTGGCGATGGCCGCCTCGCGCTTGAAGGGCTCGCCGGCGAGCATCTTCTCGGCGGCGTGGTAGTAGGCCAGGCGGGCGGTGTGGGTGCGGATCTCCATGTCGGCGATCTTGAACTGGATGGCCTGGTAGTGGCCGATGGGGTGGCCGAACGCCTCGCGTTCGCGCACATAGCGCAGGGACTCGTCGACGCAGCCCTGGGCGAGGCCGACGGACAGGGCGGCGATGGCGACCCGGCCCTCGTCGAGGGTCTGGAGGAACTGCGCGTATCCCCGCCCTCGGGTGCCGAGCAGGTTCTCCTCGGGCACGCGGCAGTCGTCGAAGGACAGCTCGCGGGTGTCGGAGGCGGACCAGCCGACCTTGGAATACTTCTTGGAGACGGTGAAGCCGGGCGTGCCCGCCGGCACCAGAATGGTGGAGATCTCCGGTTTGCCGTCTTCGCGGGTGCCGGTGATGGCGGCCACGCCGACGAAACCCGTGATGTCGGTGCCGGCGTTGGTGATGAACGCCTTGGTGCCATTGATCACCCACTGGCCGTCCTCCAGCCGGGCGGTGGTCCGCATGCCGCCGGCCGCGTCCGAGCCGCCGCCGGGCTCGGTGAGGCCGAACGCGCCGAGCAGCTCGCCTGCGGCCAGCTTCGGAAGCCAGCGTTCGCGCTGCTCCGCCGTACCGAAGCGGAAGAGCGGCATCGCGCCGAGGGAGACGGCGGCCTCGACGGTGATGGCCACCGAGGAGTCCACCCGGGCCAGCTCCTCCAGGACCAGGCAGAGCGCGAAGTAGTCGCCGCCCATGCCGCCCTGCTCCTCGGGGATCGGCAGGCCGAACAGACCCATCGCCCCCATCCGGCGGACGATGCCGTACGGGAACTCGCACCGCTCGTAGTAGTCGCCGATGACGGGCGCCACGACGTCGCGGGCGAACTCCTCGACCGTTTTGCGCAGCGCCTCGTAGTCGTCGTTGAGCCTATGCATCCTGCTTCTCCTTGGCGAGGGCCTGCACGACCCGTGATGTTGAGGGGCGGCCGAGCTTCTCGGCCAGCCAGACGCTGGTCTCGACCAGCGTTTCGAGGGACACCCCGGTGTGCACGCCGAGGCCGTGCAGCATCCAGACGAGGTCCTCGGTGGCGAGGTTGCCGGTCGCCGACTTGGCGTAGGGGCAGCCGCCGATGCCGCCCGCGGAGCTGTCCACGGTGGTGACGCCCTCGCGCAGCGCGGCCAGGGTGTTGGCGAGTGCCTGCCCGTAGGTGTCGTGGAAGTGGACGGCGAGCTGGTCGGTGCCGATGCAGCCGCCGCCGAAGGCGCGCAGGAGCGCGGTGACGTGGCCCGGGGTGGCGACGCCGATGGTGTCGCCGAGCGACAGCTCGTAGCAGCCGAGGTCGAGCAGGCGCGATCCCACCTCGACGACCCGCTCGATCGGGACCGGCCCCTCCCACGGGTCTCCGAAGCACATCGACAGGTAGGCCCGTACCCGCAGCCCTTCGGCCCGTGCCCGCGTCACCACGGGCGTGAACATCTCGATCGACTCCTCCACGCTGCGGTTGAGGTTGCGCCGCGCGAAGGTCTCCGTCGCACTACCGAAGATCGCGATCTCGTCGACCCCGTGTTCGAGGGCCCGGTCGAGGCCGCGCTCGTTCGGCACCAGCACGGGGTAGCGCACGCCGGGCGCGCGTTCGAGGGACGTCAGCAGTTCACCGGCGTCGGCGAGCTGCGGCACCCACCGGGGGTGGACGAAACTGGTCGCCTCGATCACGTTCAGTCCAGCGCGGGCCAGACGGGTGATGAACTCCGCCTTCACCTCGACCGGCACCACCGTGGATTCGTTCTGCAGCCCGTCGCGCGGCCCGACCTCGTAGATCGTGACCCGCTCGGGCAGCTCCTCCGACTTCACCCTGTACGGCTCGCGCATCACTCTTCCCTTCTCCCGCACGCCGCGGTGTACGGCGCCGCCCTCATGACGCGGCCCCCGCCAGCCCCGCCGCCGGTCCCGCGTCCGCGGCACGCACGGCGTCCTCCTCGCCCGGGGCCTGTCCCTGGGGCGCCTCCTGCGGTTCCACGACCGCGAGGACGGCGTCCATCTCGACGGCCTGCCCCGCTCTGACGGCGAGTTCGGCCACGGTGCCCGCGACGGGCGCGGCCACCGTGTGCTCCATCTTCATGGCCTCGACGATCATCAGCGGCTGCCCCTCGGCGACCTGTTCGCCCACTGCGGCCTTGACCACGAGCACGGTGCCCGGCATCGGGCTGCGGACCACGCCGCCGCCGGCGCCCGCCCCCGAGGAGAGGTCCTCCGGGTCGCCGGGCCGGTGGGGGGTGAACGCCCAGGCGGCGCCCTCACTCCCCAGCCACAGTGTCTCTCCGTCGCGGGCGCGGGTGTAGCGCCGGGTGGCCCCGTCGAGGGTCACCACCAGGTCGCCGCCGTCGGCGCGTACGCGGCCGTGGCGGATCGGCCCGCCCGCGAGCCGGACCCGGGCGCCTGAGGCGGGCAGGCCGCTCACCTCGACGTCGGTGACGCCGCCCGAGGTCTCGACCCGCCAGGTCGAGAAGGCGGCCTCGCCGACGCGCCACCCGTCGGGCACCTCCCACGGGTCGCGCGGGCGCTCGGGCACGAGGTCCTGGTGGAATGCGAGCGCCGCGGCGAGTACGGCCTCGCCGGGCACGGCCGCCTCCGGGACGATCTCGGGCGACACCCGTTCGACGAGCCCGGTGTCGAGGTCGCCGCCGACCACCGCGGGGTGTGCCAGCAGGCGGCGCAGGAACGCGATGTTGGTGGTGACGCCGAGGATCGACGTGCCGGCCAGCGCGGCGGACAGGCGGCGCAGCGCGCTCGCCCGGTCCGGTCCCCAGACGATCACCTTGGACAGCATCGGGTCGTAGTCGCTGCCGACCACGCCGCCTTCGGTGAGGCCCGAGTCGACCCTCGCCCCTGCGGGGTCGCGCAGGGCCAGCACCCGCCCCCCGGTCGGCAGGAACCCGCGCGCCGGGTCCTCGGCGTAGACGCGGGCCTCGACCGCGTGGCCGGTCAGGCGCACCTCGGCCTGGCCGAACGGCAGCGGCTCGCCCGCGGCCACCCGCAGCTGGAGCTCCACCAGGTCGAGTCCGGTGACCAGCTCGGTGACGGGGTGCTCCACCTGGAGCCGGGTGTTCATCTCCATGAAGTAGTAGTCGGAGGTCGAGCCCTGCACGATGAACTCCACGGTGCCCGCCCCGACATACCCCACCGCCCGGGCCGCCTCCACGGCGGCGGCGCCCATGGCGGTCCGGGTCGCCTCGTCGAGCAGCGGCGAGGGCGCCTCCTCGACGATCTTCTGATGGCGCCGCTGCAGACTGCATTCACGCTCGCCGAGGTGCACGACGGTGCCGTGCGCGTCGGCCAGGACCTGGATCTCGATGTGCCGGGGGTTCTCGACGAAGCGCTCGATCAGCAGCGTGTCGTCGCCGAACGCGGCGGTCGCCGTACGCCGGGCCGACTCCAGCGCGGCCGGCAGCTCCTCCGCCGAGCGCACCAGCACCATGCCCTTGCCGCCGCCGCCGGCCGACGGCTTGACGAGGGCGGGGAAACCGACGCGGGCGGCGGCCTCGATCAGGTCGTCGCCGGGTTCGGCGCCGCCCGGCACGACCGGCACCCCGGCCGCCGCGACGGTCTCCTTGCCGCGGATCTTGTCGCCCATCGCCTCGATGGCGCCCGCCGGCGGGCCGATGAAGACCACGCCCTCTTCCGCGCAGCGCCGGGCGAAGGCCGCGTTCTCCGCCAGGAAGCCGTATCCCGGGTGTACGGCACCGGCCCCGGTGTCCTTGGCGGCCCGCAGGATGCGCTCGGCGTCGAGGTATCCCAGCGGCCCGTCGAGCAGCACCGCCGCGTCGGCCTCGCGCACGTGCCGTGCGTCCGCGTCGGCCGGACTGTGCACGGCCACGGAGCGGACGCCGAGCTTGCGCAGCGTACGGATGATCCTCACGGCGATCTCGCCGCGGTTGGCGATCAGAACGGTGTCGAACATCGTCACATCCGGAAGACGCCGTAGCCGATGGGGTCGAGTGGCGCGTTGGCCGCCGCCGACAGGGCGAGGCCCAGCACCGTCCGCGTGTCGAGGGGGTCGATGACCCCGTCGTCCCACAGCCTGGCCGTCGAATAGTAGGGATTGCCCTGCGTCTCGTACTGCGCGCGGATCGCGGCCTTGAACTCGTCCTCGTCGCCCGCGCCGGCGGGCCGTACGGTGGCCAGCACGTTGGCCGCCTGCTCGCCGCCCATGACCGAGATGCGGGCGTTCGGCCACATCCACAGCATGCGCGGCGAGTAGGCCCGCCCCGCCATCGCGTAGTTGCCCGCGCCGAACGAGCCGCCGATGACGACGGTGAACTTCGGCACCCGCGCGCACGACACCGCGGTCACCATCTTGGCGCCGTGCTTGGCGATGCCGCCCGCCTCGTATGCCTTGCCGACCATGAAGCCGCTGATGTTCTGCAGGAACACCAGCGGGATGCTCCTGCGGTCGCACAGCTCGATGAAGTGCGCGCCCTTCAGTGCCGATTCCGCGAACAGGATGCCGTTGTTGGCCACGATGCCCACCGGGTGCCCGTGGATGTGGGCGAACCCGGTGACCAGCGTGTGGCCGTATTCCGCCTTGAACGGCAGGAACCTGCTGCCGTCCACGATCCGGGAGATCACCTCGTGCACGTCGTACGGCGTGCGCGTGTCGGCCGGGACGATGCCGTAGAGGTCGCGCGGATCGTACAGCGGCTCGGCCGGCTCGGCCGTCTCCCAGGGGCGCGGCGGGCGCGGCGCGAGGGTCGCCACGATGTTCCTGACGATCGACAGCGCGTGCGCGTCGTCGTCGGCCAGGTGGTCGGTCACCCCGCTGACGCGGGCGTGCAGGTCGCCTCCGCCGAGCTCCTCGGCCGTGACGGTCTCACCGGTCGCCGCCTTCACCAGCGGCGGGCCGCCGAGGAAGATCGTGCCCTGGTTGCGCACGATCACCGCCTCGTCGCTCATCGCCGGGACGTAGGCGCCGCCCGCCGTACAGGACCCGAGCACCGCGGCGATCTGGGCGATGCCCCGGGCCGACATGGTGGCCTGGTTGTAGAAGATGCGCCCGAAGTGCTCCCGGTCGGGGAACACCTCGTCCTGGCGCGGCAGGAACGCGCCGCCGGAGTCCACCAAATAGACGCAGGGCAGGTTGTTGTGGAGGGCCACCTCCTGCGCGCGGAGATGCTTCTTCACGGTCATCGGGTAGTAGGTGCCGCCCTTGACCGTCGCGTCATTGGCGACGACGACGCACTCCCGGCCGCTGACCCGGCCCACGCCGGTGATGATCCCGGCCGCCGGGGCGTCGTCGCCGTACATCCCGGTGGCGGCGAGGGGCGACAGCTCCAGGAACCTGGATCCGGGGTCGAGCAGCGCGTTCACCCGGTCGCGCGGCAGCAGTTTGCCGCGTGCCACGTGGCGCGTCCGGGCCCGCTCGGGCCCGCCGAGGGCCGCCGCCGCGAGCCGCTCGCGCAGCTCGGCCGCCAGCCTCTCGTTGGTCTCGGCGTTGTGCTTGAAGCCTTCGCCGCCGGGGTCGACGGAGGTCTTGAGCACGGGAACCGCACTCACGGCGTCACCCGCCCGCCGCGCTCACCGGGGCGTGTGGGCACCCGCCAGGGATCTGGCCACCCGACCATGTTGTGGGCTCCCTCGTCCGTTCGTACGGCGGCGCCTGCTTGGGGGGAGCGCCGCGCCGGCCGATCAGGTTAATGATGGCTAACTATGCTCGTGATGTTAGTCATCATTAACTGATTCGTCTACTATGCGTGACGTGACCTCTTCCCGGACCCCTACCCGTAATCGCGGGTCGCGGCGCGCGGAGATCCTCGACGCGGCGGCCACCCTGTTCGCCGCGCGCGGCTTCCACGGCGTGTCGATCGAAGACATCGGCGGCGCCGTGGGCGTTTCGGGGCCGGCGCTGTATCGCCACTTCAGCGGCAAGGACGCGCTGCTGGCGGAGATGCTGCTCAACGTCAGCCAGCGCCTGCGCGCCTCGGCGGCCGAGGTGGTGACGGGGGCGGGCTCGGCGGAGCAGATGCTGGACACGCTGATCGCGGGGCAGATCGCCTTCGCGCTGTCGGAGCCGGCGCTGATCACCGTGCACGACCGGGAGCTCGGCAACGTGCCCGAGCCCGAGCGCCGGGCCATCCGCCGGCTTCAGAGGCTCTACGCCGAGGAGTGGGTCACGGTGCTCGCCGAGCTCTATCCCCGCTGCCCGGCCGCGGACCTGCGGGCTGCCGCTCACGCGGTCTTCGGGCTGCTCAACTCGACCCCGCACAGCGCGGGGGACCTGCCCAGGGAGACGATGGCCCCGCTGCTCCACCGCATGGCCCGGGCGGCGCTGTCCGCCATCGTCGGGGAGCGCGGCGTCGGTGAGCGTGGCGACACCGAGCGGGGCGTCGGCGAGCGGGGGCGTTAATAAACGCTAACGTCCGCCGAGCGGCCGGGGAGCCCCGGCCGCTCGGCGGACGGGGCCTCAGGCCGGGATGTCGAACTCCCCGTCCTTGACCCCGCCCAGGAACGCCTCCCATTCGGCGGGGGTGAACTGGAGTTGCGGGCCGTCCGGGTCCTTGGAGTCGCGGACCATGAAGACCACATCGCCGGCCTTGGGGCCGGTGCCGCCCTTCACGACGGCTACTTCCACGCAGTTTTGACCGTTGGCGCTTCGTGTGCTCTTTCGCCACGTGACGCGGGAGACTTCAAGCGCGGACATCCCACGCCCCCTTTCCTGGTGGTCGATCTTATTGAGCCTTGGTCAGTGCGATCAGGCGGCGAGACTCATCCGGGTCCATCGCCTTTGCCCGGAGATGGTCAAATATCATCGAATATTGATATATGTCCGTCTCGCGCTCTATATAGAGGCTGCCGGTCAAGTTTTCCACGAACACAACGTCCGGGTCAGCGGGCTCGGGAAATTCAAGAATTTCAAACGCTCCATTTGTCGCCGGATGGGCTCCGGCAGAGAAAGGGAGCACCTGAACGGTGACGTTCGGCCGGTCCGCCATTTCCAGAAGATGATCGAGTTGCGGCTTCATGACCTCGCACCCGCCGATCTCGCGGCGGATGGCCGCCTCGTCCAGAATCGCCCACAGGCGCAGGGGGTCGTCCTGGGAGAGCAGGGCCTGCCGGGCCATGCGCACCTCGACGCGCCGCTCCACCTCGCCCTGCGGAGAGATCACCAGCCCGGACCGGATGATGGCCCTGGCGTAGTGCTCGGTCTGGAGCAGGCCGGGCACGACCTGGGGCGCGAAACTGCGCATGGAGGCCGCCTCCGCCTCCAGCCCGATGTAGGCGGCGTATTCCGTGGGAATGTCACCGAAGGCATGCCACCAGCCCTTTTTCTGGGCGTCGCGCGCGAGATCGAGCAGCTCCTCGCGCTTGGTCTCCCCGACGGCGTAGAGGTCGAGCATCAACCCCACGTCTTTGGGGACGACGCCGACGCGCGAGGTCTCGATGCGCGACACCTTCGTCGCGGACCAGCCGAGCCGCTCGGCCACCTGCTCGATGGTGAGCTGAGCCCGATCGCGCAGCCGCCGCAGCTCTGAGGCGAGCCGCCGCCTTCGCACCGTAGGACTTCCCGCTCGGGCCACCCATCGCCTCCTGTGGACTGTGAATCGCTCTCGCAATCGGTTCGCGCCCAGAGTAGCGGTTTCCTCACCCTAGGCAATCCGGGGCCCGGAGTAGTGGGAAGCAAATCTCCGCGCAATTTGCTGATCCCCTTGCGTCGCGAATGAGCTCAATGCATGCTCTCAGTGTACGGTTCGTTACTCTGGGGTGGGGAGCGGATGACCGCAAAGATACCGAACATGTCGTCAACGGTGCTTGACATGGCTGGTCCGACGACCCGCGACCGCGCATCGAGCCTGCTTACGGCGGACTCGCCGGGCGCTCCGCAGCTCACCAGGGCATGCGACCGGGGGCCTCACCCCGGAACCGCGCCGCGGCGCACCCCGCGCGCGCTCTTGCGGATGGATCTCGCCGGAGAGGTCGCCTCCGTCCCCCTCGCCCGCCGCCGCGTCGGCACCTTCCTGGCCCCCCGCGTGCACCGCCGCGTCTGGGAGGACACGCTGCTCCTGGTCAGCGAGGTGCTCACCAACGCGGTGCTCCACAGCGACTCCGGGCTCATGCCGTACGGCACCATCACGCTTGTCGTGGTCCACCGCCACGGCGTGATCCACGTCAACGTCACCGACGACGGGACGGACGCGCGGGAGCCGCGCGTGGGGGAGGTCGGCGCCGACAGCGACAACGGACGCGGCATGCTCCTCGTCGACCGGATAGCGGACCGGTGGGGAACGCACCCATGCGGGCACGGGCGCGTGGTGTGGTTTGAGATTGCGGAAGGTGAACCGTGATGAGGGGTCTTCATCGTGGAAACCTCCACGTTTCCCGACCTTCCCCCCAGTGCGAGGAATTAAGTTGGCGCGTTCCAACTCGTGCGGGGGAAAGGGTGCGCGTCCGCGAATGGACGTGCGAGTGCAAGTCCATTGTTTACGAGCTCTGCTTCAGCGGGGGAGTCGGCTTTCTCCGCCGGACCAAGCGCCGGGGCGAGCACACCGCCGTCACCGAGACCGACCGGTGGCAGACCAGCAGGGCCAGGGCGGTCTGGACGGCGCTGCTGGCGGGACGGGTGCGCTAGAGGTAGCCGGTGCCGGATCGGGTGTCGTCGGCACCCGGCGGACCGCGCGCGGTGACAGCGGTGACAAGGGCCCCGCGTACGGCCTGCCGGCAGAGGCGGCCGGGCCCTGGGCGCGACCGCCTGTGACACCTGGTTTGGCAGGGGCCGCTCTGGCGTTCGCGGGAGTCGGCGCGCAATACTCAGCCAAACCCGTGTCGATCACCGGAGGCCATATGACCTTGCACGAGCAAGGCCCCGACACATGATGTCTGAGAGCTTCGAGAGCTTCGAGATACGCAAGGCGGAGGAGACCGACGCCGACGAGATCTTCGGTCTGGCGAGAGACTTCGGGCTGACCTTCCGGCCCGAGCGGGCGGCGTTCGACACGGCCCTGCCCAGGATCCTCGCCGACGAGGACGCGTTGGTGATCGCGGCGACCGTGGACGGCAGGGTCCGCGGCTACCTGATGGGCTACGTCCATCTCACGCTGTTCGCCAACGGGTGCGTGGCGTGGGTGGAGGAGGCCATGATCCAGAGCGAGTACCGCCGCCAGGGGTTCGGCCGGGCGCTGCTGGAGGAATTCGAGAGCTGGGCCAGATCCAGAGGGGCGGGCTACGTCGCGCTCGCCACACGCCGTGCGCCGGGCTTCTACAAGGCCCTGGGATACGAGGAGTCCGCGAGGTACTACCGGAAGGTTCTGCGCCCCGCGCACCGCTGAGCGTGCCGCACGCGGCCTCGGAACACCGCAAGAACGCAACAGCGAAGGCGGCCCCAGTGGATCACCGGGGCCGCCTTCGCTGTTGCTTGCGGCGTTCCGCAGCGCGTCACGCGCGCGGGCGTCAGCTTGTGAGCTGCGCGTCCAGGCGGTAGCCGTCCACGGTCACGTAGACCTGGTCGCCGGGGCGGGCGTTCAAACGCATCAGCACCGGCTGCAGCGAGTCGAACACCGGCTGGCGGTCGCGCCAGACCAGGACGACGGCGTTGTCGCCGGGGCCGGTGACCGACAGCAGCGTGCCGGGCCGCATGCCGAGCTGGGCGGCGTAGTTCTCGGGCACGGCCACCGGCTCGCCCCGCAGGTGCTCGCTGGTGACCTCGATGCGCTGCCACCGCCGAGGGTCGGACGCAGGGCTGGAGGTCAGCGGCGGAGGCACCGACGGCGCGCCCGGCCGCTGGCCGCGCATCATGTGCGAGCGGCCGTTCGCCCCCGACAGGGCCGACAGCGTCGCCAGGGCCGCCGTGGGGTCGATGCCCGCCGGGGTCGGCACGGACGGACCGCTGCGGTGGTGGCCGTTCGCACCGGGAGTACGGCGGGGCAGCGGCTGGGGCGGTTGCCCCGGCGCGGAGCCGGGGCCCGCCGGGCCCTGTTCGGCGGGCTGCGAGTCGAGCCACGCGCCCGCCGAGTGCGCCCGGATGCCGAGCTCCCGCCCGAGCAGCTCCGCCAGGTCGTCGCGGGAGGCCGGGCCGTTCGCGATCAGCGCGCGGGTGCGCTCCCGGAGACTGCCGAGGTCGCCCACGACGAGCCAGCCGTCCTGGAAGCGCCGGTCGTGCATCAGCGCCACGAGCACCCGCCACAGCGGCGTGCGCAGGACGGGCACCTCGATCGGGTGCGCGGGGTCGGCCGCGATGAGCTGTTCCTCCGTCGCGGCCGACCCGAGCCACTCGTTCAGGGCGAACAGGTGGCCGGTGACGGGGGCCGACTCGGAGGAGCGCAGCCACTGGAGCACCCGCTCCTCGGCGGTGCGCTGGGCGATCGAGAGCAGCTCGCGCTCGACCCCGAGCCGGTGGGCGAGCGCCCGCAGACTGACGGGGTCGGCGGCGAAGAGCCGTTCGATCGCGACGGCCTGCTCCAGGGCCTGGAAGGACCGGAACAGCCCGTCCACCAGGCCGACCAGCGGGTATTCCGCGGCCGGCACGGTCTGCTGCGGCACGGGCGCAGGGGCTGGGGCGGTCGGCGCGGCGGGGGGTCCCGCCTGCGCCGAGGGGTGCACGACCTCGACCTCGTGGGTGGGCCTGGCCGTCTCGCGGCGCGGCAGCGGCAGAACCGGGGAGGCCTTCTCGGCCGGGGGCGACGCGGCCTCGGCGGCCTCCGCCCCCTTCCCGGTCTGCGCCTGCTCCGCGGAGCCGGCCTGTTCGCCTTCGCCCGGTGCGGGCTGTTGCGCCGGGATCTGGCTCAGCACCTCGTGGAACACGGCGGCGACGACGGCCTCGGGCTCACCCGAGGACAGGTCGCCGGGCGTGAGCCTGCGCAGACGGCTCCAGCCGCCGAGCCCGGTCACGATGGTCCGGGCGGGCTCGGGCCAGGCGGGCAGGGCGGGGTCGACCGTGTGCACTTGCAGCGCGGGGAGCAGATCGCTCAGCGGGAGGTGCTCCCAGCGCGAGACGCACAATCGAGCCAGCCGCTCGGAGATCCAGTCGATCCCGGCGGCGCCGAGGGCGCGCGAGATCCCCACGGATGCCCACCATCCGGCGGGCAGGCGCGGGTCGGCCAGCACTTCGGCGACCTGCTGGGGCCGGCTCCAGCGCAAGGCAGGAACCAGGTCGCTCAAGCAGATCGATGACTCGGCGTCCATCGGTGGACCGCAACCTCCCCAGAGTGACGCATGTGGCTAATGGTGCAGCCTACGCGGCAAGTTATCAATCAGTGTCAAGTGGGTAAAGCTGGTTGGAGCCCAAACTTGGGCTCCGACGTATGCGCGGACGGCCTCCTACGAGGCTCACCGCATCGGCTCCCGCACGGCATCCGGAGGCCAGGGCCTCCTCGTCCCCGGCCCCGCCGAGCAGCGCGGTCAGGAACCCCGCGGCGAAGGCGTCACCGGCCCCGGTCGAGTCCACGACCTCGGCGGCGACGCCGGGCGCGGTCGCCGTCACCCGGCCGTCCCTGGCGAGCAGGGCTCCGTCCGGGCCGCGTTTCACTGCGGCCGTGCCGTACGTCTCGCTGAGGGCCACCGCGGCCCGCTCGGCGGTGATCTCGCCGGTGAGCAGCAGTGCCTCGTCCAGGTTCGGGATGATCAGTTTGGCTGAGGCGGTCTCGTGCAGGAATCGCCCGGGTCCGAACTCATGCAGAAAGCCTACCGACGAGGGGTCCACACTGATCGTCACCCCCCGTCCGGCGGCCTCCGCCATCGCCGTCCGGGCGAGTCGCAGCCCGGGTTCGGCGAACAGCGTGTAGCCGGAAAGATGCAGATGGGCCACGTCGTCGAGCAGGTCGTCGGCCCAGTCGTCGAGGCCGATGAGCCCGCCGGCGCCCCGGTTGGTGAGCATGGAGCGCTCTCCAGCGGAGTCGACCATCGCGATGACGACGGCGGTGGGGTGGTCCGGATCCATCCGCATGTGCGGGCGGACCCCGTCGCGCAGCAGTTCGGTCTGGTGCCACTCGCCGGTGTCGAAGCCGACGCGCGTGAGGAGGCGGGCGTCCGCGCCGAGGTGGGCGGCCCACGACGCGGTGTTCGCGCCTGACCCGCCGGGGCGCAGCACGATGTCGGCTGCGGTGTCGGTGCCGGTCGCGACCGGTGCCTCGTGAAGCGCGACGACGTCGGTGACAACGTCGCCGATGACGAGCAGACCCATACCGGCCACGCCTTCTCAGTTCTCCTTGGACCAGTATGAAGCGATTTGAGCGGCAATGGCAGCGTTTCCGCGTACTGCAGTGAGATTGGCCTCCAGGGAGGCCCCGCCGGTGCCCTTCACCAGGAAGTCGAGCAGGAACGGCGTGATCGCCTGGCCGGTGATCCGCCGCCGATCCGCCTCGGCCAGCGCCTCGGCGAGCACCCGGTCGTGCAGCTCGGGGTCGAGCTGGTCGGCCGGCGGCACCGGATTGGCGACGACGAGCGCGCTCTCCGCCCCGCCCAGGGCGTCCTGCGCCTTCATGATCGCGGCTGCCTCGGCGGGGGAGTCGACGCGCCAGTCGATCGGGATCCCCGACGTGTGCACATAGAACCCGGGGAACTCGCCGGTACGGTAGCCCACGACCGACACACCCCGGGTCTCCAGCCGCTGGAGCGTGGCGGGCACGTCGAGGATCGACTTGACCCCGGCGCACACGATCGTGATCCGGGTGCGGCTCAGCGTGTCGAGATCGGCGGACTCGTCCTGATCCACGGTGAAGCCCCGGTGCACGCCGCCGAGGCCGCCGGTCGCGAACACCCGGATGCCCGCGCGGGCCGCCAGGAACGCGGTCGCCGACACCGTCGTCGCGCCGCAGGCCGACAGCGCCGCCGCCACCGGCAGGTCGCGCTGCCCGAGTTTGCGCAGCCCCGGCTGGGTCGCGATCCGCTCAAGCCCCGCCTGGTCGAGCCCGATCCGCGCGACCCCGTCGAGCACGGCGATCGTCGCGGGTACGGCACCGCCCCGCCGTACGATCTCCTCAAGCTCGGCCGCCACCTCCAGATTGCGGGGCTGCGGCAGCCCGTGCGAGATGATCGTGGACTCCAGCGCCACGACCGGCAGCCCCCGCGCCAGGGCGTCCGCCACCTCCTCGGACAGGCGGATCACGGTCGAAGCTCTGCCGGTCGTGCTCATACGGGGGTTCGTCTCCCTGACTCGTGCCTTGCTGTTCCTTGCCCGTGCCCCTGCTGGTTCCCTGCTCATGTTCGGTGCTCATGTTCGACGTCCACGCGCGACGCTCATGGGTCGCCTGGAACGTCACCAAGTTGGAACGTTGCAAGATCGTCTTTTGTTCCACGGTTGCGGGGTGACGCGAGGGCGGTCTCCCGACCGGCTGCCCGGATCGGACGGCCGAGCGCCTGGGGCGGAGTGGAAAAGTGTTCGCTCCTCGTTGAGGAGGTTACTCCTCGCGGGGGATTCTGGGTATCTCGTTGAAGCTCGTCATCGCTCGTAACGTTTGTCTGGTTCGTTATAAGGTGCCGGCAAGGTCAACGAGAGAGGACCCCACCGTGCGCTATGACGTGGTCGTCGTCGGAGCCGGGCACAACGGGCTGGTCGCGGCCGCCTACCTCGCGATGGCGGGCCGGCGCGTGCTGGTCCTCGAACGCCACGGCCACGTGGGGGGCCTCGCCGTCTCCGCCGCCGAATCTCCTCCCCTCAAGAGCCTCCAAGGCCCGTCCGATCAGGCCGCGGACGCCGTCGCCATAAACGGCGCGGGACATGAGGGCGTCCCATGCCTGCCGGTACATGGCGAGTTCGTCGGGATGGGTGAGGGTGAGTAGCCCGGACAGCAGCTCCACCTGGACGTGTTCGCGGTCGGGGAAGGTCGAGATGTCAAAGGACTCGCGTGGCCTTACGCCCCGCCGGTCGGCGTCCATCGGGATGACCGCCAAGAACACCGTTGGCAGCCGTATGGCCTCCAGAAGGTGGAGGAGCTGTTCACGGTGGACGTCCGGACCGAACTGGCGGAACCGCAGAACGGTCTCTTCCAGGAGGAATATGAACTGGGCCCCGTGGCGACGCAGATTTCGCTGCCGTCCGAGCCGTTCAGCGAGAGCTTCGGCGACGTCGTCGGGTTCTACACGGCGATCGCTGCGGACACCACGCAGAACCTGCTCCATATAGCCAGGCGTCTGCAGCAACCCCGGGATGACCTTGGTCTGGTAGGTGCGAACGAGTGTCACGCGGGACATCGCGTCGCCGATGGTGAGCTTCTGGCGGGCGTTCAGGCCTAGGCCGCCGGCTTGTTCGCGGAGCGAGAGCCAGATGCCCGCCATGTTCGCCTGCTCGGCGAGCAGCTCGGCTGTCAGCTCGGGGGACGCGCTGGTCAGCGAGCACCACAGCCGCACGTGATCGGCGGTGATGGTGCGGCGGCCCTTCTCGACCTGCGATACGACGGCCGAGGCCGACCAGCCGGCCCGTCGCGCGAACTCCACACCGGACAGCCCCGCACCGGTCCGGAGGTCGCGCAGCCGTGTTCCCAGGCGCTCGCGGGCGGCCTGGGCGGAGGAGGAGGACGAGGTAGCCATCACGTGCATCATGCCGACCGCCCCGGGCTCGCGCCCTCTGGTTTAGCGGTGATTAGCAACCGTCCTATATATCCGGTTTCCTGTCTGACCAGGCGGGAAGTGAGCATCGCTCTGTCACTGCTAAAGGTAGCTAAATTCCTGGCCCACGAGGCGGGGTAGCGGCAGGGTGGTGGAGCACGCGCGAGGCGGTGATCGCGGTGGCGGAGAGGACTTCAAAGGGGGAACGCCAGTGAGTGTCGACACCATGAGCGGTGGGGATCTGCGGAACGCGATGGTGGATCGGCTCGCGGCCGACCATCAGGCGAAGAACCTGGTGTTGCGGCCGGAAGTGGAGGCGGCCATGCGGACCGTCCCGCGCGAGCTGTTCACCCCGGGTCTTCCGCTGGAGGAGGCGTACGCGAACACAGCCGTCATCACCAAACGGCTGCCCAGCGGGGAGAGCCTCAGCTCGGTGTCGGCACCGTTCCTCGTCGCCGAGATGCTCGGCCAGGCCGCCGACGCGCTCGGTGGCCTGGCCGGACGTTCGGTGCTGGAGATCGGCTCTGGCGGATACAACGCCTCTCTTCTGCGGGAGCTGGTCGGTCCTGCGGGGTCCGTCACGACCGTCGATATCGACTCGGACGTCACCGACCGGGCTTCCAAGTGCCTGGCGGCGGCGGGTTACCACGATGTCACCGTCATCTGCGCGGACGCCGAGCATCCGGTCGTGCCGGGCCGCGGTTACGACTTGATCATCGTCACGGTGGGGGCGTGGGACGTGCCGCCCGCTTGGCGGGACCAGCTCACCGATAGCGGCGTGCTCATCGTGCCGTTGCGGACGTTCGGGATGACCCGTTCATGGACGCTGCGCCGGGACGGCAACCGCATGGTGAGCCACAGCCACCGCCAGTGCGGGTTCGTGTCCATGCAGGGTGACGGGGCCTCCGAGGTCCGGTACGTCGACATCGCCGACGGCGTTCACCTGCGGCTGGACGAGGGTCAGTGGATCGACCCCGCCGCCACCGAAGGTCTTCTCGCGCTGCCCCGCGCGGAGGCGTGGGCTGGGGTGGCCTTGCCGCCCCGCACGATGCTGTCCGACCTTGACCTTTGGCTGGCGGCCCGGCTGCGGGAGGAGTTCGTGGTGCTGTCAGCGCAGAGTGAAGCCATCGAGGCCGGGACCGTAGCGCCGTCCTGGCAGTACGGCGCCCCCGCCACCCTTCGGGACGGCACGTTCGCCTACCGGTCCGCGCTCGCCTGGACCGGCAAGCTCTTCGACCTCGGTTCCTACGCTCACGGCCCGCAGGCCGAGGCGGCTGCTGGACGGATGGTCGAGCACGTGCGCGCCTGGCTGAAGGCAGGCAGCCCGGCACCGGTCCTGAACGTCCTTCCCGCGCACACACCGGACGGCGACCTGCCGGACGGAACGGTCCTGGACAAGCGGCACAGCCGCCTCGTCCTGACCTTCACCCCCGATGAGAAGGGAAATGCCGAATGAACCCCGAGAACGAGCTGAACCTGCGCCTGGTCGACGCAGGACCCGCCGCCAACGCCTACGCCACCAGCACCGACGACAACTGCGGCAGCGGCAACACCGGCTCCGACGCCTGTTCGGGCTGAGCACCGCACCGTCCGAGAGGGTCCGGTCCACACCAGCGACCGGACCCTTCATCCGCCATCCTTTCGAACGCGGAGCGAGACATGTTCCAAGCGGTCGACGCAACGTTGATCAGGGCCGCCGCCTACCCCCAAGGGCTCACCTTCCCCGCGTGGCCTGACCTCACCAGCTACCGACCGTCCTCCTGGGTGGAGTGGTTGCGGAACGTGTGGGCGCTTCCCGAATTCGCGGAAGCCGTCGGGCTCGCCTCCCCGGATCTCAGCGCCCAGATCACACGCGTACTGGACGGCGATACGGTCGACGCACGCAGGCTGCGACGTCTGACCGAGGCGACGGTTCGATACGTACTGCGGTGGAGGACACGGGCGACCCCGTTCGGACGCTTCGCCGGAGTGGCATCAGGCCGCCTTGGCACGCACGCCGCGTTCTGTTGGGATGAGAAACATCACGCGGTTCCCCACCCACGCGAGCACCATGGGACCGCCGATGGCTTCCCTGCCCTGCGCACCGCTTCGGTCGTGACCAGTTCACTCGGGTACGTACGGGGCGGGGCCTGGGTGACACCCTGCGTTCGCGTCGAGGGCGGCCGGCTCTGGGACGCGGAGGTCGACTTGACCGGCCCGGCAGCGATCGCAGTCGAGGCCGCCCGGTCGCCTATCCCATTTGTCGACTTGGCCGAACTCGTCGCCAAAGAGCCTGACGGCGACCTCGCGGCGGCCGAGGTACTGCTGGCCGGCCTAGTGAACGCAGGGATACTCCTCACGGACACCCGACGGAGAATGATCACCACGGATGCCGACAAGGCCCGTGCCCGTTCCGAGGATTTCGCCGGGACACCTGTTGATCTCCGCCTGGACTGTTCGGTGACGCTTCCTCCGTCCGTGGTCGGCGAGGTGCAGGACGCGGCTTCCGCGCTTGTCGCTGTTGCCCCGCGCTTCGCCTGGGCAGCCGATTACCACCGGTCCTTCATCGAACGATGGGGCCCCGGCGCGGCCGTGCCCGCCCGCGAAGTCCTCCGGGTTCTCGGCTACCCGGCCGGATACCGGACCTCAACCCGGCGCAGGTCCCAGGTACCGCATACGAGGCGAGACTCCGTCCTGTTCGTCCTCGCGCAGGAAGCCGCGCTGGACGACGGGGCCGAGGTGCTGCTCGATGACGAGACGATCGCCGCGCTGCGCGGCGAGGACGACCGGGTGCCGATCCCGCACACCGAACTCCGGTTCACCCTCGCCGCAGACACCGTTCAAGACCTTGATCGCGGTAAGTTCACGTTGACGGTTGTGAGCGCGGCTCGGCACGCCGGTGTTTCCGCCGCTCGGTTTCTGCACCTGCTCGACCCCGCGGACCTCGACCGATTCCGGCGCGTTTATGAACAGCTGCTGACCGCGTCGCCTGGAGCATACGCCGTCCAGGTGGCCGCGCCTCCGCTGAATCTTCGGATCGCTGCTCTCGCCTGTGCCCCGGAGCTGCTTCCCGTCCTGCCCGTCAGCGAGTTTCATCCCGATCCGGCCGTGCAGGTCGATGACCTGGCCGTTGCCGGAGACGGCCTCCGGCTGTGGCTCGTCTCGCGTACCACAGGGCGGCCCGTCGAGCCCTTGCTGTTCAACAGCGTGCTGCTACCCACCGGGCAGCACCCCCTGGTCCGATTCCTCGTCGAGATCTGGACGGCGTTTCTCGCGCCTTGCGCCAGGTTCGACTGGGGCCACGCCATTCGCCTGCCGTTCCTCCCGCGCGTGCGGCGCGGACGGTCGATCCTGCACCCGGCTCGCTGGCTAGTCCCCGCGACCGCGTTCCCTGGCCGGAGAGCGACGTGGCGGGAGTGGAAGACCGGTTGGGACCGATACCGCGAGCGGTACCGGCTGCCGCGCGAGGTTTTCCTCGGCGAGGATGACGAACGGGTACGCCTCGATCTGGATGAGAATGCTCACCTCGCGCTGCTGCGCAGCCACCTCGACCGGTACCCGAACGCTGTTCTCACCGAAACCCCCGGGGCGTCGGGGTGGTCCGATGGACGACCTGCCGAGATCCTTCTTACGCTAGCCCGCACACGACCCCCTACCGTTTCCCGCGCGCGGCCGTGTCGTCCCGCCAGCGTCCTGCAGCACCGGCCCGGCCGGTCCCCGTGGCTGGACGCCCGCTTGTTCGGCAGGTCCGATGACATCCTCACCCACCTCACCAGCCATCCCCGTCTCCCTCCCGGCTGGTGGTTCCTACGTTACCCCGACCCCGAACCCCACCTGCGGCTCCGCATCCCGCTGCACACCGTCTCGTTCGCCGACGCTGCCTACGACCTCGCCACCTGGACCGAGCGCCTGCATGACGAGGGTCTCTTGACCGACTACCTGCTGACCACCTACCGGCCCGAGGCCCGCCACGGAACCGGCCCGACCCTTGCCGCGGCCGAGACGGTCTTCGCCGCCGACTCCCGCAACGCCCTGCGGCACCTGTCGGGAGACCGGCAAGCCGCCACCGCCGCCGGGATGCTCGCCATCGCCCACGGCTTCACCGGCGACGGTCCCGAATGGCTCGTCGGGCACGCACCCCGCCTCAGCGGGCCACGTCTCGATCCAGCCCAGCTCACCCGTTCCCGTCGCCCGTTCGGCGACGCCGACCTCTCCACCGCGCTGGGTGCCTACCGGACCCTCGTCGAGGCTGACGGCCTGGACGTCGACCAGGTTCTGTCTGATCTGCTGCACCTGCACCACGCCCGCATGATCGGAGTGGACGTCGCCTCCGAACGGCACTGCTTGCGTCTGGCCCGTGCCGTCGCCCTTACCCACCTCGCTCGGACAGCGTCATGACGGCGGAACAGTTTCTCGCCGACGGAGCAGCCGGAGTAGCCCTCCTCCATCTGGCGATCGGCGATCACCAGGGCGCGTTCGCGGCACTCGAACTAGCCGTCGCCGAAGGCGTGAGCGTCGCCGAGGGCGCGAGCCTGTACTACGGTGCCCCCGCCCTCGCGTTCGTCCTTTCCGCCAGCGACCACCCCGGCCTCGCCCGCGCCAAGGCCACCGCTATCAACGGAACCGCAGACGTGACCCGACGACGCCTGGAAACCGCGCACCGACGCATCGACCAACACCAGCGCCCCGACTACGCCGAATACGACGTAATCCGAGGACTGACCGGCCTTGGCGTCGCCCTGCGCCGGGTTGGGCGGACCGACCTGCTCCGCGACGTTCTCATCTACCTCGTACGCCTCACCGAACCCATCGGAGCCCTCCCCGGCTGGTGGTGCCGCAACGGCCCCCGCCGGGACCAGCCCACGCCCGTAGGCGGCCACGGCAACCACGGGCTCGCCCATGGCATCACCGGGCCGCTCGCTCTCCTGGCTCTCACCCACCTCGACGGCACCCAGGTCGACGGCCACGCCGACGCTATCCGGCGCATCCTCACCTGGCTGGACGCCTGGCGGCAGCACACCGCCGAGGGAGCGGCATGGTGGCCCCAAACCGTCACCCGCACCGACCTCGAAACCGCCCGCCCCACCCAGGCCGGCCCACTCCGCCCCTCCTGGTGCTACGGAACACCCGGCATCGCCCGAGCCCAGCAACTCGCCGCCCGCGCCCTCGCCGACCCCGACCGCCGGCGCGCCGCCGAAACCGCGTTCACGACCTGCGTGAACGACCCTGCCCAGATAAGCCGCCTCACCGACCGCAGCCTGTGCCATGGCACCGCCGGACTCCTCACGACGGCCCGACGGATCGCCTCCGACGCCATCCACCCAATTCCGCTAGAGCGCCTCGCCTGCCTGCACCGCTCGATCATCTCCCCGCCAGACGAACCCGCCGGGCTGCTCGAAGGCAGGGCGGGCGCTGCCCTGGCGACGACCGAGACGACGACCGCATGGGACGCCTGCCTCCTGCTTTGCTGACTGAAGGAACGAGCGTGGACGAGACACTCTGGAAGCAGGTGAACATCACCTATCCCGGCAACACCGCACGCGAACGCGAACGCGCTGCCGTCCAGCACCTGTCCAACGTGCTACCCGAAGCCGAGACCACCGGTATCACCTCTTGGTGGTTCATCCGGAAAGGCCGCTGGCGCATCCGCTATCTCGGCCCACCCCACCCCACACAGAACATCTTCACCGACAAGCACGCCTGGACCACCGACATCTACGAACCCGAGGTCCACGCCTTCGGCGGCACCCACAGCATGGACGCGGCGCATACCCTCTTCCACCACGACAGCCGCCACCTACTCGCCTACCTAGCCGACAACCCCGACGACCGGCAAGAACGATCACTTCTCCTCAGCGCGGCCCTCATGCGCGCGGCAGGACTCGACTTCAACGAACAAGGCGACGTCTGGGCCAGAATCGCCGAACAACGCGCCCCCCTGGCAGCCGAACCACCGACCCCTCAGGAATGGGCGTCCTACACCTGCGACGTCCGCCTGCTCCTCCTCGGCCGCGCCCGCGCCGACCTCATCGGCAATGACTGGCTCACCTCCTTCGAGGACACCGGCACCACACTCCGAGAACTACGCGAGAACGGCCGCCTCACCCGAGGCATCCGCGCGGTAATCGCCCTACACGTCATCTTCCACTGGAACCGCATGGGCCTCGCCGTCACAACCCAAGCCACCCTCGCCCGCGCCGCCGCCCAAGCCACTCTCGGAACCCTCTCCGACGACAAGGGCCCCTGCGAGCAACCAACGGCAACGTCTGGGAGCCAGAATCTCTCATCAGGAACCTTCGAGGAAACCCCCGCCTTCAGGCGGGGGAGGAATCGGACCCCCTGCGGGAGCAGGGCAGGGGCAGGCGTTCCGCCGCCAGGCGGAACGCCGTACGAACACACGCACGAGTCTTGACCGATCGTGCGATATGATGCGGGGAGTCTCAACGCAGCGAAGAACATCCTCGCCGCCGGGCTGGCGGAGAGGTGAAACGCCTGTGGAGCCGGTGTAAGACCTCAAGGGGGATCCCTCCTGGCGGGCGGCTGGCGGTGAAGCAGGAACCCTCACGGGCGACCGTGGGAATCCCCTCCCTTCAGGGAGGGGAGGATGTCAAGAGCGAGCCATGCCCCGGACACACCTGTTCGTTATGTGCGGTCGGGACATACCAACGCCAGCCACCGCCGCCCGTAGGGAAACGGTCTTGTTCCCCCCTCCACGAACGCGGCGGCGGGGCCAGCGGGATACCGGGCCACAACGCGGCGATGGCCGTACTCCGGCGCGCCTGACAACTGCGGTCGTCAGCGTCCACAGTGTCTACAGTGTCCGCGCCGCTCTGTATCCTCGGTGAGTGCGGAGTGCGGAGAGGTCCCGGAGCAGCCGGGCCGACCAGGCCGATCAGCGCAGGGCCGAGCTGCTCGACGCGGCCCGCAGAGTCGTGCTCGACAAGGGGCTGGCCGGCACCAGGGTGGCCGACATCGCCAAGGCCACCGGCGTCAGCGGCGGTCTGATCCACTACCACTTCGCCACCAAGGACGAGCTGATCACGGCCATGCTCCGGGCCACCCTCGACCAGGAGAGCGCCCGGCTGGCCGAGCTCACCGAGGGGCCGGGCGGCCCGGTGGAGCGCCTCGACCGGCTGCTCAGGTTCTACATCCCCGAGTCGCGGTCCGACCAGAGCTGGATCCTGTGGATCGACGCGTGGACCTCCGCGGTGCGCGAGCCCGCCATCCGCGAGATCGTGCTCGAACTGGAGGCCGCGTGGTCGGCCGCGGTCGAGCGGGTGCTGCGGCACGGTGCGGCGTCGGGAGACTTCACGTGCGACGACCCGGCGGGGGCGGCCGAACGCCTCGACGCGATGCTCGACGGCCTCATCGTGCGTTACACGCTGCACCCGTCGGCTCTGTCGCGGGCCCGCCTGCTTGAGCACGCCCGCATAGCCGCCGCCCGCGAGGCCGGCATCGACCCGGGCGCGTTCCCCGCTTGAGCGCGATCTCAGGATCGCCTGGGCCGCAGTGCGGCGCGGTGCCTCAGTGCGGCAGAGCGGCCAGCAGGTAGGCCAAGCGGGAGGCGGCGTCGTCGATGTTGGCGACGTCGCCCAGCCGGTAACCCCACGAGGTGAGGAAATTGCCCTCCGGGCAGCAGGTCACCGTCTCGCTCAGCGTGTTGCTGAACCGGTTGCTCACGCTCACGTATGCCGGTTCGCTGCTGAGGGCGACGGCGTCGACCGACAGGTCGGCGTGCTGCCGCGCGGCGGCGGCGAACAGCGAGAGAAAGGACCCGGTGTCCGGCATCGTGCGTCACCTCCGCGTCAGGACTCGCGACAGGATTGCACGATCTTGACGTGGCAGGCAAGCAATTGCGGGAGTTGGGCCGCCGATTGCCCGCACCTATCCCTGCTCGGTAAGGCAGGCGAGCACGCGGACCACGATCGCGCGGGCGTCCTCCCCGAACACCGCGGCCCTTCTCAGCTCCTCGAACGCCTGCGAATAGAAGCCCACATCCTCCGCGTCGCGCAGCATCAGATCCTTGGTGCGCGTCGGCACGCTCACGAGATCGTCATCGTAGATCCAGAAGCCGTCGACCGGGGCGGCGGGCAGCTCCGTCTGGAAGGGGATGATCCCGAACTCCACATTGGCCAGCGTGCCGACCGCGAGCAACCGGTCGAGCTGCCCCAACATCACATCGGTAGGGGCGAGCCGGTAGTAAAGCACCGCCTCCGGCATGAGAAAACGGAACGTGCGCGAACGGTCGTACAGGATCTCCTGCCGCTGCATGCGCACCCGGATCGCCGCGTCGACCTCATCGGGCTCGCTTCTCACCCGTTTGACCTTGGAGAAGATGTGCCGGGCGTATTCCGCCGTCTGAAGGAGCCCGATGACCAGGCCGGGCTCGAACACCCGGAACAGCCGGGTGCGTCCCTCCACGTCGCGGATGTTCTCCTGGAGCACGGCCAGTCCCGCCCGCTGCCGGTGCCGCCACGAGTCCGACTGCTCGTGCAGCCCCGCGGCCAACGCGATCAGCTCGCCCGCCACGGCCTCGTCGGCCTGTACGGCGTGAGCCCACGCGGCCACATCCGCCTCGGTCGCGTTCTGGCGGGCGTTCTCGATGCGGGACACCTTGGAGGGCTGCCACGCCATGCGCTCGGCGAGCTCCTTGCCGGTGAGGCGGGCGTGTTCACGCAGGCGCCGCAGCCGCGTAGCGAGGTCGAGCCTGGCCTGCTGAAAGCTGCTCACGACTTCCTCCGCGTCGCGCGACCGCGTGTCCGGGTGCCGGAATGTGGTGCCGTGCCCGCTCGCGCGCCCGGCGCCCGGCGCCGCGGCACCGGGTCCCGAGGAGCATGGCCTCGACGAGGCTAGTCGCCTGCCCGGTCGAGGGCCATGCAGGGCCCGCAATCGTGATCAACCTCGGAGCCTACCCTCAGGGTGCCGGCCGAAACTGCGGCCTTCGGCCGGCACCCGGGCGTGTCAGAGGTCAGTTGAGCACCCGTCTGGCGATGTCGACCAGCAGTTCGCGCGGCACCTCGACGGCGGCCTCGCCGTCGAGGACGTCGCGGAGGTCGGCCAGGGCCTTCGGGTCGGTGACGTGCAGCCCTTGGACGACGATGGTGCCCCGGTCGGTCTCGTAGAGCGAGGGGCACGCGCCCGCCTCGGAGGTGGAGGCGAGAAAGCGCAAGCGCATGGTGGTTCCTTCCCCGTGTCCGTAACCATCGTGCAATTGCGCGCAAACCTACGCAATTGAGGGTTGCGTGAGCGTTGCGGGCAATTCAGACACGGCTCTGCCGTACCGGTTCAGAGCAGGACAGCCATGGTGGCGGAATCACGGTGCCGCGCCGGTCGATGACGCGGCGCGGTGCACGCCCTCGATCGGGTCAGCAGCGCCGACGAACACGTCGACCGGCTGCCGGCCGTCCTCAAGGCCTTCTCCGCGCGGATCACAGCCGCCTGATCGGGCTGAGTCCCGTGATCGCCAGGTCGAGGAGGCGATTGGCCTCGGCGGCGGGGTCGGGATGGGTCTCGGTGGCCAGGGCGATGCCGGTGATCAGGGCGAGCAGGTCGGTGACGGTGACGCCGGGGGCCAGGTCGTCCGCGGCCTGACGGACCAGCGGCTCGCCCGCCTCGGTGAGCTGCGTGGTGGCGCAGTGTTCGTGTTCGGCGTCGGCCGTCCGGTCGCGGTTGAGGGCCATGGCCAGCCCGCGGATCGTCGCGGCCGATGTGGTCACCGCGCCCAGCCACTCCAGCAGCGCCCCCCGGGTGTCGGGGCGGCCGAGCCGGTCGCGGGCGTGCGCGCAGAGGGTCTCGACGCGGTCGCGGAAGACGGCTGCCAGCAGGGCGTGCCGGGTGGGGAAGTGGCGGCGTACCGTGCCCGATCCGACGCCCGCGATGCGGGCGATCTGTTCCAGCGACGCGTCGGCGCCGTTCACCGCAATCTCCGCTTCGGCCACGGCCAGGAGGCGCGCGTAGTTGCGCTGGGCGTCGGCGCGCATGGGCTTCACCTCAGGAATTGCTAAACGGCGGGGGTCTCCGTATCCTACCGGAACAGAAGCGGCGGGCCACGCCGTTTAATTTTCGCAGAGGAGTCCCATGTCCCACGTTCTGGTCACCGGTGCCACCGGGCAGCAGGGCGGCGCGACCGCCCGTGCCCTCATCGCGGCGGGGGTGCCCGTCCGGGCCCTGGTCCGCGACCCTTCGACGGCGAAGGCCAAGGCCATCGAGCGGCTCGGCGCCGAACTGGTGACCGGCGACCTCACCGACCGCGACTCCCTGGTCGCGGCCGCACAGGGCGCCCGCGCCGTCTTCTCGGTGCAGATGCCCCCCATGGCGGGCGGCCAGCAGGGCGCCTCCTTCGACTTCGACGGTGAGATGGCCCAGGCCGTCAACCTGATCGGCGCCGCTCAGGCCGCCGGAGTGCCGCAGTTCGTCCACACGTCCGTCTCCGGCGCCGATCACTTTGTCGACGGCGAGCGCTGGGCCTCGCTGAAGCCCTACTACGTCACCAAGGCCGGCATCCAGGACAAGGTCCGCGAGGCCGGGTTCACTCACTGGACGCTGATCAAGCCAGGTTGGTTCATGGAGAACTTCCGGCCCTCGGCGGCGTACCTGTTCCCCCGCGGCGTCGAGGGCGGCCTGGTCACTGTGCTGAAGCCGGACACTATGCTGTCCCTGGTCGCCGTCGACGATATCGGCCGCGCCGCTGCCGCGGCCATCATCGAACCCGAGCGGTTCCACACCGTCGAACTGGAGCTTGCCAGCGACTACCGGTCAATGCGTGAGATCGCCGCGAATCTCGCGAAGGCCCTGAAGGCCGACCTGACCGCGCCCGACCTGACCGAGGAGGAGGCGCTGGCCAAGGGGATGCCGGTGTGGGCGGGCGTATCGCACGAACACACCGGCACCTTCGGTCAGCCCGCGCGCCCGGAGTTCGCGCGGGCACTCGGCATCCCGTTGACGACCTTCGAGGAATGGACCGAGAAGTACCTCTAACCGGCCATCATCTGGTCGCGGAAGAGCCCGCGTACTCGTACGGGAGTGTCTGGGCCACCGTGAGGTTCAGCAGCGTGCGGAGGCGGGCGCGGGTGCCGAGCAGCGCCTCGATGATGGCGGAATCACGAGGGCCGCGCCGATCGGCCGCGCGGCGCAGCGCCCTGCGGGATGGTCAGCGCCTTGGACGCACCAGGACAGGAGATGCGGGCCCGCTCAGGCCATCGGCGGGATCCACGAAGCCGGGCGCTTCTCCATGAACGCGCGGATGCCCTCCTGTCCCTCCTCCGACGTGAACCGCTCCGCCGACAACCGCGCCATCTCCTGCAACCCGTCGTCGAACGACAGCGCCGGAAGCTCCCGCACCAGCCGCTTCGTGATCGCCAGAGCCTCCGGACCGCCCCGCAACAGCATGCCCGTGTAGTGCGCCACCGTCTCATCCAGAGCGGAAGCCGGCACCGCCCGCGTCAACAGCCCGATCTCCACCGCCCGTGCGGCGTCGAAGACCTCGCCCGTAAGAAAAAACTCCCCCGCCGCACGCGCACTCACCCGGCGCAGCACCGGCACCGCGATCATCGCCGGCACCACCCCCAACCGCACCTCACTGAACGCGAACGACGCCTCCTCCGGCGCCACCGCGAAATCACACGCCGCCACCAACCCGAGCCCACCCGCCCGCGCCGTACCGTTCAAGCGGCACACCACCGGCTTCGGACTCTCCCAGATCAAACTCAAGATCTCCGGGAACGACGCCGTCACCGGCGCCTCCGCCTCCCCCTGCCGCCGCGCCACCCGCTGCTCCTTCAGGTCCGCCCCCGAACAGAACACCGGCCCGGCCCCCGTCAGCACAATGACCCGCACACCCGCGTCCCCAAGCGCGGCATTCAACCTCTCCTCAAGATCGCCCAACAACCGCACCGACAGCGCATTCCGGTTGTGCGGTGAATCAAGAGTGATCGTGGCGACCCCACCCTCAACCTCAAGATGAACCAGGCGCGTCACTTCGGCTTCCCCTCACATCCTCACGGGCCCGATCGGCCCCGACAGCCAGGACCGTACCGCCCCCACCCCACTAGATCACCCAGGGGTACGGCTTCAGCCCCGAACTCGGGCCCGTCCCACCACGGACGGCGAGTCCAGGATCGGTGTCACGGGAGCCGGGGGGGCGAGGGGCGGTCTGGTCCGGGTGATCAGTGGCGGCCAGCGTGCCACCGACGACGAGAACAAGAGCGCCCGCAAGCCAGCCCCACAAGCCGGGGGCGGGCACATTGCGAAAGCCCTCCTCGGAGGCGACCGTGACCCGGGGCGTCACCGTGGCGAGATCGCGCTCCAACGTGGAGGCGGCCGACGGCCGGTGCATGCCGACACCCGCAGCGGAAGCCGCAGCCCCTTGGCCGCCCGCCCCGTAAAACGCACCAGCCATGGGGTCAGCATCACCAGGCCGATCACGACCAGCACGGCGGAGCCCCACACCCACACCGCGCCCGGCTGGCGCCGCGCCACCACGGTCGCCCCCAGCCCCACCTACTGTTTGCCTGCCATGAGGCCTAGGTGTTTCACGGCGGCCTTGAGGTCTGAGCCGTGTTGACGGTCCTCGACGGCGGCGACGATTTCACGCACTCGCTTGTCGAGGCGACGGGATGCGACGAACACATGGTCAGCGTTGTTCGATCTCCGCCAACAGCATACGGAGAGTCAAACTGTGCTTCTCCGTCGGCAGCTTCGCGAGGGCTTCCCTCGCGAGACTCACGCCGCTACGTCGGTCCCCGGCGCGAACCAGCATCAACCCCTTATGCATCTCCAGGTGGGTTGCAAAGCGCGGGAGATGCGCAGGGAGGTGCTTCGCGGCCTCCTCCTGTGCGATCAGCGCCGTCCGCTCATCCCCGAGTCGGGCGGCTAGCAGGCTCACGAACACGTTCACCCTCCAGAACGGCACTGCGTAGTCCGACTCTTGTTCTTCGCTGCCTGCGACGTCGAACACCCTACGGACCTCTTCGATGAGAGTTCGAGCGGCATATTGGTCGCCGCGGATCGCCGCCACGTGAGCCTGGCCGGCAAGCGCGTTCAGTCTGCCCAGCGACGGCCTATCGGAAATGGCCAAGGCCTGGTTGGCGAACGACTCGGCCACTGACAGCGAGGCACCCTCATAGCCAAGAGCGATAGCGGCCCTGCCGCGAACCCACACGCGAGTACTGTCATCTCCCGACCTGTCGGCCGCTTGCGCGGCCAACAAGTACCAGTTGACGGCCTTGGAGCCGTCAACGCCGGGAAACGTTTTGCCATACAAGGTCATGAGCTTGGCTGCGACATCCCACCGCCCGGGGGTGTCGAGCTGCTGCTGCAACACAATCAGGTCGCCTGCAAGGCGACGCTGGATCTCGGCGCTACCCAGGGACATGTAATCGCTGCCGTAGGCATCGATCTTGGCATGCCAGTCGTCCAAGGTCGGGCCGCTCCTACCGAGCGCGGCTGTGAACCCTTGGTCAAGCAGGTCGGATGCGGCTACGGGGGCGATGGATAGCGCGGCAACGTCTGTCAGAAATGTCCGGCGTTTCACTTCAGACTCCAACGGTGCTGAAATGGGTGCTTCCAGCACTGTAGCTAGGTGCTTCGCCCAAAAAGGCCCAGGGGTCCGCTTTCCGCGTTCCCAGCGTGACACCAGCTCCCGTGTCACCGTCGCATGCCCGGCAGCATCGCAAAGCTTGCTGGCCAACTGGCTTTGAGACCAGCCGTGCGCCACCCGAAGTTCCGCAATCACCCGCCCCTGAGCTGCGGTGTCGGGGCGAAGAGCTTTCGCATTCGGCATGCCTCAATTATGGGGTGCGGGCTGTTCAAAAGCCCTGCGTGTTACGGTCGGGAGCCAATTGCGGCTCCCCCTTTGGCTACCCCCTAGGCTCCGCGCTGGCTGCCCGTGTGGCTCTCCCCCCGGCCAAGTGCGTTGAGCGACCATTGCATCCCGACAAGCAATTAGCCCGTTGCGCTATAGCTACAGAACGGGCGGGCACTGGACCGCATCGGAGGTGTGATCCATGTTCCAGCTGACGGCGCTACTCATGGCCGATGAACAGCAACCGCATAAGACGGATACGGCCTTCCTGGAGAACTATGCCGTGGTGTTGCGCGAATGGGGGGTTCGTGCCCGTCTGACTTCTGACCGGCTATGCGTCTACTCGTTCCTCTCAGGCTCGCTGGAGGCTGTCGTAACAGTGGACCATGCTCGGGAAGGTTTGGTGTACCGCTATACCCCCGCTGACAGTGATCGCGCCCACCGTGTCATCTCGGTCGCTAAGTTCCGCGAGATCACGACGTACGCTCCGATGACCTTGCCGGGCGTCCTCCCTTACAACCGGGAGGTGCCCGCGCCGTGGCCACTTTGCAGCCGAGCTCGCGAAGGCTGGGTATGCGGTGCTGTATACGCATCTACCTGCCCCGCGCGGGCAATAGACGGCGGTGGGCGATGAGCGCGGGTGAAGGAGGCACGCTCACCGCGGACGCCGGGGCGGCCCCGGTGTTCAAGGACAGCCGGGGAAGAACGTTCATCCCTCCGACCGGCATGGGCGATCCCCGGCTACTTCTCGCCGCCTACCGTCTCATGCCTGACGGGATGGTGTGGCGGCGGCTGTTCCCCAGTCGGGCGGACCAGGCGCGGCAGGCGCGGGAGCTGGTGCGCTGCATGCTGCGCGGGCACGACCGCGCCGAGGACGCGGAGGCGGTGATGTCGGAGCTGGTGAACGTGGCGATCGCGCACGCGGCGGGCAGGCCGTTCTTCTCGTCGTTCATCGCCGAGGTCCAGCGGTTCGGCACGGCGGGCGAGACGCTGCGCGTCACGGTCTACCACTGCGGGCCCACGGGCATCCCCACCTACCGGCAGCGGCACAGCTCGATCTCCCGCCGGCCGATCGCGGGGACGGCCGACGAGCGCTGCCTGCTGGTCGTCCACGGCCTGGCCGACGCGGTCGGGTACTGGGACGCCCCTCCCGGCGTGCCGACCTATCCGATGAGCGCGGAGTTCACGGCCCCTGCGTGAGCCCACCCGCAGCGACGAACGAGGGAAGCGAGGCCATGCGCCTACCCCAGCAGATCGCGGCCCGGCTCAGGGCCGACATCCACGACGGAACACTCCTACCGGGCCAGCTCCTCCCCTCGGAGTTCCAACTCGTCGAGCGGTACGGCGTGTGCCGGCACACGGCGCGGTGCGCGGTGGCGCTGCTGCGCGAGGAGGGCGCGGTCTATACCGTGCGGGCCGAAGGCTCGTATGTCGGCCCGCGGAGCGCCCCCAGGCGCCGCCCGCCCCTCAAGTGCGAGGAGGTCGCGGGCGACCTGCGCGAGCGGATCCGCGACGGCCGGCTCCGGGCGGGCGAGCGCCTCCCCAACGAGGTCGTGCTCGCCGCCCGGTACGGCGTGGCCCGCGACACGGTCCGGGCGGCCATCAACCTCCTCCGGGACAGTCGACTTGTCCACACGCTGCCGAGGAAAGGGACGTTCGTCGCCGACTGACCCGGCAGGCACGAAGTCAGGCGGGCGGATGCTTGTGCAGGTGCTCCCAGACGGCCTCCAGGCCCTCGGCCGAGCCGACCAAGGGGGGGTAGGCGAGGGGGTGATGGCCCGTCTGGGGCGGTTGCGCGTGGGGGGAGGTATCCGGCAGAAAGAGGACCGGCCGCTCTTCCTGCCCGTTTCATCTGGCATGGCCACACGGAACGAAGGATTCTCCTTGTCGGCTCCCTATGACGGCTGGGGCCGGGACACGAGTCCACTCGCCGCGAGGCGGTCAGCCGCAGTGGCTCCAGGGGCTGCGCCAAGTGCTGCTCAGGTAGGTGCCGCCCCACATCATGCAGGCCTTGGGGGCCGAGAGGATGACCGGTCCCGCGTAGTAGGCGTAGTTGCCGGTGTCCTGGCCGGATGCGCCGGCCTTGATCTGGAGGGTGGCCGACATCTTGGGTTTGAGCGAGCCGTTCACGCTGGTGGCCATGGTGATGACGCAGTTCTTCTTGGTGCCGGCGTTGTAGAGGAGGTAGACCGTGGCCTTGCCGCCGGCCAGGCCGCGTTTGTCGATGACTTTGTAGCCGGTGCCGCCCTTGGACGCGCAGGCCGCGACGGGTGTGTGGGGGTTGGGGCTGGTCTTGGGGGTCGCCGCCGGCTTGGTGGGTGTGGGGGGCGGGGGTTTGGGGGTGGCGGTCGGCTTGCCGGTGGCGGTGGGGAGGGGGACGGGGTATTCGGGTTTGAGTTCGGAGCGTTCGGGGGTGGAGCCGCCGCCGGTGGGCCGGTCGGCGGTCGGCGTCTGCCTGGGCCTGCCGGGCGCGGGGTCGACCGGCGGGGTGTGCGTGGCGTCGGCGGGGGTCGGGATGGTCCTCGCGGGCACGCGGGTGGGCTCGGTGGACGACAGCGCCGGGCCGGCCGGGTCGGCCGATGGCGAGGGGGCCGAGGCCGGGGCGGGCCGCGCCTGTGGGAGCGTGGCCGGGGCGTCGGTGGGGGAGGGTTGTGTCAGAGCGATCGACACGGCGGAGAACTCCATGCCGGTCGTGTAGAAGATCCCGGCCCCGAGGAGCGCCCCGGTGGCGACGGCGGCGGTCGTCAGGCCGACCGCCCGCTTGCCTCCCGGCGTGCGCCCGCGCGGGCCTGCGGGCCTCGGCGGGTGCGGGCCGACGGCGGCGCCCGCCGTACGCGGCACGCTGGTCGGCCCGCTCGCCGGTGCGCCCACGGGTGCGCCCACGGGTGCGCCCACGGGTGCGCCGGGGCGTCGCACGGGCGCGGTGGGCTGCCCGGTGAGGTGGGACACGAGGTCGTCGGCGGTGGGCCGCGCGGCCGGGTCTTTGGCCAGGCAGGCGGCCACCAGTTCGCGCAGCGGCCCGTCCAGGGAGCCGAGTTCGGGCGGCTGGTGCAGGATGCGGTTCATCACGACCGGGATCGAGTCCTGGCCGAAGGCCGGTGTCCCGGTGGCGGCGAACACCATGGTGACGCCCCACGCGAACACGTCGGCGGCGGGCGTGACCGCGGCTCCGGCGAGTTGTTCCGGGGCGAGGTACGACGGGGTGCCCATGGCCATGCCCGTCGCGGTGACGTTGGGCGCGTCGAGCGCTCTGGCGATGCCGAAGTCGATGACGACGGGCCCTTCGGGGCCCATCAGCACGTTGGCCGGTTTGAAGTCGCGGTGCAGGATTCCGGCGCGGTGGATGGCCGCGAGGGCGGTCGCCGTACTGATCGCCAGGCGTTCGAGGGCGGCCCCCCGGCGCGGCCCCTCGCGGTCGACGAGTTGCCGCAGCGACGGCCCCGGCACGTATTCGCTGACGATGTACGGCTGGTCGCCCGCGAGGTCGGCGTGCAGCACGGGCGCGGTGCAGAACCGTGCGACGCGCTGGGCGACGGCGACCTCCCGCAGGAAGCGCCCCCGCGCCTCCTCGTCGGTCGCCAGGCCGGCGTGCAGCAGTTTGACGGCGACCGACTCGCCGTCGGGTCCCCGCCCCAGGTAGACGACGCCCTGTCCGCCCGCGCCGAGACGCCCGGTCAGCTCGTAGGAACCGAGCCGGGCCGGGTCGTCCTTCGTGAGCGCTTGAACCTCTGTCACGGTGCCCCCCGTGCGGACCCAATCTGGTTCATGTGGGGCAGAACGCTACCAGCGGTTCTAGTTCTGGATGGCTTTCCCCGGGTTCATGATGCCCAGCGGATCGAAAACCTGTTTGATCCCGAGCTGTACCTCGCGCCCCACGGGGCCCGTCTCCAGGTCGAGCCACCGGCGCTTGAGCAGGCCCACCCCGTGCTCCCCGGTCAGCGTGCCGCCGAGGTCGAGCGCGGCCCGGAACACCTCGTCGGCCGCCGCCCACACCTGCGGCGGAGGCTCGGGCAGCCCGTGGTCGAACACGAAGACCGGGTGCAGGTTCCCGTCGCCCGCGTGGGCGACCGTGCAGATGAGCACATCGTGGCGTACGGCCGCCGCCTCGATCGCGGAGATCATCTCCGGCAGCCTGGACCGGGGCACGCAGACGTCCTCGACCAGGCAGGCGCCGAGGCGCTCCTTGGCCTCGTAGGCCATCCGCCGTACGCCGATCAGCTCGTCGGCCTCCTGCGGCGTGGAGGAGGCGGCGACGAACGACGCCCCGCACTCGTCGAACAGCGCGGCCATGCGCTCGGCCACCGCCTGCCCGTCGGGCGTGTCGGACTGGGCGATGAGCATCGCCGCGGTGTCGGGGTCGAGGCCGATGTTGCGCCAGTCGTCGATGGCCTTGAGCGTCGCGCGGTCCAGCAGTTCGAGCAGCGACGGCCGGCACCCGGCGGCGATCACCGCGGCCACGGCCTCGGCGGCCTGCCGCAGCGTGGGGAACTCGGCGGCGACCGTCGCGGGGGGAGCCGCCGGGGCGCGCTGCAGCCGTACGGTGGCCGCGGTGATCACCCCGAGGGTGCCCTCGGAGCCCACGAACAGCCCGGTCAGGTCGTAGCCGGTGACGCCCTTGACGGTCCTGCGGCCGGTGTTCAGCACGCGGCCGTCGGGGAGCACGACTTCAAGGCCGAGGGTCGAGTCGCGGGTCACGCCGTATTTCACACAGCGCAGGCCGCCCGCGTTGGTGGCGAGGTTGCCGCCGATGGTGGAGATCTCGTAGGAGGACGGGTCGGGCGCGTACATCAGCCCGTGCGCTCTGGCGGCCCGGTCGAGGTCGGCGTTGATCACGCCGGGTTCGACCACGGCGATCTCGTCGGCGGGGGACAGTTCGCGGATGTCGGTCATCCGCGCGAGGGACAGCAGCAGGCCGCCCTCGACCGCGGTCGCGCCGCCCGCCAGGCCGGTGCCGGCGCCCCTCGGCACCACCGGCACGCGGTGCTCGGTCGCCCACCGCATCGTGGCCACCACGTCGTCTCGGGTGCGGGCCAGCACGACGCCCAGGGCGCGGCCCGGAGTGAGGAAGGTGCGGTCGCGCGCGTAGGAGTCGGTCACATCCGGGTCGGTGACGACCCGGCCTTCGGGGAGGACGCGCAGCAGGCTGTCGAGGGATGTCGCAGGTGTCACCCTCCGGACTTTACGGCCTGTCCGCCCGTGCTTCGTTCGAGGTCGAATGTCCACTTGTCCTGACAAGGCGAGATTTACCGAGAAAGGTTACGTTTTTACAACTTCCGCGATCAACTTTACTGTGCCGTTACTTTGTGCTCTAACGTCCCGGTTCGTATCTCATGACGCTCGCGTCACATCTGTCCGAGCGCCCCCTTCGCGGCGCTCGACGACGTCGCCCGCAGATCCGGGTGAGGGAGGCAGTTCGTGTCCAGCAGAGGAAGAGCCGTACGGCGGAGGCTCCTCGCCGTCGTACCGATCGTCGGCCTGGCCACCGCGGGGCTGGCGGTGGCCGGAACGCAGCAGGCCGCGGCCGACCGCACGGCCGTACGGGCCGCCGAGTGGGCGGCCGACGGGTCGCGCGCCGACTACCGGCCGGCGGCGGCGGACTACTACATCAACTACGTTCCGCCGCAGGTCGCCAAGGAGGCCGAGGAACCCGCGGCCCCGGGCATCAGGCCCAAGGCCCGCGCCGAGTCGCACGCCCAGGCGGCCGACCGCAAGTTCGTGAGCGGCAACCCGGCGGCGGCGCGGGTGCTGGCGGCCAACGAGCAGCGGGCCCTGCGCACCGGAGCCAACCCGGCGGACTTCGTCTTCAAGAACAACCCCCGCAAGCAGACGGCCAAACTGCTGACCCTGCTGGTCGAGTTCGACGAGAAGGCCAACGACGACTTCTCCGGGTTCCGGCGGCCGAAGAGCCTCGACAGCGACCCGGCCAACCCCGCCGACTGCGTCACCGAACCGCCCGGCACCCTCAAGAACGGCCCCCTGCACAACCGCATCCCCGACCCGGCGAAGGCCCCCCGCCTGGACAACAACTCCATGTGGGTGCCGGACTTCGGCCCCAAGCACTTCAACGACATGCTCTACACCGACAAGGGCATCACCCGGCGGGTGCGCACGGACCTCAAGGGCCCGGACGGCAAGCCGGGCGTCGACATCTCCGGCTACACCCTGAAGAGCATGTACGAGGAGATGTCCAAGGGCGCCTACTCCGTGAGCGGCGAGGCCGTCGGCTGGCTCAAGGTCCCGCACTCCGAGGCGTGGTACGGCGCCGGCGTGTGCGGCAACATCCCGCAGGACACCAGCGGCCACCCCGACAACCCGCGCGGCGCCGCCCAGCTCGCCGTGGACGCCGTCAACGTGCTGGCAGCCCAGCGGCCGGACTTCCCATGGCGCGACTACGACATCGAGGACATCTCCGATGCCGACGGCGACGGCAACCGCGCCGAGCCCGACGGGGTCATCGACCACCTCGTGCTCGTCCACGCCGGCAAGGACAAGTCGGCGGGCGGCGGAGCCGAGGGCACCTACGCCATCTGGGCCCACGCGAGCGCGGTGACCGGCGGCCACACCGTCCCCGGCACCAACATCAAGATCTCCAACTACATCGTGCAGCCGGAGGACTCCGGCGTCGGCGTCTTCGCCCACGAATACGGCCACGACCTCGGCCTCCCCGACCTCTACGACACCACCGGGGCCGCCGAGTCCGCGGTGGACTTCTGGGACCTCATGTCCAGCGGGTCGCACGCGGGGCCGATCTTCCAGTCGATGCCGACCCACATGGGCCTGTGGGGCAAGTGGGTGCTCGGCTGGGCCGATCCCAAGGTCTTCAACCCCGGCGACCGGGCCAAGGCCGTGGCCGTCGGCCAGACCTCGCGGACGCCCAAGCGGACCGAGGACGGCGTGCGCGTCAACCTGGAGAGCGCCCCGCTGCAGATGGTCCGCCCGCACAGCGGCACCAAGGCGTGGTGGTCCAACATGGACCAGGAGTGGGCCGACGTGAAGCTCACCCGCGACATCGACGTCCCCGCGGGCACCGACGTCCGCTTCTGGCTGTGGAGCAACTACGAGATCGAGCCCGACTGGGACTACGGCTTCATCGAGGTGTCGGCCGACGGCGGCGCCACCTGGGCCGAGCAGAAGGTCTACGACCAGGCCGGGACGCCCGTCACCACCTCCGACGACTACGCCGACCCGAACAAGCGGCTCAAGGACTTCGGCAACAAGAAGTACGGCCTGACCGGCACCACCCCCGGCTGGCGGCACGACTACGTCGACCTGACCCCCTTCGCCGGCAAGAAGATCAAGCTGCGGCTCCGCTACGACACCGACGCCGCCTTCACCCCGCGCGGCTGGCACGCCGACGACTTCTCCGTCTCCCATGGCGGCGTCACCGTGTGGAGCGACGACGTCGAGTCCGGCAGCGCCGGCTGGACCGCCACCGGCGGCACCTTCACCAACACCTCGGGCCAGGGCTTCGGCGTCAACGACGGCAGCCGGTCCGTCGACCGCTTCTACCTCGCCGAGTGGCGCAACCTCGACGGCTTCGACAAGGGGCTGGCCCACACCTACGACACGTCGTATTCGCGGGACGGCGCGTGGAAGGTCGAGAAGGTGAAGTACAACGCGCCCGGCCTGCTGGTCTGGTACCGCGACTCCACCCACACCAACAACAGCAGCATCTCCTCCAACCTGGAGCTCCCGCCGAGTGTCGGCTCGAAGGGGACCCTGCTGCTCGTCGACTCCCACTACGAGCCGCTCCGCCGCACCGGCGTCGCCGCCGAGAAGGACACGAGCCTGCGCAAGAACCTGAACGGGCGCGTCCAGACCTCCAACGCCGCCTTCTCCTTCGGCAGGACCCAGGCGTTCCGCGAGTGCCTGGAGGCCGCGGGCGAGCCGTTCAGCGAGTACTGCACGGATCTGCCCAGGCTGCCCGGCGTCCGCGAGTTCACCGACGCCAAGACGTGGTATCCGGGGCTTGAGGTGCGCGACGGCCAACTCGGCTACCGCGACTTCGACGCCTCCACGGTCATCCCGGCCAAGGGCGACCAGCCGTACACCACGCGGGTCGTCAACGCCGACGGCACCCCCGCCACCGCGTTCTACGGCCAAGACCTCGGACAGGGGAACATCCTCGGCACCGGCAACCCCGGCGAAGAGGGCAAGGCGCTCGGGGTGAAGTTCCGCCTCCTGCGCCCGCTCCCGGGCAACGTGGGCGCGATCGTGCGCGTCACACCCCCCGCCAAATAGCCCCTCCGGGCACACGCGGCCACCCCGGCGGCAGCGCCGGGGCGACCGCCGCAGTCCGTACGGCGCGAGCCTCGCGGCGCGTCGCTTGCGCGCCCCGCCCACCGGGCCCAGGGCCGTACGATGTGAGCGCCGATCGCGCGCGCCGCGGGCGACGGGCGACCACGGAAGGCGTGACCGTTCTGCGCACCAAAGCCGAGCACACCCAGGCGATCCTCAGCGAGCGCCGGGTGGCCGTCGTCGTGAACACGCATTCCCGGCGGGGCAGGCGACGCCACCCCGAGGTGGTCCGGCAGCTCCGGCTCGCGGGATTCCAGCCCCTCGGGATGTTCGTCGTCACCGAGACCGCGAAGCTGCGCAAAGCCCTCGACGCGGCCCTCGCCCTCGGCCCCGACCTGCTGATCGTCGGAGGGGGCGACGGCACCCTGTCCACCGCGGCCAAACACCTCGCCCACCAGGACGTGGCGCTCGGCGTCCTGCCCCTCGGCACCACCAACAACTTCGCCCGCAGCCTCGGCCTGCCGCTCGATGTGGCGGGCGCCGTCCGCGTGCTCACCACCGGCAAGGTCGCCGACATCGACCTCGGGGTGGCCGGCGACATCACCTTCGCCAACCTCGCCAGCTTCGGCGTCTCCGTCGAGGTGGCGGGAACGGTCCGGCCCTGGTTGAAGAAGATCCTCGGCCGCGCCGCCTACCCCGTCACCGCCCTCGCCCTCCTGCCCGGCCACCACCCCTTCCGGGCCGTCCTCACCGTCGACGGCCGCCGCCACGAACTGCTCACCCACCAGCTCAACATCGCCAACGGCCGCTTCCAGGGCGGCTGGCAGATCGCCAAGGACATCAGCATCGACGACCGCATGCTGGTCGCCTACCAGCTCGGCTCGGGCAAGCGGCTGCGCCTCCTGCTGGAGACCCTGGTCCGCGCCACCACGGGACGCTGGCGCAGCCTGGCCGGAGGCCCGTTCGTGGTGGGGCAGGAGATGATCCTGGAGACGTTCCCGCCCATGTCCGCCGATGTCGACGGCGAGGTGCGCCTCCTCACTCCGGTCACCCTCCGCGCCGAGCCGAACGGCCTGCGCGTCATGGTGCAGGCGGAGTTCGTCGACACCTGATGCTTACTTCGTAAAGGCGTGGTCCGGCCGACCGCGTGACCGGCGCGGCGGGCTGTATGCTCCGGGCTCGTGGAGCCGCTCGTCGCCGTTCTCCTGATCAGTGTGCTGATCGTCATCCCCGCCGCCGTGGTGTGGCGGATGTGGCGCGGGCGGCGCGAGCTCGGCGGCGGGCCCGCCGAGCGGGCCACCTTCGAGACGCTGCACACCGCGTCGCTGGCCGCGCCGCCGCTGCGGGCAGGGCTGTCGCAGGCCGGGGCGGAGAAGGCGGCGCGGCACCTCAGGCAGCTGCTCGGCTCCCCGGCGCTCGCGATCACCGACAGGGAGCGGCTCCTGGTCTACGACGGCGCGGGCGACCACCACTCCCGCGACGTGTTCTCCCACGCCGCGCGCACCCTGGAGCAGGGCCGCACCCAGGTGCTCGGGCCCGACACCGTCGCGTGCGGGCGGACCGACTGCCCGACGGAGTTCGCGGTCGTCGTGCCGCTCACGACCGACGGGCGCGTCGTGGGGTCGCTCGCCGCCTACGGCACGCACGCCTCCGCCGCGCTGGTGCGCGCCGCCGAGGAGGTGGCGGGGTGGGTGAGCGGGCAGCTTGAGCTGGCGGAGCTCGACCGGTCGCGCACGCTGCTCATCGAGGCGGAGGTGCGGGCGCTGCGGGCGCAGATCTCCCCCCACTTCATCTACAACTCCCTCACCACCATCGCGTCCTTCACCCGCACCGACCCCGAGCGCGCCCGCGAACTGCTGCTGGAGTTCGCCGACTTCACCCGCTACTCCTTCGGGCGGCACGGCGAGTTCACCACCCTCGCCGAGGAGCTCCGCTCCATCGACCACTACCTCACCCTGGAACGCGCCCGCTTCGGCGACCGCCTCCAGGTCACGCTGCGCATCGCGCCCGAGGTGCTCGGCGTCGCCGTACCGTTCCTGTGCCTGCAGCCCCTCGTGGAGAACGCCGTACGGCACGGCCTCGAAACCGACGCCGTCACCGGCCGCGTCACGATCCTCGCCGAGGACGCGGGCGCCGAATGCCGCATCAGCGTCGAGGACGACGGCCTCGGCATGGACCCCGGGCGCCTGGCCCGCATCCTCGCCGGCGATCTCGCCGAACGCTCGGAGCAGGGCGGCGTCGGCCTCCTCAACGTCGACGAACGCCTCCGCCAGGTCTACGGCCACGAATACGGCCTCGTCGTCGAGACCGCGCTCGGCGCCGGCACCAAGGTGTGCGTGCGGCTGCCGAAATACCACCCGAACGTGTCCGCCCGCTGACCAGCGCCGCCCGCGCCCATCACGCCGTCCGCGCCGTCCGCGCCGACTGCCGCGACCGCCGCGGCGGCCTGCCGGCCGGCCGGTCGGCCGCTAGCGGGTCGCGAGGACCCCGGCGAGCCGGTGGAACACCTTCTCCGACGCGCCGGGGGAGGGCGAGACGCGCAGCAGCGAGACCGTCATGTCGCCCGGGGCCCGGGCGGGCGGCACGACGGCCACCGCGAGGCCCGCGGCGGCGGCCGAGGCCGCCGCCGACTCGGCCGTGCTCCCGGCGGGCGGGCGCAGGGTGACCAGGGCGGAGGGCTCGTCCAGAGGTTCGAGGACCTCCCAACCCCCCACCCCGTGGAGGATACGGCGGGCCTCACCGCCGAGCGCGGCCAGGCGGGCGTGGACCGCGCCCGGCCCGAGGGCGTGATGCTCGAGTACGGCGACGCCGAGGCCGACGCGGGCCGCGATGGGCCCCTCGTAGCTCTCGTAGTCGGCGGCGGGCCGCAGGGCGCCGCCCGGCTCACTCGGGGGCAGGATCGAGAACCCCGCGCCCCGCGGGCCGGCGAGCCATTTGCGGGACGTGCCAACGTAGGCCGCGGCGCCGACGCCGCGGGTGTCCACGTGGCCGGCCGACTGGCAGACGTCGAGCACCAGGGGCACCCCCGCGGCCCGGCACATGGCCGCGGCCCCCGCCGCCGGCTGCACAACGCCGCGGTGCGAGCCGATGTGGGACAGCACGAGAAGGTCCAGCCCGGCGGCGAGCACCCCGCCCAGGCCGGAGAGGTCGAGGCGGGACCAGTCGCCGAGGGGGACGTCGACAAGTGTCCAGCGGTGCCGTACGGCGAGGCGGCGCAGCAGGGCGACGGTCGGACCGTATTCCGCGCGGGTGACGCCGACGCGGGCGCCCGCGGGAAGCGGCCAGTCGGCGAGCAGGGCCGCCATGGCGGCGGTGCCGCTCTCCGCGAAAGCCACGTCCTGCGCCCGCGCGTCGACGAGCGCCGCCAGCGCGGCCTTGGGCGTGGCCATGTCGGGCACGGCCGCGTAGCCGCCCACCTCCCGTTCGCGGTGGAGGTGGGCGACCATCGCGTCGAGGACCCGGTCGCTCGGGACGCCGCAACCGGCGGCGTCGAGGTGCCCCTGCGGGTGGGCGCCGCGGGCCGCGCGCCACACCCGCGCGACGTCGCCCGCGGAGGGCGTGGCGGCGGCGGTACTCATCGTGGCGGCGGTGTCCATGGGCGGCGGTGTTCAGACCGAGGCCAGGACGAGGCTGAAGTCGTCGCTCGGATCGGTGTCGAAACGCCTGACGGTGAAGCCCGTCTCGCGCAGTTCCTCCCGCAGCCTGTCGGGCCTGAACTTGGTGCTGATCTCGGTGCGCATCTCCTCCCCGGCCGTGAACATGACGCTCATCCCGAGCCCGTGGATGCGCACCGCCATGTCGCGCGTGGCCCGCAGCCGCATCTCGATCCGGTCGTGCCGGTCGTCGTACAGCGCGACATGGGCGAACGCGTCCGGTTCGAAGTCGGCGTCGAGCTCCCGGTTGATCACGTGGAGCACGTTGCGGTTGAAGGCGGCGGTGACGCCGGACGCGTCGTCGTAGGCGGCGATGAGCCGGCCGGTGTCCTTGACGAGGTCGGCCCCGAGCAGGAACGTGTCGCCCGGCCTCAGGGTCGCCCGCAGGCTCTTCAGGAACACGTGGCGGGCCTGCGGGTCGAGGTTGCCGATGGTTCCGCCGAGGAAGGCCACCATGCGCCTGCCCGTGCGGGGCAGCAGCGCGAGGTGGTGCTCGAAGTCGGCGCGGACGGCCCGCACCGTCACCCCCGGATAGCGGGCCGCGAGCCGGTTGGCGGCGGACAGGAGCGTGGCCCCGTCCACATCGACGGGGGTGTAGGCCCGCAGGGTGCCGGCCTCGGCGAGCGCGTCCAGCAGCAGCACCGTCTTCTCGCTGGTGCCGGAGCCGAGTTCCACCAGGGTGCTCGCCCGGGACGCCGCGGCGATGTCGCCGGCGCGGGCGCGCAGGATGGCCAGCTCGCGGCGGGTCGGGTAGTACTCCTCAAGCCGAGTGATCCGCGAGAACAGGTCGCTGCCCGCCGCGTCGTAGAACCATTTGGGCGGCAGCCACTTGGGCGTGGACGACAGGCCGATGCGGACATCGTGTTCGAGGTCGTGGCGCGGATGGCCCGGGTCCATATGGTCGATCAGGCTGACGGTCGGTTGAGCCGGGCGGGCCGGATGGCTGACGGACACGGTGCCTCCTCGTGGCGGGACGGATTCGGGAGAGCTCTAGAGCGGCAGCACCTCCGCGCCGCGCGGGGTGACGAGCACGAGGCTGCGTTCCGGTACGGCGTGCCAGCCCGGCCGGTCGTCCAGCGGTTCGCTGGCGACGAGCGTGCCCGAGGGCGCCTCGGCGCGCAGGAAGAGCGTGTCGCCCCACGTGGTCGCGGCCAGCGACGTGCCGTCGGCGGCGAGCAGGTTCAGGCGGGCCTCGGCGTCCTTGGCGCCGGCCGTCGAGACCACCTCGGCCAGGGCGTCGCCGAGGGCCGCCCCGGCGCGCAGGCGCAGGAACACGGCGGCGGCGACCCAGGCCGAGTCGCAGGTGCTTTCGGCTGCGTCGGCGAGGTCTCTGACGGCGTCGCGGGCGACGCGCCCGTTGTGGCTGAGCAGCCACGGCCCGTCGGTGAAGGGGGCGGTGGCGCTCTCCTCGACCGGCATGCCGGCGGTGGCCGAGCGTACGGCGGCGAGCAGGCAGTGGGACCCGGCCGACTCGGCGAGCGCGGGCACGTTGGCGTCGCCCCAGATGGGGACGGCGCGGCGGTAGCGGACCGGGGCCTGCCTGCCCTCGGCGTACCAGCCCATGCCGAAACCATCGGCGTTGATCATGCCGTGGCGCTGGAGGCGCGGGGCGTAGGACTGCCTGAGCAGGCCGTACTCCGGATCGTGGATCAGCGAGGAGAGGCTGCGCGGCTGACCGAGCCAGGCGGCGTGGCGGCACATCACGCCTCCTCGGGGGTGGCGTCGCGGGCGCAGCGGAACCCGGTGAAGATCTGGCGGCGGATCGGGTAGTCCCAGTTGCGGAACGTCGTGCGCACCGCGGCCGGGTCGGCGGCCCAGGAGCCGCCTCGCAGCACCCGGTGGTCCCCGCCGAAGAAGACCTCGCTGTACTCCCGGTAGGGGAAGGAGTGGAAACCCGGGTACGGCAGGAAGCACGACGACGTCCACTCCCACACGTCGCCGATCATCTGCTCGGCCCCGTAGGCGCTCGCGCCCGCCGGGTAGGCGCCGATCGGCGCCGGCCTGGCTGCCCGATGGCCCAGGTTGGCCCGGTCGGGGCCGGGGGCCTCGTCGCCCCAGGCGTACTTCCGGGAGCGTTCGGCGTCGGGGTCCCACCCGCACGCCTTCTCCCATTCGGCCTCGGTGGGCAGGCGCCTGCCCACCCAGCGGGCGTAGGCGTCGGCCTCGTACCAGCACACGTGCTGCACCGGCTCGTCCATCGGCACCGGTTCGCGTCTGCCGAAGCGGGCGCGCCACCAGGTGCCGCCGTCGCGGGTCCAGAACAGCGGCGCGCGGGCGCCGCTGTCCCGCAGCCACCGCCACCCCTCCGGCGACCACCAGCGGGGCTCGTCGTAGCCGCCGTCCTCGATGAACGCCGCGTAGGCGCGGTTGCCGACGGGGAACCGGTCGATGAAGTACGCGGGCAGGTCCACCCGGTGGGCGCGGCGCTCGTTGTCGTAGGCCCACGGTTCGGTGTCGGTGCCCATGAGGAACGGCCCCGCGGGCACGAGCACCTCGTCCGCGCCGCGCGGGCGGCGCCCCGGCGGCAGGTCGGCGTCGCGGACCAGTCCGGGCTGCCCGGAGAGCTGGAGGGTGGCCAGCATGGTCTCGTCGTGCTGGTGTTCGTGCTGGATGACGAGGCCGAAGACGAACCCGGCCCGGTGCAGCGGGTCGGGCGCCGACAGGTCGAGCCTGTCGAGCACGTCGAGGGTGCGTCCGCGTACGCCGGAGATGTAGTGCCTGGTCTCGGACGGGCCGAGGATGGGGAGCGAGGGGCGGTTCTTGCGGGGGTGCTTGAACGCGTCGTACAGATCGTCGATCTCGGGCCGCAGCGGCGTGATGCCGCCCGCTTCGCGCAGCACCCACAGCTCCTCGTAGTTCCCGATGTGCGCCAGGTCCCACACCAGCGGCGACATCAGCGGCGAGTGCTGCCGCAGCAGGAGGTCGTCCTCGGCGTCGGTGTAGGCGAGCGACCGGTTCCGCACGGCGGCCAGGTCGGCGGCGATCCGCTCCTTGAAGTCGTTCAAGCCAGTCCTTCCTCACTGAGCCAGGGCGGCAGGGTCCGCCCGGATCCGGTTGGTGTCCGTGCGTCTGTCAGGTCGGCCGCCGGCGACCGGCCGGCGGCGACGTGGCGGTCGGCGAATGCCGCCACTTGCGCGACGAGCGCCGGTCCGGCGCCGAGGCGGGGCAGCGCGGCGAGGGCCGCCTCGAAGCAGGCGGTGGCGGCCCGCCTCAGCGCCGGGTCGGCCAGCCCGAACCGCGCCGCCCGCAGCCACGCGGTCCGCCCGTCCTCCTCCGCGGCGGAGGGGGAGTACGGCACGGCCCCGCGGTCCAGGACCGCGGCCATGGCCGCCTCTCCGGCGCGGTCGTCGGTGATCAGCGCGTGGGTGACGGCGACGCACACGGGCCAGTGGGCCGGGTGCTGGGCGTCGAGGTAGCGGATCTCCAGCCATCCCCGGGGCCGCACCGGCGGGAAGAGGGTGGTCGCGTGGTAGGCCAGGTCGTCGAGGGTGGGCGGGGGGCCGCCGCCGGTCAGCCAGTCGCGGAACGTCGAGCCGTCGCGCACCGGCCTGCAGGTGTGCCTGTTCTCCCGCACCAGCATGAGCCTGGCGTCGAGCAGGTAGCGCATCCAGGCCAGCGCGGGGTCGCCGGCGGCGGGCACGGGGGCCGTGCGCGTGCGGTCGAGGTTGTCCCAGACGACCTGGCGGCCCGACATCCAGCCGCAGGGCCGGCCGCCGCTGAGCGGCGAGTTGGCGAAGGCCGCGGTGAGGACGGGGCCGAGGGCGTGGGCGCGTTCCCACCGCTGTGCGGGCCTGTCCCCGAGGTCCAGGTTGATCTGCACCGAGGCGGTCGAGCACATCATCAGCGCGCCGTAGGGGAGGCCGAGGTAATCGGCCATCGCGTTGTAGCGCGGCTCGTGCACCTGCCGGGCCGCCGGGCGCAGCGGGTCGAGCCCGGTGCCGGCCAGCAGCAGGCCGGCCGGCAGGAGCGCGGCGCGGACGGCGGCCACGTCGGAGGTGGCCTGCGCGACGGCTTCGCGGAGTGGCGCGGCGGGGCAGGACAGTTCGAGCTGGCCGCCGGGTTCGAAGGTCACCCGGGTGCCTCCGGGGAGCGGCGGCAGCGCTTCGGCGATGCGGGCGAGCGGCACCGTGTCGGCGGGAGCCGTACGGTCGAAGACCAGGAACTCCAGTTCGACGCCGACGCGGTCGGCCCCGGGGGCGGCCTGCCGCGGAGGGGATGCGGGGAAGCAGGAGCGCGCGTAATCCTCCACTGCCGAGACATGCAGGATCGGTGTGTCCTCGGCCGTCAGACCGACCATCGCGTCCCCTTCCGCCGGATGCCCTCGGGACTACAGACCCGTGAGGCGGCGGGGCGTTACAGAGGAGTTCGCGGTTCGGCCGATGTCCTGCGTTCGCGGAACGCCTTCAGCAGGCGTGCGCGCATGTCGGTGGGGAGGCGGTCGCCGTCGGGCGGGAAGGCGCCGTGTGGGCCGAGCGGGCCGTGCTGCTCGGCCTGTTCGGACTGCCCGGCCTGCCCGGACTGTTCGACCGTGAGGCCGCCGAGCAGTCCGATCGTGGTCTTGATCTGCCGCAGATGGCGCTCGCAGCCTTCGCAGGCCGCCAGGTGGCTCTCAAAGCGGCTCCGCGCCGTTGGGCCGAGCGCGTTCTCCAGGTAGGCGGTGGTCAGTTCCACCGCCTCGTCGCAACTGAACCGCTTCACGATTGTGATCGCCTCACCCTCTCACGGACGGTTGGTTCAACCCTTATGTACTACTTTTCTGTCCTAAATCGAACGGGAGGCCGCCTCGAAGTAGTCCTCCATGACGCCCCGTACCGACGCGCGTGCGCGGTGGAGCAGGACCCGCTGGTTCGCCGCCGAGATCTCCAGGATCTCGCACACCTCCTCGGACGTGTGCCCCTCGACGTCCCGGAGCGTGATCACGGTGCGCTGCCTCGGCGGGAGCCCGGCCAGCGCGGTCGCGAGGCGGTCGCGCGCCTCCGCCGCCAGGGCCTCGCCCTCGGGGGTCGGCCACAGCGCGGGCAGCTCCTTCCATCCTCCCGACCGCAGATCCGTGCCGCGCCGGAAGCGCGAGGGGTCGGTCGCCGCACCCTCGGGCTGGTCGCCGTTGAAGGCGCTGCTCCACGGGATGGTACGGCTCTCGCGTGCCTGTCGTTTTTTCGCGGTGTTGATGAGGATGCGGTAAACCCATGTTTTGACCGAGGAGCGGCGCTGGAAGCCGTCGATGTTCCCGATGACGGCGAGCCAGGTGTCCTGGACGACCTCCTCGGCCGAGTCGCGGGTGGACAGGTAGGAGCGTGCCAATCTGAGCATGCCGGGTGTCCAGAGATCGAGGAGCTGTGCGAACACGGTTTCGTCCCCCGCCCGGAGGGCCTCGACCACGACGTCGTCCGGCGGCGGTTCACCCAGGTAAGTCCCCACGATTGCTACCTTCCCCGCACCGGCCAGCAAATGTGCATATACACATGCTTTATCGGTCTATCCCTCTTAGATCTCGCAACAAGGGGATGAAACAGCGTATTTTTACCGTACGGCGAGTGCCGTGTATCGGCTCGATGACGTCATGCTCACGGACCCTGCCGACCCGTTGACTTCTGATGTCGGGTTCATCACGCTCTATGGAAATCTGTGAGTGTTGAGAGGTGGGATCGTGACCGGCCTGCGCGTCCTCGCGGTGGACGACGAACTCCCCGCCCTGGAGGACCTGGCCTACCTGCTGCGCGCCGATCCCCGCGTCGACGAGGTCGCCACCGCCCGCGACGGGGCCGCCGCCCTGCGCCTGCTGGACCGGGCCATCGCCGAGGGCAGGCCGATCGACGCGGCGTTCCTCGACATCCGCATGCGCGGCCTCGACGGCGTGGTGCTGGGCCGCCTCCTGTCCCAGTTCGCCAGTCCGCCCAAGGTCGTCTTCGTCACCGCCTACGAGGAGCACGCGGTCGACGCCTTCGAGATCAAAGCCGAGGACTACCTCCTCAAACCGGTACGCGCCGAACGGCTGGCCGAAGCCGTACGCCGCGTCGCCGCCGCCGTCGCGGCCCCCGAGCCCGCCCGCTCCCAGCCCGACACCATCCCCGTCGAACTCGGCGGCGTGACCAGGTTCGTGTCCAGCTCCGACGTGGTCTACGTCGAGGCCCAGGGCGACTATGCGCGGCTGCACACCCAGGGCGCCAGCCACCTGGTGCGCATCTCCCTGGCCACCCTGGAGGAGCGGTGGGCGGCGGCCGGGTTCGTGCGCGTCCACCGCAGCCACCTCGTCGCCGTCAAACACATCGAGGAACTGCGCCTCGGCTCGGGCCGCTGCACCGTGCGCGTGGGAGGCACCGAGATCCCGGTCAGCCGCCGCCACACCCGCGAACTGCGCGACCTGCTCGTGCGCCGCGCCCGCAAGGGCAGGCCGGATTGAGGCCGGAACGGCCCCGCCGGGTCGTCGTGACCAGCCCGCGCACCTCGGCCGCGCGCCCGCCGCGCTATCCCGTGACGAGGGAGATCGACGAGCAGACCCGCCTCGGCGAGGTCTACATGCGCTCCCTGGTGCGCACCCAGCTCCGCCTCGCGCTGCTGGTGTGCACCGTGCTGGTGTGCTTCGTGGGCGGGCTGCCGCTGCTGTTCCTCCTCGCGCCCGGCCTGTCCGGCGTCGCCGTCCTCGGGGTGCCGCTGCCCTGGATCGTGCTCGCCGGGCTGACCTATCCGGCTTTCGTGGGTGGTGCCGCCCTCTACGTGCGGTACGCCGAGCGCAACGAACGGCGTTTCGCCGAACTCGTGGACCGTAGGTGAACCCCGCCCTCCAGATGGGCGCGGTCGTCGCGGTCGTGTCGGCCGCCCTGCTCATCGGGGTGTTCGGGCTGCGCGTCTCGCGCACGACCTCCGACTTCTACGTGGCCTCCCGCACCGTCTCGCCGCTGTGGAACGCCTCGGCCATCGGCGGCGAGTATCTGTCGGCGGCGTCCTTCCTCGGCATCGCCGGGCTGATCCTCGCCTACGGGGCCGACATGCTGTGGCTGCCCGTCGGCTGGACCGGCGGATACCTCGTGCTGCTCGTGCTGATCTCCGCGCCGCTGCGCCGCTCGGGGGCCTACACCCTGCCCGACTTCGCCGAGGCGCGCCTCGCCTCGATGGTCGTACGGCGGACCGCCGGCGTCCTGGTCGTGCTCATCGGATGGCTCTACCTGATGCCGCAGTTCCAGAGCGCCGGGCTGGTGCTGCGCACGGTCACCGGCGCCCCGGTGTGGGCCGGGGCGCTGCTCGTGGCCGTCGTGGTCGTCGTCAATGTGCTGTCGGGCGGTATGCGGTCCATCACCTTCGTCCAGGCGTTCCAATACTGGCTGAAGCTGACCGCGCTGGCCGCTCCCGTGATCTTCCTGCTGGCGGCGTGGCGGCGCGACGGCGCCCCCGGGCTCACGCCGGAGGACCTCGCCACCTGGGCCGTGCCGCTCGCCGGGGAGCGCGACTACGGCGTCTACTCCACGTATTCGCTCATCCTCGCCACGTTCCTCGGCACGATGGGGTTGCCCCATGTGCTCGTCCGCTTCTACACCAACCCCGACGGCAGGGCCGCCCGCCGTACCACCCTGGTGGTGCTCGTGCTGCTCGGCGCGTTCTACCTGCTTCCCGCGATCTACGGCGCGCTCGGGCGGATCTACGCCGGGGACCTGGCCGCCGGGGGGCGCACCGACGCGGTCGTGCTCACCCTTCCCGGCCGCCTCGTCGGCGGCACCCTCGGCGAGCTGCTCACCGCCCTCGTCACCGCGGGGGCCTTCGCGGCGTTCCTGTCCACGTGCTCGGGGCTGACCGTCTCGGTCGCCGGGGTGATCGGGCAGGACCTGCTGCGCGGGGGAGTGCGCTCGTTCCGCGTGGCCGCCGTCCTGGCGGTCCTCGTGCCGCTCGGCCTGGCCCTGTCGGCGCGGTCGCTGCCGGTGGCCGACGTCGTCGGGCTGGCGTTCGCCGTCGCGGCCTCGTCGTTCTGCCCGCTGCTGGTACTCGGCATCTGGTGGCGGCGGCTCACCGATGCCGGCGCCATGGCCGGGCTCGTGTGCGGCGGCGGCCTGGCGTCCGCGGCGGTGATCGCCACGATCGTCGGCGGGCCGTACGAGGGGCTGCTCGGCGCGCTGCTGGCCCAGCCGGCCGCCTGGACCGTCCCCGTCGCCTTCATGGCCATGGTCGGCGTCTCCCTGCTGACGCCCGCCCGGGTTCCGCCGGGGGTGGCCCGGATCATGGTGCGGCTGCACACCCCTGAGACACTGGACGTCGACCGCGGCGACTGGCGGCCCCGCCGCACCTGAGGGCCTGCCTTGGAGCGGGGCAACGGGCCTCGTGTGACCGCTTGGCGCAGGCAGACGACCTTTTACCGCAAAGACATATCAACTGGTCGCGGCGTTGTGCCGACTCGCCGATGCACCCGCGCGTGGGTCTGCAAAACCGCTAGCGTCGCCTCTTACGTTGAGCGTGATCGGCATCACTTTTGAGCCTTTTTCATCTCCCCGAACGGTCGTGCTGTACGGCAGTTGCAGCGGACGGACCGGCCGCCGGCCACGCGGCCGAGGCGGGACGGGAGGGGCTCATGCGCACGAGGAGGGTCCATCGGTGACCACGAGGCAACACGACATATCCGTCTATGAAGAGGTGCACCGGAGTGAGGATTTCCAAGAGCTGAAAAGGCGGTTCCGGTCGTGGGCCTTCCCCATGACCGCGGCCTTCCTTGGGTGGTATCTCCTTTATGTCGTGTTGTCGGGTTTCGCCCGTGACTTCATGGGAGTCAAACTGCTCGGCAACATCAACGTGGCCCTCGTCATCGGCGTGCTCCAGTTCGTCTCCACCTTCTGGATCGCGTGGGCCTACTCCCGGCACGCCGAGAGAAAGCTCGACCCGCTCGCCGACAGCCTCAGGGAGCACGTGGAAGGGCGGATCGGATGAGCCACGAGACCCTGTCGACGATCCTCTTCCTGCTGTTCGTGGTGGGCACGCTCGCCATCACCTTCTGGGCCAGCCGCAACACCAAGGACGCCGCCGACTACTACGCCGGCGGGCGTTCCTTCACCGGCGTGCAGAACGGCCTCGCCATCGGCGGCGACTACATGTCCGCGGCGTCCTTCCTCGGCATCGCCGGCATCATCGCCCTGTCTGGGTATGACGGTTTCCTCTATTCGATCGGCTTCCTCGTCGCCTGGCTCGTCGCGCTGCTGCTCGTCGCCGAGCTGATGCGCAACTCCGGTAAATACACGATGGCCGACGTCCTGGCGTTCCGGATGAGCCCGCGTCCGGTCCGCACCGCGGCCGGGGTCTCCACGATCACCGTCAGCATCTTTTACCTGCTCGCCCAGATGGTCGGGGCGGGAGCCCTCGTCGGCCTCCTGCTCGGCATCACCTCCGAGACGGGCAAGGCGCTCACCATCGTCGGCGTCGGCCTCCTGATGATCGTCTACGTGGTCGTCGGCGGCATGAAGGGCACCACGTGGGTGCAGATCGTCAAGGCCGTCCTGCTCATGGGCGGCGCGACCCTCGTGACCCTGCTGGTACTCGGGCAGTTCGGCTTCAACCTCTCCGCCCTCCTCGGCCAGGCCGCCGCTCAGAGCGGCCAGGGCGACGCGTTCCTGAACGCGGGCTTGAAATACGGGACCGAGGCCCAGGGCCTCGCAGGCAAGATCGATCTGATCAGCCTGGGCCTCGCCCTCGTGCTCGGCACCGCCGGGCTCCCGCACATCCTCATCCGCTTCTACACCGTCCCCACCGCCAAGGACGCCCGCAAGTCCGTCATTTGGGGCATCGGCATCATCGGGGTGTTCTACCTGCTCACCCTCGTCCTCGGCTTCGGCGCCGCCGCCCTCGTCGGCAGCAAGGCCATCGCCGCGGAGAACGCCGCCGGCAACACCGCCGCGCCCCAACTGGCCGAAGCCGTCGGACGCCAGCTCCTCGGCGACGTCGGCGGCACCGTACTCCTCGCCGTCATCGCGGCCGTCGCCTTCGCCACCATCCTCGCCGTCGTCGCCGGCCTCACCCTCGCCTCCAGCTCCAGCTTCGCCCACGACCTCTACGCCCACGTCATCAAACGCGGCAAGGCCACCGAACGCGAAGAGATCACCGTCGCGAGGATCTCGGCCTTCGTCATCGGCGCCGTCGCCATCGTGCTCGGCATCTTCGCCCAGAAGCTCAACGTCGCCTTCCTCGTGGCGCTGGCCTTCGCCGTGGCCGCCTCCGGCAACCTGCCGGCCATCCTCTACAGCCTGTTCTGGAAGCGTTTCAACACCGCCGGGGCGGTCAGCGCGATCTACGGCGGCCTCCTGTCGGCCGTCATCCTGGTCGCCTTCTCCCCGGTGGTCTCAGGCGGCCCCACCGCCCTCTTCCCCGAGGCCGACTTCGCCTGGTTCCCCCTCCAGAACCCCGGCATCGTCTCGATCCCGCTCGGCTTCCTCGCCGGGTGGCTCGGCACCGTGCTCAGCCGCGAAAGCGACGCCGGCAAGTTCGCCGAGATGGAGGTGCGCTCCCTCACCGGCGCCGGCGCGGAAAAGGCCGGCGCCCACTGACGGCCGACCCCGGGCGCCTTGCCGCCCAGGGCGAGGCCCACGGTGAAGGCCCGGCGCCGGGGAACCGCCGGGCCTCCACCCGATCCCATCAGCTTCTCCCGAAGGTCCGCCGGGGGCCGGACCTGGAAGGCCCGGTCGCGGGGCACGGTGCTCTCCCCGCGACCGGGCCGCCCCCCGCCCACGACCGCCCTGCGACGGGGTCAGTGGTGGCCGGCGGAGAGGTCGAGGGTGCGGGGGGTGAGGAGCCAGACGGCGGCGGCGGCCAGGAGCATGATCAGGGCGCCGACCAGGCCGAAGAGGCCGAGGGAGGCGGAGAAGGCGTCCTGCGCCTCACCGACGAGCCGGGACGCGGCGGGGCCGAGGGACCTGGCCGCCTCCATGGCGCCGGCGAGGGACTCGCGGGCGGCCTCGGCGGCGGGGCCGTGGAGGCCGTGCTCGGCCAGGTCCGGCACCGGCAGCCGATCGCGGTAGATCGCCGCCGCGACGCTGCCGAGTACGGCGACGCCGAACGTGCCGCCGAGCTCATAGCTCGTCTCCTCGATGGCCGCCGCGCTGCCCGCCTTCTCCGGCGGCGCACCCGACATGATGACGGCCGACGCGATGGCCAGCGCCCCCATACCGGAGCCGATCAGCAGGAGCGCCACCGCGACGGCGAGGTAGCCGGGCGGTGTCGGCACCGCGAAGACGACGAGGAACCCGATGCCCGAGACCAGAAGACCCCCGGCGAGTACGGCACGGGCCCCGAAGCGGTCGGCCAGGCGCGGGGCGAGCGGGGACATGACGCCGGCGCCGACGGCGGTGGGCAGCAGCCGTACGCCGGTCTCCAGCGCCGAATAGCCTTCGACGAGCTGCATCCACTGGGCGATCAGCAGCAGCATCGCCGCCATGGCGATGCTCGTGGAGAGCGCGGCTATCGTGCCGGCCGAGAAGGCGGGCCCCTTGAACAGCCTCACGTCGAGCAGCGGGTCGGGCCGGTGCAGGCAGCGCGCGATGAACCATCCGAGGGCCGCGGCGGCCACGGCCAGGGAGATTAGCGCGCCGGGGTCGGCCAGGCCCTCCTTGCCGAACTGTTTGATCGCGTATACCAGGGCGGTCATGCCGGCGATCGACAGCAGCGCGCCGAGGGCGTCCCAGCGGCCGGGGTTCGGGTTCTTGGACTCGGGCAGCAGGAGCACCCCCGCGACGATCGCGGCCACCATGATCGGCACGTTGACCAGGAAGGCCGACTGCCAGGTGAAGAACTCCAGGAGGAGCCCGCCGAGGATCGGCCCGAGGGCGCTGCCGACCGCCGCCATGGCCGCCCACACGCCGAGCGCGGTGGCCCGCTCACCCGGATCGGTGAACAGGGTCCGGATCATGGAGAGTGTCGACGGCATGATCATGGCGCCGCCGATGCCGAGGAGCGCCCGCAGGGCGATGATGTGGGCCGGGCTCGCGGCGAGCAGGACGCCGAGCGACACCAGCCCGAAGATCGCGAACCCTGTGAGCAGCGTCCGCTTGCGCCCCCACCGGTCGCCGACGGCGCTGGCCGTGACCAGCAGTCCGGACAGCACCAGCGAGTAGACGTCGACGATCCACAGGAGCTGCACCGAATCGGGCCGGACATCGGCGGTGATGGCGGGCAATGCCACGTTGAGGATGGTCATGTCCATCACGACGATCAGCAGGCTGACGGACAGGACCGCGAGCCCGGCCCAGCGTTTGGGGTGCGGCGGAGGGATGGAACGTTCCGGCTTGTGGGCGTGCGTGATCAATGTTTCCCCGTGTGTTGTGCTGGTCCAGTGGTACGGCGGGCGGGTCAGGCGTGGTGCGGTCGTGCCGCGTGGCCCTGCAGGAAGCTGTCGATGACCAGCCGCTCGGCGTCCTTGCGCGCGATGTCGCCGTGGCGGAGCACCTCCCTACATGCGACGAGAAGGCCGACCATGGCCTGGCCGATCCACCGCACGGGCATGTCGGCGCGGAGGATGCCGGCACGCTGGGCCGCCTCGTAGAAGGCGAGCTCGGCGTCCAGGAGGGTGTCCACCTGCTCGATGAGCCCGGGCAGCTCCGACATCTGATAGTTGGTCAGGGCGAAGCCGTAGTACTCGACGTCGGCCACCAGGGCCTCGGTCAGCCTCCGCAGCGCCTCCTCGATCCGCTCGCGTCCGCCGTCGGCGACGGCTTCGGCGATCCCTGCGGTCTGGTGGATGCGGGCCCAGCTCGAAAGCGCGCGCTGTCCGAGGACCCTCACCAGGTCGTCGCGCGTCGCGAAGTGGCGGTGCATCGTGGCTCTGCTCACCCCGATGGCCGCGGCCAGTTCGCCCACGGGCGCGGCGGGGTCGCGGCCCAGATGGCGGATCGCCTTCTGGATGATCTGCTCCCGGCTGACGGCCACGCATCACTCCTGTCTTGTTTGAGACAGCATTGTCTCAAACGAGAGAGTACAGCGTGGGGGAAGCTGAAATTGCCCTCATGCCATGGAATCGGCCGTGTCCGAACCGTTATGGTCGGGGTCGTGAGGGATCGCGGAAGCGTTCAATGGTCAAACAGTGGTGAACCGGCCGTGCCGGGTGCGCGTACGCGCATCCTCGACGCCGCCGAAGAGCTGTTCGCCGGAGGGGGGTACGATGCCACTCCCACCGCGCAGATCGCCAGGACGGCGGGTGTGCCCAAGGGCCTGCTCTTCCACTACTTCCCGAAGAAGATCGACGTTCTCATCACCTTGATCGACGAGCGGACGCTCGTGGTGGAGGCGCCGGAGGTCGAGGCCGTCCCCGGCGACGCCGCGGGCACGCTGTCGAGACTCGCCCGAAGACTCCCGCTCCGCGCATCCCCGGCGATGCGCCGCATCCTGTTCCGTGAGGCCGACACCCACGGGTCGGTCCGGGAGCGCCTCGGCCGCCTCAACGGGGAGCTGATCCGCCGGGCCAGGTTCGCGCTGGAACTGGCCCTGCCGACACGCCGGGGCGACGCCGCCCGGCTGGAGGCCGCGGCCGCCACCTTCGCGGCCGTGCTGCTGTATCAGGAGAACCTCTGCCAGCTCACCGGCCACCAGATCGACCCGGACGCGGTGGCCGAACTGATCGCCATGGCCCTGGTCTGAGCCCGTGCCCCCCGGCGGGCCCCCGGCCGATGGACGGTGCCGGGGACCCGGGCTTGCGTGATCCGCCTCCGCACCCGGCCGTTCCTCGGCGACGGACGCGCCGGAGGGTCGGAGGGTCGGAGATAGGTCAGGCCGGGACGGGCTCCCGCAGGTCGGACAGTTCGGAGAGGTCCGGCACGTCCAGCGGCAGCGGCGTGGCGCCCACCGGGACCGGCGTCCCGACCACGTCGGGGACGGGCCGCACCGGGGTGTGCCGCTGCGCCACGGGCTGCGGCACGCTCGGCTCAGGCGCCGACGGCCGCGCCGTCGGTTGCACTGCGGGTTGCACCGTCGGTTGCGCTGTCGGTTGCGCCGCAGTCGGCTCGGACACGGGAACGGCGACCGGCACCAGGGCGCTGAGCTCCTCCATGGCGTCCCGCAGATGCGCCAGCAGCTCCCACACGTCGTCCATCCGCGTCGGGCAGGCCAGCACCCCGAAGTCGAGCGAACCGTTGTAGGAGAAACAGGTGATGTTCACCCCGCCCGTGACATCGCTCAAGGCCGAGATCGGGTGGTAGGCCAGCACCCTCGCCCCGCACAGGTAGAGCGGGAACTGCGGCCCCGGCACATTGGACACGATCAGGTTGACCGCCGGGGCGGCCGAGGCGGCCAGCCGGAACATCGCCGGCGTGGCGAGGTTGAGGATGGGCGCGGGCAGCAGCGCGGTCAGCTCGCTCAGCCATGTCGCGGGAGCGGTGGCGAACCTGCGCTTCGCCGTACGCATGTTCTCGCCCACCGCGGCGAGGCGCTCGCGCGGGCAGGCGACGTCGGTCGCCAGCGGCGTGATCATCGCCGAGAGGCTGTTCCCGACCGCGTCGTCGCACGCCGCCTTGCGTACGGCCACCGGCACAGCGGCGATGAGCGGCTGGTCGGGGAGGGCGTCGCGGTCGCGCAGCCAGGCGCGCAGCGCCGACGAGCACAGGGTCATGACGACGTCGTTGACGCTCAGCCCGAACGCCTTCGCCACCCGTTTGACCTCCGCCAGGGGGAGCGAACCGTACGAGAAGCGGCGTTCGCCGCTGATGACCCCGTCGAGCGGGGTGCGCGGGGCGCTCAGGTCCGGCAGTTCGGGCACCTCGCGGTCGTGGCCCGACAGTAGCCGCGTGGCGCGGGCGATGAAGCGCGCACCCGGCAGTGATGAGGCGAGCGGGATCGCGTCGAGGTCCGCGGCGGCGCGGGTGAGTGAGCGCAGCGCGCGCACCGGGTGGGTCGCGGTGCGGACCACCGCCTCGGCCAGCATGGCGACCCGGTCGGGCTCGGCCTCGGGGGCCTCCGGCGGTCCCGGCGGGTCGACGGTGCGCGGCTTCGGTGACAGGTCGAGCAGGGCTGCCAGCGTCTCGGCCCCCGTGACCCCGTCGATCACGCTGTGGTGCACCTTGGTGTAGACGGCGACGCGTCCCCCGGCCAGGCCGTGGATCAGGTGGATCTCCCACAGGGGCCGGCTGCGGTCCAGCCGCCGCTCGTGGATCTGAGCGACCAGGTCGGCCAGCTCACGCTGCCCGCCGGGGGCGGGCAGCGTGCTCTCGTAGACGTGCGCGGCGACGTCGAGCTCGGTGTCGTGCACCCAGTAGGGGTGGTCGAGTGACAGCGGCACGTCGGCGAGGCGCATGCAGAGCGCCGGGGACAGGTGGACGCGCTGGCGCAGCAGCGCGATCAGGCCGTCGCGGGTGACAGTGCCTGTGCCTGGGCCTGGGCCTGTGCCCGTGCGGCAGGTCGAGGGGTCCAGGATCGCGAGCCCGGCGACGTGGACCGCCGTCGTCGGGGATTCGGCGTGGAGGAACTGCGCGTCGAGTGCCGTCAACTGGCGCATCGTCGGGGCCTCCTAGCGGAGATGGGCGTGATAACTCAGCCCATCATCACGTTCGTGGGTTTCTGTAATGTTTCGTCCGAGTCGCCGGGTTGGTCTTTCCGATGAAATCCCGGTAACCGATACCTGGAGGCCCGCAACATCACGGTGCTGGCGCCCACCTTAATATCCATCGGAAAGCCGGAGATTCCTCGGTGGGCGCGATATTCCGGTATGTGTGAGGGTTCATTACCACCGGGTGACGGTCACCGGGTGCCGTACGACAGCGTCGAAAAGATAGCCGTGCGTGTTGTACACGGAGACGTCCGGTTGTCCGCGTCCGTGCTCGTCCACCGCCCGGGCCATCAAGACGTACGGCCCCGGCCTCGTCGGCGACCACTCCGCATGCCAGCGCGCCCACGCCGGGGCCAGCCGCGGCCCGTGCATCAGCGCCCGCCGCCACGTCAACCCGCCGTCGGTGCTCACCTCCACCCGCCCGATATGGCCGTTCCCCGACCACGACCGCCCGCGCAGGACATAGCGCCGACCCGCCCTGAAGGTGGCGTCCCACGGCAGCTCGAACGCGCTCTTCACCACCTGGCTCGTCACCGGCTTGCCGCCCTCGGGCGGGAAATCGGGGCCGAACATCCGGTAGAACCTGGTGCTCCACGGCGACAGCAGCGGCGTCGTCGACACCTCGACGTCCCCCACCCACTTGATGGACGAGATCCCGCTCCAGCCCGGCACCACCAGGCGCGCGGGGAAGCCGTGGTCGGGCGGCAGCGGCTCGTCGTTCATGTCGTAGGCCACCAGCACGTCCTTGACCGCCTTGGCCACGGGGAGCGGGCGCCGCACCCGGCCCAGGTTCGCACCCTCCTCGACGTATTCCGGGTCGAGCCCGCGCGGCATGACGTCCACCGCCTCGGGTGTCAGCCCGGCACGTTCCAGGAGTTCGGCGAGCCGCACCCCCCGCCACCGGGCCACACCGATCCCGCCGAGCCGCCACGGGGTGCCCCGCACGTCCTGGTTCTGCTGGGTCGCGAAGAACGCCCTGCCGTTGCCGGCGCACTCGATCGCCGCGTCGAGGGTCGTGCTGGGCATCGCCCGCAGCTCGGCGTAGGTGAACTCCCGCGGCAGCCGCAGGCCGTCGCCGTGCAGGCGCAAGCGCCAGGTGCCCGGGTCGATGAGGGGTGTGGACGTGTGGTTGCGCACGAAGAACCTGTCGTTCGGCACGTGGTAGCCCTGGCCGAGCATGGACTCCCAGCGCATCTCCGCGCAGCTCCCGTGCCGGGTGAAGAGCTCGGGCGGCAGCGGTTTGACGATGGGGGAGGCGGGAGCGGACCGCCGTGGCCGCCTCCGCACGAGCGGGACGATCAGCGGGGCGACGTCACCGAGAGGGCACGGCCTCCCCGGGCCCGCGTTGCGCGCCCTGAGCCAGCCCTCCATCCGCACCTGGTCGTATACCGCTTCGCTGGTCAGATCATCGAGATCCATACGGCCACCTCGGGGTTCGGGCTATGGATTCATCTAATTCCTACCAGGAAACCATCTAATCCAGCGCCATGGCCACACCGACGCGGCCAAAATCCGATGACGAACCGTTGACCCGACCGCGCGGTTCACCGCTTGAGGAACTCCAACAGCCGGTCGAGAGGCCAGGTGTTGATCACGTCGTGGGTCGTGAGCCCGGCGCGCTGCGCGATGCCCACCCCGAAGCGCTGATGGGCCAGGTGGGGGATCGCGTGCGAATCGCTGTCGATCGAGAACTTCACCCCGTGGTGGCGAGCGAGCCGGACGAGGTCGTCGGGCAGGTCGGAGCGGTCGGGGTAGGAGTCGATCTCCATCGCGGTGCCCGTGCGCGCCGCCACCCGGAACACCGCCTCCCAGTCGGCGTCCACCGGGCCGCGCTTGCCGATCTTGCGCGTGGTGGGGTGGCCGATGATCTGCACGCCGGGGTTCTCGCACGCGGCGATGAAACGGCGCGTCATCTCCTCGCGGGACTGGGTGAAGTGCGAATGGACGCTCGCCACCCGCACGTCGAAGCCGTCGAGCACGTCGAGCGGCCAGTCGACCGAGCCGTCGGGGCCGATGTTGAGCTCGGTGCCGTGCAGCAGCCGCATGTTCGGATAGTCGAGTTGCAGCCGAGACAGCCGGGCGCGCTGGGCCAGCGCCTTCTCCAGCGTCATCCGCTGCATCACCAGATCCGGCGCGTGATCGGTCACCGCGTAGTAGGCGTAGCCGCGCGCGCTCGCCGCCGCCACCATGTCCTCCAGCGAGGCGATGCCGTCGGTCAGCGTGGTGTGCGTGTGCAGGTCGCCCTGCAGATCTTCCAGCGTCACCAACTCCGGCAGCTCACCCTTGAGCGCCGCGGACACCTCCCCGCCGCCCTCGCGCAGCGGCGGCGGCACCCACTGCATGCCGAGCGCGTGGTAGATGTCCTCCTCGCTCTCGGCCGCGATCACCCGCTCGCCCTCGAACAGCCCGTATTCGGAGAGCTTCCACCCCTTCTTCACGGCGATCTCGCGGATGCGGACGTTGTGCTCCTTGCTCCCCGTGAAATATTGCAGGGCCGCACCCCACGACTCCGCCGGCACCCGCCGCAGATCGACCTGGACACCGCCGGTCGTGCGGACCGACGTCTTCTTGTCGCCCGCCGCGATCACCTCCGCGACGTACGGCTGCCGCCGGAACTCCTCCATCACCGACGGCGGCGCCACCGTCAGCAGATCCACATCACCGATCGTGTCCCGCATCCGCCGCAGCGACCCCGCGTAGGCGATGCGCTCGACCGGCAGCGAGCCCATGATCCGCTCGGCCAGCGCCATCGCCACACCGATGTGCACCCGCCGCGCCGACTGCTCCATCTGCTCGATGCCCTTGAGCAGGTTGGCCTCGGTCTTCGGCCCGAACCCCTTCACGCCCGCGAGCCGCCCCGCCGAGATCGCCGCCGCCAGCGCCGCCGGAGAGTCGATGCCGAGCTCCTGGTAGAGGAACATCGCCGTCTTCGGCCCGAGCGTCGGAACGCGCGTCAGCCGCAGCACCCCGTCGGGCACCCGCGCCCGCAGATCGTCGAGCTGCCGGAAGCTCCCGCGCGACAAGAACTCCTCGACCTTCTTCGCGATCGCCTCGCCCACGCCGGGCACCCGCCGCACGTCGGCGTGGGCGATGTCCTCGGGGAACCCCGCGATCGCCTTGGCCGCCTTCTGGTAGCTGCGCACCCGGAACGCGTCGCCGCCGGTCAACGCGAACAGATCCGCGTATTCCGTCAGCGCCGCCGCCGCCTCGTCGTTCGCCCGAGCCATACGGCCCACCCTAGAGGCTCCCCCCGACAGAACCGCCGCACGGCGTCCGCCCCGGTGAATCCACGCGTTCCTCCGTCATGGTCGATGCTCGCGCCGGTAACCCGTAGGCCACGGTGGCCCCGGCCCCAACGGATTCGTACCGCTCGCCCAACGAGACGTTCCCACCCCGAAAACCGGCCTGTCCTGGCGGAGGTGAGCACGTCGCCCAAGACCATCGCCGGAATCCCCGAGGCGACGGTGATGAGCACTGCCGTCCACGAGAAGCGGGAGTGGACGGACCGCAAGCCCCGGCGCCGCTGTGACTGCTGACGCCCCGGGTCGCCCGCGGGCGACCCGGGCCGCGATCGGCTACGCTGGGTCTGGACAGACTAGACAGAGCCGCGGCTGGGGGTGGCGAGGATGACCGAGTGGCAGGTGCAGGAGGCGAAGCAGCGTTTCAGCGAGGTTCTCCGGCGCGTGGCCGCCGAGGGGCCCCAGGTCGTGACCAGGCACGGTGAGAAGATCGCGGTGATCGTGGACATCGACGAATATCGCCGCCTCAGCCATCGTTCCCCTGACTTCTCCGACTTCCTGCTCGCTGATCCGGACTGGGGAGACGACGTCGAGTTCCCGAGGAGCAAGGACCTCCCACGCGAGATCGCGTTCGACTGATGGGCACGGGTTTCCTGCTCGACACCAACGTCGTCTCCGAGGTTCGCCGACGCAACGGCAGCGCGCGGGTCAAAGCCTGGATCGGCGCGGCTCACGGCCCGACGCTTTACCTCAGCAGTCTGACCGTCGGCGAGATCCGGTGCGGGGTCGAGCTCTGCCGGAGCCGCGACTCGGTCCAGGCGGCCACACTGGAACGCTGGCTGCACAACCTCCGGCGCCATTTCGGCGACCGCATCGTCCCGGTCACCTCGGCGATCGCGGAGGAGTGGGGCCGCCTCAACGCCCTGCGGCCCCTTCCGGCGATCGACGGGCTCCTCGCGGCCACGGCGAGAGTCCACGGGTGGACGTTGGTCACGCGCAACATGCAGGACTTCGCCGGGACGGGCGTCTCGGTGCTCAACCCGTTCGAACCCACGGGTTGAGGCCCGAGGCCCGCGGTTATGGCCGGGGGATGTTGCGCAGGTTCGACCGGGCCATCTGCACCATCCTTCCCACTCCGCCGTTGAAGACCGTACGGCTCGCCGACAGCGCGAAGCCCGTGACCTGTTCGGCGGTGATCTTCGGCGGGATGGAGAGGGCGTGGGGGTCGGTGACGACGTCCACCAGCACCGGGCCGCGGTGGTCGAACGCCTTCCGCAGCGCCGCCCGCACGTCCCCCGGCTTCTCCACCCGGATGCCGAGGGCCCTGGCCGCCGCGGCGATGGCGGCGTAGTCGGTGTGCGGGTAGGTGGTGCCGTGTGGAGGCAGCCCGTCGACCATCATCTCCAGGTCCACCATCGCCAGCGAGGAGTTGTTGAACACCACGACCTTCACCGGCAGGTCGTACTGCACCAAGGTCAGGAAGTCCCCCATCAGCATGGAAAACCCTCCGTCTCCCGACAGCGACACCACCTGTCGCTCCCGATCCAGGAACTGCGCGCCGATGGCCTGCGGCAGCGCGTTGGCCATCGATCCGTGCACGAACGATCCGATGACCCGGCGCTTGCCGTTCGGGGTGAGATAGCGTGCCGCCCAGACGTTGCACATGCCGGTGTCGACCGTGAACACCGCGTCGGCCCCCGCCTCCTCGTCGAGAATGGACGCGACATATTCCGGATGGATCGGCGTGTGCTTCTCCACGTTTCTCGTGTAGGCGCTGACCACGTTCTCCAGCGCGTCCAAGTGCTTTTTCAGCATCCGGTCCAGGAACCGGCGCGAGGTCTTCTCCTTGACCTGCGGGGTCAGGCACCGCAGCGTCTCCCGCACGTCCCCCCAGACTGCGAGGTCCAGTTTCGCGCGCCGCCCGAGCCGTTCGGGCTCCACATCGACCTGCGCGATCCGCACGTCCCTCGGCAGGAACTCCGTGTACGGAAAGTCCGTGCCGAGCAGGATCAGCAGATCGCATTCATGCATGGCCTCGTAGGCCGCGCCGTACCCCAGCATTCCCGACATGCCCACGTCATAGGGGTTGTCGTATTGAATGTGCTCCTTGCCCCGCAGCGCGTGTCCCACCGGGGCCTTGAGCTTCTCGGCGAACGCCATCACCTCGGAGTGAGCCCCCGCCACGCCCCGGCCGCAGAAAAGCGTCACCTTCTCCGAGTCGTCGATCAGTTCCACCAGCCGCGCGATCTCCTGGTCGCCGGGCCGGATGGATGGTGTCTCCGGCACCATCGCGAGCTCCGCGGACCTCTCCGGGGCGTCCTTCCCGGCCACGTCGCCCGGCAGCGACACCACCGACACGCCGCGCCGCCCGACCGCGTGCTGGATGGCCGTCTGCACCACCCGCGGCATCTGCTCCGGTGTCGAGATCAGCTCGGAGTAGTGGCTGCACTCCTCGAACAGCCGGTCCGGATGCGTCTCCTGGAAATACCCTGTCCCGATCTGGGCGCTGGGGATGTGCGCGGCCAGGGCGAGCACTGGCGCCATCGAGCGGTGGGCGTCGTACAGCCCGTTGATCAAGTGCATGTTGCCCGGCCCGCATGATCCCGCGCACACCGCCAGCCGCCCCGTGAGCTGCGCCTCCGCACCCGCCGCGAACGCCGCCGCCTCCTCGTGCCGCACCTGGATCCACTCGATCGCGCTGTTGCGCCGCACCGCGTCGACCACCGGGTTCAGGCTGTCGCCCACCACCCCGTAGATCCTTCGGGCACCTGCGCGGACGATGAGATCGACGAACTGCTCCGCCACCGTGCGCTTGGCCATGACTCGCCCCCTGAGCTTGGATGTATGCCTTCATACCCACGCAGGGAGACATTTTTGGGTAGCTCTGCCTGAGAGGTAATATGTCCTGATATGGGCGTTATTGGCGATCCGGGCGCCCTGGCGGATGTCCTGGCCGGTGTCCACCGCCTGGTCAGACGCAGGTTGCGCGAGTGCATAGCGGGGCCAAGGCTGCCGATCTCCCATGTCGAACTGCTGCGGCTGGTCGCGGCCAACCCCGGGATCGGCGTGTCGGCGGCGGCCAGAGAGCTCCACCTGGCCGACAACACAGTGTCCACCCTGGTCAACCAGCTCGTGTCGGCCGGACTGCTGCGCAGGGCCACCGCACCCGGCGACCGCCGTACGGCGATGCTCCACCTCACCGGCGAGGCCGAAGCCAGGCTCCGCGAGTGGCAGGAGCGCCGCGCCGCACTCATCAACCGGTACGTGGCACATCTCCACCAGGACGACCAGGAAGCCCTGGCCGCCGCACTCCCGGCACTGCGCCGACTCGCGCAGAGCCTCTGCGAAGAAGGGGAGCACGGTGACGAACACGGTGACGAACACGGCGACGAATATGGCGACGGACACAGTTGACGCCGTCACCTGCGCGGGACTGCGCTACGCCTTCGGGCGCACGACCGCCGTGAACGGCGTGAGTCTGTCGGTCGCCGCGGGGGAGGTGTTCGGCCTGCTCGGGCCGAACGGCGCGGGCAAGACCACCGCGATCAGATGCATGACTACACTGCTGCCCGTGCCGTGACGAAGATCTCGTTGTTGCTCACGGCTGGACGAAGGAGACGTTGGCGCCGATGGGGGAAGGTCTCCGTGAGGGCCTCGACCCGGCGGCCCACCGAGATCAGCTCCTTTTCGTCGTAGGTCTGATAGTGCCTATTATCGGTCTTCTACCGGTCGACCGGCGGAAACCCAGTGCCGAAGACATTCCGCCGAAGTCATTCACCTTATATATCACCAATCCTCTTTCTTGGCAGTGGGCCTTAGGGATTCTTCGTCGAGCAGAAGGGTGGGGAGCGGTCCACGGAGAAATTGTTTCTCCAGCCTGACGCCGCTAGTCAACTCTATGGCAGTCATGCCTGCGGCCCACCAGTGGATAAGTGCCTGCTCATAGCGGTAGTCATCTTCCTCGTCATCCTCATCCCAAGGCATATGTAGTGAGAGAAATTCACGGTGGTCGTTGAAGATCTCAGCCTCGGGGCCATGTGCCCAAGTGGCGTGAAGGAAGTCATGGATTGCAAGGCAGTGGCCATCGCGTGCATAGCAGAGCTGTCCCTTCAGAGACTCATTCCAGGACACGCTCCAGATCTGGGCGCCTATGCTTAAGCGCTCCAATATGGCTGGAGCGGTAAATAGTGAGCCAAGAGGTTCGATGGTCATTAGGGCAGATCTGGAAGTGATGAAGTGAATCGGCATTTCAGAAACCTCCGGCCAATCGTCGAGCGCTTGGGGCTGAAGATCTCCGATATTGCGACCAAGACGACTTGCAAGCTCGTCGACTGTGACCGAGTTTAGATCGCTTCTAATCACAGCCCAACACGCCCCTAGCTCGATGGGATACGAGTTGAGCAGAGATGCGTAGTGCATGAAAATTTCGCTGTGCATATGCATTCCTGATCAGGGATAGAGTGGATCTAGAGGGGTACACAAATGCACCCCTCTAGTATTTCTTACGCTTTAAGTTAGAAGTCTATGGTCTCGGGCTGGGGCGAACGGCATCTACATAAAAGGGATCCCAGTTCAAGGACTCCCTCGCCAAGGTCCTTCGTGAGCCGCTGCCAACAGATCAGACCGCACGCCAGGGAGACGAAGGCGTGATGAAGTTCGAGACGGCTCTCTTAGCAGACGGCGAGCCGCTTGAACCGGTGTAACAAGGCCCGAGGTCTGTTCGACGACATACCGCAGCCGACCCAGACCGCCGGGATTCGGTTAGTCCTTTCGCGACATGAACAGGACCGGGGGACCAGTCCGAATAGGCAGCAGAGGTTCGATCAGGGCCCACAGGTTGTCGTCCACGATCTACAGTCGAGTGGTTAAGCCCTCGCAAAGAGTGACCTGCCAGCCAGGTCGCGCCTGGTGATGCATCAATTACAAGGTCTTGTTGCGAGCTCTATGGGTTCGGCGGAGTCGGGCGCTCATGGCTTTTGTAGTTGGAAAGCTCTCGTTCGAGAGTTGGCGTAGGAAGGGTACTGCTGTGCGTCCTTGGAGGAACGTACGGTTGGTGCTCCTTCACAACGTCGGTTACAGCACCACGCCGAGTTCGGCGAGGCGGGTGCGGTTGGCCTGATCGAGGACGGTGTAGGCGGCGACCTCTTCGGGGAACCGCTCGGTGTGCACCTCGAAGCCGGGGCCGGCGATGGCGTCTTCCAGGTTGACGGTGCTGCTGGAGACGAAGGTCGCGTTGCCCTGGAGGGTGGGGACCAGCCGGCCCGACTCCTCGTGGAAGGTGGCGGTGCTGCGTCCGCCGGGGTTGCGCACGGTGAGGGCGGTGGCGGTGGGGAGGCCGGCGAGGCGGGCGTAGACGGCCGAGGAGGCGATGACGCCGGAGCCGCAGGAGAGGGTGAGGCCGACGCCGCGTTCGAAGGTGCTGACGAAGATCTCGTTGTTGCTCAGGGGCTGGACGAAGGAGACGTTGGCCCCGATGGGGAAGGTCTCCGTGAGGGCCTCGACCCGGCGGCCCACCGAGATCAGCTCCTTCTCGTCGTAGCGGTCGACGATGGCGATCAGGTGCGAGTTGGGCACCGCCAGCGCGGTGAACCGGAGCGGTGACCCCAGCGCGGGAACGGCCTCGTCGAACCATTCGTGGGCGCCGGCCACGATCGGGGTGTCCACGCGGAACGCCACGGGCGGCAGGGAGACGGCGATCTGGCGCACGCCGTGGCTGTCGGGGGCGCGGTCGATCCGGAACCTGTAGGGGCCGGTGTGGACGACCGCGGAGTCCTGGCCGCGCCGTTCGAGGATGTAGCGGCCGAGGCACCGCATGCCGTTGCCGCACAGACTGGCCTTGGAGCCGTCGGGGTTGTAGAACACCGCTTCGGGCGTGTCCGTCACTCGGTCCACGAAGTAGACGCCGTCCGCGCCGAGGGGCCCCGTCCGGTCGCAGAGGCTGCGCACGGCCCGGCTGAGGTCGGCGTCGAGCGCAAGGCCCTGGGGCAGCTCGACGACGAGGATGTCGTTGCGTGCCCCGTGGGTGGAGAGAACGTCGAGAACGGTCATCAGGAACCTCCGAGGAGACCCCCGCCTTCAGGCGGGGGAGGAATCGGACGCCTGTCGACGTGGCGCTTTTCCGGTCCGGTCATCATACGCGGCCCGCGCCCCCGGAGATCTCGGCCGCCGCCCAGGCCACGGGAGGACGTATGCTGCCGAGCGTGTTGAAGGTTGCGCTTACCGGTGGGATCGGGTCGGGCAAGAGCGAGGTCTCGCGGCGGCTGGCGGCCCTGGGGGCCGTGGTGGTGGACGCGGACAAGATCGCTCGCGAGGTGGTGGAGCCGGGTACGGCGGGGCTCGCCGCCGTGGTGGCGGAGTTCGGGCCGGAGGTGCTCCGGGAGGACGGCACGCTCAACCGGGAGCTGCTGGGGTCGATCGTGTTCGCGGACTCGGGCAGGCTGGCGGCGCTCAACGGGATCGTGCACCCGCTGGTGGGGAAGCGGGCGGCCGAGTTGCAGGACGCGGCCCCGGCGGACTCGATCATGGTCTACGACGTGCCGCTGCTGGTGGAGAACGGCCTGGCCCCGCTATACGAGGTGGTGGTCGTGGTCGACGCCCCGGACGGCGTCCGCATCGAACGTCTCATGAAAAATCGGGGCATGTCCGAAGTCGACGCGCGTGCCCGCCTCGCCGCCCAGGCCAGCCGCGAGGCCCGCCTCGCCGCGGCCGACCTGGTGATCCCCAACGACGGCCCCCTCGACGCCCTCGACGCCCACATCACCGCCCTCTGGCAGGCCCTCCAAGCCCGCAAGGCCGCCCAGTCGGCCTGACGGACGGCCCGGTGGTCAAGGGACGGCGGGGTCCGGCAGGCGCTCCAGGCACTCTGACCGCTGGACACCGGACAGCTTCAAGCATTCATCCTGCTCATTGTCGTAACTGATGTGACTCCAGACAACGAACCCCATAAACAGAAGAAACAGGATGAACCCTAAACAGCCGCCGCCTTGGTCGTTCACGATCAACTCCCGCTGAATCGCGATGGTGAGTCTTTCTGTGAGTGTGCGCGCAACGCGATGAATTGCCTAGAAGGCCGGTGAATCCCCAGAGACCGTCCCCGGGGCCCGCGCTCAGAACTCCGCCTCCAGCGGCATACGGCGCACGCCGGGAAGGTAGGAGTCCAGCTCCCCGAGCTCGAACCTGCACATGCCGACTGCGTGCCAGAACTGGCCGCTGACATCCCCTTCGTACTTGTAGCGCCCATCGGGGGCGAGGGCGGCCCACCCCTCGGGGAGCCCGAGGAGGGTGGCGTGCCGTCCGGGGACCCCGGCGACGTTCCACAGGATCGCGGTGCCGTCGTCGCCCGAGCTCGCAAGGAGGGAGCCGTCGGGGGAGAAGGCGACCGACCAGACGCGGCGGGTGTGGCCGTGGAGGGTGTGGCGGAGGGCGCCGGTGCCGGCGTCCCAGAGGCGGATGGCGAGGTCGTCGCCCGCGGTGGCGACGGTCAGGCCGTCGGGGGACCACGCGGTGGTCCAGAGGCGGCCCGACGGGTGCGTCAGCACCGTCGCGGGGTAGACGCGGGAGCCCGACACGTGCTTGAGGACCGCGGACTCGCCCCGGCCGGGCAACGCCACGCCGGGGCCCGCCAGCCGCGACAGGCCCTCCGGGCGGTCCGGGGTGCCCGTGTACGGCGACAGCCCCCACACGATGGCCCGCCCGTCGTTGCCGGCGCTCAGCAGCCGCGTCCCCTCCGGGTCGAACGCCACCGCGTACACGCGGTCCTCATGGCCCTGGAATGTGGCGACGAGGCCGCCCCGATGGACATGCCAGATGCGGACGAGCCGGTCGTCGCACCCGGTCGCGACGTGCATGCCGTCGGGGCTGAAGGCGATGGACCGGACGCGGCCCCGGTGGTCGGCGAGGTCGGCGATGAGGCGGCCGGTGGCGTGGGACCAGATGCGGACGCTGTCGTCGTCGTTGGCGGTGGCGAGGTAGTCGCCGTCGGGGCTGAACGCCTCGGCCCACACGTGGTCGGTCTCGACGTTCATCTCGCGCTCGTAGCCGCCGCCGGCGGCGTTCCAGAAATGCACGCCGCCGTCGTTGCTGGCGGTCGCGAGCACCGGGCCGGCGGGGCTGAACACGGCGGAGATGAGCCGGTCGGCGAAACCGGTGAACGGGCGCAGCATGCGGCAGGTGCGCGGGTCCCAGACCCGCACCACGCCGTCGTTGCCGCACGTGGCCAGCATGCTGCCGTCGGCGCTGAAGCGGACGGCCGAGACGCGCCTGCCGTGGCCGCGCAGGAGGCGCCGGCACTGGCCGGTGGCGGGGTCCCACAGCCGGGCGGTGCCGTCGTTGCTGGCCGTGGCGAGCTGACGCCCGTCGGGGCGGAAGGCGAACGGCCACACCGCGCCTCGATGCCCGGTGAGGTCGCGCCGGCGCGACCACGTGTCCGTGTCGCGGATCTGGACGGATCCCGCCGCGTCGGCGCTGGCCATCAGGGCGCCGTCGGGGCTGAACGTGACCTGGTAGATCGCCGAGCGGTGGCCGGTCGGGGCGCCTCGGGGCCGCCCGGTGGCCGGGTCCCACAGGCGCAGCACGCCGGAGATGTCGCCGGTGGCGAGGACCCGCCCGTCGGGGGAGAAGTTGACGGCGTAGACGCGGGTGGTGTGGCCGCGCAGGAGGCGCAGCAGGGCGCCGGTGTGGGCGTCCCAGACGCGTACGCCGCCGTCCTTGTGCCCGGTGGCGAGCAGGGTGCCGTCCGGACTGTGGACGGCCCGGTAGACGGCGCCGCTCGCGCCATCGGTCAGGGTGTGCCGGATGCTTCCGGTGGCGGTGTCCCAGACGCGCAGCGCGGCGTGGGCGTCGCCGATGACCAGGGTGCTGCCCGCGGCGTCGAAGGCGGCGGCGTAGAGCGGCGCGTCGTGCCCGGTGAGCTCGTGCGCCAGGCGTCCGTCGGCGGTGCCGTACAGGCGCACCGTGCCGTCGCCGCCTCCGGCGGCGATCAGGCCGCCGTCGGGGCTGATGAGGAGGGGCCACACCCCGTTGGGGTGTACGGCGAGCTCGTGGAGCTGTTCGCCGGTATACGGGTTCCAGACGCGCACGGTGCCGTCGCTCGCGCCGGAGGCCAGCAGTTCGCCGTCGCGGCTGAACACGATGGCGTAGGCCCGCCCGCGGTGGCCGCCGAGGGTGCGCACCGGCTGCCCGCTGCCGCTGTCGCAGATCAGCACCGAGCCGTCCTCGCCCCCGACGGCCAGCAGGTCTCCGTCCGGCGAGTACGCGATCGGGTCGGGCAGTCGGCTCGTCTGGAAGTGGTAGCCGTACGGCACGCCCAGCGCGGCCGGGGCGAGCTGGATCTCGACGGGCTGCCTGGGGGTGATGGCTGCGCCGCGCAGCTCGGGCACGTCGGGGAGGCTGCCGGTGGTGTCGATGAGGGCGGCGCGGTGCCAGCGGCTGTCGTCGAGCGCCACGTCGCGCAGGTCGGTCCGTACGAGCCTGGCCCGCCTGAGGTCGGCCCCGGTCAGGTCGGCCCCGGCGAGGCGGGCCTCGTCGAGTCTGGCGCCGACGAGGCGGGCGTCGCGCAGGGTCGCGCGGTGCAGGTCGGTGCCGACGAGCGTGGCGCCGGTGAGGTCGGCGCCGGTGAGGTCCACTTCGCGGAAGTCGCGGCCCGACAGGTCCTGCCCGCTGAGGTCGGCTCCGCGCAGGTCGGCCCTGGCGGACGTGCGCAACCTGGTGGTGATCTTGAGCGCGTTGGTGCGGGAGACGTCGTCGGCCCCCTGGCGTACGAGGATGCTCTCGGCCCAGGCGCGGCAGGCGGCCACGTCGGTCAGGTCGCACAGGAACTCGACGGTGAGCTGCGACAGGGGCCGCCGGGTGAGGGGGAGCGGGTCGTCGATGATCTCGGCGATGTGCCGCGCCACGAGCCACTCCATGACCGACGAGTGGATGAACCCGAACAGGCCCTCGTCGGTGCGCACGAGCAGGCTGCCGGTGCCGACCGCGTGCGCTGCCTGCTGCACCGAGAGCTGCCCGTCGGCCAGGTCGGCGAGGGCCTCGGCCACCTCGGTGAGCTCGGCGAGCCGCAGGTAGGACTCGCCGGTCTCCCACAGGCGCAGCGCGAGCACCGTCACCGCCCGCCACAGCTCCGGCAGGCGCAGGCCGCCGGGCGTGCCGGGCACGCCGCGGGTGCGGTGCTCCTCGAAGGACAGCCAGGCGCCGAGGATCTCCTCGTAGAGGCGGGCCGCGCTGACGGCGCCGCGCGCGCCGACGACGGTCCGCAGGCTCTGGTCGGGCAGGTCGGCGATGAAGCTGAGCATGCGCGGGTTGCCGGCCAGGCCGATCAGATCCTCGATGCCGCTCATCAGCGACAGCCTGGCCTCCGCGGCCTCCTCGTCGGCGTAGCGGTTCACCAGGTAGGACCGGATCTGCTCGCCGCTGAACCCGGCCAGGCCGAGGACTCGGCGCAGCGGCAGCGCCCCCACCCTCTCGCCCAGCGCGGTCAGCACCTGGCTCTGCGAGGTGAAATGCTGGGTACGGCTCGCGACCACGATCTTGGCCTTGTGCTGGGACGCCTGAAGAAGCGTCTCCAGATGGTCGGTGGCCCGCTCGTAGGTCACACGGGCCACGAGCTCGTCGAACCCGTCGAACAGCAGGACGACCCTGCCCTGGCGCAGCAGGTAGTGGAACGCCTTCAGGTCGATCACGTCCTCGCCGTGGTCGGCGAGGTGGGCCGCGACGAGACCGTCCACCGAATGGGCCTTGTCGAGCATCCGCAGCTCGATGAGGATCGGGATGAGCTGCGGTAACTCGCCGGGGATGCGCCGCGCCACCTCGCGCAGCGCGAAGCTCTTGCCGTGGCCGAAGTCACCGAGGAGCAGCACGAACCGCCCGTGCTCGCCCCCGATCAGCCGCATCAGCTCGTCGGTGAGCCCCTCCTTGACCCCCTGGCCCGCGCGGTCGAGCTCCCGGTAGCGCTGCGGGACGTACAGGCTCCGCTGGTAGCGCCGGTCGGCCAGGATGCGCGTGGTCTGGTCGGCGACGTAGGCCGACAGGTCCAGCAGCCCCTGGAATTCGGTGAAGCTGCGCAGCCGTACGCCGCGCCGGAACAGCTCGTCGCGCAGCGCCCGCGCCGGCGGCGGGCCCTCGTAGACGAGTTCGACGGTCTGCCCGGGGCCGGCCGCGTGGACGTGGCGCAGGAAGTCGGCCACGGAGTCGGCGCTCACCTCGCCGGCGTGGGCGCCGATGCGCGATTGCCGTACGAAGCCGTCCTCGTGGTAGGTCACGATCAGATGCGGCGGGTTCAGGTCGACACGGCGGATCCTGACCTGGTCGTGCCGGGCCTCGCAGACCTCGGCGATCCGGTCGAGCAGCAGCTCGGCAGGTGTCGGCGCCGCCGCGTGCTCGGCGGGCGCGGCCTCCTCGCGCGGCGGCTCCCCGTTCGCCGGCTCGGGCACCGCGAAGGTGCCCTCGGCGTCCGGCCACCGGTGCGCGGTGCGCCGCGGCGGGGCCTCAGGCGTCCACAGCCGCATCCCGTCGGGGGTGATCTCGATGACCTGGTGCCGGCCGGGGCCGGGCGCGGGCACCCAGAGCGGCTGGGCGTCGCGCGCCGGTCCGTCGCCGTGCGCGAGCAGGCTCAGCCGGTGGCCGAGCAGCCGGTCCAGCGCGGAGGCGTCACGCACGTCGCCCGGGGCGTGCCCCATCATGCCGAGCCGCAGCCAGCGTCCGCGCTCGTAGGCGCGCAGCCGTTCGGCGAACCACGCCGCCTGCGCCTCGCCCACGTGGCCGTAGCGGTCCTCCTCGCGGTGGCTCATCGCCATCGTGGTGTTGAGGCCCGCCACGACCAGGCGCAGGTCGGGCACCGTGAACAGGGTCCACGGCTGGGCCGCGTCGAAGACCGCGCCCTCCACCCCCTGGTAGATCTCGCCGAACATCCCGGCGAAGAGCCGCCACTTGGGCCAGTACGGCGGTTGCGGGCGGATGTCGTCGGCCTCGCAGTCGTTGAAGTAGGCCCGGCACGCGGCCTTCGTCACGTCCCGCGGCCCCGGCACCACGACCACCCGGTGCTGCTCAAGCCCCACCAGCATGCGCATCCCGGACAGGAACGTCGTCGCCTGCCCGAACTGGCGGAGCGTGCCGGACTCGGTGAGGTCGCCGGTCACCAGCAGCAGGTCGGGGCGCGGCATGCCGCCGTCGCTCATGCGCGTCAGATCCGCCCAGATCCGCGACTGGAGCTCTTCGGGGGTGAGCGGCTCGTCGGCCTCGGCGAGCGCCCGTCCGAAGCGGGGTCCGCCGACGCGCAGCACCGTGACCCGCTCGCGCGGGGTGTCCGCGGCCCGCGCCGCGGGGAAGGCGGGCCGGGTGATCCGGCCGCGGAGCGAACGCGCCTCTGCGCGCGGGCGGGGGACGCGGGGCAGCGCCACGGGAGCCCCGGGCGACACGCCGGGACCGGCCGGGTCGGGGTCGGCCGGGCCCGGCGGGTCGGGCGGGAAGTTCGGACGGTCGGCGGGCTTGGCGCGTCCGGCGACGGTCTCGGCGATGCGGGTGAGCAGCAGCGCCCTCGCCCGCTCCTGGTCGTTCACCCCGGCGAGGTCCACCCAGGTGATCGTGGCCAGCAGCCCTTCCAGCCTGCATTCCGCGAGGCGGACCGTGACCAGTTTCTTCGACGGGTCGTCGGGGCTGGCGCGCATCGCGGCCTGCCATTCCATCCGCCCGTAGCGCGACTGGAGGTAGTTGTCCGACAGCACCGCCACCACGACGGCCGCCTCGCGGACACCCCGGTCCATGAAGTCGATGAAGTTGGTGCCGGGCACGAAGTCCCACGCCTGGATCATCGTGCGGTATCCGGCGGACTCCAGCTCCCAGGCGATCCACGTCGCCCACGCCTCGTCCGCGGGCGAATAGCTGATGAAGATGTCGATTGCCGTGGAAGTGCGGTCCGCCATGCGATCAACTCCCCCTGCCCGAAGCGGCCTCAAGTATGGCCGCTGAGTCTCAAGGTTTGGAGATGCTTGTCTGAACCGTTGTGCGATCATTCCCGGTGTGCGGCTGAGCGTACTCGACCGGGTCAGGATCGGTCTGCTGGCGGTGGGCGTGGCGTGTGTGGCCACGGGTCTTCTCCCCGTCGGGAAGGCCGTGGACAGCCTGGGCAGGATCGGTCCGCTGCTGGTGTTCCTCGTCGCGGTGATCATCCTGGCCGAGCTGGCCAAGGAGGCCCAGGTCTTCGACGCCATCGCCGAGCGCGTCGCCGTCGCCGGGCGCGGCAACTACCTCGCCCTGTTCCTGCTCTGTACGGCTTTCGCGTCGCTTGTCACGATCTTCCTGAACCTCGATACGACCGCCGTCCTCCTCACCCCCGTCGTGCTGGCCCTCGCCCACCGAGCCGGGATCGCCCCCCTGCCCCTGGCCATGACCACGGTCTGGCTCGCCAACACCGCCAGCCTGCTCCTGCCGGTGTCCAACCTGACCAACCTGCTCGCGATGGAGCGCATCGGCCTGTCCACCCGCGACTTCGCCGCCCGCATGTGGGCGCCCCAACTCGCCGCGATCGGCGTGACCATGGTCTTCCTGTGGGTGTTCTACTGGCGCCGCTCGGCGCGCGGCGCCGCGGCCTACACGCCCCCGGCCCCCCAGCCGATCAGGGACCGGCCGCTGTTCCTCATCGCGGGCGCCGCCTGCCTGCTGTTCATCGCCGCCCTCGTGGCCGAGGTCGAGGTGTGGATCGCCGCGCCCGCCGCGGCGGCGGTCGTCGCGCTGGCCTTCGCCGTACGGGACCGGGCGAAACTCACCTGGAGCCTCATCCCGTGGCAGCTCGTGGTGTTCGTCTCCGGTCTGTTCCTGGTGGTGCCGACCCTGGTGGAGCAGGGGCTCGGCAGCGTGATCGCCGGCCTCGTCGGACAGGGCGAGCACAGGGCCGCCCTCGCCGGGGCGGCCCTGTCCAACCTGATCAACAACCTTCCCGCCTACGCAGCGGGGGAGGAGGTCATCCCGGTCGACGGCGGCGATCAGCTTCTGGCGCTGCTCATCGGCACCAACGTCGGGCCGCTGATCACCCCGTGGGCCTCGCTGGCGACGCTGCTGTGGTTCGAATGGTGCCGCAGGCAGCAGGTCGCGGTGCCGCTCGTGAAGTTCACGCTGACCGGCGCGGGCCTCGCCGTACTCGGGGTGGCCGCCTCCGTCGCGGCGCTGACGCTCACCGGCTGACGTTCACCGGCTGGTTCAAAGACCGGCGAACGAGGGGAACGCCGCCCGCACGCGGGCCGCGTCCGCCGCCGCGCGCAGCAGCTCGTCGAGCATCGCCGGATGGCAGGCGACGAAGCTGCTGCCCTCCTCGCCCGCCGGCGCCGTGCCGTCGAACGGCCCGCCGTCGAGCGCCCGCACGGTCATCCCCGCCTCCTGCGCGATGAGCACCCCCGCGTGCAGGTCCACCGTTTCAGTCCGATAACCCACGATGCCGTGGATGTCGCCCCGCGCCAGCATCACCCACGACAGTAGCGGCGCCCACAGCTGCAACACCCGTCTGGCCCGCGTCTCCAACGTCAGTTTGAGCGCCCGCGCCGCCGGGTCGTCCCTGGCCACGCCGTACCCCTGCGTCCAGGCCAGCACCGGCCCGTGCGCCGGCGGCCGGTACGGCGGAGCCACCGGCCCCGACGGCCCCGCCGTACCGCCACCGCGCACGGCCGACCACGTGTGCCCCGTTACCGGCTCGTGGACCACGCCGACCACAGGGAGCCCGTCCTCGCATAGCGCCAGGCCCACCACGAACGCCGGCAGGCCGATGGCCAGGTTGTTGGTGCCGTCCAGCGGGTCGATCAGCCACGAGTACCGGCTCTCGGCGCTCCCGAGCGTGCCGGACTCCTCCGCCACCACCGTGTGGTCGGGGAACTCCGTGAGGACCCGGTCCAGCAGCACCTTCTCCGCGGCGAGGTCCAGATCGGTGACCACATCGCCCGCGTCGCCCTTGGCGTGGACGTTCACGGCCGCGCTGAGGCCTTCGCGCAGCAGCGCGCCCGCTGCCTCCGACGCCTCCACGGCCACATTCCTGGCGTGATCGAGATTCAACGGGTCCTCCTCAATCACGGCGATCCGCGTGCGGGCGCTCGCCGGTCGGGGTCGGTGGGACGGATCACGTCGGAGGCCGGGCGCGGGCCAGCAGGCCGTGCGCCAGATGTGCGGCGCGCGCGGTCTCCGCGGCGTCGCACAGCGTCCTTCTGACGTGGTGTGGTGCGGCGTCGAGCGGTCCGAGCGACAGGTCGCCCGATCCGGGGATCGTACGGCCGAGGGCCACCGTCGCTGCTTCCCCGCCCTCGGGGATCACACTGCTGTGGAATACCCCGGCGGGCAGCGCGTACGTGTCACCGGGCCCCCACAATTCCGATGCCCCGCGGCGCAATCGCACTGTCCTCGCCGTGGGGCGTATACGGTCGCCGTCGGCGCCGCTGACGACCTCCAGCACCCGGTGCGTCGGGTCCAGGTCGGCGTCGCGCACCTCGGCCAGCTCGTTGCCCACGTGGCCGTACAGCACATGGCTGGTGAGGTCCCAGCTGTGGCAGTGGATCCGCGAGGTCGTCGGCTCGGCCATCGGGAAGGCCGCCGACCAGATGTGGAGGCACACGCCGTACTCCCCGTCGCGCACCACCGGCAGGCACAGGAACCCCAGCGGGTGGCGCACCGCGACCAGCGGGGACAGCCCGAAGACCAGGGAGTCCAGCACCGCCAGGGCGAACGGCTCCGCCCCGCCGGCCCGCAGGGCGTCCACCACACCTGGGTAGTCCTTCGGATAGGTCATGGCGGGACCTGCCCGTAAGGGTCCTTCGCCCTCAGGGCCTTGCGCGTGATGGAGACCACGTCGTGATCGGTGTACGACTTGGGGAGGGGGAGGCCGACCCGCTCGAAGAGTTCGAGGACCTCCTCGATCGTCGGCTCGTTGCTGAGCGGAACGGACCGGTAGCGCTCCATCGGCACCCGGCGGGCCTGCTCCAGGCTCGTGCGTAACTCCGTGTCGCTGCACTCGTAGTAGAACGTCCCGGCCAGGGCGAACATGGCGCGGTTCGGATCCTCGACGGTCATGACGAGCGAATGGCTCGACAGGTCCCAGCGGAAGGTCGTCATGGTGGACGACAGCCCCACGGCGATGTCGAGCAGCCCGTAGCGCTGGCGGTGCCAGAACGCCGCCAGCACCGTCGCGTAGGACTCCTTCCGCGCCCGGTCGGTCGTCCACACCTCGCCCGTGCCGTCCGGGTGGTCCGACAGCGACCGGCGGTAGTGCGCGTACGACTCGCACACCTCGACGTCGGACGGGTCGATGATCTCCAACGTGACCGCGAGGTGGCGCTTGTCCCTGCGGGCGGCGGCCACGCACTCCGGCAGGGTGACGGCCCTGATGTAGGTTCCGGTGCCGCCCTTGAACGACCACCGGCCGGCGTCCTGGCGGGCTTTCGCGAGGGCGGTGGTGATCTCGTTCGAACTGCCCAGCACCCGCACCAGCGCCGCGTCGTCCAGGGCTCGGCGCGTGCCCTCGACCAGGCTCTCCAGTCGTTCCAGCCGGCCCAGCCGCTCGGGCAGCTCGGCGAGGGCGCCGGTGCTGAACGCCTTCTCCAGTGGCTCCTGCCGGGACCGGTCGCGGATCAGGGCGGTGGCGACGAGCGCCAGGATCACCAGGGTGGCCCCGCTGATGAGCTGGTTCTGGAGGGCGTCGGGCACCTGGTCGTCGGGCAGGATGCCGAGCACGCCGACCACGATCGCGAGGATCAGCGCGATGGCTCCGTCGGCGTTCTTCCCCGCCCAGGCCGCGAACGCCGAGATCTTCGTGATGAACCGCCGCATGCCCATCCCCGCGTTCGTTGATCAACTTTGGTGATCAGAACCGCCCGCCGTCATGGTAGCGAGGAGGTCATCCTTCGGCCAGATCTCTAGAGGACCGGAACACCTACCGAAGTGGGAGGAGAAAACCGCCTTTAAGGGCATGAGCTGCGGCAACCAGCGCAATAACGTTTAAAGGCGCACCGGCGGGGGCGGTGTGGCCCGCGCGGCGGAGCGGTGGCGCCGTGGCCCGCGCGCTGGGCGGGCGGGCCACGGCCGTACGAATGCGGCGTCGAGGGCCTGGAACCTGGACCTAGAACCAGCCGCGGCGCTGCGCCATGGCGCGCAGGCCGTCGTGCAGCGCCTGCTCGGCCGCCCCGGGATGGTCGGAGTACCTCACCGTGAAACGGTTGTAGGTGTCGTGGCTGGAGCTGAGGAAACCGCCGCGCTTGTCGGCCTCCAGGATGACGTCCATCTGGGTCGGGCCCGCGATGAAGGTCAGCTCCAGCTCGTTGAAGTGGCGCGACCACTCGTGGCCCGCGTAGTACTCGATCTCCTGGTAGAACGGCATCTGCGAGCCGCGCAGCGTGCCGCGCTCCAGGTCGGCCTTCTTGAAGCGGAAACCGGCCCGGTCGAGGGCCGCGATCAGGTGCTCCTGGGCCGGGAGCGGGTTGACGAACAGCGGGTCCAGGTCGCCCTTGTCCATCGCGCCCGCGAGGGCCAGCTCGGTGGCGACGCCGAGGCGCATGCCGCGCAGCGGGTGGCCGCCGATCGCGCTGATCGGCGTCTCCCACGGCACGGGGATCTCCAGCGGCACCGAGTGGGTCGCGCCCTTGGCGAGCTGGAACGGTCCGGCCACCTGCCGGCGGAGGAAACTGTAGGTCGCGTTGTACTCGCTGTCGCCGCTCTCGACCTCGACGACGGCGGTGAAGTCGATGTAGATGCCTTCGACCTTGTGGTCCGAGCCGCCTCCGCGGAAGTTGACCTGACCCCGCAGGACCTCGCCGGGGCGGACGTTGGAGTTGGCGAGCACTGTGTCGACTTCGACGCCTGCGCCGAACGCGGCCATCAGCTTGCGGAACACCATGCGGGAATCTCCCAGTAAAGGTAGTGACTTCGTTGGACAGCGGATGTCGGGTACAACGGGTGAGATGGGGGTGTCGTTCCCAACTGTCATGGTCTGGCATTGGGAGGGGGCGTTCATCCCATTTGTGATGCTGACTGGGTTTCGCGGGTGGAGTGCCGGTATTAAAGGATCACCTTGAGGTTCGTTGCCCGTGATCTGGGTTATAGACCGCGTTCACGGTCTGTGTCCATAAGGTCGGGGCGGCGAGTCGAGGTGGTCGGGGTGATGGGGGTGCTGACCTGTGATCATCGCGGCCGGTGCGAATCGGAAGGTCGGGAGTGATCGGCCCGACATCACAGTCCGTGATGAAGCACCCCTTGTGGTGCATTCCTTACATAGAGGCCAGTCAAGGGCAATTCGCTTGCGGAGGGCTTAACGAACAGTTGATGTCCGGTCCTCGTACGGCGGGGCGAACGCAGCGTTTCCCGCCTCTCCGCCTCCCCGGCACCCCGGCGCACGGCCGTGGCGTGCGGGCGGGAGGGCTCGTGCGGCGGGCCGGGGAGGCCCGGCGGGGGAGGGCGGCGTGGAATGTCGGTGGGGCCGCCTACAGTGGGTCGGGTGAGGCCGGTTACTGACTTGCAGCGCAAGGTGGCACCCTTCGAGGTGATCACAGAGATGACCCCGTCCGGCGACCAGCCGACGGCCATCGCCGATCTGGAGCGGCGCGTTCTGGCGGGGGAGAAGGACACGGTGCTGCTCGGTGCCACCGGCACCGGCAAGACGGCCACCGTGGCCTGGTTGATCGAGCGCCTGCAGCGCCCGGCGCTGGTGATGCAGCCCAACAAGACGCTGGCCGCGCAGTTCGCCAACGAGCTGCGGGAGATGATGCCCAACAACGCGGTCGAATACTTCGTCTCCTACTACGACTACTACCAGCCCGAGGCATACGTCCCGCAGACCGACACCTACATCGAGAAGGACTCCTCGATCAACGACGAGGTCGACCGGCTCCGCCATTCGGCGACCAACTCGCTGTTGACGCGCCGCGACACGATCGTGGTGGCCTCGGTGTCGTGCATCTACGGCCTCGGCACCCCGCAGGAATACGTCGACCGCATGGTCAGGCTCAAGGTCGGCCAGGAGATCGAGCGCGACGCGCTGCTGCGCAGGCTCGTCGACATGCAATACGCCCGCAACGACCTCGCCTTCACGCGCGGCACGTTCCGGGTGAGGGGCGACACGATCGAGGTCATCCCGCAATACGAGGAGCTCGCCGTCCGCATCGAGATGTTCGGCGATGAGATCGAGAAACTCGCCACGCTCCACCCCCTGACGGGCGAGGTCGTCACCGAGGACGAAGAGCTCTACATCTTCCCCGCCTCCCACTACGTGGCCGGCCCCGAGCGCATGGAGCGCGCCGTCCGCGACATCGAGGCCGAGCTGGAGGAGCGCCTCGCCGAGTTCGAGCGCCAGGGCAAGCTCCTTGAGGCGCAGCGGCTGCGCATGCGCACCACCTACGACATCGAGATGATGCGCCAGGTCGGCACGGCCTCCGGCATCGAGAACTACTCGCGCCACATCGACGGCCGCCCCGCCGGGTCCGCCCCGCACACCCTCCTCGACTACTTCCCCGAAGACTTCCTCCTGGTGCTCGACGAGTCCCACCAGAGCGTCCCCCAGATCGGCGCGATGTACGAAGGCGACGCCTCGCGCAAACGCACCCTCGTCGACCACGGCTTCCGCCTGCCCTCGGCCATGGACAACCGCCCGCTCAAATGGGAGGAGTTCCTCGACCGCATCGGCCAGACCGTCTACCTGTCGGCCACGCCCGGCCCCTACGAGCTGGGCCGCGCCAAGGGCGAGGTCGTCGAGCAGGTCATCCGCCCCACCGGCCTCGTCGACCCCGAGATCGTCGTCAAGGCCACCAAGGGCCAGATCGACGACCTCATGCACGAGATCCGGGTCCGGACCGAGAAGGACGAGCGTGTCCTCGTCACCACCTTGACCAAGAAGATGGCCGAGGACCTCACCGACTACCTCCTGGAGAACGGCATCCGCGTCCGCTACCTCCACAGCGAGGTCGACACCCTGCGCCGCATCGAGCTCCTGCGCGAGCTGCGCATGGGCGAGTTCGACGTCCTCGTCGGCATCAACCTCCTCCGGGAGGGCCTCGACCTGCCCGAGGTCTCCCTCGTCGCCATCCTCGACGCCGACAAGGAGGGCTTCCTCCGCTCCGAGACCTCCTTGATCCAGACCATCGGCCGGGCCGCCCGAAACGTCTCCGGCCAGGTCCATATGTACGCCGACACCGTCACCCCCTCCATGCAGCGCGCCATCGACGAGACCAACCGCCGCCGCGACAAGCAGGTCGCCTACAACCAGGCCAACGGCATCGACCCCCAACCCCTCCGGAAGAAGATCGCCGACATCCTCGACCAGCTCGCCCGCGAAAGCGCCGACACCGAGCAGCTCCTCGGCGGCGCCGGGCGCCAGCAGTCCCGAGGCAAGGCCCCCGTCCCCGGCCTCTCCTCCAAGTCCGCCGGCCAGCACGCCAAAACCATCGCCGGCGAGATGCCCCGCGCCCAGCTCGAAGCCCTCATCGAGTCCCTCACCGCCCAAATGCACCAAGCCGCCGCCGACCTCCAGTTCGAAGTCGCCGCCCGCCTCCGCGACGAGCTCAAAGAGCTCAAACGCGAAGTCCGCGACATGCGCGAAGCCGGCGTCAGCTGACCCTCCGAAGCCCTGCCTCCACCACACGCCCGATTTGCCCGATCCCGCAGAGGTGCTCATTTTCAGCCCTCGCCCGGGATAAACCCCCAGGTCACCGAGGGTGCTCCCCGCGTGCGCGGGGATGGTCCCACCGAGATCGTGCCCTCTGCCCCGGGGTCCCGTCCTCCCCGCGTGCGCGGGGATGTTTCGTCGAACCTGGGCTGGGGTGGTGGGGGAGAGCTATGTCCTGTGGCAGATGTGGTGGGAGATGGCTGATGCCTAGCGTGAGGATGACGGCGTTTGCCGTATCAACCTCTCCGTAAGGATTCCCAATGAAATGGCCTCGATCAGCCGTGCTTGTGCTACCTGTGCTGTTGACGGTGGGGGCGGCGGGTTATCCGGCGTCCGCTACTGCGGGGGCGTCTGCCGCACCGGTGTCGAAGCCGGCGTGGACGGCTTGTGAGGGGGGTGTTTCTCCTGAGATGCAGTGCGCGAAGCTGGAGGTTCCTGTCGACTGGGACGCCCCCACCGGGAAGACGATCACGCTCTCGCTGGCCAGGGCGCCGAAGGCGGGGTCGGGTAAGTCGGCCGGAACGGTGATCTTCCACCCCGGCGGGCCGGGGGCGGCGGGGATTCCGGTGGTGTCCCGGGCGCTGGCCAACTTCGCGGACCTGCGTAAGCACATGGATGTCGTCACCTGGAACCCGCGCGGCGGTCAGAGCGGCGAGCATCTGCCCATGGAGTCGTGCGCGAGGGGGCCGGTTGTCGCCACTCCGGACGATCGGCGCGAATACGAGGAACTGCTTAAGGTCAACAGTGCCGGGATCGCGGCGTGCCGGAATGCCGACCCGCAAGTTTTCGACAATCTGGACTCTGCCACGCAGGCTCGCGACATGGACGCGATCCGGGCCGCCCTTGGTGAGGAGAAGCTGACTTACCTCGGCAACTCCTACGGCGGGGTGGTCGGAGCCACTTACGCAAGGATGTTCCCGAAGCGGGTCCGGGCCATGGCGCTGGACAGCGTGCCGAATCACGTGGTTCCCGTGGCCGCGTCTGAGCGGTTGCAGTACCAGGCACTGGAGAGAATTTTCGACAGATTCGCCAAATGGTGCACTCGGTCGGCTGACTGTGTGCTGAGCGGGAAAAACGTAGAAAAGATCTGGCAGGACGTCGTACGGCGGGCGGACCGCGACCCGCTCCCCGGCGCTCAAGCCGCCGGCGACCGGCGCTACGACGGTGTCGACCTCAAAGTGCTGGCGTACTCCCTGATCCTGCGTGAGAGGAGCTGGCCCGCGCTTGCCGCGGCCGTCCAGAAGGCCGCCGACGGCAGTGCGTCCGGCTTCGATCCGCAGGGCCGGGGTTTGATGGAGCAGGCCGGCGCTCTCCTGGCGGTCAGGTGTGCGGACGGCTATCGCTACAACACCCATCGCGCATATCGGACGGCGGTGAGGCGGGCGGCGAAGGTGTCTCCGAATTTCGCGGGGATGCGCGAAGTCGCCTATCTCGCGTGCTCGCCGTGGGCTGCCGAAGCCGTCAATCCGCCGGCTTCCCTTCGAGGCCGTGATCTCCCGCCCATGCTGGGCATTTCTCCGGCTGACGAATTCGCGAGCGTCGATGCCATCACCGGCCAAGTGCCCGGCTCTGTGACGGTCCGCTACGAAGGGGTAGGCCACGGCCTTTACGTCAATCACGGCGATCCATGCACGATCGTCCACGTCAACCGGTACCTGATCGAGGGCAGGCTCCCCGCAGCAGGCACCGCGTGCCCCGCGCGGCCCGCCTGATACCGGTCGAATGAAACGATCCGTGACCACCGGGGGCGCTGTCGCCGCCTGGCGACGCATCCCGCCTATGCGGCAGGACGCTCTGCTGGCGTGCACTATGGCGGCCGTCGCCCTGGTGGTCTCGGCACTGGACGGCTGGTCGCGCGGCCGACCGGTCCCGATCAACGATGTGGGCGCGGTGGCGGGCTGGGCGGTGCCGATCCTGATGGCGTGCGCTCCACTCGCCATCCGCAGGCGGTATCCGCTGGCGGCGGTCGCCGTCTCCGCAGCCGTGGTGCTCGCCGTCGCCATGGCCTCGGAACGCGACGCCGGGACGTGGGTGCTGGGTCTGGTCGTCGCCTCCGCCGCTTACCACCGCCACCGCATGCGCGTGCTTCTGCTGGCAGGCTCCATAGCGTGGACGGTGGCGTTCGGCGCTGAGGCGGGGGCGCCGGGAGCGGAGGTCATGGTGGTCTACGCGGCGGCCGGCGCGGCCCCCGTGGCACTGGGATACGCGTTGCGGTTGCGGGCCGAGCGTGCCGTGCAGGCCGTACGGCTCCAGCACGCCAGGGAGGAGCATGCGCGTTCGCAGGAGGCGGCGCGCATCGCCCGTGACGTCCACGACATCGTCGGCCACCACCTCAGCGCCATCCGGCTCCAGGCCGTCGGCGCCCGACGGGCGCTCGGCGGACGCGACACCGAAGCCGACCGCGCTCTGAGCGGCATCGCGGACCTGTCGGGTGAGGCGCTGGCCGAGATCCGGGCGCTACTGGCGAGGCTGGTGCGCACCGACACGGAGGAGACGCACGAGCGAGGGCTTGCCGACCTGCCCGCATTGGCGGAGCGGAGCGGAGGCCCAGAGTTGAAGGTGGCGCTGCATGTCGAAGCAGGACTTGAAGGGATTGTCGATCCTCGGGTGGAGGCGTGTGTGTATCGGGTGGTTCAGGAGTCCTTGACCAACGTCACCCGGCATTCCGGTGCCCAGAGGGCGTCGGTGCGGATTCGTTCGGCCCCTGGCGGGATCAACGTCACGGTGGACGACCCAGGTGCGGGGCACGAGCCGTACGGCACAGCCACGTTGATCGATCGTGCCTCGCCCGGTGGACGCGGGCTGACGGGGATGCGTGCGCGTGTGGAGGGGCTTGGCGGGCGCTTCCGCGCCGGCCCGCGTCGGGCGGGTGGGTGGCGGGTGAGCATGGACCTGCCTACGAGGGTGGACGACGATTCGCCTTCCTCACCGCCGGTGGATACCGCAACCGCGGATTCGGCCTCCTGGACGGTCCGGTGATCCGCCTCCTGGTCGCCGACGACCAGCGTCTCGCCCGCGAAGGGCTGCGGCAGATGCTGAGCCATGAGCCCGACATCGCCTTCCTGGGGGCGGCGCGCGACGGGGCCGAGCTGGTCGACATGGCTCGCGGGCAGCGGCCGGACGTCATTCTGACCGACATTCGCATGCCTGGCATGGATGGCTAGCCGCGATCCGGCGACTGGTGGCCACTATGCCGACTGTGCCGGTTGTCGCGTTGACCACGTTCGACATAGACGAATATCTGTTCGGCGCGCTTGAGGCGGGAGCTGTGGGCTTTCTACTGAAAGACGATGACCCCGAGCTCTATCTCGCGGCGATCAGAGCGGCCCATCGAGGACAAGGGCTGATCGACCCGCAGGTCACCCGCAGGCTGGTGCGCCGCTTCGCGGGACCCTCCCTGCGCTCTCAGGACACAGACCTGACCGTGCGGGAGATCGAGGTCCTGCGCCTGCTGGCACTCGGATGGCCGAACGCCGAGATCGGCGTGAAGCTGCACATCGCCACGGGGACGGTCAAGATCCATGTCTCGAACATCCTCACCAAGCTCGGTCTGCGGACACGAGTCCAGGCCGCCGTTCACGCCTACCGCAGCGGGCTCGTGCCCTTGGACGGGTGAGGGGGAGGGCTGCGGCGAGGAACGATCTAGCCTATGGCTTTGCTGAGGTCGAGTCCGTGATGTCGGCGGCGGGCCGACCGTGCCACCGTGCCGTGGAGACGTGCCACCGTGCCGTGGAGAGGGTCAGCGGAGTTCTTCGGGGCGAGGGTGGGGGTGGGGGTAAGGCTGAGGCTGCGGTTGGGGGCGGGGCTGGTCGGCGATGGTGCGCCGGTAGAGGTCGTCGATCTGGTCGAGAGGGTCGGGGATGGGGGCACTGGCCTGGCGGCGGGCCTCGATCTCCATCTCGGTGCGGTCGTGGAGGTCGCCGATGCCGGAGGCGGAGTGGGCGACCTGGCTGTCGAGGAGGTCGGCGCGGATGCGGGCGCAGGTGGAGGCGAGTTTGCCGTAGTGGTCGCGGAGGCGGCCGAGGGTGACGTGGTCGACGTAGGCGGAGCCTCGGCTCTGCTGGGCGAAGGTGGCGAGCTGGCCGTCGAGGGCGTGGGCGTGGCGGGTGACCTCGCCGACGAGCTGGGGCAGGTCGCCGAGGCCCCAGCCTTGGTGGATGGCCTGGTCGACGGCTTGGCGGGTGAGGGTGATCTCGCGTTGGAGGTCGATGCGCATGCGTTCGACCTCGGCGGAGTCGCCGGTGCCCATGGCGTTCATGTGGGTGGTGAACTTGTCGGCGGCCACGCGTGCCTTCTTCGCCGCCACTTTGCCGAGCCGGACCGCCGCATAGACCGCGATTCCACCGACGATCAGCAAGAACAGCAGGATCACCAGGAAAATGGTCAACAAAGTGCTAATCGGAGGCACCTCCCACCGAGTTCAGCCAGGTGTTTCGAGCATAGTCCTGCTGGGAACGAACGGGGCCGCTCAGAAGTGCCGATCATCGGCTACGCCGGCGGCCGGGCCGTACGGCGGCGGCGCACGCGGCGCAGGAGGCGCCAGGCCACGAGGGCGAGTACGGCCAGCGCCACCAGGACGAGCACCGGGATGAAGATGGCGATGAGGGTGAGCCCGAGGGAGCCGGCGTCTTCGGCGGTGCTGACGACGGGGGCGCCGACGCCGACGGTGGTGGCGTTGACGACGGGGCGGGCCGCGGACTTCATGGCGTGGACGGCCAGGGCGATGGCGATGCCGAGGACCCAGCCCACCCAGGGGTGTCCGGTCACCCAGCTGGAGTTCTCCAGGCTCGCGGCGGCCTCGGTGCCGCTGAAGACGACGCCTCCGGCGGCGGGCCGTACGGCGGTCTGGATCATGTCGTTGACATGGTCGACGGCGGGGATCTTGTCGAGGACGATCTCGGCGGCGAGCAGGACGGCGATGACGGCGAGCACGCCCCAGTTGGTGAGCCAGGCGTAGCCGGGCGGGAGCCGTACGGCGTCGGTGAGGTTGGCGAGCAGGCCGACGATGAGCAGGGGGATGTAGGCGTTGAGGCCGGCGGCCGTGGAGAGGCCGACGCCTGTGAGGGCCGCGAGCATGGTGCCTCCCCGGTGGCCGGACCGCTCCCTCGTGCCGACGCGGAGCTGTGCGGACGTGGAGCGCTTAAAGAGCACTCTATGAGGCGGGCGCGCGGTGGACGCCGCGTCGGGCCGTCAGAGGGGGACGAGGTCGGGGCCGGGGGTGTGCCAGCCGTGTCCGGGGGAGTAGCGGCGCACGATCTTGGCGGGCACTCCGGCGAGGACGCAGTGGTCGGGGAATTCGCCGCGGACGACGGCTCCGCCGGCGACGACGGTCTGGCGGCCGAGGCGGGTGCCGGGCAGGATGATGGCTCCGGCGCCGAGCCAGGAGCCGGAGCCGATGGCGACGGGGTTGTTGCGGGGCCATTGGCGGCCGATGGGCATGTCCGGGTCGTCGTAGACGTGGTTCTGGTCGGTGATGTAGACGTAGGGCCCGGTGAAGACGTTGTCTCCGATGTCGATGGACCGGTGGCCGACGATGTGGGTGCCGCGTCCGATGGAGCATGAGTGCCCGATACGGACGATGGTGTCGGGGCCGAGGTCGACGCCGGGCACCATGCCGGCGGAGATGGAGACCCGCTCCCCGACGAGCGTGTGGTCGCCGATCTCTATCCATTCCTCTCCGAAGATCGCGCCGACGGGGAAGGCGATGCGGGCGCCTTCGCCGAGTCGGCGGAAGCGGTACCCCGCGGTGCTCGCCCGGCTGACCGCGCCCGCGGCGCGAACGGCGTTCCAAGCGGCGTGTACGGCACGGCCGGCGAGGCGCCGGCCCGCGAGCCCGGCGGCGTGGAGCAGGGGGCGGAGCGCGTTCGAGTCGCGTACGGCGCCGCGCAGCGTGTGGCCTGCGGTGCGGCGGAGGTTCTGCCGTACGGCACGGCGCGCGGGGTCGTCATAGGACATGAGGTGAAAAGCTACCGGTTAGTCCTGGCAGGGGGCGTAGGTGACGTCGGGCGATGATCCGGGCAGGGCTTCGAAGTCCCCCTGGAACCACAGGTCGAGGTCGGCGCCGTGCCCGCGCGTGGAGGGGGAGCGGAGGGGACAGCCGTGCGGAAGGTGGGAGCGCGGGCTGTTCGAGCACTTGGCGGGGCACGTGGGGGGCCACGTGGGGGGCGCGGTTTGATACTCTGAGAGCCCGTGGACACGTTCGGCCGCACTCCGTTTGGCCGTCCCCGCCCTCGGACCACGGGAGCCCCTTGTTGCGCAGCGCTTCTCGAACCAAGCATGCCTCTCGCACTAAACATCTGTTCGTCACCGGCGGCGTCGCCTCAAGTCTCGGCAAGGGGTTGACCGCTTCCAGCCTGGGGCGCTTGCTCAAGCTGCGGGGCCTGCGGGTCACCATGCAGAAACTCGACCCCTACCTCAATGTCGACCCCGGGACGATGAACCCGTTCCAGCACGGCGAGGTGTTCGTCACCGACGACGGCGCCGAGACCGATCTGGACATCGGCCACTACGAGCGCTTCCTCGACACCGATCTGCACGGCTCGGCCAATGTCACGACCGGTCAGGTCTACTCCAATGTGATCGCCAAGGAGCGCCGGGGTGAATACCTGGGTGACACCGTCCAGGTGATCCCGCACATCACCAACGAGATCAAGGACCGCATCCGGGGCATGGCCTCGCCCGACGTCGACGTGGTGATCACCGAGGTGGGCGGCACGGTCGGCGACATCGAGTCGCTCCCGTTCCTTGAGGCCGTCCGGCAGATCCGCCACGAGGTGGGCCGGGACAACGTGTTCTTCCTGCACGTGTCGCTCCTGCCGTACATCGGGCCGAGCGGCGAGTTGAAGACCAAGCCGACGCAGCACTCGGTGGCCGCGCTGCGCAGCATCGGCATCCAGCCCGACGCGATCGTGTGCCGGTCGGACCGGCCGATCACGACGAGCCTCAAGCGCAAGATCAGCCTGATGTGCGACGTCGACGAGGACGCGGTGGTGTCCACGGTCGACGCGGCGAGCATCTACGACATCCCGAAGGTGCTGCACGCGGAGGGGCTCGACGCCTATGTGGTGCGCAGGCTGGGCCTGCCGTTCCGCGATGTCGAGTGGACCGAGTGGGACCAGCTGCTGCGGCGGGTGCACCGGCCGGCCAAGGAGGTCACGGTCGCGCTGGTCGGGAAATACATCGACCTGCCGGACGCGTACCTCAGTGTCACCGAGGCGCTGCGTGCGGGCGGGTTCGCGAACGACGCCCGGGTCAACATCCGCTGGGTCAAGAGCGATGACTGCGAGACGCCCGAGGGCGCGGCGCGTGAGCTCGACGGGGTCGACGGGGTGCTCGTGCCCGGCGGGTTCGGGGTGCGGGGCATCGAGGGCAAACTGGGGGCGATCCGCCACGCCAGGGAGAACAGGGTGCCGCTGCTCGGCATCTGCCTCGGCATGCAGTGCATGGTCGTCGAGGCGGCCCGCACCCTGGCGGGGGTCGAGAAGGCCAACAGCGCCGAGTTCGAGCCGGAGACGCCCGAGCCGGTGATCTCCACCATGGCCGACCAGCAGGACGTGGTGGCCGGCGAGCGCGACATGGGCGGCACGATGCGCCTCGGGCTCTATCCCGCCGAGCTCGCCGAGGGGTCGCTCGCCCACAGGCTGTACGGCAAGGCCAAGGTCAGCGAGCGCCACCGCCACCGCTACGAGGTCAACAACTCCTACCGCGACCGGCTGGAGAAGGTCGGGATGGTCTTCTCGGGCCTGTCGCCCGACGGCCGCCTGGTGGAATACGCCGAGCTGCCGGTGGAGACACACCCGTTCTTCATCGGCACGCAGGCCCACCCCGAGTTCCGTTCGAGGCCGACGCGGGCGCATCCGCTGTTCCGCGGGCTCATCGCGGCGTCCCTCGCCTACGCCGACACCCGCGGTGTCGTGGCCAAGGCGGGCAGGGGCAAGTGAGCGGCGCCGGAGCGGGCCGCGAGCCGGTCGTGGACGTGCCCGAGCGGTGGGAGGTCGTGGCCGTCAAGGAGCACTTCCAGGCTCGCGTGATCGGGGTGCGCACCGAGACGGTGCGCATGCCCGAGGGGGTGACGGCCGACCGCGACTTCGTCGTCCATCCTGGGTCGGTCGCGGTCGTCGCGCTCGACGACGAGCGGCGGGTGCTGCTGCTGCGGCAATACCGCCACCCGGTGCGGCGCCTGCTGTGGGAGCTGCCCGCCGGCATCCGCGACGTGCCGGGGGAGCCGCTGGTCGCCGGGGCCGCGCGGGAGCTGGCCGAGGAGGCCGCCTATCGGGCGGAGACCTGGCACACGCTGGTCGACATCTACACCTCGCCCGGCATGTCGGATGAGCGCATCCGCATCTTCCTGGCCCGGGGGCTCACCGAGATCCCCGAGGAGGAGCGCGACTTCGTGCACCGGCACGAGGAGATCGGCATGTTGACGGAGTGGGTGCCGCTCGCCGACGCGGCACGGCTCGCACTAGAGGGAAAGATCCATAATTCCCCGGCTGTGGCCGGTATTCTCGCCGCATACGCCGCTTCAGCCGACGGGTTCACCTCATTGAGGTCCGCCGACGCGCCGGAGGCGTGACGGGAGGAGGATCTTCTGAGCGAGCCTGCGGCCGTCCTGGCCGGCTACCTCGCCCACCTGGCGGTGGAGAAGGGGCTGTCGGCCAACACGCTCGTGTCCTACCGTCGTGACCTGCGGCGCTACGTCGAACATCTGAGGAGCCTCGGCCACATGTCCCTGCGGGGCGTGGCCGAGGCCGACGTGGAGTCGTTTCTGGCCGCGCTGCGGGAGGGCGACGACAGGCACCGGGCCCTTGGGGCCGCGTCGGCGGCCCGGGCGGTCTCCGCCGTACGCGGCCTGCACCGCTTCGCCCTCCGCGAGGGGCTGACCGAGTGCGATCCGGCGGGAGCCGTACGCCCGCCGAGGCAGCTCCGCCGGCCGCCGAAGGCGGTCTCCGTGGCGGCGGTGGAGCGGCTGATCGCCGCCTCGGGCCCCGACGGCGCGCCGCTGACGCTGCGCAACCGGGCGCTGCTGGAGGTGCTGTACGGCACGGGCGCGCGCATCTCCGAAGCCGTCGGGCTGGCCGTGGACGACCGCGACGGCGGCGGGGTACGGCTGCGCGGCAAGGCCGGGCGCACGCGCGTGGTGCCGCTGGGGCGTTTCGCTGAGGAGGCCCTCGATGACTATGTCGATCGGGCCAGGTCGTTGTTGGCAGCGCACGGTCGCGGCACGTCCGCGCTCTTCCTGAACGCCAGGGGCGGTCGGCTGACGCGGCAGGGGGCCTGGGAGGTGCTGCAGGCGGCGGCGGAACGCGCAGGACTCGACAGGATTTCACCGCATATATTGCGCCATTCGTTTGCAACGCACCTCCTGGATGGAGGTGCTGACGTTAGGGTGGTTCAGGAGCTACTCGGCCATGCATCGGTGAGTACCACCCAGGTTTACACTCAGGTGGTGGTTGATCGGCTTCGCGAGGTCTATGCCGCCGCGCATCCGCGTGCGTTGCGTTGACCCCGCTACGCTCGATGTGGCAATACGGCAGGGCCGGGCGTGCCTCCTTGCCGCATACGTGTTGACGCCATAGTGTCCGTCCGGACGGTCCGGTTCGGGGCCGTCAGGGAGGTTCATCTGGTGACTTTGACCACCGACGGTTCTGCCCAGGCTGCGTCCTCGGGAACTCCCGAGAATCCCTGGGGTGACACCAAGACCGCCGCCGCGGCCGCTCCGAGCAGTGGCAGCCTCGGCCCGACCGGGCGTCCCCGTCCGGTGTTCCCCGAGCCGCGCCCGCGAATCACGCACGGCCCGGCGCGGGTCGTCGCCATGGTCAACCAGAAGGGCGGGGTCGGCAAGACCACGACCACCATCAACCTCGGCGCCGCCCTCGTCGAGTGCGGGCTGCGCGTGCTGCTCGTCGACTTCGACCCGCAGGGCGCCCTGTCCGTGGGCCTCGGCATCAACCCGCTCCAGCTCGACCTCACGGTCTACAACCTCCTCATGGAGCGTGGCATCACCGCCGAGGAGGTCCTGCTCAAGACCAACGTCGACGGTCTCGACCTGCTGCCGAGCAACATCGACCTGTCGGCCGCCGAAGTCCAGCTCGTCACCGAGGTCGCGCGCGAGCAGGTGCTCGGACGCGTGATCAAACCGCTCCTCCCCGAATACGACGTCTGCCTGATCGACTGCCAGCCGTCGCTCGGCCTGCTGACGATCAACGCGCTGGCCTGCGCCCACGGCGTCATGGTGCCGCTCGAATGCGAGTTCTTCGCGCTGCGCGGCGTCGCGCTGCTCATGGACACGATCATCAAGGTCCAGGAGCGCATCAACGAGGACCTGGAGATCGAGGGCCTCCTCGCCACGATGTACGACGCGCGCACCCTCCACGGCCGCGAGGTCCTCGCCCGCGTCGTCGAGGCGTTCGGCGACAAGGTCTTCCACACCGTCATCAACCGCACCGTGCGTTTCCCCGACGCCACGGTCGCCGGAGAGCCCATCACCAGCTTCGACCCGTCGTCGCTCGGCGCCAACGCCTACCGCGAACTGGCCAGGGAAGTGCTCGCACGCTGGCCTGACACCTACGCGGACCGAGCTCCGCGCACGACCGGCGAGGTGCCGCTCTAAGGGACAATGGCGGGGTGACCGAGCAGACCACCGAGATCGACCCCGACACCTTCCGGGTCCACCTGGACGTCTTCGAGGGGCCCTTCGACCTGCTGCTCGGTCTGATCGCCAAGCACAAGCTCGACATCACCGAGATCTCCCTGGCCCAGGTGACCGACGAGTTCATCGCGCACATCCGCGCCCGCGGCTCCGAATGGGACCTCGACCAGGCGAGCCACTTCCTACTCGTCGCCGCCACACTGCTCGACCTCAAGGCGGCGCGGCTGCTGCCGTCCGGTGAGGTCGACGACGAGGAGGACCTCGCGCTTCTGGAGGCCCGCGACCTGCTGTTCGCGCGGCTCCTGCAATACCGCGCCTACAAGGAGGTCGTGAAGGTCTTCTCCGAGAGGATGGCGGAGGAGGCGCTGCGGTATCCGAGGATCGTGGCCATGGAGGCGCCGTTCGCCGACCTCCTGCCCGATCTCGTGCTCGGCATCGGGCCCGAGCAGCTCGCCAAGATCGCTGCCAGGGCGTTCACCCCGAAGGCGCCGCCGCAGGTTTCGACGACCCACATCTACCAACCGATCGCCAGCGTCCGCGAACAAGCGGCTATCCTTGTGTCGCGCCTCCGGCGCATGCGCAGAGCGACCTTCCGAGCCCTGGTCGCCGACTGCGACGGCACATTCGAGGTCATCGCCCGATTTCTGGCCGTCCTGGAGCTGTTCCGGGAGGCCGCGGTCTCCTTCGAGCAACTTGAGCCACTGGGGGAGCTGCACGTGACCTGGACCGGCTCCGACGAGGGGGATGTCCTGGTGGGCGACGACTATGACGAGAACGCGGGGAAGGGACCGGCCGATGAGTGACGTCCGGGAGGGCACCCCCGACAGCGACCTCGTGCCGGGCGCCCGCCGGGGCGGCGACGGCCCGACGGGTGATCCCGGCCGCGGCCTCGAGGTCGGCGAGCGGGCGGGTGAACCGGCCGGCGGTCTTGTGCCGGGTGTGCGCCGGAGCCCTGAGGGGCGTCGGGAGGCGCCCGCCCATGACCGGCTCGACCCCGCGCTGCGGCAGGGGCTTGAGGCGATCCTGCTGGTGGCCGACGAACCCGTGGCCGAGGTGGGTCTCGCGACGGTGCTCGAACGGCCCGTGGCCGAGGTCGCGGCGGCCCTGCGGGCCATGGCGTCGGAATACACCGAGGGCGGTCGGGGTTTCGACCTGAGAGAGGTGGCGGGTGGCTGGCGTTTCTACACGCGGGCCGAATGCGCCCCTCTCGTGGAGCGTTTTGTGCGGGACGGTCAGCAGACACGGCTGACGCAGGCCGCGCTTGAGACCCTGGCAGTGGTCGCCTACCGCCAGCCGGTGAGCCGGGCCAGGGTCGCCGCTGTGCGCGGCGTCAACAGTGACGGCGTCATGCGCACCCTGGTGGCGAGGGGGCTGGTCGAAGAGGCCGGCTCCGACCCCGACAGCCAGGCCGTGCTCTACAGGACGACGGCGTTCTTCCTGGAGCGGCTGGGACTGAGGGACATCGGAGAACTGCCGGAACTGGCCCCGTTCCTGCCTGATGATGTGGAAACTCTTGAGGAGCAGACCAAGTGATGAGCAGAGGCACCCCGTCCGGTGATGGACGCGGTCAAGGACGGACCGGTGGAGGGCCGCACGGCGGCGGCCGGTCCATAGGCGCCGGGCGCGGAGGTCAGCGCACCGGGCGCGGCGACTCCGCCGAGCGCTACGGCAGGCCCGAGGGCCAAGGCGGAGGTTTCCGCGCGGGCAGCGGCGGTGGCCGTTCCGGCGGTTACGGCGGAGGTCGTGACGGCGGCCGGGGATTCGGTGAGCGGTCCGGTGCGGGCCGTGACGGCGGTCGGGGTGGTTCCGGTCGTTCCGGTGGTTCCGAGGGTGGTTTCCGGGCTGGTCGTGACGGCGGCCGGTCGGGTGGTTTCGGTGACCGTGACGGTGGGCGTTCGGGTGGCTACGGCGGGGGCCGTGACGGTGGCTTCCGCGGTGACCGTGGCGGTGACCGCGACGGTGGTTTCCGTAGCGACCGCAGTGGTGAGCGCGGTGGTTTCCGCGGCGACCGCGGCGGTGAGCGCGGTGGTTTCCGCGGCGACCGTGACGGCGGGCGCGGTGGCGACCGCGCTGGATTCCGGGCGGGCCGTGACGGTGGCCGCTCCGGCGGGTTCCGTGGAGACCGGGAAGGCGCGCGCTTTGGCGCCGACCGTGGCGGTGAGCGCGGCGGGTTCCGCGGCGACCGCGACGGCGGTCGGCCGGGCGGCGGGTTCCAGGGCGACCGCGGGAGCCGTACGGCGGGCGACAGGTCGGGCGGCGGGTCGCGTGAGCGTTACGGCAGGCCGCCGGAGGGCCGGGGGTTCCGGTCCCGTGACGAGGTCGCCACGATCGGCGACAGCCGCACGCCGTCGCGCTTCGGCGGCGGGGCGTCCAGCGACCGCGACCGGGGCCGTGAGCAGGGCCGTGAGCAGGGCCGTGATCTGAGTCGCGGCCGAAACCGTGACCAGGGCCGTGACCAGGGTCGCGGCAAGGGCCCGGCGGCGAACCCGTTCAAGACGGCTCGCCAGCCGAAGCGGGACCCTGAGTTCTACCCCGAGGGTTACACCGACGAGCGTGACACCACCGAGGTGCCGGACGGCGTGCGCCTGCAGAAGGTCCTCGCGCAGGCCGGGGTGGCGAGCCGCCGCGCCTGCGAGGAGATGATCGGCGCGGGCCGCGTCACGGTCGAGGGCCAGGTCGTGCGCCGGTTCGGCGCGAAGGTCGACCCGGCCAGGCAGGTCATCCACGTCGACGGCATGCGCATTCCGACCGCTCCGGACCTCGTCTACTACGCCTTGAACAAGCCGATCGGCGTGGTCAGCACGATGGAGGACCCGTCGGGCCGCCCCTGCCTCGCGGACTTCGTCCAGGACATGGAGATCCGCCTGTTCCACGTGGGGCGTCTGGACACCGAGACCGAGGGCCTGCTGCTCTTCACGAACGACGGGGAGTTGGCCCACAAGCTGACCCATCCGAGTTTCGGCGTGCAGAAGAAGTACTGGGCGAAGGTTCCCGGTCCGATCCCGCGCGATCTCGGCCGCCGGTTGAAGAAGGGCGTCGAGCTGGAGGACGGCCTGGCCAAGGCCGACGACTTCTCGATCGTCCAGGAGCACGGCCAGCAGGCGCTGGTGGAGGTCGTGCTGCACGAGGGGCGCAAGCACATCGTGCGGCGGCTTCTTGAGGTGAGCGGCCACCCTGTGATCGATCTGGCGCGGATCGAGTTCGGCCCGATCAAGCTGGGCCGTCTCAAGCCCGGCACCGTGAGGTCCCTTTCCGTGAAGGAAGTCGGCGAGCTGTACGCAGCCGTGGGCATGTAGCCTGTCGCGCGACGAAAGGGGATGAAATGGTGCGAGCCATCCGTGGGGCGATCCAAGTCGAGGCCAACGAGCGGGAGGCGATCCTCGCCGGGACCACCGAGCTGGTGTCCGCGGTGATGGAGCGCAACCAGCTCACGACCGACGACGTGATCAGCGTGATCTTCACCGCCACGCCGGATCTCACCGCGGAGTTTCCCGCTCTCGCCGCGCGCAAGCTCGGTTTCCACGAAGTGCCGCTGATCTGCGCCAGTGAAATCGACGTGCCGGGCTCGATGCCCCGCGTCGTCCGCCTGATGGCCCACGTCGACATCGACCGGGCGCGTCAGGACATCCAGCATGTCTACCTTCGGGGCGCTGCGGCGCTCCGGGTGGACATCGCGCAATAGGCGCAACCGCGCCCCCTTCGGGGTTAGTTAAGCGAGGAAACTCCAGCCATGACGGTCAGCTCCGTGTTCGGTTCGGCCGGAGAGAGCGACGGGATACGTTCGGTTCTCGTTGTCGGCACCGGTTTGATCGGCACGTCCGTGGCCCTGGCCCTGCGCCGGCGAGAGGTCCGGGTGCTGCTGGCCGACCGCGACGCGTCAGCCGTACGGCTGGCGCGCGAGCTCGGCGCGGGCGAGGAGTGGGAGCCGGGGCAGACGGTCGACCTGGCCGTGATCGCGGTGCCTCCGCAGGTGGTCGGGCACCAGCTCCTTGAGCTGCAGAAGGAGGGCGCGGCCCGCTTCTACACCGACGTCGCCAGCGTCAAGGCCCTGCCGATCGCCCAGGCGGCCGAGCTCGGCTGCGATCTCAGCGTCTACGTCCCCGGCCACCCGCTGGCCGGGAGGGAGAAGTCCGGCCCGGGCGCGGCCCGGGCGGACCTGTTCCTCGGGCGGCCGTGGGCGCTCTGCCCCGAGCCGCAGGCGAGTCCCGAGGCCAGGCGGATCGCTATGGAGCTCGTCGCTCTGTGCGGCGGGAACGCGGTCGAGGTGGACGCGGTGGCGCACGACCGGGCGGTGGCCGTGGTGTCGCACGCGCCGCACGTCGCTGCCTCCGCGGTGGCGGCCCGGCTCGCCGACGCCTCCGACACCGCGCTCGGCCTGGCCGGGCAGGGGGTCAGGGACGTGACGCGGATCGCGGGCGGCGACCCGGCCCTGTGGCTCGGCATCCTGTCGGGCAACGCCCGTCCGGTGGCCGACGTGCTGGAGGCGGTGGCGCGGGACCTCGCCGACGCGGCCCGCTCGCTGCGCAAGATGGACGCCGGTGAGGAAGCCGCCGCGAGCGCGCTGTCGGGCCTGCTGGCCCGAGGCGTGCACGGGCAGGGCCGCATCCCCGGCAAGCACGGCGGTCCGGCCCCCGCCTACGTGGTGGTGCAGGTCGTCGTGGGCGACCGCCCCGGCGAGCTGGCCCGCCTGTTCCAGGTGGCCGACGAGGTCGGGGTGAACATCGAGGACGTACGGCTGGAGCACGCCCCGGGGCTGCCCGTGGGCGCGGCCGACCTCTATGTGCAGCCCGAGTCGGCGGAGCCGCTGTCGGCAGCGCTGCGCGAGCGCGGTTGGCACGTCCCCTGACCCGGGGGAGGCGCCTGGGCGGGTCCCATGGGAGAGAGCACAGCACGAATGCGCGGCGAGGAAGCGCAGAACAATCGGGACAGGGGGACGGGGAGAGCGCATACCCTCGTCCGGCGGATTCGATGGGATTTCAACGGGAGCAGGGAGAGGCCGTGACCGGACTGGTCGTCGCCATGGACGGCCCTTCGGGGTCTGGCAAGTCGAGCGCGTCGCGCGGAGTCGCGAAGGCGCTCGGTCTGCGCTACCTCGATACCGGGGCGATGTATCGCGCGATCACCTGGTGGGTGCTGCGCGAGGGCGTGGACCTCACCGACCCGGGGATGATCGCCGCCCGGGCCGGCGAGCCGGTGCTGGAGATGGGCACCGACCCCGGCGCGCCGACGGTGGCCGTCGGCGGCGTCGACGTGGCCGGCCCGATCCGCGGGCCGGAGGTGACGGGCGCGGTGTCGGCGGTGAGCGCCGTCCCCGAGGTGCGGCGCCGCCTCGTGGCCGAGCAGCGGGCGATCATCGGCGCGGGCGACATCGTCGTCGAGGGCCGTGACATCGGCACCGTCGTGGCCCCGGACGCGCTGCTCAAGGTCTATCTGACCGCGAGCGCCGAGGCCCGTGCGCTGCGGCGGGCCGCCGAGATCGCGGGGAGCAGCGTCGAGGCCCAGCAGGCCGACATGGCCCGCCGCGACCGGCTCGACTCCACACGGACCGCCGACCCCCTGGCGATGGCGGCGGACGCCGTCGAACTGGACACCACCGTGCTCAACCTCGACGAGGTGATCGCGGAGATACTTCGACTGATTAAGGAACGCACGTGACGGCCGAGAGCGACTACGACGACAGCGGCTGGATCGCGGCCGAGCTCGCCGGGATGGAGGACGAGCGGGAGGCCGAGGAGTTCGACGCGGGGCCGCTGCCGGTCGTCGCCGTCGTCGGCAGGCCCAACGTCGGCAAATCCACCCTGGTCAACCGCATCCTGGGCCGCCGCGAGGCGGTCGTGGAAGATGTCCCCGGCGTGACGCGGGACCGGGTGACCTATGAGGCGTCCTGGCGGGGCCGCAGGTTCACCCTGGTCGACACCGGCGGGTGGGACCCCGACGCGACGGGGATGGCGCTGCGCATCGCCGAGCACGCGCAGATCGCCGCCGAGCTGGCGGACGTGATCCTGTTCGTGGTGGACGCCACGGTCGGCATCACCGACTCCGACGAGGCGGTGTCGGGCGTGCTGCGCCGTTCCGGCAAGCCGATCGTGCTGGCCGCGAACAAGGTCGACGACCAGCGCGCGGAGCTGGAGGCCAACGCGCTGTGGTCGCTGGGCCTGGGCGAGCCGCACCCGGTGTCGGCTCTGCACGGCCGGGCGAGCGGCGACCTGCTCGACGTGGTGCTGGACGCGCTGCCCGAGGCGCCGCCGCAGCGGTTCGGCACCGAGCGCGGCCCGCAGCGGATCGCGCTGGTGGGCAAGCCCAACGTGGGCAAGTCCTCGCTGCTGAACAGGCTCGCTGGTGAGGAGCGCGTCCTGGTCGACCCGATGGCGGGCACGACGCGCGACCCGGTGGACGAGCTGATCGAGCTCGGCGGTCAGACGTGGCGTTTCATCGACACGGCGGGCATCCGCCGCCGGGAGCGCGAGCTTCAGGGCGCCGACTTCTACGCGGGCATGCGCACCAAGGCCGCCTTGGAGCGGTCGGAGGTCGCGGTGGTGCTGATCGACGCCAGCGAGGTGCTCACCGAGCAGGACCTCCGCATCATCACGATGGTGACCGAGTCGGGCCGGGCCATGGTCGTGGCGTTCAACAAGTGGGACCTGGTCGACGAGGACCGGCGTTACTACCTGGAGAAGGAGATCGACCGGCAGCTCTCCCGGGTGCCGTGGGCGCTGCGGGTCAACATCTCCGCCATGACCGGGCGGCATGTGGAGAAGCTGGTCCCGGCGATCGAGCGCGCCCTGGAGTCGTGGCGCACCCGTGTGCCGACCGGGCGGCTCAACTCGTTCCTCACCGAGCTGGTGCAGCAGACCCCGCCTCCGGTGCGCGGCGGCAAGCAGCCCAAGATCCTGTTCGGCACGCAGGCGGCCGTGGAGCCGCCGAAGTTCGTGCTGTTCACCTCCGGCTTCCTTGAGGAGCAGTACCGCCGCTTCATCGAGCGGCGCATCCGCGAGGAGTTCGGCTTCGCGGGGAGCCCGATCTCGCTCACCATGAAGATCCGCGAGAAGCGGAGTGGCAGTGGAAGCTCAAAAAAGAAGTAATGGTGGCCCTACTCGCTCCCTGACTCTGTGTAATCATAGGGTTCGTGCTTCGTGACTCTCAGTCGCATGGTGTGACCGGCCGCGCAGCGGCCCGGTCACACCGCACCATCGCGCTGCACAAAGCACTGCACGAAACAAAGCACTGCACGAAACCGTGCGCAATGCCAGGCTGCGCACCCCTCCAGGCGGCCCTCCGCGGCCGACAGGCCGTCAGGCTGTCCGACGGCAGGCGGTGTGACCGTCCGACACGCCTCACGGCAAGGTCCTGGGCGCTCGAAGCCACGAGTGCCCAGGACCCTATCCTCGCCCCGCGTCGACGTCTCCGACCCGCTCCAGCGCCTCGGTGCGGACGTCGGCCGCAGTGGACATGAGCAGGGAGACGCCGACGGAGACGCCCTGTGCGGGGTTGAGGGTCAACGACGGGTCGTAGATCGCGGCGAGTTCGGTGCGCGTCAAGGCGTCGGCGGACTTCTATCAGTGTCTCCGCACTGGCGGGAAGCGCGTCTCCGCCCGAGGAGGAACCGGAGCACGCGGCGACTGCGATCACCGTGGCGAGAAGCGGCGCGGCATGCGCGAGGATTCGGCGGAGGGACATGACCCGGATCGTTGCCACCGGAGGTGGAGTTCGAGTGCGGCGCCTGTATCGGTTTCGCTTCGGCCCGCCCGTGGCTGGCGCGCCGGATCGTCGGCGGATCGTCGGCGGACCGGGCGGGGGGCGACCTCGGCCAGGGGGGTGAGGTGTGGCCGTGGTCGGCTGCGGCGTCAGCGCAGTTTCTTCAGGTGGTCGACGACCGGGAGGTAGGCGCGTTCAAGGAACTGAAGCTGTTCTTCGCTGAGCAGATCAATGAAGTGTTCGCGGACGCCGGCGACGTGGAAAGGGGCGACCTTCTTTATCGTTTCCCATCCGTGGGCGGTGAGCACCGCGAAAGTGCCGCGCCGGTCGGAGGCGCAGCTCTCCCTGGCGACCAGTCCCGCGCTCTCCATGCGGGATATCTGGTGCGAGAGGCGGCTGCGGCTCTGGATGGTGGCGTCGGCGAGGTCGCTCATTCGCATCCGGTGGCCCGGGCTTTCCGAGAGGTTGACCAGAATCTCGTAGTCGTTAAGTGACAGGCCGAATGCGTCCAGTTCCCGGTCGAGCCTGTGCATCAGGAGTTTGTGCGTGGACAGGTGCACCCGCCAGGCGCGCTGTTCGCCCGTACTGAGCCAGCGACCTGCGGCATTCTCGGTCTCAAGCGTGCTCATCAGTCTTTTCGGGCCCCGACCCGGCCGTCGTGCAGAGAATGGACCCTTCCCTCCCTCTTGAGATTGTGGCTCATGCCGAATCTGAAATGCGCGGTGGTTTCCCTATGGATTGTGTGCTGCGGTCGGTTTCGGCCGAGCGCGGGCGCCGGAGGCGGAGCCCCCGCCTTCCTGGAGTAGGGCCTCAAGGAAATCCTCCTGGCGGTCGTGCGACGGTGAACGAGGAACCCCCGCGGTTTTCCACGGGCGTTCCCTCCCTGGTGGGAGGGGAGGATGTCAAGATCCCAATGTACAGCTCGACGGTCTGGGATGGGCGTGACCCGCAGTCGCCCGGCGACTCAGAGTGCACAGTCGCGTACGAAATCCCATTGCGGCCGGTGATGATTCCAGGTAGATGGCGTGTACGGCGGAGGCTCCGTGATGGATGTCACGATGGTCCGGTTGGCCCCTATTTGGCGAGCAGGTGCGCCATCCAGTTCTCCACCTCGTCAGGGTGCCGGGGGAGGCCCTCCGACAGCAGTCGCGCGCCGTCGGAGGTGATCACGAGGTCGTCCTCGATGCGCACCCCCATGCCCCGGAACTCCGCGGGCAGTGTGAGGTCGTCGGGCTGGAAGTAGAGCCCCGGCTCGACCGTGAGCACATGCCCCTCGGCGAGGACGCCGTCGAGGTAGACCGATGACCGTGCCTTGGCGCAGTCGTGGACGTCCATGCCCAGCATGTGGCCGCTGCTGCACAGGGTGTAGCGGCGGAAGAGCCCGCTCGCGGGGTCCATGGCCTCGTCCGCGCTGATCTTCAGCACGCCCCACTCGTGGAGGCCCTCGGCGATGACGTGCATCGCGGCCAGGTGGAAGTCGCGGAAGCTCGCGCCCGGCCGGAGCGTGGCGATCGCCGCCTCCTGGGCCTCGTAGACCAGCTCGTAGACCTGCCGCTGGACCGAGGTGAACCGCCCGGAGATCGGGAGCGTGCGGGTGATGTCGGCCGTGTAGAGGTTGTCGGTTTCGATGCCCGCGTCGAGCAGCAGCATGTCGCTCTCGCGCATCCCGCCGTCGTTGCGGATCCAGTGCAGCACGCAGGCGTGCGCCCCGGACGCTGCGATCGTGTCGTAGCCGACGTCGTTGCCTTCGAGCCGGGCGCGCAGCCCGAACACGCCTTCGACATAGCGTTCGCCTCTGCGGTGGGCGACCGCCCGCGGCAGCGCGCGGACGACGTCTTCGAATCCGAGGGCCGTCGCGTCCACGGCGTACTGCAGTTCGGCGACCTCCCACTCGTCCTTGATCAGCCGCGACTCCGACAGGTGGCAGGCGAACTCGCCGTCGCCGGCGCCCTGGGCCACCGCGGCGTCGACGGAGTGGTCCACGCCGCGCAGCACGCGGGCGGGCCCGGAAAGGGCGTTCCGCAGCGACGAGATGGGGGCGCAGTCGATCTGGTAGAGCTCCTGGGCCTCGGCGAGGTCGGTGCGGCGGCCGACCCAGAACTCGCCGTAGCGCCGGTCGCGGTAGAACTCCTGGCCGGCGCCGCCCTCGGCCCGCCGCGGGGAGCGGGGGCGCATGAACAGGGTGGCCGCCCCGGAGGGGGAGATGACCAGGACCTCGTCGGGTTCCTGGCTGCCGGTCAGGTGGGTGAAGGCGGAGTGGGGCCGGAACCGGTAGTCGCAGTCGTTGCTGCGCACCTTCAACGTGCCCGACGGGATCACCAGCGTCTCACCCGGGAACCGTTCGGCCAGCGCGGCACGCCTCTTGGCGGCCCATGCGGCGACGGGCAGAGCGGTGAGGCCGGACTGGGTGGTGTCGGCCCAGCCGGACTTCATGAACGTCGCGAGCGCCTCGGACACCGGAAGATCGTGGCTGCCTGTGTTGAGCGGCGAGTTCTCACCCATCGAAACCCCCAAAGTGTGCTATTGCATGCATTATCCAGCGGATACCGCGATTCATGACAACCCCGGAAGGGCGCCTTCGCGGCATGACGTGCCCCCTTGACGAGGGCCGCTATCACGATGTTGCCTGGCCGTGAGGGGTTTACGCCGTCCCCGCTGAATGTCGACGCTGATCCGTGCCCGTCCGGCCCATGCGACCCATGTCTCCGGCAGGGCCTTCGGTGACGGCCGGAAGCCGGGCCCGCCCGACCTGGAGAACGGGCCCCCTGACGGTGCTTAAGGACCTTCGAGATGGGGATTGTGACAGGTACCTAAAGCATGATCCGAGGTGGTTTCCATGCTTATCGGCACGATCTTGCGAGGTAAGGGTAGGGATGTCGTGACCGTGCCGCCGCACGCGAGCGTCACCGAGTTGCTGGCCACACTCGCCGAACGGAACATCGGCGCTGTCGTGGTCTCCGAAGACGGCGTCGGCATCGCCGGCATCGTGTCGGAGCGTGACGTAGTGCGGCGGCTCAACGAGTGCGGCCCGGCGATCCTCGACGCGCCGGTGTCACAGATCATGACCACCGAGGTGCGCACATGCCACCCCGGTGAGAACGTCGAGGAACTGCGCAAGACCATGACCACCCAGCGGTTCCGCCACGTCCCCGTGGTGCAAGACGGAAGACTCATCGGAATCGTCAGCATCGGTGACGTGGTGAAAAGCGCGATCGAGGAACTGGAGACGGAAAAGGCGTCTCTCGTGGGCTACATCCACGGCGCGCCCCGCACTCTGAGTTCGGCACCCTGAGTTCGGCACCCTGGAGCTCGACACACGCTGAGCTCGACCTCCCCACCCCGGCCTCCCCGAAAGGGCCGTCCCCCGTCCCCGAGCCCCGGCAGTCCCTGAACCCCTACGGCTGAACGCCGGGCCCCGCGACTCGCGCGGGGCCCGGCGCTCTCTCGGGACCCGTCCTACAGGGCTGTCCTACCGGCCCGTCCTACTGAACGGTGACCTTGTCCACCTCCAGGGTGATGCCCTTGACCTCGGCGGTCGAGGTGCCGGTGGTCACCGTCCCCTCGCCCCGCGCGACGCCCTTGGCCTTGAAGGAGTACGTCAGCGTGCCTCCGGGGGCTCCCGGCGTGCTCGCCACGCGCAGGTCCCCGGTCGGCGGCCCGGTGGTACGGCTGCCGCCGGTGCCCGCGTCGTTCTCCGCGCCCACCGTGAGCTCCAGTCCGCCGCCCGGCGCGCCCGGCAGGTTCGCGGGATCGTAGGCAAAGGTGATGTCCTCCGTACCGTTGACGCCGATCCACTGCTGGAACACCTTCAGGGCGGTGGTCCCGGCCACATGGACCCGCCACTCCAGGACGACCCAGTCGTTCACGCCGTCGGTGAGGATGCCGGCGTAGACGCCCGGCGCTCCGGTGCCGTCGAGGTCGGTCCAGTACGAGGCCAGCACGTTGTTGGGCACCGCGGGGTCGGGAAGCGCCTGCGGCGCCGCGCTGATCTGGTCCGCCGAGGTGACGCCTCCCGGTACGGCGTAGCCGTTCGACACGACGCCGATGCGCGTGTACGTCTTACCGGCGTATACGAACGCCGGCACGGTCAGGTTGACCGCCTGCTCGTTGCCCACCGGCGTCGGCGTGAACCCGAACGCGTCGAGCGGGAGATACGGCGCGGGCCCGCTTCCCGGAGACACCACCGGGTTGTCGGGCGTCCGTCCGGGCAAGGTCTGCTTGGCCGTCACCACCCGCGACCCGGCGGAGGCGGCCCCGGTCGCCGAGGTGACCGACAGCTTGGAGTTCACCGTACTGACGGCCGTCACCTCGGTCGCGGTGAAGGTGTCGTTGCGCACGCTCACCGTGCAGGTGGTCTCCGCGCCTCGCGCGATGGCGGCCGGCGCGCAGGTCTGCTCCACCGGCACGGCGCCCTCCTGGCGGTAGAACGCGACCGGCAGGCCGAGGTGCCGCTTGCCGCCGACCTGCTTGAGGTCGACGCGGCCGAAGTACTGCCCGTCGGCCAGCCCCGGGGCCGTGACGACCACCTTCAGCGAGGCGCTCTTGCCGGGGCGCAGCGTGAACACCGGGGGCACGACCGCGATGGTCGCGCCGGACACGGTGGTGCCCGACGCCCGGTAGGTCAACGTCCGGTTGGACACGTTGGTCACGGTGCGCTTGGCGGTGATCAGGCCGGGCATGACCGGTGCGTTCACCGACGGCAGGTTCAGGTCGATCCGGTTCAGCGGGTCGGTCGCCGAGGCGGCGAAGTTCGCCGCGGACTCGTCCAGCGTGAGACCGGGGTCGCCCGCCTTGGTGAGGTTCACGCGCCCGCCGCCGGTGTCGAACGGGTCGGCCGGGGTGACGCGGTCCTGCTTGGTGACCGCGGTGACGGCCGTCGTCTCCAAGGCCGACTTGACCTGGCCGGGCGTCCACGTCGGGTTGAGCGCGAACAGCAGCGCCGCCGACCCGGCCACGTGCGGCGCCGACATCGAGGTGCCGGCGATGGCCTGGTAGAGGTTCCCGGGCGGGCCCTCCGACGGCGACTCGGTGCTCGGCGTGTGGCCGGCGAGGATGTGCAGGCCGGGCGCGGTCACGTCCGGCTTGAGGAAGTCGCCGCCCGGACCCCGCGAGGAGAACGTGGTGATCGCGTCGCCCGCCCACGTGGTCTCCGTGCCCTGCGTGAGGGAGGCCGTCGCCGCCGGGTTGGCGGCGAGGAACGCCGACAGGGCGTCGCCTTCGGGCTTGTCCAGGTGGACGGTGGGCACCCAGTGGTTGTCGGTCATCACGTCGAGCGGTGTGGTGTTGACCAGGATCAGCCCGGCCGCCCCGCCCTGCCGTACGTTGTGGCTCTTCAGCACCCGGCCCGGGCCGCGCTCGCAGATGACGATCTTCCCGGCGAACAGCCCGGCGGGCGCGGGCGCGGTGCACAGCGGGTTGGAGTACGGCGGAGCCGAGGCGGGCACGACCGGCAGCGGAGAGGCGATGCCGCCCGTGACGCTCGCGCCCTTCAGCGTGGCGGTGGCCCCGCCCGTCCCGGTGAGGGTGAGCGTGGACTGGTACGTCCGCGCCTGGGTGGAGGCGGCCACCGTGGTCACCCACGGGCTGCGGTGGTCCGTACTGCCCGCCGTCGGGCCCGAGTTGCCCGCCGAGGCCGACACGAAGACCCCGGAGGCGTAGGCGTCGAGGAAGGCCAGCTCGACGGCGTCGCTGTAGGGGTCGCGGCCTCCGGAGATGGAGAAGTTGATGACCCGCACCCCGTCGAGTACGGCGCGGCCGATGGCCTGCACCATGTCCGAGGGGTAGCAGCCCTCCTTCCCGCAGACCTTGTAGACCGACACGTGCGCCGCGGGGGCGATGCCGTGGATCGGGCCGCGGCTGATGCCCAGCGGGTTGGCGTCGGCGACCGGGCCGCCGGCCGATGTGGTGGCGGTGTGGGTGCCGTGGCCGTTGGAGTCGCGCGCCGTGTCGGGGTAGACCTCGCCGCCCACGGCCTCGTTGTAGGTGTCGAGGAAGGTGTGCGCGCCGATGAGCTTGTCGTTGCAGGTGAACGGGTCGTTCGCCGGCGTCAGAGGGTTGTCGCCGAAGTCGCACACCCGGGGCGTGCCGTCCTTGGTGGGCGGGGCGGCCGGCAGGCCGCCCGGGTCGGCGAACTGCGGGTGCTCGGGCCAGGCGCCCGAGTCGAGCACGCCGACGACCACGCCCTTGCCCGAGGAGGCGCTGCCGCCCAGCTTGGAGTAGATCGCCGGGGCGCCGATGAACGCGGGGCTCTTGTTGGTGAGGAGCTGCTGCCGCTTGTCCTCCTGCACGGCCGCCACGCCGGGCAGCTTGAGCAGCTCGGCGGAGCGGTTGGCGGGCAGCCGCAGGCTCACCCCGCCGTAGACCGTGCGCAGCCGCTGCCCGACCTCGGCCTCGGGGATGCGCTTGGCGAGCTCCGAGAGGAACGCGCCTTCCACAGCTTCAATGTGCTTCTCGTATTTCTTCGCGTCGGCGCTGCGCGTGTCCAGCGGCTTGCCGGTCTTCGCCGGGCTCGTGCCCGGCAGGCCGGGCAGCCCGCCCCGGTAGGAGGCGAGCGAGTCGTAGTCCAATTTGACGATCACACCGGCCGGTGTGATCGCCGTCGACTTCAGCAGTTCGGCGCTGCTCTCCGCCAGCTTGCCGCTGGGCGAGCGGGCGCCGTTGACGATTTCGCCGGGCGGTACGGCTTTCGCCGTCCACTTCGACGTCGAGGCCGAGCTCGCGGCGGGCGAGGGGGTGGGGGTGGGGGCCGCCAGCGCGGCCTGCTGGGGAAGGAGCGCGGCCGTCGCCACGACGGCTACCGCCGCCGCACGCCGGGTTCCGGCTCGGGGTGAGCCGGGTAACCAGGTGGGCCGGGACTTCGTTGACACGACACCTCCATGAGGGGGCTGAGGGAAGCTCGCCGACCACACGGAGGCGTGAGCCGTACACGGAGTGCATGGGGTGTACGGCACGCGGGGGCGTGTCACCCAATGGCGCACGGAAAGGGGACTCGGCCCCCTCCCCGCTGGGTGACGAGTTGTCCGGCCGCCCTGACCGGGCGGCCGGATCCAACGCGGAGTCTAACCAGACTTGATTTTTTAGGTATAGATCATTTCTTGACCGAGATTGGTCATTATTTGGTCAGTAATGCCGACTTGTCAGGAGAGTGAGCCCTCCGGGGGGGATCACACGGAGACGGCGGCCTTCCCGCCCTGCCCGAGCTCGGCCACGCCGTCCGCCCACCGCCCGAGCAGCACCGCGTCGTGGCTGATGGCCAGCACGCCCGCCCCCGTGCGCTCCCGGTAGGCGTTCACCACGCGCACCAGGTGGGCCTGCGTCGAGGCGTCCAGCATCGTGGTCATCTCATCGCAGATCAGATAGCCGGGCGACAGGATCAGCGCCCGCGCCACACACGCCCGCTGGAGCTGCCCGTCGGACACCTCGTGCGGCCGGCGGGTCAGCAGGTCGCCGGTGAGCCCCACCTCGGCCGCCAGCGCCGCCACCCGCTCGGCGTCGGCCGTTCCTGCAGTGCCCGTCCCGGCGGTGCCCGTCCCGGCGGTGCCCGTTCCTGCGGTGCCCGTTCCGGCGGTGCCCGTTCCTGCGGCGGCCGTTCCTGCGGCGGCCGTCCCGGCGGCGGCCAGAGGCTCGGCCACGATCTCCCTGAGGGTCAGCCGGGGATCGACGGCCAAGCGCGGCTGCTGGTAGATCAGCGCCACCCGGGTGCGCAGCTCGCGCGGGGCGCGCTGCCGCCACCGCGACACCGGCCGCCCGTCCACGGCGACCGAGCCCGACCGCGGGCGCAGCATCATCGCCATCACCCGCGCCAGCGTGGACTTACCGCACCCGCTGGGACCGCCGAGGCCCAGCACCGCGCCCGGCTCGACGGTCAGGCTCACCCGGTCGAGAACCGTGCGGGAGCCGTACCGCACGGTGATGTCGCGCGCCTCAAGCACGGCTGTCCTCCTTCGCGTCCTCCTGCACGCCATCCTGCACCGCGAGCGGGTGGTGGCACGCCACCCGCCCGTCCCCACCGCCGCGCGCCGGCCGGACGTCACACGCGTCCGTACGGTGGCCGCAGCGGGGCGCGAACGCACACCCGTCGGGCAGGGCGGTCAACTCCGGCGGCATCCCCGGAACCGGGACGAAAGCCCGATCCGGCTGGGCGTCCACCAGACCCGCGCTGTAAGGATGGCGCGGCCGGTCCAGGACCTCCCGCACCGGCCCCAACTCGACGATCCGACTGGCATACATCACCGCCAGATCATCGGCCACCCGCTCGGCCGCCCGCAGATCGTGCGTGATCAGCAGCACCGCCCGGCCCTCGTCGCACAGCGCCCGCAGCGCCCCCATCGCCCGATCCACCAGGTCGCGGTCCAGGCCGGTCGTCGGCTCATCGGCCAGCAGCAGCCACGGATCCCCGGCCAGCGCCATCGCGTTGGCCACCCGCTGCGCCATGCCGCCCGACAGCTCGTGCGGATATTTGTCCAGGTCGGCGGGGCTCAGGCCGAACTTCTCGGCCAGCTCGTCCGCCGTGCCGGGAGGCCGCCCCATCTCGCGCACCGCCTCCTGCATCTGGGCGCGGGCCGTGCGCACCGGGGTGAGATGCGTCGCCGGCGACTGCGGGATCAGCCCGATCGCCCGCCCCCGCACCCTGCCGGCCAGCGTGCGCTCGGACGCCCCGATCAGCTCGACGTCCCCGCCGCCCCCGCTCTGCGAGAGTACGGCACTGCCCGACGCCTCCGCATTCCCCGGAAGAAGGCCCAGCAGCGCGTGCGCGAGCACCGACTTGCCGCACCCCGACTCGCCGACCAGGGCCAGGCAGCGGCCCGGCCGTACCGTGAAACTCGCCTCGCTCACCGCCCGCACCACCGCGCCGGGGATGCGGAACGACACCGACAGATTCTCCACCGTTAGCCGGTTCACAGGGACAACTCCGATCGCCGCCGCGGATTGAGCCGGTCGCGCAGATGGTTGGCCAGCAGGGCGACGGCGAGCGTCGGCAGCACGATGAACAGGCCGGGAGCCAGGCTCGCCCACCAGTCACCGGTCAGCAGCGACCGCTGCCCGTCGCTGATCATGTTGCCCAGGGAGGCCATGTGCGGGGGCAGGCCCAGCCCGAGGAAGCTCAGCGCCGTCTCGTGCCAGATCGCGTGCGGGATCATCAGCACGGTGGCCAGGATCAGATGCGGGAACAGATGCGGCAGCAGATGGCGGCGGAGCACCCGGGCCCGGCTCGCGCCGCCCGAGATCGCCGCCTCGATGAACGGCCTCGACCGCAGGCTGAGCACCTCCGAACGCACGATGCGCGCCGTCGTCGTCCAGTGGGTGACCCCCACCGACACCACCACGGCCACCGGACTCGGCGAGAACATCGCCACGATGAAGATGCCGAGCAGCAGATGCGGGATCGAGTTGAACCCGTCCAGCACCCGCATCAGCACCCGGTCGACGGTGCCGCCGACACTGCCCGCGACCAGCCCCACCAGGCCGCCGATCGTGATCGACACCAGCGAGGCCACCATCCCGACCGTGAACGACACGCGGAGTCCGTAGATCGACCTGAGGAGCACGTCCCGGCCCACCTCATCGGTGCCCAGCGGATGCGACAGCGACGGCGGCAGCCCCGCCGAACGCAGGTCCACGATCCGCTCGTCGAGCTGCACGATCGGCGGCACCAGCAGTACGGCCAGGCCGAGAACCACCAGCGTCGCCACCGCGAACACCAGCGAACGGCGCCGCCGCCCCGCCTGGGGAAGAGCGACCGAGGTCATCAGCCCACCCCCAGCGTGCGCACCCGCGGATCGGCGATCGTGTATCCGATGTCGGCCAGCAGGTTGCCCCCGAGCACCGCGAGCGTGCCGAGCAGCGTCGTCACCGCCAGCAGCGGGAAGTCCACCGCCAGCGCCGCCTGCACCGACGCCGACGCCACACCCGGCCACGAGAACACGCTCTCCACCAGGATCGCCCCCGTGACCAGCTCCGGCATCCGCGCGCCGAGCAGCGTCAGGAACGGGAGCAGAGCCGAGCGCAGCGCATGCCGTACGAGCACCGTGCGCTCACGCAGACCGCGGGCCCGGGCGCCGATCACGTAATCCTCACGCAGTGTGCCGATCACCGACTCGCGGACGAACAGCACCAGCCACGACGACTGCGACACCGCGAGCACCAGCACCGGAAGCACCATGTGGTGCGCCACGTCCAGCGGATCCACCGTCGTCGACGCCGGGTCGGTGAGGCCGCCCGCCGGCAGCCACCCGAGCTGTACGGCGAAGACCCACATGGCCAGCAGCCCCAGCCAGAACACCGGCACCGACTCGTTGGCGAAAGCGCCGCCGCTGATGACGCGGTCCACCCACGAGTCCCGCCGCCACGCGGCGATCGTGCCCACGATCAGGCTGCCGACGAGCATGAGCACGATCGCGCAGCCCGTCGCGAGCAGCGTCCACGGCAGACGGTCCATGATGACCTCGGCCACCGGCCGGTGGAACGTCCGCGACTCGCCGTAGTCGCCCTGGAGGAAGTTCCCCAGCCACGCCGTGAACTGCTCAAGCACCGGACGGTCGATGCCCCAGTTCTCCCGGATCCTCTCCATGACCTCGGGCGCGGTGACCATCGCCCGGTCCCCCAGATACTGGCGGACCGGGTCGAACGGCGACGCCTTCGCCAGCGCGAACATGCCGACCGTCACGATCAGCAGCAGCGGTACGGCGAACGCCACCCGCCAGGCCACCATGCGGAGGATGACCCTCACGCGGCCGGCTTCCACGTGTGCAGGTCGCGGAACAGGCCGCCGGTGGCGTGCTCGTGCGCGTCCACGCCCGGCGTCGGGCCCACCCAGTCGCCGCGGACCACATAGACGTGCTTGAGGAACACCAGGAAGGACCACGTGTGGTCGTCGAAGATGAGCTTCTGGAACTCGGCGTAGGCGGCCTTGCGGGTGGCCTTGTCGCCCGACTCACGGGCCTTGTCCAGTGCCTCGTCCACTTTGGGGTTGTCGTAGAGGCCGGGGTTGAAGTACCCCTTGCCCGCGTACTTCGAGTGGAACAGCTCATAGTTGATGTAGTCCGGGTCGAACGGGCTGCCCCAGCCCATCATGAGCGCGTCCTTGGACATGCGGGGCTCAATGGCGTCCCAGTCCAGACCGGCGGGCTTCACGTCGAGGCCCACCTTCGTGGCGTCGGAGGCCGCCGCCAGCGCGAGCTCCTTCCGCAGCGAGTCACCCGCGGGATACATCAGCGTGAACTCGGCACGCTTGCCGTCCTTCACCCGGACGCCGTCCGGGCCGGGCTTCCAGCCCGCCTCATCCAGCACCTTGCCGGCCGCGGCGGTGTCACTCGCGCCGGCCCCGGTCACCTCGGGGTTGTTCCACTCGCTCTCCGTCGGGAGCGGTCCGAACGCCGGGACACCGGCGCCCGCCAGGATCGTGTCCACCATCGCCTGCCGGTCCATCGCCAGGCTGAACGCCTTGCGGACCGCCAGGTCGCCCGTCACCGGCTCCTTCATCGGGAACATGATCCCGCGGTAGTCGGCGCTCGCCACGTCGTAGACCTTCACCCCGGTCTCCGTGCGGAACGGCGCCGCCACCTTCGGCGGCAGGATCGTCGCGTCGAACTCGCCCGCCTTCATGCGAGTCGCACGCACATTGTCGTCCTCAGCGAACGCGACCACCACGTTCTTGATCGCCGGAGCGCCGCCCCAATACTCGGCGTTGGCGCTGAAGGTGACCTTGTCACCGGGAGTCCAGGCTCCGAAGCGGTAAGGTCCGGTGCCCGGCGGCGTACCCTCCAACGGGCTGCCCTTCGGCACAATGCCGAGCGTCGTCCGCTGCACCAGCGGCGCATACGGGTAGGCCAGCTTGAACACCACCGTCGTAGCGTCCGGAGCCTCGACCTCCTTGATGGCCGCGTAGTCCCCGGCGATAGGCGAGCTGCTCTTCGGATCGAGCATCGTCTCGTAGGTGTATTCCACGTCGGCGCTGGTCAGCGGCCTGCCGTCGTGGAACTTCACCCCGTCGCGCAGCGTGAACGTGACCGTCTTGCCGTCCTCGGCCGTCGTGGGCGCCGCCGACGCCAGCGCCGGCTGCATCGACAGGTCGGCCGCCCGGCTCATCAGCCCGTCGTAGATCAGCGACCCCCCGTCGGGGGAGTAGCCGAGCATCGGGTTCAGGCTCTCGAACTCCGCGCTGAGCGCGATGACGAACGTGTCATCCTGCTGTGGAGCGCTCCCGGCGGGGGGCGTGGGCGCCGAGCACGCGGCGGCGGTCAACAGAGCGAGTGTCAGCGGGAGCACGGCGGCACGCCGGACCAGCCTCATGGGGGACCTCCGGGGGTAAGCAACATTTGGACATTAACTGAAGGGATTTTGTAGTTGCAATGAGGGTGCAGTTACGGCGATATGATCAGAGGCCCCGGCATCTGTGGTAGCTCTTGGAGAAGCCGACTGAGAGGGACGAGAGATGGCATACGGCTATCCCGACCCGCGCTACCCCCCGCACCCGCCGCCCCCGCGCTTCGGGAGCGCCACCGTGATCCTGCTGGTCTCCGGGCTCACAGGCGTCGCCGGGTTCCTCATCGGCATCTTCGTCGGCCTCGGCGGCGCACAGGCCGCCCCCGACCCGGCCCCCTCACATCCCGAAACCTTCATCGTCCCCACCGACCCCGCCCCCTCGGCCGCCGCCACGCCCCCACCCGCCTACGCCCCCCAGCCGGGCACCGCCCAACAGCCCGGCACGGCACCGCGACCCGCCCCCGGCGCCGACGGGATCGGCCAACAGCCGGGCACCGTTCAGCAGCCCGGCGCCGGGGTCGGCCAACAGCCCGGTACGGCGCAGCAGCCCGGAGCCGGCGGTGGGGTTGGATCGAGCCCGGTGCCGGGACTGGGGCCGGGGTAGGAGACGGAGGAGTCACCAAACCGACCGGGTCCAACATCCGCGGCCAGCTCGGTTACCTCTACGGCCCCGGCCGCCACGACGAGCACACCGACCCGCACATCGTCGCCGGCTTCGCCATGCTTGGCATGCCCGACCCCGGCCGCCCCGGACGCCACCCTCACCCAGCTCGGCCGCTACCTCGACGCGCCTTCCACGCCCAGGTGATGAGTCCGCCGGTGAACTCGTTGGCGGCCCCACAGAAGGCTCGACTGGCGGAACTGCGGAGACGGGGGCGGCCGGCCCTCGGCGCCTCAGACCTCCCGCTTGCGCAAGTGGGCCAGGACCTCCGCCACTGGCAGGTCGTACCGGTCCTTGCTGGAGGAGGGTGATAGCCACCTCGAAGACAACGAATACGCCGATCCCGTGTATCTGCAGGCGGTCTTCATGGCTTTCCTTGAATTTGAGACCGGGGTAAGGGTTGACGGGGACCTGTTGCATAACCTGCCCTACGCCTTGCATCTCTGATCGGGTCGGCGTTCGACGCAGGGGGTTGGTGGACACTGCGGCGAGGTGGGTCGCCTAGTTACTGGTGCGTAGGTTACGGTTCCGGATATGGCCGATATCGTGTATCCGCCCGTGATCTGGACATCGCTGACCTCGTTTCGCGCCTTGGACCTGAGGCTGCGCGTGGAAGGCGCCGAGCATGTCCCGAAGGCCGGGGGAGCGGTGCTGGCCGCCAACCATGTGAGCTACCTGGACTTCATCTTCGCTGGTTTCGCCGCCCGCCCCGCTGGGCGGCTCGTGCGGTTCATGGCCAAGAAGGAGGTCTTCGACCACAAGATCTCCGGCCCTCTCATGCGTGCCATGCACCACATCCCCGTGGACCGATCCGCGGGAGCCGCAGCGTATGACCACGCGGTGCGTGCCCTGCGGGGAGGGGAGATCGTCGGGGTCTTCCCCGAGGCCACGATCAGTCGCTCGTTCACGGTGAAGGATATGAAGAGCGGCGCCGTGCGCATGGCCGCCTCGGCCGGCGTGCCGCTGATCCCCGTCGCCCTGTGGGGCACGCAGCGTCTCTGGAGCAAGGGCTGCCCGCGCAATCTCCTTCAGCGGCACGTGCCGATCGCCATCGTCGTCGGCGAGCCCACTTTTCCCCAGGCCGACGACGACCCCGCCGCCCTCACCGCGGAATTGCGCGTCCGCCTGTCCGCCATGCTCGATCAGGCCCAGCGCGCCTACCCTGACATTCGCCCTGGCGCCTGGTGGCAACCGGTCCACCTCGGCGGCACCGCGCCCACCCCCGAGGAGGCCGCTGCTTTGGACACGGCCGAGATCGAGGCGCGCCGTACACGGCGGGGCGCCGGACACGACACCCCGCCTGAGTGATCCTGACGGCGGTCGCGCGGGTCGGCCGGGGAGAGCGGAAATGGCCGGCTGAAGGGGCCGGTATTTGGGGTCTTGCCGAAGCCTTTTAAGGCTCGAATGCGATGAAAAATAGGTCTATATGCGGGGTTGTCATTTCAGGCCAGGCGCTTACCGTGAGATCAAGCCTTTTGGGATCAGGGAGGTCGGTGGCCTCTGGAGGTGTTGACATTGTCGCGTCAACGGGTTGGTCCTTATCCGTATCCGTCGATCTGCATCAAGCACCGTGATCGGCGGGGTGATGGGTCCGCCGGTGAGCCGTACGGGCGGGGCTGTTTCAGAGGGTTAATCGGTAGAGGGTGAGCGGCCTGCCGCTCGACCCGCTGGTGAGGTTGCCGGTCCGCTCGGCGAGGCCGGCGAGTTCGAGGCGGTGGAGCATGCGCCGCGCCGTACGCTGCTGGACCGAGAGCTGCTCGGCGATCTCGCGGGTGGTGAGGGGCTCGCCGCCGGCCGCGGCCCGGGCCTGCATCAGCTTCGACAGCGTCGGCACCGACAGGCCGACCCTGCGGGCGATGACGGCGAGATTCGGTTCGCCGGCGGGGGCAGGGGCCACCGAGTCCAGCACGATGTCGGTGTCGGCGCGCAGCGACAGCACCGCCGCCACCTCGCCGATGCGCCGGGCGCGGCTGAGCGCCCGCCGGGCCAGGCTCTCGGCCTCCGCCGCGCTGCGGCCCAGACCGAAACCGACACGCGCCATCCGGTTGCGTGCGGCCAGCCTCGCCAGCATGGGCAGCCCGGAGAAGCCGCCGGTCGCGTCGTAAAGCGGCCCGCGGGTCGTCACCAGCAGGTGGGTGCCGCCCCGGAACGCCGCGAGTGTGCCGCCGAGCGCCGTCGCCTCGCGCAGCAGCCCCTCCTCCCTCTCCACCTCGATCAGGCCGAGGGCGATCTGGGCGTCTTCCTGAGCCCGGCTTTCCGCGGTCAGCAGAAGCTGCCGCAGCGCGACGCGGACGGAGTGCGCCGACGGCGTCAGCCGCAGCACGTGCATCTCGTCGCGGAGCGCGTCGTACACCGGGCCGAGGCAGGTGATGACCGGGTGGGCGGGGCCGCGGCGGTGAAAGGTGATCGCGTTCCTGTCGGTCAGCTCGGTGCGGTACGGCAGCATGCGCACATGCTCGATGGGCAGGCCCGCCTCGGCGAACGTGGCCGCCGCATCCGCCGCGGGCAGGGTGTCGATGGACAGGCGTGTCACGTCGAGGCCCTGGCGCTGGAGCCGTAGGATCGCGCTCAGCAGCGTCACGCCCGCGTGGTCGACGAAGGCGGCCGGCCTGGCGAGGGTGTCGGCGTCGCGGGCCCGGGTGTACGGCGCCACGCCTGTGAACAGCCATCCTTCGACGCCTGCGGTGTGCGCCTCGGTGATCGCGGGGGCCTGCGACTCGTGGTCGTAGTCCAGCCGCAGGGCGCTCACCCCCGGTTGCTCCTCGCAGACCGCGGCGACGTCGTCGACCAGATCGTGCGGGCCGACGACCCCGATGACGATTCTCACCCGAGCCTCCTTGCGCCTATTCAGTTTCCAAGTCCCGCTCGTCGATCTACTTCGGTATGCGCATCCTGCGTTGGGGGCAGGTCGAGCGGGAAACAGGAGTTGTACGGCTTCCGCGATGCGATCGCCCCCGATCCGGCATCGCGGCCCCTCGCCCGCCCGGCATGATCATCAACACGCCGATCATCGGGTCCGGGACCGTGGGCCCCATCTTGGCGCAGAATGCCGGTCCCTGTCTCCGCCGATGCGAAACCTCCGCCGCCGGTGGGCACGTCCCGTCCGGCGACGCCGGAGGGCGCGGCCGGGAGATCCCGGGGGTGGTCGGCTGATAGGCCGGCGGCGGCGCGGCGCGGTGTTCAGGCGGGGAGCCGGGGCCGGGTCTCCAAGCCGCCGGTTTCGGCGGTGTCGCGGGCGGCCTGGGCGAAGGCCCGCATCTGGTGGGTCTCGTCGCCGACCCGCCGGATGAGCCTCCAGTGGAGGGGCACGGCATTCCGGAACGGCACGTAGACGACATCCGACCATGACGTCGTCCGCGTGAGGCGGGTGGTGACCGCACCCGGTTCGTCCGCGGGGTCGAGGGCGTACGGCTGCCGCCGGGGCGACGCGGCGCGCGTGCGTCTGCGCGCGCGCGGCTCGCGGAACAGGACGGGTCCGGCGGTCAGGTCGGGCTCGTGGACGGGGAAGCCGGTGAACAGCAGCTCCGTCTCGCCGTCGCGCAGGGAAGTGAGGTGCTCCCCGAGCCGCACCTGCCGGATGCGGACCTCGCAGCCCGGGTGGCGGTGGCGGAACAGCCGGGCGGCCCTGACGAGGAAGTGTTCGCCGGTCGCGCCCAGCACGTCGATGCGGAGGAGGCCGGTGATGCCGCGCCCGGCGGCGGTCGCCAGGGCGATCCCCTGGCAGATCTGGTCGTAGCCGGGCCGCAGGTCTTCAAGGAGTTGCCGTCCGATCGGGGTGAGGGCCACCCGGCGGCTGGTCCGTTCGAACAGGCGCGTGCCGATGTGCCGCTCCAGTTCCTTGACCGACTGGCTGATCCGCGCGGTGGAAAGGTGCAACCGCTCTGCCGTACGGCGGAAGTGCAACTCCTCGGCCAGAGTCAGGAAAACTTCGATCTCGCGGCGTTCCACTGTCGTCCCCCTAGACGTTAATCCCCAGGTCAACCATAGTTGTCCTGTTCTTTACGATCTTTACCGGACCCCGTGAGAACGCGCTCTCGATCCGCTCGCGCAGGGAACCCAGGGACGTGAAGTGGTGCCCCGCCATGCCCATCCGCTCCGCCGCGCGGACGTTCTCCGCGCAGTCGTCGATGGAGACCGTGTCGCGCACACGCCATTGGAAGATCACGATTGCCGACCTCCACCTCAACCGGCGAGCCGCCAATGCTCCTAGCCGTTTAGCTTGCCTCGATGACACGATGATTGCATCATGAAGTCATGCTATTCGAGACGCCAAGGCTCGACGGGGCCGACCGCCAGGTGATCGAAGAGATCGAGAAGATGCGGCACGACCTTCGTCTTCACGTCCAGCCGCGGGCGCGCTGGACCAAGCACCTGCGGCGAAACCTCACCGCGAGGGCGATTGTGGGGTCGAATGCGATCGAGGGCTATCCGGCGTCGGTCGACGATGTCGAAGCCCTCATGGTCGGCGAGGAGTCGCTGGAGACCGATGAGGCGATCCGTTCGGAGCTGGAAGGCTACCAGCGGGCGATGACCTACATTCAGGCGCTGTCGGACGCCGGGGATGGTTTCCGCTATGAGACCGGGCTGCTCAACAGCCTGCACTTCATGATGCAGGAGCACCATCCGGACAAACGCCCAGGTCGGTTCCGGAAGGGAATGGTCTACCTTTCCAGCCCGGATGATCCGGTCATTGCCATCTATACCGGACCTGACACCGACGAGGTCGGCGGCTTGATGGAGGAACTGGTCTCCTGGCTCAACGAAGGCGACCTCGACGCGCCGGTCGCCGTTCGCGCCTCGATGGCGCATTTGAACCTGGTCAACATTCACCCGTGGGCTGATGGTAACGGCCGTATGTCCCGTGCGCTTTCCACTCTGGTCTTCTCGCGTGAGGCGCTGATACCCGCGGAGTTCTCTTCCATCGAGGAGTGGCTCGGCCGGGGGCAGAACACCTATGCCTACTACGAGATCCTCAAGAGGACCGGAGGAGCGCACTGGAGCCCCGACGGCGACGCGCACCCCTGGATCAGGTTCTGCCTGCGCGCTCATCACCTCCAAGCCCAGCAGGCCAAACGTCGAGTCGACCTGATCAGCCGGGCCTGGGGGATGCTCACGGAGGTCGTCGCGCTCGCCGGACTGGACGAGCGAGTCATCTTCGCTCTCCTGCCCGCATTCTGGGGGTCCAAAGTCCGCCGCGCCATCTACCAGCAGGATGCGGAACTGAGCACCCAGCAGTCGACCCGCGATATCCGGGACCTCTGCCGGTTCGGGTGGCTGACCGCTCAGGGGCAGGCACGCGGCCGGTACTACGTGGCCGGGCCTGCGATGCAACAGGTTCTCGACGCGGTGAAAAGTTCCACTGAACCGTTCCGCGAACCGTACTGACGCACGACGCGGACGTCGCGGAGAGGGTGCCCAGGGCTTGCGGGCGCTACGGCTTGCGGCCGATCGCGGCGTACATGTTGGTGTCGGTGTCCGCGAGAGGCGGATCGCCGGGAGCGGGGCGCCAGCGGGGCATCGGGACGACGCCGGGGGAGAGGAGCTCCAGCCCGGTGAACAGGCGTTCCACTTCGGCGTGGCCGCGCAGGTACATGGGGATGCCGCGGCGAGTGTATTCGCGGGCCAGCCGCTCGGACTCGGGGGCGAGGTCGCCCGTGGGGATGGTGATGGCGAGGTGGCTGCCCCGGGAGAGCGGCGCGAGGAGCGCCTCCACCAGGCCCTGGGCGTCCTCCACGAACTGCAGCATCGCGATCACGGTGAGCGCGACGGGCTGCGAGAGGTCGAGCACGTCGTGGAGGGCGGGGTCGCCGAGGAGGGCCTCGGGGGAGTTCATGTCGGCCTGGATGTAGACGATGCGCCCCTCGGGGGTGCCGGCCAGCAGCGCACGCGCGTGGGCCAGGACGATGCGGTCGTTGTCGACGTAGACGATCCGCGCGTCGGGCGCTGTCTCCTGCACCACTTCGTGCAGGTTGGGCGAGGCTGGAATGCCGGTGCCGACGTCGATGAACTGCCGCACGCCGAGCTCGGTGAGGTGGCGCGCCATCCTGTGCATGCACGCCCGGTTGGCCCGCATCGACGTGCGCAGTCCCGGCCAGTCCGCCAGCACCGCGGCCGCGGTCTCCCGGTCGGCGGCGAAGTTGTCCTTGCCGCCCACAATGTAGTCGTAGACCCGCGCCGAGTGCGGCCGGTCGGTCTGTAAGTCTATCGGGGCAAGTCCGTCCTGGGGGATGTCGGACATATCCGGATTTAGTCCTTTCGCTTATTCCTGTTGGGACGTCATCGCCAGGCTCTCAAGATCAACCATAAGGCACAAGTCGATCGGCTCGCTTTCAATCCATTCCAAACCAAGTGCCACATTTCAGCATTAATGCCCGGATTGATTGCGGCCCTCTGCCGAGGGCCGCCATTTCGATTATCGGAGCGCTTTGAAAACCGCTGCTCGAATGTCGGGCGGCGGCCCCGCCCGGGTCACCGTCTGCGGGCAGTCGGCCGAGTCCCCACGGGCTCCTCCCCAAGGAGGAGGGCACACGGCCTCCCAGAGGATGGTTTACGGCACCGGCCTCGATCATGCTTGGGGCATGAAAGCCAGAGAAACGATCGACCCGCGAGAAGGCGACGGGCGGTCCCCCAGGCACACCCCCCGTGTCACGCGGGCGGGACATCACGGTCTTTCCTCCGAGTGGGGAGTCGGCGGGGTGTGCGGTACATGACATTGACGAACGTGCGTCCCGTCCAGCCGCGCGTCCACGAGGTCGACACCATCCGCGGCTTCGCCCTCGGCGGGATCCTCCTCGCCAACATCGGCTTCTTCGGCGACCCCCGGCTGCTCGCCACGATCGGCATGGGCGCGACGGGGCCGGTCAACTTCGTCGTGCAGACGCTGGTGCTGTCGAAGTTCTACATCATCTTCTCGTTCCTGTTCGGCTACTCCTTCACGCTCCAGATGAGCTCGGCGGAGAAAGCCGGCGCCGGCATCGTCGCCCGCACGCTGCGCCGCAGCCTGGGACTGTTCGTGATCGGCGCGCTGCACGGCCTGCTGCTCTGGCCGGGCGACATCCTCACCCTCTACGCCGTGCTCGGCCTCGTTCTGCTGGCCCTTCGCCGCATCAAGCCGAAGACCGCGCTGATCACCGGGATCGTCCTGCTCACGCTGGTCGCCGCCTTCTACGCCCTCATCGCGTGGGCGATCACGCTGAGCCCCACGTCCGTCACGCTGATGACGCCGCTGCCTCCGGAGGAAGGGGCCCGCATGCTCGCGGCCTCGACCGCAGGGCCGCTCGACTTCCTCGCCGTCAACGTGTCCAACTACCTCAGCACCGTGCCCGCGATCTGGTTCGCGCAGGGGCCCACGGCGCTGGCGATGTTCCTCTTCGGCTTCGCGGCCGGCAGGTGGGGTCTGTTCCACCGGATCGACGAGTGGGCGCACCGCATGTCCGCCGTGCAGTGGGTCGGCTTCCTCATCGGCCTGCCGGGGGCGGTGGTCTACGCTTCGATGTTCAACATCAACGGCCCCGAGATGCCGGCTGCGACCGCGCTGCACACCCTCACCGCGCCGCTGCTCTCCGCCGCCTACGTGGTCACGCTGATCCGCCTGGGGAGGCGTTTCCCCGCCATCCCCGCCGTGCTCGACCCGGCGGGCCGCGTCGCCGCCTCCAACTACCTCGGCCAGTCCGTCCTGGCGTGCCTGGTCTTCACCGGGTACGGCCTGGGCCTGGCCGGACAGGTTCCCCCGCTCGGCGTGATGGCGATCGCCGTCGTCATCTTCGCCGTACTGCTGGCGCTCAGCGCGTGGTGGCTGCGCGGCCACCGCTACGGGCCGGTGGAATACGCGCTGCGCCGCTTCACCAACTGGCGCTGAGGCCAAGCGGCGCCGAGGCGGCCGGGCGGGGTTAAGTCGGGGTTTGCCTACCGCGGCATTCATGTTGACGCTGTCAATACACCTCACCCTCGGGATCAAGGGGTGGCCCGTGTACTGTTATCTCCATGAACGCCGATTCTCTGGTCTCGGCCGCCGAGATCGCGAGAGTGGCCGGGGTGACGCGAGCTGCGGTCTCCAACTGGCGCAAGCGATACCCCGACTTTCCCGCGCCTGTCGGAGGCGGAGGGCGCAATGCGTTGTTCGCCTCCTCCGAGGTTCACGCCTGGTTGGATCGGCAGCGCAAGGGCAACGACGTTTCCACCGAGGTCGTCCTATGGCAGGAGCTGCGGGGGCGGTACGGCGACGACATGGTTCGGGCCCTCGGCGATGTGTGTGAGCTGCTCGCCACCGGCTCCTCCGACGCCTTGAGCGCTGATCTGAAAGCGCTGATCAGCGATCTCGCCGAGGAAGATCCCCCAGAGCAGGTCATGCAAGGCCTGACGGAGCGTTTCATCGAGTCGGCCGGCCGTGCGGGCTCCGACCAGGTGTCGACCTCCCGGCTGATCCGTGCGGTGCGTCACTTCGCGGGGACGGCATCCGGCGCGGCGCTATCCCCGATGACCGGCACCGTGTTCGACCCGGCCTGCGGAATCGGTTCCCTGCTTCTCGCGCTTGGCGAGGCGGGCGGTGGAGCGTCGATCGGGCAAGAGCTCAACCCGCAGGCCGCCCGTCTGGCCATGATGCGCGCGCGACTTGCCGGGCGGACGGATGTGAAGGTCAAAGTGGGCGACTCCCTCCGTGAGGACGGCTGGCCAACCCTGCGCGCCGAGCTCGTGGTGTGCGATCCGCCGGTCAACGTGTCCGACTGGGGACGTGAAGACCTGCTGCTCGACGCCCGCTGGGAGCTCGGCGTCCCGACAAGGGCAGAAAGCGAGCTGGCCTGGCTGCAGCACTGCTACGCCCACGTCGCCCCCGGTGGGAGGGCGATTCTGGTGATGCCCCCCTCCGTCGCCTATCGCAAGGCGGGTCGCCGTATCCGCGCAGAGCTCGTACGGCGCGGCATTCTCACCCAACTCATCGCACTTCCGGCGGGCATGGCCGCCTCACACACCCAGCCCCTGCACCTGTGGATGCTCGCACGCCCGTCGGGCGCGGGAGGCGGGGTGTCCGCCGTCCGGCTGGTGGATCTCACGGACGCGGACCCCGACGGCCCGCTCCAACCCGCTCTTCACCAGATCGCGGACATACCGCTGATCGACTTGCTGGATGAGACGGTGGACCTCACACCGGCACAGCACATCACCGCCACCTGCGCCGACCATCTAGCGAACTATACGGCGACCCGAGAGGCCCTGCTGGGCAGACTCCACGAGCTGGCCGGCCTGCTCCCGCAGCTCGACTCGGGCCCAGGAGCCCTCGACGGCGCCACGGTCGGCGTGGCCGATCTGGTCCGGGCGGGCTTGGTCGAGCTCCTCGAACGCGATGCGGTCTCCATGAGTGACCGGCTCGACAACGACTTTCTGCACGGCTTCTTGCACAGCCCCGCGAACACCCGGCGCTCCACGAGCGCCAGTGGCGGTTTCCGGGCCGAGCTCCGCGGATCACGCATCCCCCAGATGAGCGTCGACGACCAACGGTTGTACGGCACCGCCTTCCGCACCATCGAGGACTTCGAGCGGAGCGTTAGAGATCTGGCGGAACTCAGCGCCCGCGCAGTCTCACTGGCACGCGCCGGCCTCACCAGCGGCGCTCTGCGCCCCTCCCCGCAACGCGATGACGTATCCCGCGGTGATGTAGGGAGTGAACGTCGGAGCGGGTGAGGACGCGGGTGCCTCTCACTCAAGGGTCCGTCACTGAGGGGGCAGGAACGGGCTGGGTGCCCCGCTCCAGGACACGTGGAGTGCTTCACGGGCCCGCGTGCAGGCGACGAAGAGGACGCAGCGCTCGCGGAGCATGTCGCTCTCGTGCTGGATCCGGTCGACATCCACTGGTGTGACCGCCTTGGTGAAGGGCACCGCTCTCGCGGTCACGCCGACCACGGCCACACAGCGGAACTCCAGCCCCTTCATCGCATGCATGGTCGCCAGACGCACCCCTTCGACGGCCGCACCCGGATGGTCCTTCACCCAGACCACCGGGGTGCCCGCCTTCTTCAGGCCGTCCTCCACCTTCTCCAGCAGGGCGGTGAACCGCGCGCAAACGGCGATGTCGGCGGGCCGTACACCCTGTCCGATCCACTCCCGCACCCGGTCCACCAGCGTCGCCACCTCGACCCTCTCGTTCGCCCGTCCCTCGGCGTGCGGTCGCTTTCCGCGGAGCAGCGACCGGTATCCCGCCAGATTGTCACTGCCCTCGCCGCCGAGGTCTTCGATTCGCGAGCGGTTGAGCACGCCGACGGACCAGGTCAAAATCTCCTCTGTACTTCGATAGTTGATGCGAAGGCGGCTGCTGCGCCCTGCGACCGAGATGCCGAGCGAGGCGAGCGTCACCCGCGAGTCGTAGATCCGCTGATGCGGATCACCCGTGATGAAAAGATCGTCCGGTCCTCGGGTGACCGCGGCGCGGAGCACCCGCCACTGCGCGGGATGCAGGTCCTGGGCCTCGTCGACGACGATGTGGTCGTATCCGTGCACGGTGAGATCCGCGTTGTTCAGCAGACGAGCGGCCTCGGCGCACACCTGCAGATGAGTGGCGGAGCCCGCCGCGCTCAGCTCCGCCGCGAACACCTTCATCGCCTTCCACAGGAGGTCCCGCTGTCGCGCTCCGAGACCCGAGCCGCGGCCCCGCCGATGGGCCCGGCCGTATTCCTCGCGGTCGGCGATGTTCTGCGCCAGGACGACATGCCGGAACTCCTGCGCCAGGAACTGCTCGTTCCACGGCAGGTCGAGGTGACGGCGCACGCCCGTCCAGATCTGGAGTTCATCGGCGTCCCCGATCGGCGTCGGCACGTGCCCCGCCACGGCCCGCACCGTACGGTGCGCGAAGGCGTTGACCGTGGTGATGTCGACGCGCGCGAGCCGATCCTCGTCCTCCAGAAGCGAGGCGAGGTTTTCGCGCAAGGTCCCGGCGAGCGCATTGGTGAAGGTCGTGAGCAGGACCCTGCTGCCGGGCGAGCGTGACAGGAGATGCTTGACGCGGTGCAGGGCCACCACTGTCTTACCGGTCCCGGGGCCGCCGGTCACCTGTGCGGGACCGTTGTAGGAGACGCGGTAGGCGACCCTCCGCTGAGACGGATGGAGGAACACGCGCCACGCGGCGAAAGGCTTGTCCAGGACGTCGGCCAGTTCCTCGGGACCGCTCACCATGGTGATGCGGCTGGTCGTGTTGGCTATGGCCGCCGCGAGACTCTCCGACACATCGGGCCCGGCGTCGGCCGGGCGGCGTTCGGCCACGACGTCCCGCCAGACCTCCTCAGGGGAGAATCCTTCGGCGAGGAACTGCAGCACTTCGAACTGGTCTTCGGGGAGCAGCGAGCCGAATGCCTCCAACTGCGACTTGTCGATGATGGTTCGTACGGCGGGCAGCACCTGCTCGTCGACGCCGAGATCACGGAGAACGCGGTCGGAGAAACGGGAGAACAGGAGCGACGGGGCGTTGGCCGCGGCCCTTTCCAGAGCGGGCGTGAGCTGCTCGATCGCGACCACATTGCGCACCTCCAGCGCCCGCGTGGCGGTGTTCACGGTGTAGAGGCGCTTGGCGGCCCAGCCGTAGGCGTCGTCATGCGGCACGACGTTGAGCAGGAGGAAGGTGTCACTGCCATCGTCGGGCGCCAGCACCACACCGCGCCAGAAGGCGTTGATGCGGATGGTCCGCATGCGTGAGTCCCGGGATTTCTCCACTGCTTCCAGGTGCAGGCCCTTGTCGGCGTGCAGTTCGGCGACGGTTAGTTGCTGGAACTTCGCCATTGCCGTGCGCACACCGGCTTTGACCTGCTTGTCCAGGACGTCGTAGCTCTCCCAGAAGCTGTTGGCGAAGGCGAGCTGAGGCATGGGGGGACCTCCTGGGGTTGGTGGGAGGGAAACGGATCATACCGCCGGAGTCGCGGCGAGCCGCCGGGCGAGAACACGCACGTCGGCGAGCAATCCTGCTGGAGGCTGGTCGAGTTCGAGCGCGTGCCGGTGGATCGCGATGGGGGAGTGCCGCACCTGGTGTACGGCATGGGCCGCGTTCCCCTTGGCGTACACGAGATGGCCCTCCCGCAGGTTGAGCGCCGTACAGTAGGCGAGCATCTGATAGAGGTCGGCGTCGGGAACCCCCTCGCGCTTCTCGGCTTTGTACTTCGCGTCGGCCACGGCGAGCGGTGTGCCGTCGTCGGCATACATCACGAGATCGGGGATCACGCGGATCGCGTCGTGTTCGTCGAGGTGGTGAGCGGCCTGCAAGGCCACGCGGCGGCTCCCGCCGAGTGCTTCGCGCAGGGCGGCGGTGACGAAGTCCTCGAAGACCTTGGCCATGTCGAACAGGAACCCGCTCACAGCCACATCCCCGGCCCGATGCTCGACGGACGCCCCTCGAAGCACCAGCTCGGCCACGCGCAGAGCCGTGTGGTAGCGCGCGTTGAGCCTGTTCGGCCGCCATACCGGCGGTTCATGTCCACGGCCTATCGGCGTGACGTCCGCCAGTCGCACCCGCAGTCGAAGCAGCCTGCCGCGCACGTCGTGGGGGATGCCGGAAGGCAGTCGGCAGAGCCGTTCGCACGCCGTACGCAGCAGCCTGTTCTCGGCGATGTCGGTGGTGTAGTCGTCGTGGACGACCTCCACGGGGACGAGTCCGCCCCGGTGCCTGCGGACCTGGTCGGCCTCCCGGATCCGGCCTCGCACCACCAAGGAGGTCTCCTCGGTGGTGCGGTAGCCCTGGACCAGCCCCTGGCGCAGCGCGCGGTGAGCCTGCCGTTCGAAGAGCCGGGCGAAGGCGGGCAGCAGTTCCGACTCCTCATCGAGCCGCACATCCTCGTCCCGCCACCCTTTGGCGTTGAGCCCGTAGCCGAGGAGGAACAGGAGCCGCGCGATCGGCAGCTTGGGCGTGATCCGCACGGTGACCGTCGCGCCGCCCGGCACGCCGACCGCCGCCGCACCGACTCTGCCCCCGGCCTTCACGCGCCACCGCCCCGCGAGAAACGGGTCGGGTGCCGCCTCGACGATCCGGGAGGCCGCGAGGGCTCGGCCGGTGGCGTCGTCGAGCGGGACCGTGATGGCCGCGCCGTGCTCGGCGAGCTCGACGACTGTGCCGCCCGTCATGGCCGGCCGGACGCGCCGGCCGACGCGTCGGCCGGCGGAGTCGCGGCGAGGGCGGCCCGCAGTGCGGGAAGGCCGTAGCGCCGCGCGACGTCCACGTCGTCCCCGTAGTGGTGCTCTTCGAGCAGGGGGAGGATCTTGGTGCGCCACGTGCGTTCGAGTCCGCCGTCGCGGTAGACCCCCTTCTTCATCAGATACGAGGGGCCGACGCGGAAATCCGGGTCGCCGATGCGCGAGTTCAAAGCGTCGAGGAGCTCCGCGGGGTCGGCGTCGCGCCCTTGGCGGGTGAGCCATCGCCGGAGCAGTCCGCTGGTCGGCTCCGTCCGAGGCGACAGCTCCACGAACGCGAAACGGCGGCGCATCGCGGCGTCCACGAGCGCGATCGAGCGGTCGGCCGTGTTCATGGTGCCGATGACGAACAGGTTCGGCGGCAGCGCGAAGTCCTCGCCGGAGTATGTGAGGCGCACCGACCTGTTGCGGTATTCCAGCAGGAAGTACAGCTCGCCGAAGACCTTGGCCAGATTGGCGCGGTTGATCTCATCGATGATGAGGAAATAGGGGATGTGCCGGTTGCCTTCGCGAGAGGCGAGGTCGGCGAGCTCGCGTAGCGGTCCCGCCGTGAGTCGAAAGGCGACCTCCCTGGTCTCTGGCGCCTCTTGAGGACGGAATCCCTCGAAGAAATCCTCATAGGCGTAAGAAGGGTGAAACTGGACGAGTTTCACCTGTTCGGGGCCGCCGCCGAGAAACTCGGCCAGCTTCAGCGCGAGATACGTCTTGCCGGTGCCCGGCGGGCCGTACAGCACGAGCTGGCGCTCGTCCCACAGCAGGTCGCGCACCTCGCGCAGCCACTCCACGTCGTGCACCAGAAGCTCGTCCGCGAGCTCCTGCGTCGGCTCCGGCAGCTCCAACTCGCGGCGCGCCACGAGCGCCGCCATCTCCGCACTCGCCGCGTCTCCGGCCCCCTCCGCCTCGTCGGCCAACTCGTCGTCGCTGAGCCCGAGCCCCGCCACCAGTGCCTGAACCGAGGTGAGATCGACCACGTCATGCTGGACCGACAGCTTCTGCTGAAGCGCCTCTGGCAGATCGTCAAAGGCGTAGCCGATGCTCTGCCACTCCACCGGCCGCCGCAGGTTCGACCGCCCGTCCTGGGAGGCGACCTGCTCGGCCTCACCGGTGATCGTCCCGATGTGGAGCCGACCGCCGGAGATCGTGCACACCGTGTCACCCGGCTTCATCCGCGACAGGAAGGCGTGAAACTCCTCGATCAAATGCAGCCTCTGGCCATACGTCGCCGTCGCCTGGTAGTCCTCCTCCACGAAGCCGCGCAGCCGGTCCTTGGACATGCCCTGCCGCGCCCCCTCACGCAGGCGGCCCGCGGCCACACTCACCCGCCCCTCGGGAAGCCACAAGCCCTGGACCAGGTCAAGCCCCGACACATTCGACCCGCGGACCAGCCACGTGCGGTTGGGCCCCGACCACACCTGTGCCACGAAGTCGGCGAGCGGCCTCCCGTCGTCCGTCTTCCACTCCAGCCACCCGTTCGAACTGCGGCCGATCAGCATCCCGGCGGCGGCGGACGGAGAATTGCAGACGACGTTTCGGGCCGTCTCCAAATAGCCCGGCCACGTCGTGGACTCCACAATCGAGCCGTCCGCGATCAGCTGCTCCCGCAGCGCGAATGAAGACGGCATCCGCGCCGGAAACGACGGAACGCCCTCCGGCCGGACCGGCGACCCGCCCCTCACCAGGAACTTCTGGCTGCCGTTCCTCCCCTTCTCCTCCAGCAGCCGCCCACGCCCGGCAGGTCCCCCATGCGGCAGGCGGATCCAGAACTCGGGATAGACCTCGGCCACTAGACACCCTCGCCTTCCAGCGGGCTTCCCGGTACGGCCGGAGCCGGGTCATGCCGGGGGCCGCGGCCCGGCGGCGGGTTGAGCGTGGAGACGAAGCTCTCCCCGTCGGTGAGCGGGACCGCCAGGCCCACCCCGGCCGGCGACATCCGGTCGTACTCCGCAAGGACGAGGTCCTTGGTGCGGTAGGTGCCGTATTTGGCGATCTCATTGTTCTTGAGGCCGCCGCTCTCGGTCTGGAAGGTCTCCAGGATGTAATCCGTGTCGTCGCGGGAGATGCCGTAGAGGTGGAAGAAGTAGGCGTCCAGCTCGGCGCGGATCTGGGCCCGGCGCTCCTCGTCCCACCGGAAGGGCTGGGCCTCGGCGGGGTCGCCCAGGTCACGCGCGAGTGGGGCCATGTCGTAGGCGGTGTAGACGAGTTCGAGGACACGGGGGGTGATAAAGGAGGTGTGGGGGTCCAGCATGTCGGGAGTGGGGACTGGGAGTTGTTTCCAGACGAACAGCGCCATGCTTATACCGCCAACCTTCTGGCGACTCAGATAGTCAAAAACCAAGGAACTCTGTGTGGCGATTAGGGCAGAGGTGAGGGCTGGTGCTACCCGTGGAAACATCAGTGGGAACTTCTCTACCACGGCGGCACGTGGAATGAATGCTGGAAGGGCTGTGCGCTCATCGGTGGTGCGGCAGACATCACGCCAACCGCAAAGCCATCCTCGGTTCCAGTTCAGCTTTTTAAGGCGCTCGGCAACGCCGGGAACTTCTACCTCCTGTTTTTTCCTCTCGGTGCGAATAAATCCCTCTTCCTTAATCCAGTAGCGCGGCCCAGCTGTAGTTGCGGGGTTTTGTTTATCGGAAGGTGCCACGCGTCGGTATTCTTCATTTCCTGTGCCGCAGTAGGAGTTCCAGCGGTGGTCGAAGTGATGAGCCATCTTGCCATCGTAGAGCGGTAGCATCCGCTCCCTGTTGCGACTGAAGGAGTTCCCGTCAAGCTCCCAGCCGTCGGATTCGAGGTCATCCCGGGTTTGAAAGAGATCGGAATCGTCTGTCGTGTTGAATAGATTCTTAAAGTGGATTCCCCAGGGGTTCCCATCCGCTTCGGCTTCGTTCCAGAGAATCGGAACTCGGCGATGAATTGCGGCGGTGAGGTCAGCATCGCGGCGGGTGCGAAAGATGGGTAGTGTGCCGGTATTTGGATTTATGAGGGAAATATCTTTCGGGTTGAGTGTAAAGAGACGCTCGCTGTCGTCGAGGTCGATTGTGTCCTCAAGGAAGAACGCGAACCTAGCTGTCGGTTCACGTAGTGCCCGCCCTGTCATGGACAGCAGGCAGAACTTGTATCGAGAGTCCACTCCAACGAAAAGCGGCTTGCGGTTCTCGAAATCATAAAAAAAGGAAATAGCGCCACGTCGGCTCAGGTCGCTGAAAAGATTCTGTGCTCCTGCTCCTGTGGCGATGGAAGTTTGGACGATGCATCCAAAACGGCCCTTGTGGGCGACGATCTCGGAGAAGCGTTCTGTGAAAAGGTGATCGACGAATAGGGAGTTGACTCCCTTGGCGCTAAGACCCTCTTGGCAACGAGGAAAAGACCCGGACTTGCCGGCGAAGTGGAAGGTGGCTTTCACCTTGCGGCGTTCGGCGTGATACCACTGACCCGCGTCTGGATTCTCCTCGACCCATTCGGCGATTCGCGTGCGCCGTGCCGTACCGGCTATCGCGGCGATGCGAGGCTCGACCACGCTGAAATACTTCTTGTCCTCGAAGTCGACCTTGTCCCACGGCGGGTTGCCGAGGACGCAGGAGAAGCCGCCGGCCCAACCCGTGGCGGGGTCGATGTCGGCGCCGCCGGCGTCGCCGTCGGGCACGGTGAAGACGTCGGGGAAGGCCAGGTGCCAGTGGAAGAAGCGGAACTGTTCGCGGAGCCGTACGATCTCGTCGTGGGTGGCCTGTGAGGCGCCGCTGCCTTCGGGGTTCTGGAGGGCGCGGAAGACGTCGTGGGTGATCGCGGGCGGGGCGTCCTTGGTCTTGTGCCACATGAAGGCCGCGCACCAGGCGTCCGCCGCGTGGAGGGCGTGGAGGTAGGCGGCGGAGGTCTCCCAGGTGCGGTAGGCCGAGGCTTGGCGGTGGACGTCGCCGAGGGTGTCGGCGGGGGCGGCTGTGATGCGGCGCAGGTCGGCGGCGAAGGCGGTGTTGGCCACCTTCGTCCCCTCGTCCAGGTCGAACAGCCCGCCTTGTCCGGCGAGTTCCTGGTTGTTCTGCTTCTCAAGGAACGTCGCGTACTTCGGGTCGTCGCCTTCGACGGGCTTGAACGCCTTGTTGGGGATGCCTTCCCGGAGCAGTGCCGGTGTCGCGCCGATCAGCCCGTTGCCGTGTTTGATGTGGGCGTCGAGGAAACCGAGGGGTTTTCCGGGCTCCAAGGCTTCGAGCCACAGGGAGACCTTGGCGAGTTCGACGGCCATGGGGTTGAGGTCGACGCCGTACACGCAGCGGGCGACGACCTCGTGCAGGGCGTGGCGGACCGCGCCGAGGGTGGGCTCGGGGTTGCTTTCGCGCACGGCGGCGACCCGCTTGGCGATCCGGCGGGCGGCGGCGACGAGGAAGTGGCCGGAGCCGCAGGCCGGGTCGCAGACGGTGAGGGCCAGCAGCTCGGAGACGACTGTGTCCGTCGCGTCGGGCTGCCCGGCCGCCGTCGCCTTCTGCTCGCCGCGTTTCTGCGCGTCGTCGATGACGGGGTCGAGGGTGGAGTCGAGCAGGGTCTCGATCAGGGAGCTCGGCGTGTAGTAGGAGCCGGTCTTCTTGCGGTCGTTGCCGAGGCGGTTGACGAGTTCGAAGGTGCTGTCGACGGCGCTGTGCTTGGGCACGAGTTCGAGGAGCGACTCGTAGACGGAGCCGAGTTCCTCCGAGCCCATGTTGCGGTAGTCCACCTGCCGCCAGCGACCGGAGTCGTGGTCGCGGACCCGGGAGAGGTGGCGTACCGCGTCCAGCAGGTAGGCGTTCGAGAGGGACAGGCCGTGCAGGGGCGCGTCGGCGGCGGTGTCGTCGAAGAGGCCGCCGAGTCCCGGCAGCCCCAGTTCCGGCCTCCCGCGCTCGTCTCCGAGCGCGTCGAGGACGATGTGCAGGGCCTGGTACAGGTCGGTGTGGGCGGTGCCTTGGCGGCGGGCGGCCTGGCCGCGCAGTCGAGCGGAGGAGAAGTATTCGGCGTAGCGCCTGCGGGTCTTCTCATCCGTGGCGGGCGGGTGGAGCGCGTCGCGGTCTTCGGTGACGAAAAGGAAGATCAGCCGGTATACGAGACGCAGGAGGGCGGCGTGGAAGGCGTGGACGTCGAGGTTTCTGCGCAGCTCGGCGTTGGCGGGATGCTTGAGGAATCCGGTGCCGAGCCTGGTGATCGCCTTCTGCACACCGTCGCGGTGGCTCTCCAAGGCCCTCGTGCCGGACGCGATGGCGTCGGTGCGCCATTTCTCCAGCCAGCACGACGACGGCGGCGCACCCTCGGCCACGTCGAAGCGGGAGACGTGAAGCAGCCGATACAGCAGGACGAAGTCACTGAAAAGCTCCCCGTCGAAGATGGCCTCCAGGTCGAACTCGACGTAGGAGGCGGTGGCCAGCGCGCTGGAGTCCCGCAGCAGCCGGAGCCTGCGGCCGTTGGTGAGGACGCCCCACAGGTGCGCCTCGGTGCGGTTGAGGCATTCCTGGACGAGCGACTGCGGGGGTACGGCACCGCCCGAGCGCCTGTCGAGTGCCGCGTTCCAGGCGGTCAGGTGCAGGGGGACGTGATTCCAGCGGTGGCTCACCGGGAAGGTCTTGCCTCCGCCGTCGGCCGCGATGCCGGTCGCTCCGATGGCCGTGAGGCGGCCGAAGCCGAGCTCACCGAAGAGCGGTTCGAGCCACTGCGTGACGGCGAGTCCCGTGGGGTCGGCGGGGGTCTCGGCCTCCGGGACGGCCGGCAGACTGCGGCGCAGCTCGCGCCAGATGGACTTCAGGTAGTCCCAGTGGCGTTCGGCCTCGTCACGCACGGAACGCGGCCCGATGACGCGGTAGTCGGCGGGTTTGGCCCCGTGGACGTCCTTGCCTTCGGAGATGCGGATCAGCATGTCGGCGGGGATGAGGCCGCCGACGGTGTGGACGGCGGAGAAGACCTGGGCGCGGGCGGGGGCGGACATCAGAGGGTTCCTCCGGCGGCGAGGGGGGTGGCGGAGCCGGACACCGGCAGGTAGATGTAGACGCCGAGGATGTCGGCGGGTTTCTGCACGGTGACGTTCACACCGCGGACGATCTCGCCGGAGGCGCTGCGGACCCGGCGGTGGGAGGCGAGCAGCTCGGCCGCCAGCTCTTCGCCGTAGGCCTCAAGGTGCGGGGCGGTGCCGTACAGGCCGTCGAGCACACGGTCCATCGTGCGCTCGCCGAAGTCGGGGTCGGTGTTCTCGTCGGCCTTCACATCGAGCAGCTTCGCGGCCTCCTCGGCCGGCAGCCATACGGCGCTCGCGGGGGAGCCTTCGAAGGCGGTCAGGCGGGCGTCCTCGGCGATGAGCTGCCGTTCGCCCGAACGCGAGGGAAGGGTGAGGTGGAAGCGGTAGCGGACCAGGAGCAGCGTGGTGCGGCGTTCGACGGATCTCGTACGGACGACCCCGCAACGCCGGGCCGGGCGGGGGCCGGGAGCCCGGAGGTCAAGCGCGGTGTTGAGCACATAACCGGCGAGAGCGGCGACCACCGGATCGGTGCGCACCAACGCGGCTTCGCCGCGTGCCACCGCCGCCGTCCTACGGAACGGGACGGGGCGGCCCAGCTCCACGGTGTCGCCGCCGAGGACCGGAGCGAGGGCGTCGCGCAGGCCCACGGGTCCGCCGCTCACCTCGGCGCTGAAGTCACCCAGTCCATCAGGCTCCTCACGCAGGACTCCGCCCAGCGCGCCGAGGGCGTGGCGGACGAAGTCGCGGATCTCGGCCGCCCCGCCGAGGGCGTCGCGTACGGCCGCGACCTCGGGCTCCACCTCCTCCGGACGGACGGTGTTCTGCGCGAACAGGGACCGCGACTGCTTCTCCCGGTCGGCGGTGGAGTTCCACTCCGCCTCAAGCTCGGCGGCCTTGGCGTTGAGCCCTTCGATCTCCTCGACGCCGAAGAGGGTCTCCTGGTCGCCTCGGCTGCCGCGCATGAGCAGCCATTCGACGATCGCGTCGGTCACCCCGGAGGAGGAGGCGTCGGGAACGGAGACGGAGATGCCGAGGTCCCTGCGGATCTGGCGGTGCTTTTTGATGAGGACGTCGAGCACCTTGCCGTCGATGCCGTTGTCGCTGCCGTACAGGGTGATCACGCGGACGGCGTCCTTCTTCTGGCCGTAGCGGTCGACGCGGCCCTCGCGCTGATCGTGGCGCGTCGGGTTCCACGCCAGGTCGTAGTGGACGACGGCGTCGAAGTGGTGTTGCAGGTTGACGCCTTCGGAGAGGCAGTCGGTGGCGATGAGGACGCGGCGGGCCGCGGTGTCCTCGCCCGCCTCGGCGGCGAGCTCCTCGATGCGCTGGAGCCGCTGCTGCGGGGAGAGCGTGCCGGTGACGGCACGGACGACGGTGTTCTTGCCGAGTTTGCCGTCCACGTGCTCGGCGACGTATTCGGCGGTCGGGATGTAGCGGCAGAACACGATCGGGTGGTAGCCGTCCTTGACCAGGGCCTTCACGTGCTTGATGAGAGCGGCCAGTTTCAGGTCCCCGGCCGGGCCTTCCAGCATGGCGGCCCGGTCGGCGAGTTCGGCGAGCCGCCCGCCGGCGTCGCCGGTCTCCGCGCCGGGAGCGACGTCCAAGCCCTCCAAGGTGTCGCTGTCGGAGGAATCGCCGGTCAGGGGAGCGCCGAGCCTGTCGGCCTCCTCGGCGGTGGCCGCCGTCGCGGTCGCCGACCGGGTGCGCAGCGTCTGGGCGGCGGCACGCGGCGAGGAGACCAGAGAACGCAGCAGCGCGATCGCCGACCACCACGCGATCCGGCTCTCACGCCTGCCGTGCTCCCCCGCGGCGCTGACCCGCTCGCTCGCATAAGCGATGGCGTCGTCGAGCAGCGCGCGGTAGGCGGGGGAGAGCTTGTACGTCTCGTCCTTGAAGTGCCGGTCCTCGGGGAACTCGGTCTCCTCATCAAGGTATTTGCGGATGTCGGCGCGGCGCCGCTGCACGAAATGCCGGGCGAGCAAGGTGCGCCCGGCTCTGCCGTTCGTGTCGATCGTGGCGAACTCCGGCTTCAGTAGGCCGAGGAGGTTGCGGAAGGCCGCCGTCTTGCCGCTGTGCGGGGTCGCGGTCACCAGGAGTAGATGGCGGTCCTCGTCGGCGGCGATGCGTTGAAGCAGCTCGTAGCGCAGTTGGTTCTGCGCTGAGCTGTTCTGTGCTGAGCTGTTCTGCGTCGAGCTGCCTTCGTCGGCCGCGACGCAGGTGTGGGCCTCGTCGACGATGACCAGGTCGGGGCAGTGCCGTACGAAGTCATCGCGGTGGCGGGTGGACTTGATGAAATCTGTGGAGACCACCACGTGAGGGTGCTTGTCGAAGAGGGACTGGCCGAGGTCCAACCCTCGTTCGAGTTTCGAGACCGTGGAAGCGAGCACCAACTCGGCGTCTATGCCGAACTTGGTGCGCAGCTCCTCCTGCCACTGCTCGGCGAGCGCGGGGGAGCAGAGTACGGCGACGCCCGTAGCGCTGCCCTGGGCGAGCAGCTCACTGGCGATGAGACCCGCTTCGACGGTCTTGCCGATGCCGACGTCGTCGGAGATCAGCAGGCGCACGGTCCGGTGACGCAGCGCCATCATGAGCGGGACGAGCTGGTAGGCGCGGGGTTCGACGGCGATGCCGGCGAGTGAGCGGAACGGTCCCGCGCCGGAGCGGAAACCGATGCGCAGGGCCGAACGGAGCAGGCCGGCCGCGTGGGCGTCGCCGAGGTCGGCCGCTGAAGGGGGCGCGAACTCGGCGCTCTCGACCGTTTCGAAGGCGGGGAAGACCGCGGCGATGTCGTCGTCGGCTCCGCCGAGGGGACGCAGGACGAGCATGTCGGGGGCGCTGTCGGGCAGCACCACCCAGTCGCGGCCACGTGCCGAGACCAGGGACCCTGGAGTGTAGGCGGTCGTCATCGGGGGTGTCCTCGTGTCGTGGTCGATGGTGTCGTCTCTGCGGATACTGCGATTCAGATACTGCGATTCAGATACTGCGATTCAGATACTGCGATTCAGATGCCCGCACCTGATCCGAAATACCGCTGGAAGCGCGTGGCTACGGCGGACCAATCGGCGTCGTGGGGGAAGCGCACCACGTCCCAGCCCATGTCGAACAGCCGCTCCTCGGCGTCGCGGTCACGCATGGCCACCACGGCGTGGTCGTGGACCGGGCCGTCGACGAAGACCGCCACGTTGACTCCGGGCAGCCGGTAGACGAAGTCGGGCCGGGCGAGCGCCTCGGTGACGAAGGTCTGCGCCTCGTCGGGCAGGCGCAGACCGCGCTCCTTGAGCCAGGTGACGAGCCTGCCTTCCAGCAACGTGTCCGACTGCTCGGTCAAACGCGTCATCTGCTCCGAGCGGGATTCGCCCCGCCCGGTCGTCTGGGTCTTCGAGCCTGCGATCCGAAGCAGCAGGTCGCGTACCGAGTGGCGGTCGACGAAGGCGTGGTTGAGCTGGTTGCCGTAGGTGAGCAGACACTCGTAGCAGCCCAGGGCGCACGGGCGATCGGGATGCGGGCCGCCGAGGTCCGCACCGTCGGCGTCGAAGTGGCAGATGGCCAGCGCCTCGGCCGCGGCACGGGCGAACGCGTCCGGTTCGGACTGCATGAGCCGCAGCACACCGGCGCCTCCCTCCGCGGCCTCGGTGAACAGCATCCGGTCGCGGGGCCCGTCCTCCGGCGGCAGCAGTTCGCCGCTCAACTCAGAGTCCTCCAGTTCGAAGGCGGCCTCGATGCCGCGTTCCAGCGCGTACATCAGCGACAAGGCGGTCGGCTCCGGCAGCGGCTCGTTCAGCTTGACCACCAGAATGTTGCGGCGGTCCTCGACGTACGGAATGACACGCTTCTTGTGGCGCCTCTCATTGCCGTCGGCGTCGACCACCGGCATCTCGCTCGAATCCCCTGACGCCTCGCCGGCCTCCCGCTCGTTCATCCAGCGCCCGTCGGCGGGATCGAGCCAGAACCCGTCGGGTTCGTCTGGCTTGGCGCGCACCCGCCCGGCATTGGTGATGCGGACGGTCGCCGAATCGCCGTAGGAGAGGGTGGCCAGTGCGCCCGTGCCGTCGGAGACGAGGGCGTCCTGGCGGCCGGGCCGCGTGCCGTGGTCGTGGAAGCGGTAGGAGGTCACCAGACGGAAACCCGCCCGGCGGCGCTCCTCCTCGTCGGAGGAGATCCGTTCGCGGCGCATGGTGTAGACGGTGTGCAGCTGGAGGAGTCCGTAGGTCGTGTCCAGCAACGGCTCGTCGCACATCTCGCAGCGGTCGGCGCGGTCGCGGGTGTCGTGGTGGTAGCCGCAGGCGGTGCATCTGCGGGCGTCGGTGGTGACGACGTCACCCGCTCCGTCGGGGGGTAGTTGGATGCGTGTGACCTGGTAGCGGGCACCCTCGTGATAGATGAGGGCGCCGGGTCCGAACTCGCGGATGGCCAGGAAGCGCGGACGCTGGAGGTAGTCGCCGTCGCCGGACCGTCGGCCCGACATCGGGATGTAGGCGGCGAGCGGCAGCCGCGGGAAGGAGTAACCGGGGAGGAATCCCTCGCTGGCGAGGTAGCGGTAGGGGTTGAAGTCGGAGAGGACCGACTTGCTGTCCACACTCTCGTTTTTGAGGAGGTTGAGCTGGGTTTCGGCCTCTTTGCGGCGACCGGCGGCGATCCTGCGGTCGCGTTCCGAGAGCGTGTGGTCGAGGACACGGCGGTTCTGCTCGGCCTGGTCGACAAGCGCGGCCCTGAACAGACCGCGCCAGCGGTCGAAGGCCCGGTCGAAACGCTCAGGAGCCGTACGGACCTGGTCCTCGATCCATTGGTCGTCCCACCATGTGGTCGTCGCGAACGCGGCGAGCAGACCTTCGAAGACCTGGCGGGCGGCCGCTACGGCACGGACCTGCGCGCCGGCATTGCGCAGGGCGGCGGCGACGTCGTCTTGCAGGGCGAGAGGGGGGTCGGGACGCTGCGTGTCCTCCAGATAGCCGATGTCGATGACCTGAGGGAGGGTGCGGCCGAGTCTCAGTCCGGTCTCGGCGAGCCAGATGGCTTGGATATGGGACCGCACGAGGTCTTCATTGGCGAGGTCGAGACGGGGTGGCACGACGGCGCCCGTGACCATGCGTGCGGAACGGCGGAAGTAGTACTGGTCGTGGCTGTTGCCGGTGGCGCAGTACGTGGTGACCAGCGCGGGCTGCCCAGATCTTCCGGCACGTCCGCTGCGCTGCGCGTAGTTCGCGGGCGTGGGCGGGACGTTGCGCATCATGACGGCGTTGAGCTCGGAGATGTCGACGCCCAGTTCCATCGTGGGCGAGCAGTAGAGCAGCTTCAGCTCGGCCTTGCGGAAGGCCTCCTCGCGCTTTTCCCGCTCCTCGGGGGCGACCTGGGCCGTGTGCTCCCGCGCGGACAGACCGGCGAGAGTGCCCGCGGCGTTCCGGTAAAGGTCACGGAAGAACGTGTTGACCCGGGGACCGTCGCCGCTGGCGTAGGTGCGGGTGAGAGGGTCGTGAGTGCCGGTCTCACCTGTTCCGGCCCGCCAGATGAGAGAGGCCGCCGAGACGCGGTAGCCCGTCACCGACGGTCCTGCCGGGCCCCTGAACCTGCCCGCCCGCTGCGGCGCCGCCGTGATCTCTTTGACCAGACCGGCCTTGGCGAGGACCTTCAAGAGGTCAACGATGATCGATTGAGTGTCGTCGGGAGACAGATCGGCGTCGCCGAAGTGCACACGCCGGAGATACTTCCCGAACTTTCCGCGTCCGGAGAGGAACAGTCCCGAACGGTCGAGACCCGGTCGGGACGGCTGCGGATAAGCGGTGCCGACCTTGGGACGGTCGCCGGCGGACAGCACCCATGGGTCGATGAGGCGCTCCTCACTGGCGCGCTGAATAGTGTCGAAGTCCTCGCGGAAGTACTGCACGTCGATGGCGAGGGCCCGGCGCATCTCGTCGAGCAGCACACGCGTGATCTCCGCGCGCTGGCCCGGCGCGGCGTCACGCAGCGCCGCATGCGTGCCCGACCACCGGTCCGGCTGCTCGGCGAGCCACTCGAGGTCCTCGTAGTGGATCTCAAGCAGACCGGTCTGCTCCAGGTTCGGCATCGTGATGCGCCAGCCCCGTTCGAGATCGAGATAGAGGCGGAAGGCGATGACATCGCGCAGAGTCTTGGCCGCGTTGCGGGCCATGGAAGGAGGCAGGTCCGACGCGCCCGCGTAGTCGGCGAGCTCAAGGCCCAGGGCTTCGGCGACGCGGGAGGCGAGCTCCTCATGCGTGATGCCGCGGGCTCCCGCCGCCACCGCGGCCTGGTAGAGAGCGCCGCGCAACTGCGTGATCTGCACGAAGTCATTGAAGTGACCGGCCTGCAGGGAGGCGTCCTGCCGATTGTCGACGAAGGTCAGAAGCTTGCGCGCCTTCCTGTCGAGCGCTTCGGCGGGGGCGGCTTTGAGCGACCTGACGATCGACGCCGACACCAGGGAGGTCGCCGACGAGCGGCCCTCCTGGTCCAGGGTGGCGAGCTTGGCGAAATCGCGGCCCCTGGTCTGTTCATAACTCACACCGCAATGCAGGCAGAACAGGAAGGGGGAGGGGATGAAGGCGGCCTTGAGCTCACCCCGCCCTTCGACTCCGTAAGGGTCCACGGTGACGGCGCTCGGCAGTCTCGTCCGGAAGGACGCGCGCACGATCTCGTGCCCGCTGCCGTCGATCTCCAGCCATGACTCGGGGACGCGGCGGTCGGCCACCGCCTCCTCCGGTGTGCGTGGCCAGGGGCGGTCGGGGTCGACATAGAGATAGCCGTCCCCCGCTCGGCCACCGGTGGCCGCGGTGTCGCGACGGGGCTCATAAGCGATGGCGCCGTGCTTCTCCGTCCGCCACACCGTCATGTATTCCTGGCCGCACTCCCGGCAGAAGGCCAGCGGCAGGAGGATCTTGCCGTCCGAGCCGGGGTGGACCAGCTGGTAGTCGCGGGTCAGATGACGTTGCGCCTTGTCCTCCAGGGTGACGTAGACGGTGTCGCCCTTGGAGAGGAACTGATGCAGCCGGAAGGCGAACAGGGGACGCTCGGTGACGGGATGTCTGGCCTCGGAGCCCGCCTTGAGGGTGCTGCGGATCGAGTCGACGCATACGGTCTCGTCCACGCCGGTCAACGCGGCGAGTTCCGCCGCCGCCTCCTCGATCTTGGCGGGCTTCTGCCGTACGAGCCGCCCTGTCGGGTCGGTGGCGAGCCCGAAACGTGTCTCGATCCAGCGGGCCAGAGGGTCCTTCACCAGGTCGGCGTAGGCGCGTGGGGCGCCGGTGGTGCGAAGCCTGTCGGTCGGCACGGTGTCCGGAGACTCGTCGGTGGCGCGTACGAGCGTCTCGCCGATGACGTTGGAGGGGTGGACTTCGACCCCGAAAAGGGTGCCTGCGACATGGGAGACGACTGCGCGCCGGTCTTCAGAGGTGCCCTCGGTCGACATGGTCGCGGACGTGCCCACGCACTGCAGGCTCGTCGCCTGGCAGGCCTCACGCACCCGGCGGATCAGCAAGGCCACATCGGCGCCCTGTCGGCCGCGATAGGTGTGGAGCTCGTCGAAGACGAGGAACTCAAGGCCCTTGGCCATCTTGATGAGGGAGCGCCGGTCGTCGGGACGCGTAAGCATCAGTTCCAGCATCACGTAGTTGGTGAGCAGGATGTCCGGAGGATTGTCGCGGATCTGCCTGCGGCGCTCGTCGTTCTCCTGGCCGGTGTATCTCGCATAGGTGACCGGTTCGCGGCCGGGCCCGTAGCCGTCGCGGAGATACTTGTCGAGTTCCTTGAGTTGGCTGTTGGCGAGCGCGTTCATCGGATAGACGATGATCGCCCGGACCCGTTTGCGGGCTTTGGGCCCTTCGATCTCCCGATCCCTCAGCACCTTGTCGACGATGGGCACGATGTAGGAAAGCGACTTTCCCGAGCCTGTGCCGGTGGTGAGCACGTAGGACGCGCCCGACCGGGCCGTGTCGATCGCGTCGCGCTGGTGGCGGTGGAGCGTGAGAGGACGTCCGTCGCACACGGTGCCGCGTTCGGTCTTGCCGGCCTGGAAGATGCGCGCGCACTCCGGGTGAAGGACGCCCTCGGCCGTAAGCTCCAAAACGGTGCCGCCCGAGGCGAAGAACGGGTTGAGCGACACCCAGGGGTCCGGCCATTGGGACTTCGCGTTCAAATCGTCCTCGACGTACGCCGAGATGGCCTCGTCGCGGATGATCGTGCCGCCTTCGGTGAAGGCCCGGTAGTCGGCGATGAGCCGCCGGTGTACGTCGAAGACGTCCATGCCGACCCTGACCGGTCGTACCTGGGGCACCTGCGCGCGCGGACCGGTGTGCTCCGCGACCGACAGAGGACGGACAGGGTCGAACTCCTCCCACCCGGCGACCCTCTCCGCGCCGACCGCGAACGGAAGCAGCGCCGCGCGGACGGCGACGGCGTCCTCCGGCCGGTCGACGGGGTCCTTCGCGAGCATCCGCTCGACGAGCCTCGCCATGTCGCCCGGCACGTCGGAACGCAGCAGCCGGATGGGGGGCACCGCCTCGTGCAGGTGCTTTTGGCCCAGCTCGTGAGCGGACTCGCTGTGGAATGGCGGAACACCGGTGAGGAGTTCGTAGAGCACGCAGCCGAGGGCATACAGGTCGGCCGCCTGGGTCACCGTCGCGGCCAGGAACTGCTCGGGCGCACTGTAACGCGCGGTGCCGACCGAGACGCCGGTGCTCGTCACGCGGTCCCTCTCCGCATCATCCAGGATCCGCCCCAGCCCGAAGTCGAGGACCTTGACCACGCCTCCTCGCAGCACCATCGCATTGGCGGGCTTGAGATCTCGGTGAATGACCCCAGTGGCGTGGGCTGCGGCCAGGCCGTCCGCCATCTGTGCGCCGAGGGCCGCGGCCCAGGGAACGGGCGGACGCGGCTGTTCGGCCATGAGGTCGCTCAAGGTGCGGCCGTCGAGGAACTCCATCGCGAGATACGGCAGGCCGCCGTTCGCGGCATCCACACCCCCGGCGACGATGCGCGGAAGGTTGGGGTGCCGGAGCCGACGCATGATGCGCACCTCGCGCTCGAACCGCCGGACGGCCTTGGAAGACGCGTCCCATGGGCTGTTCGCGTGGGAGTGGCTGCGCAGAATCAACTTCACCGCCACCGTGCCGTCTGCGGCATCCTCATCCGCTTGAAGATCCTCGGCGCGGTGCACTTCCCCCATGTTGCCCCTGGCGATGGCACCCAGGAGTCGGAACCGATTCGCCACCAAGTCCAGGCTCACGAGCACTCCTCATTCTCCCCAGCCCGCGGAAGGCGTTTGAAGCCAACAGTGAGTGACAGGCTTCCCATAGTGCACGTGAGGAGAGCACTGCGCCTTCGAAAGAGTACACGGAGGTAGGTGTCTGCGACATAGATCTTACGTTGACGGTGTTAACAAGCTTCGTTGGTGTGGCCCCTTGCCCGTCGGTGAACGGCAGCACGTGGACCTCGCGGCGGTTGTTCAGCGGCGAGGATCAGGCCGTGTCAGTGGGCCGTATTGGTGGGCCGTGTCTGTGGCTCGTGTCTGTGGGCCGTGTCTGTGGGCCGTGTCTGTGGGCCGTGGGGTGGGCTGTTCGCCACGGCCGGCTCCGAGTACTGCCGGCCGCTCACCCTGAGCGAACTGGCTGCGAGGCCAAGGATGTGCGTGGTGGATGGCGTTCCACCGTGTCGCTCGTCAGGAATACGGGTAGCTGGTGGCGCTTACCCTAGGTCGATCTGGAGGGATACGGGCCGCGGACCCCGGCCGCGGCCGACTCTTCGCCGGTTGAGCGGGTGTGGGTGCCGGGGGTGTGCGGCGGGCTCGCGGATGAGCCGGGGCCGCGGTTCTGCGGGGACTGCCATGTCAGGACTGCTGCGCCGACGGCACGTCCGCCGGGTGGGCTGTTTTCCTCCGGGGCGGCAGGGTGACGGCGACGACCAGGGTCCCGGCTATCAGCACCAGGTTCTTGATCACGAATTCACCTTCGATCGTGAGCAGCAGCGGGTGTCCGTCTTTGAAGGCGATGTCGGGGTGGAGGGCCAGTACGAGGAACGTCCCGATCAGGTGGAGCAGGAGGAGCGGCAGAACGGGCCTCAGCCACCGCCCGGTGATCAGTGCCAGGGCCACCACGATCTCGAACACGCCGAGCGCGGGCACCGCGAACCAGGATGGTACGGGCACGAACGCCAGTGTGTCGGCGACCAGTTCGGTGACCGGGCTGAGGTGTGCCACCTTCAATGCGCCGAACCAGAGGAACACTAAGGCGAGGGCGCCTCGCATGATGGCGGAAGAGTGTTTCTGGAGAATGGCGGATACCTGGGCTTTCGCACTGATCAGGGAGCTGGGGGGATGGGTCTCGTGTGAATGCGATTGGTTCAGCCGAAACACGGCTATCTCCTTGGTTGGGGGGTTTGCCGGGTCTAATATAGCTTGACCGTTTCTTCTGGATTGGTGAATCGACACCATTGCCGCTGTCGTATATGGGGGCGGTGTGAGAGGGCAGGGGCGAGCCCTTGGGAGTGTGCGGCTGGACGCCCTTCGCGGCGGCGATCCCGGCGGCCGTCGCGTCGGGCCGCCGCCCCTGATATGGCCGGGGCCGGCGGTCGCATGGCCGTGTCGGCGGACGATGGAGCCGGAGGGGAAGGGCGGAGAAAAGTCTGCTCTGTCCTAGGTGCCCGAGGTTCGCCGTGCGTGTATACCGGACTTTCGGTCACTCTGACAAGGACCGAAAGTCAGGGATTTCTGAGCTGCACTTGACGCGGCGGGGCCATGATTATGATCATGGTGGGTTTCCGGCCTGTGACGAGTGGAGCTTCTGCCGATGGCGCAGTCAGCACAAGAGGAATTCGACGGACCGGACAGCGCCGTCGCGTTGAGCTACCGCCGGGTTCTGAGGCTGCCGAACATGGCACAGCTCATCGTGGCCGCATTCTTCAGCCGTCTCGCCGCCGAGATGATGACGCTGGTCTTCGTTCTGTACACGATCCAGCAATTTGATTCGGCGTCCTTGGCCGGAGTCGTGGCGTTCCTGGCCTTCGCCCCGGGATTTGTGGTCAGTCCCATCGCGGGAGCGTTTCTTGATCGCTTCGGGTCGGTCTCGGCGCTGGTCGTGGACCTCGTTCTCAGCGCCGCTGTGGTGGCGTTGACGGCCTTGGCGCAGCCCCTCGGCTTCCTCAGCCCGCAGCTCCTGCTGACGGTGGCCTTCCTCTACTCGTTGACCAGTCCGCTGAGCCTGGCCGGAGTGCGGACGCTGATCCCGCGCCTCGTCCCACGCCGCGCCCTCGACCGGGCGAACGCGCTGGACACGAGCGTGTTCGGCGTGGCGGAGGTACTCGGGCCGGTGGCGGCCGGAGCACTCATGAGCCTCCTCGGCGGAAGCCCGACCCTGACCGTCGTGTCCGTGCTCTACCTCGTCTCCGTCGTCGCGCTCGTCCCGCTGCTGCGCAGCCGGCCTGCGCGCGATTCGCGGCAGGCGTCCTCCTCCCTTCTGCGCGAGTCGGCCAGAGGCGTCGTCTATGTCGTGCGGCACCGGGTGCTGCGGGGACTCGCCGTGTCGTACTCGCTCTACATGGTGAGCTGGGGGATCTTCGTCGTCGTCACCCCGGTCCTGCTCGCGGAGGAGTTCGGCAAGGGCGACGCCGACCTGATGACCGGGGTGATCTGGGCGGCGATGGGGGTGATCGGGGCGGTCGGCGCCTTGGTCGCGGGGAGGCTGAGCGTGATCGGGCGGGAGCACCGGATCATCGGCATAGGGCTTGTCCTCATGACCGCCGCCTTCGTTCCGGGAATCGCCGGGGCAGGAGTGGTGGCGCTCGCCGTCGCGCTGCTGACGATCGGGGCCTTCGGCGGGCCCATCGACGTGAGTGTGCTGACCCTCCGTCAGCGCATGACGGATCCGGCCCGCCTGGGACAGGTCCTCGCCGTGTCCTCAAGTATCAACATGTCCGGTCTCCCTGTCGGCGCCGCGATCGGGGGTCTGCTGGCGGCCCAGTCGCTGGAGGCGGCCTTCGCGGTCGCCTGCGCGAGCACGCTCGTCGCGGCCGTCTTCGGTTCCGCCCTGCTCTCGCGAAGCCGTTCCGCCTGAGGCCCGGGTCGGTGCGCACGATCGATCGGTGCGCCCATTATTCGAGTTCCGGCTGCCGTGCTGCTTTAATTTAAAAATACGCAGCGTGACTTTAGAGAGAGGGTGTGCGCAGGTCCGTCTGTATCGGCATAAAGGTGTTCCATGTGATCGGGCAGGTCGCCCGAAAATATGGGCGACGGGTTTGCGGTCAGGCATATTCCTGCTCTTTCGAGCATCATCTTGCCATTAGCCTCTTGACGGTCGCGAGTGCGATTCCATAGGCTTGGCGTCACAGCGATCATGTAAGTGTTCTTCTCTATGTGGAGAACCGTGGTCGGCGGCGCCGGAACACTTTTCTCGTCGGCGCGCACAGCCGCTGCCTCGGAGTGGCAAGCCGCACGCTCTGTGCATCACCTGAGATCACGTGTCGTTTGTTTCAAGGTTTTCGCAGTGTTCCGACATATGCTGCGTTGAATCACCGTGCCCATGCTCGTGCAATTCCACGGATCCGCCATGTGCCGGCGTGTCGGTATGCGACGGCCCAGTTCACGGACTCTGGATTTTCGCTGGATGTCCGGTGCCCCGGCGTACTCCGCCTCCGCAGTGGCCATGTCACGAGGAAAGGTGATGCGATGCCTCGCCGCCCGAAAACGATCCGAACCCCGGACTCCCTGCTGAAGAACGACCTCATCGCCGAAGACGCCCTTGTCGAAATCCGCGACGTCGCAAAGCAGTACGCGATCAGTATCACCGGTGCGATGCAGGACCGGATCAGGGATCGAGACGACCCCGTCGCCATGCAGTTCATTCCGACGGCGGCCGAACTCGTCACTACTCCCGAGGAACGGCTGGACCCGATCGGCGACGACCCCTTCACCCCGGTGAAGGGGATCACCCACCGCTATCCGGACCGGTTGCTGCTCAAACCGATGCACCTGTGCCCGGTCTACTGCCGGTTCTGCTTCCGGCGCGAGGTCGTCGGCCCAGGGGAGGGGATGCTCAGCGCGACCGAAATGGAGGCCGCGCTGGATTACATCCGTACGCACCCGCAGGTGTGGGAGGTCATTCTCACCGGCGGCGACCCGTTGATCATATCGCCGGCCCGACTACGGCCGATCATGGCCGCGCTGGACGCGATCGAGCACGTCAACGTGATCCGGTTCCACACGCGGGTGCCCGTGGTCGACCCCGACCGCATCACCGAGGAACTCGTGGCCGCCCTCGGCACCGACACTCCGGTGTGGGTGGTCGTCCACACCAATCACAGTCAGGAGATCGGCGAAGCCGCTCGGGCCGCGCTGAGCCGCCTGAGCCGGGGTGGCATCCCTCTGCTGAGCCAGACGGTCCTGCTGAGGGGCGTGAACGACACGCCTGAGGCGCTGGAGGACCTGTTCCGGACGCTGATCGTCAATCGGGTGAAGCCGTACTACCTCCACCACGGTGATCTCGCGCAGGGCACCAGCCATTTCCGCACCACCGTCGGCGAGGGCCAGGAGCTGGTGAGGAGGCTGCGGGGGCGGGTGTCCGGCGTCTGCCAGCCGACCTACGTGCTCGACATACCCGGCGGCCATGGCAAGGTGCCGATCGGCCCCACCTACATCCGGGCCGACGGCGACTCCCACCGCGTCACCGATCCGTGGGACGAGGAGCACGTGTATCCGCCGGCGCCCACCGCCGAGCGGAGCTGAAAGCCGCCGCCCGCCGCAGGGGAGACGATCCACACGCCGTGCGCCCTCGGCGGCGCGCCCTGGAGATCGCGCACACACCGCGACGCACTGACACGCACTGCCACCGACACGCACTGCTCAATCCGAACGCCGAGAACTCCACGCCCCTGGAGGTGCGTAGATGACGGAGTCCCCCGCAGCCGACGGCTGGGAGCTGTCCGATACAGACGTGTTCATCAAGTACGGTGACGCCTTCGTGCCCAGGCGCCGGGAGCAGGTCGCCACGGTGTGCGATCTGCTCCGCGACCTCCCGGTCGCGCATGTCCTGGACCTGTGCTGCGGAGAGGGACGGCTCGCCGAGGAATACCTGAGCCGTGTTCCCGGCGCGCGGGTGACACTGCTGGACGGCTCGGAGGAGATGCTGGAGGCGGCCGGTCGGAGGCTGGCGCCGTACGCCGAGCGGATCTCACGTGTGCAGGCGGACCTTGAGGGGTCGGCGTGGCGGAAGGGAACGCTGTACGGCGGGGTGATGACGTCGCTCGCCGTGCACCACCTCGACGGCGACGGCAAGAGGGCGCTCTATCGCGACATCCACGCCATGCTCGAACCGGGCGGCGTCTTCGTCATGGCCGACCTGGTGGAGACGCCGGGGCGGCGGGCCCGCACGCTGGCCGGTGACCAGTGGGAGGCGGCCGTGCGGCACGCGTCGGAGACGCTGTACGGCGGGCCCGACGCGTGGGCGGCGTTCGAGCGAACGGAATGGAACCACTTCCGCCTGCCCTGGCCCGACCCTGTGGACAAGCCTTCCACGGTGGCGCAGCACGTGGACTGGCTGCGTGAGGCGGGCTTCTGCGAGGTCGACGTGGCCTGGATGTACGCCGGCCACGCGATCTTCACGGCCACCCGCGAGGTGGAGGCATGACCACGCGACCGGGCCGGCCGAGCCGACCAGGCCGACCGGGCCGCACGAGCCGCACGAGCCGCGCCATCCTGGCCAACATCGTCAACGACATCATGGTCGAGGCGCCGACGGAGGCCTACCGCCGCGCGATGGCCGCCGTGACCCCCCGCAAGCTCTGGCAGGCGCACCCCGGGGACTGCGTCGTCATGCTCGCTCCGTGCAGTGCGGTCTTCCGCGACTACGTGGCGTCCGTCATCGACCTGGACGTCGACCGGGTCGAGATCGTCGCCCCGCCCGAGGTGCGCGGTGCACACGCGCTGGAGGTCGCCGCCGACCTCGGCGCGTTGGACCGCGTCGCCGAGCGGGAGGAGCTGCTGCCCTTCGTCCTGGACGCCCCGGTGCTGGAGTTCGCCCGCCGGCGGGGCGTCCGGCTCCTGCCGTACGGCGACCCGCCCGACGACGCGGTCGTGGCGGCGCTGCGGCTGATCAACACCAAGCGGGGGTTCCGCGAGGTCGCCGCCGGTCTGGGGCTGCCCGTCGCGGACGGCGGCCACGCCGCCACCGTCGCCGAGCTCGCCGAGCGGATCGGCGGCTTTCTCGGCACGCGCGAGGCCGTGATCATCAAGACCAACCGGGCGTCCAACGGGTTCGGGAACGCCGTGATCCGGCGGGACGCGGAGCGCACCATCGAGGAGCAGGTCCACGACGCCGTCGCCGGGCAGCCCCTCCGGGGCTGCGGCTGGGTGTTCGAGGAGTTCCTGCCGTTCACGGCGACGCCCAGCATGGAGATGCTCGTCGAGGACGGAGGAGTGACCGAGTTCTACACCTGCGACCAGCGCACCGTGAACAACGCGTGGACCGGCATGGTCACCCCGGCCCGCGAAGGGCCGCGCCACCACGCCCTCGTCGTGGCGGCGCACGCCGTCGGCGGCTGGCTGCGGGAGCGCGGCTACCGCGGGATCTACGACGTCGACTGCGGCGTCCACGACGGCGGCTACGTGGTGACCGAGGCGAACGTGCGCCGCACCGGAGGCACCTACCTCGAAGAACTGGCGCGTCGGCTGCGGTCCGGGGACTCGCCGGTGCGCTGGCGGGCGGATGTACGGCACGGCGCGGCCGGCCTCGACTTCGCAGGCGCGGTGGCCAAGCTCGGAGCGGAGGGGCTGTCGGACCCGGCCGCCCCGGCCCGTGCCGTACTCACCGCCGACACCCTCGATGTCGACGGCAAGTGGCGCTACCTGGTGGTGGGGTGCGACGACGACGCCGTCGCCGACGCCGAGAGCCGCCTTGAGCGGATCCTCGGGATCGGGATCGCGTGATGCTGAACTCCGCCCTGTACCCCGGGTTCAGCGCCATCGCGGGCACCGGCCTCATCGCCTTGCGCGACATCCGCCAGGGCACCGTCGTCTGGGGGCCGTGCGCCGGGTGCCGCACGTGGGCTGCCGACGAGCAGTACGGCATGCCGTCCGCCGTGCTGGAGTGGCTCGACGAGTTCGGATATCGGCTGTCCGACCGGAGCCTCATCCTGCCCTGCGGAGGCGCGCACCTTTTCAACCATTCATGCGAGGCCGCGGTTCTGGACCACGGCCTCGCCGGAGGCATCGCCGTACGCGACATCCACGCGGGCGAGGAGGTGACCTGCGACTACCGCACGTTCCGCTACGACGATCCGTGGGAGTTCGCCTGCGCGTGCGGTTCCCGCGAGTGCGCGCGCGTCGTCCGCCCCGGATCGGGAGGGTCGGGAGGAACGGGCGGAACGGTCGGGTCGGCCGGTCGTGCGGGCGCGGCGGGTCCCGCGGGCGAGCCGCCGCGGGAGGTCGTGTCGGCGTGGCGCCGCCGCATGGCCCCCGCGCTGAGGGCGGCGGAGCGCGTGCCTCAGGAGATCCCGCTGCGCCGGGGCAGCGTCGTCGTGGTGGAGCGGCACCGCTCGGCCGTCCCGTCATGAGGGGGTCGCGCGGCTCCGGAGTCGGCCCTGGACCCGGCCCTGGACCCGGCCCTGGACCCGGCCTTGGACTCGGCCCTGGACCCGGCCTTGGAGTCCCCGTCATGAGGAGGTCGAGTGGTCCCGGAGTGGGCCCTGGAGCCGGTCCCGGAGCCGGCCCTGGAGCCCCCGCGGCCCCGACGGCGCTTCTCGCTCCGGGCGGGCCGGGGCTCGGCGCGGAGACCCTCGCGGAGCTACCGCTGCCCTCGACCTGGCGGACGGCCTATGCCTCCTCGCGGTGCGATCCGGGAGGCGACCCGTGCGCCCGGCAGGCCGACCGGCTTGTCGAGCTGCTGGACCGGGAGGGCGGCGCCGGCCCGGTCGTCCTCGTCGGACACTCCGCCGGTGTCTGGGCGGTGCTGCGGGCCGCCGCCGCGGCCGGCGCGGTGCGCCCGGCGGGCATCGTGCTGATCTCCGGTCAGGTGCGCGACCGCATCGACAACCCGGCGCTCCTGGAGGAACGGCTCCGCGCCCTGGTCGGCCCCCTCGGGGAGCGGGCGCGAGCGGCCCAGTCCGCGCTCTCCGCGCTCTCCGCGCTCTCCGCGGACCCGCCGGGCGACGCCGCCACCCTGCGCGGCCTTCTGGTCGCCGACCTGGCCGTGACCTTTCCAGTTCTCGGGCCGAGGCATCGGCTCTTCCTGGAGGTCTGCTCCCGGACATGGCGGCTCTCCGCCGTACGGGCCTTCCTCGCCGGACGGCTGCCCTGGCCCGACCTGCCCGAGGTCGCCGCCCGTGTCGCGGTCCCGGCGCTGGTGCTCAACGGGGCCGAAGATCCGTGGTCGGCCGAGCCGTCCGCGCTGGAGTTGGCCGCCGCGATGCGGGACTGCGCCGTCGAGATCGTGCCCGGCGCGGGTCACGTCCCGTGGCTGGACGACCTGGACGGCGTGCGCCGGCGCCTGGCCCGGTTCATCCACAGAGTCACGACTGGGAGGAGCGCCCATGTCCGCTGAGCCCTGGCTGATCACCGCCACCCCGCCCACCCCGAACGGGGACCTCCACCTCGGCCACCTCTCCGGGCCCTACCTGGCGGCCGACATCCTGGGGCGGCACCTGCGCAGGCGTGCGCCCGGCGCGACGACGATGACCGGCATCGACGACAACCAGAGCTACACCGAGGCCCACGCCGTCCGGGAAGGCACCAAGGCCGCGGATGTGGCCAGGTGGTTCGGCGACCGGATCGTCGACGCGTGGGAGGGCGCCGGAGTGCGCTTCGACGTCATCGGCCGCCCCGACCAGGCCCCGCACCACGCGCACCTCACCCGCCGCATCTTCCGCACCCTGGTCGACCGGGGGGACATCGTGCCGCGCGTGCGGCCCCTGCCGTATTGCGTGCCTTGCGACCGCTGGGCGTTCGAAGCCTACGTCGTCGGTTCGTGTCCGCATTGCGGCACGCGTTCATGCGGCAACGCCTGCGAGGTCTGCGGACGGCCCAACGACTGCGCCGACCTCGGCGACCCCCGCTGCACGGTCTGCGGTGCGGCCTGCGAACTGCGGGACTGCGAGCGGCTCTACTTTCCGCTGGCCCGGCATGTCTCACCGTTGCGGCGCTTCTGGAGCCAGGTCCGGATGAACAGCCACCTGACCGCGCTCTGCGCCGAGATGGCGGCGGACGGCCTGCCGGAGATCGCCGTGTCGCATCCGGCGACGTGGGGCGTCGAGGTGCCGGTCGAGGAGTTCCCGGGGCATCGCGTCTACGTCTGGTTCGAGATGGCGGCGGGCTACCTGGCGGCGGGTGCAGACGGCACGGGGCACCCCGGCGTGTGGCGCCCTGGCCGGCGCGTGGCCCAGTGCTTCGGCTACGACAACGGTTACTTTCACGCCGTGCTCTTCCCGGCGATCATGCATGCCTACGACCCCGACGTGCCGCTGCCCACGGATTTCATCTCCAATGAGTTCTACCGGTTGGACGGGGAGAAGTTCTCCACGAGCAGGCGCCACGCCGTCTGGCTGCTGGACGCCCTGGAGACCACTCCCGCCGACCATCTGCGGCTCTACCTCACCTGGACCAGGCCCGTCGCGGCGCAGACCACGTTCACTTGGGCGGGAATGCGCACTGTTCTCTACGACGACGTGTTCCCCCGGTGGCGCGGCTGGCTGACGGGCCTCGGCCGCCGGTGCGGTAAGGCGGCGGCGAACGACGGGGACGGGGGGCCGCCGACCGTGTGGGGCCGCTCCGCCGACCGGCGCGTCCGGGAACTGCGCGCGTTGACCGCCGACACGCTGCGGGTGGTCGACGAGGCCTACTCGGTCGAACGCTTCTCGCCGCATACGGCCGTGCGTGCACTCGATCTGCTGGTACGCGCGGCCGAAGAGACGGGCGACGACGCGGAACATCTGACTGGGCGGCTCCGCTTTCACGATATTTTCGCCCGTGCCGTACACGCGGAACTGGCGGTGGCGGCTGTGCTTTCGGCTGGCCTGTACCCCGTCGCTCCGGAACTGGGCGACCAGCTCTGGAAGGCGCTCGGGCATCCGGGATCCGCCGGAGAGATCAGGTGGAACACGCTCGGCCCCGACATGGCGACGGAGCTCAAGGCCGGAGATCTCGTCGGCGCGTGCCCCCTGCTGACACCCGGCCGGGCACACGGGTGAACGCTCCGAACGACAAGGAGGTCCGGTGGAACAATGTGACGTGGTCGGCATCGGGGTGGGGCCGTCGAACCTGAGTCTGGCCGCGCTGGCGCGACCGGTCGCCGGTCTGCGGGCGCGATTCCTGGAAGCCCGGCCGAGATTCCAATGGCACCCGGGGATGATGCTCCCCGGGGCCCGTCTCCAGGTGTCCTACCTCAAGGACCTGGTCACACTCATCGATCCCACCAGCCGCTACTCCTATCTCAACTTCCTGGTGCACCACGGCCGCATCTACCGCTCGCTGATCGCCAACCAGGTCGGCTGCTCCCGGCAGGAATTCGAGCAGTACTACCAGTGGGTGGCCGACCAGCTGCCCGGCATCCACTGGGGGCAGCGGGTCAAATCCGTCCAGGTGGCCGACGCGGGGTTCGAGGTCGTCTGCGAAGAGGGAGGCCGGTTCGCCGCCCCGGCTCTGGTGCTCGGGTCCGGCCGGGTCCCGGCCCTGCCGGACTTCGCCGCCGTGTTCGAGGGACGCGACGTACTGCACAGCAATGACCTGCTGCATGTGCGGCCTGCCGTGCGGGGACGGCGCGTCGTGGTCGTCGGCGCCGGCCAGAGCGGCGCGGAGGTCGTCGACCACCTGCTGGCCGACGATCGGGAACTCCCCGCCTCGCTGCTGTGGATCTCCAGCCGCGTCGGCTTCCTGCCTCTCGACGACTCGCCGTTCAGCAACGAGTGGTTCGCGCCGCCGTACGTGGACCACTTCCAGACCCTGCCGCCGGAGCGCAGGACGGAACTGCTCCGGCACCAGCGGCTGGCCAGCGACGGCATATCGGAGACGCTGCTGCGCACGATCTATCGCCGGCTGTACGAGCTGGACATCGCCGGAGGGCGGTTGCGCCACCACCTTTTGCCGAACCGCCGGGTGACGGACCTGCGCTCGCACGGCTCGTCTCATGGCTCCGGGCTGGCGGTGACACTGCGCGAGGGCGACACCGGGAAGATGGAACGCTCGGTCGCCGACGTGGTGATCTTCTGTACGGGCTACCGCAGTCCCTTCCCCGACTATATGGAGCCCCTGCGGGAACGACTTGTCAACGAACACGGCGACTTCCGGATACGACCGGACTACTCCCTGGAGTGGGACGGCCCTGACCACCTTCGCATCTATGTGCAGAACTGGGCGGAGAGCACGCATGGAATCGCCGACCCCAATCTCAGCCTGGGCGCCTGGCGCAGCGCACAAGTGATCAATTCTCTGACGGACCAGGAGATCTACCGCCTCGACGGCTTCTCCACCACCGTGACCTGGGCCCGGCAGCCGGAGTTGGACCAAGACCGGGACCGCGGCGCGGTCCCGCCGCCGCCCGGGGACCACATCCCGGTGCACGGCCCGTTCCCCTTGGATCTCGCACCTGTGGAGGGACGTTGACCCGACCCGTGAAAATCCGGTACGGCACCGCGGACGCGACGCCGTCGGGCATGGTCGTGGAGGAGATCTCCACCGGAGCCGGGGAGCCCGCGCAGGCCTGGCCGTTCCAAGGCTCCAGGTTCGTGGTGCCCTCCGGCGCCGTGAGCGAACTCGACGTCCACGAGGTGGCCGAGCTGTGGCTGGTGCGCACCGGCACCGGCACGGTGCGCTCCGACCGCGAGGAGATCGAGGTCGGCCCCGGCGACGCCGTCTACTTCCCGTCCATGGTTCCGCACCAGGTGCAGGCGGGGGCGGAGCCGCTTGAGGTCTTCAGCGTGTGGTGGCTCGGGGGCGGGCGTTGACGGCGGACCTGGCCGTGGTCGGCGGAGGCATCGTGGGCGCCTTCGTCGCCTACGAGGCCGGCCGGCTGCGGCCCGACTGGGACATCGTGGTCCTGGAACGGCACGCCCCCGGAAGCGGCGCGACCGCGTGGTCGGCCGGCGCGGACTTCCCCATCGCCGCGACACCGGGGCATCGCGCGCTGGTCGCCGACAGCCGCGCGAGATACGCCGACCTGCGCGGCACCGCCGCCGGGGCCTTCCTCCGCGAGGTCCCCATCGTGTACCTCCTGCCCCGCGACCGCCTAGAGCGGTTCGGCACCCAGGTCGCGGCCGTGCTGCGCCCGCTCACCGCGGCCGAGCGGGACAGGGTCGAGGAGATGCTGCCCGGTCTGTCCACCGCTCCGGGCGAGGTGTTCGTGACGCACGATGAGCCGGGGGCGGTCGTCCACGCCCGCCCCCTGGCCGACGCCCTGCTGTCGGCCGCCGTAGGCCGCGGCCGTACGGCGGTCGAGATCGGGCAGCGCGTCCGGCGGGTGGACGCCTCCCGGGAGGGCTACGTGCTGCGGGCCGAAGGGGAGTGGCGGGCCCGGAGGGTGGTTCTCGCGCCCGGTCCGTGGGATCTGCCGGAGCCGCTGCCGGTCGCACTCGGAGACCCCCCGGGAGCACGACGCAAACGCATCGCCGCCCTGCACGCGCGGCTGCCGGTGCGCTTCGGCGACCCTCTGGTCTACTTCGTCGCCGACGACCTGTTCGTGCTTCCGCTCGCGGCGGGGCAGGCCCTCGTCAGCTTCCGCCGCGACGCCTGGGGGACGGACCCGGAGAGCGTGGACGGCAGGGCCGACCACGCCGACATCCTGGAGGGCACGCGCATGCTCGCCGACCGGCTGCCCGACGCCGCTGGCCTCGTCACCGGCGGAAGGGCCTTCTGCGACCTCTACACCCCCGACCGGCTGCCCGTCGTCCTCACGTCCCCCGGGCTGCCCGGCCTCGCCGCCGCCCTGGGCGGCTCCGGGTCGGGAGTACGGCTGGCGCCCGGCCTCGCCGCCCGAACCCTCCGCGCCGTCATCTGACCGCTCCCGGGGCCGGAGGCGCCCGGAACAGAGGAGGGGCCCGGGACTGATATGGCGAGTCCCGGGCGCCCTCTTTGTCAATTATCCGGGTTTTCCGCAGCCGGACCTGCTGTGACCGCTCAATCTTCAACCACAAAGCCGCAAAGGAAGCCGGCCTCGCCGTGCCCGGCCGATGTCACCGGGGCTCGGCTCCCGGGTCGCCGTGTCCGGGGCTGCCGTCTGTGCCGTCTGTGTCGCCTGTGCCGTCCGTGCCGTCTGTGCCGTCTGTGCTGCCTGTGTCACCCGTCAGGGTGACGAGCAGGCCGTTGAGGCGGCCGACGAAATCGGCCGGGTCGTCCAGGCGCGCTCCCAAGGTGAGCGCGGCCTGGTTGAAGAGGATGTGAGCCCAGTCGGCGAGACGCGCCTCGTCCTGCTCGCGCCGCAGCCGCTCGACCAGCGGATGGCGCGGGTTGACCTCCAGGACCGGCTGGTTGGGCAGCCCCGATCCGCGCAGCCGCTGCGCCAGGCTGAAGTCCGTCTCCGCCTCGTTGGCCACGATGCAGGCCGGAGATGTGGTGAGGCGGCTCGTCACCCGCACGTCCCAGGCTTTGCCGTTCAGGGTCTCCTTCAGCCGGCCGAGCAGCTCCGCGAAGTCGGCGGCGGCCCTCTCGGACTCCTCCTTCTCCGCCGCGTCCTCCAGGTCGCCGAAGTCCGGGACGCCCTGGGCGACCGACTGCAGCCGCGTGCCCTTGAACTCCTGCAGCAGGCCGGTCACCACCCAGTTGTCCACGACCTCGCCGAGAAGCAGCACCTCGATGCCCTTCTTCCGGAACGCCTCCAGGTGCGGGCTGGTCGACGCGGCGGAGAGCGTCGGGGCGAGCAGGTAGTAGATCTTGTCCTGCCCGTCCTTCATGCGGCCCGCGTAGTCGTCGAGGGAGACGTCCGGCTCCTGCGTGGGGGAGTAGGTCGAGGTGAACCGCAGCAGCCCCGCGATCTCCTCGCGGTTGCCGTAGTCCTCGGCGACACCCTCCTTGAGCACGGCGCCGAACTGCTTCCAGAACGCCGCGTACTTCTCCGCGTCGTTCTCCGCCATGTCCTTGAGGAGCTTCAGCACCTTCTTGACGGCGCTGCCGCGGATGTGGTCCACGGCCCGGCTGCCCTGCATCATCTCCCGGGAGACGTTCAGCGGCAGATCGCCGGAGTCGATGACGCCGCGCACGAACCTGAGATAGTGCGGCAGCACCTGGCCGCTGTCCTCAAGGATGAACACCCGCTGGACGTGGAGCTTCACGCCCTGGCGCGGCTGCTGCGCCCACAGGTCGTAGGGGGCCCGGGAGGGGACGAACAGCAGCAGCGTGTATTCGTAGCGGCCTTCGACTTTGGCGTGCAGATAGGCGAGCGGGTCGCTGAAGTCGTGGCTGACGTGCTTATAGAAACCGTGGTAGTCCGCCTCGGTCAGCTCGCTTTTGGGGCGGGTCCACAGGGCCGAGCCCCGGTTGACGGTGGTTTCCTCGGCTGTTTCCTCGGCTGTTTCCTCGGCTGTTTTCTGGGTGGTGCCCTCGGCATCGGCCGCCTCGCCGTCGGCCGATGCCTCCGACGCCATCACGATCGGCAGACTGATGTGGTCGGAGTACTTCTGGATGACGGACCGGAGGCGGTAGCCGTTCAGCAGGTCGTCCTCGCCCTCCCGCAGATGCAGCACGATCGCGGTGCCGCGGGTGTCGCCGTGGACGGTCTCCAGGGTGTACTCGCCTTTGCCGTCCGACGACCAGCGCACGCCCTCGCTGGGCGGCGCGCCCGCCCGGCGCGTGGTCAGCACGACCCGCTCGGCCACCACGAACGCCGAGTAGAACCCCACGCCGAACTGGCCGATGAGCGCCGCGTCGCCGCGCTGGTCGCCGCTCAGCTTCTTGAGGAACTCGCCGGTGCCGGACTTGGCGATGGTGCCGATGTTGCCGATCACCTCCTCCCTGCTCATCCCGATGCCGTTGTCGGACACCGTGATCGTGCGGGCCTCCGGGTCGAACGCGACCCGGATCCGGAGCTTCTCGTCGCTATCGGCCTCTTCGGCGAGTTCGGGCCGGGAGAACCGTTCGAAACGCAGCCGGTCGATCGCGTCGGAGGCGTTCGAGATCAGCTCACGCAGGAAGATCTCCTTGTTGCTGTAGAGCGAATGGGTCATCAGGTCCAGGAGTTGCGCCACCTCGGCCTGGAATCTGAATGTCTCTTCAGTCGCGTCTACGCTCATCGGCTCCCTCTTCGATGTGTGTCGGGACGGCAGGCCGCAACCCCGCAGGAGTCGGCCGGGGGAGGCAGCCTGTGATCGGCCCGAGCCTAAGGAGGGGGCCCAGACCGGTCAACCCGGCCGGTCAGCCCGGCCGGTCAGCCCGGCCGGTCGACCCGGCCGGTCGACCTGGCCCGTCGACACTGTGGACATGCCGTCCGCCAACTGCGGACCGGGCGCCGGAGGTCCGTGCGACGTGCGAGAGGCTAGGGCAATGCAGACAATCATCGTCATTGGAATCGGAGCGGGTGATCCCGACCAGGTCACCGTCCAAGCGGTCAAGGCGCTGAACCGGGTGGACGTCTTCTTTGTGCTGGACAAGGGGGAGGTCAAGCAGGAGCTGGTGGACCTGCGGGAGGAGATCCTGCGGCGGCATTGCGGAGATCGGCCGTTCCGGCTGGTGCGGGGCAGGGATCCCGAACGCGACCGCTCCGCCGGCGCCTACGCCGAGGCCGTCCACGACTGGCGCCGGCGCCGGGCGGATGTCTGCGGGGAACTGATCGAGCGAGAACTCGGTCCAGGGCAGACCGGGGCGTTCCTGGTATGGGGAGATCCGAGCCTGTACGACAGCACCCTCCCGATCCTTGAGGATGTGCTGGCTCGGACCGGTATCACATTCCAGATCGAGGTGATCCCCGGGATCAGCAGCGTCTCCGCGCTCGCCGCACGGCACCGGACCGGCCTGAACCGGGTGGGCCGCCCCGTGCAGATCACCACCGGGCGGCGGCTCGCCGAGGGCCGACCCGGAGACGTCGACGACCTCGTGGTCATGCTCGACGCGCACAACACCTTCGCCGAACTCGACGACCCCGACCTCGAGATCTTCTGGGGCGCCTACCTGGGGATGCCCGACGAGATCCTGATCTCCGGGCCGGTACGGCAGGTGGCCGAGCAGATCGTCGCGGCCCGCTCCGAGGCCCGCGCCCGCAAGGGCTGGATCATGGACACCTATCTGCTGCGCCGCCGTACGGAGACATGACCGGCCGGAACTGGAAGAGGAACTCCTCCAGCTCCTCCATATTCCCCGCTGTCGGCAGATCCTCGACAACTGCCTGGTGTGCCGCCGAGAGCGACTTGCCAGGCCGAGGACGCGCTTGACCAGGTTGCGAGTGATCCCGATGCCGGCCGCCGACGTCGCCGAACATTCATCCTGATCTGCGGCCATGTGGTCGGGATCGTTCACAGCGACGTCGACGGGAGGCCGCGGGGCATCGCTGAGTGGTGGTCGGTGCGTGCCCGGCTCGCCTAGCTGGCCGGGGCGGCCTGATGCGGGAACAGCTGCCGGATCTTGTGGATGGCACGATGGCCGTCGGGTACCCCCTCGACCAGTGCGACCATCGAGGTCGCGTGCTCGGTGCGGAGCGGCAGGATCGCCTGGTAGTCCGGCGACTTGTACCACTCCTGAGCGCTGGCCAGATCGGGGAATTCCAGCATCACGATGTCGCTGTCCCAGGTTCCCTCATACCCGATGAGCTGTCCGCCGTGCACGAGGTAGCGACCGCCGTACGGTACCATCGTGGCCTCGATCCGCTCGATGTACTCCACGATTTCCGGGCCGACTTCGACATCCTTCAGGTAAGCGATCACGTACGCGCGCGGCGCCGTCATGCCGGCACCTTGTCCAGGAAACCGCGTACGTCCTGGATCCGGCCTGACTCGTCCAGCACCAGGACGTCGAATCCGATCACCAGCGGCTCGGCTCCCTCCGGGCCCAGGCCCCAGCGGAAACGCACCTGGCGATGGTGGGCGTCGGCCTCACCGACCTGGGTGAACACGAACCCGGGAAACTGCGCCTGGACGCCATCGACGATCGCCGTGATCCCATCGTGTTGGCCGCCTACTGGCGGCAACGTGAGCAAGCCGCCGGCTGGACGCTCGCCGGCGGCCCCGCCCGGCGGGCATGGATACGCCCGTGTCCCCGCCTCGCCCGACGGGGACACGGGCGTGCTTATGGAGGTTATCCCTGGTGGGGATAGGTGTGGTGCACCGGCGGGACGAAGGTCTCCTTGATCGTGCGGGCGTTGACCCAGCGGATGAGGTTGAAGATGGATCCGGCCTTGTCGTTGGTGCCGGAGGCGCGGGCGCCGCCGAAGGGCTGCTGGCCGACGACGGCGCCGGTGGGCTTGTCGTTGACGTAGAAGTTGCCCGCGGCGAACCGGAGACGCTCTGAGGCCGACGCGATGGCGTAGCGGTCCTGGGCGATGATCGACCCGGTGAGGGCGTACGGCGAGACGCCTTCCATCTGGTCGAGCACCGTGTCGAACCGGGCGTCGTCGTAGACGTGCACGGCGAGGATCGGGCCGAAGTACTCCTTGACGAACACCTCGTCGGTGGGGTCGGAGCATTCCAGCACGGTCGGATTGACGAAGTAGCCGGTGGTGTTGTCGGCGGAGCCCGTGAGGACCTGGATGGAGTCGACCTGGTGGGCGCGCTGGATGGCGGCGCTGTGCTTGGCGAAGGCCCGGTCGTCGATGACGGCGCCCATGAAGAGCGACAGGTCGGAGGTCAGGTCGCCGATGGTGAGGGAGCGGGCGGTGTCCACGAACTCGTCGCGGATCGCCGACCAGATCGACCGGGGCACGTAGGCGCGGGAGGCGGCGGAGCACTTCTGGCCCTGGTATTCGAACGCGCCCCTGATCATCGCGGTGGCGAGGACGGCGGGGTCGGCGGAGGGGTGGGCCAGGATGAAGTCCTTGCCGCCGGTCTCGCCGACGAGCCGCGGGTAGGACCGGTAGCCGGCGATGTTCTCGCCGACGGTGCGCCACAGGTGCTGGAAGGTCGCGGTGGAGCCGGTGAAGTGGATGCCGGCGAGGTGCGGGTCGGTGAGGGCGGCCTCGGAGACCCCGGCGCCGTTGCCGGTGACCATGTTGATGACGCCCGGCGGGAGTCCGGCCTCTTCGAGCAGTCGCATGGTGAAGTGCGCGGCGAACTGCTGGGTCGGCGACGGCTTCCAGACCACCACGTTGCCCATGAGTGCGGCTGCGGTGGGCAGGTTCCCGGCGATGGCGGTGAAGTTGAACGGCGTGATCGCCAGCACGAAACCTTCAAGCGGCCGGTATTCCATCCGGTTCCACACGCCGGGGGAGGAGGTCGGCTGCTCGGTGAGGAGCTGCCGGGCGTAGGCCACGTTGAACCGCAGGAAGTCGATCAGCTCGCACGCAGAGTCGATCTCCGCCTGCTGTACCGACTTCGACTGGCCGAGCATCGTGGCCGCGTTGAGTGTGGCCCGCCACGGTCCGGCGAGCAGGTCGGCCGCCTTCAGGAAGATCGCCGCCCGCTCGTCGAACGGCAGGGCCCGCCACGCGGGGGCGGCCCGCAGGGCGGCGTCGATCGCCGCGCGCACGTCGGCGGCGGTGGCGTCGCCGGTACGGCCGAGCACGGCGGCGTGGTTGTGAGGCTGGACCACGTCGATCAGCGCGCCGCCACCCATGCGCTGCTCCCCGTCGATCGTCATCGTGAGATCGAGCTGGGCGTCGCCGAGTTCCTTGACGCGGTTGGCCAGGGTGGTGCGTTCCGGGCTCCCGGGGGCGTAGCCGTACACCGGCTCGTTGGCCGGGGCAGGAACGTTGCTGATGGCGTCCATAGGGAGACCTCTTCTAGACGATTCTTACTTTGACGTGAACGAGCGCAGGAAGAAGGCGATGTTGGCGGGCCGTTCGGCGAGGCGGCGCATGAAGTAGCCGTACCAGTCGTCGCCGTAGGGCACGTAGACGCGCATGGTGTGCCCGGCCCCCGCGAGGGCCTCCTGCTTGTCCGTTCTGATGCCGTAGAGCATTTGGTACTCGTACGTACCCTGGGCTCTGCCGCACCGTTCCGCCAGGGTCTCGGCGATCTCGATCAGCCGGTCGTCGTGGGTGGCGATCATCGGGTAGCCCCGGCCCTCCATGAGGATGCGCAGGGCGCGGACGTAGGCCTTGTCGACGTCGGCCTTCTTCTGGTGGGCGACCGACGCGGGCTCGGCGTAGGCGCCTTTCACGAGCCGCACCCGTGATCCTTCGCCGGCGAGGTCGCGGCAGTCGCCTTCGCTGCGGAACAGGTACGCCTGGATCGCCACGCCCGTCGCCGGGAAGTCGGCCCGCAGGTCGCGCAGGATGCCGAGGGTGGAGTCGACGGTGGTGTGGTCCTCCATGTCCAGGGTGACCGTGCCGCCCGCGGCCTGGGCCGCCTCGCAGATCACCCGCGCGTTCTCCAGCGCGATGCGGTCGCCGTCGGCGCCGAGCGCCTGCCCGACGGCCGACAGTTTGACCGAGACCTCGGCCCGGTGCCCCAGGTCGTACGGCTGGAGCGCCTCAAGCAGCGCCACGTACGCTTTGGCCGTCTCCCCGGCGGACGCCGCGTCGCGGGTCTCCTCGCCCAGGTGATCGATGGTGACGGCGAGCCCGGCCGCCGCCAGGCGGCGTGTCGCGGCGACGGCGTCGGCGGTCGTCTCGCCGGCGACGAACCGGTTGACGACCTTCCGGGTGACCGGAAAACCGGAGACGGCGCGCCGGACGAGCGCACTGCGCGAACCGGCCAAGAGCAACGAACCGAGCATGTAACCAGCGTAAAACCCCAGCTCAGGCCAGGCCCATCGACATTCGCCACGGTCGTTGGCGCTGGAGTTCATACAAATGCACAACAATGGTGGGGTGCAGGAGGAACTCCAGGAGACGATCGACGAGATAGCGGGCGTGCTGGGCGCGTCCGCGACACTGGAGGACCGGTCCTTCCAGCTGATCGCCTACGGGGCGCAGAGCGGTGACATCGACCTGGTCCGCCAGGAGTCCATCCTGCGCCGGCGCGCCACCGACGAGGTGCGCGCCTACTTCGAACGGTTCGGCATCGCCGCCGCCGGCGGGCCGGTGCGCATCCCCGCCGACGCCGACCTCGCCGTGCTCGCCCGGGTGTGCGTGCCGCTCCGGCACAATGACGTGACCTACGGCTATCTGTGGCTGCTGGACTCCGGATCACTCACCGATGAGCGGCTGGCGGAGATCAGACCGCTGGTCGAGCGGGCCGCCGCGACCCTGGCCCAGGACACCCGGGGCCGCCAAGACCTCGGCCGGGGTCTGCGCGCGCTGTTCTCCGCGGATCCCGACGAGCGGGCCGATGCCCTGGCCCGGCTGGACCTGCGGGGGCCCGTCGCGGCGATAGCCGTACGCGACGCGCCCGGGCGGGTCGTCCCGCTCTGGACCCTGCCGCGCGCCGTGCTGTCGCGCCCCGGCTCGCCCGTCGCCCTCCTCGCCCCCGCCCACCAGGCCCTCGACGTCGCCGCGAGGGCCCGCGGGATGTACGGCACCGCCGCCGGAGTCGGCGGTGCCCGCGCCGAGGCGTCGGAGGCGTGGCGAAGCTGGCGTGAAGCCGTACACGCCCTGCGGATCGCCGAGCACATCCCGCGGTTCGCCCCGGTCGCCCGCTGGGAGGATCTCGGCGTCCACCGGACGCTGGCCCGGCTCGGCGGCCCCGACCTGCGGGAACTGGCAGCCGCCACCGAGGTGCTGGCCGCCGACGACGAGCTCGCCCGCACGGTCGAGTGCTATCTCGACCACGCGGGCGACGTGAAGGCGGCGGCGGCCGAGCTGGGTGTGCACCGGCAGACGCTTTACTACCGACTGAGCAAGGCCGCCCGCCTCACCGGGCTGGATCTCGGCAGCGGTGACGACCGGCTCGCGGCCCATCTCGGGCTCAAAGCCGCGAGGCTGCTCACGAATCGCCCATGAGCTGTGACGTCGACCTGATGACGGCCCCGGGGAAGGGGGCGAGGCCGGGGCCCACGGGGCCGCCCTCGAACCCGTCCTCGTAGTCGTCGTCCTCGTCGTGATCGTCGTGATCGGTCGACCCTCCGCCGCCGAGCAGGGAGCGGGTGAGGGCCTGCCGTTCGTCGAGCATCTCGGCGAGCGCCTCCGCCAGGTGCTCGCGCTCCAGCGCCGTCACCGTCTCGCGCTCGCCCAGCGCGCGGAGCACGGCCCGGCGCAGCAGCTCCTTGAAGAACGACGCGGTCATGTCCTCGGTGGCGTCGACCAGCTCGTCGAGGTCGTCCGGCAGCGTGAGCTCCCGGGCATAGAGGCGCAGCAGGGCCAGCCTGCCCGCCGCGTCGGGTTTGGGCACCTCGACCGCGAGATCGACGCGCCCCGGACGCTCGGCCAGCGCCCGTTCGAGGATGCCCGCGCGGTTCGTGGTCAGCACGAAGGTCACATCGGCGTCGGCGCCCACGCCGTCCATGGCGTCGAGAAGCGTGAAAAGCAGGGGATTGCCCTCGGGGTCGTAGGAGCGGTCCCTCGCCACCAGGTCGACGTCCTCGGCCACGACGATCGCCGGCTGGAGCTGCCTCGCCAGGGCCGCGGCGTGCGAGATGAACCTGAGCGCGGACCCGGTCATCACGATCACCGTGCTCTCGGTCATGCGGCCCATGAGATAGCGCACCGTGTGGGTCTTGCCGGTGCCCGGCGGGCCGTGCAGGAGCAGACCGCGCTTGAGGTGCTGGCCGTGGGACAGGAGCCGGGCGGCCTCTGCGCCGATGCCGGCGACGTGCCGCTCCACCGACGCGAGCACGCCGTCGGGGAGCACCACCTGGTCGGCGGTGACCTCCGTGCGGGGAAGGAAGGTCACGAGCTGGTTGCCCCGGTGTTCGCTCCACCCGAAGGTCAGCACCTGCCCCCGGAACACGTTGTGCTCGCGCATCAGGCGAGTCACCTCGTCGCGCGCCGCGCCGCCGGCCGACCGGGAGGCCGTGAGCACCTCCAGGCGGCACTGGGGGATCTCGCCGCCGTCGTAGTTCCTCAGGCCGAAGACCACGGGGGTGCCGTCGGGGGCGAAGGTGAGGACCAGGCCGAGGGTGACGACCTCCATCGTCTCGTCGGGGCCCACGGCGACGGTGCTGTAGTCGACCGCGCCGATGTCGTAGCTCTGCCAGCCCTCCTGAGCCACCATCAGCATGTTGACGAAGTCGTCGTCCCTGTTCTGCCCGGAGACGCCGAACCACTCGGCGAGCGGCTCCCGGGCCGCCAGGTAGGCGTCGAGGCCGCGCTGGAGTGAGGCGTGGTCCCAGGCGGGGAAGGACTCGGTGACGCAGACGATCTCCTTGAGATCGGCCTTCAGATGGCCTTTGACCCTTCTCAGCAGTTCGGGCTCGGGCCGGTCGGCGTCGATCGTGCGGTGCGCTTCCTTGACCAGGTCCTTGAGGGCGTGCGCCAGTGCTCTGGCGTCGTGCGGATCCATGTCGTGACCCCCGGATGGATCGTCGATGACGAGAGGTCCACTCTTTCAGAGATCATGGCCGATCGCGCACCAATTTCCTTACCTCTCCTTACAGGACGTTCATGTAAAAACGGGACAATTAACCAGCTATTTGGCTTTTATGTAAAAAAATCACGATTCTCGTTGGGCGGCCTTCGGCAATCTCACAGGGGAAGCCAAGGAGTTCGGCCCATGCCGCAGGCCCGTGTCCCCCATACTGAGGACGGTCCTTGGCAGGACGTCGCGTTCAGCTGGTGCCTCGTCGGCGCGGCGGTGACCAAACGGCTCGAGGTCCACCCAGGAACGCGGAGGTCAGAGTGCAAGCCTCGTCGATGCGAGACACCTATTGGATGCGACACGCGGCCTGTCGCGACGTCGATCCTGAGATCTTCTTCCCCATCGGCTCCGCGCCCACGCGCAGTCAGCTCGCCCTGGCCAGACACGTGTGCGCCCGGTGCCCCGTCTCCGCGCTCTGCCTCAACTACGCCCTCGACACCGGCCAGACGGCGGGGGTGTGGGCCGGCACCACCGAGCAGGAGCGGCGCGCCCTGCGCGAAGCCGTACCGTAACCCGAGCCCCGCTCCTCGGCCGCCCCGCCGCGACGGTCACCGCTCGTGACCTGGAAGGTGACGTTCCGCGGCGGGCGGGTAGGGGCGGAATATGACGAAACCAACGTTCCGCATACTCATCGTCGGCGGTGGCTACGTCGGCATGAACACCGCCCTGCGCCTGCAGCGCCTGCTCGCGCCGGACCTGCGCGCAGGCCGGATCACGATCACCGTGGTCGACGCGGACTCCTATATGACCTACCAGCCGTTCCTCCCGGAGGCGGCGGCCGGCGCTCTCGAACCCCGCCACGTGGTCGTCCCGCTCAGACGCGTCCTGCCTCACTGCGAGATCCTCAACGGCTGGGTCCTCGGCATCGACGCCGCGCGGCGCAGAGTGGACTTCCGCCCCCACTGGGGCCCCGGCCGCGAACTCGGCTACGACCTGCTGGTCCTCGCCCCCGGCTCGGTCTCGCGCATCCTGCCCATCCCGGGCCTCGCCGAGCAGGGCATCGGTTTCAAGACCCTGGAAGAGGCCATCCACCTGCGTAACCAGGTCCTCGGCCAGCTCGACCTCGCCGCGTCCACCACCGATCCGGCTGTCCGCCGCAGGGCTCTGACCTTCGTCTTCGTGGGCGCCGGTTTCGCCGGCGTCGAGGCCCTCGCCGAGCTGGAGGACATGGCCCGCGACGCCTGCCGCTACATCCCCGGTGTCGAACCCTCCGACATGCACTGGGTGCTCGTCGAGGCGACCGACCGGGTCCTGCCCGAGGTCGGCCCCGAGATGGGGCGCTGGACGGTCGAACAGCTCAAGGAACGGGGCATCGACGTACGGCTCTCGACCCGTCTGACCTCGGCCGTCGAGGGCCGCATCAAGCTCGACGACGGCACCGCCTTCGAAGCCTCCACGCTGGTGTGGACCGCGGGGGTCAAACCCCACCCCATGGTCCGGGGCAGCGATCTGCCCATGGACGAGCGCGGCCGGATCAAGGTCACCCCGTTCCTCAACGTCGTGGGCCGCAGCGACGTGTTCAGCGCCGGCGACTGCGCCGCCGTGCCCGACCTGACCCGGCCGGGGGAGTTCTGCGCCCCGAACGCCCAGCACGCCGTACGGCAGGCGCGCCGCCTCGCCCGCAACGTCGCCGCCCTGGTCCGGGGGGCCACCCCCAGGCCGTACCGCCACGCCTACGCGGGCTCGGTCGCCAGCCTCGGGCTGCACAAGGGCGTCGCCCAGGTGTACGGCGTCAAGCTCCGCGGGCCGCTCGCCTGGTTCCTGCACCGCAGCTACCACCTGACCCGGGTGCCCACCCTCAATAGGAAGGTGCGGGTTGTCGTCGATTGGACCCTCGCCCTCTTCTTCAGCCGCGACATTATCTCGCTCGGGGCTCTGGCCCACCCGAGACAGGAGTTCGAGTTCGCCGCCCGGCGCCAGATCGAGCGGCGCGAGGCGGAGAAGCGGAAGGAGACGGCCGCGGCGGGAGTGGCGGCGGAGCGGTAACGCCGATAAAGCGCCAATCCACCGTTTTGTTCCTCCGCATTCTTTATGGGAAGTATGGGGGCTACTGCTCGTTCGGTGCTTTAAATAGTTAGGTTTGTTAAAGAATCTCGCAGCCGTCCGGCTGATTGGTCACCCGTTGGTCTAGAGTTGCGCACAGTGAGCATCCCTCAATATTGATGCAGTAAAAACAGTTTCACCAGGAAGTTTCACCAGGAAGAAGGCGCGTCCGACCTTCGCGATGCGCAATCTGAACTCGCAGAGCCACCGGCCAATGACTCAGCGTTCCCTCCAAAATCTGAGGCGGCGGCAAGGGAAACTCCTGCGGCTTCCGATGCGCATATCAAGGTCCGAACAAGCACGTAGGAGTTACCGCTGACCGATATCACCACGGGTGGTCAGCCGTCTGACATTGCCACCGGCCTGGCCGATCTGCGGGAAATTCCGCTGTCCAAGGTAGGGTCCCTCGCCGAGGCCGGAGTTCTCGGGCGCGTCCTGCCGGCGGGTGCCGAGGGGAGAGTTTCCGTCGCGGCCTTCAACTCATCGATCTGATCGGTCGGGCGGCCGTGTCCGCGGTAGCGGAGCAGTTTCACGAAGGCCGTGAAGGCGATCGAGCTGCTGCGCGGCCACTACCCCGAGATCTACGCGGGGCTGCTGTGCACGATCGACATCCGCTCCGGACACCCTTGCCTGTGCTCTCGAAGTGGCCTCCTGCATGGCCGCCATCGGAGAATTCTCACAGGCCAAGGAACTCGCCTCCGATGTCATGCACCAGTTCTCCCACAGGCTGGGAAAGAAGCATCCGTACACCCTCACCGCAGCCAACAACATCTCCTCCTACCTGCGTGAACTCGGCAGCGTCGAAGAGGCCGGAAGGCTGTCGGAGACCACCCACACCACCTTCGCGGCCAGGCTGGGGGAGTCGCACCCCTCCACGCTCGCCAGCGCCATCGTCACGGCCAACTGCGTCGCCTCCCTGGGCGACCTCGCCAGGGCCGAGGCGCTCGACCGCGCCACCCTCGCCGTCCTGCGACGCAACCTCGGCCCCGACCACCCCGACACGCTGACCTGCGAAGCCAACCTCGCCATCACCCTCAACGTGCTCGGCCGATCCGTCGACGCCCGGCAGACCCGTGACCGCGTCCTCAACCTCATGCGCCGCCGCCTCGGCGAACTCCACCCCCACGTCGTCGGCCTCACCGCCTGGCGCCGCCTCAACCGCGACCTCGAAGCCCAACCCTGGTGACGATCCACCCCGCCACCCGACCTGTACGGCTGTCGCCCAGCGGGGCGTCGCCGTACGCGGGCGGGTGCCGGCGGTCCGCGGTCCGTCAGCGTTTCCTGCAGTAGTCGCCGGAGTCGATACCGCCCTCCGGCACCTTGCCGCGCTGCACCTGCCTGAGGGCGTTGCCGAATCGGCCGAGGTCGAGCCGGGCAGGGGAGAGTCTCCTTGTCAGCACCAGCCTCGTGCATGTCCGCAGGACCTTGCTGAACGCGGCGTAAAACGACGAGGTGGGCCGCCGTACGGATTGCTCCAGTGCCTCGTGGGTCCGCGCCGCGACCCTCTGGAGCATCTCCACGCCGACCTTCGGCGGATCGTCGGACCGCCCCCGCGGATTCAGATGCTCACAAGATCTGGCCTCCGCGCGGAGATATCTGTAGTCGTCGTAGACGGATGTGAGAACCGGCGAGTATCCGCCGCAGGCGAACAGTTCTCTCTGGGACCGCTCAGATGTGAGAAAGTCGATGAGCTCATAGGCCCGTTCGGGGTCGGGGGTATGGCTGGACACCGCCAGGTTGTAGCCGCCGCGGACTCCGCGCGCGCCGGCACCGGGCATCAAGGCTACGTCGAAGTCCAGATTCTCGAACAGATCACGGCCGGTGTGGTCGGTGTCGCGAGGATCGAACCCGCGTGCGTACATGCGCGGATCCATGGCCAGGCGGTGGTAGGCATAGGGCCACTGCCGCATGTAGTCGAACCGGACGCCGTTCCGGCCTTCGAAGCCGTTCGCGAACTCTTCCCTGCTCGTCTCCTCCACATAGCCGAAAGCGTCATCGCTGAGCGCCTTGTTCTCCGTGTCCGACCAGGCGTGCAGCACCTTCCGGAGTTTCTCCCCGTTCCCATCGGCGCGGAGCACGACGTTTCCGCGCGCATCCGTGATGCGTACCCCCTCGCCGAGGAGAAGATCCATGATGGTGACGCTGCCGCCCTCGTAGTCATGGAGCTGGCCGATGAACCTTCCCCCGCGGGCGTAGTGGCGTAACTGATCCATGGTCCGGGGGATCTCGATGCTCTTACGGTGGTAGAGCAGCGGCACATCGGCCGCGAAGGGCACCGCGTAGTACCTGCCGTCCACCATGCCGGTCTCATGCGCCTGCGGCACGAAGCGCGCCGAATCCCACACCGGCAGATCCTCGGGATCCGTCATCGGGGCCGAGAGCACCGCCGGAGGAGCGGGGCCCGTGGGCCTGCCGACATCGGACTTCCTCCGCCGGGGGAGTTCGACGATGTAGCCGTTCCTCGCGAACTCGGGAATCCAGGCGACATCGAGGATGAGGACATCGAACGGGCACGCGCCACTCTGGAAGCGGCTGACCATCTCGGCACGCTCTTCATCGGTGACCGCGGCGATCTCCACGAGCTGGGCGTCCGGCTCGCGCGTCCTGTTCCATTCCTCAATGAGTTCGCGCCGATAACTTCCGGTGCTGATGTCCGCGCCGGTTCCAATGGTGAGCCTGTTCGAGCTGAAGCCCGTGCATTCGGTGGTGCGCTGGACATCGTCATCCACGAAATGCAGTTGGTAGATCAGGATCAACACGGCGGTGAGGGCGGCGGTGAGGGCGGCGGCGGTCAGGGAAATCTTGCGGTCGGTCGAAGAGCGCCCCATCACGACCTCCAGCGACGCAAGGTCTGGATCATCTCGACAAGGCCGTCCTGCGCGTCTCCTCCCGCCTCTCTGCAGGTGATCTTCTTCCCGGCCGGGGTGTCCTCCGGTAGCCGGGCATAGGATTCAGGGCAGCCTTGGTCTCCCAGTACGACGACGTATATCCCGCCGATCGCCTCAAGGCCGTCCAAGGTCCGGACCACACGCTTGCCGTCATCTCCCGCCCCGTCGAGAACTCCGCCGTCTGTGAACACGACGAGGAACGGTCGTCCGGTGTGAAGGCCGGAGGCCACTTCGGGGAGCGCGGCGGCCAGATCCGCGTCGAACCCGTGCGACCGCTGGTTTCTCAATGCCGTCAGCAGAGCGTCGAACTCCTCGGTGTCCTCACGGCTGACCTCCTCGGGCCCCTCGTCGCCGAACAGACCGAGGACCTGGGTCGTCCCGTTCTCGGTGTACCGGAAGATGCGCTTCGGGATCAGGACGTCGTCGGGTGCTATCAACGGCTGGATATCGCGTATGGCCTCCCCGATCTCCGGGAAGTGGGGATGGGAAGGGGAGTCCATCGAGCCGGACGAGTCCAGGACCGTGACAAGCCGAAGGGGCCTTCTTTCGTCCGCCAGCCGATTGACGGCCTTTTCCAGGAGGTCGGCCTCCCTTTCCTCTCTCTCCGCCTCCGCCTTCCCGCCGTTCTCCGTATCCGCCGACGTGGAACCGGTCCCGGCCGTCCCCTCCGGCCCGCTCAGCCGCTGTCCGAAGTCATCAAGCACCCGTGCGTAGCGTTCGGAATCCTGATCGGTCCACGTGATCGGAACCAGCCGGTTCTCCAGAGCGGCCTCCTCCCCGCCCGGCGCCTCCAGGAGATCATGACCGACCCCCACGGGTATGCGGCCTCTGCACACGCCCCCCGCTTTGTACGCATCGACGCTTCGCTGCGGCACGACCATCACGAATTTCTTCTTCTCCCGCCCCTCCATGCTCCCGACCTTGCAGAGGAGGGCCGTCGCGTCTTCCTCCATCACGTGATTGCGCCTGGCCTCCACGAGATCCGGCTCGGGGCGAACGGCACCTGCCGTTCCCTTCGCCCCGGCGTCTCCCGCGGTGAGTTCGTCGCGGTGGAACAGCGAGTACGCGATGAGGCCCGTGGATGACAGCTCCGGAAGCGGATAGTCGAGGACGACCCCCCGGTCCTGGAGCAGCTCCCTGATTTTCACGATGGACCGGAGCCGTTGCGCCTGCCCCTGCAGGTCGTTGGTCCACGTCGCCACCACCAACTCATCCCGCCCGGCGGGCGCGCTCTCTCCGAGTATCGTCCGCCGACTTCCCAGATATCTCTTCACCAGCGCCACCTCGCCTCTGCTCGTGGCCAGCCAGGCGACCGGTCGGACTCCGAAAAGACGGCGGAACGGCTCGGCGCCCTGATGGCCGGAATCGCGATACCAGTTGTTGCCGAGCCCCAGAGCCATCTGCTGGAGGGAAGGGGCCGCCCCTATCGTGATCACGAATCCGGGGCATACGCCGTCCCTGAGGTTCTCGGTGAACCGGGTCGCCTCTTTCTGGTAGGCGGCGACGTTCTCCGGGGCGGTGACGATCGGTACGTGGAGAGGCGGGGCGCAGCTTGGGCGGATGTGCGACCACGCGGCCGAGCCGCTCCAATAGAGCGCCACGACCAGAAGACAGGGAACCACCGTTGGCGTCACGCCTTTGAGCAGTCCGACGCCACGCTGCCGGACCTTTTCCAGGAGCTTGGGCAGCGCTCTCATGTCGTTCGGCCAGAGCCATACCGCCAAGGAGACGAGGAGGATCATTCCGGCCGTGAGAATGCCGACCAGGCCCCGCCACTGCTCCAGCTCCGCCTCGAAGACCTGCTCCAGCGAGGTAACGGCTATCGGGGCGGCGACGGTCATGAAAACCGTAAACCAGAAACCAGGACCAGAATAATTCGAGTCCGGCTCGCGTTGGCCGTTATTGGGCGGCTTAGAGGACATGGCAAAATCCGGAGTAAAGTCGGACCGTTGCTATTGCCGGGAGTTTCCCCGGTAGTCAGATGATATTCCCTGAACCCAGAACTCCCATGGTGTGTGCATTAAATTGAGACCATTGCTTGATCTCGCGCCGTGCCCTCCTGTCCGCGTGCCCGCGCGTGCCCGCGCGTGGCGTTCAGGCCGCGCGGCCGGCGAGCCACGGCAGCATGTCGGGCATCACGTTCAGCGCGCGGAAATGGGCGGCGCCTTCCTCGACCCGCATCGTCGCCGTCGGAATGCGGTCCGCCAGCCACCGCGAATGCTCCACGGGTGAGAACACATCCTGCTCCCCGTGCCAGAGCAGCGTCGGCACCCAGATTTCCGTGGGGGTCGAACCCCCACGGCGAACAGAACGCGATGGCATCGTCGATCCACCCGTCGGGAGAGTTGCGCAGCGCCTCCGCATAGTTCTCCAGCAGCATCGTGCGCACCCCCGGATTCGCCAGCACACGCCGATCCGCCTCGGGGACCTCCTCGTAAATGCGGTAGAGGAGCCGTCCCGGATCGGCCCTGATCGCCTCCGCCGCGGGCGCCAGCAAGTCCGCCAGACGCGCCCGACCGGCCCGCGCCGTCGTGAACTCCGCGACATTGGACTCACTCATCCCCGCCAGCCAGTTCAGCCCCTCGGCCCCATCGCGCACTTCACCGGCTCACAAAGACTCTCAACCCTCGTCGAGCACTTTCCGAACCTCTGCCACCAGTGCCCCGATGTGCGACTCCGCCCCCGCAGGCACCTCACAGAACCCGGTGTCCGGCCGATAATCGACGTCAAGCCCCGCGCCCACCAGCCGCTGCGCCCACCGCAATGCCGTGTTCAGCTTCTCCCGGGGAACCGTACGGCCCTGCGCCACCGTCGACAACGTCCGCAGGTTCGTCGCCGGCCCCGACTGCCGATCCTCGGCCCGCAGCCTCCACGGGATCGCCCCGCTGTGATCCAGCATCGCCTTCGACAGCCCGGCCGCCCGCTTCGCCTGCAACACCCCCGAAGCCGACACCCCGAACCTCTCGGCCAACTGCTGCACCGACCACCCCTCCGCCACCAACCGCGCCAACTCCCCGCGGTCGATCTGCGGCCTACGCCCAGCCATCCCGACACCTCCCCGCGCGCCCACCCTTCCGAGTGCGCATACACCGCCGTTCTGCGCTAAGGTAATCACGTCCGGTCCGAACAGGGCCAAGGGCACCGGGACGTAGCGCAGCTTGGTAGCGCACTTGACTGGGGGTCAAGGGGTCGCAGGTTCAAATCCTGTCGTCCCGACCAGCGTTCTCGCAGGTCGTAGGCGGTATCGGAGGGATCCGATGCCGCCTTTTGGTTGTTCTGGGGGCCGGTTGGGGACGCGGGCTGGCCATCAGGCGGGGCATCGCGACCACCATCCGCGACGACCGCTGATCCCGGCCCCACGGTGTGTCTCGTCCGGCGGCGGGCCGCGTCGGCTGTCCCGCACGCCCGGCCGTACGGCGGTGGGTCCGGCAAGGGGGCGCCGCTCGATCTCCTGCGGGGTGCGGGGCGTGAGCTCCTCGACCACCGCTCCGGGTCGCCGGGTCGGTCACGGACATCACGGCGGTGGGGGCGGTGGTGGTGACTGCGCCGCGACCTCCTCCTGCCGGATTCTGCTGCTCGGGGGCAGCTCTCCGGCGAGGATCGCCGTGCGCAGGCCGTCGGCGATGCGCCGGCTGGTGTCCACGTGCCGTGCCTTGTCGGTCTGGCGCGAGGCGCCCGGGCCCGGGGCTGCCATGGCCGTGCGGGTGACGGATGAATGAGCGTCGGTCATGAGGACATGACGCCTAAAGCGCCGGGCGGGGCCGGGTGTCAGAGGAACCCTTGCTTCACCTATCGAGATTCGATAGATTCTCATCGTATAACGATAGGAGGGTGAGTTATGGGGAAGGGTGAGTTATGGGAAAGGTGACAGTGCGTGCGCTTCGCGCCGTGCTCGTGGTGCTGCTCGCCGACACCGTGTTCGTACAGGCATTGATGATGTGGGCCTTGGCCACCGACCCGGAGGACGGGTCACTCCCGCTGACCCCGCTGCGCGTGATCACGATCCTGGGCATGGTGTCGGGCCAAGTCGCCCTGGTCGGCGTGTGGCGGCTGGTGACGATGGTGCAACGCGGAACCGTGTTCTCCCGCGCCGCCTTCCGGTACGTGAATGCCGTGATCGGGGCGATCGTGGCGGCTGCCCTCCTGTGGTTCGCGGTCACGGCCCTCAATGCGCCGGGCCAGCGGGCCGACCCGGGCGTCACCGTCATCATGGGCGGGGTCGGCCTGGCCATCCTGGGCTGCGCGCTCATCGTGCTCGTGCTGCGGATGCTGCTCGCCCAGGCCGTCGCGCGCGACGTCGAAGCGGCGCGGATGCAGGCCGAGTTGGACGAGGTGATCTGATGCCGATCGTCGTCGACATCGACGTGATGCTGGCCAGGCGGAAGATGTCCGTGGGCGACCTCGCGGACCGCGTAGGGATCACGCCCGCCAACCTGGCGGTCCTCAAGAACGGCCGCGCTAAGGCGGTGCGCTTCGCGACGCTCGCCGCGCTCTGCGAGGCACTCGAGTGCCAGCCGGGCGACCTGCTGCGCTGGGAGGCCGAGGGCGCCGCAGGCGGATGACGTGTCCCGGCTAGGGCTGCAAGGCCGGGGTGAGTGCGCCGTCACTCCGCTCGGCAAGCTGCTGGACGGCGGCCTCGTAGTGGATCTCTCCGGCCTCTACCTGCGCCCCGAGTAGCTTGATCTGATCTAAGAGGTACAAGAGAAGAAATGATCAACGCGGAACGTCTCACACTTCTCTCACAGCCCCCGATACGGCGTGCGGCCTCACGGTGCGAGACCGAGGACTGCCGTTGCCTTATGTGCTGCGTCGAGCACCGTGCCGACCAGTTTGTCCTGGGCTTCGCTGAACCGAGATGTCGGTGCGACGATTCCGACGGCACCGGCTATGGAACCGTCGTGTTCGAAGAACGGGGAACCGATCGCCGTGATGCCGGGGCTGGAGTCGATGTCAACGGCCCACCCCCGTGTCCGGACCTCCTCGAGTTCTTGGAGCAGAGAGGTGTGAAATCGCCGCTGGGCGGTCGGGGTCATGCCGGTCAGGTTGCGGGCGATGATCTCGTCCCGCAGCGTGGTGTCGGCGTGGGCGAGTACGGCCTTGCCCGCTGCGCGGTGTGGCTCGTTGCCTGTGAGGCCGATGTAGAGCCCGGTGACACGCAGCGGTTGCGATCCTTCGACCAGAATTTTCAAGATCAGGTTCCTGTCGTCGAGAGTCGACAGGAACGAGGTTTCGGCAGTCGTTCCGGCAAGCTCGCTGACGATGCCCGCGAGCTTGTCGTTGATGTTGAAATTGAGCTGGTAGGTCCGGAACAGGGCGCCCACGCCGGCTCCGAGTTGGAGTGTGGCGTCGGCTCGGCGCTCGAGGTAGCCGCGTGCGAGCAGAGTCCGCATCAGGTGGTAGCAGGTCGTGATGTTCAAGCCGAGGCCGACGGAGACCTGTTGCACCGTCGGTGCGGGCTCGGCGGCGGCCACGTACTCGAGAAAGCTCAGCGCTCGCTCGACTGTTTGCAGAGTCTGCGGGGCGGACTTGGCCGAAGTGCTGTTCACTATCTGAAATTATCAGATTACGGGGCGGGTCGGACCCGATGCGGTGGGGTGTTGAGCCGGTCGGTGGACACGTCGAACGCCCGGACAGGCGGATAGGCGTCGGGGTCGACGATCACGTCGATGACCGTGGTGCCGCTGGAGTCCAACGCTTTCCGCAATGCGGGGGCGATGGCGTCCGGATGCTCGACCACGATCCCCGCGGCTCCCACGGCGGTCGCGATGGCGGCGTGGTCCACGGGATCGAGCTCCACACCGGTGGTCGTTTCGCCGAACGCGGCATTCTCGGCATGTCGCTGGGCTCCCAGGACCGAGTTGTTGAGCACCACGACGGTCACCGGAAGGCGCTCTCGCACAGCGGTTTCCAGCTCGGACCAGACGTGTGCGAAGCCACCGTCGCCGACGACCGCGATGACACGCCGCCCAGGTGCGGCGATTTTCGCTCCCAGGGCCAGAGGCAGTCCCCAGCCGAGACCGGCCAGACCTCGTGGCATGAGGAAACGCTGGCCGGGCCGCTTCGCCAGGAGGTAGCCGGCGATCCAGAACGAGGAGTAACTGGCGTCGGCGACCACGATGTCGTCGGGGTCGAGGAGTCGGCCGAGTTCGGCGAAAAGGCGTTCCGGGGCGATAGGGGTCTCACCGGATTCCAGCAGCGGGGTGACGGCCTCGAAGTGCTGCTGACGGCCGGCGGCGATGGTGGCTCTGAGCTCTTCTGACCGGGCGACGCGGAGAGTGAGATCGGTTGCCGCCAGGGCGGCCGTGAGGTCCCCGAGCGCGGCCCGGGCGTCGCCGAGCAGGCGTAGGGACTCATAGTTTCGTCCCACCTCGAGCGGGTCGACATCGATGTGGATATAGGTGGCGTCGGGGGATGTCAGTGTCCAGGCCTCGGTGCCGTTCTCATTCGTCCGGGTACCGACCAGCAGGACGACGTCGGCTCCGGCGATCAAGGGAAGGTGAAAGTGCGCGGGTCCGCGCTCGCCGGTGATGTTGGCGGCGACTCCCAGTGACAGCGGACCCGATTCGTCCACGGCGCCCTTGCCCATGTTCGTCGTGACCACAGGGAGGTGGGCGATCTCCTGCAGCGCGGCCAGTTCGGCCACCGCACCCGAGCCGTGCACTCCGCCGCCCGCGACGACCAGGGGCGACCGCGCCGCGGCGATGAGCTGCGCCGCCCGCGACACCGCGGCGGCGTCAGGCCGGGGACGGTCGAGCGGGAAGGCCCCGAGATCCGCAGTGCGCGCGAATCGCCCCGGCGCAGCGGGCTTTCCGAGGACGTCCCGGGGGAGGAGCAGGACGACCGGCCCGGGTCGTCCGCTGTTCGCCATGGTCAAAGCCTGGTCGATGGTGTCCTCCACGCGCGTGGGGTCATCGATGCGCCGCGTCCACTTCGAGACGCTCGCGAACAGCGCGACGTGGTCCAGTTCCTGGAACGCGTTGCGGTCGCGATTGCCTGACGGCACCTCCTGCACCAGCACGAGCATCGGTATCGACGCTTTGAGCGCTTCTGCCATCGGGGCGACGAGCAGGGTTGCGGCAGGGCCGTTCTGGGCCGCCACCACCCCGATCCGGCCGGAGATCCGCGAGAACCCATCGGCCATCGCGCCGCCCGCGTTCTCCGTGCGGTAGAGGATCTGGCGGATTCCGATGCGCTCGGCGGCGAGCATCAACTCGGTCGGATTGCTTTGGGCCAGGATCGCCTCGACCCCGTGACGGGCCAGTGCGCCTGCGATGACGTCGGAGACAGTGGTCATGTCCCGGACCGTTTCAAACTATGAATCATATGTCAAATATCGAATATTTCATTATTTGAAATGAGATTCGAATATTGACATGCAGTGATGTGGCTCATACCGTCGGACGGTGAGCGCGCCTCGGCCCCTCATCACCGAAGATCTGGAGTTCTCATGACCATCGACACTGGTGAACCGCATCTGAGCCCGGTGCTCTGCCTGCACTCGCTGTTCCTCGATCCGCGCGCCTTCGACGGCCTCGCCGCCGCTGGAGCCGGGCGCTTCCGGTTCATCGCGCCGGAGTTCCTCGGGCAGGCCGGCCGCCTTGACGAGGTCGACGCGACCGTGACCATGGATCAGTGCACCGACGACGTGCTCGCCCTGGTCGACCGGCTCGGCCTCACCTCTGTGTCGATCGTCGGGCAGTCGATGGGCGGCGACGTCGCGGTCCGCATAGCGGCTCGCCGACCCGATCTGGTCGGCAGGCTGGTGCTGATGGGCTCGTCGGCAAGAGCCGAGACCGACGAGCATCTCGACCTGTTCGGAGCGTTCGTCGACAGGTTCGAGCGGGAGGGATTCACCCCGGAGGTCGTGGACTTCGTCAAGGGCATCCTTTTCGCGGCGACCGTTCTCAACGACCCGGCTCGCTCCGACATTCACGAGACGTGGACCAAGCGTCTCGGCGAGCTCTCTCCCAGGCTCGCTCATGCCGCACGGGGCGTCGTCCAGCGGGAGGACGCACTCGCCCTGCTGCCTCTGATCACCGCGCGGACACTCATCATCTCCGGGACCCAGGACCAGGCCCGCCCGCCGGCCTGGTCGGACGAGATGTTCGACGCGATTCCGAACGCCGAACTCTGGCGCATCAAGACCGCAGGTCACAGTCCCTGCCTCGAAGCCCCGGACGCCGTCATCCCGCGTGTCCTCGAGTTTCTCGCCTAGTGCGGGACGGAGAAGGCGACATGACCACTCCTCCCGGGCTTGCGGTGGACTTTCTTGCCTGGTCGCACCCGCTGTTCATCGACGGCGAGTTCGCCGATGCTCTCGACGGCAAGACATTCGAGACGATCGATCCGGGCACCGGCAAAGTGCTCAGCACGGTGGCGGAAGCATCGGAACGGGACGTCGATCGTGCGGTGGCCGCGGCCCGTCGCGCCACGGAAGGTCCATGGTCGGTCATGTCGCCCAGCGAGCGGGGCCGCATCGTGCACCGCATCGGAGACCTGATCGCCGAGCACGCTGAAGAACTCGCGGAACTGGAATCACTCGACACCGGAAAGCCGGCCGGCGCAGCGCTCACCGTCGAGATCCCGCTCGCCGCGGACATGTTCTGGTACATGGCCGGCGCGGCACGGCGGATCAAGCGGAGCGGCTGGGGCCGGGAGAAGGGCGACGCCGTACTGGAGCAGTACCTCGAAACCAAGTCCGTCGTCGTGGCGCTGTGAAATCCGAGAATGGGCAAACATGACCGACATACAGACAGTTGCCGGGCCTGTCGACTCCAGTGGGCTGGGCCGGACGCTCGTCCATGAACACGTCTTCGTGCTCGGCGAGGAGTACCGGCAGAATTACCAGGATGACTGGGACGAGGACCAGAAGGTGGAGCAGGCGGTCCACGACCTCAACGAGCTCAAGGCGCTCGGCATCGACACCATCATGGATCCCACGGTTCTGGGGCTCGGCCGGTACATCCCGCGTATAAAGCGCATCGCCGTGCGAACAAACCTGAACATCATCGTCGCGACCGGGCTCTACACCTTCAACGACCTTCCGCACCAGTTCATCAGTCGCGGGCCCGGCCTGCTCATCGACATCGAGGAACCGCTGACCGAACTGTTCATCCAGGACCTGACGAAGGGGATCGGCGACACCGGCGTGCGCGCCGCATTCCTCAAGTGCGCCATTGATGCGCAAGGTCTCACGCCCGGTGTGGAGCGCACGATGAGGGCGGTCGCGCAGGCCGGCGTCGAGACCGGGGCTCCGATCACCGTGCACACGCACGTCGGATCCGAGTCCGGACTGGTTGCGCAGCGGGTTCTCGCGGAAGAGGGCGTCGATCTGAGCCGGGTGGTGATCGGCCATGCGGGCGACAGTACCGATCTGGATTATCTCTGCCGCCTGGCGGATGCCGGTTCGATGCTGGGCCTCGACCGTTTCGGACTCGACGCGTTCCTGCCGCTCCAGCAGCGGATCGACACCCTCGTGGGCCTCGTGCGACGTGGCTACGCGGAGAGCATCGTTGTTTCGCATGATGCGTCCTGTTTCATGGACTTCGTCTCGGTAGAGGAACGCCCCCGATTGGGGGAGAAATGGAACTACCGCCTCATATCCACGGAGGTCATTCCCGCATTGCTCGAGGCTGGTGTCGCTGACCGCACCATCGAAACCATGCTCGTGGACAACCCTCGCCGGTACTTCGAGGGGGCGAGGGCATGACCGCGGCGAAGGGCCGCCGCCCGGCCTTATCCGCTGCCCTCTGGATTTTCGAGGACTTCGTCGTCGCTGATCTGGAAGCGCAGTCCGTCCATCAGGTGGTCGGGCGCGTGCGGGGCGTCGCCGAATACCGGGTCGGGCCAGGTGGGGTTGAAGGACACGATCACGCGACCGTCGCGGGCGTAGAAGGCGCCTAGATCACGGTCGGCGGCCCCGCTATGCGCCGTGTTCACCATGCGGAGTGAGGCGTTGAGAGAGGGAACCCAGTCATTGCCGACCATGCTGCCGTCAACGCCGATCGCTGCAAAGGTGGATCGGAACGGGTACTCGTCGCACTGCTTATTCGGATCGTCACGCGTGGCGCTTACCTCCTACTCATTATGTGTACCGTCACCCCTCCTTGAGGTCGGGACGCTTTCCGCGCACCACGAAGACCACGATCAGTAGCCCCACCACCGCGAAGAGGGAACCGAGGGTGAAGGCGGCGGAGACGCCCTCCGCCAGGGTCCGGCGAGCCGCCTCGGCCTCGCTCAGCCCGGCCGGGAGACGCTCCTGCGCCGCCCGCAGGGACCGGCCGAACGCCGTGACAAGGAGGGCGAGTCCGAGCGATCCGCCGACGGTCAGCATGGCCTGGAGGACGCCCGAGGCGGCCCCGGTGTCCTCCTCGGGCGTCTCGGACATCACGGTGAGGTTGTGCGAGACGAGCGCGAGCCCGGCGCCCAAGCCGAAGAGGACCAACGGCCCCAGCACCCCGGTGAGGTAGTCGCTGTCGGGGGAGAGCCGGGTGAGCCACGCGGTGGCCAGGCCGACGCTGACGATGCCGGTCACGGCCACCGGCTTGGTGCCGAACCGGGGGAGGATCTTCGGTACGAACTGTGAGGCCCCGAATACCGCGGCGGCCATGGGCAGGAAGGCGAGGCCGGCGGTCAGCGCGTCGTAGCCCAGGACGCCCTGGAGGAACTGGACCAGGAAGAACCACATGCTGGTGAGGGTGGCGGCGAGCAGCAGCAGGTTGACGTAGGCGCCTGCGCGGGTCCGCCGGGTGAACAGCCGCAGCGGCATGATGGGCTGCGCGGCCCGCCGCTCGATCGCAAGGAACGCCGCCATGAGCACGACCCCCACGGTGAAGGAGACCAGCGCCAAGGGGTCGCTCCAGGGGCCCTCGGAGACCCGGATGAAGCCGTAGACCAGGGCGGTCATACCCGCGGTGGAGGTCAGCGCGCCACCCACGTCGAACCGGCCGGGGTTGCGGCCGGTCTCCTTGATGTGGCGCGGAGCCAGGGCGACGACGAGGGCGCCGAACGGGATGTTGATGAACAGGACCCAGCGCCAGGACAGGCCGGTGGTGAGGATGCCGCCGAGGACGAGGCCGAGTGCGAGACCGGAACCGGCGACGGTGGAGTAGATGGCGAAGGCGCGGTTGCGTTCCTTGCCCTCCTGGAAGTTGGTCGCCAGCAGGGCGATGCCGGTCGGCGCGGCGAGGGCGGCGCCGACTCCCTGGAGCGCCCGGGCCGCCACCAGTGTCTCGGCGGTGGGCGCGAGCCCGCCGATCGCGGAGGCCACGGTGAACAGGACGGTGCCCGCGATGAAGACCTTGCGGTGTCCGAGGATGTCTCCGGCCCGCCCGCCGAGCAGCAGCAGTCCGCCGAAGGCGAGGAGGAAGGCGTTGATCACCCAGGAGAGTTGGGCCTCTCCGAAGCCGAGATCCTCCCGCACGGTGGGCAGGGCCACGTTCATGATCGTGGTGTCCAGTTGGAGCATGAACTCGCAGGACACGATGAGGGCGAGCGTGATCGCCGGGTTGCGGGTCAGTAATCCCGCCGCGGGGGTGGTCCCGTCTGCCTGACTCTGCTGCCGTGCTGACTGCGACATGTGCCGACTTTCTCCTGGGGGTTGGGACAGCGGGCGGGCTGTGCCAGGGTGCAAGAGGGGGGCAAGCGGAGATAGTCTCCGTCTGGAGTCAGAACCGTACCGGAGACACTGTCCGTTTTCAATGCGCCCGCGAGACGAGGAGTCCCCATGACCCCGGCCACCCCCGCCGACCAGCGGCGGCCCATGCGCGCCGACGCACGCAGGAACTACGACCTACTGGTGGCCGTGGCCACCGAACTCTTCCGCGAGCAGGGCGCGGACGCGCCCATGGACGACATCGCCAAACGGGCCGGGGTGGGCCCCGGCACCCTCTACCGCCACTTCCCGCACCGCGACGCCCTGCTCGCCGCCGTGGTGGCCGACAGCATCGACGCGCTGTACGCGCGGGCCGAGGAACTGCTCACGGAGGAGGACGCCGACGAGGCGCTCCGGCTGTGGCTCGTCGCCGCCACGCGGCACGCGGGTATCTGCCGAGGTCTCGCCGCGTCCCTGGTCAGCAGCATGTACGACGAGGGCTCGCCGCTGCGCGCCTCCTGCGACCGGATGCACGAGGCCGGGGCCCGGCTCCTGCGCCGCGCCCAGCAGGAGGGCAGCGCACGCGAGGAGTTCGACGCGGCGGTGCTCTTCGAGCTGGTCGCCGCCGTGGCCTGGGTCGCCGAGCGCTCCACCGATGGGCTCGCCTCGGCCGAGCGCCTTCTGCCCGCCCTCTCCAAGGGGCTCATCGCCGGTCGGTGAGCGGGCGCGACGCGCCTGGCCGCAGGCGATGTCGGCGCGCTGAAGCGCCGCAGTGATCTTGTGTACGTCCGGGTGCAGGTAGCTGGGTGGTGGTCAGTGACCCGTGGCCGGCGAGCGACCGGTACGTGGCCCAGCGGGCGCGGGAGAGCGGCTCGTCCTTCGCGGAGGCCGAGCGGGCCGTGGTGGCGGAGGTACGGCCGACTTCGTTGGTGCGGCGGCTGATCCGGCCCGAGGAGGTTGCCGACCTCATCGTGTACCTCGCGTCCGACCGGTCCTCGGCCACCACCGGGGAGCGCTGCGGGTCGACGGCGGCATTGCCCCGGCAGTGTCACCGGGATCGAACAGCACGCCGCTACCGGAGGTGGGACCGCCGGCAGGGCTGGCGCTTGGTTGTGATCCATGCCGCGACTGAGTCGGCGCCACGGAATCCGAAGGCAATGCCGAACAAGACGACAAGCCCGATCATGGCCGCATTGGTCAGCTCGTCTCCGAAGGAGCCGGTCTGTCGGCCTTCGCCGTTCATGACAGCCGCCGGATGATCGTGGTGCCGGAGATTCGGCCGAACAGCAGGACCTCTACGACCCAGCAGAAGGCCGACGTGACCGCGCAAGTGTTGCGCACGGACCGGATTCTCTACGAGGTCGAACAGACCGGCGGTGACGTCCGCCGCATCTGCGACCTTTTCAGCGTCAGCATCGAGACCGCGTTGCGCTATGCCGGCACAATCCTCGGGCCACCTGTCCCCGCCGAGTCCACGCCCACGCGCTAGCCCAGCGGCCGACGGGCTGCGATGAGGTGGCGGCTGGAGTGCGCGATGAACGGCCCGTCCTGCTGGATGCGGTTGTGGAGATCGCGGAGCCGGTCGCGGTACTTCTCGACGGTGAATCCGGGCACCCACCAGATCACCTTCCGCAGCAGGTAGACCACAGCCGCGACGTCATGGATCTCGATGCGCAGCCTCGCTGTTCGCAGATCGACGATCTCCAGTCCGGCGCCTTCCGCCGCTGCGGTCTCGTCGTCGGGGTGGCGTCCTCGGCGGGCCTCGGGCTGCGGGCCGAGGAAGAACTCGATCAGCTCGAACACGCTCGCCGGCCCGACGTGCTGGGCGAAGTAGGTGCCGCCGGGCTGGAGCACGCGGGCGATCTCCTCCCACCAGATCGTCGTGGGATGCCTGCTGGTGACCAGATCGAAGGCCTCATCGGCAAACGGCAGCGGCGGCTGGTCCGGGTCGGCGACGATGACCACGCCGCGTGGATGCAGCACTCGGGTGGCTTTGATGACGTTCGGCGGCCACGATTCCGTTGCGACCGCGGTGGGAGGAAAAGTCTTCGCTTCGGCAAGCACCTCGCCGCCACCGGTCTGGATGTCCAGAGATGCCGACGCCCGGCTGAGCCGGTCGGCGAGCTGCTGGGCGTACCCCCAGGAGGGGCGTTCCTCGGTGGCACGCCCGTCCAGCCAGGAGAAATCCCACCCGGACACGTCAGCGGAGCCGCCGGCTTCCAGCAGCGACTCGAGTGTGTCGGTCATGCTTAGATTCTCCTCTGCCAGAGGGGTCTGCCGCACGAGCATTACGGCGTCCGCTGTCCCACCCGGACAGAGCCCTCAATCGAGGTTGTTCCGATCGTCGGGTGAGAGGACCGGACGGAGGTTCTCATACGTTCATGCGCGGAGCGTCGTGCGCGGACGGCGGGTGAAGACAGCAGACCGCGCACGTTCTCGATGACCACGAGCTGGGGTCGCATCGCGAGAACGACCGCCGGCCGCGCAACGGCAGACATGGGTTCGCAACAGTGCCCTGGATCGTCGCCGGAGTCCGTGAGGACGGATCGGTCTGTATCACGAGCGTCGGTTCTGCAGGCGCACTGTGACGACATCGCCGGTGTCCTTGCCGAGCTGCTTGCGCACTTTCGCGTTGAGAGAAAGCATGTGACCTCCGGTACCGGTGACCATCAGCCCCACGTTCGGCAGCGCGATACCGTCGACGGTTGCGTCTACGCGAACACTCTTCTTGGTGCCCAGGAGTTCGGCTGAGCCTGGAACTTCCACGCAGGTCCAGATGTCACCCTTGATGTCCACACCGATCTTTGCGTCAAAGGTGAAGTCGAGCGGAGTTGATTCGTTGGACATGGCTGCAGTCCTGTCATTACTTCGGATGATTACGTCCGATACGGATTGGTATGTGTGGTGATGGCTTGCTGGGGCCGCTGTGCAAGACAGCTCCGATCAGCCCGGTTCGATCACTTGACGAATCTCGACGCCTGAGACGTAGCTCGCCGCTGTCTCCGGCAAGAGCTCGCCATGCAGCTGGCCTCGTCGAGATTTGAGGCGTCGATTAGATGGAAGCCACCGCCGGTCACCTGGGCGTCCAGGAACGGACCCTGGAATTCCCCGCTGACTCTCCAGCTCGTGACAAGAGGGTCGTCGCTGAGTCGGCCGCTGCGAGTTCGCCGCCCACTGGAACGGCAGCGCCGGCGACCTCGGCGAACCTCTGGTGTCCCCCCTCGATTCTTCGTGCTCGACCGGCCCCGCCTCGGGCCACTCCCTGTGGTCACCGGGGATCAAGGGCTGTACTTCATGGTGTGCTCCGGGTTCGCATCTGCATGGCTCAACTCACGAACCGACGACGCCGATTCGGTTGCCGTCGGGGTCCAAGAACGCCCCGATCTTACCCATCGGGGTCTCCACAGGACCGAAGACGATGGTGCCGCCGACGGAAACGACCCGCTCCAGCGTTGTGGCGACATCGTCGACAGCGAAATACGTCGTAGTGCCGGTGTAGGGACTGTCCGAACCTGCGAGACCGATGCCACCGACCGGGTTCCCTCGGGCGTCCGACATCAGCGAGTAGGTGTCGTCCACCGTTGTGACCTGCCACCCGAACAACGAGGAGTAGAACTCGGCTGTGCGGATCGCGTCGGGGGTGGACACGTCGAACCATGCGGCTGCGTGGCGGTTCTCATTGCTTGTCATGGTGAACTCCTGTGGTTGAGTCTTGAGGTGGTCTCACTGGGTATGACTGCGGCGGGGCGCCGGAATCGTCGGCGCGTACGCGTCACTTTTCTGATCGGCGGGGCCTCGGCCGTCGTGGGCCGATCAGCATCCTCGCGCCACGACGGACGAAACGGGCATCACACGACAGTGACGGGTCGGATGCGCCCCCGTACGCTCCCTCGCCGCCGATCGAGGACCGCGTGGCCCGGCGATCTTTGGATATGACTTCGCTACGGTGGGAGAATCGTCGGTATGGCTCAGGCAGTAGTTGCGTCGAACGTCGACCCGGACGAAGGTTCCGCGTCAGACACTGACCTCACTGCGGCTCGTGCCGGCGACGAGGCAGCCTTCACTCGTCTGATGGCACCGCTGCACCGGGAGTTGCTCGCTCACTGCTACCGGATGCTCGGTTCGTTCCACGACGCTGAAGACGCAGTTCAGGAGACCTTCGTGAGGGCTTGGAAGGGGCTCGCCCGGTTTGAGGGGCGCAGCACTCTCAGGTCCTGGTTGTACACCGTCGCGACACGCGCCTGCCTCGATACCGTCAAGGCCCGCAAGCGCCGAGCACTGCCCATGGACCTCGGGCCCGCAGCCGATCACACGGTGCTCGACTCGGCTCCGCTTGCTGATGCCGACTGGCTCACGCCGTATCCCGACTCGCAACCTGAAGAACGCTCAGAGCGACGCGACACTATGGAACTGGCGTTCATCGCGGCGCTGCAACATCTTCCTGGCAACCAGCGCGCGGCGCTACTTCTGTTCGATGTCTTGGATTTTTCTGCTGCGGAGATCGCCGAGGTCATGGAGACCTCGAGTACTTCCGTGAACTCAGCGCTTGCACGGGCACGGCGGACGATCGCGGCAACCGTACCCTCCCTGTCCTCCAGGAATGATGCGTTCGCAGTCTCCGGCGACGAAGCCCGCACCATTGCCATCCGTTTCGCCACCGCCTTGGAGGAAGGCGACATCGACACTTTCGTATCGCTGCTCACCCAGGACGTTACTTGGACGATGCCACCGCTGCCGCACTGGTACAGCGGCATCGGTCGGGTCGCGGACTTCGCCCTCACGGTGCCGATGACTCTGTGCCCGAGCTGGCGGCACCGAATCGTCTGGGCCAACCGCCAGCCGTCCGTCGCGTTCTATCTCGGCCAGGATGAGTCGAGCGTGCATGAGGCCTGGTCGATCACTGTCCTCGGCCTACGCGAAGACCGCATCTCCATGATCACGTCCTTTCTCGGACCTGACCACTTCGGTGCTTTCGGACTACCGTTGTCCACCCCGTAGACGAACCCCTACTTACCGGGTGCAGGACGGCCTACCGCGAACCGAAGGCGTTGTGCGGCAAGTAGCCGTCATCGACGGCGAATTGCTGAGCGGTTGTCGCGATCGCCTCCTTCTGTTCCCCCTACTCCGTTTGACGCAGGAGCTCTCCACTGCCGCATCCGGCATCGGGGACATGCTTGCGCGGCTCGATGTCGAGCAGGTCGACGAGCGCCACTCCAGCTGGATCGGTAGTCGCCCCCATGTAGCTGCCCATGCAGCGGCGGCGTCGGTCCAACGTTCAGCGCTTGACATTGCCAGGCTCTCGGGACCCCCGACCCCTCCGATCGCTAAGAATGATCATGTTTGGTCCATTGCGATCGGCATGCTCGATGCCGAACCACTCGCGGTCGTCGGCCGGGAGAAAGGCACCGTACAGTTCTGGAACCCGGTCACCGGCCAGCCCCGCAGTGAGCCGCTCGCCGGTCGTGATCAACCCGTGTACTCCGTCGCGCTGACCGGTCTCATCGCCGTCTCCTCCAGTGTCGATGGCACCTTGCGCACCTGGGATCTCACCACCGATCCGCCGACGAGCAACCGCCTGGGCGCCTCCCGGCACACCAGCTGACTCACTCTGGTGGAACGGCGGCACGGATCAGACCGGAAGACTGCGCTGTCGGCCACTTGGTGGCTGTGGCGGTCCTAGGAAAAGGCCACCCTGGTTCGGGCAACTCGGGATTGGCAGGCTCGATGCCATCCTGAACGAACCGCCGAAGGGTGATGAATGTCTGACACGACAACGCAGGCCGAAACCCAGAACGTAGCTGCATTGCAGCGCGACTGGATCTTCGAATGGGACAAGGCGGAGGGCCCTGATCCGCGCGAATTCCGCACCGTCTTCGACCGGTACTACGACTTCGACACCGACGTGATCCTCTTCGACGAGGCCGATCCGCAGCGCCGGACATTCCGCTCCGTTGCCGAGTACGGGGAAGCGTTCTGGCCGACGTTCATGACTATGCAATCGGCAGTGCACGCGATTGCCGAGGGCCCGGAAGTGCTGGTCTCCGGCGACTTCGCCTCTGGATGGATGATTTTCATCGCGATCCTCAAGGCGGCCGACGGAGAAGTGACAAGCGTCAGGTGCCGCAACTCGCACGTCTGGCGACGCACGGAAGACCGCGACTGGCACATTGTCCGTGATCAGACCATCGTTGAACCGATCCCACATGAGGAAGCCGTGCGGTACTTCGACTGAGCACTCAGTGCTCTGATCGTAGATTCAGCAGACGACGACGGCCTTCGTGAAGGCCGTCGTCACAGCTTGAGCGCGGATGGTGTACCGGTACAGGGCGCGCGGCTGAGCTGGTAGCCGCCGAGTCGGCGCCCTGTTGATCCTGGTGAATTCATGTGGCGTACGCGCTGGCCTTTTTCTTCCGTCCGCTCGGCGGACTCCTGCTCGGACGCCTGGCCGACCTGAAAGGGCGGCGTCTGGCCCTGCTGTACTCCATCGCGCTGATGGCGGGCGGCTCGCTGGTGATCGGCCTGCTACCGACGTTCGATCAAATCGGCTGGTTCGCGCCGCTGCTCGTCGCCCGGATCGGCCAGGGCATCGCCGTGGGTGGCGAGGCGGCCGACTCCAACGTCTACCTGGCAGAGCTTGCTTCACCCAGTCACCGCGGTCGATATCGCGTCGGCCATCAGCTCCAGCAGCCGGGTCTTGGTCTTCACATGCCACAGGACGGTGTTCATCCGTACGGCGAGCCGGTCGGCGACGGCCCTGGTCGACAGCGCGTCCAGGCCTCGAGCGTGTGCGGGTCGTCACCGAATACCGGGTCGGGCCAGGTGGGGCTGACGTGGTGCGTGCGGGTGACTGGCGGCCCGATGACGACGGTGGGCTCCGCACGGTCTCGCTGTTCGGTGGCGTCGGGCATGTCGCCCACCCGTCCTGAACGCGCCGGCTGCGGTGCACGCCGTTGGCCGTGAGCGGAGCGAAGTCGGGATCGCGGGACTGAACATCGTGTTCCTTCTCGCGCGGTGCTCCTGAAGGGCGGCGCGTGTCGGGGTCACGCGCCGTCGTCGTGGGTTGAAATGGTTTGAATAGGATCTGTACGGCACAGCCATGTTGGGCGCTGATGTCACGCATGTTGTCGTCGGAGCCGCCGCGAGTGGTGGGGTCGTCCCGGGGCCTTGGACGTCGTTGTCGCGGGTCGCCGGCGCGGCCGTTCGATCGTCATCAGCGCGCTAGGGCGTGCTTGGACCGTGCCCTTGCCGCTGCGCTAGTCGTCGCGGTCGTCGTCGCGGTCGCGCCGGTCGTCCCGGTCATCATTCCGGTCATCGTCGCGGTCGTCGTCCCGGTCGGTCTCCTGCTCGAACTTCGTGATGTCCCCGGTGGCCGCGGAGACGTCCACGTCGTACTCCTGGTCGCCGTTGCGGAGCTCGATCTCCCAGACCGGGCCTCCGTTGTCGTCGTCGTCCAGTTCCACCTCGGTGACCTTCGCGCCGGGGACGCGCTGCTGGGCGATCTCGACGGCCTTGGCCTCGGCGACCGCGGGGGGCGGGCCGCCGGCCGGCGGCACGGCGCCCGTGTCGTCGGCGGGGGTGGTGAAGGGCGGGGGAGTGATGGAGGTGGAGGCGGCGACGGGCTGCGGGGGAGTGGTGTCGGTGCCCGCGAGGGCGGCCCCGGTGCCGATGGCGGCGATGGCGGCGGCGACTGCGGCGGCGAGAGTGAACCTTGTCCTTGTTCGCATGACCCCAGGGTGTCCTGACCTGCGATAGGGGTGCGCTGCGAGAACGCTAAGGAGTCGTTAAGCCGGTCCGGGCTCGCCCAAGGCGGGACGAATCCGGCGCCGCGACTCGTTCCCGCCATGCCCCGCCATGCCCCGATGTGCTGTGCGGCGTACGCCGCGGTCGGCTAGCCGTGCGAGACTCCCGCCGCGATGCTTACAAGCAGATTGACGAAATTCGTCAGTACGGCCCAACTGAGTGACGAGTTCAACGCATATATAGACACGATTGCACAGTTATCGTAGAGTCGCCCGTACCTACCTGATTCGACGCGCTGGGAGGCGACGTTGAACGATGTCGTAGCGAAAGGCGTCCCCCTCTCGCCGCTCGAACTCCACGCCGCCGCCACAGTGATCGACGGAAGCACCGTCATCGAGCTCGGCGACGAGCATCTCAACCGAATCCGCCGCGGTGGCGTCACCGCCGTCAACCACACGGTGACCAGGCCTTATGCCGATACGGTCACTGGCTTGCGTGAAGTCAACGCGTGTCGCCGGTGGATCGACGAGCACTCCGACGCGGTACTGCTCGCGCTGAGTGTCGCCGATATCCGGCGGGCCAAGGCCGAGGGCAAGGAGGCCGTCATCTTCGGCCCCCAGGACACCGAAATGATCGGCGTGGACCTCGACCTGCTCGGCACCTTCCACGACCTGGGTGTGCGCATCCTGCAACTCACCTACCAGCGGCAGAACCTGCTGGGCGCCGGCTGCGGTGAGAGCACCGACCCGGGGTTGACCCACCAGGGCCGTGCTTTCGTGCGGGCGATGAATGAACTGGGCATCCTTGTCGATGTCTCCCACTGCGGTGAGCAAACGGGACTCGACGCGATGGACGCCTCCGACAAGCCCGTCGTGGTGACCCATTCATTCTGCGATGTGCTCTCTCCGCATATCCGGGCCAAGTCAGATGCCTTCCTGCGGCGCTTGGGTGAGCAGCGCGGCGTCATCGGCATCACGACCCTGTCGGCGTTCCTCTACCACCCGGATGAACCGCAACGCCGCCCTGACCTCGCACGCTTCGTCGAACACGTCTCCCGTGTCGTCGACGTGGCCGGTGTCGACCATGTCGCCATCGCGACCGACTATGACGAAACGCTCACCGAGGCGATGCGTGCCGAGCAGCAGAAGACGAAGGAGCTCCGGAACCTGCTCGGCGACTGGCCATGGGACCAGCGCCGAGCTGAGGGAATGGACGATGCCTCACAGTTCGGGAACTTCACCTCCGCCCTTCTGGACGGCGGATTCTCACCGGAGGAGGTCATCAAGATCCTCGGGGGCAACTGGCTACGAGTTTTCGGGGAGGCGTGGAAATCCGCTCCTTAGCGCCGCACCCACCCCCCCACGAAGGAGGGATCCGTTGAGAGCCCGGGTTCTGTATCACACGCTGGCGGCCGGAGCCGCCCTGACCTTCCTCGCCGCCTGCGGTTCGGGCGGCGCGCCTCCGCCCGCCGCCGGTGGCGCCACCCCCTCCAATGACGGACTGTCCAGCAATGTTCGCCTGCAGGATGAAACGCAGTCGTCCTCGGCTCCCAAGTCCGGCGGCCGGCTCAGCATCATGATCCGGCTCGACGCCGTCGAACTCGACCCTCACCGCATGTCGGAGACCTCGGCCTTCGTCATCAACGAGCAGGTCTACGACTCCTTGGTCCAGTCGTATCGCGGCGAGATCAAACCGGGGCTGGCCGAGTCGTGGGAGCAGAGCGTCGACGGCAAGACGCTGACCTTCAAACTGCGTGACAACGCGTACTTCCACAGCGGTCGGAAGGTGACCGCGAAAGACGTGAAGTATTCGTTGGAACGTATCAAAGACCCGAAGACCCGGGCGCCGAGAGCACGGAGCTACGAGTCGATCTCGTCGGTCGAGGCCAAGGACGACCACACCGTGGTCATCACGCTGTCCCAGACCAACGCTGCGATCCTCACCCTGCTGTCCACCACGGCGTCCTCCATTGTCGACTCCACGGTCGTGGAGGCCGGCGGGCTCAACGGCAAGGTCGACGGAGGCAGTGGACCGTTCAAACTGGCGTCGCGGGTGACCGGCCAGGCCATCAAGCTCGACAAGCACGACAAGTACTGGGAGAAGGACCTCCCCTACCTCGACGGCATGGATTTCACCTTCAATCCCGACGACAACGCGCGCGCCGCCGCCGTCCGCAGCGGCACGATCGACTTCCTGTGGCGTCCGGCCCCCGAATTCATCGACGCGCTGAAGAAGGATGAAACGCTCAAGTGGTACGGCGGGTCCGGTTCCCTGTCGCTGCATCTGCGGCTCAACACCTCTAAGGCGCCCTACGACAACGTCAAGGTCCGGCAGGCGATCTATCACGCGCTGGACCGCCAGGAGATCCTCAACGTCGCCAACTCCGGCTTCGGAACCGCGTTGAACGCCGGCTACCTGCCCCCGGACCGCTTCGGCGCGGTGTCCAAGCCGCTGTACGGCAAGGCCGACATCGAGAAGGCCAAGGCGCTGCTGGCCGAAGCCGGGTATCCGGACGGTTTCGAGGCCAAGCTCATGGTCATCGCGACCTCCGCGTTCCAGGTGCGCTCCGCCGAAGTGGAGCAGCAGCAACTCGCCAAGATCGGCATCAAGGTGACCATCGAGTCGGTCGAGGCCACCACCGCCGACACCAAGACCAAGTCCGGCGACTTCGACATGTACCAGTCCGGCTTCGGACTGACCTACGACCCGGATGAGCGGTTCTCCGCCAGCTTCCTCAAGGGCGGCGGCCTGAACTACGGCGACTGGAGCGATCCAGAGTACGAGAAGCTGGTCGTTCAGGCTCGCTCAGAGCTCGACGAGGCGAAGCGCGCCGCGCTGTACCAGCAGGCGGAGACCATCCTGGCCGAGCGCGGACCGGTGGCGATGACGTTCCTGAACGCCGATTTCGACGTCGTGAGGAAGGACGTCATGGGCTACCAAGGCGATCCCACCCCGACCTACCGCTTCTACCGCAAGCTCTGGCTCGATCGCTGACCTATCGCCGACCTGGGGAGGGCGCGGTCGCATCCTTGGCCGCCCCTCTCCTCCGCGACCGGCACCAACCGTCGAAAGGGAATCATGGTGTCTCTGCCGCTCACCGATCGCTACATCATCGCCGCGCGGCTCAAGGGCTATCTGAGTAAGCACGCCGAAGCCGTCGCGCTGCTCACCGAGGCGCTGGAGCAGGAGCCGGGCAGCGCCCGCCTGCTGCGCTTCCGCGGCCACCGCCGTATATCGATCCGCGACTACACCGGGGCGATCGAGGATCTGCGCACGGCCGCCGCGCAGCTCGACCAGGTCGAGGACGAGTACGAGATGTACCAGCCCGAGGTGGAGAAGGACATCGTCAGCCTCATCCTGGGCCGGCCCGAAGCGGTGCGTCCGCAGCACCTCTCCGACACCCGGGCCGCGGCCGACCCGCAGGTGCTCGGCCGCTACATGGCCACCCTGCACACCTCCGTCTGGTACCACCTCGGTGTCGCGCAGTACCTTCGCGGCGACTTCGCGGACTGCCTCCCGTCCTTCCGCGAGGCGGAGCGTACGTCCCGCCACCAGGAGGGCACCGTGGCCGCCCTCGACTGGCAGTACATGGCGCTGCGCCGACTCGGTCGCGCCGAGGAGGCGGAGGAGGTGCTGGACCGGTTCCGCGAGGTCGACCTCGTCACCGAGGACCATTACGTCGGCTATGAGAACAGGATGCGTCTGTACACGGGCGACATCTCCCCCGAAGAGCTCCAGAAGACGCTGGACGGCGACGACCTGCGCACCGCCACCGAGGGATACGGCCTGGGCAACTGGTACTACTACCGGGGCGACACGGCCAAGGCCCGCGAGGTCTTCGACGCGGTGCTGCGCACCGGCGTCTCGCATTCTTTCGCCTACCTGGCCGTACAGGCTGAATACTCCCGTAACCCCGATTTCGCCGACGCGTCGGCACCCCAGGAGGACTGATCCCATGGCCAACATCCGTGTCGAGCTCTCCCCTCGCGACCAGGCGACCCGAGAGGCGATCATCGCCGAGTTGACCGACGTCATGGTGAAGTACGGTTCACCCCGTGAAAGCACGCAGGTCATCCTGTTCGAGGTCTCGCATGACGTGTGGGCCAAGGGCGGGGTGACCTACGCCAAGCGCATGCAGCAGCGCGAAGGGACGGCGTGACCGCCGCCCAGTCCGGGCCGCACGTACTGATCAGCGCGAACCTGGCCGGGATGCTGCCCCAGTTGACCGGGCGCTACCCGGCCAGTCGCTTCACTCCGGTGCCGGACGAGGGGCCGCTGCTGGAGGAGTACGTCGACGCCGAGGTGCTGTTCTGCAGCTCGATGGGGGAGGAGATGCTGAACGGCATCCTCGGCAAGGCCCGTGAGCTGCGCTGGATCCAGGTCACCACCGCCGGCTTCGACTGGTTCGGTGGCGATCTCCTGTCGCAGCGGCTGGCCGAGGGCGTTACGCTCACCCGGTCGTCCCACTCCTACTGCGTGCCGATCGGTGAATACGTCATCGGCGCCGCCCTCATGTGTTCGCGGGCCTTTCCGGAGTTGCAGGCGGCACAGGAACGGCGGGAGTGGGTACGGCTGGTCGCCACCGACTTCGCCGGCAGCACGATGCTGGTCTTCGGCACCGGATCGATCGGCGGGGAGGTGGCCTGGCGGGCCAAGGCCCTCGGTGCCGCGGTGATCGGTGTCAGCCGCAGCGGCCGGGCATGTGAGGGGTTCGACCGGGTGGTGCCCGCCGACCGGTGCATGGACGTCCTCCCCGAGGCCGATTGGGTGGTGCTGGCGATGCCGCTGACCCCGGAGACCGCCTATATGATCCGCGCCGAGCACTTCGCGGCGATGAAGGACACCGCGGTACTGATCAACGTGGGCCGGGGCGCGCTGATCGCCGAGGAGGACTTCGTGGACGCGGTGACCCGGGGCACGATCGCGGGCGCCGTACTCGATGTCTTCGAGGAAGAGCCGCTGTCTCCCGGCAGCCGGTTCTGGGGGCTGCCGCGCACCATCGTCACCCCCCACACCTCGTTCCGGGCCTCGGGCAATCTGCAGCGCCTCTGCGAGGATTTCATTGCGAATTTCGACCGCTACCTGGCTGGAGAGACACTGATGGGCACGATGCGCGAGCCCAGCCTCGGCTACTGAGGCCGGCGGGGCCGCGGCCCGAATCGAGGAGGAGGGTGAGCTCGCCTCACCCTGTGGGTCGGACGGACCGGAGACGCCGATCTTCGAGTCGGCCGATCGGCCGGCGCGCGTAGCGTGCCTCACGCCCGGGCCGTCGCCGTACGGCCCGGGTCGCCCGGCCCGAGGACGGCTGACGGCCGGCGCTACCGGCGCGGCCGGCTTCCCCGCTCGTCGAGGTAGCGCAGGACGGCGGCCACGCGCCGGTCCGTCCGATCGGTGGGCGCCAGGTCGAGCTTGGCGAAGATGCTGCGTATGTGCTTGTGGACGGCGCCGGGGGTGACGAAGAGTTTCTCGGCGATGGCGGCGTTCCCCAGCCCCTCCGCCATCAGGGCCAGAACGTTGAGTTCGCGCGGGCTGAGCCGTTCCAGCCGGTAATCCGACCGGGTGCGCGTGAGGAGCTGGGCGATGACCTCCGGATCGATGGCCGTCCCTCCCTCCACCACCCGGCGCAGCGCCGCCAGGAACTCCTGGACCCGCCCGACACGCTCCTTGAGCAGATATCCCAGGCGGGCGCTTCCCTGAGCGAGCAGGTCGGTGGCGAAGGCCTGCTCCACGTAGGCCGACAGCACGAGTACGGCCAAGCCCGGATGGCGGCGCCGGGCCTCGACCGCCGCCGCGATGCCCTCATCGGTGTGGGTCGGCGGCATCCGGACGTCGACGATGGCGACGTCGGGTTCGTGGGCGTCGACGGCGGCCAGTAATCCGTCGGGATCGGCGGCGGTGGCCACGACGTCGAGCGACTCGGCGCGCAGCAGCAGCGCGAGGCCTTCGCGCAGGAGAGGGTCGTCCTCGGCGATCACAATCCGCGTGGAGTGGACCGGCATCCTCAACTCCCGTTTGGGCTGACATATCCCCCATGCCAGATCATCGGTTGAGAGTACAGCCTGCTGTACCTCCGCATGGTCGCGAGGCACGAGCTCGGGGTCGGCACACGCCGCCGCAAGCGGTGAGATGCCGAACGGCAGCACCGGCCGGCCCCGGACCCCCACCCTGGGGCCGGCCTTCGGCGTTCGGCGCACGGTCAGCGCTTGTCCCTCAGCGCCGGTTCAAGGATCTCGACCGTCCGCGCGTAGTGCGCGCGCAACCGGGCCTCCGCAGCGTCCGTGTCCCGGGCCAACGTCGCCTCAAGGATCCCCTTGTGCTCGCCCGCCACGTCGCGGTCGGGATCGCGCGTCTGCGACCAACGCCGATAGAACTCCGCCGCGTCCCGCAGCCCGCGCGCGATGTCGAGCAATCGAGGGCTGCCGCACCCGTCGAGCAGGGTCGCGTGGAAACACCCGTGGGCGGACTCCCAGTCTTCCGCGATCCGCGCCGGATCGTCGGCACTCACCATCGGTGTGCGCTCAAGCCGGTGGTGCGCCGCGACCACGCGGGACTCCCACTCCACGTCGCCGCGTTCGATCGCGTAACGCAGCGCCAGCGACTCGATGTCGATCCGGGTGGCCGTCAGGTCCTTCAAGTCCTGGAGGGAGACATCCCGCACACGGAACCCGATCCTCGGCTCCGCGATCACGAGTCCCTCCCCGGCCAGGTGGGTCAGCGCCTCGCGGATGACGCTCACGCTCGCGCCGTACCGTTCGCACAGGGGTGAGAACTTGAGTTTCTCCCCCGGCTGATGCACCCCGGCCAGGAGATCCGCCCGGATGAGAGCGTGCACGACCTCGGTGCTGGCACGGGCCTTCTCCGGGGGCATGGGCTCATCGTAGCAGGATGCGTAGATCTGAGAATATTCGAATATTTTCCATGACGCTGTGCAGCAGGGGGGTGGGTGTCGTGGATGTCGTGGCCGGGTTCACCATCCCGTGTAGCAGGTTACGGGCACGGTGTAGAAGTCACGGGCGTAGACGCCCTGCTCGCGCGGGCCGTGGTTGGACGCCCCGCTGCCACCGAAGGGCAGGTGCAGCTCGGTCCCGGCCGTGGAGAGGTTGACGGTGACGATGCCCGACCGGGACAGCGACTTGAACCGTTCCGCGGCGGACAGGGAGGTCGTGATGATCCCTGAGGACAGGCCGAACGGCGTGTCGTTGGCCACGCCGACCGCCTCGTCGAAGCCGTCGACCCGGATGACGCAGCTCACCGGGCCGAAAATCTCCTCACGGGCCAGGCGCATGTCATTGCGCGCGTCGACGAACAGGGTGGGCCGCATGAACTGCCCCTCGTCCGCCGTGTGCTGCCCCCCTGCGACGACGGTCGCGCCCTCCCTGCGGCCGATCTCGACGTATTCGAGGTTCTGGGTGAGCTGGTCGGCACTTGCCACCGGTCCGAGCCGACTGTGCTCGTCCAGCGGGTCGCCGACCCGCAGAGCCTGCGTGGCCTTGGTGAGCGCGTCCACGAACCGGTCGTGGACGCCGGCTTGGACGATCAGGCGGCTGGAGGCGGTGCAGCGCTGCCCGGTGCTGAAGAAGCTGCCGTCGAGAGCGCAGCGCACCGCGATCGAAAGGTCGGCGTCGTCCAGCACGACGAGCGGGTTCTTGCCACCCATTTCCAGTTGGAACCGTTTGTTGCCGTGTGCGATGCACTGCTGTGCGACATGCCGGCCGGTGGCCGTACCGCCGGTGAACGTGATGCCGTCGATCCGGGCGGAGGTCAGCAGTTCCTCGCCGACCGTACGGCCGCTGCCCATCACCAGGTTGAACACGCCCGGCGGCAGCCCGGACCCGGCGATGATCCGGGCGAGCTCGCCGGCGGAGGCGGTGACGAGCTCGGCCGGTTTGAGGACCACGGCGTTGCCGTACGCCAACGCGGGGGCGACCTTCCACGCGGGGATGGCCCAGGGGTAGTTCCACGGGGTGATGACACCCACGACGCCCAGGGGGCGGCGGCGCACCTCGGCGTAGACGCGTTCGCGTGTGCTTGGGTAGAGCTCACCTTGCGGCTGGAGCAGTTGGTGGGCGTAGTAGCGGAACGTCTGGCCTGCACGGGTGACTTCGGCGCGGGCCTCGCCGAGAAGTTTGCCCTCTTCGCGGGAGAGCAGAACGGCGAGTTCCTCCACGCGCCCCAGGATGGTGGTGCCGATTCGGTCGAGGATCTCCATCCGCCGCCCGACCGGGGTCGAGGCCCAGCCGGGCTGTGCGCGGCCAGCGGCGTCGACGGCCGCTTGGACGTCGGCCGGTTCGGCCCTGGCGTACTCCGCGACGACCTCCCCCGGGCGGGCGGGGTTGGTGTTGGGGCGCCGTTCGCCGTCGACCCAGCGGCCGTCGACAAGGTTGAGATAGTGCGGAACCGGGGGGATTCGCCTGGTCATACGAGACCTCATCTGTCGGCCGGAGTCGGCTGCGGCGCCGGGGCCGACGTTTCGGGGAAATGGCAGGCGGCCTGGTGGCCGGAGTTCCTGGAGGTGAGCGTCGGCGTCTCTGTCGCGCAGATCTCCTGGGCCTTCCAGCACCGCGTCCGGAAGCGGCATCCGGAGGGCGGGCTGAGCGGGCTGGGCACGTCGCCCACGAGGATGCGGCGGCGGCGCTCTGTCTCGACTAATGGGTCGGGTATGGGCACCGCGGATAGGAGCGCCTGGGTGTAGGGGTGTTGCGGCTGGTTGTAGAGGGTCTCGCAGTCGCCGATCTCGACGACGGTGCCGAGGTACATCACCGCGATGCGGTCGCAGAGATGGCGCACCACGGCCAGGTCGTGGGCGATGAACAGAATCGTGAGGCCGAGATCCTCCTGCAGTGACTCCAGCAGGTTGACGATCTGGGCCTGGATCGAGACGTCCAGGGCCGACACCGGTTCGTCGGCGACGATGAAGTCGGGGTTGCTGACGAGCGCGCGGGCGATGCCCACACGCTGCCGCTGACCGCCGGAGAGTTCATGCGGGTAGCGTTCGTGCCATCGGGCGTTGAGTCCCACCAGGTCCATGGTTTCGAGCGCCCTGGCCCGCCGCTCGCGCGCCGTCGCGCCTGAGTGCACGAGGAGGGGTTCCTCGATGAGTTCGCCGATCGTCATCCGCGGGTTGAGCGACGCGTACGGGTCCTGGAAGATCATTTGCATCCGGCGGCGCATCGCGCGCATGCGGCCGCGGGGCAGTGTGGTGAGTTCGACCCCGTCGAAGGTGACCGTACCCTGGCTGGGTTTGAGGAGCTGCAGGATGGCCCGGCCGGTGGTGGACTTGCCGCAGCCCGACTCGCCGACCACCCCGAGGATCTCGCCTCGCATGGCGTCGAGGTTCACTCCTGCCACGGCGCGCAGGGACGCGGCCCGCAGTGATCCCTTGGTCGGCACTTTGAAGTCGACGGCGAGGTCGCGCACCTGCAGCAGCGGGCGGACCTCGGGCGGCGCCACGGCCGCGTTTCCGGCGGCGGGGGTCGGCTGGGACATCACTTCTCCTGGTTCAGCTGATCGGCATACCGGTCCTTGAGCGACAGCCATCCGCCCTCGGGCACGTCCTGCATTCCCCAGCACCGGGTCAGTTGGACGTCATCGACTCCGCCGCGTACCGGCGTCAGCGCCGGCGAGGATTCGACACAGACGTCCCGCGCATGTGTACAGCGGGGGCCGAAGCGGCAACCGGGCGGCATCGCGGACAGTTCCGGCGGCTGCCCGGCGATAGGGCGCAGCTTGCCGCCGCGCACCTGGTCGAGCCGGGGCACCGAGCCGAGCAGTCCCCAGGTGTAGGGCATCTGCGGGCGGTGGAAGAGTTCCACGGTGTCGGCTCGCTCGACGATCTGACCCGCGTACATGACGTTCACCCGCTCGGCCATGCCCGCGACGACGCCGAGGTCGTGGGTGATGAAGAGCACCGCGGTGCCGGTCTCGGCGGCCAGGTCGCGCAGGAGGTCCAGGATCTGCGCCTGGATCGTGACATCGAGGGCCGTGGTGATCTCGTCGGCGAGGATCAGCCGGGGCTCGCAGGACAGGGCCATCGCGATCATCACGCGCTGGCGCATGCCGCCGGAGAGCTGATGGGGGTACGAGCTCAACCGTGTCTCCGGTGCCGGGATCCGCACCATCTCCAGAAGTTCGACCGCCCGCGCACGGGCGGCCCTGCCGCTCAGTCCGAGGTGCAGGCGCAGTGATTCGGTGAGCTGTTTGCCGATGGTGAGGACCGGGTTCAGCGAGGTCATGGGGTCCTGGAAGATCATCGCGATCCCCTTGCCCCGGACGGCGCGCAGCTCGCCGGCTTTCATGGTGAGCAGGTCCCTTCCCTCGAAGAGGACCTTTCCGCCGGTCACCTGCCCGACCGGCGGGACGATCAGCCCCATGATCGACTGGGCTGTGGCCGACTTTCCACACCCGGATTCACCGACCAAGGCCACCATCTCACCCGCGTCGACGCTGAACGACACTCCGTCGACAGCCGTCACCGAGCCCTGCGCGGCACGGAACTCGGTACGCAGATCCTGTACTTCAAGTAGGGGCATCGAAGCTCCTCTACGTCACACCAAAGTGTCGCAATTCGTCAATTAGGAGTCTTGCACATCCGATCATCGTCGTCTAGGCTCACTTAAACGCCGAATATGACACTTCTATGAGATTGGACATCATGGCCTCCAAGAGCTCGATCGAGAAGGATCGCAGCATCATCCGCGAGCTGATCAGAGATGCCCGCCAGACGAACGTGGCGCTTGCAGCGAAGGTCGGCCTGTCGGAGGGGGCCGTGAGACGGCGCGTGGAGAGGCTGCTGGCCGAAGGCCAGTTCCATTTCGCGGTGATCCCCAGTCCCTCGTTCATGGGTCGGCCCGTGCACACGATGTTCGAGATCCAGAGTGCCCCCGGCGCCACAGAGCAGCTCATCGAGCAGCTCGTCGCAATGCCCGAAATCTCCTACGTCTACCACGTAACCGGACAGTTCGACATCGTTGCCGTCGGCTACTTCACGTCCAGCAATGAAATGCGCACATTCTGGACCGAACGGCTGGGCAACCTCGACGGACTGATGGAAAGCCGGACCCTCATGGTGCTGCGCGTCGCCAAGCGGGCGCACGAATGGGCCCGGGAAATGGCCACCGACGAGGCCGACCCCGACTGAAGTTGAACTCAGACCCCGGGTGGCCAGCTCCACCCCCCACACCTGGGAGTTGACCGTTGCTGCGCATCACGCTGACCCGACTGGTCTCGGTCGTGCCGGTTTTACTCGGCATCTCGATCATCTCGTTCTTCGTGATCCGGATGATCCCCGGAGACGTCATCAGTTCGATCATGGGCCAAGATTTCGGCGACCCCCAGGTCGAAGCCGAGATGCGCCGCTACTTCGGCTTGGACATGCCGCTGCACGAACAGTTCCTGCACTGGTTCGGCGGACTGCTCCAAGGTGATCTCGGCACGTCGATGCGCACCGGTCAGCCCGTGCTGAGCGAGATCGCCGAGCGCTTCCCCGCCACGCTGGTCTTGGCCGTCTCCGCGCTGGTGGTGTCAATACTCATCTCGATCCCGTTCGGCGTGATCAGCGCCACCAAGCGCAACGGCCTCCTCGACGCGGCGTCGCGCCTCATCTCGCTGATCGGCCTGTCCCTCCCCAACTTCTGGCTCGGCATCCTCCTCGTCTACGTCTTCTCCGTCTCCCTGGGGTGGCTCCCCTCCCAGGGTGCCGGAGAAGGCGAGGGCGTCCTCGACAACCTGCGTTATCTCATCCTTCCGGCCGTCACGCTGGGCGCCGGCCTGGCCGCGATCAGCATGCGCATGACCAGATCGAGCATGCTGGAAGTGCTCAACCAGGACTATGTGCGCACCGCCCGCGCCAAAGGACTCGGCGAAACCGTCGTCGTCACCCGCCACGCCCTGCGCAACTCCCTGATACCGGTGGTCACCGTTCTGGGCATCCAGGCGGGAGCCCTGCTCGGCGGCACCGTGGTGGTGGAGCAGGTCTTCTCATGGCCGGGCCTGGGCACCATGGTGATCCGCGGGATCAGCCAGCGCGACTACCCCGTGGTCCAGGGCACCCTCCTGTTCCTCGCCCTCTTCTACGTCGTGGTCAACCTGCTCGTAGACCTCATCTACGTCTACCTGGATCCGAGGCTCCGTAGTGGTCACTGAAGTCGCTCCCGCACCGGCGCCGCCGCCGGTCGCCCGTGCCGGCGGCCGGCACCTGCTCCACCTGATCCTCAGAGACCGTATCGGTGCTATCGGCGTGGTCATCGTGATCGTGATGACGCTGGCGGCGGTGTTCGCCCCGCTGCTCGCGCCGTACGACCCCACCGCGATGTCCGGCCATCGACTCGCGCCACCGAGCGGCACCTTCCCGCTGGGCGCCGACGAGGCGGGGCGCGACCTGCTCAGCCGTACGCTCTACGGCGCCAGGACGTCGCTGACCGTCAGCCTGATCGTGGTGTCCTTCGCCGGGGTCATCGGCGTCGTGCTGGGCCTTCTGGCCGGGTACTACCGGGGTCTGCTCGACGGCGTGATCAGCCCGATGATGGACGTGCTGTTCTCCTTCCCGACCCTGCTGCTGGCCCTGGCCGTCGTGGCCGCCCGGGGGCCCGGCACCGAGAACCTCATCCTGGCGCTGGTCATCGTCTTCATCCCCAACTTCGCCCGCGTCGTGCGCGGTACCGCGCTGTCGGTCAGCAAGGAACCGTACGTCGAGTCGGCCCGCGCGGTCGGGCTGAGCAACACCCGCATCATCTTCAAATACGTGCTGCCGAACTCCGTGGCGCCCATCGCGGTGCAGTTCACCACGACCCTGGCCTACGCGATCCTCATCGAGGCATCGCTGGGATACCTCGGGCTCGGCGTGCAGCCCCCGGAGCCGTCCTGGGGATCGATGCTGTCCTCGGGCAAGGCCTTCATGGAGCTGTCCCTGTGGCCCTCGCTGGTACCGGGGATGTGCATCATGATCACCGTGCTCGGCTTCAACCTGCTGGGCGACACACTGCGCGACGCCCTCGACCCGCGGCTGCGCGGGCGCCGCTGAGCGGATGTCGAGCCGGCCGTCGGTCACCTTCACCGTGTACCGGCGGACGTGGCTCAGGCGGGCAGCGGCATCCCCGCGGCATGGAACAGCCTGTCCCGGGAGGCCGCCGCCTGCTCGAAGACGGCCTCGCCGCCCTTGAGCACGCCGTTCTCCTTGAGGATCCGGCCGGCCACGACGACCAGGTCGACGTTGCCTGCGTGACCTCCCGCGACGATCGAGGCGGCGACGTCGGTGGCCGGAAGCAGGTTCGGGTGGTCGAGGCGGATCATGATCAGGTCGGCCTCCTTGCCGGGTGTCAGGCTCCCGGTGCGGTCGTCGATTCCGCAGGCCCGCGCGCCTTCGATGGTGGCGAAGGAGATGAGGTCGGCGGCGTCGAAGGTCGGCAGGCCGGGCTCGCGGTCCATCGGTCCCGCGGCCCCGGCGATGACGAGCTGCTGGTAGGCCAGTGCAGCGCGCATGACCCCGAACATGTCGCCGCTGACGATCGTCTCCGTGTCGACACTGAGGCTGGGCCGTACCCCCGCGGCGAGCAGCCGGTTGGTCGCGGGCTGGCCCAGGCCGGGCATGAAGACCTCAAGTGCCGACGCCACGGACGCGGTCGCCCCGTGGGCGGCCAGTAGCCTCAGCTCCTCGTCGGTCGACGTGCAGCAGTGGATGAAGGTCATGTCCGCCGCGAGGAGGCCGGACTCGTGGAGCTGCCGGATGGCCTGCTGCTTGGCACCCCATTCGCCCAGACCCACGTGCAGGCTGATGCGAAGACCCAGCTCCCGCGCCAGCCGGATGTCCTGCTCGGCGACCTCGGGGGTGGACATCTCCGGCCCGCGCAGCATGGCGTTGAGTGTCACACGGGCCGAGTCGTCGGCGAGCACGTCGTTCCGGACGCGCCGGATGTCGTCCGGATGCGTGCGCGAGCTGCCGAACTGCCATTCCTCGGCGTCCGTGGAGGGCCATCCGTGATCGAAGACGGCGCGGATCCCGGACTCCCAGTGCGCCGCGATCGCCGCGTCGGTGTGTTCGGGGCTGTTGCTGATGTGCGACTCGTCGCGGACCGTCGTGACGCCCGCGTCGATGGACAGCGTGTCCGCGGTCAGGTTGCCGATGTGGACGTCTCTCGGCTCGAAGTACTGGCCGAGTCCGATCTGGATCGCGGCGCGGTATTCCTTGTAGGTCCAGGCGGGGCCGAGGTTGCGGAGCGCTCCCTGCCAGTTGTGGCGGTGTGTGTCGATGAATCCGGGGAGGACGGCGTTGCCCCTCCCGTCTATGACGCGTGCACGATCGTCCTCAAGCTTCCGGCCGACTTCCTTGATCTTGCCGTTCGCGATGAGGATGTCACCGACGGCGTTGCCGAGTGCCCCGTCCTGGGTCATCACATACGCGCCCTTAATCAGGATGCGTTCCGTTCCTTGGGTTTTGTCGTGAGACACCGTGTAGTTCCTTCCGTGCCCGTGGGGCACTGGTGTGCTTTATGTTGACTCGTCGTGCGGACGTCGGGAGGCGATCCAGACGGCCGCGAAGGTGAGGATCGCGCCGACGACGGTGAGGGTGCCGGGGGAGCGGCTCCCCGACGGAATGAGGAGGTCCAAGGCGATCGAGCTCGCCAGCTGCCCTGCTATCAACGCCATGGTCAGCAGCAGCACCCCTATTCGGCGGACGAGGAAGGCGGAGGCCCCGATGAACAGCACTCCGCACAGCCCTCCGAGGTAGATCCACCAGTCGGTGGGGAGCGGGTGTCCGCCGACCCCCTGAATGATCGCCTTGATACCCCAGGCCAGGGCGAGGAAGATCGCTCCGGCGCAGAAGCTCACCCAGGTGGCGGCGAGAGGCGATCCGGCCGCTGCCCCGGTTGCTCCATTGAGGGCTTGTTGCAGGCCGAGCAGGAAGCCCGCGCCGAGTGCGACCAGCGCCGGCAGCAGGACCTCACCCGGGGTCGGGGCGCTGGAAAGCCCGGGTACGGCCGAGATGAGGGCGCCTACCAGGACGACGGCCGCGCCGATGAGGCGCCGCCGATCCGGACGCTGCTTGAGGCCGCCGCCGATGCCGCGGGCGTCCACGATCAGGCCGCTGAGCGTCTGGCCGGCGATGACCGACATCGTGAACACCGCGATCCCTGTGATCAGTGCGGCGGTGGACTGAGCGAGAGCGAGCGTTCCTCCGAAGACACCGGCGAACAGGTAGCGGAGGGGAAGCCGGCGCTGTCGTACGGCGGTGGCGAGAGTCTGAAGCGCCCGACGCCGGCGAGGGAAGCAGACGACTAGGACGGTCGTGAGGATCAGGCCGCCGGTGAAGTTGAGGGCGGCCGCCGCGATGCCGTCGTCGAGGCGGTGGCTCAGCTCGCTGTTCAGCCGGGCCTGCACTGGGACCACCATGCCGGCGGCGACGGCTCCCACGATGAAGAGGAATCGCGGGCCGGACGAGTCGGCGGCTTCCGCGGGCGCCTGGGCGGTGGACGCCTGTGGGGTGGTTCGGGCATGTCGAGCATTTCGGGCATGCGGTAGGTCGGACCCCGACAACGCTGGGGGTGTGGTCATGCTGTCCTCCTCCCGGAGGTGGGCGCCGTGGATTCACTGGCCGCGGCGAGTTCATAGAGCGTCTCCCCGTCGGACAGGCGATACGCGCATGCTTCCTTCCTTCGTGGACAGGTCGGGGAGCTCGGCCACACCGCCGGACCGGGTCCCCGGGGGCCGCACGACCACCCTCGCGCCTCCCGGCTATCGTGTCCAACGAAGAATTCCGATGACGTAATCGCCACCGTCGGTGAATTGGAGGAGCGGTGGACCAAAGGCGGCTGGAATACTTCGTCGCCGTGGCGGAGGAGCTGAACTTCACGCGCGCCGCCCAGCGCCTCCACGTCACGCAGTCGACGTTGTCGGCGGGCATCAAGGCGCTGGAGGCCGACCTCAAGACGGAACTCCTCACCCGGTCGACCCGGTCCACCACGCTCACCGAGGCCGGATTCGCCTTCTTGCCGGAGGCCAAGGCGGCCTTGGAGGCCCTCGATCGGGCCCGCGCGGCCGTTGAGCCGCTCTCCGCGGGCCTGCGCGGGAGCCTGACGGTCGGCATGCTCAGCGGCCTGACGCTCGTCGACGTCCCCGGCTTGGCAGGCGAGTTCCACAGGCGGCATCCGGGGGTGCGGCTCCGCATCGAGGTGTCGCAGCGCGGCACCTCGGGGTTGATCGAAAAGATCAAGGAAAGTCACATCGACGTGGCGTTCGTGGGGGCCGACCTGCGTGACGAGCAGTTGCGGGTCGCGCCGATCAAGAAGTACGACCTCCAGCTGCTCGTGGCCGAGGATCATCCGCTGGGCGGGCGGGATGCCGTACGGCTCGAAGAGATCGCCGACGAGCCGTTCGTGGAGATGCCCATCGGGTTCGGTCAGCGGGAGATGGTCGACAGCGCCTTCGCCAAGGCCGGGTTGACGCGCCGCGTCCTCATTGAGGTGTCCGACATGACCACGATCCCTGCGTACGTGGCCCATGGGCTCGGCGTGGCCTTCTTGCCCGCCGCGTTCGCGGAGACCGTCGAGCCGCGCGTACGGGCCGTGCCCTTGGCGGACGCGGAGCTGTCATGGACGCTCAGCGTGGTGACCTCGGCCACGCGCACCCCCACGCGTGCGCTGCACGCGTTCCTCAACCTGCTGCCCCATCACATACGGCTCGACCGGGTGTTCTGAGGGGTCCGCCCCGCCCGACGGCGAGGGCGGATCCCGGTCTTGTGCGCGTGCGGGTTACGGGGTGGTCCGGTCGGGGCGGTCGGAGACGCGGACGGTGCTGACGATGGGGGTGCCGGTGCGGGAGACGAAGCGGATGTTGAGCCGGCCGTCGGTCACCTTCACGGTGTACTGGCGCACGGTGGCGGTGCGGACGCCGACCTCCTGGGCGAGGTCGAGGGCGGGCACGGCCAGGTCGCCTTCGGCGTACACGTCGAAGACGCGGCGCTCGGGGCGGCTGTTGCGGGTTTCGGCGAAGCCGAGTTCGACGGTGTAGTAGCCGCTCGCGAGGTTGTCGAAGCGGTATTCGCTCATGGCCGCCCGGGCCTGCTGGAACAGGGCCTGGTCGGCGGTGTCCTTGATCGTCGCGGTGGTGGAGTGGGTCCGGTTCCGCGTGCTCACGTAGCCGTGGCCGCCGGCGGTGTAGGGGCGGTCGGCGGTCCAGCGTTCGCCTGCGGAGTCCACGGTGTCGCGGGTGCCGCCGGCGTCGACCGCGATGCGCGTCGAGGGGATCACCAGGGTGACCGGGATGTCGATCTGCGGGTTCCGCCCGCTGGCCGACCGCACCTTCACCGTTCCCTTGCGGTAGGTGCCGCTCGGGACGCCGGAGCTGTCGGCCGTGAGGGTGACGGTGGTCGACGCGCCGGGGGCGAGCGTGCCTTCGGCGGGGGTGGCGGTGAGCCAGGCGGCGACCGGCTCGACGTGCAGGGTGTAGGGGGCGGCGGAGCCGCCCAGGTTGGTGAGGACGAAGGTGACGCTCTTGGTGGAGTTCGCCGGCGTGAGCAGGTCGGTCTCCCCGAGGGAGGCGCTCACCCTTCCGGTGATGAGGGCCGCGTCGAGCCGCGCGTGGCCGCCGGCGGTGACCGTCGCGGGCCGGGTGAGGGGGCCGTAGTGCTCCTTGGACATGGTGATCCGGTGGTCGCCGATCGGCACATGTGTGATGTAGGCGCCGTCCTGCCCCGTGGTGACGGTGAGGCTGTCGCCGATGGCGACCCTGGCCCCGGCGAGGGGCTTGCCGTCGTTGGCGTCGGTGACGGTCCCGGTGAGCACGCCGTGGGGGCTGGTGAACGTGATGCTCTGGCCGTCGGTGAGAGCGGGGGTCTCGTGGGCGAAGGAGAAGGCGGTGCCGTCACTGCTCTCGATGCCGATGGTGGCACTCGCGCCCGCGGCGAGCTCGTCGCGGACTCCCCGGTAGCGGAGGCTGATCGTGCCGGTCTCGCCGAGCAGCGCCGAGACCGAGACGCGGGCCGTCGGGTGCCCGTGGAATGCGACGTCACGCCATTCGACGACGAAGGTGCGGGAGGGGGCGGTGCCGAGGACGGCCGTGTAGACCCCGGCTTGGCCGTCGATCACCAGATCGTCCCAGAGGGGAAGGACGGCCGGCGTGCGGTAGGGGCCGGGCACCGGCCGGTTGAACCACGACCGTCCGCCGTGGAAGTCGAGGGCGGCGCCGGCGCCGACCCACACCGTGGAGTGGGCTTCGCCGTAGAACGGGAACGCGAACGGCAGAGCCACCTGCGTGCTGGCGGCCCGGCCGACGAGCGGGAGCCTGGTGGTGCCGGCGACATACGGCTCCTTGCCGCGCACGCATCCGTAGCCGAAGGCGTCGGTACGGCGGGGCAGTGCGATGTCCTTGGTCGTATCGCCGGCGACGGTCACCTGCACGTCGGTGGCGCGGCTGCACCGGCCGGCGGGAGGGGCGACCTTGAGGGTGTAGGTCCCGGCGGGCAGGGACAGTCGATACCGGCCCGCCGCGTCGGTGGCGGTCCTCTCCGGCGTGTCGACCGCCTCCACCGCGACCGGCGAGTCGGGGGCGCTGTCGTCGGTGACGGTTCCCGTCACCGTGTGCCTGGGCTGCAGGGCGAGCGTGAGGTCCTGCACCGCGGTCTGGCCGGCGGTGACGGTCACGGTGGTGTTGGCGATGTCGTAGCCGAACTTGCGTGCGGTGAGCTGGTAGGTCCCCGGGCGCACATGGGTCAGGGCGTAGGTCCCGTCCGCCTTCGTGGTGGTCTTGCGCTTCGACGGCCCGGCGAGGGCCACGACGGCGTCGGCCACGGGCTCCGTCCCCGACCGGAGAGTGCCCCGCAGGCCCGCGTTGAGCGCCGGTGCCTCGCGGACGGCGGCGAAGGCGTCGAGCCGCCCCTCGCCCCAGACGTTGTTGTTGGCCGCGGTGCCGCCGCAACTGGTGTCGTCGACGTCGATCGCGGTGCTGTCGAGCAGTTCGCGCGTGGCCGCCACGTCCCCCTTGATGTGGGGCGCGGCCGACCAGATCAGGGCCACGGCGGCTGCGACATGGGGCGAGGCCATCGAGGTGCCGGAGCTGCTGTAGTAGCCGCTGTTGCGCCCCGCCGAGCGCACGTTGACCCCGGGGGCGGCGATGTTGGGCTTGACCTGGCCGTCCCCGCTCGCCCCGCGGCCCGAGAAGGGGGCGATGGCGCCTGCGGTGTCGAACGCCCCGGCGCTGTACGCCTCGATGTTGTCGCCGGGGGAGTCGCTGGTCGCACAGGCGGGCCCGCGGTTGCCGTTGGCGAAAGCGGGGAAGATGCCCGCCGCGATCCAGGCGTCCAGGACCGGCTTGTACCACCACCGCTGCGCGGGAGCTCCGCCCCAGGAGTTGTTGATCACATGGGGGGCGAGGTCGGGCCGGGGGTTGCGCCCGGTGAGGTCGGTCGGAGCCAGGAGCCACTGCCCCGCCGCGATCAACTCCCCGTCGGAGCAGTGTTCCCAGTCGCAGACCGAGGCCGCGATCCACTTCGCGTTCGGAGCGACGCCGATGGTCTCGGTGGGAACGCCGCCGACCATGGTGCCCATGGTGTGCGTGCCGTGGCTGTCCCAGTCACACGGCACCGTGCGCGGGTTGCATTCGGAGCTGCCGTTCCAGTTGTAGTTGTGGTCGAAGGTGCCGTCGGCCTTGCGGCCGCGGTACTTCTCGACGAGCGCAGGGTGGTCGTACTGCACGCCGGTGTCGATGTTGGCGACCACGATGCCGTCGCCCCGGGCGCCGAGCTCGTTCCACGCCTTGGGCGCGTTGACGCGGTCGATGTTCCACTCCACCGCGTTGACCTTGGGCAGCTCCTTGCCGGGCGCCGCCGTGGGGCGCGGGAGTTCGCGGTCGGGTTCGATGCTCTCGACCTCGGCCAGGGCCGCGATCTCGTCGGCGAGCGCGGAGCCGCCCTTCACCTTGACCGCGTTGACGATCCAGAACGGGGTGAACTCGGCCTTGCGCGAGGTGAGGAGCGTGCGAAGGCCGGCCTGGGACTTGTCGGCGTGGGCGGACTTGGCGGCGAGCACGTGGGCGCCCTTGTCGGCCTTGGAGGCGGCCTTGGCCGCCGCGCCCAGGTCGGTGACCTCCTTGAGGCGGACGAGGAAGTCGGTCGCCCGTCCCGCGCTCAGCTCCGACCGGAGGGCCTTATGGATTTTCACGGACACGGACGCGGACACGGACGCGGGCGCGGGTTCGGGCGCGGCCTGCGCCGCGCCGTGCGGGAGGACGAGGGCGAGGGCGGTGAGGGTGCTGAGAAGCACCGGTCGCCACCGCCGGAGGGAGCGTGGCATAGAGGTCTCCTTGACGCACAGCGGGGGGTGGGCGCGGTCGCCGGGTTCGCCTCCCGGCGACCGCGCCGGTATACGGTCGCCTACGGGGCGGTCTTGTCGGGGCGTTCGGTGACCCGGACGGAGCTGACGAGCGGCGTGCCGGTCTGCGCGGCGAAGCGCAGGTTGAGCTGTCCGTCGGTGACCTTCACGGTGTAGCGGTGCGTCAGCGCCGTGTCCGCGCCGGCCTCCTGCGCCAGGTCCAGCAGGGGTACGGCGAGCCGCCCCTCGGCCAGCACGTCGAAGACGCGTGTCCCCGGCCGTGCCCCCTTGGTCTCGGCGAAGCCGAGCTCGACCGTGTAGACGCCTGCGGGCACGTGGTCGAAGCGGTACTCCGTCATGGACTCGCGGGCGGTCCTGAACAGTTCCTGGTCGTCGGTGTCCCGGATCGCCCTCGTGGTGGACACGGCCCTGCTGCGCGAGCCGAGGTAGCCGTATGCGCCCGCCGCGTAGGCGCGGTCGGCGGCCCAGCGTTCACCCTGGGAGTCGACGACCTCGTGGCCGCCGCCAGCGTCGACGGCGACCTGGTGCCTGGTCACCGCGAGGGTCACCGGGATCTCCAGCGCGGTTCCGCCACCCGAGCGCACCAGCAGCCTCCCGGTGCGGACGGCGCCGGGATGCAGGCCCGTGGCGTCGCCGGTCACCGTCACCGTGGCCGACGCGCCTGGCGCGAGCTGCCCGCTCGCGGGCATCACACTCACCCGGTCCAGCGCGGGGTCGACGCCGGCGGTGTACGTCGCAGCGGAGGTGCCCTTGTTGGTCAGCTTGACCGTGCGGCTCTTGGAAGCCCCGGCGGTCGTCAGCAGCTCGACCTCCGCCACCGAGGCGCCTATGTCGTCGGCGGCCAGGGAGGCGCTGACGCGGCTCCTGGCGCCGACGCTCACGTTGACCGTCTGGGTGACGCTGCCGTACGGCTCCTTTTCGATGGTGACCCGCTGCTCGCCCGCCGGCACGTATCCGAGGAAACCGCCGTCGGCATCGCTGGTGAGGACGGCGCCTCCGGCCTTCACCGCCGCCCCCGCCAGCGGCCTGCCGCCGGCGTCGGTGACGGTGCCGGTCAGCAGTCCGTGCCTGGACGGGGCGAAGGTGAGCACCTGGCCGTCGACGACGCTCGCCTGCCGGTGGGAGAACACGAAGGCGTCGGTGCCCCTCTCGTTCTCCAGGCCGATGACGGCAGGTCGCTGGCCGGTGACGCCCTGGCCGCTGTATTGGAACCTGACCGAGCCGTCCTCCCCGAGAAGCACCGCGTACGAGACACGCTGCGCCAGGTCGCTGTTGACGTAGAAGTCACGCCATTCAACGACAAAGGTGCGCGCGGGCGCCACGCCGAACGTCCCGGTGTACATCTCGGCCCCACTGCTGGTCTGCGCGGCACCGAGGAAGGGGAACAGCGCCGCGTTCGGAGCGGCGGTGGAGGGCAGGAAGCGCTGGTGCACCTGGTCGGTTTCGATGAAGCTCGCGAAGCCGTCGTTCGAGACCCACACGCCCTTGTACGTGCCTTCGTAGAAGGGAAACGCGAACGGCAGGGCCACCTTGACCGTCGACCTCCCGTAGGGGTCGATGGGCAACCGCTCGGTGCCCCGGGTGAACGGCGCGGTGCCGCTCTCGCAGGTGTAGCCGAAGGAGTCGGTACGGCGCGGCAGTGTGATGTCCTTGACCGTGGCGCCGTGCACCGTGACCGGCACGGTGTTCGGCCCCGTGCACAGGGCGGGCGGCGGGGCGGCCTTCAGCTCGTGAGCGCCGGCGGGCAGGTCGAGCCGGTAGCGGCCCGCCGCGTCGGTGGTCGCCTCCACCGCCAGGCCCGGCACGGTGACGACCGCGCCCGCCTGCGGAGCGCCGCCGGGGGCGGTGACGGTGCCCGAGACCGCGTGCAGTGGCGCCGACGTCAGCGCGATGTCGCGCACCGCCGTCTGGTTCGCCGCCACGGTGACGGTCGCGGTGGCGTCGCCGTACCCGGGCTTGCGCACGGTGACCCGGTAGTCCCCGACCGGCAGGCGCGGCAGTGCGTAGGTGCCGTCCTTGCCCGTGGCGGTCTGGCGGCTCACCGGTCCGCTGAGGGTGAGGGTTGCCAGGCCGACGGGCGCGCCGCCCGAGGTGACCGTGCCCGACAGGCCGCCGATCCGGTCGATCGGCGCGGCGCGTACGGCCGCGTAGGCGTCGAGGCGGCCTTCGCCGTAGATGTTGTTCTTCTCGGGGGTGCCGCCGCAGGTGGAGTTGGCCGTGTCGATCGCGGTGCGGCCGAGCAGCGCCCGGGTGGCGGCGACGTCACCCTTCAGGGAGGGGACCGCCGACCAGAGCAGCGCCACCGTGCCCGAGACGTGGGACACGGCCGCGAAGTCGCCCGTGGCGACGGCGTAGCGGCCGTCTGCGGTGGAGGTGCGCACGTTGACACCGGGGGCGGTGATGTCGGGCTTGATCTCACCGTTCTCGCCGGAGCCGCGGCCTGAATAGCTCCAGGCCCTGTCGGTCTCGTCCAGCAGGCCCACGCTGTAGGCGTTGGCTCCGGCGGCGGGGGAGTGGACCGTGTTGCAGGTGAAGAGGTAATTGGAGGTGGTGAACGCGGGGAAGATCCCGGCGGCGATCCACGCGTCGATCACGGGGGCGAACCAGGGATCGATGCCCCAGTCCTCCCACGTGTTGTTGATGATGTCGGGCGCGAGGTCGGGGCGGGGGTTGCGACCGTTGAGGTCGGTGGGGGCGAGCATCCACTGGGCGGCGGCGAGCAGGTCCGACGCCCAGCTGCAGCAGCCGTGGGCCGCTATCCACTTCGCGCCGGGGGCGACGCCGATGGTGTCGGTGTCGGTCCCGCCGACCGCGACTCCCAGGCCGCGGGTGCCGCCCTCGGCCCTCCGCCGGTCGCAGGGTGCCTCGGTGGGGCACAACCGCGCCGGGTCGAACCAGTTGTAGTTGTGGTCGACGGTGCCGTCGGCCTTCCTCCCGCGGTACTTGCCGAGGAGGGCGGGATGGTCGTACTTCACGCCGTCGGAGAGGTCGGCCACCACGATGCCGTCGCCGCGTGTGCCGAACTCGCTCCACACGCGGGGGGCGCCGATGCGGTCGATGTTCCATTCGACCGCGTTGACCTTGGGCACCTCCTTGCCCGTGGCCTGCTGGGGCTGGGGGATGGCGCGGTCGGGTTCGATGCGCTGGACCTCGGGCAGTTCGGCGATCTCGGCGGCGAGGCCGGCGTCGCCCGTCACCTTGACGGCGTTGACGATCCAGAACGGTGTGAACTCCGCCTTCTTCGCAGTGAGCAGTGTGCGGAGGGCCTTCTGCGAGGCGGTGGCATGGGTGGTTTTGGCCTGGAACACCTCTGCGCCTTTGGCCGCCTTGGTGGTGGCCTTGGCCGCGGCGGAGAGGGTGGCGTTCCCGTGGAGACGCACGAGGAAGGTCGCGGGGGCCTTCGTCAAGGCCGCGGCCAGCGTCTTGTCGATCTTGGCGGGGTCGGGTGCGGCGTGGGCCACCCCGTGCGGGAGCAGGAGCGCGAGGGCGGCGGCCGTGCCTGCGAGAGCCGTACGCCATCGGCTGCGGGGTTGGGACATGCAGTCTCCTTCGAACCGGGGGAGAACGCCCCCGGGAGCCCGTCCCGCCGACGCCGGCGGGACGGGCTCTCCGTCGCTAGGGGAGGGTCTTGTCGGGGCGCTCGGTCACGCGGATGGTGTTGACCAGCGGGGTGCCGCGCTGCCCGACGAAGCGGAGGTTGAGCCGGCCGTCGGTGACCTTCACCGCATAGCGCCGGGTGGTGGCGGTGCGCACACCGGCCTCGGCGGCCACGTCGAGGCCGGGAACGGCGAGCCGCCCCTCAGCGGTGACGGTGAAGATGCGCTGTCCAGGGCGTGTGTCCCGGGTTTCGGCGAAGCCGAGTTCCACGGTGTAGACGCCGGTGGGCAGGCCGTCGAAGCGGTATTCGAGCATGGACTCGCGGGCGGTCTTGCACAGCTCCTGGTCCGCGGTGCCCCGGATCGGGCCGGTCGCGGTATGTGTCCTGCTCTGGTCCCCCAGGTAGCCGTAGCCTCCCGCGCTGTAGGCACGGTCGGCGCTCCACCGGTGACCGGCGGCGTCCCGGGTGTCGCGGATGCCGCCGGCGTCCACGGCGATCTCGGTCTTGGGCGCCACCACGCTCGCCGGGATGTGGAAGACCGGGGTGCCGGCACTGGCCGACCGGACGATCAACCTGCCGTTGCGGAAGGTCCCCGCGGCGAGACCCGCAGCGCTCCCGGTGACCGTGACCACGGCCGAGGCGCCCGGGGCGAGGTCGCCGCTGCCCGGCGACACGCTCAGCCACCCGCCTACGGCATCGGCCTCCACCGAGTACGGCGCAGCCGCCTTGCCCAGGTTGGTGAGTGTGAACGTGGCGCTCGCCGCCGGCTCGCCTCCACGCGCCACCAGCTCCACGGCCGTGGTGTCGGCGGACACCCGGCCGGTGACCAGGGAGACGTCGGCGTTGGACCGCTCGCCGATGCGGACCGCGGCCTGGCGGCTGACCGTGCCGTACCTTTCCTTGGACACGGTGACCTGGTACTCGCCGGGCGGTATGAGCCCGGTGAAGGTGCCGTCGCCGGCGGTCGTCAGCGTGGCCACGTCGCCGACCTTCACCGTCGCTCCGCCGACCGGGGTGCTGTCGTTGGCGTTGAGGACGGTGCCGGAGAGCAGCCCGCGCCCGGTCGGGGTGAAGGTCACACTCCGGCCGTCGGCGAGCGCCGACCGGTGGCTCGCGTACTCGATGGCGGAATTGTCGGTGAACCCGCCCTGGATGCCGATGGTCGCGCTGCTCCCCTCGGAGAGGCCGGGGGAGGTCCCGCGGTAGCGGAAGCCGATGGAGCCGTCTTCGTGGAGGAGCGCCGCGAAGGAGACGCGCTTGGTGCGGTCACCTCTGAAGGTGACGTTGCGCCACTCCACGACGAACGTGCGGCGGGGGGCGGTGCCCATCGCCGTGGTGTAGATGCCGGCCTGGTCGTCCAGCCAGAGGTCGTCCCAGAAGGGCAGGATCGCGGGGCGCTGCAACTGGAAACTGGGCAGGTTGTCGTTCCACGGCGTGTCGCCGTCGGGGGTGAAGCCCACGTAGCCCGTCATGGACGGCCAGATCCTGCCGTGGCTGCCGCGGTAGAACGGGAAGGAGAACGGCACGTCGACGGCCGGTGGCACCCACTGCGCCGGCGGTGTGACCTTGTGGGTGCCCGCGATCCACGGCTCCGTCCCGGTGGAGCAGGTGTAGCCGAAGACGTCGGCGCGGGGCGGCAGGGCGATGTCCTTGGTCATGTCGCCCGTCACCGATATCCGCGCGTTCGCCGTACCCGCGCACGGCGAGAGGGAGGCGGGGGTGACCTTGAGCTCGTGGTCGCCGTCGGGCAGCGTGAGCCGGTAGCGCCCGGCCGCGTCGGTGGTCGCGTTGTCGGCCGTGCCGACGACATGCACGTTCGCGCCGGCGGCCGACGCGCCGTCGCCCGTCACGGTGCCGGTCACGGTGCGCGTCGGCACGGAGCTGAGCGCGACGTCGTGTACGGCGGAGCCGCCGGCGGTGACGGTGACCGTTCCGGTGGCGGTGCCGTACCCCGGCTTCCGCACTGTGACCTGGTGGGTGCCGGCGGCGAGCCGGGGGATGCGGTAGGTCCCGTCGGCCGCGGTCACCACGGTGCGGGCGCCGGGAGCGGCCGTGGTGACCGTCACCAGGGCCAGTGGCGTGCCGCCCGCGGTGACGGTGCCGGTCAGGGCGCCGGTCCCGCCGGTGGGTGCGGCCTTCACCGCCGCGTGGACATCGAGGCGGCCCTCACCCCAGACGTTGTTCTTCTGCGCGCTTCCACCGCAGCTGGTGTCCGCCACGTCGGCCGCGGTGCGGTCGAGCAGAGCACGGGTGGCCGGGACATCCCTATACAGACTGGGAGCGGCCGACCAGAGCAGTGCCACGGCGCCGGCGACGTGAGCGGCGGAGTACCCGCTGCTGCTGCTGACGTAGTAGTTGTTGCCGGGCCAGCTGGTGAGCACATCCACACCGGGCGCGGCGATATCCGGTTTGACCTGGCCGTTCTCGCCCGGGCCGCGGGTGGACCACTGCCAGATCGCGTTGTCGGCGCCGAAGGTGCCCGCCGTGTAGGCGTTGGCGAAACCGCCGGGCGCCACGGCCGACCCGCAGGCGCCGCTCTCGTTGAAAGAGTTGTCGAGGACCGGGAAGATGCCGGCGGCCACCCAGGCGTCAAGGACCTCCCGGTACCACCGGGGGAAGCCGATGTTCACGCTGCTGTCCGACGAGGGGAAACGCCAGAAACTGGTGACGATGTCCGGAGCGAGATCGGGACGGGGATGTCGGCCCGCCCGGTCGGTCGGGGCGAGCATCCACTGCCCCGCCGCGAGCAGCGCGCTCATGTAGCAGAGCTGCTCGCAGGCGTTCACCCCCATCCAGGTGGCCCCCGGGGCGACACCGATCGACTGCGTCTCGGTGCCGCCGACCATGACCCCGAGCACGTAGGTGGCGCCCTCGCCCGCCCCGTGGCACATGCCGTCCTGGTGCGTGGAGCACGTCGTGGTGTCGTGCCAGTTGTAGGAGTGGTCCAGGCTGCCGTCGGCCATCTTGCCGCGGTAGCGGGAGGCGTAGGCCGGGTGGTCGAACTGTACGCCGGAGGCGATGACGCCCACCGTGACGCCCTCGCCGCGGGCGCCGAACTCGCTCCACACCCGATTGGCGCCGATCCGGTCGATGTTCCACTCGACCCCGTCGACCTTGGCACGCGCCGCCGACGGCGCCCGCTTGGCGGTGGGCTCGGGCACCTGGACGGCGATGTCGGGCTCCAGGCGCTCCACCTCGGGGAGCGCGGCGATCTCTTCGGCGAGGTCGGCGTCGCCCGTCACCTTGGCGGCGTTCGCTATCCACAGGGGGGTGAAGTCGGCCTTGCGCGCGGTGAGCAGGGAGCGCAGGCCCGCCTGGGAGGCGGTGGCGAGGGCCGTTTTGGCCTGGTAGACCTGTGCGGCCTTCCCCGCCTTGGTCGGGGCGGCGTGGGCGGCAGCGAGGTTCGCGCCGCCTTTCAGCCGCACCAGGAAGTCGGTCTTCCCCTTGCCGGCCAGATCGGCCAGGAGCGCCTTGTCGATCTTGTCGATCTTGTCCGGCGCGGCGGGGGGTGCGGCATGGGCGGCCCCTTGGGGGAGTAGGAGTGTGAGGGCGGTGGCGGTTCCCGTCAGGATCGCCCGCCACCGCTGGGGGGTGCGGGGCATGCGGTCTCCTTCAGGACAGGGGGGAGCGGTCCGCCAACGGCGACAGCGCTGAATGATCTCCGCGGCTCATGCGCTGCATGTTCTATTGGTGTCGGGGCTTTTTCAAGCCGTGGACCGTTGGAAAATCAAGCGAATTCAGATTTAAGGTTATGAGAGCGTTCTTTTGTGGGGGCGGGGCCGATGGGGGCGGTTGACCAGGGAGAACTTCCTTATCGATTCGCGGATCGGTCTTTTCGATCGGTCCCGCGCGGCCGATCGGATCCGACCGGTTTCGCATTATCCGCGCTCCCATGGCCGCTAATTCGGTGATATCAGCGCCGACCGGCCGGCGAGTTCGATCCCCTGGTCGTAGGTCTATGCGCCGCGGAGGGCGGTGGCGGTGCCCTCCATCCGGGCGACCGGCCCCTGGTAGAGGATCCGGCCGCCGTGCCTGCCGGGGCCGGGGCCGAGATCGCCCGCCTCCTCGACAGCGAGCCGGACTCCTTACCTTCCGCCGGCTGATCGCGCCGGTCCAGGGACTTCAGGGCGGGGGTTGAGAATACACGGGCGTGTGATCTTGTTGACGGCTGATAAGGAAAGGTCCGTGTGAGCTGGTTCGCCTTGGCCGCGATGGTCGGGGTGGCATGATATTGATAACCGTTTCTGTCCTTGATGGGGGCTCGATGTCCGTTCCTGTCGTGGTAGTGGCTGGGATGCATGACACCGCCCGCGTGCCTGTCGTCGAGCGGCTGCTGCGTGAGACCCCCGGGGCGCTGGCATTCCACCATGACCTGGGCGGGATCGCCGGCGGCGTGGCGGTGCGCACCGTGCGGGGGGCGGCGGCGGTGCTGGACAGGACGGCGGTCGGACTGAAGCACGGCTGCGTGACCTGCGCGCTCCGCCAGGACCTGGTCCCTCAGCTGCTTCGCTATGCCGATCATGCCCCACTGCTGGTGGTGGACCTGTGGGACTGCGTCGAGCCGCGGCTGGTCACCGAGGTTCTCGCCGAGGTGCTCGACCATCCGGCCTGGGGCGGTGCCATCCGGCTCACCGGTGTGCTGACCGCGCTGGACGCGCAGCTCATGCCGGTCGACATCTGCCGGGGCGACCGGCTGTCGGACATCGGCAAGGCGAGCGACACCGGCGACGAACGTTATCTGGCCGGGGTGCTCGCCCACCAGATCGAGGACGCCACCGCTCTCGTGGTCGTGGACGAGGTGCCCGCTCCGCTGCCTCCGGCGGACGAGGAGGATCTCCACCTGTGCCGGGAACTGCTCGGGCACCTCGCGCCGATGACGCCGGTCATCATGCCCGGCGATCCGCTGCCGAGGGTCACCGGTCCCGCGCTGTGCACCCGGGAGTTGGCCGCGCGGGTCGACCCGGCCACCGCTCAGCTTCCCTGCCGGACGTACACCTCCGCGGTGGACACCGTGGTGTGGCGGCGCACGGGCCCGTTGCATCCGGCCAGGTTCTTCGCCGCCGTCGGCTTCCTCGCCGGTGAGTCGGTGCGCAGCCGCGGCAGGTTCTGGCTCGCCAACCGGCCCGACCGGATGCTGGCCTGGGAGGCGGCGGCCGGCGCCGTCACGCTGCGGGACGCCGGCCCCTGGCTCGCGGCGCTTCCCGACGCTGCCTGGGAGGCGGTCTCGCCCGTCCGAAGGCTGACCGCCTCGCTGGACTGGTCTCCCGACCATGGCGACCGCGTCCAGCATCTCGTCCTCACCGGCCCCGGGCTCGACGAGGACCGGATCCACGCGCTGCTCGACTCCTGCCTGCTGGGTCCGGGCGAGCCCGCCGGCGACCTGGACGACCCTTTCGCCGCCGTTTTCGATCTCGACGCCACCGGCTGAGGCAACCCGTCCCGGGACGGCGAGGCGCGGTTTCTGGGGCGCTTCGACTTGGAGAAACCCGTTGGCAAGAAACGACATACGTCCCCTGATCAAGCTGCGTTCGACGGCGGGCACCGGCTACACCTACGTGACCCGCAAGAACCGGCGGAACACTCCCGACCGGCTCGCCCTGCGCAAATACGACCCGGTCGTCCGCCGCCACGTGCTGTTCCGCGAGGAGCGGTAGCCCCGCCGCCCCACCGGTTCCCCCGCGACAGAGGAGGAAGGTCTCATGTCCGCCCACTGCCAGCTCACCAGCATCAAGCCGGTGTTCGGCAACAACATCTCCCATTCCCATCGGCGTACACGCCGCCGGTGGGTCCCCAACATCCAGAACCGCCGCTTCTGGCTGCCCAGCGAGAACCGATTCGTACGACTGACGCTGAGCACCCCGGGCGATCAAGACGATCGACAAGATCGGCATCGAGGCGGCCGTGGCCCGGATCCGGGCGCGAGGAGAGAGAATCTGATGGCCAAGAAGAGCAAGATCGCGGCCAACGAACGACGCGAGGCCGTCGTCAGCCGCTACGCCGAACGCAGAGCCGAGCGGGCGGCTGGCGGTGAAGCAGGAAGGCCGACCGGTGACGGTTGGAATCCCCTCCCTTCAGGGAGGGGAGGATGCCAAGAAATGCCCACGCTGTTCCGCTTCCCTGGGCCGGGATGCGAGCATGTCCGCGCGTGGTCGGGCTCGGCAACCTCGCCGATCCACCTGTCGGAACACCTGGTGCGCGCGCCCGGTGCCGGGGACCGGTGTGACTTGGGGTGGCGGTCCGGGGGCGAGCCCTCCCCCAGACCGCCGAGGTGAGGATAGCGGGGATCTGCGACAGGAGTCCCGGACCGGGAGCGAAAAATGGTTACCGCGGATCGCCGTGGAGGGGGTGGCAGGCCACCCGCAGGGGGCGGATGTCCGCCTATTCGTGGTGCCTCCTGCGGTCCTCGTCGTCTTGCCGCCGTCCCGGCACCAGGGGTTTGGTGCGTTTGTCATCTTTCTTTTTTTCTTTACTCTTGCGGCGCTTTTTGAAGAAGGGGTGACCGGTCTCCCAATATCGCCACCCCTCGACTCGGGAGGGGACGTTGGCGATGCCGGAGGTGATTTTGACCTGATGGCAGGAGCCGAGGGTCGACCAGGCCGACCAGCCGATGCGGTAGCCGAAGACCCGGTACCACATATTGCCGTACCTGCCTTTTCTGATTTTATGCGAGTACTCGTGCCCGACAAAAACCATGTGCCGGAGTTCGAGGTGTGGCGTCACCTGCTTGCGCAATCGGCGGATCAGGTCCTCGACGGTGATTTCCAGTTGTCTTTCGTTCTCGTGCTCGATGAAGGCGCGCACCTCGTGTTCGCGGGTGACCGTCACGGTCATCGTGCCGCCCGGGCCGTCGACAAAGCGGGTGCGGGGGACGAAGAAGTTCCGCGGCGCGAGGGATTCGACCCGGTAGAAGTTTCCCTCTTCGCAGATCTTGGGCCGGGGGGTGCTGGAGGCGGAGGGGGACGAGGATTCACTGGGCGTCGGCGTCGGCGTCGGCGTCGGCGTGGGGGTGGGGGTGCGTGCGGCGGTTGCTGTGGGAGCGGGGGCAGGAGCCGGGGCAGGAGCGGGGGCAGGGGCGGCGGGGGCCGCGGGCCAGGCGGCGGCGCCGACGGCGGGGGTGGGGTTGGGGAGAGGCGTCGGGACTGCGGATCCGTCCGGCTTCGGCGGTTCGAACTCCTGCCGGGATGCGAAGGCGGTCGGGGTCGGCGGCATGACCAACGTCATGGAGAGGGTGCCCGCGGTGGTCAGCGTCGTCCATCTTCTGATCCCGTGGGCACGGGAGGGCGCGGCGTTCGCTCGGAGCCTTGGCGCGGGCATGCGGGCACCATTCTCTGCGGAATGCGGCACGGCCGCTTTCCCCCAACCTGATGGCAAAAATGCTCACAGGTGCCGCTTGCGGTTTTGTGACGCCACGCCGTACGGAAGTCTCCCGCCAGAGGAAAGCGGAGGTGAAAATAGGTCAACCTCCGGCCGGTGTCACACCGTTTCCGGCCTCCGGGATTTCGGTGGGGGAGGGCCGGGGAGGGGCGGTTATGCACGCCACCTCCCCGCAGGTGCGCCCGGGTGGGTGATAGTCAGGTCTTAATTGCAGTGGGTCATACTGGTGGACATGTCGTTCGTCCACCGCCAGGAATTGCGGTGTTCGCCGCCCGGCGCCACCACGGCCACGTAATTCGGGTAAGGGATGTATTGCCGCACGCAGATCCGCTGGTTGGCGTTCGAGCAGTTGTACCAGACGGCATCGTTGCCGACGCGGTGCGGGCCGCCGCACGGGCGGGCGGCGTCGGGGGCCGACGGGGAGGCCGCCGCCGCGGTGGCGGAGCCGGCGGCGAGCAGCATTGCGGCCCCCAGGGTGGCCAGCGCTTTCCTCATCACGCTTCTGTCCTTTCCGTGGAGAAAGTCGAGGCCCGGGCCTGTTACGGACCGGGTCATGACGGGATTTCGACTTATCGTAAACAGATCATTACTCAGGGCAACTGGTCTGGCCTGATGAGGACAGCGCGGCATAACCGGTTTACTCGCAGGCGGACCGCTGACGGCGCCGTGTCGATAGCCGCCGCGGGTGGACAGGTGCGGGCGTCTCCGGTGTGGCGGCGGCGATATCGCTGCGCAGGGAGGCTGTTCGGAGCACACTTGCCCCATGAGCGACAAGGGTGGCGTTCGCGGCATCGACGCGTCGGGGGAGGCCGCACCCGTGCCAAAGGAGAAGCTGCCGGTGCTGCGCATGATCGACAGTCTGCGCTCCACTCGGGACGGCCGCGTCCTGCTGGACGGCAAGCAACTCCCGCCGGGGCGCTATCTGCTGGTCACCGACGACGGCACCATTGTTCTGCGGGTCGGTGAACGGGAGAACAGGTCTCACTGACAGCGGGATCGTCGCCGCCCACCCGAAGACCATCTGCCTGGAAGCCGCCTGCCCGGCAGGCTTCTCCTCGGGAGCCGTCTGCTGGGAGCCGTGCTGGGGAAACGCGCGGGGGGAAGTCCCGCCGGGCGTGTCAAGCCATGGCGGGACACCCGCTTTCCGGCGCTGCCGCCGTACTAGCAGACGGAGATCGCAGTGACGATGGGAGAGGCGTTCGTGGCCGGCTTCGCGTTTCTGTTGGGGAAGTCGCGCAGGGGCCAGATCGATCGGTAGTGCTCCCAGACGGCCCAGTCGACCGCCATGGTCTCCTGGAAGACGATCCAGTCCACGGGCTTGTGGTAGTCGGCGTCGCCGTTCGCCTTCGTCGTGAGGGATCCCCTGTACCACCAGGCGCTTCCGGGGGGCGGCAGCAGGTCGCGCACGATGATGTCCGGCCTGACGGCCGACATCGGTGTGGCGCAGGTTTCGGAGGGCAGCGCCTGCGCGCCCGTCCCGTTCGCCAAGAGCGCGTCGTGCTGGGAGCCGTTCGTGGCGCTCATGGTCAGGCGCACCGCCAACACCAAGAGCTTTCTGGGTCTGGCGGGTGTGGGGGTGTGAACGGTCTCGTGAAGGAGGTGGGCTTCGCCGTCCAGTTGAACGCCGTCGACGTTGTGCTCGGAGACGGCGTGGTAATGAATGTTCTTCAGCTCGTATTCTCGTCCGCCGAAGTCGATCCTGTTGCGGGTCGAGAACTCGCCGCGGACGTCCTCCATCGCGTGGCGGCGGTCGCAGGAGGGGCGGCCGTGATACGTCATGGTGACCGTTTGCGAGGGCGTGTCATATCCCCAGAGGTCAATGCTGCGGCCCCACGGATCGGGGGTGATGACCCTTGCGGTGTCGATGTCGATGGGGCTTTCGACGGCGGACACGCCCCCGGCGGCAGCCGCGTCGGCCGAGAGGGAGCACGAGGAGGTCGGGAGTCGTGAGATGGGGACGGTTGTCGTGAGCCGGGCAAGGTGTTGCTCCATGATGGGGGTGCCTTTCGAGGTGTGCGGCCCGCGCTGAATACGCGTTGCCGATCAGATGTGGGTGTGGCGGTGTGACGGCAGCCGAACGGCTAGCAGCACATTATTTCGCGTATTTACGCAGATCTACGGCGGCGAATGTTCTCTTGAGAAATGTCCTCTTGTGGACATGTGGGAGGAGATTTCAGCGGTACTGAATTCTGCTAATTGTGCACTAGGTCGGATTTGGTGAAGGGGTCGATGAAAGGCGGCCGAGGGGCTGGGCTGGGCTGCGCCCGCCCGCATGGGGAATCGCGCCGTGAAATTCGATGGCTTCGGGGCCGGGGTACTCCGTAGGATGCCGCGGGTGTCCGTGGGGTTCTGGGAGAGGCGGGGTTCGTGGGCGAAGGCGCGGGGACGCAGGCGGCCGATGTCGTGGGCCTGGTCCGTGAGGTGCTCGGGGCCGACGTCGTGGGGGCCTACATGCTCGGCTCCGCCGTTCTCGGCGGGTTGCGGTCGAGCAGCGACGTCGACGTGTTCGCGGTCGTGCGGCGGCCTGTCGCGGGGGAGGAGCGGCGCACCCTGGTCGACAGGCTGATGGCGATTTCCGGGCCGGTGGCGGCTCCCGGCGGGGCCCGCCCCGTCGAGCTGACGATCGTCGTGCAGTCCGAGGTGCGTCCGTGGCGCTATCCGCCGGTGTGCGAGTTCCAGTACGGCGAGTGGCTCCGTGAGGAATACGAGCGCGGTGAGGTGCCGGTTCCGGTGGCGAGTCCTGATCTCGCCACGTTGATCACGATGGTTCTCCAGGGGGACACGGCGTTGTACGGGCCGCCTCCGCGGGAGGTTCTCGACGCGGTGCCGCAGAAGGACCTCGCCCGGGGGAGTGCGGCCGTCGTGCCGGAGCTGCTGGAGGAGCTGGAGACCGACACCCGCAACGCCGTTCTGACGCTGACCCGCGTGTGGTCGACCCTCGCGACCGGTGAGATCCGGTCAAAGGACACGGCTGCCGCGTGGGCGCTGGGCAGGCTTCCGGAGGAGCGCCGGCCGGTTCTCGCGCATGCGCGGGCGGTGTATCTCGGGGAGGAGCGGGAGCGGTGGGACGACCTGCTGCCGGGCCTCCGGCCGTACGCGGACCACGTGATCGCCGAGATCGACAGTCTGACGCCCACGGATTGACGCCCACGGACTACGCCCGCGAATTGACGGACGCCGCCGCTGCGGCGTCCCGCTGTTGAGACATCCCGCCGTATCGAAAACCATTCACGGTGACAGCCGTTTAATCTCCCGCCTTCCTCGCTTTCCGCGTGGAGTCGCAGATCGTACGCGCGATGCTTCCCTGGCCCGGGAATCGATGAGATGTGCCCTCCAGGTCATTGAAATATTGACCTGACCGGATTCGCACTTCTCGTGGACATTGATCAAGTTTGTCTTGATAATTTCGGGTGCTGCTCGCGAGCCTCCACCGCGGCCTCGCAACCCTGCGCCATGCCGTCGTGCCCGGAAACCCTTTCTCCGGGCAACAGAAGGGTTGTTTTTCCATGAAGAGAACCCCCCGCCTGCTGGTCCTGGCAGTGTCCTTACTGCTGAGCGTCGCAGGCGTCTTCATCACGCAGACGTCGGCCTACGCCGCCAACCTGCTCGCCAACCCCGGCTTCGAGTCCGGCTCCCTGTCTCCGTGGTCGTGCGGCGGAGGGCTGGGATCGGTCGTCACGACCCCGGTCCGCACCGGCACCAAGGCGCTCAGCGGCGCGGTGGGCGGATCCGACATCGCCAAGTGCACGCAGTCGGTGTCCGTCCAGCCCAACACCGCGTACACCGTGAGCGCCTGGGTGCGCGGCGGCTACGTCTACCTCGGAGTGACCGGCGGCGGATCCCGCTGGGCCTCCTCGGCGACGGACTACACCGAGCTGAAGGTCTCCTTCACGACCGGCGCCACGCAGACCACCGCGGAGGTATACCTGCACGGATGGTACGGCCAGGGCACCTACTACGCCGACGACGTGAGCCTCGACGGCCCCGGAGGCCCGTCGCCGTCGGTGTCCCCGTCGAGCTCGCCCTCGCCGTCGGTGTCGCCGTCCACATCCCCGTCCCCGTCCCCGTCGACCTCGCCCTCGCCGTCGGTGTCGCCCACGGGCGAGACGTGCGCGCTGAAGGGCAAGCCGGCGGGCAAGGTCCTCCACGGCTACTGGGAGAACTGGGACGGCGCGGTGAACGGTGTGCACCCGCCGCTCGGGTGGATCCCGATCACCGACTCCCGCATCACGGCCCACGGTTACAACGTGATCAACGCTGCCTTCCCGGTCATCCGCTCCGACGGCACGGTCCTGTGGGAAGACGGCATGGACTCCACCGTCAAGGTCGCCACGCCCGCCGAGATGTGTGAGGCCAAGGCCAAGGGCCTGACGATCCTGATGTCCATCGGCGGCGCCACCGCCGGGATCGACCTCAGCTCCGCCACCGTCGCCGACCGCTTCATCGCGACCGTCGTGCCGATCCTCAAGAAGTACAACTTCGACGGCATCGACATCGACATCGAAACCGGCCTCTCCGGCAGCGGCAGCATCAACCAGTTGTCCACCTCGCAGGCCAACCTGATCCGCATCATCGACGGCGTGCTCGCCCAGATGCCGTCGAACTTCGGCCTGACCATGGCCCCCGAGACCGCGTACGTCACCGGCGGCAGCGTCGTGTACGGCTCGATCTGGGGCTCGTACCTGCCGATCATCAAGAAGTACGCCGACAACGGCCGCCTGTGGTGGCTGAACATGCAGTACTACAACGGCAGCATGTACGGCTGCTCCGGCGACTCCTACGCCGCAGGCACGGTCGAAGGGTTCACCGCCCAGACCACCTGCCTGAACAACGGCCTGGTCATCCAGGGCACCACGATCAAGGTCCCCTACGACAAGCAGGTGCCGGGCCTCCCCGCCCAGGTGGGCGCCGGCGGCGGCCACATGGCCCCCTCCCTCGTCACTCAGGCATGGAACAACTTCAACGGCAACCTCAAGGGCCTGATGACCTGGTCCATCAACTGGGACGGCTCTAAGGGCTGGACCTTCGGCGACAACGTCAAGGCGATCCAGGGGCGCTGACCGCCCCCGAGTGCCGCTCCCGCACCCCGGGAGCGGCCCTCGGCCCACCACCGACGTACGGCCCCGCAGTCCCGGGAGGAGTTCAGGCGCCGCCACCTACCACATCCTCGCCTTCGCCCTCGCCTCCGCCGGAGGTGCGGGAGGGGGAAAGCGGCGACGGGACGGATGGCAGCGACCGGACATCGTGTGTGCTTGGGTCCGCCGGCGGTGCCGTGAAATGATCGAAACATGGCCGATTTCCAGACACCGCAACACATCGCCCGCCGCACCTCCGCTGCGGTCGACGCGGCCGTGGGTGCAGGTCGCGATCTCGGACTCAGCGTGACCGATGCCGCGGTGCTCTACGATCTGTTCTCCGTTGTTGTCCACCTCGCGCCGTCACCGGTCGTAGCCCGGATCCCCGTCGTCCTGCCGCACACCACAGACCTTGATGCGCTGGAGCGCCGCCAGCAGGCGGAACTGGACGTGGCACGGTGGCTCGCGGACCAGGGAATCCCCGTGATTCCTCCCAGCCCTCTCGTGCCACGGGAGCCCGTTCAGCGCGACGGGCTTTCGATGACGTTCTGGCAGTTCGTGGAGGAAGACCGAGGCAAAGAGCCCGACTACGTGGCGAACTGCGAATTCGTGCCGGACCTGCACGCCGCGATGCGCGCATATCCGGGTCGGCTGTCGTTTCTGTCCGCCGCCGAACCGCAGTTCATCACCGAAAGCCTTGCTCTGCTTGAAAAGCACTCCGACCTCATCGGTCCGGCCGAGCTGGAGCGCGCACGCCGCGAATGGAAGGTCCTGGAGCCTCTCGTGCGCTCCCGCACGGCATTCGAAAAGGCGTTTCCAGGGATCGATCTCCAGCCGGTCCACGGAGACTGCCCGCCCGCGAACATCTTCTCAGGAGTGGACGGGGACCTCTACTCCGACTTCGAACTGGTCACGCTGGGCCCCGTCGAGTGGGACCTGGCCGCCCTCGGCCCCGACTTGGAATCCGCCTACAACCGGGGCGCGCAGCGCAACGGCATGAGGCCGTTGAACGGCGACGTCATGGGTTTTGTGAACGCCGTGGGGATGCTGCGGGCCATCACCGTACTCACGCTCGCGCCGCAACTGCCCCCGTTGGTGGAGTATGTGAAGCCGGCCATCGACCAATGGCAGACGATGCCATTCGCCGGCGGCATGGCCGACTGACGCCGACGGGTACGCATCGCGGTGAACGAGCCGCCCGGCGAGTCGATGTACATGCTGATGTCCCGGTCGGGGTCCGTGGACTCCAGGGTGAGCAACTGAGCCATTACATCGTTGGCGGAGGTGTCGTCGACCTGGACGCCGAGAAAGATGATCCGGTCTTCGAACAGTTTGTTGTAGGGGGTTGTCTCTTTGACGCCGTAGGTGGTCCGCTCGACGAATGAGGGAAGGACGTGGCGGCTCTCGAACATGGCCATGCTCTTCAATGCTCCTCGGGGCTCTTGAGGGGGTCGGATCAGGAGGCCGAGGGGCCGCCGGCGGGGCCTGAGGGCGACACCTCCGCGGTCCGGGTCACCACGTGGTCGATCAGGCCGTATTCCTTGGCCTCCGACGCGGTGAACCAGCGGTCGCGGTCCCAGTCGTGGCGGACCCGCTCAACGGATTGGCCGCTGTGGAAGGCGATCCGCTCGGCCAGGTTCTGCTTCACGTAGAGCATTTGCTCGGCCTGGATGGCGATGTCGGACGCGGTGCCGCCGATCCCTCCCAACGGCTGATGCATCATGATCCGCGAGCTGGAAAGGGAAAGCCGTTTGCCGGGCGCGCCCGCTGTCAGCAGGACTTGGCCCATGGAAGCGGCCGCTCCCAGCGCGACCGTGGAGACGTCATTGGGGATGAACTGCATCACGTCGTAGATCGCCATTCCGGCGCTGACGGAACCGCCCGGAGAGTTGATGTAGAGGGAGATGTCGCGCTCGGAGTTCTCGGCGCTCAGCAGCAGCAACTCGGCGCAGATGCGGTTGGCCACATCATCGTCGACCTCTTGGCCGAGGAAGATGATGCGCTGCTTGAGCAGGCGGTGATATGTGTCCTCGACGGGTTGTGCCGACGGGCCCTGCGTGCCGTGCACGCGGGAGCGTCCGGCGTGGTCGGGGGCGGCTTCGGGCCGGTTGATCTGCCATGGGTTCATGTGGTTCACCTAAACCTCGACAAGCGATGGTGTGTCTTCCCTGAAGGAGTGGATCGACATTAACGCGCGCTCGGTGAGTGGCGTCAGGGATTTTGCTTCCAGCTAATTTCTCTGCCGGTGAAATCGTTTCTTTGAAAGCGTAATCAGCTATAAGCGTATTAAGCTTGCGGCGAATTTGCCGGTGGAATTTGAATTTCTCGTGATAGGGGGCGCGGCTGCCACGTCGCCCTGTCTCGGGCTGCTCGGGACGTGCTTGGCGGGCTGCGGTGCCCGCCGGGGCGGCGGCTGTGGAGGCGGCCGAGGGGCGCCCGCCGTACTCGAAGGTCTGGGCTTTCGGCTGTTGACCTGCGTGGATGTCGGCCGAGGGGCTGAGTCTGTCTGACTTCTTTCACCGCGGCGCAGCAACTGTCGGTGGCGCCCGGTAGCTTCGCGGTTCATTGATCAGCCGAGCGCATGGCGCTGACGTCCAGTCGGCGTGCGCGAAATGACGGGTTTGGAGGTTGAAAGTCGTGGACGCGGACAGCGTCGCATGGGAGCGGCGCAGTGTGGTGAGGGTGGTGCCGCCCGTAGAGCCGCGCAAGTTGGCGAAGGTGCCGTTTGTCGAGTTGGCCGACGGCCGGTTGCAGGGCGTGGTGTCGAGCGGGTCGGACATTTCTCGCGTATATGTGTCGTCGATTACGGCGGGCACCCACGCCTTGAGTTGCAGCACGAACAACAACCGGCCGTGCGGCGGCTTGCACGGCTCCGCGTGCAAGCACCTGCACGCCCTGGCTGGTGAGGCCGTGCTGCAATACGGACTCGACCGGGTCGCCCGTTACCTCCGCGTCGAGGTTTCCGAAGGCGGGTCCCTGATGGGCTGCCTGAACGGCCGGCCGGAGCGTGCTCAGGCCGCGGTGGTGTTCAGCCGGTTCCTCCGTCACCTGGCCTATCTGGAGGTGCCCGACAGCACCGAACCGCTGCCCGAGCTGCACTGGTTCCCGGCGATGGCGGGGGTGCGCTGATGTTGGACGCGCAATGCGGTGAACTGCTGCGCGCCGAGCCGCCGGGTGTCGCCGAGGCGCTCGACGTCGTGGCGGGGTTCGACGACGCCCTGGTGCATGGGTTCGCCAGGCTCCGCGAGGAACAGGCCGCCGCGCTCGGCGCCCTGCGTGACGCGGCGGCGGGCAGTCCGCTCGGAGATGGCGTCGCCGAGGCGGTGGAGAAGACCATCGCGGGGTCGGCCTCCCATGGAAACCTGGCCGTTCTCGCCGGCGGGCGTGCCGCGCTCTTCGGCGCGGTGCACGACGCCCTGCTCGCGAGTCTGGACGGCGCCCTCGGGCGCACCCGCGCGACGTGGCAGGCCCCTGCTGTTGCTTCCGACCCGGCCGCCTCGGCCGCCGCTTCCGCCTCGGCCGGTGCGCCCGCTACGGAGGGAGGCGCGTCGCCGGAGACGCCGCCGACCGGTGGGTCGGCTTCGGCGCCCGAGCCCGGCGGGGCTACGCCCGGGGCATTGGCCGGGGCGGTGGCCGGAGCGTCGGCCGGAGCGGTGGACAACCTGCTCGGCGGGTGCCGTTCTTGGCTGAGCGAGGTGGCCATCGCGGGATGGCGGGGTGTTGACCACGATCTGGTGTCCGCCGCCGACCAGGCCATCGAGGCGCTTCTCGCTGTCCCGCACCTGCGGGGGCTCGCGGTGCTGCTGGACGGTCTGGCGGCCGAGCTGCGCGCCTCTTCCCCCGTCGCGACGGCCGAACGGCTGCCCGCCAGGCGGTGGGCGGACCTGTGGACGCGGGCCTTGCTGCTCTCGCAGTCTCCCTCTCCCGGCGCGCGGGCGGAGGGGAGCGGTGGTGGTCCGGCCGACTCCTGGCGCGGCGGCGCCGAGGCGGTGTCCGGTCGGCTGCTGATCCTCGGGGCCGATGTGCACGAGCATGGCACGGCGGTGCGGGTGCAGGTCCACGGCCTCCTCGACACCGGCGACGGCTCGCCGTACCGGCTGGTGCGCACGAGTGTGGCGGCGGCGAAGGTCGACACGATCGTGGGGCCCGCCGTGTGGCGGCTGTTCACCGGCCACCCGGTGCTGATGGGCGCTCTGGCCGAGCACCGCAGCGTGGAGATCGAAAGCATGGTGCTGCTCGGGGGCGGCGATCTGCTCTGGCGCGACGACCACGCCCGTCTGGGCGAGGCGGCCGACCCGTTCACGACGGCTCGCGTGGCGCTGGGCACGGCCGTCGCGCCGCCGGTGCCGCCTCTCGACAGGCATCCGGTGCGCATCGCCGAGCCTGTGCTCGTCGAGGGCTACACGACCGACGGCCACACGTTCGACCTCGGCGGCAACGCGCTCGCCGTGGACCTCGATCGGCTGCCGTCCTGCGGCCCGCTCACCCCGGAGCTGGTGGCCGCCTCCTCCGCCTGCCTCGGCCTGCTGCGGTGGGACGGCGGGCGCTGGCTGCTCCAGCCGATGGCGGTCCAGGCGACCGTGAAGCGCAAGCCGGTCGCGCTGCACACGGGCGACTGGGCGATGGGCCCCACCGACCCCAAGGTGGTGAAGGCCGAGGCCAAGGCCGGTGACGTTGTCGCCGTGCTACGAGAGCGAGCGGGACGGTTGTTGAGGCAATGAGCGGATCTCCGATCGAGGACGTCACGGCTCGGCCCTCCGAGGGTGACGCCCAGACGACATCAGACGCCAATCGGCGGCAGGTGCTTTACTGGCGGCTGCTGTCGCGGTTGTTCGGCGCGGACGAGCAGCCGGCGTTGGAGGCCGCGAGTGTGGCCGTGGTGGGCGACCTCGGGCTGCCGGAGGCGCTGCTGGATCCCGGGGTGTCGGTGGACACGCTGGTGCAGCGCTTCCCCGCGCTGGCCGACGAGCTGCAGGGTCTGCTGGCGGAGCGGGAGCACGCGCAGGGCGATGAGGTGCGGCGGGCGGCCCTGGTCTCGAAGCTGCTGCTCAATGTGTTCGCCACGGGCACGGGCGGCGTCACCGCGGGAGATCTGGCGCGGTGGAGGCAGGACGCCGGCTGGTTCGAGCGCGCGATGGGGTGTGAGCCGGGAGGGCTGCGCTCCAGCCCCGGCGGCGAGGAGACGGCGGGGGTGCTGGCCAACCTGGAGGCCGACCTCGTCAAGCGGATGCGCCTGCGTGAGGTGTTGGCCGACCCGGCACTGGCCAGGCAGTTGACGCCGAGCATGTCGCTCATCGAGCAGCTCCTGCGCGACAAGTCGAACCTGTCGGGGGTGGCGCTGGCCAATGCGAAGGCGCTGATCCGCAGGTTCGTCGACGAGGTCGCCGAGGTGCTGCGCACGCAGGTCGAGCGGACCAGTGTGGGGGTGATCGACAGGTCGGTGCCGCCCAAGCGTGTGTTCCGCAACCTCGACCTGGAACGGACGATCTGGAAGAACCTCACCAACTGGAGCCCCAGCGATCAGCGGCTCTATGTGGACCGGCTCTACTATCGCCAGACCGCCCGCCGCACGACACCCGCCAGGCTGATCGTGGTCGTGGACCAGTCGGGCTCCATGGTGGACGCGATGGTCAACTGCACCATCCTGGCGTCGATCTTCGCGGGCCTCCCCAAGGTGGACGTGCACCTGGTCGCCTACGACACCCGTGCGCTGGATCTGACCCCGTGGGTGCACGATCCGTTCGAGGTGCTGCTGCGTACAACTCTCGGAGGCGGCACGGACGGCACCGTGGCGATGGCCCTCGCGCGGCCGAAGATCGCCGACCCGCGCAACACGGTGATGGTGTGGATCTCCGACTTCTACGACAATCGCGCGCTGATCACGGACTTCGAGGCCGTGCACCGCTCGGGGGTGAAGTTCATCCCCGTCGGTTCGGTGAGCAGCTCCGGGCACCAGAGCGTCGACCCGTGGTTCCGCCAGAAACTCAAGGACCTGGGCACCCCGGTGATCTCAGGCCGCATTCAAAAGCTCGTGTTCGAACTGAAGAACTTTCTTACCTAGGAGATTTTGATGACTCAGGACATGCTGCGCGCGCCCGCCGAGGTGAAGTACGCCGAGGAGCTCGACTGGCTGGAGTCGATCGACGACGGCCCGAAGCCCTTCTCGTGGCGGCTGAGCCCCCGCATGGTGCGGCTGTTCGTGCTCGGCTCGGAACGGGCCGACGGGCTTGACCGAGAGATCCCGCAGAAGTGGTTCGGCGACCGCAGTTTCGTCGAACGCGCCATCGTGACCCTCGCCTCCGACCGGGGACTGCTGCTGATCGGAGATCCGGGCACGGGCAAGAGCTGGCTCGCCGAACTGCTCGCCGCCGCGATCTGCCGCAACTCGACCCTCGTCGTGCAGGGGACGGCGGGCACCACCGAGGACCACATCAAATATTCGTGGAACGTGTCCATGGTGATCGCCAAGGGGCAGTCGCGTGAGTCGATGATCCCCTCGCCCATCATGACGGCGATGGAGCAGGGCGTGATCGGCCGCTTCGAGGAATTGACCCGTTCGACCAGCGACGTGCAGGACGCCCTGATCTCCATTCTCTCGGAGAAATACGTGTCCATTCCTGAGCTCGACGAGGACAACATCGTGTTCGGGCGGCCCGGATTCTCCATCATCGCCACGGCCAACAGCCGCGACCGGGGCGTGAACGACCTGTCGTCCGCGCTGAAACGCCGGTTCAACTTCGTGCGGATCCCGGTGGTGACGAACAAGAAGAGCGAGGCGGAGATCGTCCGCTTCCGCACCGAGGAGCTGCTGCGCCGCCACAACATCGAGGTGGACCTGCCGCCCACGCTGCTGGACATCCTCCTGCAGAGCTTCGCCGACCTCCGCACCGCCGCCGCGTCGGCCGCGAGCGACGACGAGAGGCTCGAATCCGCGCTGTCCACGGCCGAGCAGATCGGCGTGCTCGAGGACGCCATCCTGCACAGCAACTTCTTCGGCGACCGCACCTTGCGCGCCGAGACGCTGGCGGGGTCGCTCGTCGGTTCGCTCGCCCGCCGCAGCCCCGAGGACCTCGCCATCTTGAACAAGTACTGGCACGGCGTGGTCGAGCCGCGCAGCAAGAAGGACGGCGGGGCCTGGAACGACTTCCTGGAGGGCGGTCGCCAGGCGATCGCCACGCTCTCATGAGCCCGTTCGGCGCCCTGCGCGAGCAGTTGCTCGACGCGGCCACCGCGTTCTCCGACGCGCCCGACACGCTGACGGACATCCTGTCGGGCCTGGTGGACGACGTCGACCGGGCGCTGGGCGAGCGGTTGGAGATCTTCCCGGTGTGCCACCACTCGCCGGCGTCGGCGGCGGCCATGGTGCGGCGGCTGCGCGAAAAGCAGCCCAAGGTCATCTACCTGGAGCTCTGCGAAGACCTGCGGCCGCTGCTGGGCGAGCTGCGCAACTGCCGGCTGCCCGTGGCGCTTCAAGCCTTCGCGACCGACCTTGACGGGTTTCCGCCGGGGGCGGGCCCCCTCAGCGTGGTCGCCCCCATCACGGAGGCGTCGGCCGAATACCAGGCCATCGCCTACGCGTTGGAGACGCCCGGTGTCGAGCTGGTGCTGGTCGACCGCTCCACGGACCACGTCTTCCAGTGGGAGCCCGACGGGACGTGCGAGGCTGAGGGCCGCCAGGAGGGCGGCGAGCACGGGGAGGAGACCGGTCTCCACGGCGACGCCGTAGGCATCGAGATCGGCGACCTGCGCCCCCGGTTCGCCGAGCTGGAGGAGCATCTGCTCCACCACGGCAAGGTGCGGCACTGGTCGGAGTGGTGGGACCAATACGTCGAGCAGCCGCTCATCGGCGCCGACTACGACACCTACCGCCAGGTCATGGTGCTGATCGGCAGCCTGTTCCGGCGCCTCACCCGGGCCGGACGCAGGCTGGCGGTGGACGAGGAGCGCGAGCGTTACATGTGGACCAGGATGCGCGAGCACCTGGCCGATTCGGGCGCCGATCCGGCCGACTGCCTCTACGTGTGCGGCGCGTTCCACGCCGCCAGCCGCGTCGAGCAGTTCGGGCTGGACTCCGAGGCGACCTACGACATCGCCCCGCGCACCGCCACACGCTGGCTCTACGGCCTCATCCCGTCCAGCCACTCGGCCATCGAGGCGCAGTTCGGGCTGGCCGCCGGTTCGGTGTCGGTCGCGGCGGCCACCTGGTCGAAGGCCGTCACGCGCGGCGGCCTCACCACGTTCACACTGGCGGGGCAGAAAGGCGCCAAGGCAGCCCCCAAGCGCCGTGCGGGGGCCGCGTCCACACCCCGGGCTTCCCAACCGCCGCCGTCCAAACCGCCCGCGTCTGCCGACGCGGCGGGCGCCACGGGCGGCGAGGCCGTGAACGACCGGTTGTCGGGGTTTCTCGCGACCCCTCCCGCGCTGGACGAGCTCGACGAGGCGGAGCTGCGCGGCTGGTGCGTCGACATCGTACGGCTGGCGCGCCGCAACGGTTACCTCGCCAGCACCGCGGACGCCATCGCCGTGTTCGAGACCTCGATCCTGCTCGCGGGCATGCGGGGCAGGGCGAGGCCCACGCCGTACGACTTCCAGGACGCGGCCGTCACCTGCATCGAGAAGGACACGGTCCCGGGGCGGCGCGACGTGCGCCGGCTGTGCGAGATCCTGCTCGGCGGCGACCGCGTCGGCGAAGTCGGCTACGAGGCGCTGCCGCCGCTCGCCCGCGATGCGTTCGACCGGCTTGAACCGCTGGGGCTGGACCTGTCGAAACGCACTGTGCAGCGCGCGCTGCTCGACCTCAACGCCGACCCCGGCCTTGTGCCCTGCTCCGACCTGCTGTGGAAGCTGCGCTATCTCCTCCCCGAGGACGCGGCGAGGCCGATCATGGGCGAGCGCGGGCTGGGGGAGCGGTCGAGGCAGGAGAGCTGGGATCTGGCCTTCGGCCGCTACCAGCGCGCCATCATCGAGCTCGGCTACGAAGGCGTCACCGTCGAGCAGGTGCTGGAGCAGCGGCTTCGCCGTACGGTCTGGAAGCCCGACGCCACCGCCGCGGTCGCCCTCGCGGCCGTCGAGGACGCCGTCGTCTTCCTCGGCGGCAGGCGTTTCGCCGACGAGCTCGGGGCGCGGGCCGTGGAGCTGCTGGCGGCCGAGCGCACCGTCGACGACGCGCCGGAGGTGCTGCGGCGGATCCGGCGGCTGCTGGCGCACTACCGCGCGGCCGAGCCGGAGCTTCCCGCCTGGTGCGGGTCGTTCGTGACGACCGGCTACGCCCACTACTGCACGCTGCTGCCGATCGCCTTCGCCAGCGACGACACGGGCGTGCGGCACGTGGCCGCCATGCTGGGGTTCCTGTTCGGCATGGAGAGCCTCGCCCTCTCCCTCGGGTGCGACCGGTTGCAGCTCGAACTCGCCGTCCGGCAGTCCGCCCCCGAGGCGCCCGCCAAGCTGGCCCTGCTGTGGGCTGCGCAGACGCAGCTCGGCCTGCTGCCCCTGGCCGAGCTGCGGGCGCGGTGCGACGGGCTGCTGGCCAACCCCCTGGTCGTGCCCTCGTTCCCCCTCTACATCGCCGGTTTCGTGCAGGCCATGGAGGCGGCTCCGGCCCTTTCCGGCTTCGTCGTCGAGGTCATCTCCAAAGCTTTCGGCAGCCTGCCCGACACCGTCCTGCTGCCGTGGCTGCCCAAGCTCATCACCACCCTTCGCCATCAGGCCGGCGACCTGATGCCGATGCTCGTCCGCGAGGCGGGCCGCCTGTTCCCCGGCAGCCTGCCGCAGCTCGACACCTGGGTGCCGCCCTGGTCGGACCAGCGCGCCCCCGCGTCACCGCATGCGGCTCCCGCCCCCGCGGGCCCGGTCACCGCGCTGCTGGCCGCGCATCCCTCGGCCTGCGACGCGGTCGCCGAGCTGCTCGGGTGTGAGGGGGAGTGGCGGGCACCCGTCGCCGGCGGACTCGCCCACCGTGAGGTGGCCGAGCTCCTGGCCCGGCATCCCGAAGCGCCCTTGGCCTTGGCGGGCCTCCTCACCTGACCCGCGACCCAGCCGGTGTCATCCGCCCGGATCGGGGGTCGCTCCGGGCGGCCTATAATCACGGCATGATGATCACGTACGAGTGGCGAGGCGATTTCGAGAACACAGCGGTCAACGCGCTGCACGCGGAGGGTTTCGACCACCGGGTCCTGGACATCGACTGGTCGGCGCAGGTCCAGCGGCACAGCCTCGGCTGGGTCTGCGCCCGGCGCGGCAGCGACCTCGTCGGCTTCGTCAACGTCGCCTGGGACGGTGGAGTCCACGCGTTCATCCTGGACACCGTGGTCAGGGGGGACCTCCGCCGCTCCGGGATCGGCGCCAGCCTGGTCGCCGCGGCCGTCCAAGGCGCCCGGGCGGCGCAATGCGAATGGCTGCACGTCGACTTCGACGATCACCTGCCGGCGTTCTACTTCGACGCCTGCGGCTTCAAGCCGACGAACGCAGGCCTCATCGCGCTCTGACCGGGCGCGGAGACGGCGGCGGGGACCCGCATGGCGGCCCCGGTTCAAAACAGCGCAGCCCCTGCGGCACAGGCCCTGGTCTGAGCCGCCCGCGCACTCACCGTGCCTCAACCGACACGCCGCGACGGCTATCCGAGACCTGGCCGAGCCCGGGGATTCTCGCGCGGCGTGCTCGACGCGGCGCTCGCGCACGCGGGCGACCCGTCCCGGGCCTGGCGTGGTTTCAGCCGTCGTTTCTTCGACTACTACAACCACGAACTGCTCCATGCAGGGCCGTCAGCTGCGTGCCTACAACGCTGACACCGAGCTGGCGCGCGACCTCGCTACCGGGCCCGCCCCTGTCGACCTCCGGCACGCCCGCGACATCACCCACGCGCCCGACGTCGGCACCCTGGAGGACGCCGCCTCGGCCGTCCTGGTCGTGGACGACAACGAGTTCCAGCAGACCTACACCAACCCTTCGGCCGTAGCGCCATGGGGACGGTGGGAGCAGTACGTGGGCCAAGGCGGTGTGTCCGACCCCGGCACGGCGGCGCTGCTCGCCGACGCGGCGCTCAAGCGCGCCGAGCGCGAGCGGGTGCAGCGAACCCGACAGATCAGTCTGGCGGCGGCACGCTGGATCCCAGTCCTGGACTACCGGGCTGGTGGTCGGATGCTCGCGCCCGGCGAGGGCGGCCTGCACGTGGTGCAGAGCGGCAGTTCAGACCGCCGGGTGGAGCCCCAGCGTCATGTGCGGGTATCCCGCGTTGATCCGCTCCCCGAGCTCGACGTCGAGGCTCTCGATGAACGCGGTGATGGCAGCGGTGGCCTGCTCAACACTGTCGGCTTCGCCCTTGAACTCGAACTCGACGAAGTTGCCGAGGTCGGCCACGGTATCGAAGGCCAGGGCGATGCTGTCGAGGTGCCACTCTTCGCGGGACTTATCCACGACGGTCAGCTCGGCGAAGTCCATGGCCGCGAGGGTGCGCCGGACGGCCTCGGCGTCGGAGATGGCGCTCTCGTACTCGTCGCAGTGGGTCTTGATCGGCTCCTCCAGCGGGTACCAGCGCTTGAAGTTCAGCGACGCGTGCCCCTCCTCCTGGCGGATGCGCAGCCATTCGGAGATGACTCCCCCCTTGAGGAAGTCCCGGTGCGGCGCGTTGTAGTACGTATCCACCTGACGAGAGGACTCCCCGGCCTTGGCACCGCGCGCGGCGAGCGTGGCCTTCAGATCGTCCACCGGGCTGAGAAGGCGGAACTTCTGCTCGACCTCGATGTACTGCACAAGCGCTCCTATCGGCTGGATATGGCGGGTGATTGATGCTGGCCAAGCATGACGCGAAGAGGCTCGGCGAGGTGCCTGATCTCGGCAAAATCCTCGGGACTCAGAGGCGGATCGAGCGATTGGACACTGCCTGTGATCTGGGCCGGGTTGCGGAAGCCTACGAGCGCTGCGGCGTTGGGGCTGGCGTGCAGGGCGTATTGCAGGGCGACTCGTGCGAGGTCGGCCGGCCGGTAGCCGAAGCGGCGGCCGAGCGGCACGAGTGCGTCGTGGACGGCGCGAAGGAAGGACCCAGTGAAGCGGATGTCAGCGTGCCGATGGTCTTCCTGGGGGAACGCTGGTGGGGCGCTTGAGCTGTAGGTGCCGAGAAGAAGCGCTTGGCCGAGGACCTGCTTCAGAAGAACGCCCACGCCGCGCTGTCTGGCGAACTCGAAGATGTCGGTCTCGTTCGCGGCGTACGCAGGGCTCATCAGGTTGTGGCGAACAGTGATCACGTCGGGCCGGATGCGTTCGAACAGGTGAAGGAAGCGTGCCGCCTCCTGACTCTGGGGGTGGCTCGGGTCGGTGGCCCATTCTGCGGCGAACGTGTGCGGGGCCCGCATTCCGGTGGCGTGAACCATGCGGTCGTCCTTGAGCTCGTCCAGTATTCCGACCGCCTCGTCCAGATACCGGTCCTCTGGGCCGAAGTTGGTGCTGTGCAGGAAGTAGATGTCGAGGTAGTCAGTGCCGAGGTTGTCGCAGGAGCTCTCGAACTGGCGCAGGAGCTGCTGGCCCTGGTATGGGTGAGCGGCTGTACCGGCGAAGTAGCCCACTTTGCTGGAGACCACGGCCTGTCCGCGGTCGATCTGGGCCAGCAGCCGTCCGAGCAGCCGCTCGGAGGCGCCCATGCCGTACACGTCGGCGGTGTCATACAGGGTGACCCCCAGCTCGTGCGCTCGCTCAAGGGCCGCATACGCCTCGTCCGGATCCACTCCGGCCCATCCGATGGGTACGCCCCGGTTGCTGGCCAGCCCACCGATCGTCCAGCAGCCAGCGCCGACAGCTGAGACGTGGCGGTTGAGCCCGTGTAGGTGACGCTGTTGCATGTGGTGTGGTTTCTCCTGTCAGGTTCCGCAGGGGTCTGCTGCGTTGATCAGCCGCCACCCGTCCGTGCCCGCCCAGCGGGCGTGCTCATGCTCTAGGACGAGGGCCTGGTCCTTCGGTAAGGCGCTGGCGACCTGCTCGACCACCACTCCCATGCGGGCGACGAGTGCGTCGGCCTGGCCGTCGAGCGTGTGGCGTAGGCGTATGCTCAGTTTCTCCGCGTCGGCCAGGGTCGCGGGGGTGTCGTCGATGGCCTGGATCATGTGTCCAAACACGGCGTAGGCGGCGTCTTTGAAGACCACGCGAGCCTGTCGTACGGCGCGTCGCGTGTTGCCGTCGAGGATCTTCTCCAGCGACTTGAGCGTGTAGTCCAGGGAGAAGTGCCGGTCCAGCCACAGCTGCGCCCATTCGCTGCACACGCCGATGCGAGGGTCGGCGAATCGGGCGTCCTGGCGGCCCATCGAGGGCCGGATGTCGCCGGTCAGGCCAGCTGCTTGGGCCTGTTTGGTGTAGGCCGCGCCGATCAGGCACTCCATGGAGACCAGCATGTAGGAGATGCCGCTGAAAAAGGGCCTACCCGTCAAAAGCCGGGCAACGAACTCGGGGTCGTGGACGCCTTCGGCGATCTCTTCAGGGGTCAGGTGCGGTGATGGCTTCAGCAGCAGATCCGTGCGTCCCTGGAAGGCATAGGTCGCCTTCAGCTCCTCGAAGGTCATGAGCTGGTCGAAGGTGATGTAGGTGTACCGGGTGGGCACGCCGAGCGCCGACAGGGTACGGATCGCCAGGGCGTTCTGCTCGCCGGTGGTCTCCTTGTTGAAGCGGTCCAGAATGGAGTCCACGCCCGACTCCACACCGAACAGGCAGCGGCGCAGACCGCGCTTGACCAGGGCCCGCCACATCACCGCGCGCTCCTCATGCCAGGCGGCATCTCGGTCGAGTCGAACCACCTGGTCGATGCGGCAGCTCGTCTCCCATTGGAATCCGGCACGGTGCAGCGTGCTGGCCATCTCCAGTGCCTGGGTCACCGAGTCGGGGTCGCGTCCGATGAACTCCTCGTCGACCAGGTACAGGGTGCGGGAGATACCCGGATAGCGGTCGAAGATGCGGCCCATCTGGTCGAGGATCCACGGGAAGGAGGCCGGCGCGGCACCCGACCATTGCCCTTTGTGCCCCCGTGGGCAGAAGGAGCAGAAGTTGGTGCAGCCGCGGGATCGTTCAAGTTGGGCGACACCGTGGTGGTCGAAGGTGGCGGGCAGGAGATCCAGTTCGGGGAGGGTGTCGTTCTGGGAGCGGCTGATCGGCTTGGCGTTGCGTCGTCGGCCGATGGTGAGGGTCCCGGTTCCTCGGGCGGCGCCGTTGTAGGCGATGCCATGGACTTGTTCCTGGGTGATGTCACCGTGCCAGTAGGCCAGCAGGTCAGCGATCGTGGTTTCTCCGGCTCCGCGGGCGATCAGCAGGTCCGGGTACTGGTCGAGGAGAAGGCTCTCATTGCGCACTGTCAGGCTGCCCCCGGCGATGATCACGGGTGGGTCGGGCAGGCCGTAGACGGTTTCGAGAAGCTGGATCATCAGGTCGTGCTGGCCGAACGTGGCTGAGATCCCCAGGATGTCGGGCGGGTCGTCGGCGATGTTGTGCAGCAGGTCGGGGAGGGTGAGGCCCAGTTGCATGTCGGCCAGCTTCACCTCGCCTAACAGGGTGGAACGGGCGGCTCGGGCCAGGTCGCTGATCCCGAGAGGGAAGCGCGGCAGCGGGAAGTACTCGGGGTGGTAGAGGGTGATCAGCAAGGTCTGCGGACGAGACAGCCGGTGCACCGCGTGCTCATCAAGGCGGGCTCCCGACAACCAGGCGTCGGGTGAGTCCAGGTGAAGATGACCGTTCGTCCAGGCGGGCCAGTCACGGCTGTCGTGCGGCTCGCCGGACAGGTCCGCGGCGAGCCAGTCTCCGCTCTGCTGCTGGACGAACACCAGGCGCCGGTCCAGGGTGCCGGTGACGCGGACCTGCGCGGCCTGGCCCTTGAAACCGCTCTCGAGATGCTTGCGCAGCTCGGCGGGGGAGATGAGGAGGTGCTCGACGTCGGTGTTGAGGTTGCACAACGGGGCAGGTGCGGCTAGCCGGAGCAGGAGGTTCAGCCGCTCGGCCGGGCTGTGGGCAGTGTTAGATCGCATGCTCATGATCACTCCGTAGGAGGGTGAGGTGGAGTCCGCGGTGAGAATCGAAGGGGATTCGGGCAGCGCCGAACCCTCAGGGTGCTGATCAGCCTGTGGGAAGCAGACGGGCGCTCAGGAGCAGCGTGATCGAGCGGATGATGCTGGCCAGATGCCTCTTGGCCGTTCGGGAAGGCTGCGATTTGGGCGCGTAGAGGCGCATGCGCGCCCAGACCCGCTTGCCGTCCAGCAGCAGATCGGTGCCCCAGTCGCTGGAAAGGCTCTCGACCAGGAACAGGCCCCGCCCGCTCTCGTCGGTGTCGAGGGAAGCCTGAATGCAGGGCCTTATGAGAGACCGGTCCTGCACCTCCAGATAGGCTTCGCCGTTCTCGGCCCACACCGTGACGCCGATGTCGTCTTCGCCCGCGTGGACGATCGCGTTGGTCACCAGCTCGGAGACCACCAGCCGCAGGTTCTCGATGGTGGTCACATCGAGACGATGACCCCAGGCGATCAACTCTTGGACGACGCAGTTGCGGATCATCGACAGGGTGGCCGGATCAGCGGGCAGCGTCCACGTCGTGGAGCCCTGGGTGCTCACCGTGTGTGCTCCCCGCCGCTGAACTGGCGGCCCAGCTCCTGTGCTTCGTCGTTACCGACGATGAGGAAGCCGCTGTGGGTGCTGCCGTCGTCGTAGTGGAATTGGATCTCCATCGTCCAGTGGCCGGCCTCGTCACGGATGACCTTGCCCTTGGCGGTCGCGTGACAGATCTGGGATGTGATCTTGCGCAAGGTGGAAGCGTCTGCGGCGGCGGACCAGGTGATGCCGCCGCCGGGAACCTGCAAGCGGTAGGTCAGCCAGTCCGAGCCAGCTTCGCCCGGAAGTCCGATGATGACGCCCATGCGGTTGTTCTGGGCGGAGTCAATGGCCACGTCGCCGAGCTGGGGCCAGGCCCGCTGCTCGGTGACGTCCTTGTCAGAGATGTCAGCAGGGCGTGTCATGCCCTGGACGGTAGATACGCGACAACCACCGAATATGAATCAGAGGAATATCGCGCTATCCGTCCAGGTGAAAGCGGTCGGACATGCGGCGAAGTTTCTCCCGCGTCCCCACGCGCTCCGCATACACCAGTGAGCGCAGCGTAGATCGTGCGATGGGGTGATTGCGGATCAGCTGCGGAGCCAGCCGCTCGGCGATCTCCAGCTCTTTGAGTGCCTTGTCGCGATTCCCGGTCCACAGCCACGCACGCGACAGGTCCAGATGGTGGTGTCCCTGCCGCGAGTTCGGCAAGGCAGCCACCACGCTGGGGTGAGTCCGGGCGTTGAGCGACAACGCTCGGGCCTGATCGCCTGTCTCCAACGCCACTGAGACGGCGTGGATGGCGACGTTGCCGCTGGAGAAGGTCAGCGAGTGCCTGTCGTAAAGCTTCGGGCCCATCTCCGCATCGACCCGCTCGGCAGCGGTTTGGGCGTGAGCGACGCGATCCATCGCCTCGTCCGGGGAGCCTGCGCGGGCCGCGGAGATGGCTCCGCGCAGGTGCAGGCTCCCCCAAGCCCGGACGGTCAGCCGATCGCCGCGATCGTAGTTGGGTTCGAGGTCTTTGAGGGCCTTGTTGGTCAGGGTGATGGCATCAGCCCAGTCCGCTGTGGCCCACATATCCCACACACGCATCCAGTCGGCCACGGCGGGCAGGACCGGGTCGCCGGACAGGCGAGCAGCCCAAGCTGCCCGCTCGCACGCCATTGCGACCAGTTCGGGGTCGCCCAGGGCGTGAGCGGCAGTGTGCGCGAACTTGCACATCACCGCGTACAGCGCGAAACCCTCTTCGCGTTCGTGTCCTTCGGAGATCTCCGCCAGGGTGCGGGCTTCGCGCAGCAGGTCCGGAAGTGAACGGAGGATGGCGACGCTGGCGGCGGCGTCTCGGAGCCGGTGCAGGCGGGTCATCTCTCCCCACAGCACTCCCGAGCGTCTCGGCGTGCCGTCGAAGACGGGCGTGAGATCGTACCGGCGCAGCTCTCGCATGATCGCGGAGGCAGCGATCTGCCATCAGATTCTTCCGAGGGGACCGTTGCCTTCAGGCGGCGGGGGAATCGGGAGCGGGAGGGCCGCCAAGGCCCGAGTGTGCCCTGACCTGTCCGGTCCGCGCGTCTGAGGTCTGCGGTCTTGGGCGTGTCGGATGTGCGGCGGCGTCATGATGACCGCGTGACCCGCCAGGTGCGCACCTCTCCGGGTGCTGCGTTCGACCTCGGCCACCGCGTGGTGCGGTGCCCGTGGTGCCGCCGCCCGGTCTTGGGCGGGCGGGTGAAGGCCCGCCTCCAGGAGCCGGTCCGCGCCGGGGACCGCGGGCACGGCCGGCGGGTCGCGGCGCTTGAGGTGGTGCCCGGCCGCATGCGTCCGCTGGTCAAGGCGAAGCCGGAGAACCCGCCGCCGTATGCGGTCGACCGGTTCGAAGGGTCCACCTCCCGCCACCCTCGCGTCGAGGTCCCGCATCCGCGTTCCCGACCGTCCGCACCGCGGCCGCGGCCGCGATCCTGCTCCGCTGCCGCTGCCGCTGCCGCTGCCGTGTCCGCGCGGGCGGTGCGGCGCCGCACCCGGACGCGGCACCGGCGCGTGCCCGGGGGCGGTGGCCGTGCGTAGGTCGTTCAAGTTCCTGATGCGCCCCACCGCCGGGCAGGCCGCCGCGCTGGCCGCGTGTCTGGAGGACCACCGGGAGCTGTACAACGCCGCGCTGGAGCACCGCCGCACCGCCTACCGCAAGGCGGGCACCACCGTCCGGTACGGCGACCAGTCGGCGGATTTGAAGCACATCCGCGCCGGCGACCCCGGCGGGCAGGGACGGTGGTCGTTCTCCTCCCAGCAGGCCACCCTGCGACGGCTGGACAAGGCGTTCAAGGCGTTCTTCGCCCGCGTCAAAGCAGGCCGTGCGCCCGGCTTCCCCCGCTTCAAAGGGCGCGGCCGGTTCGACACCGTGGAGTGGCCCAAAGACGGCGACGGTTGCCGGTGGGACTCCCAACCCGACCACCCCACCGCGACCTATGTGCGGCTTCAGGGTGTCGGGCATGTGCGGGTCCACCGGCACCGCCGCGTGTCCGGCACCGTCAAGACGATCGGCATCAAACGGGAGGGCTCCCGCTGGTACGTGCTCCTGTCGTGCGACGGCGTGCCCGCCGAACCGCTCCCGGCCACCGGTGCGGCGGTCGGCCTGGACATGGGGGTGGCCTCGCTGGTGACGACCAGCGGCGGCGAGCACCTGGACAACCCCCGCCACCTGGCCTCCTCCGCCGACCGCCTCACAGCCGCGCAGCAGGCCCTGGCCCGCAAGAAGCGCGGGTCCAAGCGCCGCCGCAAGCAGGTGGCGCGGATCGCCGCGCTGCACGCCAGGGTGCGGCGGCAGCGCCTGGACGGCGCGCACAAGGCCGCGAACGCGCTGGTCCGCGGCTACGACGTGATCGTGCACGAGGACCTGAAGATCGCGAACATGACCCGCAGCGCGTCCGGGACGGTCGAGGCGCCGGGTCGGAACGTCGCGGCCAAGTCCGGGCTGAACCGTTCGATTCTGGACGCGGGTTGGGGGGTGTTCCTGCAGGTCCTCGCGCACAAGGCTGAAAGCGCCGGTCGGGAGCTGATCGCAGTGGACCCCGCCGGCACCTCCCGCACCTGCGCCCGCTGCGGGCACCGCGCACGGGAGAACCGCACCACCCAGGCCGGGTTCGCGTGTACGGCGTGCGGGCATACCGCGCACGCCGACGTGAACGCGGCGGTCAACATCTTGAGGGCAGGGCTTGCCCTTCGCCGGGCTGCGCAAGCTGCTTAGCGAGAAGCCGCCTCCTTCAGGAGGCGGAGGAGTCACTGGTTCTCGGCTGGCGAGCCGGAGTAGGGGCGGTCGATCAGCTTGTTGGGGTGGATATGCAGTTCGGCGGCCAGTTGGTTGAGCAGGGCGACGCTGTCGAGCTCAACGCGGCCACGTTCCACCTTCGACACCCAGCCCTGCGTCCGGTTCATTGAGGCGGCGAGGTCGGCCTGGGTAATCCCCAGGGCAAGGCGTGCGCGCTTGACTCGGCGGCCGATCTCCTCAGCTTCCTCCAGCATCAGCTCACTCCACAGCCCGGTCGAGGGATTGATGATCCCAGGCTAGGCCCGCAGGGCGCACCCCTGCCTAGGGTTGCCCACATATCGGCTGTCGCTACCCGTGCCCCTGGCTTTGGCGATCAGGGCCCGCGCTGCCACGGGGGTGTCACCCCAGGGGCCGGATCGGTACGTCGATGGTCTAGATACGGACGCGTTGGGGGTTGGAGGCGTCACCGGGCCGGGGGGTGTGGTCGGTCGGCCGGGACAGGTCGCCTGGTTGGCCGAGGCGGGCTCGGGGCCGATCGACCGGCTCCGCGTGGACGTCTCCTGGGCCGCCGATGCGTCCGCCGGCGCCGCCGAAACCTGGATCGCACTTCTTGAGGAGCTCGGTTTCATCACCCTCGACCGAGCCGCGCGGACCTGGTCGGCCCTGCCGCTGTCGCTGGCGGTCCTGCCCGGTGCGGTGCACGCCATGCTGCTCACCGGGGGCCCGTCCCGCCCCCGAGTGCTGTCCGGGGGGCCGCTTCCGCGAACGGAGGCGGCGTCGGCGCGTGAGCGCGCCTCGCTGGTGGGAATCGCGGCGCTGTACGGCGGGAGCTTCCTGATGCCGGGTGAGGGGGTCATCGGGGTGAGGCGGCAGGGCAGGCCTTTCGCCGTCGTGGCCCGTCACCCTTTGGAGGCGTGTGAGGAGGGCCTGGTGAGTCCTCGCCTGCGCGGCGTGCTTGACGCGGCGCTCGCGCACGCGGGCGACCCGTCCCGGGTGATCGTGACTGACTGGTTCACCGCGGAGCGCAGTCCCCTGCTGATCGTTCAGCAGATAGCACCCAGTCGGGGGCGCGGGGCGGGGAGGCGGACAGTGTCCAGAAAATGATCACTGACCCCGCTTGTGTATCAACGGGGCTACTTTCCTTTCCGTACACTGGAAATCCTATTGTCAGGGATTTCGATGAGTGCCAACACTGTGACGTCCACAGTTTCGGTCGCTGGTTCCCGGCGGGGAGGTTGGCGATCGGTGCACTCAGAGTGGCTGCAAAACGGGGAGTAGGCGCGACGTACGATAAGGGGGGACGCAATGGTCAATCAGCTCAAGTTCGTCGATTTCTCCTGTTTACGGCTGTGCGCGGTGGCAATTATCGGTGCGGCCGGAAGAGTCCTCGCGTGAGGGGTCAGGTGCAAACCGGACAATCAATGCTTTCACGAGGTTTATCCATTCTTCGTTCGTTTCGAGCGGATGAGGTAGAACTCACCCTTTCCGAGATCGCACGCAGAACCGATCTGCCGAAGGCCACGGCCCACCGGCTGATCGGCGAACTCGTCGACGCGGGCATGTTGGAACGTGCCGAGCGTGGCCTGCGCCTCGGGCTCAACCTCTTCGCCCTGGGAACCCGTGTGCCGAGGCACCGGATCATGCGCGAGCTGGCGCTCCCGCATCTGAACCGGGTCCATGAGATCACTCGGCACACGGTGTTCCTGTTCCTCGCGGACGGGGGTGACGGGGCCATGGCGGAGAGCCGCGGGGCGGGCGGAAGCCGTACATCCGCGCTGAGGCCCGCGGAGATCGAGGCGTCCGCCACGGCCACGGCAAAGGTGTTCCGCGCCTACGGTCCGCCGCCGGATGCCGTCGACACCGGTTCGGGGGAGCGCTACGGGGTTCGCGGGCTGCGCAGGGGAGGGCGCAGACTGGCCCCCGAGGAGCTCGGCCGGGTGGTGGAACAGGGCTTCGCGGTCCACAGGGGACCGGAGGCCGTCGCCGTCGCGGTGCCCGTGGTGGACATCACCGGGAGCCCCGTCGCCGCTCTGGCAGCCGCGGGCATCCCGGACCGGCTGCATCTGCTCAAGACGGCCTCCCTCCTGCGGGCCGCCAGTGCCGAGTTGTCGCGCAACCTCAGGGCGACCCCCGGCCTGGTCCCCGTCCCGTGACGCTTGGGCGGGTGCGCGGTTTCCTGGCGTCGGTCCGGCGACGCCAGGCGCCAGGCGGGGACCTCCCGGATCTCTGCGACGCCGCCCGGGACACCCATGTGCTCGTCAAACCGGACGGTGTGAGCCGGGGCCTGGCCCCGGAAGTGGTACTCGCTCTGCGGCGGGCCGGGTTGGCGGTCGAACCCGTCGGCCGGCTCCATCTGACCCGTCGGCAGGCGGAACGCTGGTATCCGGAGAAACTCGACGAGCCGGATGGGCCGCTGACAATGGACTACCTGTGTGAGGGGCCCATGCTTCTCCTGGCGGTCGTGGGCGACGACGCGCTGCGCCGTACGCGTGGCGTGAAGAAGGAGGTGCGCCGCCGGTTCGGCACCGACGCGCGCCGCAACGTCGCCCACTGCCCGGAGACGATCGGCGAACGGGACCACGAGCGGGCCGTGTTCGGCCCGCTCGTGCGGCCCTGCCGCTGAGCCGCGCCCGGCGGGGCCCAAAAGGTCGGGCCGTGCCAGGTCAGGCCGTGATCTCCTGCGCGGCCTGGTGGAAGACGACCTGAGCGGACAGCCTCTCCAGGGCCTCACCGTCGCGCACACGCTCCACGGCGTGCCAGCTCCGGTCGCCGCGCACCAGCAGGACCCCGCTGTTGGCGGCCGGGGCGACACGCCGTACCACATCACCTTCGGACGAGGAGCCCAGCAGCAGCAGGTCACCGCCGCGGCCCGTCGGCCAGGACTCGTTGAAGTACAGGACATGGGTCACGATCTTCTCGGGTTTGTCGACATGCGGGTCGAGCCAGCAACTGGCCCCATAGCGCCACAGGTTCACTTCGATGGACGCGGTCTCGATCGGCAGGCCGGTGAGCGCCGCCACCGCGGCGCGGTAGGCGGGGCCGGTCACCTCGGCGACGAAGTGCCGCCAGGGGTCCGGCAGCGCGGGCTCCGGCGGCGCTTCGCCGCCGTCCATGGGATGCAGGCGGCGGTAGTACATGGCGTACGACTTGTCCACGCCCGTGCGGGACACCATGCGGAAGCCGTCCCTCGGGAACGTTCCGCGCAGCTCCGCCGCGTCGGCGGGACGGAACGTGTCGAGGACGTGGTGCCACCGGAACGGGGCGTCCTCGACGGTGGTGTGGTCGAACGAGATCAACGACGTGGTCGGCGTGGTCACGGCACCTCCCTGGTGGGCAGCAGCGGTTCGTGGGCGAGGGACGCCAAGGTCTTCCCGGCGTCCAGGACGAACTTCTCCAACTCCGGCGAGCCGACGGCGTAGCGGCAGTACTCACGCCGGATCCGGGCCACCGCCGCCTCGGCCGTCACCCCGCCCAGCACAACGTCGAGACATGCGATGGCGGCACCCGTGCGCCCGTGCCCGCCGAAGCAGGCCACCTCGACGGTGGCGCCGGTCCTCAGCTCGCCCGCGAGCTCGGTGACCCGCCTGATGAGCAGCCCCTCCTCCACAGGCGCTTCGAGGGTGGGCCAGAACACGAAGTACGGGACACGGGCGTCCGTCTCGCCGCGCCAGCGCTCGTCGAGGTAGAGCCCGTAGTCGGCCGGTTGCGCGTGAGGCGCGCGCAGGCGGCGCTCGGGGCTGTCCAGCGAGGTGCCCCAGACGTCGAAGTCACCGACCCGGTAGCGGGTCCGAAAGTGGCGGTCCTTCATGGCGTGGTGATGCCTTCCTTTCGCACCGGTACGGCGTCCGCCGCCGACGCGGCGGAGCCCGGGATCCAGTAGCCGGCCGTGTGGTACGCGTCCGGCCCGAAGGCCTCCTTGAACGTCGTCACCGACGTGCCGGGGTAGGTGTCGCCCATGTGGAGCGACCGCGCGCCGCGCGCGCAGGCGTCCTCGATCAGCAGGTACAGCAGGTACGTCGCGGCCTTGGTGCGCGCCGCCGGCGCCTTGTCCATGGCGGCCTGCCAGTAGACGACGTGCGGGCCGCGGTGCAAGGCGAGCAGCGCCGCGACAGGCTCCCCATGCTCCCCCGCCCGGCGCGCCAACCAGACGTGGCAGTCCGGCCCCAGATGCCGGGCGACGGCGGCGAACTTGCTCTGCGGGTTCTTCTCCCGCACCCGCCGCCGCACCTCGACGTCCGACTCGTCCGACTGCTCGGCCCAGCGGTCGATCGATAGCTCGAACAGCCGATAGAAGTCCGGGATGAGCCGTCCCGTCGCGTCCTGCTCGATGGTGAGCCCCGCCCGTTCGGCACGCCGGACCGCGTTGCGCACATTGGCGTGGAAACGGCGCCGCCACAGATGGTCGAGCCCCTCCCGCAGGTCCAGGACCTGCGTCATCCGCGGATTGCGGACGGCGTCCGGCGGCACCAGCCCGTCCCACAGCGCCGTCGAGGCGGGCGGCGGACGCAGATAGATCCGCCGCGCGGGCAGCGACGCCAGGTCGCGCAGTACGGCTCCCGCCCGCGCGGCGGTGACCGCCTCCGGCGCCGCGACGACCCCGCCGACGCCCCAGCCGACGGGCCACGACGCGTACTCGGCCGCGCGGCCGGTGCCGGAGCGCACCAGCGGGACGAGGATCTGTACGGCGTCGCCCCCGTTGTCGCCCCAGATGTAGAGGCGGCTCGCGTCCTGCCAGCCGTGCGTGCACACGGCGTCGCGCCAGGCGGGCGTCTGGCTCGGCAGCGCGTCCCGCGCCTCCTGGCCGAGCAGCCGCCGCCACACCTCATCCGGCACCGGCGTGCGGACATCGACGCCGTCCGGCGGCCCGTACTCGCTCACCGGGCGCCTCCCGGAGCCGCGCCGTCGACCGCGCCCCCGACCGCGCCCCCGACCGCGCCCCCGACGGGTTCGTCGAGGCGGCTGCCGACCGGGCCCGCGCCACCCACCGGGCCGTCGAGCTGGCCGCCGACTGTGCCACCGACGGGTTCGTCGTCGGCCGCGCCATCGACAGGCCCGGCGGGAACCGCCTGTACCGCCGCGCGGGACGGGGCGGACAGCAGGCCGCGCACGCGGGCCACGTCGGAAGGCGCCGCGCCCGCCCCGGCGAGCGCCGCCTCGGCGCCGCCGTACCGGTCGGCCACCTCGGCCAGCCAGCGCTCCATCGTCGCCGGGGAGGTGCGCAGCCGGGACAGGTAGTCCTCGCGGGTGTGCCCCCGGCGCAGCCACTTGTCCCGGAAGTGGTCGGCCTTGGCCACCAGGTCGGCCGCCCCGGCGGCGTAGTCGGCGGCGATCTCGCCCGCGGGGACGCCGGCCAGGGCCAGCAGCATGGCCACGACCACGCCGGTCCTGTCCTTGCCGAAGTGGCAGGCGACCAGGAAAGGGCGGTCGGCCGCCCCGGCGAGCGCCTGGAAGAGGCTATGCCAGCTTCCCGGGACGGAATCGGTGAGGATGCCGTGCAGGTAGTGCGTGCGGGCGGCGACGTCAGGCCGGCGGGCGGCGATGGCGTCGCGCGAGTAGCCGGTCAGCGGCGTGCGCTGCAGGCGCACCCCGTGCGCGAGGAGCGCGTGGGGCGGGCCGTACCGTTCGACCTCCTGCTCCGACCGGAGGTCCAGCACCGTGGCCAGCGCGTGGCGTTCGACCAGGACACGGGCCTCGCCGGCGGTGAAGGCCGTCACGTCAGCGGAGCGGTGCACGATACCGGCGCGCAGGCCTGTCGCCCGCAGGACGCGGTGGTTGACCCCGAGGGCGGGGTCCGGAGCGGAGCCCGTCACCGGGACCCGCCCGGGAGGGCCAGCGCGGCCGTGACCTCGCCCCAGAACCGGGTGAAGTCCGCGTTGGCGTCGGGGCCGTACTCGACGCGCACGCAGGGCAGCGCGTGCAGCGTGCCGAGCACCGCGGCGCGCACGTCGGGCTCGAAGCGTGGACGGGGGAGCAGGCCCAGGTGGTCGGTGAAGTGGCGCAGGTCGGGACCGCCGAGTACGGCCTCGCCGAGGACGCCGGCGACGTCGGTGACGTCGGTGACGCGTTCGATCCGCCAGCCGCGCCGGTCCCGGTCCGCGCGCGGCACGACGATGCCCGCCGGACGGGTGCCAGTGGCCACCTTGGCCCCGGTGAGGGCGGTGAACTCGTCCAGGTCGGCGAAGAGCCGTTTCCTTTCCCCGGGGTCGGCGCTCCAGACGGCGTCCGGCGACGCGTCGCGGGATTCCGGCCGGTGGCGGCGCAGCCGTGCCCGCAGGAAGGCGTCGCGGGCGGGATGGCCGGCGAGCAGGGCCGTGCCGATGCCGACGCGTTTCGGCCAGCCCCGCAGGACGGGCGGGGCCGCGCTGTGCTCCGCCCAGGCGACGACGGTGTCGTCGGACACGAAGTCCGCCCCGCACAAGGTCACCGCGAGGAACGCCAGCGATGACTTGCCGCGGTGTTTGGGGCCGAGCATCATCACCGAGGCGCCGCCGGACGCGACGGCCGACCCGTGCAGGAACACCGCTCCACGGCCGGTGAGCCGGCCGCCCAGGAGGGCGCCGAGGAGGCGGACCACGGCCCGCGCCGAGGGCAGGCCGGCGCCGGGCACCTGGACGGTCACCTCCTGGGCGCCGGGCACGGCCGTGATGATGAGAGGCTCGCAGTCGGGCTCGCCGTCCCGCACCAGCACAATGCGGTCGGGGGAGTGCGCAAGGACGGCGAACCGGGGACCTTCAGGGTGTAGGAGGAGCTGCGGTGCCGTACGCAACCGCTCCGGGTCGGGCAGCGCGCGGTCGTCGCGCGGCACGAGGGCGAGGCGCGGCGCTCCGGGGAACGGGGAGCCGGTCACCTCGAACAGGGGGGACACCAGTGCGGCGACGGTTTCCCGGAGACCGGGGAGCTCGCTGCGCACAGTCAGTTTCGCGGGTGGAAGGCTCAGCCCGAAGACCTCCGTCCCGGTCCGCCGCGGGACGGTACGGCGGCGGCCGGTCTCGGGCGGCAGGGGGGCGACAGCCATGGGCCTCCTTTTGGGCAGAGGGGGAAAGCGCGGGGGTTCGGCCGGAGTGGGCGCAAAGCGGTGCGCGGCCTGCCTGCCGGATGCGGCGGCGGCCGGATGGTGCGATCCTTCCCCGCCGGATACGCGTCGGGGAAGTGGGCTTCTCTCACAGTGGAACGGTGATTGGGGTGAAAGGGCGAATGGTCCACGAGGCGGAACGCCCGGAACGTCGGAACTTCGGAAGGGCACAGCGCGACGCCGCCGGTGTCAGGCGGTAGGTGCGCCCTCGGCCCGGGTGCTTTCGGTCAGGGGCGTGGTCACGATCGTGAGGAAGACGCAGACGGCCGCCGCGGTCCCCGCCGTACCCGCCTGAAGGCGGTCGGCCACGGCGAGTCCGATGGCCGCGAGCATGAGGGAGCACAGCATCGGCAGGCGGCGGCGCAGCCCTTCCAGCGCCGCCCTGCCGGCCGCGTGGGCGGTCGCGTCCGCTATCCGCGCCGACAGCCGGGTGTGGTGCCGCAGCAGAAGGCGCGTCAGCAGCGCGCCCGACGGGGAGGCGCGGGCATCCTGCTCGGTGGCGGTGCGCACGATCCTGCGCACCGCCCGGGCCGCATCGGCGTCCGCGCCGCCGAGCGCCGGGACCGCCGGAGGCGGCAGGACGCGGCACAGCGGCAGCAGGGCGGGCAGCAGAACCGGGTGGACGGCGCCGACGACCGCCAGCCGCGCGCAGCGGTCGGCGATGTGGCGTGCCGTGCGCGCACGCCGTACGGCTGCCGCCTCGCCGGGCGAGCGGGCCGCGACCTGCGACGCCTCAGCCCACCGGTCGGCGGCCGGGGCACAGCAGAGGGCCACGGTGAGGCCGAGTAGCGGCGGCAACGGCGAGGTGCCGGCCTGCGCGGTATACACCGCCGCTCCCGCGGCAGCCCCTAGCAGAGCGGCTGCCGCACCCAGCAGCGCCGCCGCGACCACCGTGGCAGTGCCCTGGTCCATCGAGCTTCGGTCCATGGCGTCCCGCGTCGCCGTGCCTCGGTCCACTCTGCGCAGGTTCACCGGGTGGCCTCCCGGTATGCGGGCCAGGACCGGCCACATATGCCGGTGTGGGAGCCCCAGTGGGCGAGTACCGTCGTGGCAGTGCTCCGGTTCACGGTGCGGCCTCCTGGTGTGCGGGTTGGGACAGGACCCGCACGTCGGCATGGGAGCGCCAGTGGGCGAGCACCGCCGCCAGCGGCGGGTCGGGGGGTGCGAGCAGCCGTACGGTCATCATGCCCCCCGTTCCGAGGCGGGTGCCGATCTCCAGGCGGGCGCTGACCCGGGCCGCCTCGATGCGGCGCCAGCCGTCCTCGTCCAGGTCGACCCCGCCGCGGAACTCGGCGGACAGCACGGTCCGCCAGCCGTGGGGCAGGGTGCGCGCCACGTCGTCGAGGCCGCACAGCCGTACGGTCTGGGGCAGATGGTCGGGCACCCGGTCGTCGGGGGCGAGGGCACCGAGGTGCACGTTCTCGGCGAGGTCGGTGAAGCCCAGGCGGTACGGCCACGCCGGCACGGTGACGAGGCCGCTGTGCGGCGGGTCGTCCGTGCCGCCGGGGAACCGCGCGGCTTCCCGTTCGACCTGCTCCAGATGCCTCCGGGTCGCGCGCCAGTGCCGTACGGCGGTCAGGTCGGCCGTCCCCAGCCGGTATACGCACGGAACGAGGATGAGCCCGGCCAGCAGCATGCCCACGGCCGTATCCGGCCGCTGGGCCGCGCCCAGCGCAGGGGACAGCGCAGCGGCCCCGGCCAGAACACCGGCGAGTACGGCGGCGACCCGCCCGCCCCGGCGCCGGGCTTCCCAGCCGGCACGTCCCATGGCCCGCGCCCCGCGGCCCCAAGGCCGCAACGCGAGGGCGAGGGCACCGGCCGTACACAACGCCGGGGCCACCGCGGCGGCGGGGGCGACGGCGGCGAGCCCGGCGCACACCGCGGCGGCGGTCAGCGCGCGGCTGCCGAGCCGCGCCAGGCCGACGGCCGCCAGGCCGGGCTTGGGCTCCCAGCGGATCGCGACGCCCGCCGCCGCGTACAGGTGCGGGCCGACGGCCTCCCAGGCATCCAGGGCGCCGTTCGGACCGCCCGGACCGCCCAGGCCGCCCAGGCCGTTCGGACCGCCCGGACCGCCCGGGGCGCCCGTGACGAGATGCTGCACGGATCGCAGCAGCCGGCTGCGGGCCTCCCGGTCTCGGGATCGGGCGGTGGGCGCCTCCGCCGCCTCACGCAGAGCCGCGCCTGCCCGGTACAGCAGCCAGCATCCGCCGAGCCAGCAGACCGCCGCCCCCGCCGAGCGGGCGGGCAGCAGAACGGCCGCCGCGCACGAAGCGCTCTGCAGGACGGCTCCGAGCAGAAGCCCCAACGGCCCCGCTAGCCCTGGCAGGGCACGGCCTCTGGGTGGCCGGTCCCCGGGGCTCCTGTCGTATGGGTGTTGTCCGGCCGCGGGTTCCGGTATGGCGTGGCCGTCGGGTGGTCGGCCGGCGGGGTTCCCGCCGTACGGGGGCCGTCCGGGCGTGGGACCCGTCATGGGGCTGTCGCCGGGTGGTCATGGTCGGCCGAGGGGGCTTCCGCCGTACCGGGCCCGTCCCCCAGGGCGGCGGCGAGGGCCTCCCCGGCCGGGTGCCTGAGGGGGTCCCAGGCGAGGGCGAGCGCGGTGACCTCGTGCCCGAGAGGGGGGAGGTGGGCGGGATCGCGAGGTGGGCGCTCCAGGCATCCGGCGTCGGAGGGCAGTAGGTGTTCGCGGACGGCCGCGAGGGCCTGCCGGTGGCCGAGCGCGTGGGCGGCCGGGCTGTCCCGGCGCGTGCCGTACAGCACGACGAGCCGCCCGAGCGGGGCGCAGTCGAGGGTGCGGGCGCCGAGGACGCCTTCGGCCTCCCGGGGGGTGAAGACGACCTTCGCGGGTGTGCGGGGGAGGTCGCCCACGCGTCGCCGGGCGTCGCCGTGGCGCAGCAGTACGGCGTCGCGCACCTGGTCGCCCAGGCCGAGCCCGTCGAGCGTGCCCCAGCGGAACCGCGGCAGCAGCCCGCTGGTGACGGCCCACCAGCCGCCCGGGCCGGGGACGAGGACGGTGCGGTCGCCGCTGAGGAACCCGCCGCCGGTCCGGGCGAGGTGCAGGGCGAGCGTGCTCTTGCCGGCGCCGGGGTCGCCGAGGAAGGCCACCGCCCGCCCTGCACCGTCGGTGGCGGCGGAGGCGTGTACGGTGACCCCGCCGCGGGCCGTGAGCTCGGCCGCCACCAGCGCGCGCAGCGCGATGTCGCCGACTTTCGCGCGGGTCGCCGCGCCTGTGCCGTCCTCGTGCAGGATCACCCACCGGCCCTCTCCGGGTGCCAGCGCGTGGCGCGGCAGGCCGGGCTCTGCCGCGTGGGGCGGGCGCCGGTCGCAGCGCACCCATGCCCCGTCCGGCGCGGGCCGGTAGTACTCCTCGCGCAGCCGCCGGAGCAGGCCGCCGGCGGCCTGCTCCAGCCGTTCGAGCCCGGCGGTGTGCCGCGCGGACCGGACGCGCAGCGGTACGCGGTCGTGAGCCGGCCAGGGGGACGGTCCGGACGTCGCGAGGCCGGCTTCGACCCGTACCGCCTCGGGGGCGTCCTCGGCGGTGTAGGTCCAGGTGACGGGCCCCCAGTCGGCTGTGGCGGCTCGGCCGGGGGGCGCTGCCGGCGCCATCTCAGGCCGGTCCGGCGCGTCGGGCCGTCACGAGCATGGGGAGCAGCCGTCCCGCGAGGTATTCCTCCCGGGCCGTGGTCAGCGTGCGTTCGATGAGGTCCACCGGCTTGTCGCCGTAGATGCCGGCGACGCTGCCCCGGAAGACGCGCACCACCTTCAGCCGGTCCCGCAGCAGCGCGACCGCCCAGTCGCGCAGGTCGCGGGTGGACACGTCGGTGAAGTCCGCCTCGTCGAGCTGCCGCAGCCGGTCCGGCAGCGGGGTGGTGAAGAAGACGTCGGGAGGGTGCACCTCGTGGAAGGCCGCGGACGGCCGCCGCCCCGCGGGCGCCAGGCTGACCTCCTCGGTGATGACGAGCGTTCCGCCGGGGCGCAGCAGTCGGGCGGCCTCGCGCAGCACCGCGCCGGGCCGGGGGAAGTGCGGCATGGAGCCGGTGACGGCGACGACGTCGAGCGAGGCGTCCGGCAGGGGCACGTGCGCGGCGTCGGCGCAGATCTCGGTCAGGTTCGTACGGTGCTGCGCCGCGCTGATGCGCCGGCTGACCTCGCAGTGCTCGGGTACGAGGTCGACGCCGTACACCGTGCGGACGGCGACGCCGCCGGAGGCCAGCGCGTCGGTCAGATAGCGCAGCGCGCCGCCGAACCCGCTGCCCAGTTCGCACAGGTCGATCGCGGCACGGGTCGCGGCGCAGGTGGTGGCGTGGGTCGTGGCGTGGGGCAGGGCGTCGCGGACGGCGGCGGCGACGAGGTCGCACCCCTGCGGGCCGAAATGGCCCATCTGGTCGAGCCCCAGCAGGCCTTTCGGACCGTTCTCCCCGGTGAACTCGACGATGGAGCGTTCGGTGCGCTCCCAGTCGTGCATGGCCGGAAACAGCCCCCGGTGGTAGTGGTACTGCACGTCCCGCTGGTCGGTCCGGCCGGTCTGCTCTGTACGGCCTGTACGGCCCTGCGCCTCCGCGGCCGGGGTCACCACGTGGTCCGATCCTTGGAGACGAAGTGCACCAGCAGCACGTGCCGCTGCTGCTCCGCCTCGGCGGCGACCGGCATCACCGTGTGCCAGGAGTGCGGGGAGGGGACGAGCAGCACCGAGTCGGTCAGACCGGGGAGTACCTCGGCCGCGACGTCGTCCGCGGACGGGGAGCGCAGGATGCGCAGCGCTCCGCTCCACGCCTCGCGCCAGCCCTCGTTGAAGTACCACGTCTGGGTGACGATCTTGTCGGCGCGGTCGGTGTGCGGGTCGATCCACGATCCGGCGCCGTAGCGTACGGCGCGCACCTCCAGGGTGCAGGCGTCGAGGTCTTGGCCGGTGGCCGCGGCGACCGCCGTACGGTAGGCGTCGCCGAGAAGGGAATCGACGAGGCCGCGCCACAGCGGCGTGAGCCCGCGCACGGTCTCCTCGTTCACCAGGCCGTCTTGGACGAGCGACAGGTTCCAGGTGCGGTAGCCCTTTCCGGCCGCGGTGCCCGCGGCCCGCTCGGTGAGCGTGAACCCCTCCGTGGGGAACTGCGCGGCGAGCGCCCGCCGCGTCGCGATCTGGGGGACGGAGTCCCTCACGAGGCCCCAGGCGAAGGGGGCGCCGGCCATGTCGGTGCGGGCGATGGCGTCCCAGTCGAGCACCGCGGTGGTCGTCATGACGCCTCTCCCGTCCCGTTCGGTGTGTCGTTGTGCGCGTCGGTGCGCGGGTCGATGTCGATGCGTGCTCCGAGGGCGGCCAGTTTGGCCGGCAGGTCCTCGTAGCCTCGTGCCAGATGCGTGACGCCGTGGACGCGCTGCGGGGTTTCGGTGCCCAGCGCGGCGAGGAGGAGGGTCGCGGCGGCTCTGAGGTCGGTCGCCACGAGCGGTCCCGCGGCCGGCCGCAGCGGGCCGGGGCGGATGAGGAGGTCGTTGCCGTCCCGCGTCAGCCGCGCACCCATGCCGCGCAGCCCGTCGGCGTAGCCGAAGCGGTCGCCCCACACGTCGTCGGTCAGCCGCGACGGCGCGTCGGCTCCCAGCAGCATCAGCGCGAACAGCGGGCCCGCGTCGCTGTAGACGTGGTGCGAGGAGGCCAGCACCCGGACGGCTCGGAGACGTTCGGCGGGCCGGACCCGCAGCCGCGGCCCGTCCCACTCCAGCGGCACGCCCATCTCGGACAGGAGGGCCAGCTCGGAGGCCAGCCCGGCCTTGAGCAGGTCCGGCCGCTCCACCACCAGCTCCACTTCGCGGCGCAGGTGGACCGCCCAGGCGATGAAGGTGACGACTTCCATCAGGTCGGACGGGAGGGTGATATCGGCGCCGCCGAGCGGGCCGCCGAGCCCCTCCACGGTGATCCGCCCGGGGGAGATCTCGATCTGCGCTCCCGCCTGCCCCAGCAGGCGCGCCAGCTCCAGCGCGTCCGGCTTGGGATATGGGTTGCGCAACACCGTCGTCCCGCGTGCGGTGACCGCGGCGAGCAGGGCCGTCTTGGTGGCCCCGGAGTAGTGGGGGCCGGTGGGCGTGCCGGTGGCGGGCTCCGTCCGGGCGTAGCCCGCGAGGTCGATCCACGTGCCTCGCAGCCCGCCCGGCCCGCATTTGGCGCGGAATCCGCCGGCGTCGGCCTCGCACACGGCGCCGAAACGCTCCAGCACCGACGCCACGTGGGACAGCGGCCGGGAGCCTTGCGCCCCGCCGCCGATCGCGCATCCGCCGTGGAGACCGGAGGTGACCTCTCCGCGTGCCGCCAGCAGTGCCGGCAGCAGGTAGATGCCGCCGTGTACGGCGGCGCTCCAGTGGGCGGGGATGTGGGTGCCGCTCAACCCGGACGCGTCGACCGTGACACGCGGCCCCCGGTCCTCGACCGCGGCGCCGAGGTGGCGCAGCACCGCGGAGAGCACCCTGCGGTCCTCGATCCGCGGCGCGTTGCCGATGTGCCAGGGGTGGTCGGACAGGCAGGCGGCGGCCAGGCACGGGACGAGGAGGTGCTTGAAGCCCCCCATCGTGAGCACGGGCCGCGGGACCGGCGGCCCGCCCAGGACGTCCCAGTAATCCGGCGGCGCGCCGGAGCGGCCCCCGTCAGGGTGCGTGCCCCGCGCGGCGGCGGGGGCGGATGGAGAGTTCAGCACGTGGCTGCTCCTCGGGTGGTCAGCCGGGCGGCATCACCCGGCGGGGTGTGCAAGCCCCCCCTCATGCGGGTCACCCGGGTGACCGAGGACCAGCACGAGGAACCACGGCTTGCGTGAGAGTTTGTCGAACCGTTCTCCGAACCGCTCCCGCTGGGCGGGTTCGGCCCGCGGCTCGTAGAGGTCGCGCAGCACGAGCCCGGCGTGGTGTACGTCGGCGATCATGCGGCCGAGGGGCCGCCGGTAGAACCGGACCACCGGGGTGGGCGGCCCGAAACTCGGCCACTCGTCGCGGAGTTCCTCCACGCGGAAGTAGTCGCCGCTGGGGGAGATCTCGAAGTCGTTCAGCGGATGGTGCGTGGACATCACCACGGTGCCGCCCGGCGCGAGGACGCGCCGGAACTCGGCCAGGGCCGGGACCCAGTCCTTGAGGTAGTGCAGCGTGAGGGAGGACACCACGACGTCGACCGACGCGTCGGGCAGGAAGTCGAACGGCTGCGCGATGTCGTGCACCCGCAGCTCCGCCCGGTCGCCCAGCCGCTCGTGGGCGAGGCCCACCAGGGTGGGGCTCGCGTCCACGGCGACGACCCGGGCTTCCTGGTCCACCAGCCACTGCGTCAGCCGTCCGCCCGCGCACCCGGCCTCGAGCACGCGCCGCCCCTCCAAAGGAGGGCACTTGCTCTGGACGGCGGGGCGGTCGAGCAAGGCGTTGTAGACGTTGTCCGCGCTGCCCTTGTCGTACTGAAGGGCGAAGTCCTCATAACTCGTGGGACAGTCCATGGTGTTTCCACTCCTCATCGCGCGCAGGGACGGCCGGGGCCGGACGCGGCCCGCCCGTGTCGGACCGGGCCGGGGCGGTGCGCTCGGCGGTCCCGTCACGGGACCCTCCGGGCCGGGGGCACCACCTCCCGGGAACCTATCGCGCCGTCGCGGACGTCAGCGCTGTTCCGCGCGGCGGAACGGAACTCGTCGGGAACGGCCGCGCATGTCGCGTCGAGGATGTCCAGCGCCTCCTCCACCTGGTCGTCGCCGGCGACCAGGGGCGGGACGAGGCGGATCACCTCCGGCCGGCCCAAGCAGGGGGAGACGATGAGGCCGCGCCGGGTGAGCTCCAGCAGCACATCGCCGGCCGCCCCCGCCGGGCCGAACTCCACACCCCACAGCAGGCCCCGCCCGCGCACCGCGGTGACCAGGCCGGGATGGCGGCGCTTGAGCCGCTCCAGGCCGCCGGCCAGGAGAGCGGCCAGACGCGTGCCCCGGGGCGCGAGCTCCTCCACCGCGCGCAGCGCGGCGGCCCCGGCCGCGGCGCCGAGGGGGTGGCCGGAGAACGTCGTCGTGTGCACGAACGGGTCCGCCGCCAGGGGCGCGTACAGCTCCTCGGTCGCCACCAGGGCGGACAGGGGCTGCACGCCGCCGCCGAGCGCCTTGCCGTACAGCACCGCGTCGGGCCGCAGGCCCAGCGAGACGCTGAGCGCCCGCTCGCCGCACCGGCGCAGACCCGTCTGGATCTCGTCGGCGATCAGGAAGGCGCCGTGCTTGCGGGCCGCGGCGGCCAGAGCGGTGAGGAAGGCCGGGTCGAGGGGCTTGACCCCGCCCTCGCCCTGGACGGGCTCGACGATCACGGCGGCGACGTCGCCGGGCTCGAACGCCCCGGGCACCGCCGCCGCGTCGGCGGGCAGGTGCGTCACGCCGCCCAGCAGCGGTTCGAGGGATCGGCGGTAGCGGTGGTTGGACGTGGCGGCGAGCGCCCCCATCGACTTGCCGTGGTAGGCGCCCTCCACGGCCACGACACGGCTGCGGCCGGTGGCGAGCCGCGCGAGCTTGAGAGCGGCCTCTACGGCGTCCGACCCGTTCAGGCCCAGCCACACGCGGGTCAACCGGCCGGGGTCGGCGTAGTCGGCCAGTCGGGCCGCGAAGTGTGCGGTGGTGCCGTTGGCGAGGACGCGGGTGGAGACGGCCATCGTCTCCAGTTCGGCGACGACCGCGCGCACCACATCGGGGTGGCGCCGGCCGAGCAGGGTGACGGCGTAGCTGCCGAAGTCCAGGGCGGACCGCCCGTCGGACAGGTCGACCCGGGCCCCGGCGCCGCCCGCCTCCACGGCGCCCGCTCCGTTCATGCCGTAGACGAGCGCCAGCCGCGGCGACAGGTGGGCGCGCACCTGCCCCAGGACGTCGCGCGCCGCGTCCCGCGCCCGCGTCATGCGATCGTGCTTCCTGCCGGTACGGCGGTCGCCCCGTCCTGCGGGTTCGCCCCGTCCTGAGAGGGCGCGGCGTCCTCCCGGGTCGCGGACTCGGCGCCGAACATCTGAAGGAACCACTGGTGGACCGCGGTGGTCGCGTATCCACCGGACGGCAGGAAGAACGAGATCGTGGCGGCGAAGCGGCCCGGGTGCAGCTCGTCGGGCCCGACCCCGGACACCGTGATGTGCGTCTGCAGCACCGTGGGGCGGGCGGCGGTGCTGCGCACGCACGAGCCGTCCGTCCAGCGGTAGCGCACGTAGTCGAGCTCGGGGCGGAGCGCCAGCAGGGCGGGCACCACGTCTCGGGCGGTGGCGAAGGCGTACGGTATGCCGTCGCGGTCCATGTGCGCCACCCGCGCGCCGCCGACCACCTCGGTGAGGAGGGCGCGCACCTGCGCGTTCCACGCGTACGAGGCGTCGGCGCACCGGTAGAACACCGGGACGCGCGGGTCCAGCAGCCGCCAGAACTCCTCGGCCGTCCCCTCGTGCACCAACGCGCGTGCGCCCTCGGCGGACCCCGAACGGCGCAGCAGCCGGAACGCGGCCTCCTCGTCTCCGGCGAGGAGGGCCCGGCCGATCAGGTGGGTCTGCTTGGGGCCGCCGGGCACCCCGAAGCGCTGCGTGTCGTAATAGTTGACGAAGAAGTGCTGGTGCCGCCCCGGACCCTCGTCGAGGGCCGCGGCGGCGGCCTCGTCGAGACCCCGCACCACGAGCTGGAAGTGGTTGCCGTCCAGGACCCCCGTCCGCAGCGCGGCGGTGCCCGTCGCGTGCGCGCTGACCCGCCAGATCCGGTCTCCGCCGGGTGACCGGCCGGCGGCGTTGGCGCGTTCGAGGTCCCGGTCGGAGAGCAGGCCGCGCACCGAGATGTACTGCTCGGTGACGCCGTCCTCGTCCTTGAGCCCGGCCGCCGCCGTGTCCTGCGCCGCGACGCCGAGCGCCGCGGCGAGGCCTCCCAGCGCCTCATGGGTGGTCACGCCGTTCTTCCACAGGCGCAGATAAGTGTGCGTCGAGGCGGCGCGGGACGCCGTCGGGAGCCCGAGCACCTCGGTGACACGGAAGTCCTCGGGCCGGACTTTGAGCAGCGGCATGGGCATCGGGCTCTCTCCGAGGTCGGGGGCGGCCGGCGGGGAGGACGAGCGGGCCGCGCGGCCGGGACCGGGGCTGCTCCCCGCGCGGCAGCCACCGCCGCGGTTCAGGTGGATGCGCCCTGCGCGCTCGAGAAGCAGCTTCTCCATATGACCGCCGCCCGCTGCCTTTGGCTTTGCCGTACCCGCACGGTGGGCCCGACCGCCCGGCGCACGGGCCGGACGGGCGCCTCCGCCGGTCACGACCGGAACGACGACCACTGAAGTGAGATCACATGGATGAAATTCATCGGTTGTCAGGTGATGACTCAATGGCGTCGGACCGTGGCGGTGGTCATGGATGAAGTTGTAGCCCTATCCCTGACTAGGAGAAAAGCGCTGTTCCATGTGCCGAAACATTTCCTGGCCCTCCCTTGCCGGGCCATCGGCGGCCTGCCTACCGTGGCTAAGCTGTCCCGGCCGGGCGGGCTTCTCGACTCCGCCGGGCCGTTCATTTCCAGCCACACGCCGAGAGGCCCCCGCCTGTCATGGAGAATTCCTCAGTCCAGGCTCTTGCTCCGGAACGGAATGTCCTGGAGAGACGTCTCGCGGAATTTATGGACCAACGCGGTTTGAAAATCGACGCCGTGCTCGGAGAAACCGATCAGGGGCTCGGCAGTCCGGTGCTCGCCGTGGCCTCGGGGTCGGTGCTGGCCGGTTTCGGCAACCATCGCAGCGACCTCGACCTGCTGGTCCTGGTGGACAACGACAGGCTCACCAGGTTCCCCGTGCAGTCGCACGAGCACGGCACGCTGATCGATGTGAACGTGCGCCAGGCCGCCAAGGTGCGCGGGCACGCCGCCTGGCTGCGCGACGGTGCCTGGCCGTCGGCCGAGTCGGTCACCCAGGACGCCTGGAACCATCGCCGCCGCACTCTGAAGACGACGACGCGGCTGGCGCTGGGCCTGCCGTTGGCCGCCGCCGAGCCGTGGGACTCCTGGCAGGCCGGCTTGGGGGAGCCCTGGCTGGCGCGGGTCGTGGAGCAGTGGTGGACCGTGGAGGCGCACCGCCTGGCCCGCGCCGTACGGCTGCTGCGCCGGGACCGGCCCATGGTCGCCGCGACGCGGGGCCGCGAAGCGGTCGTGGCGGCGCTGAACGCCCGAGCCGCGGCCGGCGGACAGCTCTACTTCACCGAGAAGTGGGTCGGGGAGAAGCTCAGGGTCCTCGGTGACGAGGCCGGCCTCGCCGTACTCCGCGAGGTGCTCGCGCCGCCGCTGCGGCCGGACGACCGGGTGGCGCGCTGCCTGCGGCTGGTCGACGAACTGGTCCCCGTGGAGAGGCCGCTGCACTCGGTCCTGCGCTGGGCCACCGGTGTGGGAACGGCGACGTTGGACGACCGTACGGTCGTGGACCGGTGGCAGCTCCGCGCGCTGGAGGTGCGGCGCACCGACCTGCCGGAGAGCGGCGCCGAAGACGTCCTGTGGTCCGGGCCTCCAGACGTCGATCCCCCCGAGGACATCCACCGGCTGTTCGTGCACGACATGCTGTGGCTCGGCGTCGCGGAGCCGGATGCGGAGGTGACCGGATGACGGCGGCACCCGCGCACGAGCCTCTGCCGGACCTGCGCCGCCTGATGGCGTTCCGGGCGCACGGCGCGGTGCGCCTGCTGCTGAAGTGCCGCGCCGCGCTGGAGGACATCGAGGGCGCGGTCTCGGCCGGGCAGCCCGAGGTCGCGGTTCTCATGGCCTACGACCTGGTGCAGCTCTCCCTGTCCGTGCGGGGGCTGCGCACCGTGGGCGAGCTGTCCTGCGCCGCCGAGCAGCCGACTTTCGACCCCTTCGCCGGGGTGCCGGCGATGGAGGTGGAGGACGGGCTGCGGCTCGCCGCCGCCGGCGCGGAGGCCGTCGGGTCGGCCGACGGCGGCGCCGCGTGGCTCGACCGGCTCCGCGACCACCTGGCCGCCACGGAGAGGCGGCTCGGCTACTCCGCGCCGCTGCCCGAGGTCCGCACCGGCAAAGGCCTGATGAAGGGGTTCAAACTGGCCCGCGACTGGTCGTCGCACATGCGGCGGCTGGGGCTCCCGGACGTGATGCCGAGCCGCTGGACACAACGTGACGACTGAGCCCGGTCCCGGTCGGGGGTCGGACGCGGGACAAGGCGCGAGGCAGGACGGGGAACCGGACCCGTACGGCGGCGTGCCCGCCCTGGCGCTGGACGGCGTCACCAAGCGGTACGGCGCGGTGACCGCGCTCAGAGAGGTGGACCTGCGGATCGAGCCGGGCGAGATCGTGGGGCTGCTCGGGCACAACGGAGCGGGCAAGACCACGCTCATGTCCATCGTGGCGGGGCTGCTCCGCCCCGACGCCGGCAGCGTCCGCGTCATGGGCGTGAACCCGGTGACGGCCCCGCACGCCGCACGCCGCCTGCTCGGCCTGGCCCCGCAGGAACTCGGCGTCTACCCGCCCCTGACCGTCCACCAGAACCTGCTGTTCTTCGCCGAACTCGCCGGCCTGCGCGGCAGGACGGCCGGCCGCCGCATCGAGGAGATCGCCGAGCCCCTCGGCCTGACGGCTCTGCTCGGCCGCCGGGTGGCGCACCTGTCGGGCGGCGAGCAGCGCCGCGTGCACACCGGCATGGCGCTCCTGCACCGGCCGCCGCTGCTGCTGCTGGACGAGCCCACCGCCGGCGTGGACGTGCAGACCCGTCAACAACTGCTGGAACTGGTCCGCGACATGGCCGCCAAGGGCACCGCGGTCTGCTACTCCACCCACTACCTGCCGGAGGTGGAGGCCCTCGACGGGTCGGTCGCCATCGTGAGCGGCGGGCGGATGGTCGCGCGGGGCCCCCTCAAGAAACTGGTGCGCCAGTACGGCGACAGCGCGGTCGAGCTCACCTTCGCCGGTCCGCCGCCCGACATCCCCCTGCCCTGGCCCTCGTCGACGGACGGCCGGGTGCTGCGGGTGGCGGTGGAGCAGCCGCATCTGGCCGCGCCGAGGGTGCTGGAGACGCTGGGCGGTTCGGCGGGGGAACTCGTCAACCTGCGCATCGTCCATCCGAGCCTGGAGAGCGTCTTCCTGCGGGTCACGGGACGACGGTACGACGCGGACGCCGAGGGGGACGCCGATGCGTGAGGGTACGGCGGGCCGGATCGCCGCGCTGATCCGGCACGACCTGCGGCTGCAGATGCGCGACCCGGCTCCGCTGCTGGTGCGTACCGTCATGCCGCTGCTGCTCATGGGATTCATGCAGCCGCTGTTCCGCACCGCCTTGCAGGCCGAGAACGTCGAAGGGGCCACCGGCGCGGAGCAGGCTGTGCCGGGCATGGCGGTGATGTTCACCTTCTTCCTGGTGAACCTCGTGGGCTTCGGGGTGTTCCGGGAGCACGGGTGGAAGACGTGGGACCGGCTCCGGGCGGGCCTCGCCCGGCCCGGCGAGATCGTGGCCGGCCGCGTCGCCGTCCCGCTGGGCGTGGCGATGCTGCAACTGGCGGTCGTCTTCGCGGCCGGAGGCTGGCTGTACAACCTGCGGGTGCGCGGCTCGTGGCCCGCGCTCGTCGTGGTCGGCGCGGCGCTCGCGCTGTGCGTGGTGCTGTTCGGCATGGCCCTGGTCGCGCTCTGCCGTACCGTCGCGCAGCTCGCGGTGTTCGCCAACCTCGCGGCGCTGCTGTTCGCCGGGCTGGGAGGAGCGCTGACGCCGCTGTCGATGCTGCCGGACTGGGCGAGCCCGCTCGCCCCGGCGGTGCCGACCTACTGGGCGATGCGCGGCTTCACCACCGTGGTCCTGGACGGCGGCGGCCTGGCGGCGGTGCTGACGCCCGTGGCCGTCCTGCTCGCCTTCTCCCTGGGCTTCGCCGTACTGACCTTGGCGTTCTTCAGGCTCGAACATCGCAAGATCTCGTGGTCGTGATGGCGGGGAGGGGAGGAGACGGTGGATGGATTCGTAGGTGCGCCGGTGAGCGCTGACACCGCGGGAGCGGCCACGCTGGTGGTGTTCGACTGCTTCGGAACACTCGTCACCGAGCGGCGGCCCATGCCGGAGCCGCCGGAGTTCACCAGATGGGTCGTGGACACCCTGGCGGTCGACCCCCGCCTGGCCGGAGAGGTCGTGGAGAGCGTGTTCACCACGCTCTACGAGGCGGTCCTCGACAAGTCGGCACTTCAGCCGGCGACGCTCGGCCTGGTGGACAAGGCGCTGCGCGAACGCGGCGTGGCGCGCCCGCAGGAGGACCTCCACCGGGCCCTGTGGTTCGCGCTCGGCTGCGCCGACGGCGACCGGTACGAGCTGTGCGGGCCGGCGGCCCAGGCCGCGACCCGGGTGGCCGGCGCCGGCCGGACGGTCCGGCTCATGTCCAACTGCTATCTGCCGGGGACGCTCATGAGGCGGCTCCTGCGGGGCCTCGGCGCGCCCGAGGTGTTCGACCGCGAGCTCTTCACCGCGGACGGCGGGCCGAAGAAACCCGACGCGCGGGCCTTCGAACTGATCGGCTCCGGTCCCTTCCAGCGCAGGATCATGGTCGGGGACTCCCCGGACAACGACATCGCCCCGGCGCGTCGCCTCGGCTGGGACACCGTCCAGGTCGATCCGCGCCGTCCCGACTTCTCCGAGCTCTACGCCTTGCTAGGGATGTGAGGGCCCGTGGACGTCCCCCTCCGCATCACCCGTTCCGCCTCTCCCGCCGCGCCGTTTCCCAGGATTCCAAGGAGCCTCGGATGAAAGTGCTGGTCGTCTGGCCGCCACACGTGCCCAGCTACTTCAACGCCGGTCACCACACCCCCCTCTACATGACGGCCGGATACCTGCGCGCGCAGCCGTACGTGGAACGGGTCGACGTGCGGGACGCCGGCGTGCTGAATACGCACTGGAAGGCGATCGGCGACCTGCTGTACCAAGGCCGCTACGACGTGATCGCGATGATGAACGACTTCGACGCCGTCGATGGCTTCGAACGGTTCACGGCCTACGCCCGGGAGCTGTCGCCGGACAGCCGACTGATCACCTTCGGCCGTCTCAGCAGCATGAACCCCGGTTTCTTCCAACGCTACGGACTGGACGCGATCGTGCAGTCCGGCGACTACGAACCGGGCGTCGCGCACTACCTGGCGTCGCTGGCCGCCGGCACGCCGCACACCGCGCTGCCCGGCGTCGCCGTACGGCACGGCGAACGCTGGGTGCCGCCCGCGCGCGAGGGCGACGCCCTGCCCAGCGCCGAGTGGGTGCTCCCGGACGTGCGGGAGATCCCGTACGAGCACTACGACCGCCTGTACGCCCGGGACGAGGACAAGTTCTGCGGCATCCCCTTCCGCAGGGAACTCGTGGTGCCGGCGGCCCGAGGCTGCCCCGTCGGCTGCGAGTTCTGCGAGGTCCACGAGATCTTCGGGCTGCGCGAGCGCCGGCTGTCCGTCGACGCCACCGTGGCGTACATCGAGGAGAGCACGCGGGCGCTGCCGTTCGAGTACGTGGCCTTCTACGCGCCCACCTTCACGCTCGACAAGCGATGGGTCCGGGAGCTGTGCAACCGCTTCCTGGCCGGTCCGGTCTCACCGCGCTGGAAGTGCGCCACGACGGTCCACCACCTCGACGCCGACCTGGTCGAGCTGATGGGCGCGGCGGGCTGCGTGCGCATCTCGGTCGGCCTGGAGACCCTCGAACCGGACGGCCACGGGGCGCTGCCCCGGACCAAGCGCATCCACGAGGAGCGGTTCCGTGACCTTGCCGAGCAGTGCGCCAAGGCCGGCATCGAACTCAACGCCTTCGTCATCGTCGGGCTGCCCGGCACCGGAGCGGAAGGCGCCCGGCGCACCCGCACCCTGGTCGGCGAGGTCGGCGCCCGCTTCCGGCCGACGATGTACACGCGGCTGCACGACATGAAACCCACGATGACGCCGCTGGAGGTCAGCCGCTACAACCGCCACCTGATCGCCGAACCCGGCGGGGCGGACGACGACGGGCTCTATGAGTTCCTCTTCGGCAGGGAGACCCGGGTCACGTCCGTATACGAGCGCATCCCGTCGGTCGCCGACCGGAGCGCGGAATGACGGCGCACCCGGTCCTGCCGGCCTCCACCCCCGCGGCGGACACGCCGTTCGCCACCCGGCGGGAGGTGTGGGGGCTGCCGTGGGAGCCGCGGCGGCAGCGCGCGGGCGTGCTCAACCTCAAAAGCTGCGAGCTGCGCCACCCCGCCGCCGAGGAACTCGTCCTCGCGGCGGCGCGCCGGCTGACAGCGGCCGACCTGCTCCACTACCCCTACCAGCAGGCGCTGCGGGCGGACCTCGCCGACTACCACGGCGCCGACCCCGACCGCATCCTGCTCACCGCGGGGTCCGACTCGGCGGTCGGCCTGATCGTCGACGCCCTGGCGTCCGAAGGCCGAGGACTGATCCTGCACGAGCCGGCGTTCGAGAGCTGGCGCTACTACGCGGCGCTCCGGGGCGTGCCCGTCTCGGGCTGCCCCGGCCTCGACCCCGACCTCACCGGCGTGGACCTGGACGCCCTCCACTCCCGGATGGCGGCCCACCCGCCGGCGGTCGTGGTGGTGACCAACCCGGCCAGCCCGGCCGGGCTGGCCGTGCCGCCGGAGCAGATCCTGGAGACGGCCGACCACGCGCGGCGCGGCGGCCACCTCCTCGTGGTCGACGAGTGCTACGGCGCCTTCACCGGCATCACCCACGTCCCGCTGGTCGCCTCGTCGCCGCACCTGCTGGTCGTCCGCTCCTACTCGAAGACCTTCGGGCTCGCCGGGGCGCGCATCGCGTCCGTCTTCGCCTCGCCCGCCCTCGTGTCGTACCTGTCCCGCTTCCGCCCGGACAGCACGGTCTCGTCCGTCGCGCTCGCGCTGCTGCGCGCCGTCTTGGCCGACCGGGACCGCTTCACCGAAGTCTGGAACGACGTCCGCGCGATCCGCTCCGCCTTCGTGGCGCAGGTCCTCGCCGGACATCCCCGGTGGCGCGCGCTCGACCCCGGCGGCAACTTCGTGACCTTCACGACGGGTGACCGCCGCGCCCCCGGGCTGGTCGCCCGCCACCTCGACCGGCGCGGCGTCCGCATCCGCTCCCTGGACGGCGTCGCGGGCCTTGAGGGCTGCCTACGCGTGTCCCTGGCGGACGCCGCCACGATGCGCGAGGTCGCCGCGCTGATGAACGAGCCGGCGGCCCTGTCATGAGCGGGCGGCGCGCTGCGGACGTACGGCCGCCGCGCCGGATCGCCGTCCTGGGCAGCCCCGGCAGCGGCAAGTCCACCTTCTGCCACACCCTCGCGGCGCTGACGGGTCTGCCCCTGATCCACCTCGACGACGTCTACTGGGGGCCTCAGTGGCGCAGGACGCCCGACGCGGAGTGGGCCAACGTGGTGGAGCGGCTCGCCGCCGCGCCGCACTGGATCATCGACGGCAACTTCGCGGGCACCGTACGGCAGCGCGTCGAGCGAGCCGACGTCGTCGTGCTGTTCGACCGGCATCCGTGGCTGTGCGCCGCCGCGCTGGTGCGGCGCTCCCTGCGGCTGCGCCGGGACGCCCTCCTCGGACGTGCGCCCCGGGAGTATGTGCCGAGGGGGCTCGCCGGCCACGACCCGCCAGTGCGCAGCCTCACCGCCCTCCTGCGCAAGGCCGCCGGCTTCCGCGGCCGTGAACTCCGCACCATGGGCGCCCTGCTGGCGGGGGCGTCCGTCCCCGTCCTGCGCTGCCGCAGCCGCCGCGACCAGACCAGGGTGCTGCGGCTGCTGTCCGCGGAGGCGCCCGCCGTATCCGCCGACCCCTTCCCGCCGGGCCCCGGAGTCGTCTGCGCGTGCGCCCGGCGGCGCGAGCGCGCCGGGGCGCGGAGCCGAACGGCGCCGCATGCCGGGAGCCGCCGTCCCGCCGCCCAGGAGAGAAACGTATGACGCGAGAAACACCCGCAGAGCACGAACAGGCGCACCACCACAGGGAACTGCTCGACTCCGGCTGGCGCACCCCGTGGACACCCGCGCCGCCGGAACGGGGAACCCGCGGCGCCGACCGCATCCGGCAGGTCGCCGCCTCCGGCTTCGCCGAACTGGCCATCCCGCGGGAGTTCGGCGGGGCCGGGGCCGGTCTGGTGGAGGTGGCGTCGGCGCAGCGCGCCCTCGCCGCGCGCGACCCGTCCGTCGCGATCGCGGTGAACATGCACTCCTTCACCGTGGGGCTGATGGCCGACTACTGGCGCCGGCACCGGGACACGAGCTGGATGCTCCTGGAGGGGATCGCGGGGTCGCACGCCCTGGTCGCGTCGGCCTTCGCCGAGCCGGGCGGCAGCCCCAACTTCATGAGCAGCCGCTCCTCGGCGATCGAGACGGACAAGGGCTACCGGGTGTCCGGCACGAAATACCCCTGCTCCCTGGCCTCCACCGCCACACTGGTGTGCCTGACCGCGCGGGTCGACGCCACCGACGAGACCATCCTCGCCCTGTGCCCCGCCGCCTCGCCCGGGCTCACCGTGGAGGGCGACTGGCCGTCGCTGGGCATGGCCGCCTCCGACACGGCCAAGCTGGTGCTCCGCGACGTGGAGCTCGACGACCGCCTGGTCTTCCACCGGGGCCCGGCCGACGTCATCGACGACACCGTGGTCTCCGGGATGGTGTGGTTCGCGGTGCTGCTGAGCGCCACCTACCACGGCGTCCTGAGCTCCTTGCTGGACCTGGCCTACCAGCAGGTGGCCAAGTCCGGGCAGTACGGCGTGCGGGTGGCGCTGCTGGGCCGGGCCACCAGGGAGCTGCTGACGCTCGGCGGCGCGTGCCGCCAACTCGGCCGCGACTTCGAGGAGGGCCTCGTGGCGGGGCGCGCGGCTCTCGCAACCGCGGTCGGGCTGCGCGCCACGCTCAGCGAGGTGCGGGACCGCGTCGTGTCGGCCGTCACCCCGGTGGTGGGCAGCCGCCTCTACACCCGCGACCACCCGGCCGCCGGCCTCCTGGTCGACAGCCTGGCCGCGCACCACCACCCGCCGAGCCTGCTCGTCTGCGACCAGGTGGTCGGAGACCACTGCGCCGGACGGGAGATCAGCTTCGATCCCGTGCCCTGAGACCTGAGATGAGTCCCTGACGAAAGAGAGTCGGCAATGCCCTATGTCGAGGTGAAACTGCGGATCGCGGCCCCGGTCGAAGAGGCGTGGCGGGCCGTGACCCGCTTGGAGGACTACGCGGACTACATGGACAACGTCGAGTCCGTGACCGTACGCGGCGAGTCGGGGGGCAAACGCGTCAGCGAGTGGTCCGTGCTGCTCAAAGGCTCGGTGCTGGAGTGGGTCGAGGAGGACGAGCTCGACGAGACGACACGCACGATGCGGTTCGACCAGATCGCCGGGGACCTGGACCAGTTCTGCGGCTACTGGCGGGTGGACCCGCTGGAGGACGGAGCATCCCTCGTCACCTTCAGCGTGGACTTCGAGATCGGCATTCCACTGCTGGCCGACATGCTCAACCCGGTCGCCACCAAGGCGCTGCGGGAGAACTCCGAGCAGATGCTCCGCGCGATCGAGAAGCGGCTCGTGGTCTCGTGAAACCGCCGGCACGCGTCCTCGTCACCGGGGCCACCGGAGCCGTCGGGGGAGCCGTCCTGCGCACACTGGCGGTCGCCGGGCACGACGCGTACGGCGTGAGCAGCCGGGGCGGCTCCTCGCCCCGGCAGCTCGCCTGGCGGATCGGCGCGGAGGAACCGCCCGCCGAGCTGCGCGGCCCGTGGGACGCGCTCGTCCACTGCGCCGCCGACACCCGCTGGAACCTCACGGCCGAACAGGCCGACGAGGCGAACGTGGCCCCCCTGCGCGCCCTGCTCGCGTGGGTGGGCGAGGAGACGCACGTCATCCACATGTCGTCGTCCTACGCCGTCGGCCTCACCGGCAGCGTCGAGCCCACGTCGCCCCGGGCATACCGCAACACCTACGAATGGTCCAAGGCGGTGGCGGAGCGGCTGCTCACCGCCGGACGCTCCTCGGCGGACGTCGTGCGCTTCCCGATAGTGGTGGGCACGCGGTCCGACGGCTTCCTCGACCGCTACAGCGGCTTCTTCTGGCTGCCCTCCTCCATGTGCACGGGGGCCATCCCCGCGCTGGTCGCCGAGGAGAAGGCATATCTCGACATCGTCAGCACCGACGACGTCGCCGGGCACGTCGCCGCACTGGTCGCCGGCGGCCGGCCGCCGGCGCCGAGGCTGTCGGTGCTGGGCGGCGGCCAGACCGCCCTCCACGTCCGGGACCTGTTCGACGTCGTGCTGAGCGCCCTCAACGACTGGCGCGCGGAGGCCGGGGTGCCGGCGCTGGAGCAGCTTCCCTATCTGACGCCCGAGCAGTGGAACAGGTTCTATCTGCCGTTCGCGCGGGAGCACCTGGACCGCGCCCAGTTGCTCCGCGTCACCGCCTTCCAGGCATACCAGGGCTACCTGTCGGTCACCGAACCGTTCGAGGTCACCCACGACGTGGAGGACGTCACCTCGACCGTCTACCGGTCGGTCAGGCGCTGGGCGGAACTCCACTCCACGACGGCCCGCCGCGTCCCCCGGCCCTGGCGGCCGTGAGTCTCCCGGGGGAGGCCGTACGGCGGACGCCGCACGCGGGCCGTGCGCAGGAGGACCCTGGGCGTCCGGGCCGTGGGCAGGAGGAGCCCGGGCGTCTGGATCGTGCGCAGGTCGACCCTGGGCGTCTGGATCGTGCGCAGGTCGACCTGCGGGACGCGTTCCGTGCGGCCATGGCCCGCGTGTGCACGCCCGTCTGCGTCGCCACCACCCTCGACCGGGGACGCCCGCACGGCACCACCGTCAGCGCCTTCACGTCGCTGTCGATGAGCCCGCCGATGGTCCTCATGGCGCTCGACCGTGGCTCCGACCTGCTGGCGCTCATCCGGCGGACGGGCCGCCTCGGCCTCAACATACTGGCCGGCGGGCAGTCCGACCTGGCCCTGTGCTTCGCGCGCAAGGGCGCGGACAAGTTCGCCGACGCCGAGTGGTCCGCCGAGTCGGGGGCGGCGCGCCTCGCCGGGGCCGCGGCCTGGGTGGGCTGCGCCGTCTCGGACCTGATCGACGGAGGGGACCACGTCATCGTCCTCGGAACGGTGCTCCGCGCGGAGGCCGCCGACGCCGCGCCGCTCACCTACCACGCCCGCACCTTCGGGACCCACTGCCCGAACGCCGACTGCCTGAACGCCGCCTGCGCCTGCTCGCGCGGCGTGTGAGAGGCGGGGGCCGGCGTTTCGCGCGTCCCAGAGAGGCCGCCCGGGCAACGGACCGGGAACGGGCCCGGAACGGGGATGGAACGGGGCTGCCCGCCGGTCAGGAGTCGCCGGGGCCGGGCGCCCAACCGGTGTCCTGAGCCCAGGCGTCGGCGCGCCGGATGAGGTCCCAGATGCAGGTCTCCTTGGCCTCGCCGTACGCCTTGCGGTCGTCCGCGAACACGGCGGCGGCGCGGCGCTTGACCGCCGCGTATTCGGCCGCGGCGGCGGGGTGGCCCCTGAGGTAGTCGCGGAACAGCAAAGAGAACTGCTGGGAGAAGCTGCCCTCCCGCCGCACGTGTATATGCGTCCTGCGCCGCCCGGGCGCTTCGCGGAAATAGCGCTTGGTGCGGTCGGGATTGGTGTCGCGGTAGACGAATCCCAGGCCCTCAAGCGGCGCGGTGAACGCGGCCGGCGGGTCGAAGGAGCCCACCGAGATCTGCACGTCGATCACGGGCTTGGCGGCCAGGCCCGGCACCGAGGTCGACCCGATGTGGTCGATGCGCACCGCGACGTCGCCGAGCGCCCGGCGCAATCCGGCGCCCAGGTCGGCGAACATCACCGGCCACGCCGGGTCGTAGTCCACGATGACCACTCGGTCTCCCATGGCTCCGATTCTTCCGCAGCCGGCGCGTCCCCCCGCGCCCGGCACGCCCAGAGGCGCCGCCCCGGCGGCGGGCGCGTATTCCCGCGACCGTCGCCCAGACGGTGGAACCGGAAAGAAAAACGGCGTGGAATCCACCGCTTCGACCCCGCCGGGCCGGCCGAACCCGGCAGATGTTCCGCCGCCGCGCCCACCGGAATTCCCGATCTCCGGCGGCAGCGTAACGCGGGTTTCGCCGAGCCGAATATCGGAATGGTTGAACGTGCTCCTGAAGCTGTTCCGTGCGATGAAACGGCATATGGACAGTGCCTGTGCGCCGAAATACGGTCGGCCAGCGTTCACATCGGCCTCGTGATTCCTCTCAGACTTTCTTTCGGAGAAAGGGACAGGTGTGATGTCCGGTTCCAGCGTGGTCGGCGGCGTCCCGCCCGCCCGGCCTCCCTCCGGCGCGGAGCCGTCCCGCCCGGAGCCGCCCCGAACGGGGCTGCCCGGCACGGAGCTGTCCGGCACGGAGCTGTCCGGCACGGAGCCGTCCCGCCCGGAGTTACCCGGCACGGAGCTGTCCGGCCGTGTGAACGCGTTGATCCGCGAGCGCTTCGCGGGCCGCCGCTGCGTGGTCCTCAGCACCGCCGCGTCCCACATCGCCCCCGTGGTCGAGGCCCTCGTCGAGGCGGGCGCCGCGGGGGTGCTGGCCGGTGTCGCCGACCACGCGACGGGTGAGCGGTTCGGCCCCGGGGTGACCGTGCACCACATACCGGTGACCGCGACCAGCAGGGACGGGCTGGCGGCGGCCTTCACCCGGGCGCTCGCCGAGCCGCCGCCCGGCCTGGTCGCGGCACTGGACCGGTTCGACCCGGAGCGGCGGGCACTCGTGCTCGACACGCGGGACCTGCCCGGCGACCGGCTCGCGGGCCGGCAGCGGTACGGCCACAGGCGCCCGGAGTGGGCCGCGTTCGAAGACAAGACCCTGGTCGACCGCGTGTGGCGGGCGGCCGGCATCCCCTCCTCGCCGTCGTCGGTGCTGCCGCCCCGCCCGGAGGCGCTGCTGCCCGAGGCCGCCAGGCTCGACGCCGGCCACGGAACGGTGTGGGCGGCCGACACCCGCAGCGGCATCCACACGGCGGCCGAGGGCACGCGGTGGATCCGCGGTGAGGCCGAGGGGCGCCGGGCGCTGCCGTTCTTCGCCGGCCGCTGCTCCCTGGTCAGGGTCATGCCGTTCGTCGAGGGGCTGCCATGCTCGGTGCACGGCCTGGTGCTGCCCCGCGGGATCGCCGTGCTCCGACCACTCGAACTGATCGTGCTCCGCGACCAGGAGCACCGTTTCATCTTCGCGGGCACCTCCACCTACTGGGACTGCCCGCCCGATGCCGCCCACCGCATCCGGGAGGCCGCCCGGGCGGTGGGCGCCGCGCTGCGCTCCCTGTGCGACTACCGCGGCGGGTTCACCGTCGACGGCGTGCTGTCGGCGGACGGTTTCGCGCCCACGGAGGTCAACGCCCGCCTGGGCTCGGGGCTCAACCTGGACGCCACCCGGCCGGATCTGCGGCTGGACCTGCTCAACCGGCTGCTACGCGAGGGCGACGCCGCCTTGCTGTGCCCGGAGCAGGTGGAGGCCGAGATGCTCGCCGCCCTGGAGTCCGTGCGCGCCGCCAACGTGAAGATCCCGCTCCCGAGCCGGCCCGCCACGTACGGCGCCGCCAGCCTCGCCTGGCACGCCGGCCGGTGGCGGCCGGCCGCCGGCGACGAGCCGCCGGCGGCCGTCCTGTCCACCGAACGCTCCTCCGTCGGCGACATCATGCGCCTGCGCCCGATCTCGCCGGCGCTGCGAGGCGCTCCCATGTCCGCCGCGGCGGTCGCCGCCTTCCGGCTCGGCCAGGAGGTGCTGCGGGCTCCGGTGCCGCGCCTCACGGCGCCGCGCTGGTGATCCACCGACGGTGTCCGCCCCGCGGTCCGTTCACCTCAAGCCTCCACGGGAGCCAGCCATGCACACTCGGCCAGACGCCGGAGCCGCCTCCGCCCGCGCCGCGGGCCCGCTCGCGACCTCGCTGCGCGGACGTTTCCCGGGGCTGCGCGACTCCTGGGCCAGGCTGGACGGCGCCGCCGGGTCTCAGGCGCTCGACAGCGTCATCGGCGCCGTCGCCGACTATCTGGCGGGCGGCGTGAACGCCAACACCGAGGGGCTGTTCGCGGCGAGCGTCGCGACGGACGCCCTCATCGCCAGGACCCGCGGGCTGCTCGGCACGTTCCTCGGAGCCGACCCGGCCGGTTTCGTGTTCGGCGCCAACATGACCTCGCTGGCCGCCGCGTTCGCGCGTTCCCTGGCCCGCACCCTGAAGCCCGGCGACGAGATCGTCTGCACGCGGCTCGACCACGACGCGAACGTGGCCCCCTGGCTCGCGGTCGCCCGGGACACGGGGGCCCGGGTCGTCTTCGCGGACTTCGACCCCGTGTCGGGGCGCCTTCCGGTCGGCAACGTCGCCGCCCTGCTGAACGACCGCACCCGCCTGGTGGCCTTCACGGGCGCCTCCAACGCCCTCGGCACGATCCCCGACGTCGCCGCGATCAGCGCCGCGGCGCGCGCCGCGGGCGCGCTGGCGCTGCTGGACGCCGTCCACCTGGTGCCGCACAGCCCGGTCGACATCGCTGCGTGGGGGTGCGACGTGGTGTTCACCTCGGCCCACAAATGGTACGGACCACACCTCGGCATCCTGTGGGCGAGACCCGAGCTGCTCGCGGAGCTGGACCCCTACCAGGTGCGGCCGGCGTCCGACGAGGTCCCCCACCGCTGGCAGACCGGGACGCTGCCGCTGGAATCCGTCGCCGGCGTCGCGGCGGCGGCCCAGTTCCTGCTGGACGCCGGGATGGGGGAGCTGGCCGAGCGGGAGCGGGCCGTCTTCGCGCCCCTGCTCTCCGGACTGACCGCGATGCCTCACGTCACCGTGTACGGACCGTCCGGCCTCGCGGACCGCACCCCGACCGTCGCGTTCACCGTGGCGGGCCGACACCCCGACGAGGTCGCCCGGGCACTGGCCGACCGGCGGATCGCGGTGTGGAGCGGAAGCTTCTACGCGCACGAGGCCATGGCGGTGCTGGGCCTCGACCGCGCCGGCGGTGCCGTACGGGCCGGCGTCTCCTGCTACACGGAGCCCGACGACGTCGAACGACTGCTGATCGCGGTCTCCGACCTGCGCTGACCCGACACGGAGAGGTGGCCACAGATGCTGACGACGCTGCGCGTTTCGCCGGAGGAAAGGCAAGCGATAGCCCGTCTGCTGACCGACGTTCAGAGGACCTACGCCGCGGCCGACCAGCCGGCGTTCCTCGGCGACGCCGGGCTGATCGCCCACGACCTGCCGCACCGGCTGAGAACGGCCCTGCACACCTTCCGCACCCCGCAGAGCGCCGCCCGGCCGCCCCGGCGGTCCGGAGCCGCCGCGCTGCTGATCGCCGGCAACGAGATCGACGAGCACGGCATCGGCCCCACCCCCGCCCACTGGCGCGGCAAGAGCCGTACGGAGGCGCTGCGCCGTACGGAGTTCCTGCTGGTGCTCTACAGCTCGCTGCTGGGCGACGTCTACGGATGGGCCACCCAGCAGGACGGCGACCTGGTGCACGACATCCTGCCCATCGCCGGGCAGGAGGACGCGCAGCTCGGGTCCGGCAGCAGCACCCCGCTGATGTGGCACACCGAAGAGGCGTTCCACCCGCACCGCGCCGACTACGTCGGACTGCTGTGCCTGCGCAACCCCGACCGGGTGGGCACCACAGTCGGCACCGTCGATCTAACGGCGCTGGCCGCGGAGGACGTCGAGCGCGCGTTCGAGCCGCGCTTCTACATCCGCCCCGACACCTCCCACCTTCCGGAGTACAACTCCTCCTCCGACCTGGAGCGCACGCGGTCGTTCGACCGCATCCGGCGCATGGACGCCGACCCGGACCCGATCCCCATCCTCTTCGGCGACCGGTCGGACCCCTTCCTCCGCATCGACCCCGCCTACATGTACACGGCGCCCGGCGACGACAAGGCCGAGGGCACACTGCACCGCGTGATGGCCTGCATCGAGAAAAGCCTGGTCGACGTACGGCTGGAGCCCGGCATGTGCTGCTTCATCGACAACTACCGCGCGGTCCACGGCCGAGCCCGCTTCCGGGCGCGCTACGACGGGACCGACCGCTGGCTGAAGCGCGTGAGCATCACCCGCGACCTCCGCCGCTCCGCCGGCGAACGCATGGGCCCCGGATCGCGCCTGATGGCCTAGTGCTACAGCCAGGCTTCGTGATCTATAGTGTGAGGCGTGGCCGATAGTGTGACCTCTGACGATTTGCAGGCGTGGGCGGCAGGGCTGGACGCGCTGTTCGCGCGGGTGGCGGGCCGGTTCGGGCGGGTGGAGCCGCGCAGGCAGGCGCGGGCGTATGTGACGGGACTGCTGGCCCCGGTGGAGCGGAAGAACGGCTGGCAGCTGGCGGAGGCGGCCGGGGACTCCGCGCCGGACCGGATGCAGCGGCTGCTGAACAGCGCCCGCTGGGACGCCCGCCAGGTACGGGCCGACCTGCGGGCCTATGTGGTGGACAACCTCGGCCACCGCGACTCGGTGCTGATCGTGGACGAGACCGGGTTCCTGAAGAAGGGCACCGGATCGGCCGGGGTGCAGCGCCAGTACTCCGGCACGGCGGGCCGGACGGAGAACTGCCAGCTCGGGGTGTTCCTCGCCTACGCCTCCCCGCTCGGGCGGGCGCTGATCGACGCCGAGCTGTACCTGCCGAAGTCGTGGCTGGGGGACCGGCCCCGCTGCCGCAAGGCCGGCGTCCCCGACGAGGCGGGGTTCGCGACCAAGCCGGAGCTCGCGCGGCAGATGCTGGCGCGGGCCCTGGAGGCGGGGCCGCCGGTCGGGTGGGTGACGGCGGACGAGGCGTACGGCATGGACTCCAAGTTCCGGGCTTTTCTGGAGCAGCGCGGGGTGGGCTATGTGGTGGCCGTGCCGAAAAGCCAGGTCGTGGCCGCCGGGGCGGGGTGCGGGGGTTCCCGGGCCGACACCCTGGTGGCCGGCGCCCCGCCCGAGGCGTGGAAGCGCCTGTCCTGCGGAGACGGCGCCAAGGGGCCCAGGCTGTACGACTGGGCGCTGGCCACCGTGCACGCCGGGGCCGAGCCCGGCTGCCGGCGGTGGCTGCTGGCCCGCCGCAGCCTCGCCCCGAACGGGAGGGGCGAGCTTGAGATCGCCTACTACCTGTGCCACGGGCCGGCGGGCACGACCGTCGAGGAGCTGGTCCGCGTGGCGGGGGCCCGCTGGGCGATCGAGGAGTGCTTCGCCTCGGCCAAGAACGAGACCGGGCTGGACCACTACCAGGTCCGGCGGTTCGACGCCTGGCACCGCCACATCACCCTGGCGATGCTCGCCCACGCCTACCTGGCCGTCACCGCGGCGCACGCCCCAAAAGCGCAAGAGGCCTGGTCCGCCTCACACTCGCGGAGACCCCCTCTGTGTCAGGCTCAAGCGGGACGCTTCGAGTGCTTTTCTACCGTGCCGCCGTCGATTTGTCTTCCCGAACCCTTAACCACGTCGCCGGTCTGATCCGCCGGCACCGCAAGGCCGTCGGAACCGTCCGGCGCCGCCTCAATCCGGGGCGGCAGGCGCCGCTTGTGCTGGTCCACCTGCGCAAAGGAGAGACGTTCCGCGAGCTCGGGGGCGGTTTCGGGATCTCACTCACGACCGCGTGGCGGTACGTGCAGGAGGCGGTGGCGCTGCTGTCCGCGCGGTCCCCGGAACTCGGGCAGGCGTTGAGAAGGGCGGAGAGGGACGGGCTGCTCTACCTGGTCCTGGACGGGACGCTCATCCGGACGGACCGGGTGAGGGCCGATCGGCCGTACTTCTCCGGTGAAGCACCGCGCGCATGGGATGAACGTGCAGGTCGTAGCTTCGCCGGAAGGGGCTGTCCTGTGGACGTCGGGGGCGCTGCCCGGCAGTGTCCACGACCTGGTCGCCGCCCGGGCGTGGGGCATCCTCCGCCGTCTGGAGCAGGCGGGGATGACGGTGCTTGCGGACAAGGCCTACCAGGGAGCGGGAGGGCCCGTCGTCACGCCTTACAAGGGGAAGGGCAAGCTCGAGTCCCAGAAGCGGGCCAACCGGTCGCACGCACGCCTGCGCGGCCCGGGGGAACGCGCGAACGCGCAGCTCAAGTGCTGGCGTATCCTCCGCAGGCTCCGCTGCAGCCCGAGCAAGGCCGGACACATGTGCAAGGCGATCGCAGTTCTACAGCACTACGAGGTCGCCCGAGGATGAAAAGGGTTCACTCTAGCGGGGGACCTGTCCGGAACCTTCGAGGCACCTCAATGCGCCATGTCGAGGGCAGGCTCATCCGTGAGCACCGGTCGAACGACCCTGCCATCGGCTACAACCGGACATGTAAGCGAATCGTCCAAAAACTCACGCATGTCGCTGCTCGTAGCCACACGGACCTGCGTCCTGTCAGGTCAGACCACCCACCAAAGCCACGGTGTGCCGACGATCACCTCGACATTCCCAGACCGCGTCTTTGCTGTTGTGGACTGCCACATGAAGCCCGAAGCGGTGCTGGGGGCATTCAGGCCACACTATCCAAAGAACCTCCATCAGACAGTCTTGCAATCCCTCGGCGACCGAACTCAAAGCCTCAACTTCATTGCCGGCCGACAGCGGAGTGCCGCCACTCCAAAACCTGCCGTCCTCCAGCCCGACAAACATGTCACCGCGCGGACCGGCTCTGACGATGCAGAACTCATGCTTCGCCCGCACATCGGGATCGAGATCCCGTATGGCCACCGAAAGAGCGACCTCAAGACCCTGCTTCACGTCATCACCATCCATGACATCTCCTCCCTGCGCCATGCCGAACGGCCGCAGAATCCGGTTCGTATTACGTCAGAGTGGGCCGATGTGTACACCGGCCCACCCTTGGCTACGCGTGCGATCGATCAACTAGAGCGGCTGAGCATCGCCTCAAGCACTCAGTGCATTAGACCAGGAATTCGCCTGGGAGTAGGCTCCCTGAGCGGTCAGCTATTTCGAGTGAAGCTTCCATAGCCGAACAGGCGCGCCCTCCTCCCTCCTTGAAGGATCAAGTTACCAGAGAACTCGATGCGGATCCGTGAAAATGGAGACATGTGGCAGGTGAGGAAGTTGAAGATGCCGCACGCGTAGTAACCTCGCGCATGCCTGCCTCCAGGAAGGCCCCACGACCCGTGGAAAGTATATGTCCCGGGCTCGTCGTGGCCGTAGTAAGCGGGCCCGACCACGTGCTTGCCGTTGATGGAAATCGAGTAATAGAGAGAAACGCGATAGGCGGATCTCGCCACGCCCCGCAATTTGACGCCCCAAGCGAGTGAGCACCGGTTTCTGCCGTCGCACCAGCGCTGTGCATGAACACAGCCCGCTGTATTGCATTGGGGGCGGTGGTCGATTATCCACTTCCCATTGAGATCGAACTTGTTAACCGGATCGCCAGCAGCGTAGTCGTATGCGTTGGCGCTGCCTCCGGGGACCGGATCAACCTGAAGGAACCTACCCGTGGCTGGGTTGTACAACCGCACGCCCATCTGAATGAGGCCTGCCATCGCCTCCGCCGACCTCTGGGAACCGCCGAGCCACCCGTAGCGCCGGGCACCGGTCGTATCACCGCTGCGAGGCACGCCATACTCGGTCTGTTCGAAGTAGGCGTTGACGCCGCTGCCCAACCTTTCAGCGGTGGCCACCACATCGTTGTGAGGATTGGTGAGGTGAAGCGTTAGCGTACCGTTGTTCGTGAGAGTGGCGGCGAGCCCCCCGAAAGCGGTGACGTTACGCGTCCAGGTGCCGTTCGCCTCACCGATCCATGCAGGCGAATCACTGCTGCCGACATAGTGATTGGTGATCGTCCCCGAGGCGTGCTGCCCGCTCACCGTGGCCGACGTGGGACGCCCCAGCGGGTCGAGAGTGAAGGTCTTGGTCGTGGACTCCTGAGTGAGGCTCGCCACCATGTCATTGGCGAAGTAGCCGACTCCGAGCTGCGCCCCGGTTGTGTGCGAGCCGGGCACCGTGGTCGTGCGGCCGAAGTTGTCGTACGCATATCCCGCGTCGACGATGCGGTCGGCGGAATCGAAGGCGGACGACCTCGTCACTGGAGTGGTCGTAGTGGAACAGCTTCCGCCGGCGGCACCCGGGTAGGTGATGAGACCGGTGCGATTGGAGTTTACGTCGAAGGCGTACGTCCGAATGGTGCAGGTCCCGGCATGAGTGTCGGCGACCTTCGTCAACCGGCCAGCACCGTCGTAGGTGAATGATTGGCCACCCGTCGGACCGGTTTGCTCAGAGATCCGACCGGTCACGTCATAGCGGATCGTGTAGTCGAGCCAGGTGGTGGTGTTTCGGATGTAGGTCAACTTTGCCTGCTGTCCGACCGAGTCGTAGCGTGTGGAGGCGGTCAGACCTCCGGGGTAGACCTGGGTCGTCAACTGTCCGTTGGCATCGTAGGAGCCGAAGAATACATGGGTGTCGGCCGAGAGGCTGGTCGGCAGACCGCGGCGTTCAGCCCGTCCGTCGGCATCATTGCCGTCATAGCCGTAGCTGGTCGTGCCAACCCCGTCGGAAAGCGAGGCAACTCTGCCTGCTGCATCATAAGTGGTCGTGGCCGTGGTCCCGGTGGCATTCGTCTGGGTCGTCACACGCCCGAGGGCGTCGTGGACTGTGGTGATCGACTGACCGCCCGCCGTCACTCCCGACTGCTGGCCCGTCGCCGGATCGTAGGTGTAGGTCACAGTCGGCAAGGAGGTTCCGCCGGCCGCCACCGGGGATACCGCCACGTCCTTTGTGACCTGGCGTCCGGCTACATCAATGGTGGTGGTGGTGGTGCGCACTGCGGTGCCATTGTCCTCGACAGACTGCGCTGTCTGACCGTAGTAGTCGTAAGTGACCGTTGTGACGGGGAGAGCTTTGCCCGTCGGTTGGGCAGCAGGACCCGTTCGACATAGTTTCCCGGCCCACTGCGGCGTGTTTCCGCAGGCCGCCACACCGTTGGGTCCCACAGAGTAGTAGGAGGACACTGTAGTCCCAGCGTCGGAACCACTTGATGCAGGCATCCGCTGCTCAACCTCGCGGGCAGCGCTGTCGTATCGAGTTCTGCGGACGATGTCTGGGCCGCCCGGCACGATCTCCTTCTCGCTGGTGGCCTGGTAAAGCTCCCAGCCGCTGGGGTCACCCGGCACGATCGCGTCATAGCCGGTCTTCACAGTCTGAGTGTCGGTTGCTCCGGCGGCGGCCGATCCATCCAGAACTATGGGCTTTGTGGTGGTCGTGGTAACGAGTCCCGCGTCTACGCGATCGGCCGGAGCGCCTTCGTCATAGGTATGCTCGGTCAGCAGGCGAGCGGAGAAGACGACGCGTCCGGAGACCAGGGTGATCCGGCGTGCTGGCCCGATCTCTCTGATCACGTTGCCTTTGCTGTTGTAAGTGGTGACCTTGGCGAGCGCATTGGCTCTCTCCGCCGACGAGGCCATGCCGGACACGACGGCGTCGGTGTCGAGGGTCGGCGCAAGCGCCTGAGCCCGATTGCCTGGCGACAGTTCCCACACGGTGTTGCCGGTGTTGTCATAGCGGGTGGTCGAGATCTGCCAGGCACCGGCGCCGTAGGCAGCGGTGTTGACCCCTCTGCCGTTGACGTCTAGATACGTCAGCGAGGCATACGGGTAATCCGCAGCACTTGGCGTATAGATACCCGAACTGTTGCGCGCAGGCACTCGGGATGGGGGGAACACCGCTGCGCCGATGCGCGGCAGACCGGCGCTCTGCGCCCATGTGGATGTTGCGGCACTGGTCAAGTCGATCGGAGCGCCACTGCCTCCGATAGGCAGGTCGTAGGCGACTGCCTCGATGAGTTCGCCCTGCGGGCTGGTGCGACTCACATGGGCGATTCGGCCCGCGCTGTCGTATGCGATAGTCCACGGCACAAGGCCGGGAGGGGCGACCTGAGAGATTCGGCCTTGCCCGTTGTAGTAGTACGTCGTCGTCAGATTCGTGCGCGGATCTGAGACAGCGCGCAAATGACCGGTCGAGTCATAGCGGTATGTCGCCATTACTGTGGTCTTCACAGTGGAGTTAACCGGATCGAATGCGGTATAAGAGACTGAGGCCACCTGGCCTAAGAAGTCGCCCCACCCTGAGCCAACTCCTGTGGCGGTCGTCGCCGATGCATAGGCAACCTGCATGCTCTGGCAACCCGCGGCCGGTGATGGGGAGCAACTTACGCCAGAGGGAACAGGTGCCAAAATTCGCGTGACACGCCCCTGCCCGTCGTGCTGGTAGGTGATTGTATTATTCGCACCCGGCTCATCGATCGAGGTCATGTTCCACACATTCCCGATCAGGCCGAAAACGGTCTTAACCCCGTCTCTGCTGGTGTGTGTGAATTGCGTGGCGCTGTCTCTCACAACAACCGACCCGTCGATGGCCTCGCCGGTTCCCTTGAATGTGCCGTCGGGTTGCACCGTATAGGCTAGTTGAGCGCCATCAGGGCCGGTGAAGAGTACAAACCCGTTAGCCGACTTATCACTGAATTTCATCGCTGAAACATCGGAAGATCCCACCGGAAGGGAATCGGTCCATCCTGGCCCGAAGACTCCCGAGGCTGCCGGGGACAGAGTGGTGTGCCCCCGGCCAACCGACAGCTCAGAGGTGGATGCATCCACAGCGGAAATCGAGTAGTCGCCGGTGAGCAATGACACGCTGCCGGGGCCAAGTCCGTGCGTTGCATAGGAAGCGCCGAACGCGGTGCGTTCAAGAGTGAATCGCACCCCCTTGGAGCATTGCTCGTCCGTCGCGTTGAAACACGCGCGGATCTCGACCGGACCGTCTCCGCGGGTGGAGAGGGTAGTCGCCGAATCCCATGTGAGGTCGGCGAAGTCCTTGCTGGTATCGGAACGTGTCTGCGGCCAACCCGAGATTGCTCCCGGGGTACCGGGTACGGTCACATGCGCGGCGGGAATGTCCGTCCACACACCACCGGCACTTAGATCGGAACGGTATTGATACCGTACGGTGGCGTAGACCGGTTTCGCATGGGAGGCCAACGTGACCGCCGCCTGGGTACGGTCACCCGAGTCGGGCTTCACTACCTCACCCACTCCGACACCGAAGGCGTAGGTGGCATCGGCAGACGAGGTGCCGGAAACGCTGTTCGCCCGCACCGTTAGGGTGTGCCACCCTTCGGCCGGATCAATACTGGCCGTCGCCGGGTCGCCGACCACTGTGGCAGCTTGGGGTACATCATCGATTCGCCAGGTGTATCCAGTCACGTTAGCCGACGGCGAGTCGAAGGTACAGTCGACCGGTGCCGCATGCTTAGCAGTCCAAGCCCCCGCAGGATAGGTCGCGCAGGACACGACCGGCGGCTGCGGGACACTGATGTCGACGCTGAACGTCTGCCAAGCGGAGTAGGGCGAATGTGTCGTGCCGTCAAAGGCCCGTACACGCCAGCTGATCTGCTGGCCGTCCGCCAAGGTCACCGCAGGAATGGTCGCCTTGGCCTCGCCCCCGGAAGCGACATTAGCCACCGTGCCCGTCCAGATCGTCGCTCCTCCCCGTTGCACTTCGAACTCGCCGGTCAACATGTTGCCGTCGTCATCTTTGAGCTGGGCGAGCAGACTCGGAGTAAGTGAGTTGGTACGATCGCCCAGCCCGGGGCTGACCGCCAGCGTCCCCACGGTTGGCGGCACGGTGTAGGTCACCGCCAGCTTCGGGGGAGAGTTGAACTCAACCGTCTCCTCAGACGAGGTGTAAACCCAGTAGCTGGGATTCCCACCCTCAGTGGGAGCTCGAAGCACCAGGCCATGATTGGCGGTACCCGTTGCCCATTTCTGAACGATGGCAGTGACGTCCCAGTTCATGTAGCCCGAGCCGCATGTTCCCGGCGTGTAGCCCTGTGAGCCCTCCCTGGACAACACCGCATCGGTTGTGGTGTTGGTGGGCTGAGTGGCCCAGTCGATCATGTTGGCATCCCACGCGCCGGTCACGCGTCGCACCTGGATGCCATCGCCCACGTTGGTGCCACAGGTAGGGGCGTCGACGTTGCGCAGCGTCAACTTGGCCGCAGCGATCGTGGTTGGCAAGCCAGCGGTGTCAAATTTCAGGTAGGCGCGGGCCCGTTGGTTGCCGATGTCGGTGCCGACTCTCATATAAGGGCCTGTAGGAGCGCTCCCATAGATGCTATCGACTTCGGTATCAGCGTTGATCGGCAGCACAACTGTGGGGTCAACGGTCACTGGGTAGTGTGTGGCCGGATCGGACAGGAAGTCGGCGTCCGGTTTGAGGACCAGCGTCGTTCGATCTCCCTCACCGATGAACTCATGCGCGATCGCCCCAGGCTTCCCACGCTCCCCACGCCGACTGTGGTAACCGGCCTTCCCCGGAGTGGCCGCGCTCCACATGACCGGCTTGCTGCCACGAGCACGGATCTTGCCGGATTTGCCAGTCAAATCAAGGCGCCCCTTGATTCTACCGATCTGTAGACCCTTGGTGCTGATTGGGATCTTGAACTCCACCGGCCCCTGAGGTCTCGAACGCAGAACAATGTCGTACCGCATGCCGATCGAGGATGTGGTCACCACCAGATCGACCCCTGTTCCTCCGGCGTCGGCGAAGGTCGCGACATTGTCTTTGACCACCGGCTTGGGCAGCTCGGTGGACCACGACAGCGCAAGTTCCTCCCCCGGACCGCGCGCCAGTCGGGCGAAGGGTCCACTTCCCCCCGCCGACACTTCGACGTCCGCCGGTCACGTCCAGCGGAGTGGTGTAAGAGCTGATCTCCGCGTGATCCTTCCAGCAGGTTAAGCGGTAAGCGTCTGCGGGAGCGGATACTGAGCGGCCGTGTCGCCGCCGACAACCCGCAGGCGGGCCTTGGCCAGGATGTCCAGCCCCATGTAGCGCCGCCCCTCGATCCACTCGTCGGTCTGCTCGGCCAGAACCGCACCCACCAGACGCACGACCGCAGCACGGTCCGGGAAGATGCCCACCACATCGGTGCGGCGCCTGATCTCCTTGTTCAGCCGCTCCTGAGGATTGTTGGACCAGATCTGCCGCCAGGTCTCACGGGGAAAAGCGGCGAACGCCAACAG
>NZ_FNCN01000091.1 GCF_900100605.1 Sinosporangium album | reverse complement strand
AGCACCAGAAAGTGGACCAGCGACAACCAACGCGTCCACAACCTGACAGTCGACGACATCCATACCTATCATGTGGCTGTCGGGACCGCTGGCGTTCTCGTCCACAATGCTAGTTGCGAGATCGACGACCTCCTTCGCCAGATAGATACAGGCAGCCTGAAGTTCTCCAGGACTGTTGAGCGACATTTGGACGACATCACCAGGACCGGTGAGAAGGCTCGCCCTTATACTGACTCCATTCTCACAATCCGAGAGATCATGCGAGGAGGTAAGCCGGTGTCCGATCCTCGAGGTGTTGCCACTGCGCTTCGATGGGACGTAGCAGGAAAGTTCCGCGGGCGAAGCGGGACATGGGAACTAGTGATCGACGCCCGAACGAATACAGTCCTACACTTCAACTTTGTGCGAGCGAAGCGGTGATCTCGATCAGCGCTGTTCCAGGCATACCGCTGTCGGGCGTGCTAACGTATCTTAGCGATGAGCACAGCTTCATATTCGAGGCCGACGATCCCAGCGAGCTGACAGCTCGCGCCCACGGCGGGACCACAAGTGTCGTGATCGACACACTTCAGATCGAAGTTAGCTGCCAAACACGAAGAGCTTTGTACGCCTGGGGCTACTTTCCTCGAAATTCATGGCGAGCAGCTCACCTCCACCCTCCAACGGCCAACCCGGGAGCTATTATATTCGGCCAGGAATGCCCGCTGGAAGCAGGAATATCTATCCAAATTCCAGGCGGACGTGAATGGCTGGCGGAATATGATTCAACTAGCGGCTGGCTGCGCATCACGACAAGCAAGTCGGCAGGCGTAAATCTGACTCAGATCGCATCAGGAATAATTCTGGGTGAGCATGATGCAAGGCTCACAACGGTCTGGCTGCACCCCGCTATAGGGTGAGCCTTTATCCTGCCTGGAACGGCCTGCCGACCAGGCATAACGCAAGTTTGTCAAAACAACGTGCGACCGCTTGGTAGTTGCGTCGACACAGCTTGCGAGGCCGCAGCCTCACCAGCACCCATGATGACCGGCGAAAACCAGGATGAAGAAGAATCAGTAATCCCGCACCCAGCGCCACTCTTTGTGGATAAAAAACGAGCTTTAGGATTTTTCCCTAAAGCTCGTTTTTTACGACTGCACACATCGCGGATACCAGCGGCGGCTGTGGGCGGGGGTTGTCGAGGGGCGGCCGCCACGCGGTTGATGACCTCATGCGAGAGCCCAAGCAGGCGGTACTGTCGCCCTGCGTGCTGTAGAACCTGCCGCCGCTCAATGAGGTGATCTCGTGCGCCCAGCAGAGCAGGAGGTGAAGCCGTGGCGTAGCGGCTGATCTTGTTGTTCGTAAGCTCGTCGTCGCTTGCCGGTGGGAGTCCGGTCC
>NZ_FNCN01000022.1 GCF_900100605.1 Sinosporangium album | reverse complement strand
ATGGTGGGCGCCATCGAGACGAACAAGTCCGCGGTCACCCTCAGCCAGACCACGCCGATCGCCAGGCTCGTTACGGAGTACGAGATCGTCGTGGTCCCGGCCGACTCTCCGTTCAAGAGCGTGGCCGACCTGGTCGCCGCCTGGAAGCACGACCCCTCCAAGGTCTCGATCGCCGGCGGCTCCGCGGGCGGCACCGACCACATCCTCGCCGGCCTCATGGCCAAGGCCGCCGGGATCGACCCCAAGAAGGTCACCTACATCCCGCACTCCGGCGGCGCCGAGGCGGCCACCGCGGTGCTCGCGGGCAAGGTCTCCGCGGCCATCTCCGGCGTCGGCGAGTTCACCTCCCACATCGAATCCGGCAAGGTGCGCGCGCTCGCCGTCAGCTCGGATCAGCAGCTGCCCGGCGTCAACGCCCCCACTCTCAAGGAGGGCGGCCTCGACGTGGTTCTCCAGAACTGGCGCGGGTTCGTCGCCCCCAGCAACCTGAGCGACGCGGACAAGGCCAAGCTGACCGATCTGGTCACCAAGATGCACGGATCGCAGTCGTGGAAGGACGCGATCGCCAAGAAGGGGTGGGCCGACTCCTTCGCGACCGGCAAGGAGTTCGAGGATTTCATGGTCGCTGAGCAGACCCGGGTCAAGGGCATCATCGCCGACATGGGGCTCGGCTCCTGATGTCGTCGAAGGAACGGCTGGGCGGCGCCGCCACGGGCGGCGCCGCTCCGGCGCCCCACCCCAAGGAACCCGCGTCCCCGCGGGGCGTCGGCCGGGGCGACGCCCCCGCCGACGCGTCCAGCAGGTCGTGGTGGCGGCCGGAGCTGGGCCTCGCGCTGATCGTGCTCGGCCTCGGGATCTTCGTGCTCGTCGGCACTGCCGACGTGAAGTCCGCGACCGTGCTCGGCCCAGGACCCCGGTTCTTCCCGGTGCTCGTCGGAGGAGCACTGGTGGCGATCGGCGTGTTCTACATCATCGACGTGCTGCGCGGCGGCCACGGCGACCCGGAGGAGGGCGAGGACGTCGACAGCGACGCCTCCACCGACTGGAGGAGTCTCGGGCTCGTCAGCCTGATCTTCCTGGCCTTCGCCGGCCTGCTCAACCTGCTCGGCTGGGTCATCGCCTCCGGGCTGCTGTTCTTCGGGCTGGCCACCGTACTCGGGGCCCGACACCGGCTGCGGACCGCGGCGATATCCGTGATTCTGGCCTTCGGGTCCTACCTCGCCTTCGTCAAGGGGCTCGGTGTCACCCTCCCCGCCGGGCTGCTTGACGGGTTGATGTAGATGGACTCCCTGACGATGTTGATCGAGGGGTTCAGCACTGCTCTGACCCCGATCAACCTGCTCTACGCCCTGGCCGGGGTCACGCTGGGCACCCTCGTCGGCGTGCTGCCCGGCATCGGGCCGGCCATGACCGTGGCGCTGCTGCTGCCGATCACGTTCAACGTCCCTCCTGCAAGTGCTTTCATTATGTTCGCGGGCATTTATTACGGCGGTATGTACGGCGGGTCAACGACATCGATCCTGCTCAACACCCCAGGTGAGAGCTCTTCGATGATCACGGCCCTGGAGGGCAACAAGATGGCCAAGCGCGGCCGGGCCGCGCAGGCCCTCGCCACCGCGGCCATCGGCTCCTTCATCGCCGGCACCATCGCCACCGGACTGCTGGTCGTCGCCGCCCCGCTGGTGGTGGACTTCGCGATCTCGTTCGGCCCGGCGGACTACTTCGCTCTCGCCGTACTCGCCTTCACCGCCGTGTCGTCCGTGCTGTCCAGGTCGGTCGTCCGCGGCCTCGCCTCGCTCGGCGTCGGTCTGTTCATCGGCCTGATCGGCATCGACATGCAGACCGGGCAGACGCGGCTCACCCTCGGCATCGAACAGCTCTACGACGGCATCGACGTGGTCATCGTGGCCGTCGGCCTGTTCGCCCTCGGAGAGGCCCTCTACGTCGCCTCCAGGCTGCGCCACGGCACCCCCGACATCATCCCGGTCGGGCGCGCGTGGATGGGCCGCTCGGACTGGTCGCGCTCGTGGCGCCCGTGGCTGCGCGGCACGGCGTTCGGCTTCCCGTTCGGCGCCCTGCCGGGCGGCGGCGCCGAGATCCCCACCTTCCTCTCCTACGCGACGGAAAAGCGCCTCGCCAAAGGCGTCGCCAAGGAGGAGTACGGCAAAGGCGCCATCGAGGGCGTCGCCGGCCCGGAGGCCGCCAACAACGCCTCCGCCGCCGGCACCCTGGTCCCGCTGCTCACCCTCGGCCTGCCCGTGTCCGCCACCGCGGCCATCATGCTCGCCGCCTTCCAGCAGTACGGCCTGCAACCCGGGCCTCAGCTCTTCGACAACAACCCGGCGCTGGTCTGGGGCATGATCGCCTCACTGTTCATCGGCAACACCATGCTGCTGATCCTCAACCTGCCGCTTGCCCCCGTATGGGCGAAGGTGCTCAGCATCCCCCGCCCCTACCTGTACGCGGGCATCGTGTTCTTCGCCGCACTCGGCGTCTACGCTCTGCAGAACTCGTGGGTCGACCTCATCGTGCTGTATGTGCTCGGCATGCTGGGCTACGCCATGCGCCGCTTCGGCCTGCCCGTCGCCCCCGCCGTCATCGGCATGATCCTCGGCCCCATGGCCGAGGTCCAGCTCCGGCGGGCGCTCGCCATCAGCACCGGCGACGTCAGCGTGCTGGTGACCAGCCCCATCGCGGCGGTCCTGCTCGGCCTCGCCGCGCTCGCCCTGGCGATCCCCTTCATCAGGGCCTACACCGCCCGCCGGGCTCGGCGGACCTCCGCGGGCGAGATGCCCGCGGACAAGGAGCCCGCGGGCAGGCCGTAAGGCCGATCCGCCCGTGGAAACGCGAGGAAGCGGGGCCCGACTGGGCGGACCCCGCTTCCTTCGTTCCAACGGGCCGCTGAACGCCCCAACGGCCCTCTGAGCCTCCCCTGCGGGGGCCTACGAGCCGCTGCGGGCCACGCGGAGCTCCGACCGACACTCCGGGGCTAGCCGGCGACGCCCAGCTTCTCCAGGATCAGCTCGCGGGCGCGGCCCGCGTCGGCCTTGCCCCGGCTCGCCTTCATCACACCGCCGACCAGCGCGCCGACCGCGGCCACCTTGCCGGAGCGGACCTTGTCGGCCGCGTCCGCGTTGTCCGCGATCACCTGGTCGATGATCGCCGACAGCTCGCCCTCGTCGTTGACGATCTGCAGCCCGCGCGCCGCCACGACCTCGTCCGGCGTGCCCTCTCCGGCCAGCACACCCTCAAGCACCTGACGCGCCAGCTTGTCGTTCAGCGCCCCCGAGGCCACGAGCTCGGTCACCCGCGCCACCTGCGCCGGGGTGATCGACAGGTCAGCGAGAGCCGTACCGGACTCGTTGGCCCTGCGGGCCAGCTCGCCCATCCACCACTTGCGCGCGTCGGCGGCCGGCGCGCCCGCCGCCACCGTCGCGTCGACCAGTTCGACGGCGCCCGCGTTGTGCATCGCCTCCATGTCGAGGTCGGACACAGCCCACTCGGCCATGAGCCGTGCCCGCTTCACGCGCGGCAGCTCGGGGAGGTCGACGCGGAACTTCTCCACCCACTCGCGCGCGGGGGCGATCGGCACGAGGTCCGGCTCGGGGAAGTAGCGGTAGTCCTGCGCCTCCTCCTTCGACCGGCCGCTCGTCGTGGCGCCCGTGTCCTCGTGGAAGTGGCGGGTCTCCTGCACGATCCGGCCGCCGGCCGCGAGGACCGCGCCCTGGCGCTCCATCTCGTGCCGCACCGAGCGCTCCACGCTGCGCAGCGAGTTGACGTTCTTCGTCTCGGTGCGGGTGCCCCACTCCGACGCCCCGCGGGGCATCAGCGACACGTTCACGTCGCACCGCATGGAGCCCTCCTCCATGCGCACATCCGACACCCCGAGAGCGCGCATCAGCTCACGCAGCTCCGTCGCGTAAGCCTTCGCCACCTCCGGAGCGAGCTCGCCCGCGCCCTCGATCGGCTTGGTCACGATCTCGACCAGCGGGATGCCCGCCCGGTTGTAGTCCACGATCGAGTAGTCCGCCCCGTGGATGCGGCCCGTCGCCCCGCCCACGTGCGTGGACTTGCCGGTGTCCTCCTCCAGGTGCACCCGCTCGATCCCGACCCGGAACACCTTCCCCCCCACCTCGACGTCCAGGTAGCCCTCGGAGCACAGCGGCTCGTCGTATTGGCTGATCTGGAAGTTCTTCGGCATGTCCGGGTAGAAATAGTTCTTCCTCGCGAACCTGCACCACTCCGCGATCGAGCAGTTGAGCGCCAGCCCGATCCGGATCGTCGACTCGATCGCCTGCTCGTTGGCCACGGGCAGCGCCCCCGGCAACCCCAGGCACACCGGACACACCTGCGTGTTCGGCGCCGCCCCGAACCCCGTCGGGCACCCGCAGAACATCTTCGACGCCGTACCCAGCTCCACGTGCGTCTCGATGCCCAGCACCGGCTCGAAGCGCGCCAGCACCTCGTCGTACGGCATCAGCGTGTTCGTCTCAGTCACGAATAAGCTCCAGCTTCCTCAACGCCTCTACGGTCTCGTCCTTCCAGAGACGGTATGAGGGCAACTTCTCGAGGTGTTTCAAGTTCAATGTCTCGGCGATCAACGGAAGGTATTCCCGTGGTTCTCTCACCACTCTGCGCCGCCGCCTCCCCTTGGCGATGACATCACCCAATGTACGCTTCGGGTCCTTTAGCCGCTCGGCGTCGGAGATCTTTTCCCCGTCGAACACGTCTCTCGGGTTCCAGTCGGACCCGGCGACCTGCCGTAGCACATCGGCGTCGGCCAACGCCCGACTCTCCATTTCGCGCACAGGCACCACACGCACCAGCGGGAGCTGAGGGCCCATCCGCCCCCGTTCCTTCACCAGAGGATCCCAGTACTTCCGAGTCTCTCGCTCCACATCGGCCGAACCGTCATAGTGATGAAAAAGCAGTGTCATTCCCGTGGCCGCGCTCGCGGCAGTGCGGCAAATCGCCTGATGCTTCGATTCCCCTTTATCCACCGTGACACGCAACGACTGAACGGCGGCGACTGCGATCCCACGCGGAACGCAGATTCGCTCCAAGGCACGCTCAAGCAACACGGGCAGAAAATCGTAATCAGTGCAGCCCTCAGCAGTGATGAACGAGTTCAATGTCATCAAGAGGTCGTCTCCATGAGCTCTCTGGGCCTCTTGGGCGGAGATAGCCGTATAGGCCAGCCGCTCGGACTCGGTGACGACATCTTTTTCCGCCGACGACTTGCTGTCCGCAGAACCCAGTCGCCTAACGCGTGAGACTCGGCTCGCCGCGCCCGAGTCATCCTCTGGTGCGGTAATCCAATCCATCACGACGATATCCTCTGGCACTGCGAAGAGAAGTAGTGGCGAATGGCTGCTCATGACGAGTTGAGTCAATGGGATCCCCGGCTCGACCTCCGTTGAGGGATCGGTCGCCAGTCGGCGTAGATGCTGCACAAGCTCGCGGAGGCGCTGGGGATAGATTCCGTTCTCCGGCTCCTCGAAGCAGATCAGCCCACGTTGCTCAGGGTCATAGAGCGCCGCGAGAAGCGCAAGCACCCGGAGAGTGCCGTCGGAGGCGACCCTGGCACTGACCCGACCTTCGTCCCGGGTGCGCAGATACACCTCGTATTGATCTTTGGCGGTATTCTCCTCCACCTCGATCCCACCGAATCCACGTACGATCCGAGCCATATCAGCAGAGATTTCATTCAGCACACTGCCGTATTGGTCCTGGGTCGCCTTCTGGATCCTGCGAAGCACCTTTGCCAGGTTAGCGCCGCTGGGATCCAATTGATCGCCACGTTGATGCAACGCGCTGGGCATGCGCAACGCGGCTGGATCCAGTTGAAGAAATCTCCACGACGCGATCTCCCGCCTCAAGGCGTAGAGAAGAGGAAATTCACCGGCAGATGTGATGCTGGATAGCACGGTGGCCTCTGCCGCATGGGCGGCGAACTCACGTTTGCGCCCCTGCCTCCCCTCCTGCGCCACACGGAAGATCGGCCGCCTGGAGGCATCCACCATTGTTTCCAGGAGAGCCGTCTTGCGCCGATACTTCAGAAACTCTGCGCGGAAAGAACGGCTCGGACGGTGTCGGCGAGCCCAGCGATCATGACCAACCTTGATCGGAATTACTTCCTCACGCTGAACAAAAGGTCGTACGAACCCGTCTTCCCCCCGACAGCGAACGATCTCCAAGTGATATCGAACACGTGTATGCGACACCTCGATCTCAGCGCCGAACTGATCCACGACCAAGGGATCAAGGAGCACGTCGACCGTGAACGACATCCTGTCCACGACTTGCCCGTCGCCTCTACGCCGAAAGAGTTCCCCGAATTCCCCTCTTGCCTGGACGAATGCCTCGTAGAGAGTCGGAGAGTCGACGAGGCGGCGGAGCAGCTGAATCGCGTCGAAAAGGTTGGACTTACCGCTTGCGTTCGGGCCGAGTACCACGAGGAACGGCGGCAGGTCGAGGCTGAAGTCGGCGAAGGATTTGAATCCGTCGATCTCAATACGCGTGAGCATGCCGCCGTTCCTCCTTTCGTGTGGGTCCGGTCAGAGTGCCGGGGCCTTGGACAGCAGGTCGCCGCCCCAGCGCTCGGCGAGGGCACGCTCCACGGCGGCGCCGACGCGGTAGCAGCGGTCGTCGCCGAGGACGGGGGCCATGATCTGGAGACCGACCGGCAGGCCGTCCTCGTCGGCGAGTCCGCAGGGGACGGAGATGGCCGCGTTGCCGGCGAGGTTGGTGGGGATGGTGCACAGGTCGGCGAGATACATCGCCATGGGGTCGTCGACGCGCTCCCCGATGGGGAAGGCAGTGGTCGGCGTGGTGGGCGAGATGAGGACGTCGACCTGGTGGAAGGCGGCCTCGAAGTCGCGGGCGATGAGGGTGCGGACCTTCTGGGCCTGGCCGTAGTAGGCGTCGTAGTAGCCCGACGACAGCGCGTAGGTGCCGAGCATGATGCGGCGCTTGACCTCGGGGCCGAAGCCGGCGGCGCGGGTCAGGGCCATGACCTCCTCGGCGCTGCGGGTGCCGTCGTCGCCGACACGCATGCCGTAGCGCATGGCGTCGAACCTGGCCAGGTTGGACGAGCACTCCGAGGGGGCGATCAGGTAGTACGCCGGAAGCGCGTAGCCGAACGACGGGCAGGAGACCTCGACGACCTTGGCGCCGAGGGACTCCAGCACTTCGACGGTCTCGTGGAACCGGGCGACGACACCGGGCTGGTAGCCCTCGCCGCCGAACTCCTTGACCACACCGACGCGCAGGCCGGCGACGTCACCCTGCCTGGCGGCCTCGACGACGGGCGGGACGGGGGCGTCGATGGAGGTCGCGTCGTAGGGGTCGTGACCCGAGAACGCCTCGTGCAGGAGCGCGGCGTCGAGCACGTTGCGGGCGAACGGGCCCGGGGTGTCGAGCGAGGAGGCGAAGGCGATGACGCCGTAGCGGGAGGACCCGCCGTAGGTCGGCTTCATCCCCACGATGCCGGTCACGGCGGCGGGCTGGCGGATCGAGCCGCCGGTGTCGGTGCCGGTCGACAGCGGCGCCTCGTAGGCGGCGACGGCTGCCGCCGAGCCGCCCGAGGAGCCGCCCGCGACGCGCGACACGTCCCACGGATTGCCGGTGGGGCCGTAAGCGGAGTTCTCCGTCGACGACCCCATCGCGAACTCGTCCATGTTGGCCTTGCCGAGGAAGACCAGCCCGGCCTCGCGCAGCCGGCGAGTGATCGTCGCGTCGTACGGCGGGCGCCAGCCCGCAAGGATCCTCGAACCGGCCGTGGTCGGCATGTCCACGGTGGTGAACACGTCCTTGTGCGCGATCGGGACGCCGGCCAGCGGGCCGAGCGCCTCGCCGCGGGCGATGCGGTCGTCGACCTCGCGCGCCTGCCTCAGCGTGGTCTCGGCGTCGACGTGGAGGAACGCCTTGACCTTCGGCTCCACGGAGGTGATGCGGTCGAGATGGGCCTGGGCGACCTCGACGGCGGAGGTCTCCCCTGAGGCGATCAGGCGGCCGAGCTCGGCGGCGCTCTTGCGGGTCAGGCTCATGCTTCCTCCCCCAGGATGCGCGGGACGCGGAAACGGTCGTCCTCGACGGCGGGGGCCCCGGAGAGGGCCTGCTGCGGCGTCAGGCTCGACCGGACCTCGTCCGCCCGGAAGACGTTGGCCAGCGGGAGCGCGTGCGAAGAGGGCGGAACGTCCTGTGCGGCGACCTCGGCGACCCGGGCCACCGCCGCGATGATGTCATCGAGCTGGGTGGCGTAGTGGTCGAGCTCGTCGTCGGACAGCGCCAGCCGGGACAACCGGGCAAGGTGCGCGACCTCGTCGCGGGTTATGGCGGACATGAGTCGTTGAACCCGTTTCTGGATGGCAATTGGACACTGTCATCCTAGGGCTGGCGACCCGACGCGGCCGAACCGATCGACGCAGACAGGCCACGTGATCGCGGGGGCGGCGCCCCCCGGCGCCCCCGGTGCGCCCCCGGTGCGCGGCCGGGCCGTCCGCGCCGACGGCGTGGCCGACGGCCCCGCGGAGGCGGGGCCGTCGGGCAGAGGGGCGTTCCGTCAGGCGGTGCGGGTGTCGAAGTGGGGCGAGGGGCCGGGCACGAGGGTGGGGTGGCGAACGCCGTAGCCCACGGCCGGGTCGCCCATGTGCCCGCGGAGCCAGTCGGTGGCGTCGTCGGGCGTCATGGCCTGACCGAACCACCATCCCTGGCCCATGTCGCACCCCATGTCGGCCAGCAGCCGCGCCGTCACGTCGCATTCGACGCCCTCGGCGACCGAGCGGAGGCCGAGGGACCGCACGAGATCGACGATCGAGCGGACGAACCTCTCGTCGTCGGGCGAGTCCCGGAGGCGGCGGATGAACGAGGCGTCGATCTTGACTTCGGCGACCGGGAGGCGCTGCAGCCGTACGAGGGAGGAGTAGCCCGTTCCGAAGTCGTCGAGGGACAGCGGGATGCCCATGATGGCGAGGCTTCTGATCGTGTCGGCGGTATAGGCCTGGTCGGTCATGAGGATGCGCTCAGTGACCTCAAGCTGGATCGCCGTGGGCGGGAGCCGGTGGGCCCGCAGCCCGACCTCCAGCTTGTCGCACAGCGCCGAGTCGAGAAGGTCGCGGGCGGAGACATTGACCGAGACCTGCACGCGGAGGCCGGTATGCCACCAGCGGGCGATCTGCTCAAGCGCCTCGTCGATCACGAACTCGGTCAACTGCCGCATGAGATAGGACTGCTCGGCGAGCGGGATGAACTCGGACGGCGAGATCTGCCCGCGCACCGGGTGGTTCCACCGCAGCAGCGCTTCCATTCCCCGCACCTTGTCCATTCCCCGCACCTTGTCGCCGGTCAGGCCGATTTTGGGCTGGTAGTGGAGTGCGAGCTCGCGGTTGTCCACCGCCCGGCGGAGATCGCCGAGCAGGTTGAGCCGGTCGGGCGAGTTGCGGTCCTTGGCCGCGACGTAGGACTCGACACCGGTCCTGCCCTCCTTGGCGAGGTACATGGCGACATCGGCCCGCTGGAGCAGCAGTTCGAAGTCGGGGGCGTGGTCCGGATAGAGCGCGATGCCCACGGAGCCGTCCACGTCGAAGGTCATGCCCTCCAGGCGCACCGGCTCAGTGAGTGCCACCCGCAGCCGGGCGGCCACCTCCCTGGCCGCGGCGATGTCCCTGATCGAGGGCAGCAGAACGGCGAACTCGTCGCCCCCGAGCCGGGCCACCACGTCGCCGGGGCGCACGCTGTGCGTCAACCGGTGCGCCACGATCTGAAGGAGCCGGTCGCCCACCGGGTGGCCCAGCGTGTCGTTGACCTCCTTGAAGCGGTCGAGATCGAGGAGGAACAGCCCCACGCGGTCGCGGTCGCGCACCTCGGCCAGGGCCTCCTCGGTGCGCAGCATGAGCAGTTTCCGGTTGGGCAGCCCGGTCAACCCGTCGTGCATCGCCTGGTAGTCGCGGCGCATCGACAGGGTCGCGGTGAAGTAGACGGCCGCGAGTGGGGCCACGAACAGCGGCACCAGCGCGGCCGACTGCACCATGACCACGACGACCAGCGGGGCGAGCCCCAGCAGGCCCGCGTAGACGAGGCTCTGGTGGCCGATCGTGGCCTTGATCACCCGCAGGATGGAGCGGCGCTCGTGCAGGGCCACGGCCGCGCACACCAGCGTCGCGCGGATGGCGAAGTAGGCGATCCCGGCCACTGCGATGGCGGGGAGGTCGGTGCCGCTCGGCACCCACGGGTCGGTGGGAGCCGGGCGGATGCTGAAGAGGAACAGGACGAGGGCGGCAGCCGTACAGGCGAGCGTGGTCTGCGCGATGTTGAACATCACGCGGTGCCAGGACTTGCGCGTCACGGCGCCGTTGACGGCCACCGCGAACGCCTGGATGAGGACGGCTATGGTCGGGCCGTAGTGCAGCAGGGCCGCGAAGGCGAACATTGTCGACGGGTAGGTGCCCCCGACCACCGCCGACGACGACACCATGACCGGTCGCAGCTCTCCCAGCACGATGAGTACGGCGAGGACCCAGAGCAGCGGCTCTTCGGCGAGGCCGGCGAGGTCCCCGAGGCGGAGCCCGAGAAGGGTCACGAGCAGGGCGGTGAACCCGGCGGCGATGACCGCTGAGAGGTATGTCCACAGGGGTGAGCCGATGCGTGGTCCTGTGTCGCGCGTATCGTTCGGGCCGGTCATGAGTAACGAAACCCCCAGGAGTTCACTATGGGAGAGTACGACCTTTGGACCACTTCGCGAAACCGGTTGGGTACGTTCCGTCACTACCCGCTTTAACCGGCGATCGTCGCCCTTGCCCCCATAAGTCCGACTTTCTCCCTAACTAACCCGCGTTCTCCGGGCCACTCCTTCGTTGATTTCCCCCATCTCCATCATGCCGCGCACGGCGCTCGGATGGGCTGACTCTCGTAAGTCGTACTTTTTTCTCGCGACGCACCACTCACCAAACCCCCCATCACGGCCATTTCCGACCTTTATTCATAAACCACGCCGGCACCCCCGTCGCCGCCGCACCCCATCGCCGCACCCCATCGCCGCACCCCATCGCCGCACCCCATCGCCGCACCCCATCGCCGCCGCACGGCGCCGGCGCCGTGCGGCGGCGTCGACCGTGCACGGAACGGCGAACCCCTCACCGGCGCACCCCGGCGAACCGCCGGCCATCCACGCCCCGAGGCGGCCACGCCATGGCCCTCCACGCACCACCTGCGAGAACGTCCCGCCGGGGAAAGCGCGGCCCTGGTGCGCGACGCCGTACGGCGATCGCCCGGCGGCCCGGCCGCGCGTTGGGCGCGAAGGCGAGAAGCGCTCGACGGCGGCCCGGCGACGTTCCAGCGGAGCGGGCCACGCGCTCCTTGATCGGGAAGAAGGTACTCGTCGCGAGGAAGAAACCACCGCATACCACAGCGAACCCACTCCAATCCAAGGAAATGCCGAACCATCGCACCAAACTCGCGCAAGGACTACATAAGCAAACGGGACCGACAAAATACGCATGTCTTTTGGTGCCGTACTAACTCAACCTTGATCGCTTAAGCGCATTCGGGAGCACGCCGCCCGACCGACCCTCTCGCCGCCGCCGTACCCCGCCCACCGTGGCGAGCCGCCCGGCGGCGACAAGGCGGCGCGTCCCACACACCCGTCCTGTCACCCCGGGCACGGCGTGCCCCGATCCGACGGCCGACTCGGCCTCGGAACGGGCGGCCCGAGGGAAACCTCGATGCCACCGGGCCACGAGCCCAAGTGCGAGTCGTGATCCGATTCCGTCATCCGAGTCGGCGACCGCCGGTCAGACGATCACTATGCGGACTCCGCCGTGCGAACCGCGCGCGACGTTCTCCGTCTTCGAAGTCGGCCATCGTCGTCAGTGTGTAGTCCCCGTCCCCGTGCGGAGCCGACCGGACTCCCCCGTAGGGCAGCCATGTCTGTCACCGCGATCCGTTGTCACGGCGGCCCGTTGTCACCGCGGCCTGCGGAAGCATGCCCTCCAGGGTCCCGGTACGGCCTCGGCCTGGCCCGGGGCGTAGGTCCCCGTTCGTTCCCCGCGATCATTCATCAGCGATTCCGACGCGCACGTCAGCACCTTGCCCTGCCTGGTTTCCCCGTGTTCCCCGTGTTCCCCGTGCATCCCGCCCACTCAGCCCACGCGTAGAACGCCCTTGCGGACGGGCATTCTCAGCAGTGTCAACACCGGACATCGAACGCCCGGCCTTCGGCCGGACATATCGCGCATCCGGCGATCGCCTCGAATTTTCCATGGGCCGTATTCCCCCGGCCCATGCTCGACTAGAGCGCACCCGCACCACTACAGCGCGGTTATCTAGGCAAACTTCCCGCATCCAAGGAAAGCGCAGTCTTAGCGTCCCGGGCAAGGGAATAAACACCCGTGCTCCGGAAGTTTCGGGCGGACAGATTATCCGACCACCACCTTCCACGTCGGCTCCAGCGGTATCCCCGCTCTTCACAGGACTGACATCCCGCCACACTGCTACCGGCGACGGCGGTATTGATCGACGCCTACGACAGGAAATCGTCACCTGTGCGTCACAGCGGCTCCACGCCACCGCCTCCCCCGCAGCCCTCCCACCGCGAGAGGCGGGAGGGCCGTCGCCGCGGGCTTCGCCGTACGACGCAGGCCCGCTCGGGCGATCCACCACCCTGCGTGCTGCACATGTTGGCCCCCGCCACGACATGTGAGTGGTGAATTGTGGTGTCTTTCAGGTCGTCGCCGACTTCGGCTTTCGCAGGGCACGCAACCGGCCGGAGCGCTCTGTGGAGGAAAAAGGGCGGGCGCGGTTCCCGCCCTTGGCGCCACGAGGCAACGCGAACGCGCCGGGGAACCGCATTGCCTGCGATCGCGGTGAAACACATCAGCGGGAAACGGCCGACCGGTGTGCGAGCGGTCGGAGACGAGGCACAGTTCAGATCGTCCAAGAAGCACTTCTCCGGCAGATCCCCTCAGCGTTAACTATCGTTAGCGCGTTTCACAACATGCATGATTCCCACTAGGATCTCCAGATGTCAACTGCAGTTAGCAACCGATCGGAGTAACAGCGAATGTCCCTGGCCGAACGGCTCACCCGCCTTTTCCGGGTGGTCGTTAACCCAGAGGACCGCGAGCCGTATTCACTGCGCGAAGCCGCGGAGGCGATCAGCGCACGGGGCACGCCGATCACGGATGCCTACCTGTCGCAACTGCGCACCGGAGAGCGCAAGACCCTGTCGCTGGCCAAAGCCATGGGGATCGCCCGGTTCTTCGGAGTGCCGGTGGAATATCTCAGCGTTGAAGACGACACCCCTGAGCAGGCCGCACTGGTGGCGCGGGTCGAGTCGCAGCTCGACCTCCTCGGGGCGATTCTCCGCACGGGGACGCAGCAGATCGCGCTGCGCTCCGCCGAGCTGTCACCCGAGGGCCGCAAGAAGATCGCTCGGCTGATCGAGGAGACCCGCAGCGAGGAGGGGCTCCCCGCCCGGACCGACGATCGCTGACCCTCGGGCCCCCTCAGGCCCCTTCAGCTCTCCTCGGTGATCACCAGCGCGGACGCGGCCTCGGGGCCGCTCGCCAGCAGGACCTCGAAGCCCTTCTCGTCGAGGATGGGCACCCCAAGCTTGACCGCCTTGTCATGTTTGGAGCCGGCGTTCTCCCCCGCCACCACAAAGGCCGTCTTCTTCGACACCGAGCTCGCCACCTTGCCCCCGAACCTCGCGATCGCCTCGCCCGCCTGATCGCGCGTGTAGGCCGCCAGCGTGCCCGTGACCACGAACGTCAGACCGGCCAAGCGCTGCGGCTCGGTGGACACCTCCGGGGCCTCGTCCTCCATGCGGACACCCGCGGCCCGCCAGCGATCGACGATCTCCCGATGCCAGTCGACCGAAAACCACTCCTTGACGGAGGCGGCGATCGTCGGCCCGACCCCCTCCACCGCGGCGAGTTCCTCCTCCGAGGCCCCGAAGATCCGCTCCGCGCTGCGGAACTCGTCGGCGAGCGCCTGCGCCGCCGACGGGCCGACATGGCGGATCGACAGCGCCACGAGCACCCGCCACAGCGGCTGGGCCTTGGCCTTCTCCAGCTCCGCGAGAAGCACCTCGACCGTCTTCTTCGGCTCGCCCTTGAGGTTGGCGAAGAACGTGACGATCTTGTCTTCGCCGGTCTTCGGGTCCTCCTTCGGCAGGCCCGTGTCCTTGTCACGCACCACGGTGCGGATCGGGAGAAGCTGCTCGGCCTTCAGATCGAACAGGTCGGCCTCGGTGCGGATCGGCGGCTCCTGTGGCGGAAGCGGCTGCGTGAGGGCCGTGGCCGCGACATATCCGAGCGCCTCGATGTCGAGCGCCTTCCTGCTCGCGGCGAAGAAGATGCGCTCCCGGAGCTGCGCCGGGCACAGCTTCGTGTTGGGGCACCGGATGTCGACGTCGCCCTCCTTCATGTGGCGGAGCTCGGTGCCGCACTCGGGGCAGTGTGCGGGCATCTCGAACTCGGTCTCGCCGCCGTCGCGCAGGTCGACGACCGGGCCGACGATCTCGGGGATGACATCGCCCGCCTTGCGCAGCACCACGGTGTCGCCGATGAGGACGCCCTTGCGCTCCACCTCCTGTGCGTTGTGAAGGGTGGCGCGCTCGACGGTGGACCCCGCCACCGTCACCGGCTCCATGATCCCGAAGGGTGTCACCCTGCCGGTGCGGCCGACGCTGACCTTGATGTCGCGAAGCTTGGTGTTGACCTCCTGCGGCGGATACTTGTAAGCCACCGCCCAACGGGGAGCCCGCGACGTCGACCCGAGCTCGCGCTGCATCTCGACGCGGTCGACCTTGACCACCACACCGTCGATCTCATAGGCGGGATCGTGCCGGTGCTCGCGGTAGAACTCGACGTAGTCGCGGATCCCCTCGAAATCGGGCACCACCCGGTAGCGGTCGCTGACCGGCAGCCCGAAGGCCGCCAGGCTCTCGTAGACCCCGGACTGCGTGCCCGGCATGCCCTCGCCGTCCCAGCCGCCGACCCCGTGCACGATCATCTGGAGCGGGCGCTGCGCCGTCACCCTCGGGTCCTTCTGCCGCAGCGAACCCGCCGCCGCGTTGCGCGGATTGGCGAACGGCTGCCGCCCCTCCTCCACCACCTGCTCGTTGACCCGCTTGAAGCCCTCGACCGGCAGGAACACCTCGCCCCGCACCTCGATCACCTCGGGGACGCGGTCACCCGTAAGGTGATGGGGGACGCCCTGAATGGTGCGCACATTCGGGGTGACATCCTCGCCCATGCGGCCGTCTCCCCGCGTGGCCGCGCGCACCAGCCTGCCCTTCTCATAGACGAGCGCCACGGCCAATCCGTCGATCTTGAGCTCGCAGAGATAGGGCCCGGCGTCGCGCTCGGTCAGCCTCTCGACACGGGCCTGCCACGCCGTCAGCGACTCCTCGTCGAAGGCGTTGTCCAGACTCTCCATGCGTTGCAGGTGCTGGACCGGGGTGAACTCCGTGGAGATCGGAGCGCCCACCTTCTGGGTCGGCGAATCGGGGGTGCGCAGGCTCGGATGGGTCTCCTCAAGCTCACGGAGCTCACGCATCCACCCGTCGTATTCGGCGTCGCTCACCGACGGTGAATCAAGCACGTAGTAGCGCCAGTTGGCCTCTTCCACGAGCTCGGCCAACTCCGCGTGCCGGCTGCTCACCCCGCCGGGCACGCTCAGAACGCCTTCCTCCATGCCTGCTCCCCTCATCGCGGTTCCAGGGAAAAGGTAGCGCCCGCCACCGACAACCAGCCCGCGACCTGGTCATCAGTTGAACACCGCATTCCACCAGGACCTTCCACCGCCACCGCCAAGAGCCCTCAAACCCCTCACAGGCCACGAGCCCGGCGAACGCCACCTCTCCCCGTCGGCACAGGCCCGAACCCGCGCCCGCCCACCCCGGCCGGGCGGGCCGCCCCTCACACCCCGTGACCACGCACCCCTCACACGGCCCGTACGGCACCGCCCCATGACCGTGCGCCCCGGCGGCCACGACCACGCGCCCCGCCTACGGCCGGAACCGTGTCGGCCCATGTCCGTGCGTCCCGTACGGCGTCACCCCTGGCCCAGACGACGCCACCATGTCCGTGCCACCCCGCGTACGCCCGCGTGGACTGTGCGGGACTGTGTCGCGGGGGCGGTCGCCGGGGTCAGTCCTCGCCGGGGTCCTCACGCAGCACTCGGGCGGACTCGCGGCACTTGGCCAGAGCCGCCTTCGCGTAGGCGGGGCTCGCGCCGGCGAGGCCGCAGGTCGGGGTGAGCACCACCTGGCGGGCCAGGGTGGCGGACGGGAAGCCCAGGCGATGCCAGAGGTCGATCGCGGGCCTCGCGACGACGCCGACGTCGGGCAGCGGGGCGGCTGCGCCGGCGCCCGGGACGACGCCGAGAAGAAGGGCGGTCCCGGCCTCGACGGCCTCACCGACGGCTTCCTCCTCACGTCGGGAGAGCAGCGAGAGGTCGAGGGACACCGCGCGGGCCCCCGCCCTGCGCAGCAGGGCGACCGGCACGCGGGGGGCGCAGCAGTGGACGACGGGGAACACTCCGGGCAGCCCGAGCAGGACACTCAGCACGTCGGCGGCCACGGACCGCTCGACCGCGGCGAGACGGCCGAAGCCGGAGGCGGTGGGAACGGTGCCGGCGAGCACGCCCGGCAGGCCCGGCTCGTCGATCTGGAGCACCAGGTCGGTGACGCCGGGGACACCGCGCCTCACCCTGTCGACGTGCGCGGCGACGCCCTCCGCCAGAGAGGCGGCGATGTCGCGGACCGCCCCGGGGTCGGACAGCGCCTTGTCGCCGTGCCGCATCTCGACCGCGGCCGCGAGAGTCCACGGGCCGCACACCTGGATCTTGAGGGGCCCCTCGTAGCCCTGGGCGACCTCTTCGAGCGTGTCGAGGTCGCGCGAAAGGTGCTCGCGGGCCCGCCGCAGGTCGCGGCCGGGCCTGTCGCTGAATCTCCATCCCGACGGCCACACCTCGACCGGCAGCTCGACCAGCAGGGACGCCGTCCTGCCGATCATGTCCGCCCCGACGCCGCGCCCGGGCAGCTCCGGGACGTACGGCAGAGCCGGAAGCTCGCCGAAGACCACTTTGGCGGCCTCGACGTGGTCGTCGCCGGGATGCGACCCGACGCCTGTAGCCGCGGCCTCGCCCCACGGGAAGTCACTCACGTCCCGAAAGCCTAGGCCCTCCCGGCAAGATCCATTGCCGCCGCACCCGCCCTCCCCCGCCCCGCCTCTGAGCCGAGCTCCTCCAGGAAGGCCATGGCCGCACCCGCCCTCCCCCGCCGATCCCGCGACGCGCCCCGCCCTCGGCCGTGCAGGAAGGGCCCCTCCGGAGCCTCGCACCTAATGTGAGAGCTATGAAGCTCACCAAGCTGGGACATGCCTGCCTGCGCCTTTCCAAGGAGGGGAAGACGCTCGTCGTCGATCCGGGGGCGATCTCCGGGGAATCGGCGCTCGACGGGGCGGACGCCGTACTGATCACGCATGAGCACTTCGATCACCTGGACACGGCGCTGCTGTCGGCCGCGGTCGCGGCGAACCCGGGGCTTGAGGTCTGGACGTGTCAGGCCGTGGCCGATCAGCTGGCCGAGACGCGGGTGACTCCCACGGTCGTACGGCACGGCGACACGTTCACGTCGGCCGGGTTCGATGTGCGGGTGATCGGTGAGTGGCACGCGCCGATCCACCCCGATGTGCAGATCATCCAGAACGTCGGTTTCATGATCGACGAGGAGGTGTTCTACCCGGGGGACGCGTTCACGGTGCCCGAGGTGGAGGTGCCCACGCTGATGGTGCCGACCTCCGCTCCCTGGCTGAAGCTCTCCGAGATGGTGGACTACCTGCGGAAGGTGCGGCCCGCACGGGCGTTCTCCACGCACGACGGGCTGTTGAACGACGTGGGCCTGGCCCTGGTGGACAACTGGCTGAGGGTGGAGTCCGACCGCCAGTCGGCGGACATGCGCCGTCTGGCGGTCGGGGAGAGCGTCACGCTGCCCTGAGCGTCACGCTGCCCTGAGCGTCACGCTGCCCTGAGCGTCACACCCGCCGAGCGTCACACCCCGCCGAATCACACCCGCCGAGCGTCACACCCCGCTGAATCACACCCGCCGAGCGTCACACCGCGCCGGAGATGGTCGCCGACCCGATGACCGCGTCACCGGCGTAGAGCACGGCGGCCTGGCCGGCGGCCACGCCGGTGGCGGCGCCGTCGAGCTCGATGTGGAGGGTGTCCCCCGACACCTGGGCGCGGCAGCCGTAGACCTCGCCGTGGGCGCGGAGCTGAACCGTGCAGTCCAGAGGCTCGCGGGGCTCGCCGATGGGGCCGTTCCACACGGGGCGGACGGCGCTGATCGAGCGGACCTCCAGGGCCGACCTCGGACCGACGGTCACGGTGTTGGAGACGGGCTCGATCGACAGCACGTAGCGGGGCCTGCCGTCCTGCGCGGGACGGTCGATGTGCAGGCCCTTGCGCTGGCCGACGGTGAACCCGTAGGCCCCCTGGTGGGTGCCGACGACGTCGCCGGTCAGGGCGTCGACGATGGGCCCCTCGTCGGCCCCGAGGCGCCCCGCGAGGAAGCCCCGGGTATCGCCGTCGGCGATGAAGCAGACGTCGTGGCTGTCGGGCTTGTCGGCCACCGTGAGGCCGCGCTCGGCGGCCTCACGCCGGACCTGCGCCTTGGTGGAGTCGCCGAGCGGGAAGATCGCACGCGAGAGCTGGTCGCGGGTGAGCACGCCGAGGACGTACGACTGGTCCTTGTCGGGGTCGGCGCTGCGGCGCAGGACACCGTCCGCCAGGCGGGCGTGGTGGCCGGTGGCCACGGCGTCGAAGCCGAGGGCCACGGCGCGGTCGAGCACCGCCTCGAACTTGATCTTCTCGTTGCAGCGCAGGCACGGGTTGGGCGTGCGGCCCGCCGCGTATTCGCTGACGAAGTCCTCCACGACGTCGCGGTGGAAGCGCTCGGCCATGTCCCAGATGTAGAACGGGATGCCGATCACGTCGGCGGCTCTGCGCGCGTCGCGGGAGTCCTCGATGGTGCAGCAGCCGCGCGCACCCGTGCGATAGGACTGGGGATTGGCGGAGAGCGCGAGGTGCACCCCCGTGACGTCGTGACCCGCCTCGGCGATGCGAGCGGCGGCCACGGCCGAATCGACGCCGCCGGACATGGCGGCAAGCACACGAAGACCCATAACACCATTGAGGGTACCCGTTGGCGTCCCCCCGTTTGGGCTGGGACAATTCTCGGCCATGCGACCCTTCGCGCGGAAGAGCGCCTCGGCGGTGACCGACCAGGCGATCACACGGTTCTGGGCCTGGTGGGAAGAGGCCCGCCCCGAGCTGGACACGCTCGCCTCCGCCGCCGACAACGACAAACCGACCGAGGTCATCGCCTCCGCCGTGAGCGCGATCCACCCGGATCTGGCCGTCGAGGTCTCCTCGGGGCTGCTCGCCCGGCATTCGCTGACGGTGACGGCCGCCGGCGACCCCGAGCTGCGCTCCACGGCCCACCGGTGGGCGAGATCGGCCCCCGAGGGCGACGGCACGTGGGAGTTCTACCCGTCGCGCCAGCCGATCCTCGGGGCGGTCGAGTTGACGCTGGACGCGGATGGCCGGGAGCTCGCGCTCGACCAGATGCTGCTCGGGCTGCGCGTGCCGCGTGACCGGCCCCGCCTGGACGTCGCGGCCTACCATCCGGTGTTCGAGGACATCGGCGACGACGAGAGGATGGAGGCCACCCTGCTGGCGCTCGACTCGCTGCTCGGCGAGGACGAGGTGGCCCGCTGGATCGGCGAGATCACCACCGCCGCCTTCCCGCCGATCGACGCCGTCGCCGCCGCGCACCTGCCCGCCGTGGTCAATGATCTGGCCTCGGGTTACGAGGACGGCCAGTGGAGTCTGCTGGAGGGGCGGACGGAGGACGGGTCGAAGATCGTCGCAGTGGCCAGGATGCCGCTGCGGCAGGTCGACCATCCGCTGTTCGACCAGCACATCGCGATCACCCTGCCCTATACGCACGCCTCCGAGGAGGGGCTCCCGGCCGAGCCGTCCCTGTCGGCGTTGAACGGGTTCGAGGAGCGGCTCAACGCCGAGGTCGACGCGCAGAGGGACGAGGCGGTCGTGGTGGTGCACATGAGCCTGGCGGGGCGGCGCCTGATCCACGTCTACGCCGATCCCGCCGCCGATGTGCCTCCGCGCCTGAAGAAGCTCGTCGGCACGTGGACGGAAGGGCGCGCCCAGATGGATGTCGGCGACGACCCGGGCTGGATCGCGATCTCCCCGTTCCTGAGCTGAGTTCCTGAGCTGAGTTCCTGAGCTGAACCTCCAGGCGTCCCCGTCGTCGCCGGTCCGAGCGTCCCGCGTCGCGGCCTGCGTGCCCGCCGTCACCGGCCTGGGCGCGCAGCGCCGCGGGGCGCCCGGCGCGGCGTCAGCTCAACCCGGCGCGGCGGGCGCGTTCGACCGCCGGGCCGATGACCTCCACGAGCCGGTCGACGTCGGCCTGGGTGGAGGTGTGCCCGAGGGTGAAGCGCAGCGACCCCCTGGCCAGCGCGGCGTCCGCCCCCATGGCCAGCAGCACGTGGGAGGGCTGGGCCACGCCGGCCGAGCAGGCCGACCCGGTGGAGCACTCGACGCCCTTGGCGTCGAGCAGCATCAGCAGGGCGTCGCCCTCGCATCCGGGGAACGAGAAGTGGGCGTTGCCGGGCAGGCGGTTCACCGGGTCGCCGTTGAGCCGGGCGTCGGGGACGGCCCGCCGTACGCGCTCGATCAGGTCGTCGCGCAACTCGGTCAGCTTCTTGGCGTGCTCGTCGCGGGTCTCCGCCGCGATCCGTACGGCTGCCGCCAGCCCGGCTATCGCGGGCGCGTCGAGGGTGCCGGAGCGCACGTCGCGCTCCTGACCGCCGCCGTGGAGCACGGGAATGGGATCGACTCCCCTGGCGAGCAGCAACGCTCCCACACCGATCGGCCCGCCGATCTTGTGTCCCGACACCGTCAGCGCGTCCACGCCGGACTCGGCGAAGGACACCGGGAGCTGGCCGACCGCCTGGACGGAGTCGGTGTGGAAGGGGATGCCGTGGTCGTGGGCGACGGCGGCGAGCACCCTCACCGGCTGCACGGTCCCCACCTCGTTGTTGGCCCACATCACGCTGACGAGGGCGACGCTGTCGGGGTCTTTCTCCACGGCTGTGCGCAGGGTGTCGGGCTGCACTCTGCCGTGCTCGTCGACGGGCAGCAGCTCGACTTTCGCGCCTTGGTGGTCTCCGAGCCAGGCCGCGGGGTCGAGGACCGCGTGGTGCTCCACCGCGCTGACCAGCACGCGGGTGGCGCCGGAGGCGCGGCGGGCCCAGTAGAGCCCCTTGATGGCGAGGTTGTCGGACTCGGTGCCGCCCGAGGTGAACACGACCTCTGAGGGACGCGCTCCGAGGGCTTCGGCGATGCTCTCGCGTGATTCCTCGACGACGCGGCGGACCCTGCGGCCCGCGGCGTGAAGGGCTGAGGCGTTGCCGACCTGGCCGAGCTGCGCGGCCATGGCCTCAATCGCCTCGGGAAGCATCGGCGTCGTCGACGCATGGTCAAGATAGGCCGAAACCACGGCCGCATTCCCCTTCCCGCCCCAAGTGCTTGACCTCTCAAGGGTATCGGCGTCACGGGACACGACCACCCCCAGGTTTGCTAACTGTACCGGCTGGACGGTACAGTCCAGGGCATGAGGAAGGATGAACTCTTGGACGCGGCCGAGCACCTGCTCGCCGATCGCGGTTCGCAGGCGCTGACGCTCGCCGCCGTGGCGGAGCGCGCCGGTTGCAGCAAGGGCGGCCTCCTCTACCACTTCAGCAGCAAGGAGTCCCTCGTCAAGGGCATGATCCAGCGGCTCATCGACGAGTTCGACGAGTTGATCGCGGCCCAGGACGACGACTCCTACTCCAAGAAATACGTGGCCGCGACGTTCGCCGCCGTACGCCAGGGCCGACTGCGACGTTGGGCCGTCGCCGTCGGCGCGGCGGGCGACCCCTCCTTGCTCGCCCCCCTGCGCCGGGCAATGGCCCGATGGATTCACGAGGGTCTCGCCGACGAGCCGGACCCTATGGCGGCCGAGATCGTGCGTCTGGCCTGCGAGGGGGTCTGGGAAGTGGCCACCCACGCCCCGGAGCTCTACGACGGCCCCCGTCAGGACCGGCTGGAAAAACGGCTGATGGCGATGCTCGGCGATCGTGCGAAAGAGCGGGAGGGATAGCGCCGCCCACCAGGCAAGCGTCCCCCGACCCCTCTTTATCCGAAACAGCCTGAAGCCAACCGAAGCAGCCCGAAGCCGACCGCCCTCACCGGCTTTCCACCACGCTCTTCACCACCACGCCTTCCGCCACCACGCCTTCCACCACCGTGCTTTCGACCACCGGGCTTTCGATCGCCGCGCTCTTCACCACGGCGTTCTCCACCGCTGCGCTTCTCAGCACGGCACTTCTCACGACGGCACTTCTCATCGCCGCGGAAAGGCCCGTGCCCGGGGATGAGCCCGCGGGGCCGGCTTGTGCCGTGCGGCGCCGCGCCGGCATGTGAGCCGGACGACGGGCATGAACGAGGCTGGAGACGTTGGTGGTCGCCCTTTCAGCCCAGGCAGAAAGAGCGACCGGAAGATCTGTGCCCACCCCCCGACGGCCGAAACCACGATCACGCGAATTTCTCAAGAATGCGCGACGACCTCGCTGGCATTCGCCTCAGAGCATGAGTCGCACTCGCAATCAGCGACCAGGGAATTACCCACTTCTTAACAAAAGGGATTGAACATGACTCGCCCCCTGAGGACGGCCCGTACGGGAACGCTCCTCACATTTGTCCTCGCCGGTCTTCTGTGCGGAACATTCACGGTCCGCATTCCCGCAATCGCCGAGAAACTCGAACTGACCGAGTCGTCGATCGGGATCGCCCTGCTGACGTGGGGTCTGGGCGCGCTGGTGACCATGCAGGCGATGCGCGGGATCATGACACGGGCGGGCAGCCGTAGCGTTCTGCGCATCGCCGGCCCCCTCTGCGCGGCGGCGCTGGTCCTGCTGGCCTTCGCCCCGACCTTCCCCCTGCTGCTGGCGGCCGTGGCCCTGTTCGGCATGGCGTTCGGCGCGGTCGACATCGCGATGAACGCCCAGGGATCGACGGTGGAACGTTCCTACGGTCGCCCGGTCATGAACAGCATGCACGCCGGCTGGTGTGTCGGCGCCATCTCCGCCGGCCTGCTCGGCACCGCCGCCATCGCCGCCAGGCTGCCGTTCGCCGCACACGTGACGCTCGTCTCGCTCGTTTCCTTGCCGATGCTGCTGCTCATCGGCCGCACCTACCTGACCGACGCCCAGCCGGCCGCCGCCGCGGCGGGTACCCGCACCCGTCACCGCCTGCCGCCGATCGTGTATCTCCTCGGCGCCATCGCCTTCTTCGCCTTCATGATCGAGGGCACCGTGGCCGACTGGAACGGACTGTTCCTGCGGAACACGCTGGGCGCCCCCGAGGCCGTGGCCGCCCTCGGCTACCCGATCTTCGAGGCGGGCATGCTGGCCAGCCGCCTCGCGGCCGACCGCCTGCGCGCCCGGTTCGGGGCCCGCGGCCTGATCGCGGTCTCCGGCGTGGCGAGCGCCGTCACCTTCGGCGTCGTGGTCGGTGCGGGGAACTCCGCGGTGGCCCTTACCGCGATATTCTTCGTCGGAGTCGCCGTCGCCGCCGTGTCGCCCCTCGCGCTGTCCCTGGCGGGCACCGCGACGGCGAACCCCGGCCCCGCCATCGCGCAGACCGGCGCCATGGGCTACGCGGGACTGCTTCTGGGCCCCGTCGTGATCGGCTTCCTGTCCGACGCGGCCACACTACGCGTGGCCCTCGGCGTCGCGGTCGTCCTCGGCGTCCTCATCGCGGTGGCCGCCCGGCTGCTCCCCCGCACCGACCGCCTGGCCGAGCTCGGCGAGTCCGTGGAGCCCCTGGAGCCCGCGGACTCCCTGGGGTCCGCCGCCCCCGAGCGGGTCACCATCGCCGCCTGACGCACAGCCGTACGGCACCGCCCCGGAGACCAGGGCGGTGCCGTACAGGTGCCGACAGGTGCCGACAGGTGCCGACAGGTGTTGTGCGGGTGTCGTGCGGAGGACCCCCGCGTTACTTGCGCTTCTCGATCTCGTCGGTGAGCTGGGGGACGACCTTAAACAGGTCGCCCACCACGCCGTAATCGGCCAGCTCGAAGATCGGCGCCTCCGGGTCCTTGTTGATCGCCACGATCGTCTTGGCGGTCTGCATCCCGGCCCGGTGCTGGATCGCACCCGAGATGCCCGCCGCGATGTACAGCTGCGGCGACACCGTCTTGCCCGTCTGCCCCACCTGGAACTGGTGCGGATACCACCCCGCGTCCGTCGCCGCCCGCGAGGCGCCCACCGCCCCGCCCAGCGAGTCGGCCAGCCTCTCGATCAGCGCGAAGTTCTCCGCCGAGCCGACACCGCGCCCGCCGGAGACCACCACGGCGGCCTCGGCCAGCTCGGGGCGGGCGCCCTTGTCCTGCTTGACCCGCTCGACGATCCTGGCGGCGCGGGCCGCGTCCGACAGGGCTACGCTCACCTGCTCCTCGGCTCCGGCGCCGGCCTCGGCCACCGGGGCGGTGGAGTTCGGCCGCACCGCCACGATCGGGGTGCCCTTGGTGACCCGGCTGTGCACGTTGACACCGCCGCCGAAGATCGACTGGTCGGCGACGAAACCCTCACCGAGGCCGACCGCGTCGGTGATCACACCCGAACCGGTCTTGACCGCCAGCCGGCCGGCGACCTCCTTGCCCTCGGCGGTCGCGGCCACCAGCACCGCCGCCGGAGCGGCAGAGGCGACCAGCTGCGCCAGGAGCTCCGCCTTGGGCGCCACCACGTGGTCGGCGATCTCGGCCGCGTCCGCGACATAGATCTTGTCGGCGCCGTGCCCCGCCAGCTTGGCCTTGGCCTCGGCGGAGTAGCCGGGACCGGCCCACACCGCCGACGGCGACCCCAGCGAGCGGGCCAGCGCCAGCAGCTCCAGGGTGACCTTCTTGACGTCTCCGTCGAGCTGCTCGACGAGTACGAGGATCTCAGCCATTCCTGGTCTCCCTCAGATGAACTTCTTGGACGCCAGGAACTCGGCGGCACCCGTGCCGCCGTCGCCCTGGTCGGTGACGATCGTGCCGGCCGCCCGCGGCGGGGCGGCGGCGAAGTCGACCACTTCCGACCAGGCGCCGGCCAGGCCGACCTGGGAGGCGTCGATGCCGGCCTCGGCGATGCCCAGGGTCTGTACCGGCTTCTTCTTGGCGGCCATGATGCCCTTGAACGACGGGTAGCGCGGCTCGTTGATCTTCTCGACGACCGAGACGACGGCGGGCAGGGACGCCTCGACCTTGTCGTGGCCGTAGTCGGTGAGGCGCTGGATCGCGATGGCGGTGCCGTCGATGTCGACCTTGTTGGCCTGGGTGAGCTGCGGGACGCCCAGCCGTTCGGCCAGCATGGCGGCCAGCAGGCCGGTGCGGGCGTCGGTGGACTCCGAGCCGAGGATGACGACGTCGAACCCGATGGTCTTGAGGGTCTGGGCCATCGCGTAGGAGGTCGACAGGGCGTCGGAGCCGTGCAGGGCGTCGTCCACCAGGTGGACGGCCTTGTCGGCTCCCATGGCCAGGGCTTTGCGGATGGTGTCGGTGGCCTTGCTCGGGCCCATGGTGAGGACGGTCACCTCACCGCCGTGGGCTTCTTTGAGGAGCAGCGCCTCCTCGACCGCGTACTCACACAGCTCGTTGATGACGCCGTCGGCGGCGTCGCGGTCGAGCGTCTTGTCATCGGACCTCAGCTTGCGCTCGGTCGCCGTATCGGGGACCTGCTTCACGCAGACGACGATGTTCATGGCCGGTGGCCGACCTCCCGTGCTTCGCGTGCGCCGCCGGTGGGTCGGCGCCGGATATGTACGTGATGCCAAAACTGCCAAGTGCCCAAGGGCGTGGTGACAGCAGGTGGCCCGGGCGGTCGCGACTGCCCTGGCCCCTTATACCACAATGTTACCCGCCAGTAGCTTACCGGCGAACCCCCGGATCGGCGGGCACCATCGCCCCAACCCTACCGAACTAAGTTCCGGACACCTCTAACCGGCTACGACGAGAACGACCAAGACGACGATCACGGTGGCGAACGCCAAGGCCAGCGTGAACGTGGAGAAGATCGAACTCAGCAGGAAGAACAGCGCCACCGCGCCCACCCCGCTTCCCGCGCTCAGCAGGGCACGGCCCACGTCCTTGCGCGCGAACAGCCCGACGGCGGCGTCGATCGCGACCCCCGACCCGTATGCCGCGAGAAGCAGCAGCGACACCTCCGGCAGCGCCGACCTCGCGGCCGCCGCGCCGAGCGCCGCCACCACGCCGGTACCGATGATCCAGATAAGTCTGACGCGGGCGCGCCGCCTGCGCATGGCGACCTCCGCCGGAGGCCGCGGATCGGGCTGCCCCGGCCGCCACTCGCGGGTGGACAGGCTGTGCACATCGCCTCCCGACCCGCTCACCGGGGGCGGGAGCGGGTCGGCCTTCGACCTCGCCGGCGGCGGCTCGGCGTAGGCCGGTCCCGCGGCGGGAGCCGGCGGCGCCACCGGGATGCGCGCCCGGGAGAACGTGTCCGACCGGGGTTTCGGAGGAGGCGGGCCCGCCGCCCCGACCACGCCGGGCAGCCTGCCGTGGATCTCCCCCGCCGTCGGCCTGGCGGCCGGATCGGGGGCCAGGCAGTCGCGCAGCACCGCGGCGAGCCAGTCGGGCACGCCTTCCAGGTCGGGCTCGTGGTGCACCACCCGGTAGCCGATGGCCGCCACCGAGCCCGTGCCGTACGGCTCGCGCCCGGTCGCGGCGAAGGCCAGCGTGGCCGCGAATGCGAAGATGTCGCCTTCGGTCCGGGTCTCCTGGCCCTCCAGCACCTCGGGGGCCAGATAGCCCGGGGTGCCGAGGACCGCGCCGGAGGCCGTGACCGAGGCGGAGTCCACCACGGCCGCGATCCCGAAGTCGATCACCACCGGCTCACCGTCGGCCAGTATCACGTTCGACGGCTTGAGGTCGCGGTGGATCACGCCCGACTCGTGGATGGCCATGAGCGCCTCGGATAAGCCCCGCGCCAGCCGTACGAGCTCCTCGCCGTGGACGGGCCCCTCGACCGCCACCACGGCGTTGAGAGGCCGTCCCTGGATGTAGCGGGTGACGAGGTACGGCGAACGCCCGTCGAGCGACGCGTCGAGCACTTCGGCGATATGGCGTCCGCGCACCCGGCGCATGGCCTCCACCTCGCGCGCCAGTCTCGCCAGCGCGCGAGTGTCGGCCGCCACGTGGGGGTGGAGCACTTTGACGGCCACGGTCCGGCCTTCGGGATCGAGAGCGAGGTGCACTTCACCGAACCCGCCGGCCCCCAGCCTCGACAACAGGCGGTAAGGGCCGAGGTGGTCACCTTGCGGGGTTCCCATGCCTCTCCTTCCGGCTTGTGTCCCCATCGTGCCCCACAGCCCGGCCCCCTGCACCTCCCGAATACGCCCAGTCAGAAAAAGCCCAGACCGAGGCTGGACACCAGGTCGCCGATCATCCTCGTGACGAGGTCGACGACGCCCATACGCCCTTCGGCCACCGTGCTTCGGAACTCCTCCGTGATCTTCTCCACCACCTCGGAGGGCGGCATCCACGGCTGGAAGGACGCCGTGGTGCCGAGCGCCATCATGACCGTGAAGAAGGCGATGGTGCCGACCGTGATCGCGATAACGGTCGCCGCACCGGGGCTGCGGATCACCCCGGTCAGCGTGCGGGTGACGGCCTTGCGCGGGGCGCCGCCGCCCGGCAGCAGGAACAGTCCGATGACGAACGCGCCCGCGGCGTAGGCGGCGGCCGAGTCGGTGGTGAGGCCGAACATGAACCTCAGCACCCCCCACACGCACATGCCGAACATCGCCGACAGCGGCACGTGCACGAGGGTGACGAGCCCCGCCTTGATCAGCGCCCACGGCGTGCCCACCAGGACCATCAGCGGGTCGGCCGCGCTGCTACCGCGTTCGGAGCGGCGTGTCGCGAGGTTGCCGAAGAGGTATTCCCCGACGCGCAGGCAGAGCACGAGCACGATCGCGAACGCGCTGACCAGCACCGGCAGCATGCTCGCCGCGCCCGCGAGCACGGCGAGCAGCAGCGCGCCGGTGAGGGGGTGGGAGGCGCGGTAGCGCGGCCGGTCCGGTGGCGGCGTGTGCGGCCTGGCCGCCCGCGCGGGCGGCTGGGTGTCCGGCGGGGCGTACGGCCTGGCCTGCGCGGGCGGCGCCGCCTGCCGGGCCGGCCCGGTGGGCCGCGGCCCGGGGTGGCCTGCGACCCGCTGGTCGGGGAAGGGCGGCGGGGCCGGCGGAGGCGCCGGGGGGTACTGCGGAGGCGCCATCTGGGCCCTGGCCCCCGTCTGCGGCGGCGCGACGGCCGCCGCGCGGTGCGGCTGGAGGTGGGGCTGCTGGTGGGGTTGCTGGTGGGGCCGGTGGTGGGGCTGCGGGGGCGGCTCGTGCCGGTCCTGGCGATCCCTGCGGCGCGGCGGCTTGGCGTACTGCACGGGCGGCAGCAGGTCGGAGAAGTTGTCGTCCTGCTCGATGACCCGGGTGCCGGGATTGTCCTTCACCGGGTCGAGCACCGACGTGCCGCCGGGGTCGATCACACGGGTGCCGCCCGGCCGCCCCACGTGGGTAGCCTCGGCGGGCGACTCGTGGAAGGTGGTCGCCGAGGGGTCGAGCGCCTTGGCCATGCGGAGCAGGGTGCGCGCGCTCGGCCGTGCGTCACTTTCGACGTTCAGCGCCTGGCGGAGCCAGCCGCGCAGCCATGCCGGGGCCAGGTCGATCTGGGCCCGGCCCTCCATGATGTTGAAGCACACCACCTCGAACGCCCCGGTGCCGAAGGGCGGCTTGCCGGTGGCGCCGAAGAACACCGTCGAGGCCAGCGCGTGCACGTCCGCGGCCTGGGTGATCTCGGTGTCCTTGATGATCTCGGGGGCAAGGTAGCCGGGGGTGCCGACGAACATGCCGGTCTGGGTGAGCCGGGTGGCGTTGACCAGGTGGGCGATGCCGAAGTCGATGACCAGCGGCTCGCCGTCGACCAGCATGACGTTGGCGGGTTTGAAGTCGCGGTGGATCACGTCGGCCGAGTGGATGGCGACGAGGGCCTCGCACAGGCCGCGTGCCAGCCGTACGATCTCGTGGTCGGACAGCGGCCCGTCGGTCAGCACCGTGTCCTCCAGGGTGCGGCCGGGGGCGAACCTCGTCACGACGTAGGGCATGTCGCCGGAGAGTTCGGCGTCCATGACCTCGGCCACGTACGGCGAGCGCACCCGCCGCATGGTCTCCACCTCGCGGGTCAGCCGGTCGCGGGCCTTGAGATCGGCCGCGACGTGCGAGTGGAGCACCTTGACGGCGACCTCACTCCCCTCGTCGTCGACGCCCAGGTGGACGACCCCCATGCCGCCTTCGCCGAGCTTGCGGACCAGCCGGTAGGGGCCGAGCCTTTCGGGAATCTCCATGCCGCGGGTGCTCATCCGCTCACCCCGCCGCATGAGCCGCCCAGGTCGCGACCCGGCCGACATCCCCCTTGCTCGTTCATCCCGCCGCCTTCCCTCTCAGGTCTCTCAAACTGTCGATCACGGAGCCGACGTCGAACGGCGTCCAGCCGATCGACGCGACGCCGTCCCCCAAGACGCCCGCGACCACGGCCAGGACCAGCCCGGCCACGACCGCGAGGGCACACGCCGCCGTCACAGCCACCGTACGCGCGGGAAGCAGGGATGCGAGCGTTCTCTTGATTTGTCTGCTTGGTCCCTCAACGCCGGGCCCGGCGCACAGCGCCCAGAGCGCGACCGCCGCACCCCAGCTCAGCGCGGTCGTCAGCGGCATCGAGTCGACCAGCACGGTGAGCAGCAGCGTCACCGGCAGACCGAGCACGAGCGCGTACGGCACGAGCGCCAGCGTGATGCCCACCGACCTCAGCAGCGCGCCCGGCTCGGCCAGCACCCTGACGACGTCGGCCGCAGCCTCGGCAGCCGGTCTGCGCGCGTTCAGACGGGGCTGGGCGATGTCGGCCGCGCGCAGCAGCACGGCGACGGGGATCGCGAGCGCGGCGACCACGACGGGCGCCACGACGGCCACGCCCACCATGATGGCGGCCAGCATCGCGGCCGCCACGCCGTACGCCTTGGACGACCGCTGGGGCGCGCCGGGCCACGCCGGACGGCCGTCGGCCGAGGGCGGGGTGAAGCGCGTGCGCGGCGGCTGCTCCGCGGGCCGCTGCGGCGGGTACGGCGGAGCGTGGGCGGCCTCGTCGCGCCGGTCCTGCCGGGGTGCCGCCTGGGCGGGGTAGGGAGCCGGGAGGTCATCGCGCGGACCGGGCGCCGCGCCGGTGGAGCGGTGGTATTCGGCGGGCAGCTCCTCCGGCCGCACCCGCAGCGTGGGCACATCGCCTTCCTGCGGGGGCGGGACACGGCGGGCCGACGCGTGAGAGCCGGCCGGCGGGGCGCCCGGGCCCCCCGGCGCGCGCCCCTCAGCGGGACGGCCGGGCCCGGGGGTCCCCGACATGGAGTGCTTGGCGGGGTCCCAGGTGCCGGAGGACACCTGGCGCAGCTCGTCCGTGGTGACCCTGCGGGTCGGCCACGGGTCGCCGTCCTCCGGCGCGTCGGTGTCCGCGCCCGGTCCTGCGCCCGGTCCTGCCCCCGGTCCGGCGGCGGGGCCGGTCACCGGACCTGTCGCCGGGCCGGTCACCCGCCCTGCCGCCGGTCCCGCGGACGGGCCGGTGCTCCGGATCGCGCCCGGGTCGCCGAGGAGGGAGACGTAGTGGCGATCTCCCGTGGCCGGCATGCCGGGCTGCGCGTCGTGCCGTACTGCCGCCGGCGGAACGGCGTGGGCCTCCTGGCCGGGGCCGGCGCCCGGGCCGATGACCCGGGGGGTCGGAATGTCGGCGCCGTCGGCGTCGGGCCGGCGGACGGCCTGGAACTCGGGCACCGTCGTGATCTCGTCGGGCACGCGGACGCCGCCCGGTCGGGGCGGCGTCGGACGGGGAAGCAGGCGCGCGGTGTATTCGGTGAGATCATCCGCCCGGGGGCGTTTTTTAGGGTCTCGCTGGAGCGCGGCGCGTAGCAGGGGCCGGAGGACCGGCGGGGCCGCGTCCACGTTGGCCTTGCCCGCCGTGATGTTGTAGAAGATCATCTCCAGCGTGCCCCTGCCGAACGGCGGCTGGCCGCTGGCCGCGTAAAGAAGCGTGCCCGCCCACGCGTGCACGTCGACCTCGGGCCCCGCCTCCTGGCCTTCGATGATCTCCGGCGCGAGGTAGCCGGGGGTGCCGATGAACATGCCGGTCTGGGTGAGCCGGGTGGCGTCCACGCCCTGGGCGATGCCGAAGTCGATGAGGACGGGCGACCCGGAGAGGATCAGTACGTTGCCCGGTTTGAGGTCGCGGTGGATCACTCCCACGGAGTGCACGGCGGCCAGCGCGGCGGCCACCCCGTGGGCGACCTTGACCAGACCCGGCAGGTCGAGGGGGCCGTCCTGCTTCACGACGTCGTCGAGGGACTTCCCGGGGACATAGCGGGTGACGATGTACGGCCGTTGGCCGGTGACATCGGCGTCGATCACCTCGGCGATGTGCTCGCTGCGCACGCGCCTGAGGGTCTCGACCTCGCGGGCGAGCCTTCGGCGCGCGAGGTCGTCGCCCGCGACCTCGGGGCGCAGCACCTTGACGGCCACCTCGCGGCCCTGCGGGTCGGTGGCGAGATGGACGACGCCCATGCCGCCTTCGCCGAGTCGTCTGAGCAGCTTGTAAGGCCCGAGCTGGTCGTCCTGATTCATGGCATGCAGCACCATACCGGCTTGAACACCGCCAATTTTCCAACCACCCGTGAGACGAGCCACTTGGCCATGTGGAGCACCTTTCACCCCGGTTCGCGAGCCCGGACCGCGAAGCCGACCGGCGACCCGACACGACCTTCACCATCCCGTCGCGTCACACCGCCGGCGCTTGGTGGGCGGGGACGGGCGTCTCCCACTCCCCACCCGCATAACGTTCGGCCGAACACCAACGGTTTCCCAAACCCGGGTCGACTTCAACCCTGGGAATTCACAAGGTCGTTCACAGGGACAGAGCGAGCACCTCCGCCGCCTTCAGCCCCGCGAGCGCCTCTCCCGACACCGCCAGCTTCGACCTGCGCACCCCGCTGCCGATGATCACGCGAGGGTGGGAGGCGACCGCCGTGTCCACCAGCACCGGCCACCCCTCGGGCAGGCCGACCGGCGTGATGCCGCCGTATTCCATCCCGGTCAGCTCGACGGCGTCGGCCATCGGCGCGAACGACGTCTTCCTCGCGTCGAGACGCTTGCGCACCACGCCGTTGATGTCGGCCCGCCGGTCCGCCATGACCAGGCACGCGGCATAGCGCAGCTCGCCGCCGCGCTTGGCCGTCACCACCACGCAGTTGGCCGATTCCTCAAGCGCCACACCGTAACGTTCGCAGAACTCGACGGTGTCCGACAGGGCAGGGTCGATCTCGGCGACCGCGGCCTCGATGCCCAGCTCGTGTACGGCCTGCGCCACGGGAGCGGCGAGCAGATCGGGGCGGTCGAGCGCGGGGACCCACTCAAGTGCGCCGAGGGTCAAGGGAATTCACCTTCCACCGGTATCCACATCGTTGTGCACCCCGCACCCAGCGGGGATGTCCGATCCTACGTCCGCGCGGCGCTACGCCGGCTCGGCGAGAACCCGTTGGTGAAGCTCGGTGACCACCTTGCGCGCCGACTCCATGGCCCCGGCCTGCCAGGCGATGAGGCGGGTCAGCCAGTCCCCGGCGAAATAGACGCGGCCCGCCGGCCGCTGGAGCAGGTCGTACGGCGCGCCGCGCGACGGCCACACCATCCACGCGCCCTCGATGTGGGGCTGCCTGCGCCATTCGAGCGACACGCTCGACAGGAGGTCGGAGCGGTACTTCTCACCGTGGATCTTCTTGCCCTGGGTGAGGGCCCTGCGCCGACGCTCGTCGTGGGTGAGGGCGGCGTAGACGTCGGCGTGCTCTGCGACGGCGTAGTAGCCGACGACCAGGCCGCGCTGCCCGTGGTAGCCGTACGAGGGATACCAGATGTGGGTGATGTCGAGGTCGGTCTCGGTGGCGCCGCCGTAGATGTGGTCGTCCAGCTCCCACCAGCGGCGGCCGTACTCCAGGGCGAGCTTGCCCGCCGACATGGGCTGGGGGACGCGCAGGGCGTCGGTGACGGGCGTGCCGAGGTTGTGCGGGATGCGGGCCATCAGATGCGGTGGGAGCGTGGCAACGCAGTAGTCGCCGGTCACCGTGCCGCCGGCGTACCCCACCTCGACGCCGTCGGCGCGGCCGGTGATCCGGGTCACGCGGGTTCCGAGCTTGATCCGGTGCTCGCCGACGGCCTCGGCCAGCGCTCGGGTGATGGCGTCCATGCCACCGACCGGCTGGAACATCGGCGCCGCCTGCTCGAAGCCGAAGTCCATGGTGACGGCACGGCCGACGCCCGCCGAGAGCACCGTGGACAGCGGGTCGGGACCGGGCAGCGGGGCGCCCGGCTCGATCCCGGGCGGTTTGTCGAAACCCCGGCGGGGCGACCCCCGGTAGTCATACGTGTCGCCGATGTCGCCGAACTCGGACAGGAACTCCAGGAGCCGTTCCCTGTCGTCCTTGGTCAGGCGGCGGTCGAGGGCGCCCGCGTCGGTGGCCTTGGCGAGCAGTTCGGCGATGTAGCCGTACATGTCCGCGCGGACGGTGCGGGTGCGGGCGGGGGCCCGCATGTCGCCCGTGTAGACGTAGGCCGAGGCGTTGCTGTTGACGAACGTCTCGATCGGCACGCCGAGTTCGCGGCAGTAGTCGAGGGTGACCATCCATGTGGCGATCCGCGCCGCTCCGGCGTTGAAGTAGACGCCGTCCCCGAACTTCGCCGTCTGGGCGGCGCCGTTCAGCTCGGGGAGCGTGTCGCCGCCGCGCAGCGTCAGGACGCGCCCGCCGATCCGGTCGGCGGCCTCCAGGACCACGCAGTCGTAGCCCGCCTTGCCGAGTTCGTAGGCGGCAGTCAGCCCGGCCACCCCGGCCCCGATCACGACGACCCTCGCCGCTCCCCTGCCGCGCAGGCTGAAGTCGCCCGGCCGGGGAGGGGTGAAGGCGCGGGTCTCGTGGGAGACGGGCGCCAGCCCGAGGGCGCCCATGGCGGCGAACATCGCCGCCGCGCCCCCCGCGGCCCCGACACCGACCAGCAGCGAGCGCCGGCTCAGCCGTTCACCCATCGGCCGCTTCCCCCGCCGTACCCGCTGCCGTACCCGCTGCCGTGCCTGACGCCGCGCCCGCCGCTGTGCCGCACGTCTGGCCCCACGTCTCGACCTTGCGCGCCTCGTCCTCATTCATGAAGCCGACCTCCAGCGCCATGTAGTCCTCGATGCGCTTGCGCCACCGCGCCGGGATCTCGGCGACGGCGGGGCGGTAGCAGCGCTCCAGCCAGCCGACCGACTTGGGCGTGGCACGCAGGTGTTCGGCGGCCTTGGCGAAGGGGCCCTTCTGGATGCCGGGCACCCAGGCGCAGCCGTACTCGATCATCTCCTGGCCGCCGTACGGAGGGGGCTCCTGCCACTTCCTGGCGACGGGACGCTTGGCGGTGACCGTGGTGTCGAGGGGGCGGCGTTCGACCGCCGCCTGGATCAGCTCCTTGTAGAGGCATTTCCCGCAGGTGCCGCAGGGGGCGCCGCGGCTGCCCCGCAGGCACCAGCGGACCTGGTCGGCGAGCTTGGAGTCGAGCGCGATCCGCATGGTCACCGCCTCGCTCACGCCGCCCATGGGCAGGACGATGGAGAGGCCGGCCGCCTCGAACAGCCGCCCCCATGCGCCGTGCGGGGCCCACATGGGGTTGTCGGGGGTGTAGCGCAGGATGTAGCGGTCGCCGCCGAGCCAGCGTGAGCCCAGCTCGTAGCCGAAGGCGAGTCCGCCGAGGTCCATCTCGTCGGCGAGGAGCAGGGCTCCTGCGGCGACGGCGTGGTGTTCGGGATAGCCGGGCCGCGGCTCGGCGAGGGTGAACTCCAGGTCCGACCGCACGACGGTGAGGTCGCGTCCGGTCTCGGCCGCCAGGTCGGCCAGCACGTCGGCGCGGTAGTGGGTCCAGCGGTTGGGGATGCGGGGGTGCGAGACCCGTTGGAAGTGGATGAACGGCGCCTCCTCCAGCAGTTCGGCCACCGCCACGGAGTCGGCCCCGCCGCTGTAGGAGATGGCGAGCCGCCCACCGCGCCGGGGCGTGCCGGCCGTCGGGCCCGCCTCCACGCCCCAACCGCCGGCGAAGGCCATGGCCAGCTCGGGCGAGATCGGCCGGTCGAACCGCAGCCGCCGCCGCGTCCAGGGCGCGATGACCGTCCAGGCGGCGGTGGCGAGCAGGTCGGGGTGGGGCTCGGGGATCTCACGCGGCAGCCGTACCTCGCACGTGTTGGTGGCGAGCGCCACGGGCTGCCCGTCGGTGACGGTGCCGACGATGGCGTCCTCGCGGTCGAGGCGGAACGCGAGCCTCCAGGTGGCGCCGTCCCGCGTCCATCTCACGCGCATCGGGTGGCCCCTCCGCTGTCCGGGAGGGGGAACGCGTCTCCGGCGACCGCGTCCACGGCCTGCCACAGCAGCACCTCGTTCTGCAGGACCCGGTCCAGGGACGACGCCGTCTCCTTGGTGAGCCGCTCCACCTCGATGACACGTGACACGAGCTCGGGGCTCGGCACGGCCTCGGCGAGCTTTGTCCGCAGCTGTTCGACCTCACGGCGGAGTTCGGCGACCTCGCGCCGGACCACCTGGATCTCCCAGAGGGAGTCCTTGATGTCGTTGCGGTGGTCGACCTTGGAGACATAGCGCGCATCGAAGCGGGCGACCATGGGGCGTCTCAGCCAACGCGGCACCAGCAGACGGAGAACGGACCGGACCATGGAAAGCCACGATAGTGGCTAATCCCCTTAATTCTCCCGGCTCCGGTTCACCTACCTAAAACCACCACATGTCATAGCACGTCCCTACCGAAATCCGCACGCGGCGACGCCCCCTGGCGCATGCGTCCGACGCCGCCCGGCACCGTCCCGCACTCAGGCCATAAGTCCCAAAACACCCAAAACGCAAATAGCGCCGTTTATAGCTCGAAAAACAGCACCGGCCCCTCGACACCGACCCCCACCCGGTCTCCCGGCCGGTGCGGCACGTCACCCCGGGTGCGAGCCCTGATCACCACGCCGTTGTCGAGCGCCACCGTCAGCGCCGCGTCGTGCCCGAAGAACTCGACCCGCTCCACCAGCCCCGCCACTCCCGCCTCCGGCGGGGTGACCACGAACTGCTCGGGACGTACGGCGACACGCCCCCGGCCGCCGCCTCCCCCGGACCGCAGCGGCAGGCTGCCGAGCGCGCACGACGCCACACCGCGCTCGGCGGACGCGTCGAGCACCACCGCCTCCCCCACGAAGGTGGCGACGCCGAGGTCGTGCGGCGCCGCGTAGACCGACGCCGGGTCGCCCTTCTGCACGATGAGCCCCTCCCGCATGACCGCGACCGTGTCGGCCATCGACATGGCCTCCTCCTGGTCGTGGGTGACCAGGACGGCGGTGGCGTCGGCCTTCTTCAACGCGTCCCGCACGTCTTCGCGGACGCTCACCCGCAGGGAACGGTCCAGCGCGTTGAACGGCTCGTCGAGCAGCACCACACCCGGCCTCGGAGCCAGCGCGCGGGCCAGCGCGACCCGCTGCTGCTGCCCACCGGACAGCTCATGCGGCATGCGCTCCCCGTATCCCGACAGCCCCACCAGGTTCAGGCACTCAGCCACCCGTTCGTCGCGCCGCCCGCCGCGCGGCAGGCCGAACGCGACGTTGCGCGCCACCGTGAGGTGCGGGAACAGCGCCGCCTCCTGCGGCACGATGCCGATCCTGCGCCGCTCCGGCGGCAGCCCGGTCACATCCACACCGCCGATGGCCACGGTGCCGGCGTCGGCGCTCTCGAACCCCGCCACGATGCGCAGCAAGGTCGTCTTGCCGCACCCGGAGGGGCCGAGCACCGCGGCCAGTTCGCCGTCGGCGACGCTGAGGGACGCCCCGGCGAGCACCCGCGTGCCACCGAACTCCTTCGACACCCCGTCGACCTTCAGTCTCAAGCGTCCTCCCTGGTCGAACGGTGGCCGAGCACGAACCCCGGCACTGCGGCCACCAGCATCAGCAGCGCCGCATAAGGCGCGGCGGCGCCGTACGCCCCGGAACCGGTCTCGGTCCAGAGCCGGGTGGCGAGGGTCTCCATGCCGGTCGGCCGCAGCAGCAGCGTCGCGGGCAGTTCCTTCATCGCGGTGAGGAAGACCAACGCCCCGCCGGCCAGCACACCCGGCAGCGCCAGCGGCAGCGTCACCTCCCGCATGACCGCGAGCGGGCCGCGTCCGAGCGAGCGGGCGACCTCCTCCACAACGGGCGGTGCTTGCAGCACCGACGCCCGCACCGCGCCCACCGCCGCAGGGAGGAACAGTACGGCGTAAGCCAGCACGAGCATCGGCCACCGCTGGTAGAGCGGGTAGGCGTAGCGCACCCCGAAGAACACCAGCGACAGCGCGATCACGATGCCGGGAAGCGCGTGTCCCACGTAGGTGGACTGTTCGAGGAAGGACGCCGTCCTGCCCCGGTGACGCGCGGCGATGACGCCGACCGGCACGGCGAGAGCCGTACTCACCAGAGCGCCCGCCGCCGACATGGACAGCGTCGCGCCGAAGGCGCTGAACAGCTCGGCTGGACGCAGCTCAGCCGAGGCGCCGTCCAGCAGCCAGTAGCAGATCGCCGCGAAGGGGAACCCGACCGCCGCCACGGCGACGGAGGTGGACCACGCGAGCCCCGCGACCCGCGCGGCGGGGCGCAGCGCCACCACGCGCCGCCGCCGGGCCGGCGCTCCGCGCGTGGCATAGGAGGCCCGGCCGCGCGACCGGGCCTCCGCGACCACGATCGCGGACGTGACGACCACCAGCAGCAGGCCGAGCACCGCGGCGGGCGTGCGGTCGAACCCGGCCCGGTAGGAGGTGTAGATCTGTGTGGTGAACACGTCGAAGCGCATGATGGCGACGGCCCCGAACTCCGCCAGCACATACATCGCCACGAGCAGGCCCCCGGCCGCGACCGAGGGCCGGAGCTGCCGCAGCACGACCGACATCCGGCCGCGTCCCAGCGAGAGCGCGACCTCCTCCATCGCGGGGTCGAGGCGGGCGAGGGCCGCGGCGGCGGGCAGATAGACGTACGGATAGCTCACCAGCGTGAGCACCATCACCGACCCCCAGAAACCCGACAGGTCCGGGAGGGCGGCGACCCACGTGTAGGCCGCGACATACGACGGCACCGCCAGCGGCAGCGCGGCGAGCACGCCGAAGACACGGCGGCCCGGCAGGTCCGTACGGACGACCAGCCAGGCGAGCGACACGCCGATCACCACGCAGAGCAGCGTGACGACGGCGGCCAGACCGAGACTGCGCACCGCGAGTTCCAACGTGCGGGCCCGCCACAGCGTCTCGGCGACCACCCCGAGACCGCCCTCCGCCGCCCGCACCACGAGGTAGACGATCGGGAGCAGCGACACCAGAGCCGCAAAAACCGCGGGGACGAGCAGCACACGGGGAACCCGCCGAGGCGCGCCGCCCCGACGGGTTCTCCCTCTCGGTGGTGCAGTGCGGACCATCTAGACGAGCCCAACCTCTTTCAGCAGGGTCAGGGTCTGCTCCAGCGAGTCGAGCTTGGACAGGTCCAGGTCCGGGCCCTTGATCGAGTCGAGGGCGGGCAGGCCGGGGGCCGTGGCGACCCCCTCGACCAGCGGGTATTCCTTGGTCTCGTCGGCGAAGTACTTCTGCGCCTCGGTCCCGAGCATGAACTCGGCCGCCTTCTGCGCGGCGGCGCCGTGCTTGGACGCCTTGAGCACGCTCACGCCCGCCACATTGACCAGCGCGCCGGGATCGCCCTCAGCCGGGAAGGAGAGCTTGGACGGCACGCCCGCCTCGCCCTTCTCCGCGACCTTCTCGTACCAGTAGTAGTGGTTGATAAGCCCGGCGGACACCTTGCCCTCGTCAACCGCATTGAGGATGTTGCCGTTGTTGGAGAACGTCTGGGTGCCGTTGGCCTTCATGTCCTCCAGCCACTTGCGCGCCTTGTCCTCACCGGAGACCAGCCGGAGCGCGGTGACGAAGGACTGGAACGAGGCGTTGGTGGGAGCCCAGCCCACCTTGTCTTTGTACTTCGGATCGGTGAGGTCGAACACGCTCTTCGGCGGGTCCTGCACCGTGCGGGGGTCGTAGACGATCACGCGGGCGCGTCCGGAGACCCCGATCCACGTGCCGTCGGCGCTGCGGTACTTCTCGGGGACGCGGTCGAGCAGGGGCTGCGGAAGCGGAGCGAGCACGCCCGCCTTCGACAGCGCGCCGAGAGCGCCGGCGTCCTGCGAGAAGAAGAGGTCGGCCCGGGTGCGCTCGCCCTCCTCCAGGATCTGGGCCGCGAGTTCGGCGCTGTCGCCGTACCTCACCTGCACGTCGAGCCCGGTCGCGGTCTTCAGCTTGTCGATCAGAGGACCGACGAGGTTCTCGTTGCGGCCCGAGTAGATGACGAGGGAGGCGTCCTCGAACTTCTCCGGATCCTCGCTGCTCGTAGGCGCGGCGGCAGGCTCGCCGCCGCCGCAGGCGGTGGCGAGCAGTGCCAGCGGGATGATGGCAGCGGCGATCAGCCTGCGCACTGACATGGATTTCCTCACTCTTTGGTGTCGCGTCGGGGGGTGGAGTCGCGGCCCCGGGCAACCGGCGAGATCATCGGCGATCTCTAGCTCAGACCTGGCTTTCTAGGCCGCTGGTAAAGATAGCCTAACCTCACACAACGCAGACTCCCACCCCCCTGTTTCAATGACACGGGGTTTCAACGACACCAGGCTTCAACACCGGCAGCCCGCCACTCGGCCTGGCCGGCCAACCAGCTCCGCCGACTTCCTGAGCACCGGCCGCCAAGGATGGCCGACCCCCGAAGCAGTCGGCCACCCCGCCCACCCCGGCCCGTTCCCATTCGGGACCCGCCCACCCCCGGAGCGCGAGGGGGCGCCGGTGTCTGGACTGAGGAGCTCCGGGAGCGAAGGGACCGGAGCGACGAGGGAAGACACCGGGTAAGAGCCCCCTCGCCGCGACGCGCAGCGTCGCCATCAACGCAGCGTGCCGTTGGTCATTCCTGCGGGCTCCTCGGGAAGGGTGACGAGGCCGAGTTCGGCGGGTGAGGCCATGAGCGGGTGGCGGGGTACGACGCGGACGGTGTAGCCGAAGGCGCCGGTGCGGTCGAGGGGGACGGTGCCCCGGTAGAAGGCTTTGCCGTCGTCGGCGACTTCGGCGGCGGCGAGGACGGCGTAGTCGGGGGCCGCGAGTTCGTCGTGAGGTCCGACGCGGCCGTAGGCCACTTGGACGGCGACGTCGTCGGGCTGGAGTTCGCCGAGGGCGATGGTGGCGCGGAGGTCGAGGGCGGTGCCCACCTCGGGCGTGTCGCCGACGCCTGAGGTTTCGACGTGTTCGACTCTGACGCCGGGCCAGGCGCGGCTGACCTTGAGTTTCCAGGCGGCGAAGGCCCTGGCTTGGGCGTGGCCGTCGGCGCCGAGGGCGCGTGCGGATCTGGCGGCCGGGGTGTAGAGGTCGTCGACGTAGTCGCGGAGCATGCGTCCGGCGAGCACCTTGGGGCCGAGGGAGGTCAGGGTGTGTTTGACCATTTCGAGCCAGCGCCGGGGAAGGCCGTCGGCGGCGCGGTCGTAGAAGCGGTCGGCGACCTCGATCTGGATCAGGTCGTAGAGCGCCTGGGCTTCGAGGTGGTCGCGCCGGTCGGGGTCGTCGACGCCGTCGGCGGTGGGGATCGCCCAGCCGTTGGTGCCGTCGTACCACTCGTCCCACCAGCCGTCCTTGATGGACAGGTTGAGTCCGCCGTTGAGGGCGGCCTTCATGCCGGACGTGCCGCACGCCTCCAGGGGGCGCAGCGGGTTGTTCATCCACACGTCGCAGCCTTGGACGAGCAGTTGGCCGAGCGTCATGTCGTAGTCGGGCAGGAAGACGATGCGGTGCCGTACGTCCTCCATGTCCGCAAATTTCACGATCTGCTGGATGAGCTTCTTGCCGCCTTCGTCCGCCGGGTGCGCCTTGCCCGCGATGACGATCTGCACGGGGCGCTCGGGGTCGAGCAGGAGCTCGCGCAGCCGTTCGGGGTCGCTGAGCATGAGGGTGAGCCGCTTGTAGGACGGCACCCGCCGGGCGAAGCCGATGGTCAGGACGTCGGGGTCGAGCACCTCGTCGACCCACCCGAGCTCGGCCGCCGAAACGCCGCGGTCGCGCCACGACGTGCGGAGCCTCCTCCTCGCCGCCTCGACCAGACGGCGGCGCAGCCGGCCCCGGATCGACCAGATGTCGGCGTCGGAGATGCGCTGGATGCCCTCCCAGCCCTGGGACCGGTCCACGAGGGCCGGCAGCTCGCGTCCGGCGAGCTCCATGATCTCGCGGCCCACCCACGTGGGGGCGTGCACGCCGTTGGTGATGGACCCGATCGGCACCTCGGCCATGTCGAAGCCCGGCCACAGGCCCTGGAACATCTCCCGGCTGACCTCGCCGTGCAGCTCGGAGACGCCGTTGACGCGCTGCGCCAGGCGCATGCCCATGACGGCCATGTTGAACACGGCCTTCTCCCCCTCAAGCCCGTCGGGCTCGGCGCCGAGGGCGAGGATGCGGTCGACCGGGACGGTCGGCCAGGCGTTGGAGCCGCCGAACTGGCGCTCGATCATGTCGGCGGGGAAGCGGTCGATGCCCGCGGGGACCGGCGTGTGGGTGGTGAACACCGTGCCGGCGCGTACGGCCTCAAGGGCCTCGTCGAAGGACAGCCGAGCCTCGGTGAGTTCGCGGATGCGCTCGATGCCGAGGAACCCGGCGTGGCCCTCGTTGGTGTGGAAGACCTCGGGCTCGGGATGTCCGGTGACGCGGCAGTAGGCGCGGATGGCCCGGACCCCTCCGACGCCGAGGAGGAGTTCCTGCAGGAGCCGGTGGTCACCGCCTCCGCCGTACAACCGGTCGGTGACGTCGCGGGCGAGCGTGTCGTTGTCGGCGACGTCGGAGTCGAGCAGCAGCAGCGGCACCCGCCCGACCTGGAGCACCCAGATCTGGGCGTGGAGGGTGCGCCCCTCGGGCAGCGCGATGTGGACCCGCGCGGGGACACCGGCCTCGTCTTTCAGAAGGGTGAGCGGCAGGCCGCCCGGGTCGAGGCTCGGGTAGTGCTCAAGCTGCCAGCCCTCGGGCGACAGCGACTGGGTGAAGTATCCGTGGCGGTAGAGCAGTCCGACGGCGAGGATCGGCACGCCGAGGTCGCTCGCCGCCTTCAGGTGGTCGCCGGCGAGGATGCCGAGCCCGCCGGAGTATTGCGGCAGGGCCGCGGCGATGCCGTATTCCGGGGAGAAATAGGCGATGGCCTGCGGCGTGTCGGACTGGGATTGATACCACCTCGGGGCGGTCATGTATTCGCGCAGGTCGTCGGCCGCGTCGGCGAGACGCCGCAGGAAGCGGCGGTCGGCGGCCAGCTCGCGAAGACGGCCGGCCTCCACGGCCCCGAGCAGCGCCACCGGGTCGTGGCCGACCCGCTCCCAGACGACGGGATCGACCTCGGCGAAGAGGTCCGTGGTCTCGGGATGCCATGACCAGCGAAGATTGTGAACCAGTTCGCCGAGTGCGGCGAGTTGCGGGGGGAGAACGGTTCGGACGGTGAACCTGCGGATTGCTCTCACGGTGCCAGACCCTATTTTCTCAGCGCCACGTAGCGCGACCGAAACACTCCTGTCGGTATCCCAGCTCTTGTCAGCTCAACATCATGAGCTTCCCCCTCACCACCGGCGACGCCGTTCAAACGCCGCACGGCCAATGTTCGCTTCCCCGTGACGCGGACGACGCCGGCGCGGCCCACGATCGTGTACGGCACGGGCCCGCGCGGGCACGTCCCGAGAACTGCATCTTCCCGGCGACCGCACTTCCTCAACATTGGTTCACCTGAGTCTCATGGGTTGGCGTGGGAAAAGACAGACTTGAGCAGAACGCCTCTGACTCTTTCCTCAGCGGCGCATGAAGAGCCACTATGGGGGCACCTCCTTTCTGTGTACCAAACCCATCAAACCTTTGCGTACCGAGGCCGGCAGGCCCGCGGACGTCGTACAACAGTCCTCCATATAGAGCCGTGGGCCGGTGGTCGTCCACCACCGGACGACGTGTCCGCCCATCGGGGTGGACGTCTCCCCTAAGGTCGGGTCCGGAACCGCGAACCGGACGTTCACGACAGGTGGGGAAAACTCGGCGAGTCTCCTTGCACCTGCGAGGATCTCGGCATGCTGCGCGCCGTCAGACGCCATGATGTGCTGCACCGAGTCTTTCCGTCGTCGGCAGCGGCATGATCGACCCACGGGATGACAGGCTCCTGCCTGGGAAGGCTCCCTCCCGTGACCGAGAACGCGCGGCCGGAGAACCACCACCGGCCGGCTACAAACCACTTGAAAAAGTAAAAGCTTCTTCCCAACTCACATTCCGGCGGCACCGGGTGTGCCGTCGCTACCTTGAAATGCGATGATCGGACGAATCCCCATTCAGGACATCCACCCCGTCGTCGACTGCGGGCAGCGCCCCGCTAAGGCGGCGGCCGGTGAGACCTTCGAGATCGGCGCCACCGTTTTCCGCGAAGGCCACGACGCGGTCGCGGCGGGAGTCGTGCTGACCGATCCCGAGGGCATGCGCAGCCCGCTGCTGCGCATGCGCGAGCAGGCGCCCGGCACGGACCGGTGGGGCGTTTCGGTGTCGCTGCCCACCGAGGGCGAGTGGCATTTCCGCGTCGAGGCGTGGGGCGACCCCCTGGCCACGTGGCTGCACGACGCGGGCATCAAGATCCCCCGCGGCATCGACGCCGAGCTGATGTGCGAGGAGGGCGCCCGGCTGTTCGAGCGGGCGGCGAAAGCCGTACGGCCCGCCGACTGCCGCGCGTCGGACCGCTTCCGGATGCCCGCGGTCACCTCGGACGAGGACGTCGCGGCGGAGCCGGACGAGGCCGCGGCGGAGGCGCCGCCCGAGACCGGGACGTGCGGGCACCGGGCCGCGCTGCAGGCGGTCGCGGCCCGGCTGCGTGACGACGACCTCGACCCGAGGGCGCGGCTGTCGCTGGCCCAGCTGCCCGAGACCGCGGCGCTGCTCGCCGCGCATCCGCTGCGCGACCTGGTGACGAGGTCGGGCCGGCACCGGATCGCGGTGTCGAGGCGGCGGGCGCTGTTCGGGTCCTGGTATGAGCTCTTTCCGCGTTCGGAGGGCGCGGTCGTCGAGGCGGGTCCCGACGGTTCGGTCTCCGACGCCACCACGTCAGGGAACTTCAGAACGGCGGCGCGGCGTCTTCCGGCGGTCGCCGCGATGGGCTTCGACGTGGTCTACCTGCCGCCGATCCACCCCATCGGCCACGCCTACCGCAAGGGCCGGAACAACACGTTGCAGGCCGAGCAGGGCGATCCCGGCTCACCGTGGGCGATCGGCTCGGAGTTCGGCGGCCACGACGCCGTCCACCCGGACCTCGGGTCGGTCGAGGATTTCTCCGCCTTCGTGGCCCGCGCCCGTGAGCTGGGCATGGAGATCGCGCTCGACCTGGCCCTGCAGTGCTCCCCCGACCACCCCTGGGTCAAGGAGCATCCGGAGTGGTTCAACGTCAGGGCCGACGGCAGCATCGCCTACGCGGAGAACCCACCGAAGAAATACCAGGACATCTACCCCCTGAACTTCGACAAGGACCCGGAAGGCATCTTCGCCGAGGTCAAGCGGGTGATCCTGTACTGGATGGACCTCGGGGTGCGCATCTTCCGCGTCGACAACCCCCACACCAAGCCGGTGGTGTTCTGGGAGCGGATGCTCGGGGAGATCCACGCGACCGACCCCGACGTGCTGTTCCTGGCCGAGGCGTTCACCCGCCCGGCGATGATGCAGACGCTGGCCAAGGTGGGCTTCGACCAGTCGTACACCTACTTCACCTGGAAGAACAGCCGGGACGAGCTGGAGGAGTACCTCAGGGAGCTATCCCAAGATACCGCGCACTTCCTTCGTCCCAACCTGTTCGTCAACACGCCCGACATCCTTCACGAATACCTCCAGCATGGAGGCCGGCCAGCCTTTGAGATTCGTGCTGTTCTGGCGGCATTGCTGTCGCCTACGTGGGGTGTCTACGCTGGCTATGAGTTGTTCGAAAATGTCCCGGTTCGCCCGGGTAGCGAAGAGTACCTAGATAGCGAGAAATATCAGTATAAACCTCGCGACTGGGTAGCCGCCGAGCGAGAAGGGCGCAGTCTCGCGCCCCTCCTCACTCAGTTGAATTTGTTCAGAAGAGCGCACCCAGCACTCCAGGAATTGCGTAACCTACGGTTCCATCACGTCGACCGGCCGGAGCTCGTCTGCTTCTCGAAGAGGCTCCCCGGCGCCTACAACACGGCCACACAAAGGCACGGACTAGGCGATGTGGTGCTGGCTGTCGTCAATCTCGATCCACACAACACCCGCGAGGCGACGGTAAGCCTGGACCTCCCCGCTCTCGGTCTCGACTGGCACGCGGAATTCGTCGTCGACGACGAACTCTCCGGCGAGTCGTACCGCTGGCGCCAGTCCAACTATGTGCGTCTCGACCCCTTCATCCACCCGGCTCACATCTTCACGGTGCGCCGATAGAACGAACTCGAACAGGGGGGAGTCCGAAAGGTGAGCTCGATACCTCAGCCCGTTCCAGACACCTTCACGCACGAGACGCCGCGCGACCCTTACTGGTATAAGCGCGCCGTCTTCTACGAGGTGCTCATCCGAGGTTTCTCCGATTCCAACGGAGACGGAACGGGCGACATCCGCGGGCTGATCGCCAAGCTCGACTATCTGCAGTGGCTCGGCGTGGACTGCCTGTGGCTCCTGCCGCTTTACCAGTCCCCCCTCCGGGACGGCGGCTATGACATCGCCGACTTCACAAAGATCCTCCCCGATTTCGGTGACCTCGGGGACTTCGTGAAACTCGTCGACGAGGCCCACCGCCGGGGCATGCGCGTCATCGCCGACCTGGTCATGAACCACACCAGTGACCAGCACCCGTGGTTCCAGGCGTCGCGACAGGACCCGACGGGGCCGTTCGGCGACTTCTACGTGTGGTCCGACAGCGACGAGATCTACAAGGACGCGCGCATCATCTTCGTCGACACGGAGACGTCGAACTGGACCCTCGATCCGGTGCGCGGGCAGTACTACTGGCACCGCTTCTTCCATCACCAGCCGGACCTGAACTACGAGAACCCGGCGGTGCAGGATGCAATGCTGGAGGTGCTGCGCTTCTGGCTGGACCTCGGCATCGACGGGTTCCGGCTCGACGCGGTGCCGTACCTCTTCGAGCAGGACGGCACGAACTGCGAGAACCTCCCGCGCACCCACGAATACCTGAAGCGGGTGCGCGCGGAGGTCGACAGGCTCTATCCCGACCGGGTGCTGCTCGCCGAGGCCAACCAGTGGCCGGCCGACGTCGCCGAATACTTCGGCGATCCGATGACCGGCGGCGACGAGTGCCACATGGCCTTCCACTTCCCGCTCATGCCGCGCATCTTCATGGCGGTACGGCGGGAGTCCCGGTATCCCATCTCCGAGATCATGGCCCAGACGCCGAAGCTCCCGGAGAACTGCCAGTGGGGCATCTTCCTCCGCAACCACGACGAGCTGACGCTTGAAATGGTGACCGACGAAGAGCGCGACTACATGTACGCCGAATACGCCAAGGACCCGCGCATGCGGGCCAATGTCGGCATCCGGCGGCGTCTGGCCCCCCTGCTGGAGAACGACCGCAACCAGATCGAGCTGTTCACCGCACTGCTGCTGTCGCTGCCCGGCTCGCCGGTGCTCTACTACGGCGACGAGATCGGGATGGGCGACAACATCTGGCTGGGAGACCGTGACGGGGTGCGCACTCCGATGCAGTGGACGCCCGACCGCAACGCGGGCTTCTCCGAGTGCGACCCCGGCCGGCTGTACCTGCCGGTGATCATGGACCCCATCTACGGCTACCAGGCGATCAACGTCGAGTCGCAGCAGAAGAACGCGGGCTCGCTGCTGCACTGGACCAGGCGCATGATCGAGATCCGCAAGCGCCATCCGGTGTTCGGCCTCGGCGACTACATCGAGCTCAACTCGTCGAACCCGAGCGTGCTCGCCTACGTGCGTGAGCTCGGGGACGACCGTGTGCTCTGCGTCAACAATCTCTCAAGGTTCCCCCAGCCTGTGGAGCTGGATCTACGGAGATTCGAAGGGGTCACCCCAGTGGAGACCATGGGCGGTGTACCTTTCCCCCCAGTTGGTGAACTTCCGTATCTTTTGACGCTTCCTGGGCATGGTTTCTACTGGTTCACCCTGCCACCCGCCACTGAGGAGGCGTGAGACGTGCTTGAAGAGCTCCTTGCCGGATGGATCCCCCGACAACGGTGGTTCGCCGGCAAGGGGCGTTCCATCGACGCCGTGCGCGTCGAATCCGACCTTGTCCTGATCTCCGGGGATCCATCGCTGCGGCATGTCATCGTCGAAGTACGGCAAGGCGACACATCCGACCGCTACCAACTCCTGATCGGTGCGCGCCGCGAGCTGCCGCAACGCCTCAGACACGTGCTGATCGGGCACGCCGGGGTCGACTATTACGACGCCGCCCACGACGCCGACCTCACCGGCAGGCTCCTCACCGGGATGGCCCGGGGCGAGACCATCGGCCGGCTGCGGTTTCGCCACGTCGAGGGGGCGGTCATCGACCCCGACCTGCGCAGCCTGGTGCTCGGCGCCGAGCAGTCCAACACCTCCCTGATCTACGGGGAGGACTACATCTGCAAGCTGTTCCGCCGCCTCATCCCCGGTGTCAACCCCGAGCTGGAGATCGTCACCGCGCTGGCGTCGCGGGGCGCCCCTCACATCGCCACGCCGTACGGTTGGATCGAAACAGACCTCGACGGGGAGAACACCACGCTGGCGTTCCTCCAGGAATACCTGGCGACCGCGAACGACGGCTGGGCGCTGGCGCTCACCAGCGTCCGCGACTTCTATGCCTCGCTGCCCGAGATCGGCGCCGACGAGGCCGGCGGCGACTTCGCCGCCGAGGCCGAACGCCTGGGCACGGCCACCGCGCGCATCCACGTCGAGCTCGCCGCGGCCTTCCCCACCGATGTCGTGGAGCCGCCCGAGGTCAAGCACATGGTCGAGGGGTTCCGCCGCAGGCTCGCCCGGGCCATCCAGGAGGTGCCGGAGCTCGCCGACTACACCGACATCGCCGAGGATGCGTACGACCGGCTGGCCGCGACCGCGCGGGAGATCCCCGTTCAGAGGGTGCACGGCGACTACCACCTCGGGCAGGTCATGCGGACGACCACCGACTGGGTCATCCTGGACTTCGAAGGCGAGCCCGGTCAGCCTCTCGCGGAACGGCGGGCCCTGTCCTCTCCTCTGCGCGACGTCGCCGGGATGCTGCGCTCGTTCGACTACGCCGCCCGGCATCTGCTCGCCGGACACCCCGAGGCCGACCGGCTCGAATCCCGCGCCACCGAGTGGTCGGCCCGCAACCGGACGGCCTTCATGAGCGGCTACGTGGCGGGCGGAGGGCGCCTGACCCCGGACGACGCCATCCTGCTTCGGGCGCTGGAGCTGAGCAAGGCCGTCTACGAGGTGGTCTACGAGGCGCGCCACCGTCCGACCTGGGTGTCGATCCCCCTCGCCGCGTTCCGCGACACGAAGGCGTGACCGAGGCGGCACCCCTCCCCCGCGCTGACGCTCCCCTCGCTGCGGAATACTCCACCAAGATCTTTAATTGGCGCGTTCCGGAAACGATGGGTTGAACGGCGGATCTCGGGCAGGGTTAGGACATGTCCCAGGAGCGACAGCTGAACTCTGAACTCGACAGGCTTGCCGGGGGAGCACATCACGACCCCCACTCCATTCTGGGCGCCCATCCGGGGCCACAGGGTGTCACCATCAGGACTCTCCGCCCGCTGGCGGAGAAGGTGCAGGTCGTGACCGACGACGCGGTGCACGACCTGGAGCATGTGGCCCATGGAGTGTTCGAGGCGACGCTGCCGGGGCTGGACAAGGTGCCCGCGTATGAGTTCCGGGTGACGTATGCCGGGCTTCCGCCGTACACGATGTCCGACCCCTACCGGCATTGGCCGACGCTGAGCGAGGTGGACCTCCACCTCATCGGCGAGGGTCGGCACGAGCGGCTCTGGGAGGTGCTGGGCGCCCGGGCCGTGCGGCATGAGGACGTGGAGGGTACGGCTTTCGCCGTGTGGGCGCCGAACGCCCGCGGTATCCGCGTCGTCGGGGATTTCAACAGTTGGGATGGCGTGGGGCATCCGATGCGTTCGCTGGGGCGTTCGGGGGTCTGGGAGCTGTTCGTGCCCGGTGTCGGCTCCGGGGAGCGGTACAAGTACGCCATCCTCGGTGTGGACGGGATCTGGCGCACGAAGGCCGACCCGATGGCGCGCCGCACGGAGTGCCCGCCGGCGACGGCGTCGGTGGTGGACCGCTCCGAGTACGCCTGGCGGGACGCGGACTGGATGGCGCGGCGGGCGGGCGGCGACCCGCTGGCCGAGCCGATGAGCGTCTACGAGGTACACCTGGGGTCGTGGCGGCCGGGGCTGACGTACCGGCAGCTCGCGGTGGAACTCGTCGACTACGTCCGCGAGCTGGGCTTCACCCACGTGGAGTTCCTCCCTATCGCCGAGCATCCGTTCGGCGGTTCGTGGGGCTACCAGGTCACCTCGTACTACGCGCCCACCGCGCGCTTCGGAACGCCCGACGACTTCCGCCACCTGGTGGACACGCTCCACCGGGCCGGCATCGGGGTGCTGCTCGACTGGGTGCCAGCCCACTTCCCGATGGACGACTGGGCGCTCGCGCGCTTCGACGGCACACCGCTGTACGAGCACGCCGACCCCTCCAAGGGCGAGCACCCCGACTGGGGCACCTACGTGTTCGACTTCGGCCGCAGGGAGGTGCGCAACTTCCTGGTGGCCAACGCGCTCTACTGGCTGAAGGAGTTCCACATCGACGGGCTGCGGGTGGACGCGGTCGCCTCGATGCTCTATCTGGACTACTCGCGGCGCGAGGGCGAGTGGACGCCGAACGTCTTCGGCGGCAGGGAGAACCTCGACGCCGTCGAGTTCCTCAAGGAGATGAACGCGCTCTGCTACCGCGAGGAGCCCGGCATCGTGACGATCGCCGAGGAGTCGACCGCGTGGCCGGGGGTCTCCCGCCCGGTCCACCTCGGCGGCCTGGGCTTCGGCTTCAAGTGGAACATGGGGTGGATGCACGACTCGCTTGCCTATCTCCGGCATGAACCGGTCTACCGGCAGTACCACCACCATCAGGTGACCTTCTCGCTGATGTACGCCTTCACCGAGAATTTCGTGCTCCCGCTGTCCCACGACGAGGTGGTCCACGGCAAGGGGTCGCTCGTGGGCAAGATGCCGGGCGACGAGTGGCAGCGTTTCGCGGGCCTGCGCGCGCTCCTCGCCTTCATGTGGGCGCACCCGGGCAAGCAGCTCCTGTTCATGGGCGGCGAGTTCGGCCAGGGCTCGGAGTGGTCGGAGGAGCACGGGCTCGACTGGTGGGTGCTCGACTTCGACGTCCACCAGGGCGTGCGGCGGCTGGTGCGCGACCTCAACCGGGTGTACGGCGAGAGCCCGGCGCTCTGGCAGCGCGACTTCACGCCGGACGGGTTCCGCTGGATCGACGCCGACGACGCGGCGGGCAACGTGCTGTCGTTCCTGCGCTACGGCGACGACGGCTCGGTGCTGGCGTGCGTGGTCAACTTCTCCGGGGCACCGTACGAGGACTACCACCTCGGGCTGCCGCTTCCTGGGCACTGGGACGAGGTGGTGAACACCGACGCCTACGACTACGCGGGGAGCGGCGTGGGCAACCTGGGGGCGGTGGAGGCGGTGGCGGAGGAACGGCACGCCTTGCCGTACTCCGTGAAGCTGCGGGTGCCGCCGCTCGGCGCGCTGTGGCTGCGCCCGGCGGAACCCGAGCCTTCCTCGGAGTAAGCGCGCGGCCAGCGGATTCTGATCATGGGTCGTTTACCTGCGTCAGGTCTGCTCCCAAAAGGTGCTGTCGGAAATGCTGAAGATCAGCGAGTTCTCGGTCGGCTACACGATCGCTGAGACCCGGCAGTTGTTCATCGAGCACGGAATCACCATCCCGACCACTGCGCTCCGGTTCACCGCAGTGGAGGCGGTACGGACCTATCTGAACAGCGGGCGGCTTTCCGGCGTCGAGCGGATCAACCTTTCCGAGCAGCCGTCCGACCCGTTCCTGACGGGATGGATCGGCCGGAACTGCACCACATGCTTGCACTGGCTCAGGCGGCGCGCATCCATTGCGGCTTAGCATTCAGTTCTCTGTCGTCGGGATCTCATGCCCTGGCGGTCGCGTCCTGGCGGCACGTACCGAGCTCCGCTGTTGGTCGGCCAGGCTGTCTGAGACAGATCCACGCCTTCTTCCGCAGCGGATCAGCAGAGCAGGTGCTTGACACGGCCGCGCCGTGGACCAGCCCGTGCCTGCCGCGGGGTTATGAACTGAGGAATGTCGCTTAGGCGGGGAGAGTCAATCGCATTAAGTATCGGGAAGGATCCGTTCCGATGATTGACTCCCTGCCTAACTGCTACAAACATGATCGAGGAAAGTAGTCGAACCTTCCGAGAAATTGGTTCGTCCAACTCTTCATTCTATTTTAAGTAGCTATTCGCCCGCCGGTTAATATTGAACGTCAGGCCTGTGCCTTCGCGGCCCGTTTCGGGAATCAATCAATACCTACTGCAGCTATTCACTCTCAGATGGCGACTAGATATAGACTAGCTAGTCGCGACTCCTATAAATCAGGCTCTTTTTGGGAAAATCCGGGTTGCCGGACCCGGGTTACGGGTCCTGGTGGTATCGCGCGCCCCTTAGCCAATCCGTCTCACTGCAGTGCAGCCTCACACTGGATGTGGTACACCCGCGCCAACTGTGCTGCTTGGGCAGCGCACTACGGTTGGCGTTATCCCTATTGGAAGCAGCTCCCTACAGGAATCTGGGTGGTCGGCATCTATCACGACCACTGCACAATGTCTCCAGATCGCCCCTCCCGATTTAAATTTGATTTTCGCCATCCATGTGACATGCATGACTACGGCTACGGCCTGATCGGGAACACATATAAACCATATGTTTATTACCTGGATCGGCACCGTAAGGTCGATGTCGATGTAACTTTCTATGTAACTTTACGCGACAAGACCTGCCCCGCTTATGGCGGTCGATGGCTAGGGCAAAGGATTTCCACCATCTGTAAGCGATGGGCGTATATCTATCGAACGGGTGTTCGTACCGGAAATCCCAAGAATGGTGCAGATGCAACAACACCCTGAGCTTTACATCGTCTTATAGTCCAACTTAGACCTAAGCGCTCACGAAGCAGGGCGCAAACGTTCCCGGAATGTCCTAGTTTGCAGGTGGGCCGGGTGGCGCTTCCGTCAACGCCACGAGCGCCATCCGCTCCACTTCAATTTAGTGTGTTCTCATAAAATAACCGCCACAGGGAGACCATGTCCTGGTTTCGGAATGTATTTAAGGGGCGCAGGTACGGAAGAAGGGCGGCTTGGATTGCTGGCACTTATATCTTCGTAGTTCTCGGTACGGCCGGGTATGCGCAGTACGTTTCGTATACCCAGGGGGCTCCTATTGGCGGGACTGTGATATTAATCGTCCTCACCCTGCCGGCATCAGTGCTGATCTTGATTCCGCTATGGCTTGGGGTGCTGGAGGATTTCCTTCAAGGAGGGGTTCTGATCGCAGCGCTGGCGGGGTGTGGCCTATTCCAAGCATGGGTGATCTGGAGATTACTGCGTGGACCGCGGTACCTCAGATGAAATTGCTCGGATGGTGCGAAATAGCTTCTGGAAGGCGTGGGGACCGGGTGGAGTCGTCACCTGGTCCCTATAGCCTCACAAGATGCAATCAGGTGGATTGTTTATTTGTTCACGTTCTTGCCGAGGAACGTGGCGGAGGTGCGGAGCTGGGTAGACTTGGCGGTCCGGTTCAGGCGGTGTTTCTCGGTGGAGGCCAGCGCCTGCTTCAGCGTCGTTGAGCCCTTGACCTTGGTGCCGGAGTTGTGGACGCCGTGGGCCCAGTTGAGCCAGCCCGCCAGAAGCTCACGGTCGAGCGCGGCCCTGGCCGAGGTCGACCTGGGCTTGAGCACGCGGTACGCCTTGGCGATCGTCCCGGCCTTCACGACCTCGGTGAACACCTTGCTCCCGTTAGACGTCAGAGCCAGGTAGCAGCGCAGGGTGGAGTCCGACAGCCTGCCGCTGCTCTTGGAGAACTCGCGGGCCCAGGCGGCGGCGCTCAGCGGCTTGGCACCCTTGCCGCGCTTGCACACCTTCGGCAGCGGCATGGGGATGCCGGGGGTGTCGATGAACGTCGGCTCGGGCGACGGCTCGACGGTCGGGGTGGACGTCGGGGACGCGGTGGGGGAGGGGGTCGGCGTCGGGGTCGCGGGCGGCGGAATCGCGGCGGCGAGGTTGATCCGCGGCGTGGTCACCGAGGGCACGCCGTTCGCGATCGGCTTGCCGGTGGCCTTCAGCTTCTCCAGGAGCTGCGCCACGGGCGCGGTCGGGTTGACCTCACGCAGCAGCGCGAACGCGCCCGCCACGTGCGGGGCCGCCATCGAGGTACCGCCCATGACGCCATACCCGTTGCCCGGGACCGACGCCAGGATGTTCACGCCGGGGGCGAACAGGTCGAGCAGCTTGCCCTGGTTGGAGAACTCGGCCACACCGTCGGCCTCGTTCGTGGCGCCGACGGCCACCGCGGTCGACAGGCACGCGGGCGAGCTGATAGCGCCGGTGTCGCCTCTGTTGCCAGCGGCGATGACCGTGGCCACGCCGCTGTTCCACAGCGTCTGGATCGCATCCCTGACCGGTGCGAGGTCCACCTCGCCGTCGCAGTGCTCGGTATAGAGGTAGCCCCCGAGGCTCATGTTCACCGCGGCGATCTTGTGGGAGACCGCGATGGTCGCGAGGTGGTCGAGCGCGCGCTTCTGGTCGGAGTCGTAGGACAGCACGCAGGGCGCAGTCTCGCCCTGTTCGACGCAGATGTTCCCGTCGAAGCGGGTGAACACCTGCGAGGCGATGATGCCCGCCCCCGGTGCGACGCCGTTGCCGGGGGCGCCCTCGGCGCCCTGGGTCGGCTTCTTACCCGCCGCGATGCCGGCGACGTGGGTGCCGTGGTCGCAGAGGTTCACCTGCCCGCTCTTGCACAGCGCCGTCTCGGCGTTGGCCGCGCCCTCGCCAACCTGAGTGTCGGCCCCGTTCGGGCATAGCGACTTGGCCTGGTAGTACGGGTCAGGGTCGTTGGTGGAGAAGCAGTTCTCCCCCGTGATGCGGCCGGTGAAGAACGGGTGGTCACGGTCAATGCCTGTGTCGATGACGGCGACGTTGTAGCCCGCGCCCGTGTAGCCGCTCTGGTGCACCTTGTCGGCGCCGATCACCTTGAGGCTGACGTCCAGGGAGGGCTTGCTCAAGCCGTCCTTGGTGATGGTGTCGATGCGTTTGTCGCTCTTCAGCGTGTTGAGCGTGCCCTGGTCGACCTCCACCACGAAGAAGCCGTCGGTCTTCTTCTTGGGCAGGACGTCGGTCTCCCGGGAGATCGCCTCAGCGTCGGAGGAAACCTCCTTGACGCTCTCGGTCTCGTTGACGGTGACGATGGCGCGGACCTTCTTGCCAGCCTTGACGTCCTGGACCAGTTCGGAGTCGACGACCGGAACGTCGGCGGGGGGCGCCGCCAGGGCGGTAGGGGAGCCGACCAGCCCGGCCGCCGCGGCGGCGAGCAGAGTCGAACCCGCGATAAGAGACCGTAGTCTCACGGTTCCTCCGGTAGGGGGGTGAGGGGGACCGGCGCGCCACACGGCTTGCGCAGCGGTGTTGAAGAAGTGGAAGTCGTAAGGGCCGGAGGGGGGACGCGGGCGGGTCCTGCCGATGCGCTGTCGGCGCTCCCCTGGCGCGGATCAGGCGTGCGGTGGTCCCGGCCCGCCGGAGGCTTCCGGCGGAGGGGAACGGCTCAGGCCATGGAGGTGCCTGTCGCCGGGAAGAGGGGTACACGCGCGGTGTGATTGCTGGCTCCTTGTCGCACGTGTCGCTCCTAGGGGGATGGGCCTGGTCGGATTATGAAATATCCGGTTGACCCGAAGTGTGTATTTTGCGGGACTTGAGTGTAGTGCGACTTCCGATTGCTAGCGGAGGAATGTGCTGCTTATGGAGAGTGCCTGTCCATTACCTGGAGAAAGGCGCCGCTCAGCCCTCGTGGAGGGTTCCAGGGGGCGTGGAAGGGCGCCCTGCGGGGTGGGGCCCCCGCGCCTGGCAGGCGGCGCGGGGGCCCGGGTGGGGGGTGGGGATATATGGTCTATGTGTCCGCTTTGGTGCTTTTCGTCGGGAATTCTCTCTTGCACACGACGAGGGGGCCGCTGGACCGCTTCCCGAACTCATAGGAAAGTTTCCTATTAGATAACGTGAGCGTAAGAGCTCGTTGGCCGACCGGTCAACGCCATCGGTATGGGTTAATTCGCTCTTGAGCCTCTCTTAAGCGACGAATCCTGAGCGTCGGTCAGCAGCGACCGGCCGCCCGCGCCCTTGGCTCTGCGTGATCTGCGCGGGAGCAAGCCGACCCACCAGGTCGTCCGGTTCCTCGCGGCTCATACCGGTCAGCGGCGGATCGGCCAGGGCCTGCAGGGCAAGAGCGCGGGCTTGCGCCGGGCGGGTGCCGGACAACCACTCGGAGGGCGGCTTTGTCGGCGTACCGGTTGCTGGCCTCGGCCGAGAAGCACCGGCTGAACCGGGCGGCCAAGTCCACCCAGCTCCGCACCTCCGCCACGTTCCTCGGCAAGAACGTCAACAAGTGATAGCCCGGGGCCAGGCGGCCTGACACCGCCTGGCCCCGCCTGGCCCCGCCTGGCCCCGCCTGCGGTTTCGCTTTCAGCCCACCGAATATGGCTTTGCCCGCTTGTGCGATGCGGGTCGCTTAGGGTGGCCGTATGGACCCCACCAAGGCGATCATCGACACCGTGGAGCGCTTCAAGCAGCGGCGCACCGCGCCGCTCGTGCTTGAACTGGACATCACCGAAGGATTCATCGAAGGCCCGCCGAGCGACCCGGTGGAAGCCCTGCTGACCATGCGCAAGGCGCGTCTGGCCGACGTGCTCTCGGGGCTCAAGCGGGCCAGGCAGGACCCTCGGGTCAAGGCGTTGATCGTCAAGATCGGCGGGCCTCTCGGGCTCGCCGCCGTACAGGAGCTGCGCCAGGCCGTCATCCGGCTCCGCGCGGCGGGCAAGCTGACGGTGGCCTACGCCGAGACCTTCGGCGAGTTCGGCGCCGGGACTGTGCCGTACTACCTCGCCACCGCCTTCGAACGGGTCTATCTCCAGCCGTCGGGCGACATCGGCCTGACCGGGGTCGTGATCGAGCAGCACTTCGTCAAGAGCGCCTTGGACAAGCTCGGGGTGGACTACCAGCTCGGTCAGCGGCATGAGTACAAGACCGCCGCGAACACGTTCACCCAGGATCACATGACCGACGCGCACCGCGAGTCGTCGGCCCGGATCGTCCGATCGATCACCGAGCAGGCCGTGGCGGGCATCGCCGAGGGCCGAGGGCTGTCCCCCGAGCGGGTGCGCGAGCTGATCGACCAGGGGCCGTTCATCGGGGCCGAGGCCCTCTCCGCCGGCCTGGTCGACGGCCTCGCCTACCGCGACGAGGTCTACGCGGAGGTGAAGCGGTCCGTCGGGGACGACGCCCACCTGCTGTACGTGGGGCGATACAACAAGACGATCAAGAACTTCAAAATGCCCCACCCCGGGGCGCAGAGTGTCGCATTGATCCACGGCCACGGCGCGATCCGCCTCGGACGCAGCGGGCGCAGCCCCCTGGGCGGCGGCGGGGCGATGGGCGCGGACACGATCTGCGCCGCATTCCGGGCCGCGCGCCGCGACGACAGTGTGAAGGCCGTGGTGTTCCGCGTCGACAGCCCCGGCGGGTCCTACGTGGCGTCCGACGCGATCTGGCGTGAGGTCGTGCTCACCCGCGAGGCCGGTAAGCCGGTCATCGTCTCGATGGGCCAGTACGCGGCGTCGGGAGGCTACTTCGTCTCCATGGCCGCCAATGTGATCGTGGCGCAGCCGGGCACGCTCACCGGGTCGATCGGGGTGTACGGCGGGAAGATGGTGACCGACGAGCTGCTCGGCAAGCTGGGCATCGCCTCCGACCGGGTCGCCGAGGGGGCCAACGCGGGGATGTTCCTGGGGTCCCGCCCCTTCTCCACCGACGAGTGGGGCCGGGTCAACGCCTGGCTGGACCGCATCTACCAGGACTTCGTGAGCAAGGCGGCCGACGGCCGGAAGTTCACCTTCGACGAGGCCCACGAGCTGGCCAAGGGCCGGGTGTGGACGGGCGCCGACGCTCGCGAGAACGGGCTGGTGGACGAGCTCGGCGGGCTGGAGGACGCGGTCTCCCTGGCGCGCGACCGGGCGGGGCTGGCCGACGACGCGCCCGTGCGGGTCTACCCGAAGGCCGGGCCGCTCGAACGGCTGCGCCCGGCGGAGTCCAGCGAGGACCGTTCCGCGGCGCTGGCCCGCATGCGCGTTTCGGCGTGGGGACCGCTGGCGCGGTTCGCGGCGGAGCTCGGCCTGCCGTCCCACGGCCCGCTGATCCTGCCCGGCGCCTGGCGGATCCGCTGAGCGGGGGCCGCGGGCGTCAGCCGACCGGCCGGTAGCGCCCGCGCAGCCGTACGAGCGGCGCGGCGGAGCCGTCAATGTAGTCGACGGCGAGCACGCGGGCGAGGAACAGTGTGTGGTCGCCGGCGGGGAACACCCTCGTGCTCTCCGCCTCGATCGCCGCGACGCCCCCCTCGATGATCAGGGCCTCGCTGTGTTGCCCCCGATGGTGGGGTGTGCCGGCCACGAGCAGCCGGGCGCTGGGGCGTCCGGGCGTGGCGAACCTGCTGGCCACGGCGGTCTGCGCCGACGACAGCAGAGTGGCCGCCCACCGGTCGCGGCGGAGCAGCATCTCGGTGAGGTAGCCCGTGGACGACAGGCTCACGAGCACCAGCGGCGGGTCCGCCGAGACCGACATGATCGCCGTCACCGTAGTGCCGACGTCGTCGCGGCCCTCACGGACGGCCACCACGGCGACGCCCGCGGCGAGTTGGGCCATCGCCTCGGTGAACTCGGTCAACGCACTCCCCCGCATGAGATGGTTCAAGGCGGCGGCACCCGGAGCCCCGCGCTGCCGCCGCCTTGGATGTCTGTCGGCGTCCCCTAGCCCGGCGCCGCCACATCGCTGAGGTCCCCCTCCAGGAGTCTCTCCCTGTCCCGCACGCCGAGCTCAGGCGCCAAACCAGCTTGATCGTCGTCTCTCGGTGTCCACCGCCGCCCTTGGCTACGCTGCCCACCGTTCCGCCCCGCGCCATCCAGCAAGAAGATCCCTGGCAAGCGCCGCCAGGGGACTCGTGGATGTCCTTAGAGCACGGGCATCGTCCAGCTTGATGCACCAGGATGATCAAGCCAGAGATGGACACCGCTTCGATCCACCGTAGCCCCGAAGCGGTTGTAGCTCGGACAGCCGAGTGAAACCCACTGAAGGTAAGCGGACGATAGCTCATCCCAGAGCCGCCGCTTGCCGTACTGCGTCACCTGAAACTCGACGGCCCCCGGCTCGAAGTCGCAAGCCGCCCAGGAGCCAGTGGCCTCTTGGTCGTCCAGCTCGTACATGAGCAGTGAGTACGCCGTGCCATCACTGACATCGTGCCAGCCCACACGGGGAGCCAGCGCGGCGAACATCAACTGCGCACCCAGATCCGCCTCACCGAGCGTACGAGGATGAAGCTCGGTCGTTGACACATCCGCCTCTTCGTAGCAGTGGCTACTCCAGCGGGCGTTATAGCGCTGCTCGCGCAGCATCATGAAACTGGCTGTTCCGTGGAAACGGCCGACCGCCGTGGTGTTGTTCAACACTGTGAGGCGGAGCTGGTGGCCGATGCGCCCGCTGCCGTGCCATGGCATGACGATGGTCCCGCCCGGCCTGGTCTGTTCAATCCAGGCCATGGGGATGTGGGCCACGCCTGCCGTGACATGGACACGATCGTATGGGGCGCGCTCCAGGCAGCCCTTGACGCCGTCGCCGACGATCAGATTTGGCGCATATCCAGCCTTCTGCAGAGTAGCCGCAGCCTGAGCCGCCACCTGAGCATCGACCTCGATCGAAGTGATGCCATCGTGTCCGGCCGCCCACGACAGGAGGGCCGCCGTCCAACCGGAGCCGGTCCCGATCTCCAGAATGCGGTCACCTTTCCGAGGAGTCAGCAGCTGCAGGAAGGGGATCACGATGCCGGGTGCAGATACCGAGGAGGAGAATGTGCCCTTGCCGCTGAGCGGGTCACCCTCCCCATCGTCGGTCTGGAGGATGACAGAGGTGTCGGAGTATACGGCCGACCACCAGGCCGCCGGATCGTCGTGGAGGGCGAATCTTCCTTTCGGCGCGCCGGCGTGATTGGCGGTGAACCAGGCCGTCTCGGGAATGAACAAGTGCCGGGGTACCTCGCGGAGTGCTGTTGCCCACTGAGGCTCGGTCAGCGCGCCTTGCTCTCGCAGTTGGCCGGTCAGCCGGGCGATCAGGTTCTCGGCTGCCTGGCCGTCCGTGGTCGTTACCGTGCCCATGCGGGTCCCTTCTGGAGGACGTCGGCCATGGCGGTGTGCACGGGAAGCCCCGTCTTCAGGTTCAGCCACCCCCACTCCCCACTCTGGTTGGTCTCCAGGAAGTACCACTGGCCGTGCGTGTCACAGACGAGGTCCACGGCTCCGAAGATCAAGCCCAGCCGCTCGTGCAACTCCACCAGGCGATCCCTGACGTCGCCCGGCAGATCGATTCTCTCGTAGCTGAGCGAGTCGTAATCGCTGCGCCAATCGATGGTGCCCTGCTCAGTGCTGGAGTCGATCCGGACCGTGAGGACCTGGCTGCCGACGACGACGGCTCTGGCCTCGCATGCCTTGTCAATCCAAGCCTGGAACATCTGGGCCGTGCGGGACATGGCGGGGTCTCGCAGATCGTCCAGGTCCTTGATGGGTGTGGTGTAGACGACCCGAACCTGTCCCTCGTCGGCATGCCAGATTCCGCCGAGCGGCTTGTACACGATGGGCTCGCCAATGCCTTTGGCCCAGGCATGCGCCGCATGAGGATCGGACGTGATGAGGGTCTTGGGGATCTTAAGGCCGATACGTGCGGCGAGGGCGAGCTGGACGGGCTTGTACTCTGCCCGCATCGCGGCCATCGGATCGTTGACCCAGAGGGTTCCGCTCTGCCGGAGCGCGCTCAGCACGCCGCCGAATCCGTAGCGCGCCTCGGAGTATGCGAACGCCCGTTCGGGCGAGGTCATCTCCTCGTCCATTCTGAACTGTGTCGGCCGCCGCATGTAGACCGCGCCCACACCGGCGAGGTCCAGGTCTCCACGCGGTGTGCTGATGACTCCAGTCCAGCTATCGCTGCCGCTCTCGATATGGGTCGCCATCGAGATCTGTGCAGGGAAGTCTGCGGTGTCCATGGTGACAACGGGAATCCCTCGCTCGACCAGCTCGACCGCAACGCGCTCGGCCACGGTATCGGAGTCATCGGTAATGATCAGAACCGTGTGCGTCATGATCTCAGTCCTTGCACATTTCCTCGTTGGGACCGGTGCCGTCTGAACTCGTTTCGCTCGTTTCGTTGCTGCCGCCCTCGTGCTTGCCCGCGGAGATGGGCGGCACGGTCAGGAAACGCAGGCCCCAGGGGCGCGCAGTGCCGGCCGACGTGTCAGGGGCGGACAGGATGTGCTCACTCGGCGACATGGGGAAGAAGTCCCCGCGCCTGAACAGCATGCCGCGAGACTCCCCGTCAGGACTGTGGGTGATCAGGTCGAGCGGGTGCTGCGCGGTGTGCGTTGCTGCCTGCATGGCCTTTCCTTTCATTGAGGGGAAATTCGCCGAAGGGAAGTTGAAAAATTTCCTCGCCCAGCGCGGGAGATGCGCTAAGGAACCACACGAGGGCGCTTGCACGTTGTTGGCCCGGGACGAACTTTGGATCTTGGCCGCCCTAGGAAAAAGCTGATTGCCTTTCAACGCTAGGCCCAGTCAGACCTCTCCGCCAGATGTGGGGTTTGTCTGTCGGATGACGGACAAGTCCGCGCCTGCAACTAGAAGACCCCTGACCTGGCGGTGCGGGGGTCTGGTTCACTTTGGACGAAGCTAGAAGTCGAATTCGCCCTTCTTTACCCTGTCTGTGAATGCTTCCCACACTTCGGCTCGCACAACGTAAGGAGCGAGCTCAGGAGCCTCTGTGTCGCGGATGGCAACACGCCCCCCAGAGAGCGGGGCGACCTCAATACAGTTGCCGCCATTGCCTGTGGACTTAGTTGCCTTACGCCAGGCCGCCGTTTCTAGTTCGGCCCTGAGGTCCATCTCTCCAACACCTTCCCGATGAACTCGATCGACGCGTTCAGGGGGTAAGCACCTGCCCTGATGGCATCCAACTTCACGGTAACTGTGGCAACCGTCTCCGGGGCACTCGTCACCACGGGTTCCGCAGCGGTTTCAAGGTAGACCGTGTGACGCTGCGCGTTGGCCGCGTGAGCCACGACGATAGCGCCACTAAGCCCGGGATTGGCGCCAAGCGGGACAATTTGGATGGTGACGTGTGGGGCCCGCGTCGCCTCCAGAAGCCGACGCAACTGCTCGGCCATGACCTCTGCTCCGCCGATCGGCCTGCTGAGACTTCCCTCGTCGAGCAGGACGAGGTAGCGAGGAGGCTTGGTGCGGGTGAGGATCTGCTGCCTGGCCAGCCGCGCTTCGACAAGGGCCTGGATCTCCTCCTCGCCATATCGGCGTTCCGCTTTCAAGAGAGCCCGGGCGTACGACTCGGTTTGAAGAAGCCCCGGCACCACCAACGGTTCCCAGGTAATGATCGCGGATGCCTGCTCTTCCTCGGTCATCCACGGGGTGAACCAGCGAGGCGCCTTGTCCCGGTGGCCCGACAGAGACGCCCAGAACTCTCGTATTCCGGGTCCGAGGGCCTTCTCGCAGCCCCCGATGAACTCCGGAGTGGGAGAGCGTTTCCCCACTTCCACCGCCCCGACCTGGCTGCCGGAGTACCCGGCACGCAGGCCGAGCTCGTCCTGGGTGAGCTGTGCTTCTGTTCTTCGTCGCCGCAGCTCAGCGCCGAATGCGGCAGCTCTGCTGGCGTTGGGGTCGAGCGTACGTGGCGCAGGCATGCGACTCCGATCGACGTATCCGACGTATCCAACACTCATCAGTGCGACAAGTTGCCGGACGAATGTCCGCCTGAAACTGCTCCCAAAATACCTTCCGGACAACAGGCTAAGAAGAGTCCGCAACCCCCGGGACCCCCAAGAGCCCAACGTTCGGACACTCAAAAACGAGGCTGACGCTGGATGCGGATGTGCTTTCTTTAGGACAAAGGCGACTAGGCGGTAAGCATGACGCTTTCGCAATCAGACCAGGTGCGACTCGGAGCGGTGTGGATACCTTGCAGCAACCAGGCACCGTGTCTCGCGCGCCGGGAGATGTCAAGGTGGATCGGTTCTTCGAATCCGGCGTGGGAGACCATTGGGCTCGTGGTATCCGAGCTGGTGTCGAACGCTGTCAGGCATGCCGACTGCGCCGAACCTGGAGACCTCATTCAGGTGGCCTTGTGCCAGAAGGATGAGTTCTACCGCGTTGAGGTGACCGACTCCGGTTCGCTCTTCAGCACGCCCCACAAGAGACCGCCAACCGATGAGTCCGAGCATGGCCGCGGACTTCAGATTGTCCATGCCCTATCGGAAGGACGTTGGGGAAGCTACTCCTGCGGCCAGGGCCTCGGTCGGACGGTGTGGTGCGAGCTGCGTGCCGCTTCCTGTTAGCGAAAGGACCCGTTGCAGTATCGCAAGGGACTCCTGAGCTGGGACGATGAGGGGAACCGAACCCCTGGCCTGCCGTTCCCAAGTCAGGGTCACCGCGACGGGCGGCACCGCTTCCCGTGCCGCCGCGCGCGGGTGTCACTGCCCGGGTGTTACTACAGCAGGCCGTTGCCCACCAGCCACTCCTTGGCGACCGTCGGCGGGTCGTCCTTGTCGATCGCGACGCGCTTCATCATGCCGAGCAGCGCCGCCGTGTCGAGCTTGGCGGACACGGCGTCGAGCGCCGCCGTGGCGGCTTCGCCGACTCCGGCCTTGTGGACGAGGGGGGCGATGTTGTTGGACCCGAACACGGCCTTGGTGTCCTTGAGGGCGACCAGGTCGCCGGCGGCGAGCTTGGGGTCGGCGGTGAAGACGTTGCCGACCTGGATGGTGCCGCTCTTGAGCGCGTCGGCGGTGGTTTCGCCGGTGGGCTCCCACTCCTTGAACTCAAGGCCGTAGACGTCCTTGAGCCGCTGCTCCTGGCGGGTCTTGAACTCGGGGGGACCGCCCACGGCGAAGTCCTTGGCGACCGCGGCGAGGTCCTCGATCGAGGTGAGCTTGTGCTTGTCCGCCGTCGCCTTCGTCACGGTGAGGGAGTCGTTGTCCTCCGCGGCGGCGGGTGTGAGGACGGCGAGCTCCGCCGGGAGCTTACCCTTGAGGGCCTCGACGGTCTGCTCCTTGGTGCCCGTGGGCGCGGACTTGTCGACGTAGGCGAGGAGTGAGCCGATGTATTCCGGCATGATGGTCAGGCCGCCGCTCTTCACCTGGTCATAGTAGATTTCGCGGCTGCCGATGTTGAACTTCTCCTCGACCTCGACGCCCTTGGCGCGGAGCGCCTGCGAGTAGATCGAGCCGATCAGGACGCTCCCCGGGAAGTTCGCCGATCCGACGACGACCTTGCCGGCCTTGGCCGTACCTCCGCCGCTCTCCGGGGTCTGCGTCGCGGTGGTGTTGAGCGGGTCGCCGCCACCGCACGCGGACAGTGAGAGCGCGGAGGCCAGGGCGAGCGCCAGCACGCCGATCATTCGTCTCATCGTGCATTTCCCTTCTAAAACGGCAGGCAATAGGGAGATTACCCAGCCTTCAAGCGTTCCCTCACGGCAGGCCGTACACCAGGTGAAACCACCATTCGACCGAGCAGGGTGAACATGAGCTGCACCGCCAGCGCGAGAAGGGCGACCAGTACGGCTCCCCCGATCGTGCTGGGGAAGTCCTTGGTCGCCAGGCCGTCGATGATGTAGCGGCCGAGGCCGCCGAGGCCGACATAGGCCGCCACCGTCGCGGTCGCGACCACCTGAATGGCCGCGACGCGCACGCCGAGCAGGATCAGCGGCAGCGCGACCGGCACCAGCACCCGCAGCAGCACCTGGCCGCCACGCAGGCCCATGCCGTACGCGGCGTCGCGCAGGTCGTGCTCGACGCCCCGGATGCCCTCGTAGGTGTTGACGAGGATGGGCGGTACGGCGAGCGCCACCAGCGGGATGAGCACCGGCAGCGTGGTTCCGACCCCCATGAGCAGGACGATGAGCACCAGCAGGCCCAGCGTCGGAAGAGCCCGTGCCGCGTTGGCCGACACGACGACGAACAGCGCGCCCTTGCCGGTGTGCCCGACCCACAGGCCGAGCGGCACCGCGATCAGCACGGACAGCAGGAGCGCGGCGGCGGAGAATTCGAGGTGCTCCAGCAGCCGCACGGGAATGCCGGACGAGCCCGACCAGTTCGCCGGGTCGGTGAAGAATTCGATGAGCCAGTTCACGCGGCCCGCCTCGCCCTCGACCAGGGCGTCAGCACCCGCTGAGCGGCCACGAGCAGGCCGTCGGCGGCCACCGCGAGAAGCACGACCAGCACGATGCCGACCACGATGGGCGTCGGGAACTGCCGCTGCCACCCGTCGATGAACAGGTAGCCGAGCCCTCCCCTGCCCACCAGCGCGCCCACGCTGACCAGGCTGATGCTGGACACCGTCGCCACGCGCACCCCGGCCAGCACCACGGGCACCGCGATCGGCAGCTCCACCGACACCAGCCGCCGCAGCGGCCGGAAGCCCATCGCCACCGCCGACTGGCGCACATGCGCCGGCACCGAGGCCACCCCGTCCACCACGGCCGGGATCAGTACGGCGAGGGCGTAGAACGTCAGCGGGACGATGACGGTGGCGCGTTCCGCCAGCCCGGTGACGGGGATCAGCACGATGAAGACCGCCAGCGACGGCAGGGAGTAGACGACGTTCATGACGCCGACCGTCGGCTGGTAGAGCCACCGCCACCGCACGCTCGCCAGCCCGAGCGGCAGCGCGATCAGCAGCGCGAAGACGACCGGAAGCACGGCCATGACGACGTGGTCGGCGAGCAGGGACTGGATGTTGGGCCAGTTGCGCCCGATCCAGTCCCAGCGGATCAGTGGTTCCTCATCCACGCCCCGCGCCTTCCGCCGGTACGGCCTGTTCGGACTGTGCGGCCTGTTCTGCCGGTGCGGGCTGCGCGGCGCCGTCGGCCGCGACCTTGGCCGTGGCGCGGGCCAGCTCCTCCCGGGTGGCCACCCCCGCGACCTTTCCGTCCGCGTCGACCGCGATGGCGCACCCCGACGGCGCCAGGAGCGCCGCGTCCAGCGCCGATCGCAGCGACCCGCCGTTCACCTCGAACGTTCCGTACGGCAGAAGCCGCAGGTCCGCCACCTTCCCCGCCGGCGGCAGGCCCTCGGTGGAGACCCAGCCCCTCGGCCTGCCCTCGCCGTCGACGACCGCGAGCCAGGACACCGCGGAGGACGCCGCGGCACCCGCCGCCTCCGACACCTCCGCGTCGATCGGCACGGTCAGGTCACCGCGCAGCGGCAGGTCGGCGGGAACGAAGGACAGCCGGCGGATGCCCCGGTCCCCGCCGAGGAACTCGCGCACGAAGTCGTCGGCCGGCCGCGCCAGCATCGTCTCGGGGTCGTCCACCTGGGCGAGCGTGCCGCCGACGCGCAGGACGGCGACGCGGTCGCCGAGTTTGACGGCCTCGTCGATGTCGTGCGTGACGAAGACGATGGTCTTGTTGAGCTCGTTCTGCAGCCGGATCAGCTCGTCCTGGAGGTCTGCGCGGACTACGGGGTCGACGGCGCTGAACGGCTCGTCCATGAGAAGCACGGGCGGGTCGGCGGCCAGCGCGCGGGCCACGCCGACGCGCTGCTGCTGACCGCCGGAGAGCTGAAAGGGGTAGCGCTCGGCGAGCCCGGCGTCGAGGCCGACGCGCTCCAGCAGTTCCATGGCCCGGGTCCGGGCCTTTCTCTTGTCCCAGCCGAGCAGGTAGGGAACCGTCGCGACGTTATCGACGATCTTTCGGTGCGGGAACAGCCCCGCCTGTTGGATGACATATCCAATGCCGCGCCGCAGGGTGGGCGGGTCGATTGTCTGAACGTCCACGCCGTCGAGGAGGATCTTTCCTTCGGACGCGTCGATCATTCGATTGACCATGCGCAGCGATGTGGTCTTGCCGCATCCGGAAGGGCCCACCAAGACGGTTATCTCGCCCGTGGGGATCTCCAGGTGGAGATCGTTCACGGCGACCGTGCCGTCGGCGTAGCGCTTGGTGACGCCGTCGAATGTGATCACGTGCGACCTCGCGCTCCTCGCCCCCAGAGCCGCGGCCCCCGCCACGACCGCCATCACGATCTGCCCAGACAGACCACCCTACGGGACATCTCCCCGCGAGTGCCGCCCTCACCCCCAAGCATCAAGCTTTGGGATTTATGCCACGTCCCAGAAGATTCGAATGATCACTTAGCAGGACTTTCTATCAAATGGGTATCCAGAGATGCGTGAACCCCCTTGACTTGGCATGATTACCCCAGGTTGCCTAACTTACGTTCCGGCCCTTGTTCCACATTCGCCCCATGGGCACCCGCACGTCCCGCGCCCGAACCGGAGGTCTCGGTGGCTCATCCGCTCACCGGTCGGCGATCCCGCGGCGATCTCATCGCCGAGCTCTACGACCGGCATGGGACCGGCCTTTTCGCCTACTGCCTCGACCAACTCGGCGACCCCGACACCGCCGCCGAAGCCCTCCTCGCCGTCTTCGCCAACCTCCCTCCGGCCGAACCTCCCCGCGCGAGCCTCTATGCCGCTGCCCGGCGCGAGATCCTCCGCCGCGACGTCGTGCGCGCCCCCACCACCGTCGACCCGCTCGCCGACCCCGCCAACGCCCTCGTCGAACGCACCCTCGCCGAACTCCGCCCGCACCAGCGCGAGGTGCTGCTGCTCACGATCGTGTGCGGGCTCACCACCGGGGAACTCGGCTGGGTGCTGGACGTGGCCTCGGACACCGCCGACGAGCTCACGCTGAGCGCCTGCCACAGTTTCACCCAGGCGGTCACGGCGGCCCTCACCTCCGCGGCGGCGACCCCGCGGCTTCCCCAGCGGGTCGCCGAGATCTACGGCGCACTCGGCGTGGCCTCCATCCGGGACACCCTCGCCTGTCTTCCTTGGAGCGCTCCCCCGGCGTATCTGCGCGCCGAACTCCTCCGCGCCCTGGGCGGCAGCGCCGTAGGCGACCGCGCCGCGTGGGGCAGTGCTGCGGGGGGCAGTGCCGCAGGTCACGGTGGCGTGGGCGGGACGCGTCCCGCGGCCCCCTTCCCTCCGCGCAGCTCGGTGTACGTCAAGAGCCTGTGGCCGACGACGGCCGTCTGGCCGCTCCCGCTGAGCGACAACGACCCTGCCACCAGCACCGCGCTGTTCCCCGCCGACCTGGTGATCCCTCCGCCGTTCCCGCGCGCCTTCCGGCACGACGCCGCCACCGAACCCCTGCCGCGCTACACCGAGCGCGACCCGCTCGGCTACCGGCGGCACCAGCCAGCTCCTCGGGCACGCCATCGCAAGCCCGACCCGCTCCCCGACCCGGTCGGGTGGGCCCCGGTCGGATCGGCCCCCGTCGGATCGGCCCCCGTCGGTTCGGACACTCCCGGGCCCGGCCGCCCCTTCGTGCTGTCGGCGCCCGTGCCGGCCGACGTCCTCGACGCACCGGACAGCGCCGCCCCACCCCCCGGAGTCGCGCCGAGCGGCCGGGCCGCGCCCTCCGCGTCGCTGTTCACTCCGCCCGTCTACATCCTTCCGCCGCAAGAGCATGAGCTCGCGGCGGCGCAGTCCCCCTCGGCACCTGACAACACCAGCGCGCACGCACGCCACACCGCGCCCGGCGCGCCGTCCGCCGCGACCGCCCCCGGACCGCGAGCGGCCGAGGAGGCGGCGGCCAAGGACGGCGCCGCCGAGCAGGTCAGGCCCGGCGCACCGGAGGGACCGCTCCACCGGTCCTCCCGCGCCCGCTCCCGGAGAGGCAAGCCCCTCAAGCCGGGCGAGCACCGCTTCGACTGGACGTGGGAGATCATCGGATTCGCCATCTGCATCGCCATCGCGTTGATCGTGTTCTTCTCCGTCCCCATGATCGTCAACCCGTGAGCCCCCAAGCGGGCCGCACGGCACGTTCAGAGAACTAGAACAGATTCCAATTCGCTGTCGTCGAACAGAGAGAAAACCCTCTTGAGAGCAGGTCGCATTACCCAAAAGACATGCATGGACACGCATTCTTAGTGACTCGCGAGTAACAAGCGCGGGGGGTCACCGGTCAGATAACGTGTTCTCATGCGGACACCGCGTTCGACCACCGCACAGCCGAAGGGCGCCCGCCCGCATCCCGGCTCCGCCGCGCTGTCCGACGAGCCAGAGGTGACCCAGGTGGAGAGCCATCACGCGACCGGCGGCGCCGGCGTGCGCACCCGCAGCCAGCACCAGCGGCGCAAACGCATCATCCAGGCCGCCGCGGCGCTGGCCTCGCGCGGCGGGGTCGAGGCGATGCAGATGCGCACGGTCGCCGAGCGGGCCGGCGTCGCGCTCGGCACGCTCTACCGCTACTTCCCCTCGAAGATGGACCTTGTGGTCGCCGTGGTGAGCGAGGAGCTCGACCTGCTCGAAGAGAGCATCGCGCGCCGGCCTCCCGGCTCGACCACGCCCGCGGGGCGTGCCGTCGATGTTCTGATGCGCGCGACACGCTCGCTCATGCGCGAGCCCGAGCTGGCCGACGCCCTCATCCGCTCCCTGATCATGGCCGAGGTGGAGGCCCCGTTCGGCGACCGCGTGACCGGCCTGCTGCTGCGGGTCGCCGCGGGCGGGCTGACCACCGAGGACGCCACGGAGGAGCAGGTCGCCGTCGCGGGCTCACTGGCCGGCATCTGGGTGTGCGAGCTGCTGGAGATGCTCCGCGGCCGGCGCACCCATGACCAGGTGCAGAGCCGCATCGAGATCGCCGCCGCGCGGCTGCTGATCGACTTCTGAGCGACGGGCCCGGCCGGGCCCATGCCGTACACTCGCCCGCGCCCCTGTCCCCTCGGTCGCGGCTCGGGCGCGATCACAGCCACTCCAGCCAGCCTCCGTGCCCGCCCGCCAGGGCGACGGGCTCGCCGTCGAGGGCCACCACGAACGACACGGGGCGCTTGGGGGGTCCGCCCGGCAGCCGCTCGGTCAATCCGGGCATGGTCTCCGGGTCCTCCTGTGAGACCCAGTGGCCGGGGAGGGCCGTCACCTGCGCCTCGAAGCGGTCGCGGGCGGCCTGGTCGAGATACATCAGCACCGCCGAGTGGTAGACAACCAGCGTCGCGCCGTCCGGCACGTCGGCGGCGAGTCTGTCCAGCGTGGTGTTGAGGTCTCCCCGGACGATCCTCGGCGGGTCGGCGCGGGCCACCTCCACGGCGGCGGCGAAGCGGGCGCGCCGCTCCTCGTGCTCGGGCCAGATGAGCGCCTTCAGCCAGCGCATCTCCTCGTCGTCGTTCACGTCCAGCGGGTTGAGGTCGATCCCCGCCCGCCAGACCACGTTCGGAAGGGCATTCGGAAGGGCCTCCGGGAGCGGCGGGTTCCCGGCCACGGAGCAGCGGATCATCACCGCCGCGTCCGCCGGGCCGACGACATGGCCGTCGTAGTCGTAGGAGTAGCGGTCGGGGATCAGGCACAGGCCCGCCGACGCGCCCACCTCCAGCAGCGCGAACGGCCCGGGAAGCCCCGCGAGGACGGCCAGCAGGGCGCTGCAGCGCGCGGGCTCGTTGGTCTGGGTACGGCGGCGCATGACAACGTCGATCACCTCGTCACGCCGCTCAAGGACGAATTCCCGGAACTCCGGATATTCCGGCGTGGTTCCCCGGAGAAAGCGCACCGCCCCGAGAAGCAGATTCGGCTGGCGTTTCTCACGCGGAAGTCCAGCCAGGAGTTCCAGCAGCGTCTCGTCCTCGGACACCGCCACGGAAAGGCGCCGATAGAGCGGTGAGGAATCCTGGACGTGCACCTCCCCGAAGCGCCGATACTGCCGGGCCGTCCTCTGCACGTCGTTCATGCGCACCACCTCGGGATCAGGTCGCTCCCCGAAGTAGAACATGTTATGCGGACAGGTCGTCGGGCCGGGTTCACGGCCAGGAGGAGTCCTGGTCGGGCTCCCCTCCGTCGGCAAGCAGGCGCAAATCCGATTCGACCATCATGGCGATGAGCTCCTCGAACGACACCGACGGCTCCCACCCGAGCTGGGCGCGGGCCTTCTTGGGGTCGGCGCAGAGCAGGTCGACCTCGGCGGGCCGGTGGAGGGAGCGGTCGCCGACGACGTGCCGCTCCCAGTCGAGGCCGGCGGCGGCGAAGGCCGCCTGGACGAGTTCGCGCACGGTGTGGGTGCGCCCGGTGCCGATGACGTAGTCCTCGGGGGTGGGGGTCTGGAGCATCATGTGCATGGCGCGCACGTAGTCGCCGGCGTAGCCCCAGTCGCGCCGGGCTTCGAGGTTGCCCAGGCGCAGCTCGTCGGCGAGGCCGAGCTTGATGCGCGCGGCGCCGAGGGTGACCTTGCGGGTGACGAACTCGGTGCCCCTGCGGGGCGACTCGTGGTTGAACAGGATGCCGGAGACGGCGTGCATGCCGTAGGACTCGCGGTAGTTCTGGGTGAGGAAGTGGCCGTACGCCTTGGCGACGCCGTACGGCGACCGCGGGTGGAACGGGGTGCGTTCGTTCTGCGGGGTCTCCCGGACCTGGCCGAACATCTCGGAGGAGGACGCCTGGTAGAAGCGGATCTGTCCTTGCGCGCCGGTGCGGGTGGAGGACACGCCGGAGCACACCCGAATGGCCTCCAGCATGCGCAGCACGCCCATGCCGGTGACCTCGCCGGTGAGCTCGGCCTGCTCCCAGGACATGGGGACGAAGGAGATGGCGCCCAGGTTGTAGACCTCGTCGGGCGCGGCCTTTTCGACGGCGGAGATGAGGGAGCCCTGGTCGAGCAGGTCTCCGCGGACGAGCCGCACATCGGGGAGGTGGCGGCGCAGGCGCGACACGCGCGGGTTGGCCTGCCCCCGGATGAGGCCCCAGACGTCGTAGCCCTCGCTCAGCAGGTGTTCGGCCAGATAGAGACCGTCCTGCCCGGTGATGCCGGTGATGAGCGCACGCCTGCTCACGGGTCCTCCAACACTCGTCACGCGCAGAAGTATCCTCCTCACCCGGTCAGGTCAGAGCCGAGGCTTGACTAGAACAGGTTTCACCGAGCAGCGCTCGGTGAGGATGACTTCCCAGTTGACACAAGGGAAACGTGACATGAGGAACAATTCCACATTAGGCGCTTCCTAACTACTCGATGGTAGTCTTCGCGGCTAAGGCCATCTTTCACGGTACATGCCTGTCCGGGCGGCTACCGCGGCCAGGGTGAGAAAGGGGCCGAGCGTGGCAGACGAGGGGTCGCTGCGGGTTGCCCTGCTGTCCTACCGGAGCAAGCCGACCTGCGGAGGCCAAGGCGTCTACCTGCGCCATCTCAGCCGCGAACTCGTCGCCCTCGGACACCACGTGGAGGTGTTCTCCGGCCAGCCGTACCCCGAGCTCGACGAGGGCGTGATCCTCCGCAAGGTCCCGAGCCTCGACCTCTACCGCGACGACGACCCCTTCCGCACGCCGAAGCTCGCGGAATACCGCGACTGGATCGACATGCTGGAGGTCGGCACGATGTGGTCGGCCGGCTTCCCCGAGCCGCTGACCTTCTCGCTGCGCGTGCGCCGCGAGCTTTCGCGGCGCGTCGGCGACTTCGACGTGGTGCAGGACAACCAGACCCTGGGCTACGGCCTGCTCGGCATCCAGAAGCACTTCCCCCTGGTGGGCACGATCCACCACCCCATCAGCCAGGACCGGCGCATCGAGCTTGAGGCCGCTGAGGGCTGGAAGAGGCTGAGCCTGCGCCGCTGGTATGGCTTCGTACGGATGCAGTCCTACGTGGCGCCGCGCCTGAACCCGATCCTGACCGTCAGCGAGTCGAGCCTGGCCGACATCCACCGCGACTTCAACGTGCCGCAGTCCAACATGCGGCTGATCCCCCTCGGCGTGGACACCCGCTACTTCCACCCCCGCCCCGACAAACCCCGCCGCAAGGGGTCGATCGTCGCCGTGGCCAGCGCGGACTCGCCGATGAAGGGGGTGGCGACGCTCCTGCGCGCCGTCGCCAAGCTCGCGACCGAACGCGACGTGAAACTGACCGTGGTGAGCAGGCCGACGCCGGGCGGCCCGACGGAGACACTCGTGCGGGAGCTGGCGCTCGGCGACCGCGTCACGTTCGTGCACGGCATCTCCGACGACGAGCTCGGCGAGCTCATCGCCACCTCGGAGATCTCCGTGGTCCCCTCGCTCTACGAGGGGTTCTCGCTGCCCGCCGTGGAGCACATGGCCTGCGGCACCCCGCTCGTGGCCTCGCGCACGGGCGCCCTGCCCGAGGTGGTGGGCGACGCGGCGATCCTGGTGAGACCTGGAGACCCCGAGGAGCTGGCCGCGGTGCTGCGCCGCCTCCACGACTCCCCCGAGGAGCGGGAGAGGGTGGGCCGGGCGGGATACGACCGCGCCATGGAACGGTTCACCTGGCACGTCGTGGCCAAACGCACCGTCGACGCCTACCGTGAGGCCATCCGCATGCGCCGCGCCCGCGCCCGCTGAGCACCGAGCCCGCGGACGCGCGATCCCGTCCAGAGCCCTCCGCAGCCCTCCGCCGAGAACCAGGGAGCAGTACGTGCTGACCGTCGATTTCGCCCGCCTGCCGGTGGGACCGGGCGACCGGGTTCTGGACCTCGGGTGCGGCGGTGGCCGCCACGCCTTCGAGGTGCTGCGCCGGGGAGCGGACGTGGTGGCCTTCGACATGGACGTGGCCGAACTGGAAACGGTGGCGAACATGTTCGCCGCGATGCGCGAGGCCGGGGAGGTGCCCGAGGGGGCGACCGGGGAGACCGTGAAGGGGGACGCGCTCGACATGCCGTTCCCCGACGGGTCGTTCGACCACGTGATCGCCGCGGAGGTGCTGGAGCACATCCCCGATGACATGGCGGCGATGCGCGAGATCGCCAGGGTGCTCAGGCCCGGGGGGACGGCCGCCGTCACGGTGCCGAGCTTCCTGCCGGAACGCATCTGCTGGGCGCTGTCCGAGCAGTACCACACCGCCCCCGGCGGACATATCCGCATTTACACGCTTGCGGAGTTGAAGGCCAAGCTGAAGGCCACCGGCCTGGTGATCGGCCCGCACCACCACGCCCACGGGTTGCACTCGCCGTACTGGTGGATCAAGTGCGCGGTCGGCGTGGACAACGGCGAGAACCCGCTGGCCAAGGCATACCACCGGCTCCTCGTCTGGGACATCATGAAGCGCCCGGCCGCGACCCGCGCCGCCGAGGCGGTGCTCAACCCTCTGATCGGCAAGAGCGTCGTCCTGTACGTCCGGAAGCCGAAGTGACGTCCGCGGGGCAGCGCCCGGCGCCTGAACCGGTGCCGGAGGTGCCGGGGGTGCCGGGGGTGCCGGGGGTGCTGACGGCCGAGCAGGTCGTCCGTACGGCGGGCAGCATCGCGGCCGTCCAGGAGGCCGACGGCGGCGTGCCATGGCCCGGCGGCCACGTCGACGCGTGGAACCACGTGGAATGCCTGATGGCCATGTCGGTGGCGGGGCTGCGCGACGAGGCCCGCCGCGGCTACGCCTGGCTGGCGCGCCACCAGCGCGCCGACGGCTCCTGGCCGATGAAGCTGGTCGGCGGCAGGGCGACCGAGAAGGGCGGCGAGTCCAACCACGCGGCCTACATCGCGGTGGGCGTGTGGCACGAGCTGCTGGTGACGGGCGACGAGGGGTTCGCCCGGCTGATGTGGCCAGCCGTGCGGTCGGCGCTGGAGTTCGTCGTCGGCCTGGCGACCGCCAGGGGCGAGGTGGTGTGGGAGCGCAGGGAGGACGGCACCGCCGCGGACTATGCGCTGCTGACCGGATGCTCGTCGATCTATCAGGGGCTCCGCTGCGGCGTACTGCTCGCCGAGCGCGTGGGCGACCCGCAGCCCGACTGGGAGCTCGCGGCGGCGCGGCTGCGCCACGTGCTGGTGGCGCACCCGGAGGCGTTCGCCGACAAGAGCAGGTTCGCGATGGACTGGTACTACCCGGTGCTCGGCGGCGCACTCCGGGGCACGGCGGCGCGGGAACGGCTGGACGCCGGGTGGAGCGCGTTCGTGGAGCCGGGCCTGGGTGTCCGGTGCGTCGCCGACCAGCCGTGGGTCACCGGGGCGGAGACCTGTGAGCTGGTGCTGACGCTGGCGGCGATCGGGGAGCGGGAGCGCGCGACCGCGCTGTTCGCCGACATGCAGCACCTGCGCCACGAGGACGGGTCGTACTGGACCGGCTGGCAGTTCGCGAACGAGCGGCACTTTCCCCACGAGCAGTCCGCCTACACCGCCGCCGCGGTCGTGCTGGCCGCCGACGCCCTGTCGGGCGCGAGCGGGGCGGCGGACCTGTTCCGGGACGCCGGCCTCGACGACCGCCAGGACGCAGTCGGCACAGTCGGCACAGTCGGCGCCGCGGCCGGCACCGCGACCGGCGCCACGGTCGGCACGGCCGGCGCCGCGACCGGGGCCGCGACCGGCGCGGCAGATCCGGGCGCGTGCGGCTGCGACCTGACGCCGAGCCGCGTCTGACTCGGCCGACGTCTATATCCGGACAATTCACCAGCCTTCACGCGGACATATCCCCGCGCGCCTCCTGAGCAGGCTGTCTTATCCCCATTCTTTGCATAGAGGCATGAGCGGCGTGCTTGATCCGCTCTGTATGGCTCATTACGTTCGGCCTGGCCACGAGGGTCTTGGTCGGGGGTTGAATGGGCAGCACGGAAGCGTTGGGCACCGGAGTCGAGGCGGCGGGGGAGCCCGAGGACGGGCGCACCGCGGCGGAGCAGGCGAGGCGGGCCCGGCAGGCGCCCCCGGTGGAGCGGGCGGAGCCGACGGTCCGCGGCCCGCGCAGGTTCCTCCTGCAGGATCTGGGCCAGACGGACTTCGGCCTGCGGCGGTTCAAGCTCCGGCCGCAGGAGGCGCGCAGCGGTCTTGAAGAGGCGGGCAGGTCATTCCTCTCCGGATTCAACGCGCTCATCTCCCGCCGGACCGAGACGATCGAGGATTTCCGGGAGGACCTCCGCGGGTTCGCGTTCGAGGGCGCGGGCATGGCGGCGGCCGTACTCGACCTCGTCACCCTCACCGGCGGCCGTCACGTCCGCGAACTGCTGAACGGCCCGGCGGCCCGCTATCCGCATCTCGTCCACGTGGGCATCGGCTGGGGCTACGCCCGGATGCGCGCCCGGCCGATGTGGGGCATCAAGACGGCCCACCCCCTGCTGCGCTGGCTCGCACACGACGGATACGGCTTCCACCAGGGCTTCTTCGCCACCGACGCCACCGTGGGGGCGCAGCGCAGGCCGCGCACGATGAGCCGCGCCCACCGAGCACTGGTGGATCAAGGACTCGGCCGCATGCTCTGGTTCCACGAGTGCGCCGGCCCGGACGACGTCGCGGCGCGGATCGCCGAGTTCCCGCCCGGCCGACGGGCGGACCTGTGGAGCGGGGTGGGGCTGGCCTCCACCTACGCCGGCCAGTGCGACGCGGAGGGACTCGCCGCCCTGGCGGCGCACGCCGCTGCCGACGGATGCCGCGCGCATCTCGCCCAGGGCGGCGTCTTCGCCTGCTCCGCGCGTATCCGGTCCGGGATCGTCCCGCCGCACACGGCCGAGGCCGCCCCCGTGCTGTGCGGGGTGGAGGTCGACGAGGCCGCCTCGTGGGCCGACGAGTCCCTGGCGGCCCTGGGCGAGAGCCCCGCGAGCCACGACGACTACCAGGCATGGAGGGCGGGGATCCGCAGGGCGTGGGCCCGCGGGGACAAGACCCGTCCCGACGTCTGACCCGCGGTCCGCGCCGGTCGGCCGTACGGCGATCGCCGCCCTTCGGCCGCCCGCGCGAACCGCACAACCATTGCGATCACGGGGGCAGTGTGAAGGGTTCAATGAGAGCACGGCGACACGCGGCGGGGGCGCTCGCGGTCGCCGTTTCAGTCGGAGCCTGGTCGCTGACCGGGCTCCCCGACGTGTCCAACGCGGCGGAGGTGGCGCAGCGGTTCTCGTTCTCGGCCGAACCTCTCGGGCCGGCCGACGCGCCGGGCGACCCGAAGGTGCGCCCGGTCGCCCCGGCCTACTCGCGGATCAGCGGGTGGATCTCGTCGGTGGGCGCGGGGGTGGCGCTGTTCGACGCGGACGGCACGACCGTGTCGGACGACGTCTGCCTGGTCGACCCGCGCCACGACACCGTGACCGTGAGCCCCGCGCCCGGTACGGCGGAGCGCTACGCGGCGTTCACGCTGGCCGCTCCGGAGCGCAAGCCGTACGAGGCGCCGATGGGATGCCTGCCCGCGGACCTGAACGAGGACGGGTGGCAGGACGTCGTCGTCTACTACTGGGGGCGGTCGCCGGCGCTGTTCCTGCGGCTGCCGAAGGTGGGCCCGTCGGCGGCGGCCTACCAGTACCGGAGCCTGGCCGCCGAGCCTGAGGTGTGGAACACCAACGCCGCGACGATGGGCGACTACGACGGGGACGGGCGGCTCGACCTGGTCTTCGGGAACTACTTCCCCGAAGGCGCGCGCGTGCTCGACCCGACGGGGAACCACGGCGACGTCATCATGAACGACTCGATGTCCAACGCCTCGAACGGCGGGAGGGACCGGCTCTTCCGGGGGCTCGGCGACGGCCGGTTCGAGGAGGTCGGGAACGCGTTCGCCGCCGGCGTGGCGAACGGCTGGACGCTCGCCATGGGCACGCAGGACCTCGACTCCGACGGCCGCCCCGACCTGTACATCGCCAACGACTTCGGCCCGGACAAGCTGCTGATGAACGTGTCGTCGCCCGGGCGCATCGCGTTCAACGAGACCAAGGGCACCCGCCACCTCACCACCCCCAAGTCCAAGGTGGTGGGCAGCGACTCGTTCAAGGGCATGGGTGTCGCCTTCGCCGACCTCAACCGCGACCAGGCGCCCGACATCCTGGTCAGCAACATCACCGAGCCGTACGCGCTTCAGGAGAGCAACTTCGCCTTCATGTCCAAGCCCGGCGGCATGCATGGCGGCCACGCGCCGTTCGACGACCGCAGCGAGGAGCTCGGGCTGAGCCGTACCGGCTGGACGTGGGACGTCAAGGCGGCCGACTTCGACAACGACGGCGACGACGAGATCATGCACGCCACCGGCTTCGTGCGGGGGCGGGTCAACCGCTGGGCGCAGCTTCAGGAAGCGGCCATGTCCAACGACCTGATCCTCGGCCACCCGACCCTGTGGCCGAACTTCAAGCCCGGCGACGACCTGTCGGGCCGCGACGTCAACTCGTTCTTCGCCCGGGACGGCAAGGACCCGAACGGCAGGTACACCGACGTGGCCGCCGCGGCGGGGGTCGGCACCGACGCGGTGAGCAGGGCGTTCGCGGTGGGCGACGTGGACGACGACGGCAGGCTGGACTTCGCGGTGGCCAACCAGTGGGGCCGCTCGGTGCTGTTCAGGAACACCGGCCCGTCGGCCCCCTTCGTGGGCCTGCGGCTGCGGCTTCCCGCGGGCGGCTGCGTCACGGCACAGTCCAGTACGGCACAACCCGGTACGGCACAGCCCGGTACGGCACAGCCCGATACGGCACAGCCCGGCGAGAACCGGACGCGCCCGGCGATCGGCGCGACGGCCACGCTGAAGCTGCCGGACGGTACATCGCGGACGCGCCAGCTCTACCCCGCCAACGGGCACAACGGCGTGTCGGCCCCCGACCTGATGTTCGGCCTGGGCGAGCACGCCACCGCCGAGCCCTTCGCCCTCACCCTGTCGTGGCGCGACGCCTGCGGCGTCGCCCGCACCACCTCGACCTCGATCACGCCGGGGTGGCACCAGGTGCTGCTGACCGGCGACGGACGCGCCGTGGAGATCCGATGACCACAACCGCCCTGCCGACGACCCCCGTGCCCGTAGCCGCCGCGAAGCGGGGGCTCACCCCGCAGCAGAAGCGCAGCAAGGCGCTCCGCCGCTTCGCGGGGTCCATCACGCTGGCGACGGTGCTCGGCCACACCGTCCTCGGCTTCGAACAGGCCTACATCACCCCCGTGGTCGGCGTGCTGGTCGGCCTGCTCACCGAGTTCGTGCTGGAGACGGTCGAGGCGTGGGCCCACCGCAGGCCCGCCCGCTACCGCGGGCGGCCCGGCGAGACGGTCGACTTCTTCCTGCCGTCCTACATCGGCGGCCTGGCCTGCGCCATGCTGCTGTACGGCAACAGCCACCTCATGCCCACCGTCCTCGCCGTCGTGGTCGGCGTCGGCAGCAAGTACGTCTTCCGCGTCAACGGCAAGCACTTCCTGAACCCGTCGAACCTCGGCATCGCGGCCGTCCTGGTGTTGTTCCCCTGGGTCAGCATCGCTCCGCCGTACCAGTTCACCGAGTGGGTGAGCGGGCCGATCGACGCGCTGGTGCCGCTGGTGGTGCTGGTGCTCGGCACGATGCTGAACGCGAAGCTGACCGGCAAGCTGCCGCTGATCCTCGGCTGGCTCGCCGGGTTCGCGGCGCAGGCGGTGCTGCGCGGCCTGTTCACGGACGTGTCGATGGTCAGCGCGCTGCTCCCGATGACGGGGGTGGCGTTCATCCTCTACACGAACTACATGATCACCGACCCGGGGACCACGCCGTGGAAGCCGTTGGGCCAGGTGGCGTTCGGTGTCTCGGTGGCGGCGGTGTACGGGCTGCTGGTCGAGCTCCACATCGTGTTCGGGCTGTTCTTCGCCCTGGTGCTGGTGTGCATCGGCCGGGGCGCCGGCCTCGCCGTACTGGCGCGCTACCGCAGGGCCGCCGCCGCGGTGCCCGCCGAGCCGGTGCTGACGGGAGCGCGGCCGTGAACATCGCGATCGTCGGCATGGCGTGCACATATCCCGACGCTCCCGACCCGGCCGCCCTCTGGGAGAACGTGCTGTGGCGCAGGCGGGCCTTCCGCAGGATTCCCGCGGAACGTCTGGATCTTTCGGACTACCACTCCCCCGACCGGAACGCGACCGACCGCACCTACAGCACGCGGGCGGCGCTCGTCGAAGGCTGGGAGTTCGACCGGGCGGCCTACCGCATCCCGGGCGCCGTCCACCGGGTGACCGACCCCGCGCACTGGCTGGCGCTCGACACGGCGGCGCGGGCGCTGGCCGACTCCGGGTTCCCCGACGCGGCGGGCCTGCCCCGCGAGCGGGTGGCCGTGGTGGTGGGCAACACGCTGACCGGTGAGGTGACGCGGGCGCGGTCCATGCGGCTGCGCTGGCCGTACGTCCGCGCCGTGCTGGCCGCCGCGCTGGCGGACCTGCCGGTGGAGACGGGCGTGCGGGTGCTGTCGCGCGCGGAACACGAGTATCTGGCGCCCTTCCCCGAGACGTCGGACGAGAGCCTGGCGGGCGGCCTGTCGAACACCATCGCCGGCCGCATCTGCAACCACTTCGACTTCGCGGGCGGCGGCTACGCGGTGGACGGCGCCTGCGCGTCGTCCCTGCTCGCTCTGATCACGGCGTGCCGCACGTTGAGCGAGGGCGGCGCCGACTTCGCCCTCGCCGGGGGCGTCGACATCAGCCTCGACCCGTTCGAACTGGTCGGCTTCGCGAAGGCGGGGGCGCTCGCCGCCGAACGCATGCGCGTGTACGACGAGCGCTCCGACGGCTTCTGGCCCGGCGAAGGATGCGGGATCGTCGCGCTGATGCGCGCCGACGACGCCCGCGAGCAGGGCCTGCGGATCTACGCGGAGATCGCCGGGTGGGGCGTGTCGTCCGACGGCCGGGGCGGCATCACCAGGCCGGAGGTCGCCGGCCAGCTCCTGGCGCTGCGCCGCGCCTACTCCCACGCGGGCGTCGCGCCCGACGAGGTGGGGCTGTTCGAAGGGCACGGCACGGGCACCGCGCTGGGCGACACGACGGAGCTGACGGCGTTGGCGCGGCTTCTCGGCCGCCCGCCGTCGCCCGTCGCGCTCGGCTCGGTCAAGGCCAACATCGGCCACACCAAGGCGGCGGCGGGTGTCGCCGGTCTGATCAAGGCGGCGATGAGCGTCGCCACGGGAGTTCTGCCGCCGACGACGGGCTGCGAACGGCCGCACCGGCTGCTCACCGCCCCGGGCGCGCCGCTGCGCGTGCCGTCCGAGCCGGAGGCGTGGCCGGGAGGCCGGCGCTACGCCGGGGTCAGCGCCATGGGGTTCGGCGGCATCAACGCCCACATGGTGCTGACCGGTCCGGGGAGCGAGCGGCGGGGCCCGGCTCCCCGCGTCCGCGTCATGCCCGAACGGCTGCCGACCCGGGACAACCCGCTGGTGTTCGCGGTCTCCGCCGCCGACACCTCCGGCGGCACCTCTGGCAGCACCTCCGCCGACAACACCGCGGCGACGCTGCGCCGCATCGCCGCGCAGGCCGCGCACTGGTCGGAAGCCGAGATGATCGACCTCGCCCGCGAGCTCGGCACCCGGCCGTCGACCGGCCCGCTGCGCGTGGCGATCGTGGCGGGAACCCCCGAGCAGCTCGCGGAGCGGGCCGCCGCGGCCGTCGGCCGTCTGGCGCGGCTCCAGCCCGGCGTGCTCGACACCGCACCCGGCGTCTACCTTGGGGAGAAGGTCCGGGGCCGGGTCACGCTCCTGTTCCCCGGCCAGGGCGCCCCCGTCCGCAGCCCCGACGGCCGCTCCCGCGACGGCGTCGCCGACACGGCCGACGCGCAGCCGGCGATCCTGGCCGCGTCGCTGTCGGCGCTGCGCTACCTCGACCGGCTCGGCCTCAACGCGGGCGCGGCCATCGGCCACAGCCTCGGCGAGATCGCGGGCCTGGTGTGGGCGGGCTGCCTGTCCGCCAAGGACGCGCGCAGACTCGTACGGCACCGCGGACAGGTCATGAGCGAGCTCGGCCGGCCGGGCACCGGCATGATCAGCGTGGCCGCCGACGGCGACGCCGCCGAACGGCTCATGGAGGGAACCGGCCTGGTGGTGGCGGCCGTCAACGGGCCCTCGGCGTACGTCCTGGCCGGACCGGACGAGGACATCGCCGTGGCGGCGCGGCGGGCGGCCGACCGCGGGCTGGCGGCGACCGTGCTCCCGGTGTCGCGGGCGTTCCACTCGCCCTGGGTGGCCGACTGCGCCAAGGCCATGGAGGAGTTCCTCGGCGAGGTGCAATTCTCGCCGCCGCAGCGCACCCTGATCTCCACCGTGACCGGAGAGCCGCTTTCGGCGGGTGACGACCCGGCGGCCCTGCTGCGCGAGCAGATCACCGCGCCGGTGCGCTTCTGGGACGCGGTGACGTGCGTCGCCGACGACACCGACCTGTACTGCGAAGCCGGGCCCGGCCGTACCCTGTCGGCGATGATCGCCGGAGTTCCGGCGGTCAGCGTGGACGCCTTCGGCCGTGGCGGGAGCGCGGAGGCCGAGACCGCCGCCGCGCTGTGGGCCGCGGGCGCCACGACCGACCTGTCGGTGCTGTACGGCGATCTGCCGGGCAGGCCCATCGACATCTGGCGCGACCGCGTCTTCATCGCCAACCCGTGCTCGCGGCCGTCGGGCCGGCGGGCCGCCGACGCGGGCGGCGTCCCCGACGAGCCGCACAGTGAAGCCGCGGCGTATCTCCCCGCCGACGAGGTGCTTCCGCTGATCGTGGGCCTCGTCGCCGAGGCGGTGGAGCTCCCGTCGGAGGCGATCGCCCCGCGTGAACGGCTGCTCAGCGACCTGAGCCTCAGCTCCCTGCGCGTGGCGCAGCTCGTCGCCGCCGCCGCCCGGGCGGCCGGCCGGCAGCCTCCCGTTGCGCCGCTCCTCATGGCCGACGCCTCCATCGCGGAGATGGCCGAGGTCATCGCCGAACTGCCGCCGCTCACCGGCGACAACGACACCTCCGGCCTGCCGGTCCCGGGCGTCGCGCACTGGGTGCGCTGCTTCGCCGAGACCGCCTACCCCGACCACACGCAGCGGCGCGGGCAGGCCCGCGCCCACGTGTTCCCGGCGCGGCGGGCTCCGGCCGACCAGCCGGAGGGCGCGTGCGAGGCCGCTGCGGGAGCGCGCCGCAGGCTGACGGTCGACGACCCGCTGCGCCAGGACGAGATCGCCCGCGTAGTGCGGGCCGCCAGGAAGGCCGTGGCCGACGGCGAAGGGTTCGGCGTCGTCGCCGAATCCGACGCGCTGGCCGGGTTCGTGAGAAGCCTGCACCTGGAGCACCCGGCCCTCTTCGCCGACGACCTGCGCCCCGAGCGGCTCCCGATCGCCCTGCCCGGCGACGGCCCGCTGCCCGTAGGGGCGGGCGACGTCGTGCTGGTCAGCGGCGGCGGCAAGGGCATCGGCTTCGCGTGCGCCGCCGGCCTCGCCGAGGCCGCGGGCTGCGCCCTCGCGCTCGTCGGGCGGGCCTCGCCCGAGGACGATCCGGCGCTCCGGGCCAACCTCGCCGCGCTGACCGAGCGCGGCGTCCGGCACGCGTACGCAGAGGCCGACGTCGCGGACGAGGCCGCCACAGCCCGTGCCGTACGCACCCTCACCAATGCGCTCGGGCCGGTCACCATGCTGATCCACGCCGCCGGGGTCAACCGGCCGGCCGCCTTCGCCGAACTCACCGACGAGGAGATCGCCGCGCACATCTCCCCCAAGGTGACCGGCCTGCTCCACCTGGTCGCCGCCGCCTCGCCCAAGCACATCGTCACCTTCGGGTCGGTGATCGGGCGGTACGGCATGGCCGGCGAAAGCCACTACGCCCTGGCCAACGGGCTGATGCGGGAGCAGACGCGCAGGCTCGGCGGCCTGAACGTGGACTGGACGGTGTGGTCGGGCGCGGGCATGGGCGAACGCCTCGGCGTGCTGGAGTCGCTGACCAGGTCCGATGTGACGGCCATCCCCGAACGCGAGGGCGTGGAGGTGTTCCTGCGGCTGCTCCGCACCCCGGGACTGCCGCCGAGCGTGGCGGTCCACGGCAGGCTCGGCGAGCGCCCGGTGCCGTGCCCGGGCCGGGGCCGGTTCCTCAACGAGGTGCGGGTCCACTACCCGGGGGTGGAGCTCGTGGCCGACAGCGTGCTGTCGCTCGCCACCGACACCTACCTGGACGGCCACCGGGTCGACGGCCTGGCGGTGCTTCCCGCCGTGGTCGCGATCGAGGCCATGGCGCAGGCCGCCGCCGTACTGGCGGGACGGCCGCTGCCCGAGGTGACGGACCTGTCGTTCGACCGGCCCGTGATCGTCCCCGACGTGGGCGCGACGGCGATCAGGGTGTGCGCGCTGCGCCACGAGAGCGCGATCGAGGTCGTGCTGCGGTCGGAGGAGAGCGGCTACGCCGTCGACCACTTCCGCGCGGTGTTCCCGGTGGCCCCGTCGCATGCGGTGGCCGACCTGTCCGATACGGGGGTGGCGTTCGCGGGGGAGCCGCTGGCCGACGGCGACGTCTACGGGGAGCTCTGCTTCCACACCGGGCGTTTCCGCCGCGTGCGCAGGCTCACGCACGTCGAGCCGTCGGCGTGCGCGGGGGAGATCGCCGGAGACCATCTCGGCGGATGGTTCGGCGACACGGCGCCGCTGCTCGGCAGCCCCGGCGTCACCGACGCGACCATTCACGCGCTGCAGGCGTGCGTGCCGCACCGCCAGCTGCTCCCCGTGGGCGCCGGACGGTTCACCGCCCGGCCCGGCGGAGCGCAGGGCGACCTGCGGCTGCGTGCCGCCGAACGGCACAGCGGCGACGGCGAGTACATCTGGGACGTCGAAGCCGTGGACACGCGCGGAAACATCGTGGCGGCCTGGTCGGGGCTCCGGCTGAAGGACGTCGGGCCGCTGCCGCGGCGGGAGCCCTGGCCGCCCGGCCTGCTCCCCGTCTACCTCCAGCGCACCGCCGTGGCGCTCGGCCTGTCCCCCGCGTTGCGGGTCAGCCTCGACCGTCCCGAGGTCGGCGGGTCGCGCAGCTACCTCGACGGGCACGTGCTGTCGGTGTCCTCGCCCGCGACCTGCGACTGGGAGCGCGTCGGCGGTGCCGTACCGGCTCTCGGACCCGGGCTGTCGCGGCTGGTCAACGAGTTGCAGCCGCGATGCGACGAGCCTCGGGACACCGTCGCGACGCGGGTGTGGAACGCCGTCGAGTGCCTGTCGAAGGCGGGGCTGCCGCCCACCGCCCCGCTGACCGTCGCCGGCGTGTTCGAAGGCGGGTGGGCGCTGCTGCGGTCGGGCTCCCAGCTGATCGCCTCGACCGTCGTGCGGATGCGCGGGGTCGATGAGGCCGTCGCGGTCGCCATCATGGCGGAAGGACGCGGGTGAAGACATACAACTACCGGCATCTGGTGACGTTCGAGGAGACCAACCTCGTCGGCAACGTCTACTTCACCAACTACCTGCGCTGGCAGGGCCACTGCCGGGAACGCTTCCTGGCCGACCGCGCCCCGGGCACACTGCGCTCGCTGCGGGACGGCCTGGCTTTAGTCACCGTGAACTGCCGCTGCGACTACTTCGCCGAACTGTTCGCACTCGACCAGGTCGAACTGCGCATGTCGCTCGGCGGGGTCGAGGGCAACCGGGTGCGCATGCTCTTCGACTACTACCGTCTTCCGTCTCAGGCTTCGTCCCGGACGCCCGAGCTGGTCGCCCGGGGCGAGCAGACCGTGGCGTGCATGGCGCGGACCGCGGACGGAGACACCACCCACGCCGATGTGCCCGGAGAGTTCGCGCGAGCCCTGGAACCCTACAGAACCGAGAGGACCACACAATGATCGTCGAATCCGTGAACCTCGCGAAGGCCGCGGAGGCCCCCTGGGGGCACAGCGCGATGCCGAAGCTGCCGGCCACCGGGTCGATCCCGGTCGTCGACACCGGTCTGGAAGGCGACGAACACGTCTACGCCGACCACCGGGGCCCCTACTACCAGTGCACGGCATACCCCGCCGAATCCCTCGCGATCTGGCGCGACCGGCTCGGGCGGGACCTCTCCCCCGGCACTTTCGGGGAGAACTTCACCCTGCGCGGTGTCGACGTACGCACAATGATCCTCGGCCAGTTCTGGCGTCTGGGCGAAGTGCGGTTCGAGGTCATGGGCCCCGCGCTCCCGGGCCCCGCCGTCACCGCCCTCGTCGGCGAGGAGGACTGGATCGACGCCGCGCTGCCCGCCGTCTACCTGCGGCCCATCGTCTGGGAAGGCGGAGGGCGCGTCGGGGCCGGTGACAGCGTCGAGATCCTGTGGACGCCGGTCGAGCAGGTCACCGTGGCGGAGGCGTGGGAGGCGCTGCTCGGCGACGCCGGCATCCTGCAGCGCATCCTCGACGTGCCCGGCCGCTCCCCCGTCTGGGACCTGCTCGTCAAGGCGTGAGCCTTGTCAAGGCGTGAGGCCTGCAGCTGGAGGCCTACAGCGTGATGCATGAAGTCTGAGGCATGAAGAAAGGGCCGTCCCGGCAGACGGCCCTTTCCCCTGTACGCTGCCCGTTCAGGCTGCCCGCTTAGAACGCGGGCATCATCCTCGCCGGGGTGATCGGAGCGGAGGTCACGGTCACGACCTGGGAGACGTTCGTCTGGACGAACTGCGGGCTGAGCTGCGCGGGAGCGCCCTCCTTGTGGCTCACGACCGAGTTGAACTGGTCGATCGTCACCACTGTCGGGCCCGTCGGGTTGTTGATGTCGACGAGCTCGACCGCGCCCGCCGGGGCGTAGCCGGCGTTGCGCGGCGGGAACTCCTTGGCGTTGCCGTTCTCCATGGCGATGGTGTTGCGGTTCACCAGCACCAGGTCGGGATACTTCTCACACGTCACCTTGACGTTGAAGTTCATCTGCTGCTGCGCCGGGAAGAAGAGCCCGATGAAGCCGCGGAAGAAGCCGACCGGGTCGCGCATGAAGTTGGCCGCCAGTGTCGGCCAGCGGAGCGGGTTGAAGAACAGCTCGGCGAACCGTTTGAAGACGCGGACCGGGTCCAGGGGCGAAAGGCCGCTCTGCGGCATGCCGCGCTCGCCGTCGTGGCGGAAGCTGATGAGGCCGAGGGCGTCGCTGATGCCGTCGGAGATGTGGTCGGTGGGGTTCAGCAGCACGTTGATGGCCTGCTCGATGGCGTTCTTGCCCTGCTTGGAGCGGCCTTCTCCGATGGATACGCCGAGGCCGCCGTTGAGGTTGGCGGTGACCTTATCGCCGGTGACCAGGCGCATGACCCCCTGCGGGGTGATGCACAGGCACACCTGGAGGGCGCCGAAGACCGTCTTCAGCGCCATGGACAGGAACTGGCCCGGGTCGGTGGGGAAGGGAAGGCTGGCACCGGGGTAACCCGGAACCGGATATTTGTAGCCCGCCAGGCCGAGGTCGGCCGCGGAGGCGGTGGGGGCCCAGGCAGCGCCGAACAGTCCCCCGGTGGCGGCGCCGGCGCCGACTGCGGCGGCGCCGAGCATGAACCTCCGGCGGTCGGGCTGGCCTTTGAATGCGTCAGACATGCTGACTTCCTTTCGCGCTTTAGGCACAGACGTCCGCAAGCCCTCGGGAAGGAAACGACCCGCCTGTCCCGGTTCAGCCCGCAGATCACTCCTGTGGTGCCCGTGCGCCCTACCCCCTTAGCTCCCGCTTGATTAAAGATCAGGCACGTAGGGGACCATCCCGGCGTATCACCCGATCCCCGCACCTACCCGCTCAAGCACGCGGAGCGACCCCTCGTGCCGCCTCTCCTCGAACGCGCCCGACTCCAGCGCCCGCCGATACACGCGATACGGCCCCTGGCCGCCCTTCGCAGGGTCGGGAAACACGTCGTGGAACACCAGGGCTCCCCCCACGACCACGTGCGGAGCCCACCCCTCGTAGTCCGCCGTCACCGGGCCGTCGGAGTGGCCCCCGTCGATGAACAGCATGCCGAGAGGCGTGTTCCACAGCCGCGCCACCCGCTCCGAACCGCCCACGACGGCGATCACCTCGTCCTCCAGCCCCGCCGACGCGATCGTCTGACGGAACACCGGCAGCGAGTCCATCTTCCCGAACATGACATCCATCAGCGTCGGGTCGTGGTGGGCCCACCCGGGCTGGACCTCCTCCGACCCCCGGTGGTGGTCCACCGTGACCACCACCGACCCGCACACGCGAGCCGCCGCCCCGAGATAGACGGCCGACTTACCGCAATAACTACCGATCTCGCAGATCGGGCCGCGTGTGCCGTACACACAGGCGGTCTCGAACAGGGCCATCCCCTCCGCGGGCGGCATGAAGCCCTTCGCGTGCTCCGCCGCAAAGCGAAGATCAGATGGCATGGTGGGAGTATCCATAAGCACGAGACCTTAGCCCACGCTCCCTACGGGTCTGCACAGGCCGCCCTCAACGTCGAACAGGGCGGTTCCTCTTCATCACCAAAGCCATGATCCCGCATCGTCATTTACGGTCCGCCGAAAGTGCGTTTCCCCCTCCGGGGTCGCCGAGGGAGGCTTTAGCGGATAGTGATTGGTGACAGGATTATCTGCTAGAGTCTTCGACCATTCGGGGCGCGGGTCAACGTCATTCACGCCAGCAGTCCTTTTCATCAGCACTGTTTTTCGCCAAAAGTGCCTTTTTTCAAGCAGTGTCCCGCCCCATGACTCCGGGCTGGAGGCCAAGCATGCCCGCACCACAGCCTCTCCGCGTTCTCCAGTGGGCCACAGGCGCCCTCGGTCGCTACGCGCTTCGCGGCCTGATCACCAGGCCCGAGTTCACCCTGGTCGACGTGCTCGTCTACGATCCCGACAAGGTGGGAACAGACGCGGGCGACCTCGTCGGCCTGCCCGAGGCCGGGGTGGTGTGCACCGACGACGTCGAACGCGTGATCGCCGCCGACGCCGACTGCGTGCTCCACATGCCGCTGCCCGCCTCCTACTTCGGCCACGACCAGACCACCGACGTCGAAACCATCTGCGCGCTGCTCACATCCGGCAAGAACGTCATCACCACCACCGGTTTCGTCCACCCCCGCTCCTACGGCCCCGGCATCGTCGAGCGCATCGAGGCCGCCTGCCGCGCCGGCGGCACCACCCTGCACGGCACGGGCATCAACCCCGGGTTCATGAGCGACCTGCTGCCCCTCGCGCTCACCGGCCTGTCCCACCGCGTCGACCACATCTACGTGCGCGAATCGTCGGACTACCGGGGCCACCCGTCCCGCCAGTTCGTCGTCGACCTCATGGGTTTCACCCGCTCCCAGAAGGACTACACGGCCGCGATCCGCCCCTACCGGGCCTACCAGCACTCGCTGTTCGCGGAAAGCGTCCGGCTCGTCGCCGACGCCCTCGGAGTCCAACTCGACGAGGTCGAGGCGAGCGACGAATACGAACTCGCCACGGAGGACTTCGAGATCTCCGCCGGCCAGGTGCACCCCGGCACGGTCTGCGCGTCGCGCTGGGTCTTCAGCGGGCTCGTCCGAGGCCGGCCGTTCATGACCGTCGAATGCGTCTACAAGGCCGACTCCACCATGGTGCGACGCTGGCCGGAGCCCGGCTTCACCATCCACATCGAGGGCAGCCCCCACCTGGTGTGCACCATGGAGGAGGTGTCCAACGGCCTGGTCGCGGCGGCGGCGCACGCGGTCAACTCGATCGCCGCCGTGTGCGCCGCCCCGCCGGGCATCGCCACCCTCCTCGACCTGCCCCTCGCCACGGGTCGAGGCACCGCGCGCCTCGTGTGAGGCGCGCAGCGCCGTGCCGTACGGCCCTGCGTCACGCCGTACGGCCACGGAGGTTCCTAATGGTGGGGAGTGAACCTGCCGAATCTCCCCCGGTGGTAGAGGAGGGGGCGATCCTGCCCGCCCACGTGGGTGTGGGTGACCAGGCCGACGACCAGATGGTGGTCGCCGATGTCGAACGTGGAATAGTGCGCGCAGACGAGGTGGGCCGACGCGCCGTCGAGCAGCGGCACGCCCAGCTCTCCCCGCCGCCAACCCGTCGGAGGCGCGAACCTGTCGACGTCCTTCCGTGCGAACCTCGCGGCGATGTCCGCCTGGTCGCCGGCGAGCACGTTGACGGCGAAGTGCGCGGCCTCCCGCAGCCGCCGCCACGTGCTGGAGGCGTGTCCCACATAGAACGACACCAGCGGCGGCTTCAGGCTCACCGACGAGAACGACGTCGCCGTCAGCCCCACCGGCTCCCCGCCGACGCTCGCCGTGACCACCACGACCCCGGCGGCGTGTACGGCGAGAGCCCGCTTGAACTTCGCGTCGTCCACCGCCCGGCCGCTCGCGGTCTCGGTCGCCGCCGTACCACCGGCGCCTCTCCCCACGCTCACACCGTCACCCCGCGTCCGCGGTGGGCCGCGACCTGCGGCGCGACCTTCACCGCCCACTGCGACACCACATCGTCGACCTGCGGCAGCTCGGCCTCCGGCAGCGCGAGCCCCGGCGTCGGTACGGCGGCGCCCAACTCCACCAGCAGCGGACGCAGGTGGACCTCCACCGCGAGCGCGTGCCGCGCGTCGCCCACGACGAGCAGCGGCAGCGCCACCGCCCCGACCAGCGCCCCCGGCGGGAGCCTGTCGAGGAACACCTTGAGCAGTCCCGTATACGTGCCCTTGTAGGTGGGGCTCGCCACGATCAGGACATCGGCCCCTTTCACCAGGTCGAGCGCCACTTCGACGCCCGGGGAGGGCGACGGGCCGAGCAGCGTGGGGGCCAGCGCGGCGAGGTCGACGACGTCGCGGCTCCCGCCGTACCCGATCTCGCGGGACAGGGCGTCGGCCGCCGCGACGGCCGCGGCGTAGGTGCGGGAGGCCGGCTTGGGGTTGCCGACCAGGGTGACGATGCTCGCGACGCTCACGAGGCCACCGCCAGACGGGCCTCGGCGCGGGTTCCGGCGCTGGTTCCGGCGCTGGTTCCGGTGCGGGTTCCGGCGCTGGTTCCGGCGCTGGTTCCGGCGCTGGTTCCGGTGCGGACCGCTGGGCGGGGCAGACCGTAGTGTTCGCGCAGAGTGTGCCCCTCGTAGTCGGTGCGGAACAGGTCCCGCGCCTGGAGCTCCGGCACGACGTGGTCGACGAAGTCGGCGAGGCCGCTCGGGAGCAGCGGCGGCATGATGTTGAAGCCGTCGGCCGCGCCCGCGAGGAACCACCCTTGCAGTTCGTCGGCGATCTGCTCGGGGGTGCCCGCGACGACGCGGTGCCCACGCCCGCCCGCGAGCCGCCCGAGCAGCTCGCGGATGGTGAGCTTGTCGCGTTTCGCGAGGTCGGTGACCAGGGTGAACCGGCTCTGCTGACCGTCCGCGACGGGCGGAAGGTCGGGAAGAGGCCCGTCGAGGGGATAGTCCGACAGGTCGTGGCCGAGGATGCCGGCAAGCTGCCTGAGGCCGTACTCCGGAATGATCAACTCGTTGAGCTCACGCTCCAGCCGGCGGGCCTCCTCCTCCGTGCCACCGATGATCGGGGAGATACCGGGCAGGATCTTGACCTCGTCGGGTCCGCGCCCGTGAGCCGCCACCCTCGACTTCAGATCGGCGTAGAACTCCCGCGCCTCGGCGAGCGTCTGCTGCGCCGTGAACACCGCCTCGGCGTGGCGGGCCGCGAACGCCTTGCCGTCCTCCGACGACCCCGCCTGCACGAGCAGCGGATGCCCCTGAGGCGACCGGGGCGAGGTCAGCGGGCCGCGCACCCGGAAATAGCCCCCGTGGTGGTCGACAGCGTGAATCTTGTCGGGGTCGGCGTAGCGCCCGCCGACGCGGTCCGCCACCACCGCGTCGTCCTCCCAACTGTCCCAGAGTTTCTTCGCCACCTCCAAGAACTCGTCGGCCCGCGCATAGCGGTCGGCGTGCGCGGGACGCGCCCTGCCGAAATTCTCCGCCTCCGCCTCACTCGCCGACGTGACGATGTTCCACCCGGCACGGCCGCCGCTCAGATGGTCCAGCGAGGCGAATTTGCGTGCCACGTGGAAAGGCTCGTTGTACGTCGTGGACACCGTGGCGATCAGCCCGATGCGCTCGGTCACCGCCGCCAGGGCGGACAGCAGCGTCAGCGGTTCGAGGCCACCGGCGGCGCCGTGCCGTACGTCGTTCCAGAGGGCCAGTCCGTCGGCGAGGAACAGGGAATCGAGCTTGCCCCGTTCGGCCGTGCGGGCCAACTCCTGGAAGTGGCGCAGATCGGTGATCCGCGACGGCTCCGCACCCGGGTGCCGCCAGGCCGCCTCATGATGGCCGACATTGAGGAGAAAAGCGTTCAGGTGAAGTCTGCGGGTGGTCATGGGGTGGTCCTCCACGTCGAAAAGCGGCGTTCCAGCGAAACGAGAAACACGTTGAACAGCAGGCCCAGCACGGAGATCGCGATGATGCCGGCGTACATGTCGTGGACACGGAAATTGAATTGCGCGTCGTTGATGAGATAACCCAGCCCCGCCTTCGCGCCGACCATTTCCGCGGCCACGAGAACGAGAATGGAATAGGCGCCGGCCAGCCGTACGCCGGTGAAAATCGTGGGCACGGCGGCAGGCAGGATCACCTTCTGGAACAGCGCGAGCGGGCGCAGCCCCATCGAGCGGGCCGACTTCACCAGCAGCGGATCGACGCCCCTGACCCCGGCGATCGTGTTGAGCAGGATCGGCCACGCCGCCGCATACAGGATGATCGCCACCTTGGACGTCTCCCCCAGCCCGAGCAGCAGCACGAACACCGGCAGCAGCGCCAACGTGGCCGTGTTGCGGAACAACTCCAGCACCGGGTTGAGGAACTCCGCCAACGGGCGATACCACCCGATCAGCAGCCCCAGCGGGACGGCGAAGACGATGGCCAGCCCGAACCCCGCCAGCGACCTGCCCAGGCTCGCCCGCGCGTGGTCGAGCAGCTCGCCGCTCGCGGCCAGGTCGCCTAGCGCGAGCAGCACCTCCGACAGCGGCGGCAGGAACGTGCGGTCGAAGACCCCGGCCCTCGGCAGCACCTCCCACACCGCCGCGAGCAGCGCCACCGCCGCGCTCCGCCGCGCGACTTTCGCGGCGTACGGCACAGCCCGGCTCGCCGTGTCCGGCACGACCCGGCTCGCGGTGTCCGGCACGACCCGGCTCGCCGTGTCCGGCGCGGCCTGGTTCAGGGTGCCCGGCACGGCGTGGCGGGCCGCTGCCGCGGCGTCGGGGGTGTCGGCGGATGTCGACGTCGTGGTGATGCTAGCCAACGGGGGCCTCCTCCCGGGCCTGGGCGGCGGCGACCTCGTCGCGGAGCAGGGCCCACACCGCGTGGCGGTACTCCCCGAACCGCGGATCGGCCCGCAGGTCGCCCTCTCTCACCTCGAACTCGACGTCGAGGATGTGCTTGATCCGTCCCGGACGGGACGTCATCACGGCCACCCGCTGCCCGAGGTAAACGGCCTCGTCGATCCCATGCGTGATGAACACAACCGTCTTGCCGGTCTTCTGCCAGATGCCCAGCAGCTCCTCCTGGAGCGACTCCCGCGTCTGCGCGTCGAGGGCGGCGAACGGCTCATCCATCAACAGCACATCCGGGTCGAACGCCAGGCTCCGCGCAATGGCCACCCGCTGCCGCATACCCCCTGAAAGCTCATGCGGATATCGCTCGCCGAACCCCGACAACCCCACCAAGTCCAGGTAGTGGCGGGCCCGCTCGTGCCGCTCCCTCCTCGGCACGGACTTGGCCTCCAAACCGAACGCGATGTTGGCGAGCGCCGTACGCCACGGGAACAGGGCATACTGCTGGAACACGACGCCCCGGTCGAGCCCCGGGCCGTCCACGGGCACCCCGTCGAGCAGGATCTCCCCGTCCGACGGCGCCGTCAGCCCGGCCAGCAGGTCCAGCAGCGTGGACTTGCCGCACCCGCTCGGCCCGACAAGCGTGACGAACTCACCTGCCCGCACATCGAGGTCGATCCCGCGCAGAGCCGTGAAAGGCTGATCACTGCCGCGTACGGAGAACTCCTTCGACACGCCCCGAAAACTGATTCTGGCGCCCATCACTCCGCCCCTCCCCCGGCTGCGATCGCGTAAGGGTTATGAGCGTTGGTGAACACCTCGGCGGCCTTGACCTGGTCGGGACGCAGCTCCCCCTCCCGCTCAAGCCAGTCGATCCAGGTCTGGAACTCCTTTTCCACGATCACACCCCCGGCCGTCGCGATCCCGGTGCTCTTCCAGAACCCGACCGACTGGTCGTCCTCATGTCGCCCACGCTTGGCGATGATCTCCTTGAACTTCGCCACGACCTCCTCACGCGGACGCTCCCGCGTCCACTGAACGGCTTTCGCCGTGGCCTCCACGAACTTCTTGACCGTCGCCGGATGCTCGTCGATGAAGCGCTGAGTGAGCACATAGCTCCCGGCCGAGAACGGCCCGAACAACTCGAAGTCCGAGAACAGCGGCCTCAGCCCGCCGCGTTCCAGCGCCTTGTCCCGCAGAACACCGCCGAGCACCGCGACATCGATCTGCCGCTGCCGAAGGCCCTGCTCGGCGCTCACCGGCGGCACCACCACCGGCTCGACCTGCCCGATCTCCTCCGGCGTCAGCCCGCCGCGTTTCAGATATTCCTTCAGTACGGCCTCGGCGTGCGCACCCAAGGTGTTCATCGCGACCTTTCTGCCGATCAGATCGCGGGCGCTCTTGATGGGGCTGTCCTCCAGCACATAGAAACCCTGGAAGGAATCCTTGTCACTGCCGTAATAGCTGATCACAGCCTTGATCGGCGCCTTCGCGGCGACCAGTTTGGCGATCGCTCCATTGAACGCGCCGCCGAAGTCCGTCTGCCCCGTCGCCACGGCCTGGATATCCTGCGGGCCGCTGATGGTGTTGCCGATCCATGTGAGTTTGAGGGGAGCCAGATAGCCCAGCTCCTCGGCCAGTTCGGGAAGAATCACGGAGCCGACACTGCCCTGGTAGCGCAGCTCCAGTTTCTCGGCGCCGGTCGTCGCCTCCGACGACCCGCAGGCCGTCAGCGATGTCACTAGTAACGCGGCGGCCAGGGCACGATGAAGGGATTTCAAGGTAGCTGTCCTTACCCGTCGCGCGGCACAGCACACGCGCGACGCATTGCACACCTGCTCGCGCCCGGCCCGATGCGGGCGCGGAGCGAGCGAGAGATACGAAACGGGAGGGGCGAAGCGCCGGGCATTCCCTCAGGCTTCTCCCGTGTGTTCAGGGTCAGGATTTCCAGGCGCGCACTGCACGCACGCCCGCGGGAGGTCCGTCCGCTTCGCCGCCGGTCGTCTGAAAGCCGGTTATCTGAAAGCCGGTCGTCTGTCGACCGGAAGGGGCGGCGCCGGCGAGGCGCGCCATACGGCGCGGACACCCCGCCCAATCCGCCCGGAGAGAGAGTCGGTCCTCGGATCGTGCCCTACGGCATGCGACAACACTGGGCGCTGACCACGTGGCCGAAGTCCACATGCATGCGCCTCGTCAGGTACTGGCCCTGGCTCATGATCCGACAGTACGCACCCAGGCGGCACAAAGTCAATATTTCCTACCTGTTTACCCTGAAATGCCAAACCGCCTTCGTCAACATACGTTGACTCCAGACCTGTGCGTCAACTAAGGTTGACGAGTCGGCCTCGGGCAGCGTTGGCCTCGGTCAGACGCATGCCCCCACCAGGCCGATCTCACGAGCAACCCGCGCGCCGAGCGACCACCCCGCAACCGTGAAGGAGTCCCCATGCCATCCCCAGCAAGTGCGGAAACCGCGACCTTGGCTCCTCCCCTGGCCTCCCCCGTCAAACCCGCCATACCCCAGCCACCGAAACTCACCGGCCGACACGGCCTCGGCCGTACGACCCTCCACCTCGTCGACCACGACCGGCCCGACCCGTGGAAACCCGACCGCCCCCGAGAACTCATGGCCACGATCACCTACCCGGCCGCGTCCGTGAAGCAATTCCACCGCGCGCCATGGCTCTCGAAACCCGTCGCCGACCTCATCGACAAGACGCTCGACCCCACCACCACCCCGCCCGGCGTCATCGACTGGGCCGCGATCCGCGCCGGATCGCACATCGACGCCCCCGTGAAAAGGCCGCGCCACGGGCTGCCCGTCATCCTGGTCTCCGGCGGCTATCCGAGCGCGCGCGAATTCAACACCGCCCTTGTGGAAGGGCTCGCCGACCGCGGATACGCGGTCGTGACGGTCGACCACACCTACGAATCCCCCGTCGTCGAATTCCCCGGCGGACGCGTCGAATACGGCCCCGAGCACATCTCCATCGACCCCGTCACCATGAAGAAGACCATCGACGCCCGCGTCGCCGACATCTCCTTCCTCCTGGACGCCCTCTCCGCCCTCGGCAGCAAGCACCCCCGCCTGCCGTACGGCTTGCGCGACGGGCTCAACCTGTCAAAAGTCGGCATGGTCGGCCACTCCTACGGGGGATACGCCGCCGGCGAATCCATGTACAACGACCCCCGCATTCTCGCCGGGGTCAACCTCGACGGCATCATGGCGCACGGCCTCGTCGAACCATACGAGCTCGGCAACGTCGCCGAGCACGGGCTCGACCGGCCCTTCATGCTCATCGGCGCACAGTTCGTCCACCCCGAAACCGGCGAAGTCTACGACATCAACCACCTGCCCGACGGCCCCGGCAACCCGTCGTGGCGCGAATTCTGGGTGAACCAGCGAGGCTGGAAACGCGACTTCACCCTCATCGGCTCCGCCCACAACAGCTTCGACGACTCCCAATGGCTCTTCCCGCAACTCATCAGAGCCCTGCGCCTGCCGCCGCACACCTACGCCCAGCGCATCGGCCGCATCGACCCGGCCCGCTCGATCGCCGTCCAGCACACCTACATCGCCGCGTTCTTCAACCACCACCTACGCGGCCGCGGCGGCCAACTCCTCAACGGCCCCTCCCGCAAACACCCCGAAATGCGCTTCGTCCCCTAGCCTTCTCCACGCCCGTCGGCGGCAACGCCGTACGGCACATGCCACCTCTCCCGCTCCCCCACCTCCCGCCGCACCCGGCCGCGCGCCTCCAGCCACACCAGGTGCGCCAAGGTCTCGTTGTTCGCCGCCCGGCGCATGAACGGCACAATGGTGTCCCACGGCCGCGACCAGGTCAGGCTCGTCGCCAGCTCCCAGCACGTCACGCCACTCTTGAGCGCCAACTGCTCTTCGATCTCCTCCAGCCGCTCATGATGGTGGGCGATCACGTGGTCAACCCGGTCGGCCAATTCCAAGAACCGGTATTCATGCGCCGGCAGCACCTCGTCCACCGCCTCATCGCGCACCTTCGCCAACGCGTCCAGATAGTCCGCCAGCGGATTGGGTGGAGACTGCGTGTGAACCGCCACGATGGGCGTGATCCTCGGCAGAACGTGGTCACCGGAGAAGAGCAGCCGGCGATCCGGCTCCACAAAACACAGATGGCCCGGCGAATGCCCGGGAGTCCACAACGCCCGCAGATTCCAGCCAGGCAGGTCGAGCCGTTCACCGTCCTCGATCAACCGGTCCGGCTTCACGACGGTGACGAACGCCCGCAGCATCTTCGACGACCCCGCGAGCTCGTCCAGCATCTCCTCCGGCGCCCCCGCGATCCTCAACGCGGAGCGTTCCCGCTCGATCAGCCCGTCGAGATAATCGTCGTCATAACGGTCCCTGATCAGCGCCGCGTCCGCCGGATGCAGACCCACCCACGCCCCGGAATCCTCCCGCACGCGCCCCGCCAAACCGTAATGGTCAGCGTGGATGTGCGTCACCAGGACACCCTTCACATCCCCGATCACGTAACCCGCCGTCGCCAGCCCCTCCCGCAGCGCCGCGTACGCCTCGTCGGTGTCCCACCCCGCATCCACGATCACCACCCCGTCGGGGACCTCCAACGCGTATACCAACACGTATCTCAGCGGGTTCTGCGGAATCGGCACCGGAATGGACCACACCCCCGGCCGCACCTTCTCGACATCCGGAAAACCCCCCGTGCGCCACGCCGTACGCTGCGCCTCGTTCGCCGGAGTCACCCCTCGGGCCGCGCCTGCCATCAGCGCTCCTTTCGCCACCCCCGATTGTGCCCCTCTACCGAACAGCGTTCTGACGAGGGGTCGTAGCGTGGAGACTATGAAGCTGGGACGTGAAATCACAGGCGACGGCCGTTTCGTCCGCCAACCCAACCGATTCACCGAGCGCATCCAACCCGACGGCCCCTACCCACCGGCCCCCGGGCGCTATCACCTCTACGCCTCCTACGCCTGCCCCTGGGCCCAGCGCTCACTCATCGTGCGCCGCCTCCTCGGCCTCGACGACATCATCGGCGTCACCATCGTCGACCCCATCCGCGACGACAAAGGCTGGCGCTTCACCCTCTCCCCCGCCGACCGCGACCCCACCACCGGCGCCGCCTACCTCTCCGAGCTCTACCTCGCCACCGACCCCGAATACACCGGCCGCTACACCGTCCCCTGCATCTGGGACACCCACGAGAAAAGACTCGTCACCAACGACTACCCCCAACTCACCATCACCCTCGAAACCGCCTTCGCCCCCTGGCATGCCCCAGGCGCCCCCGACCTCTACCCCACCCACCTACGCCACGACATCGACACCATGAACGACCGGCTCTACAGCGGCATCAACAACGCCGTCTACGAAGCCGGCTTCGCCCGCAGCCAACCCAAATACAAAGAAGCCGTCACCCGCGTCTTCACCACCCTCGACACCCTGGAAAACCGCCTCACCCACCAGCGCTACCTCCACGGCCCCCACCTCACCGACAGCGACGTACGGCTCTACACCACCCTCGCCAGATTCGACCCCGTCTACTACTCCCACTTCAAATGCTCACTCCGCCGCCTCACCGACTACCCCGCCCTCTGGGCCTACGCGCGCGACCTCTACCAACACCCCGCCTTCCACGAAACCACCGACTTCGACCACATCAAACGCCACTACTACATCACCCAAACCAATGTGAACCCCAGCCAAATAGTCCCCCTCGGCCCCGACCTCGACTGGAACGCCCCCCACAACCGCGCTTAATTCCACCCCTAACGGAATAGCGGCTCATACGGCCGTAATGCCTGGCAGCGCGATCGCATTAATTGCCCTTGTAGCCGTCGCCGACAGCGTGCTGCTAATGCAGGACCTGTGCAATATGGGCATCAACCGCCACCACCAACTCCACAAATTCCCTTCTGTCGATACGAATATATTGATTATCACCGACGAATTTTAGCGCGATTATGTCGACAACGAAGCTTCCATAGCATGCACGCCAACCCCAGCGCCGACAATCGTCCGGGGAAAATTCCGTCCTATATTCTACGCAGAAGATTCTGGACGAATCGGCTTTCAGCGAAAAATCCGACTGAAGAACAGTATGCGCCTTAAGGCCATCGACTACATGGTAATTCCTTCCATGCGGCGCACTCCGATAGTCCTCGCCTGCATCGCTGGGACCTGAGAACCTAGTGACGATTTGAGTTATGGACGGCACCTGATCGGCATCTATCCATGTACGTGAAAGATTTTCTTCGGCCTGAGTCATCTCTAGCAGAACTTCGCCGACCTTGTCAGAAGTCCGTCCCGCGATCGCAAACTTCTGCTTAATGGCGCCTGGTATTAAATTATCCTCTACCAAAAGTGAATCGATGCTGACTCGGCCCGCACTCGCACTGTGCACGCCTGATGCAGAATTACGATGATCAACCGCTGGGATAGATCCGCACCCTGCGACAATGACCAGCAGGACAATTACGATGCCTATGCTTATGGTTAACTTACTGGACACTTTTAATCCTCCTAACGATATTGTACGGCCCTCTTGCGCTGGAGGGCAATAGGTAGCCAATTCGTCGTCTGATACCACAGCTCATACGTGATAATCTTTGAACCTTCCGAAATCCCTTTATACTTCGCCTGATATCGAGCGTGTAATGCCTGGTCGGGTCAACACTCGCGAGCGGAGACGCGTTGGCGTAGGTGTAGCGGTTGGCTTGAACGCTGGGACCGGGAGGCAACGTCATCGTGTCCCGTGAGACGAATCCCCCATTGCCGGGCTGGTACCAGCGAGCCAGCATGTTCACCTTGCCGGAAACCGGGTCCGTGTACTCGCCCTGGTAGCCGAGGTTCTTGCGTGTTCCGGATTCAGCGACGATCTCACCGAAGGGGCTATACGCCACGGAGTCGGTGATGGTGGTGGAGGTGAAGGTCGCCACCAAGTCTCCACGCAGGTCGTGGAGGACTGCGACAGCGGCGCCACCGCCTTCTTGCAGGGCCATCAGCTGTCCAGAAGGATCACGGCTGTACTTCGCCTGGAGCACGCCACCGGCATCGGTGACGGCGGCGAGATCATTGTCGAGACCGCTGTAGGTGAAACGCTGAACGGTGCCACCGTCGGTGCGGGAGCCGACCCGGTTGAGCGCATCGTAGCCATATGTGATGGAGCCATCGCTGATGAGCCGGTCAAAGGCATCGAATACCAGGTTCTTGGTGGTTCCATTAGCGGTTTCCCCGCTCAGTGTGCCGCGTGGCGTGTAAGTGTAGTTAGTGCCCCCACTGGCTGTCAGACGGTTACGCTCGTCGTAGGTGAACACCGTGTTTCCGGCTTTGGTGCGGTTGCCGGCGGCGTCCCATTCATAGGACGTTGTGGTACTGGCAGGGTCTGTCCAGGAGATCAGACGTCCTGCTCGGTCGTACCCGTAGGTATTGGTGCCTGCGCCTGCGACGCCTGTGGTGGTCTTGGAGACAAGGTTGTCATCTTTGTCCCACCCGTAATTGATCAGTGCCAGCTGGCCGCCGGTGCCGTTCTTCACCGTGTGGCTAATCCGCCGGTCCAGGTTGTCATAGCCGAACGTCTGCTCGCTGGCCTGCCCAGTTGCGGTTACTGATGTCACTCGGCTGGCCGTGTCGTAGCCGTAGGTGAGGGTGCGGCCCGCGACCGGATCGGTCGCAGTCGACAATCGGTCGGCGGCATCCCACGTGTAGTTCGCCGTTCCCGCAGCGTCGACGCGCTGGAGGAGGTTGCCGACCCCGTCATACGAGTAGGCACTTTCCTGAGCAGCTCCCTTGACGACCTTCATCAAGAGCCCGCGATCGTTGTAATCAATGGCGAAGTCGCCGAAGGCGGTGGGCCGACCGGCGAGGTCATAGCCGAATGTGCGCTCGGCCGTTGCGGTCTCGGCGCCTGCACCGGTCTGGCGAGTGAGATTGCCCAGCTGGTCGAAGGTTCTGTCGATGCGAGCTCCTCCGGGCTGAACAGTCGTGATCTCCTTACCTGCCGTGTCGTAGACGCTGGTCCATGTGCGATCAGCGACATTCGGATAGGTGGAAGTGGCCGGCTCGGTGACGCCTTCCACCAGGCCAAAGCTGTTGTAGGTAGTCCAGACGGCGTTCCCACGTCCGTCGGTGGTGCGGGTGCGGTTGCCCGCGGTGTCGTAGCCGAATGTCGTAGTGATCGACTGTGTAGCGGTCAAGGGTTCAACGAGCTGCGTCACCCGGCCTGCAGCGTCGAAGACCCGGCTGATCGCGTGGCCTTCGGCCGAGGTCTCCGTGATCGGATTACCATCCGCGTCGTAGCCGGTGGACGCTTCGCGAAGCACGGTCCCCACGCTGTCGAGGTTCTTGACCCCGGTCTTTCTTCCCGCCAGGTCGTATTCCGTGACGGTCGCGTTGCCGAGAGGATTGGTCACCTTCGTATCACGACCAGCCAAGTCATAGGCGAACCGCGTGACGTTGCCGGTCGGGTCGGTCTCGACGGCCACCTCGCCTACGGCATTCACCTCGTAGAGGGTGGTGCGCCCTCCAGGGCGGATCTCCTTGGTCTTGTTGCCGGCATCGTTGTACTCAAGGTTCGTCGTGTGCGTGCTGAGCGTGGGTTTGCGCTCGACGATGGTCGCGGTGATCGCGCGGCCGAGGTCATCGTACGTGCTGCCGGTCCTGACGCCCGTCGGGTCGACTACACCGATTTGTTCGCCGAGGTTGTCGTACTCGTATACCCACTGCCCGCCTGGCTGGCCGTTCGGGCCCGGCTCGGTGACACGCACGCGGTTGCCAAGAGCGTCGTACTCCGTATTCCAGTTCGACCCACGCGCGTCGGTGAGCCTGGTGACCCGCCCAGCGGCGTCGTAGGTGTAGCTTACCGTGGGCGTGATTCCGGCCAGGGAGCGGATTTCCTCGCCGGCGAGAGCCCTGCCGTACGCCTGGACCTCGTCGATGTCGCCGCGGAACGACTACTCGTAGGCGCCGTTGTTCTGGCTGCGGCCGATGAGGAAACCGCCTGTGGCGTTGAAGGTGCCGGTCACGGTGTTGGCGGCGACCAGTTCACCGTTCTCGTACAGGCGGATGCGGTTCGCCCCCGCGTCGTAGACACCGGCGAGGTGGGTCCATTCGTTCAACTTGGCGCTGCGATTGGACACCGCCCGCTTCTCTGCCGCTGTCGCGCTGTCGCTGTCGTAGGTCACGAAGCGCCATTTGCCGTCGCCGGGCGCGTAGGCAAGCTTGAAGGCGTTCTTGGTTGCGCCGTTCTGGCTCGCCACCGAGGCATTGAGGTCGCCACGCGTCAGCCGTACCCACGCACTCACCGTGTGGGGGGCATCGGCTTCCGTGGTGATGCTTGGCGGAGGTTCTCGGAAGCGGCAGCCCACAAATTCCACCGGCAGATGCAACAGTTTGCCCTTCGGCGCCCACTGAGAGGTGACAGAGACGACGAAGGGCATGGGTGGGTGGAAACCGATCCCCGGTTCGCGGAGTTCGTCGCCGAACGAGGCGATGCGCTGCTGCGCTACGGCCACGTCCTGGCCGGGAATCCGCATGACGCGGCCGACCTGGTGCAGGAGGCGCTGCTCAAGTTACGTGCCGCCTGGAGACGGCTCAAGGCCGAGGAGAACGCCGAGAAGTACGTGCGCACCATTATGGCGCGCACGCATACAGCTGCCTGGCGGTTGCGCCGACGCGAACTGCTCACCTGGGAGTTGCCTGAGCAGAGCCACCTCGACACGATCCCCAGCGGCTTCGAGCAGACCATGTGGGAGGCACTGGCCGGGCTGCCGCGCAAGCAGCGGGCTGTGGTGGTTCTGCGCTACTACGAGGATCTCAGCGACGAGGAGATCGCGTCGACCTTGGGCATCTCCCGGGGCACCGTGCGGAGCCAAGTGTCGCGGGCGCTCGACAAGCTTCGCTCCGCCGTACCGGCGGACGGTCTCGGCATTTGCGGAAGCGTCACGTCCAAGCAGGGGGAACGGCGATGAACGACGTTGAGAACACGCTGCGCAAGACCTTGGCGCAGGCGGCCGGCGGGGCGCCTCGCCTGTCCGGCGCGGCGGCGGAAGAACTGGAGAAGGGCTACCGGCGGCGTAGGCAGCGGTCTCAGACGCTGCTCGCGGCGGCGGCGGTGGCGGTGATCGCGGGGGGAGGTGTTCTGGGGTTGCGTGTCGGTGGCGAGCAGGGGCCGCCACCGGCCGCCGCGCCCCTGAGCACCCCCTCGGCGGCGGTCACCACGTCGGACGGCGTGCCCGAGCCCATCGGGGAGGTGTGGCCGCAGGCCGTGCACAAGCTGCCGAGCATGGACGGCGAGGGGCGGGAGCTGTACCCGGCCGTGCTGCTCGACGATCGGACGCTGCTTCTGAAGGCCTGGCGCACGTGGGAGCGCAGCGAGGCGATCTATGCCTACGACCTGGTCGACAAGAAGTTGCGCAAGATCACGGACCTGCCCGCTCCAAAGGGGACGGAGTACTTTCCCGCCGATTTTCGCGTCAGCGACGGACAGGTGGCGTGGTGGACCGCGTCTAAGGACAACCGCATGCAGATCTGGACCGTCCCTCTGGAGGGCGGTGAGCCGCGGCAGGTGGCCGAGCAGAAGGCCGAGAGGGACCAGGGGGACCGCTTCTTCTCGCCCAGCGGCTTCGATCTCGCCAACGGCAAGATCACGTTCTCCGTCCGGAAAGGTGGAGTGTTCAGCGTTCCGCTGGCGGGAGGCGCCGTGACGCCTGTCGAGGGCGGCGCCGGGTTGCACCTAATGTCCTGGCCGTGGGCCGGTTCGCCGTACATCCCCGCTACCCCTGACGAGGCGCCTTACACGCGTCTCGTCAATCTGGAGACCGGGGAGAGCAGCTCAGCCCTCGTCAAGGAAGGCGAGCGGATGTTCGCCTGCAGGGTGGAGTGGTGCGTGGGGACCGCTGAGGACGGCAAGGCCTTCACCCGGCACCGGAACGGCTCGCAGCAGAAGGAGATCCCGGCCGGCTACCAGATCTTGGGTCGGCCGAGCCAGAGCCGCTTCTACCTCCGCGACGTCTGGGACGAGGGCCCCGGACTCGGTCTGTATGACGTGGACACGGGTGCCTTCGCCGACCTCGGAATCCGCGGGGAGCCCACCACCCGCGGCGAAGTCCCCCGCACCGACCACTCCGGCCGTTTCATGACCTACCACATCAAAAGCGGCCGCTATCTGATCGACCTATCCAAGATCCCATAACCCGCGTACCGCCAGTGCCGTCGCCGAGCTCGCGCCGCCCGCCGAATGGCCGACCAGCCGGGACCCCTTCCACTCGGCGCGCGTGCCCGTCGACCGGCACCTCAACCACAGCCGTGAGCTCCGCCGCGTAATCGGGGGCGGCGAAGCGGTTCTCCATCGGGTCGGGAGGACGCCCGCGTTCAACCTCGGGTGGAGGGTTTCCGCCGGGCGGCCACGGTGTTCACGGCGGCACATGCGGAAAAGTCTCCGGAGTCGCTTCAACCAAGCCTTGAAGTCATGACATCCGCCAACTGCGAGCGTGCTGTCGTGCCCTGCCCCACTTCGGCACGCGTCGTCTCACCCACCCTCCCTCCCGAGGCCCTCCGCCGCCGATCCGCGTGCGCCGCCCCCGTCCCCGCCGACGGAGCACACTTCACCCGCCTCTCACATCAGCCCTCCCCGGCTGTCGCCGTACCGGCGGCGGGAGCGGGATCGTGAGCGGCTCCCCCGCCCCGTGGCGGGACCTCCTCGGCGCGGAGCATCGCGGTGCCGTCATCGTGCTGGCGGGTGGGGTGCTCGTCGGCGCCGTCAACATCTACCTGACCGCGAGCCTGCTGCCCACCGCAGTCGCCGACCTCGGCGGCGCGAGCTTCTACGCGTGGAACCTCACGGTCTACCTCGTGGCCATGGTCGTCATGACGATGCTCGTCAGCCGGTTCCTCTCCCGATGGGGCAACGTCGGCGCCTACCTGATCGGTTTCGGGGTGTTCGCGGCAGGCTCGCTGGTATGTACGGTGAGCCCGTCGATGCCGGTGCTGCTCATCGGCCGCGCAGTGCAGGGGCTCGGCGCGGGCCTGCTGTCGGGGCTCGCGTACGCGGTGATCCGCTCGGCGTTGCCGCCGCGCCTCTGGACGCGCGGCAGCGCTTTGATGTCGGCGATGTACGGCATAGGCAATCTTGTGGGCCCGGCGCGGCGGCATGTTCGCCCAGTTTGGGGAGTGGCGGTCGGCGTTCGTGCTGAGGGCGGGCGCGGCCGTCGTGGGCGGGGCGGTCGTCCCCCGGGTGCTGCCCCGCGGGGAGCGCGGCGGGGCGCGGGCCCCGATCCCCGTCGTGTCGCTGGCCCTGGTCACCGCCGCGACCGCCGCCGTCAGCGTGGTCTCGGTGCTGCCCGGTGCCGTGGCGATGGCCGCTGGCATCGCGGGGGCGGCGGCGTTGATCGCCGGGTTCGTCGTGTATGAGCGGCGCAGCGACCTCCGGGTCTTCCCCCGCGCGACCTACCGCGCGGACTCCCCCATGAAGTGGATCTACCTCACGATCGGGCTACTGGCCTTCGGCGTCGCCGTCGAGTCCTTCCTCCCGCTGTTCGGGCAGGAGTCGGCCGGGTTGCCACCGCTCGTGGCGGGCTTGTTCGCCGCGGCCATCTCCCTCGGGTGGTCCGCGACCCAGATCTTCAGCTCGTCGGCCGTCGCCGAACGCGCCGTGCGCCGACTGTGCACGCTCGGACCCGTCCTGCTCTCGGGAGGTTTCCTCGCCCTGGCGCTAATGCAGCGGGAAGACCCACCGGTCTGGCTCGTAGCGACCTGGGTGCCGGCGCTGCTGATCGCCGGCGCCGGGATCGGGCTCGCCTACCCGCACCTGTCGGTCGCCGCGATGTCAGCCACCACCGACCCCGAGGAGGGCAGAGCTGCGGCCGCGGGCATCGCGACAGTGACGTCACTGTCCACAGCATTCGGTACGGCTGTCGCCGGCGTCCTGGTCAACCTCGGAGGCACGTCGACCCCTTCCCGGCCCGGCGTTCAATATCCTACTCAGCACATCCAGTTGAATTACGAGAGCATCCGATCTCTCCCAGCTGGTCAGGTGTAGCCATACAGGGCTGAATGCCTGCGATGAAGCCATCGTTCTCGTGTACACATGCTTTCAGCGACCTCCCGCGCTTACTGTCGTCCTGCCCGAATTCGACGGATCCAATAAGGGCGGCTAGTTCGGTATCCCTTCCGGAGGGCCGACCAGGGAGATGACCGGCCTTCGCGTCACACTCTTTCCGGATCATTTCTGTCGGATGGCCGTGGCTTCGACAGCACACCATCAACATAATCGCCAGACGGCTTGCTAAGTGACCTACACCTCAAATCATCGACCGTCAGTTTTTGAAAGTCAAGTGAATTAACTAATTCTCGCCGTAGACACGCTCCCACGCAGCCCGCTGCTCGTCATCAAGCGGAATCGTTGGAAACGACTGCAAGAAGCGATGCGCTAGTTCGATTACGGCAAACCCTTCCAAGTCGGGAAGGTTATCGAATTGATCTCCCGCAATATCCAGCGAGAAATGACCACCCCCTCCTTCCGAGAATAGGGCTGTTACCAAGCACCGGAAGCAGCCTTCGGATTCCTCATACAGGAATGTTAGGTAGAGTCCTGAGATTGATGCACGGTGATCATCCAGCCACACCGGGCGCGCTTGCGCACTCCAATGACTTGCCTTTGCATACTGAACCATACGTTTAATCTCATCGAGAGATACCTTCTTAATATCTCCCCTACCTAGAAATCCGCCCCGATTTTCAATCTGGGGCCATGCGCGCTTGCGGCGCTTACCCCATCCGAAACGCATCACTTGCGGAATCCTAAAATATAGATAGGCGTGTCATCCGTAATTTTCTTCTTCTTACCTGGCATATCCGCTCGCTTCAAAAGCTCACGCATACAGCGATTGCCATTTCCGAGCGTGTTCGAGATCCACTTCGCCACCAGCGACGCCGCCACCGGTGGGAAGACCTCGCACGCCAGGCCCCAACCAACCTACGCCGAGCGTACGATGCAGTCCGCGCCAATCCACGGTCCCAGAAAGAACCGGAGCGACACCACCAACTAAAAGGAAGCCTGGGAAGCGGAGCACACAAAGGCGAGCCTGCCGAGCGGTGCAGTACGAAGTCACTGGCGGAGGGAGGATCCGGTACCTGATCGACGACGCACGTCGAACTGCGTGGGTAACCTACGCTGGCACCAGACATCCCCAAGAAACCGATTAGCGCAGAAGTCGTGGATATAGTCACCATGCTCAGCGCCTAACCCAGATTGAGACCACTGCATCCGGAAGGCAATGACGAGGAACCCGCTAAGGATCGAATCGAGGTTGAGCCACTCACCCATCCCCCGGCGAAGTCGATGCCCGTGACCGCCCCATCACCGTATTCGCCAAGGTTCCCCGACGAGAGCGAGCGGTTGCGCGGCAGGCTCAACGGCCCGTGGCATCAGGCACTGGCGGTGATGGTGCTACTCTCCCTGCACTCGACCGTGGCGATCTGTACATAGGTGCCAGCCGAGGTTTTGAGCAGCATCCCGGTCCGAAACACATGTCACACCGACTTCTTCCTCTTATTCCTTCTCGAATAACGCTCCAGAAAGTCCGCCAAACGAATACTGTCCAGCTCAACACACTCTAGGATACTTCTGGCAGGCGCGTATAACCCAACTGCAAGCTCTCGATAAATAACCCACAACCCCTCCCTTGCCCTTTGCCGACAAGATTCCCCCAGATCGGGAAGACCTCTTTCAACCTCACTCAAGTGGGATTCGCCCGAGACGATCTGGAATAGCAGTTCAAGCGTTGCATGGCGCGCTGGCCGGGCGAGATCTTCAAGTAGTCCAACGATCAGTGCGGGAACTACATACTGCGCGGCCTCGAATAGTTGCCCTTGAACCACGACACGGTTTTCCAGCTCCCAGTATGCCCCAGACACTTGATCTTCCGTGTAGCCCGTAAGCATGCGCTGGACTCCACCAGGAACCTCTGTCGCCTTTCCCGTGATCACGCGTATACTGTCCCAGTTATAGCGCTCCAGCTCAGCTTGAACCAGGTTCACTTTCTACGACTCCACCTTCCACCTAGATCAAACAGAACGTCTGACGGAAATTGATCTTGATCGTATCACTCTTGACATGAAACGCATAAAGGAATGCCACTCCAAAGCTTTCTACGTCAACCAAAAGCCTTTTCGAAACGCGCCCCTTAGGCCCCTTTCCAACCTGACGCTCAATATCCTGCTCCGCACATCCAGTTGGATTACTAGAGCACCCAGTGACGTTTTCTCAGCCTAATCGATTCGGATGATTGGTATTTTTCAGAGACAATCGATCATATTCGGGCAGACTCGCGGACGAACAGCAGAGGTCGCAAACAAGCGTGGAGCCTCCCGGTAGGAAGTGGTTCACCACAAACTTCTTCCACCACCGAAAGGCTCCACGTTGATCCCCTACCCTGCCATGCTCGACGTGTCGGGGGACCTGGTCCGGTTCGTCTGCCGGCCACTGCGGCGGGAGCGCGCCCTGAGGCGCACCCCCAAAGGCAGCAGGGCGCCGACCTGCTGGAAGCACGCGGTATTCGCCATCTCGTGGTTCCGGTCCCGCCCGAACATCGCCCTGCACGGCAAGGCGTTCGGCATCTCCCAGGCCACCGCCTACCGCTACCCGCACGAGGCCGTCAACGTCCTGGCCGCCCGGGCCCCCGACCTCCGCGAAGCCCTCGGACGCGCGGCCACCGACGGCGTTCCGCACCTGATCCTGGACGGCAAGGTATTCGACACCGACCGCTGCCGCATCAAGACCACCAGCGTGAAAGGCGAGGAGATCGACGAATGGTCCTCAGGGAGGACCGGCGCCTTCGGCGGAAACGTCCAAGCACTGTGCGAACCGGACGGGTTCCCGATCTGGACCTCCGAGGTCGAGCCCGGCGGCACGGTCGACCTGGAGGCGGCACGGCGCCATGTCCTGCCCGCCGCCTATCCCTATACGAAGACCATGCCGATCCTCGCCGATCCCGGCTACCAAGGCGCAGTTCGAGGCGTGGTCATCCCGTTCAAGCAGCCTTCCTGCGGCAATGCGCTCAGCATCGACAACCGCACCCGCAACGCCCTCCAGCGCGCACTGTGCTGCCTCGGCGAACGCGGATTCGCGCTGCTCACCGAACGCTGGACCACTCTTCAGCACATCACTCTCAGCCCGAGCAGGCTGGGCGACCTCGTCCGAGCCGATCTCGTCCTTGTTCATTTCGAGCATCACAGGATCAAATGAAAATCAGTGTAGGGTCGGGGGCTGGCGCGGTGGCGTAATTGACGGTAGGGCTCGGGGCCTTTCCTCCGCCGGTTTCCCGGCCGGGTGTGCTCTCCCCGATGACCATGGCCAATTCGCTTCCGTCTCCAGCCCCCGCCTCCTCGAACCGTGCATGCGGTTCTCCCGCACACGGCTCACCGACGTCGTTCACCGCCGACATTCGGCTTGACCCGCCAGTCCTTGAAGGGCCTGGGTGTGACGACGATTCCATACATTCTGATCAGGCCGAACTCGTTCGGCGACAGAGCGACGAGCACTCTCCACCCGAATCCCCGGCTTGCCCGGTGACGTTTACTGACTAACAACGC
>NZ_FNCN01000043.1 GCF_900100605.1 Sinosporangium album | reverse complement strand
GACCCGTCTCGCCTCGGCCCTCTCCGTCCCGCCCGACGAGCTTCTCGGTGGCTCCGTCGAACGCCCGCCCGGCAGCGGCCCCCGCTGCGGCACCGGCGAACCCGTCCTGGAGATGCTCGACCGCGCCGACTGCCTGCGCCTGATCGCCCCCGGCGGAGTCGGGCGCGTCGGCTTCAACGACCAAGGCGGACCCACCGTGCTCCCGGTCAACTACGTGCTGCACGACGGGGCGGTCTACTTCCGCACCGCCTTCGGCGGCCCGCTCGACCGCGGCCTGCGCACCGGCGTCGAAGGGCTCGCCTTCAAGATCGCCTTCGAGGTCGATCGGATCGACGACGTCAACCGGGAAGGCTGGAGCGTCCTTGTGCGCGGCGGCGCTCACCTCGTCGCCGAGGAGGAGCGCGACGCCGTCGCCACCCTCGGTGTGCGTCCGTGGGCGGGCGGAGACCGCCAGCTCTACGTGCGCGTCGACGCGGGCGAGATCACCGGCCGCCGCATCCGCGTCTGCGCCTGACCCCGGCCCGGCCCCGGCCTGAGCGCGCCCGACCCCGCCCGACCCCGTCTGGTCCTGTCTGGTCCCCTCTGATCCTGTCGGCTCACGCCTCCGACGCGGAATGCGCCGGAGGCATGATCATGTCCGGGGCGAAGAGTTGGCGGGGTGTAGGGGAACGACTGGTGTTGATCCCCGCCGCCTGGGATTTCTGTACCAAGCGCTTCAGTGGGCATGTACGGTTAGTCAGATAGGTGTTACGCATGGTTACAATATTGGCGTTTCGCCAATCCCTATGAATTTGCGCAATTGGCTAACCCCGCACATGCCGTACCACGCCAAATATGTGGTCAGTCGTGTCGGAGTGGGTTCGGTCGTGGCGAGCCCAACATGCGGGCCTCCCAACCGGACTCGGCACCCCGTGAGTTGTTCAGCGCATCGCACCACCGGTTGCGGCATGGACGGAGGGCCCGCGCTCATCCGCTACCCGCGCGTGACCGGAGTGAAGAGCACCGAAACACGAGTGAGGGGAGATTCGGGTGAGTACGGCACTCGCAACTGCGTGGACGCAGCGCAGACTGACCGCCCTGTTCCATGGCCTGCTGCCCGGCCGAGCTGACCTTGCGGCCATGCGGCGCGATCCGCGGCGCGACCTAGTCGCAGGTGTCACCGTCGCCATCGTGGCGCTGCCGTTGGCCCTGGCCTTCGGCGTCACCTCGGGGGCGGGCGCGCAGGCGGGGCTCGCCACCGCGATCGTGGCGGGTTTTTTAGCCGCGGTCTTCGGAGGGAGCAACCTCCAGGTGTCCGGGCCGACCGGCGCCATGACCGTGGTGCTGGTCCCGATCATCGCGCAGTTCGGGGTGAACGGCGTGCTGTTCGTCGGGCTCCTCGCCGGGGTGATGCTGCTCGGCCTGGCCCTGGCGAGAGTGGGGCGCTTCGCCGCCTTTGTCCCCACTCCTGTGATCGAAGGGTTCACCGCCGGCATCGCCGTGGTCATCGCCCTCCAGCAGATCCCCGCCGCGCTCGGCGTCGCCGCGGGCTCTGCCGAGCGGGTCTGGCAGGTCGCGGCGGAGGCGGTGGCGGCCTTCGTGCGGGCGCCCTCCTGGGAGGCGCCTCTGGTCGCCCTGCTGGTCGCCGCGGTGATGCTCATTGGGGCGCAGTGGCGGCCGGGAGTGCCGTTCTCGCTGATCGCGGTGGCGCTCGCCGCCCTCGCCGCCGAGACCCTGGAGCTCGACATCGCCAGGATCGGCGCCCTGCCCGCCACGCTCCCCGCGCCCTCGCTCGACTTCCTCGACTTCGGGGCGATCGCCGTACTCCTGCCGGCGGCCCTGGCCGTCGCCGCGCTCGCCGCGCTGGAAAGCCTGCTGTGCGCCTCGGTGGCCGACACCATGAGCGCCGACGAGCGCCACGAGCCGGACCGTGAGCTGTTCGGCCAGGGAGTCGCCAACCTGGTGACGCCGCTGTTCGGCGGGGTGCCGGCCACGGGGGCCATCGCCCGTACCGCGGTCAACGTGCGCGCCGGGGCCCGCTCCCGCCTGTCGGCCGTCGTCCACGCGCTGGTCCTGGCCGTCATCGTGTTCGCGCTCGCGGGCCTGGTGGCCCGCATCCCCCTCGCCGCGCTCGCCGGCGTGCTGCTCGGCACGACCGTGCGCATGGTCCAGATCGGCTCGCTGCGTGCCATCGCCCGCTCCACCCGCGGCGACGCGCTCGTCATGGTGCTGACGTTCACCGTGACGGTCGCGCTCGACCTCATCACCGCGGTCGTCGTCGGCATCGGCGTCGCGATCCTGCTGGCGGTCCGGGCGGTCGCCCGCAGCGTCCAGGTTCAGCGGGTCCCCCTCGGCGGGGCCGCGGGCGCGCAGACCGACGAGGAGCGCCGGCTCCTCAACGAGCACATCGTGGCCTACCGCTTCGAAGGACCCCTGTTCTTCGCCGCCGCCCACCGGTTCCTCCTCCAGCTCGGGGCCGTCGCCGACGTCCAGGTCGTCATCCTGCGCATGTCGCAGGTCACCACCGTCGACGCGACCGGGGCCCAGGTGCTGGGCGAGGTGATCAAGCAGTTGGAGCAGCGCGACATCACGGTCCTGCTGTCGGGCGTACGGCCCCAGCACAGGAGGGTGTTCACCGCTCTCGGCGTGGCCTGCGAGGGGTCGGTCTTCACCGACACCCCATCGGCGATCGCGCACGCCCGGCACCTTGTCGCCGGCCGATATGTGCTCCCCTCCGCGAGCCCCTGACCACCGGCATTCCAGCTGATCGGCGACATCTGAGCGCGAGGGGGTGCCATGGGCGCGGACACCGGGGATCACAGAGGTCGGCAAACCCCCTCGCCGCAGTGCGAGATGCCGCCGAAGCGGGGCGGCGCGCTGAGGATAAACGGCCTAGACTCGCCCGTGGATCTGATGACGAGAAGGGGCAGTCGCTCATGAAGGCATCGAAGGGTTCGGCCGGTGGTGCGGGGCGCGGTCGGTCTGGGCCCGTTGATTTCGGACCCGTTCGCCCCGTGGCCGTGAGCCGCCTGTCGGAGCTTGTCGCCGAGCAGATCCGCCAGTTCATCGTGACCGAGGATCTGGCGGAGAACACCCGCCTTCCCTCCGAGCGCGACCTCGCGGTGAGGTTCGGCGCGAGCCGCCCCACCGTGAGTCAGGCACTGCGCACCCTGTCCCTGATGGGCCTGGTGGAGATCCGCCCCGGGTCGGGCGCCTACGTGGTGCACAGGCCCGACCGCAGCATGACGGCGTCGGTCAGTCTCATGCTGGAACTCGACAAGGAGTCCGTGGCGGACCTCGCCGAGCTCCGTTTGTGGCTGGAGACGATAGGTGTTCGCGAGGCGGTCCGCCGCGGCGGCACCGAAGGGCTGGACGACGTGCGGGCGGCGTTCGAGAAGCTGAAGGAGGCCGCGGGCAGCACGTCGGCGTGGATCGCTGCCGACACGGTGTTCCACGCCACGGTGGTGCAGCGTTCGGGCAACCCGTTCCTGTCGTCGATCTACGAGAGTGTGCACACGGCGGTGATCCGCTACGAATACGATCCGTGGATCCAGAGCGAGAAGGTGCCCGCCTGGCTGAAGCCGAGTGCGGCGGGTAGGCTGATTGCGATCCACGAGCCGATCATGCACGCGCTGGAGCGGGCCGACGAGGACGCGGCGGTGTCCGCCGTCCAGAACCACCACACGATGGTGATGGACCACCTGGGCCGCCGCCACACTCACAAGTGGTGACTCCGGTGCGGGCGAGACGGCTGTGACTGGGGATCAGGCCGTCCCGCCCACCCGGAGCCGGGGCTGGGGGTGTCCACTGGGGTTGTGTGGACACCCGCGCGGCGTCCATGCCGCCGCTCCGTATGCACCACCGGCGTGGGAAGCGGGCGATTCCGCGGTCAAACCGCCTCCCGGTGCACCTATCCGTCCCAACATCAGCCAATCGGATAAGTGGCTATGCCAATACACTCACCTCTGGTCGTGGCCTATGTCAAGAGTTCGAGGGGAGTTTTTTGCCGCCGCGCGCACCACGGCGCAGGTCACGCGGTGGATTCCCCTGTATTTCAGGGGATGCGAGGCCCCGGCGGAGGCCAGGTAAAAACCTGAAGCCTGCGGACGCTCCGGAAATGTACGCTCCCTGTGGCCCCAAGTCGGGGCGAGGGGAGTGAGGAGCTTCAGTGAAACCGACGGAGACGGCCTCCCAGAGCGGGAGGCCGGGCGTGAGACGCGACCGGCAAGTGCTCATCTTCGACGCCGACGACACGCTCTGGGAGAACAACGTCATCTTCGAGCGGATCATCGGCGACTTTCTCGACTGGGTCGAGCATCCCGAGTCCGACAGGGACGCCCGCCGCGCCGTGTTCAACGAAATCGAGAAGGCGAACACGCGCGTGCATGGCTACGGCACGCTGGTCTTCCTCCGCAGCCTCGCCGACTGCTTCGCCCGGCTCCGCGGCAGGCCGGCCTCCGAGGCCGAGCTCCGCCACATCGATCGGCTGGCCGTCGCGCTCACGGAGCGCCGCGTCGAGCTCGTCGCGGGGGTGGCCGACACGCTCGCCGAGCTCGGCGGCAGACACGACCTGCTGCTGCTGACCAAGGGCGCCGTCGAGGAGCAGCGGCGCAAGATCGAGGCTTCGGACCTCGCCCACCACTTCAGCAGCGTGCACATCGTGCCCGAGAAGGACGTCGCCACCTACACGCGGATCAGCGCGGACCTCGCGCTCCTGCCCGCCGCCACCTGGATGATCGGCAACTCTCCTAAGTCGGACATCCTCCCGGCGCGGCGGGCGGGCATGAACGCGGTCTTCATCCCGCACGCCCACACCTGGGTGCTGGAGCACGACGAACTCGACCCCGGCGACGCCGGGGTCCTCCACCTGTCGGCCTTCCCCGAGCTGCTCGACCACTTCTAGGCGGCTCCGCCGGCTCCAGTGCGTTCGCGCAGTTCCCGGACGAGGGCGGCGAGCCCGAAGTCCAGGACATCGTCCTGCAGGACGATGTCCTGGACTTCGGTGATGTGGATCAGCGAGGGGTAGCCGCCGGCGAGCCGCCTGATCGCCGCCGCCCGGTCCGCCTCGACGTCGGTGTGCCGCGCTTCGGCGTACAGCGCGGCGCATCCGAGGACGAGGTTTCCCGCCGCGGTGGAGAAGATGACGGCCTCCCGTGCGGAGAGGCCGAGGCGGAACAGGATGGCGTAGGTCGCCTCGGCCATGCGCAGGCGCATGTCCGGCACGTCCACCACCGCGATGTGGAGGTGGACCAGCCACGGATGGGCCTTCAGTAGACGCCAGAGCTCGCGGTAGACGCCGACGAACTCCTCGATCCCGGCCGTGGCCGGATCGGGCACCCGCAGTGTGCTGTAGAGATGTTCCTCGACGGCGGCGAACAGGTCGGCCTTGCCGCTCACATAGTTGTAGATCGACATCTGCTGCGCGCCCAGCGCGGAGGCGACGGCGCGCATGGTGACCTTGTCCGGGCCGTCCCGGTCGAGCAGCGTGATGGCGGCCTCGACGACGAGGGCTCGGCTGAGTGAGTTGCGCCGCACACGGGTGCGTCTCGGGGCCGTCATGCGCTAGGTCTCCTCGGACGAAGAAACGTGGACCGTTTGGTGGATCCGCCATGGCGACGCAATGACGTCCTCCATAACGTGCTTTATACGTTAACGGTTGGCGGAAGTCGGACGCGGCCCGCCCCGGCACAGACCGCGGGCCGTAGGTGGAAGGGACGGGCACCATGATGCTGGACGATCTCCAAAAGAACCTCGAGGATGCGGCGCGCGCCCACGGCGTGCCCGGCGCGGCCATCGCGGTGTGGGCCGACGGCGCGCTGCACGAGGCCGCGACCGGTGTGCTCAACGTCAACACCGGCGTGGAGGCGACCGTCGACAGCGTGTTCCAGGTGGGGTCGACGAGCAAGGTGTGGACCGCCGCGCTGGTGATGCAGCTCGTCGAGGAGGGCCTGGTCGACCTGGACAAGCCCGTCGCCACCTACCTGCCCGAGTTCACGCTCGCCGACGCGGACGCCGCCGCGCGGGTCACCGTACGGCACCTGCTCACCCACACCGGCGGCTTCGAAGGCGACATCTTCACCGACACCGGGCGCGGCGACGACTGCGTCGACATCTACGTAAAGGGCCTCTCCACGGCCGCGCAGGTCACGCCGCCGGGGGAGGCGCTGGCCTACTGCAACTCCGGCTACATCGTGCTGGGCGCGCTGGTGGCGAGGCTGCGCGGCGCCGTCTGGGAGCAGGTCGTGCGTGAGCGCCTGCTGACCCCCCTCGGGTGCACGCAGGCGGCGCTGTACCCGGAGGAGGCCCTGCTGTTCCGCGCCGCCTTCGGCCACGTGACCCCGCCAGGTGCCTCCGAGCCGGTGCCGGCACCCCACTGGCAGCTTCCCCGCAGCCTCGGCCCCGCGGGCTCGATGCTGAACCTGGCGCCCCGCGAGCTGGTCCGCTTCGCCAGGATGATCCTGGCCGGGGGTGTGGCGGAGGACGGGACGCGCGTCCTGGCGGAGGAGTCGGTCCGCCAGATGCTCACCCCGCAGTTCAAGGTGCCGGACCTGCCCGGCTTCGGCGGCCACTGGGGGCTGGGGTTCACCATCATGGGCTGGGGCAACGGCGCCTACGGCCACACTGGCGGCACGATCGGGCAGAGCACCATCTGGTGGATCGCCCCGGAGAGCGGAGTCGTCCTCGCCGTCAACGCAAACGGCGGTGACGTCGACAGCCTGGTCGAGGACGTGGTCAACCCGATCACCAGCCAGGCCGGACTGGTGCCCGAGACCAGGCCCGTGCCCCCGGCGGAGCCCGCCCGCGCCGACGCCGCCCCCTACGTCGGCGTCTACGCCGGTCCGCAGGTCCGCTACAACGTCGCCGCCGTCGACGGCGCGCTCGAAGTGAAGATCACCGTCACCGGCCCGATCTCCGCACTCGGGCTGCCGGACACGGCCGTGCGCTTCGTCGCGTACGGCGAGCACACCTTCATCGGCACCGAACCCCTCGGCGGACAGCACCAGGTGATCTCGTTCGCCATGAAGGACGGCAGGGCCGCCCGCCTGTTCGACGGCCGGGCGTTGCCCCGCGTCTGAGCGGGAGACCCCTGCGGGCTGTGACGCCGGGTCCCGGCGTCACGGCCCCGCACTGTGCACAAGGCGTACCAGGCGCAGGTCGCCGCGGCCGAGGCACTCTGACACAGGTGTCCGCCCTGTATGTCGGGGTGTACGAAGACGGTTGCCGAGTTTGGCGGATCGAATGTGGCGCGCACTGATCCGCCCCTATAACGTGCGATGCACTTTACCCGTGGCGCAGCCGAGCAACTACCGGCGCTCTCCATACGAAAGGGGATCGGATGACGCTCTCCGAACTGCAGAAGACCCTCGACGAGGCGGTCAAGGCTCGCGGCGTGCCCGGTGCGACCCTCGCCGTCTACGCCGACGGCGAGTTGCACGAGGCCGCCGCCGGTGTGCTCAACGTGGAGACGGGTGTCGAGGCGACCCCTGACAGCGTGCACCAGGTCGGCTCCACGACGAAGGTGTGGACGGCCGCCCTCATCATGCAGCTTGTCGACGAGGGCCTGGTCGACCTGGACAAGCCTGTCCGCGCCTACCTGCCGGAGTTCACGCTGGCCGACGAGGAGGCCGCGGCGCGGGTGACCGTACGGCACCTGCTCACGCACACGGGCGGCTTCGTCGGCGACATCTTCACCGACACCGGGCGCGGCGACGACTGCGTCGACATCTACGTGAAGTCCTTGAGCATCGCCGGGCAGATCGACGAGCCGGGCAGCACGTTCTCCTACTGCAACTCCGGATATGTGGTCCTGGGTGCGATCGTGGCCAGGCTCCGCGGCTGCACCTGGGAGCAGGCGCTGCGCGAGCACCTCGCCGAGCCGCTCGGATGCACGCAGGTAGCGGTGCTGCCGGAGGAGGCGGTGCTGTTCCGGGCCGCCGCCGGACATGGGGGCCCGCCGGACAAGCCGCAGGTGGTGAGGCCGTGGCTCGCCCCGCGGAGCAACGGCCCCGCGGGTTCCACGCTGTGCCTGGCCCCGCGTGAGCTGGTGCGGTTCGGGCGGATGCTGCTGGCGGGGGGCGTCGCCGAGGACGGCACGCGGGTGCTGTCGGAGGAGTCGGTCCGTGCGATGGTCACGCCGCAGGTGGATGTGCCGTACTTCCCGGGCTTCCCCTCCGCCTGGGGGCTCGGCGTGGAGCTTCACGGCTGGGGCGGTGGCGCTTATGGGCACGACGGCGGCACGCCGGGGCAGTCCACCACCTGGTGGATCGCCCCCGAACGGGGGGTCGTCCTGGCCCTGGCCGTCAACGGCGGCGACGTGATGGGGCTGCTCGACGACGTCGTCACCCCCCTAGCCCGCGACGTCGCCGGCCTCACCCGCCCTGTGACGCCGAAGCCTCCGGCCGAGCCGGAGGTCGTCGACACCGCTCCGTATGTCGGTTCCTACGCCGCCCCCATCCTCCGCTACGACGTCGTGGACGCGGGCGGCGGCGCCCTCCAGGTGTCGACCGCACCGGGGGAACTGCCGGGCCTTGAGGAGATGCCGACCTCGACGAAGCGGTATGTCGCGCTGTCGGAGCATGTCTTCATCGCCGTGGAAGGCGAGGGGGCCCACCACGAGGTGCTCTCGTTCATCATGGACGGAGGCAAGGCGACCCATGTGTTCCTGAGCCGGGCGCTGCCGCGCGTCTGAGCCGATCACGCCCTGGGCCCGGCCGCTGCCACGCGGCGGGGCCCAGTGCCATGTGCCCAGTGCCATGTGCCATGTGCACGGTCCGTGGACGTCAGGCGTCCGGCTTGCGGCCCAGTCCCGCCAGGTAGAGCAGACTGCTGAGCTTCTGCGGCGCCGGGCCCTGCAGGTCGTCGGGACGCCACTGCGGCGGGTGCACTACACCCGGCTCCACCAGCTCGAACCCGTCGAAGAAGGCCGTGATCTCCTCACGGCTCCTGAGCTGGCCGCGGCCGATGGTTCTCAGCAGCACGGTCTCCAGTTCGCGCGCCTCGGGGGTGGAGTTGGTGAAGTGCGTGATGAGCATGTAGCTGCCGGGGGCCAGGGCCTTCTTGTACTCCGCGATGAGACCCGCGGGGTCCTCCTCGTCCAGCACGTGGTGGACGATGGCGACCAGCAGTAGGCCGATCGGCTTGGACATGTCGAGGAAACCCGAGATCTGGGGGTGTTCGAGCACCTGCTGCGGGGTGCGGAGGTCGGACGTCACGACCGTGGTGTTGGCGTTGGTCGCCAGCAGGGCCCGGCCGTGGGTGAGCACGACCGGATCGTTGTCGACGTAGACGACCTTGGCGTCGGGGTTGACCGCCTGGGCGATCTCGTGGGTGTTCTCGACTGTGGGCAGCCCCGAGCCCAGGTCGAGGAACTGATCGACTCCCTGTTCGCACATGTGGCGTACGGCTCGGGCCAGCACGGCGCGGTTGAGCCTGGCCCCTTCCCCGCCGTCGGGGAACGCCTTGCAGGCGAGTTCGGCGACGGCCCGGTCGACCGCCAGGTTGTCCTTTCCGCCTAAGATCGCGTCGTAGATGCGTGCGATGCTCGGTCTGGTCGGGTCCACCGTCGGCGGAACCCGGTCTTTCTCCTGCTGATCCCAGTCGCTCTCGGTCAATGGATGTTCCTTCTGTCCGACCCCGCGGATGATCAAGAACAAGCATAGTTGCCGCCGAGCTGGGCCATCCATAAGGAACAGATGGCGAACAGAATTTTGCGGACAAGTCCGACGATGAGGTCCGACGAACGTCGGCGGTCTCAGCTCCGTGAGGAGGCGGCCCGGAGCGGGGCGTGCGCCGCCTGGAGATCGTGCAGCATCTCGGCCTGGCCGGAGAGCATCTCGGTGAGGATCTGCCGCGCCATGTCGAGGAGGTCGGCCACCAGCGGCGTCGTCAGCGAGTAGTGCACCGTGGAGCCCTCTTTGCGTGACACGACGAGGTTCGAGCGGCGCAGGACGGCGAGTTGCTGGGAGAGGTGGGCGGCTTCGATACCGACCTCGGGAAGCAGCTCCGAGACCGAATGATCACGCTCGCTCAGCAACTCCAGGATCCGGATGCGCGCCGGATGGCCGAGTGTCTTGAAGAACTCGGCCTTCAGCTGGTAGAGCGGCGTGCTCAATATGATCTCCCTTCCCTGTTCATGCCCCAGGGGGCCACGTGCGTCCGGACCTGCCGCCGTCCGGGGGCTCGTGCCGGCGGACCCTCCGCGTGTGGCGGAGGGGTCCGCGGGCTGTCGGTTATCGGCCTTCCTGTCTGTCACCCGGCGCCGGAACCTCGTCGTCCGGCTCGGAGTCCTCGGCTACGTTGAGCTCCTGACGGAGCCGATCGAGATCTATGACATGGCTGTCATACTTGAGCTTGCGAGCCACCCTCGTTTGCTTCGCCTTGGCCCGGCCTCGCCCCATGGACTCCACTCCTTCGTCTGGACCGTGCCCGGCCCATCCCCACTCGCGCCCGGTGCGGACCGGCGCGCTCTTGTGCATTGTCGCCGCTGTGCAGCGGTGCGGGTCGCCCTCGATGGCCGCATGGGTCAGAGGTGTCGTCGCCCGCGCCTGCCGCTGCTCGCCGACAGAGCACCACTCTACCCAACAGCCTTGCGAATTAAAGAATCTTGCAATTTGCAATTTCGCCAAGTCTTTCGATCTCGGCCCTCCGCCGCTGATCGAGGAGGCACGGGCGGTGAATGTCCGGCTGATCCTGGGACTGCCTGTGGGGGAGGGGGCCGACCTGCCACCATGGGAGTAAAGATCGGGTTCGCGTGAGTCTGAGGGGATCTCTTTGACCGAGGATGGGGTGCGCATGCCGTACGCGGATATCTACTGGGATCCTTACCCGCTCTACGCGCGCGCCAGGGCGGCCGAAGGGCTGACCTTCATCCCCGAGCTCGACTCCTGGCTGGTCAGCAGGCACGCCGACGCGCGCGAGGTGCTGCGCCGCCCCGAGGACTTCTCCTCCGCGAACGCCATGCTGGCGGACATCCCGCCGAGTCCCGAGGTGCTGGCCGAACTCGCGCGGGGCATCGGCGGCGGAGGCACCGTGGTCACGGCCGACGGCGATGCCCACCGGCGCTACCGAAGACCGCTCAACAGAGGGCTTTCCTCCGGGCGGGTCGCCGCGCTGATCCCCTTCATCGAGGAGAGGGCGCAGGCCCTGGTCGACTCGTTCGCCGGGGACGGGCGGGTCGAGCTGATGGAGGGCTACGCCAGGCGGCTGCCCGGCGAGGTGATCGGCCGGCTGTTCGGGCTGGACGAGGCCGACGTGGCTTTCGCCGTACACGGCGGTTATCAGGCCGAGGCGCTGCTGTTCCACCACCTCGGCGACCAGGAGCGCCTGCGCGCGGCCCGCGACATGGTGGACCTGCAGCACATGCTCGACCGCTACGCGCGTGCCCGCAGGGAGCGGCCGAGGGAGGACCTCTGCTCGGAGATCGTGATGGGCCTCGCGCCCGGGGCGGACGAGCTGACTCCCGAGCAGCGCGGGGAGGTGGTGTCCAATTTGCTGAACCTGCTCATCGCCGGGCATCTGACGACGGCCGCGCTGATCGGTACGTCGGTGCTGCACCTGTTGAGCGACCGGGAGCAGTGGGAGCTGCTGTGCGCCTCGCCGGAGCTGATCCCCGCGGCGGTGGAGGAGGCGGCGCGCTACGACACGGCGGTGCAGGCGTTCCGGCGGATCACCACCAGACCGGTGGTTCTCGCGGGTACGGCCCTGCCCGCGGGGGCGCAACTCCTGGTGGCCTTCGGCTCGGCCAATCGGGACGAGGCCAGATATGACCGGCCCGAGAGGTTCGACATCACCCGCTCCCCGGCCCGGCACCTGGCCTTCGGGCACGGGGTTCACGGATGCCCGGGATCGCATCTGGCCCGGGAGCAGGTGCGCGTCACCTTGGAGACGCTGACCACGCGGCTGCCCGGACTGCGGCTCTCCCCGGATCTGCCCGTCACCATGGTGCCCACACTGATGCACCGCTCGCCGCGGGCTTTGGAACTCACCTGGTGACGGGCCGCGGCCCGGCGGTCAGTCGGCGCGGTGGATGACGACCGACACCACGCGGACCGGCTGGTCGGTCATGTTGCGGTACTGGTGCGGCGCCGAGGGGTCGAACGCCAGCGAGTCGCCCGGTTCGAGGACGTAGGTCTCGAAGCCGATGTCCGCGTGGAGGCGGCCCTCCAGCACGAGCAGATATTCGCGGCCCTCGTGGCGGATCAGCGTGCGGGACTCGGTGGAGCGGCCGAAGGGCGCGTAGACGACTTCGAGGAAGTCGACGCGGCCGTCCGCCTGCGGCGTGAGCCGCTCCCAGCGCACGCCGCTGGCGAGGTCGATGGTGCGCCTGGTACTTCCACGCTGCAGGATGGTGGGCACGGCGGGGGCGAGGGCGGGGCCGGTGATGGGGGCGCCCTGCGGGGCCTCGGTGAGCAGTGAGCCCTCGGCGGCATGGCCCGGCGGGGGTGGCACCGGGGCGTGGCTCGCGGGGGCGGGGGAGTGAGCGATCTGGGTAGCAGGCGTGTACTCACCCCAGGAGATCGAGGGGGCCTCGGGGATGGGGGTCGGAACCGGGGCGGGCGCGCCCTCCGCATCGCTGACGCCGAAGAGGTAGTCGAGGGAGATCTGCAGTTCGTTGGCCAAAGCGTAGAGCACCCCTGCGGAGGGCGCGCTCTGTCCGCGTTCGACCTGAGATATAAGGCTCGCCGAGCACCCGGCCCGCTGGCCGAGCTCGCGCAGCGACATGCGACGCTCGGTCCGTATCTTGCGTAGCCTTACACCGAGCCCGGGGCTGGCGCCGGGCTTGGGAGAGTTCATGGAGCCCCCTCACCTGTGTACGCGAGTTCTCGCGTTGAACATCCACCGCACTGTACAGCGATAAACCTTGATGATCTGCGCGTATAGCTAACGCCAAGTGTCACGTTTTGTGCAAGATGGCGGTTTAATCTGCAACTACTGTTGACAGTGTCACTGCACATATGTTCATCATAACGCACAGAGTGTTGTCGCGGTCACACTCGGGTCCACGGCACTGCGGAGGTTCACACCGTGCACAACAAGAACATTTCACACCCCTCACGGCGGGTCGGTGGTGCCCGCCGGACCCTAACCGCAGGGTTCGGCGGCCTTCTCGCCGCCGCGGTTCTGGCCGCCTGCGGCGGGGGGAACGCCGCCCCGGCCGAGGACGATGCCTCCCCGACGGGAGCTCAGGGGGCGGGTCCCAGTGGAACGCTCCACTTCGGGACCAACCAGCGTCTCGATGACTGGGAGACGATCACCAAGCAGAACGCGACGTACACCGCGCTGGTCTACGAGGGCCTGCTGTCGCTGGCCAAGGACGGCATTACGCTCCAGCCCCAGCTCGCGACGAGCTGGAAGGAGAGCGACGAAGAGCTGAGCTTCACCCTCCGCGAGAACGTCACCTTCCATGACGGCACGCCGTTCAACGCCGACGCGGTCGTCAAGAACCTGGAGCGCGTCCGCACCACGCCCAGCACCTACCAGGGCAGCATGAAGGAAGTCGAGAGCGTCACCGCCAAGAGCCCCACCGAGGTGGTCATCAAGCTCAAGCGGCCCGCGCCCAGCCTGCTCATGGAAATCGCCCGGCTTGGCACCTACATCATCTCGCCGAAGGCGCTGGACGACGGTTCCTACAAGACCACGCCGAGCGGCACCGGCCCCTGGAAGATCGACACGGCGGCGTCGACCCGCGGCCTGAAGGTGTCCCTGAAGTACTTCGACAAGTACTACGACAAGGCCAGCGTCGGCCCGCAGAACCTCGAAGTCACCTACATCAACGACGCCGACAGCCTCTACAACGCGATGCGCACCGGCCAGTTCGACGTGGTCTGGGCCACGCCGGCCCTGGCAGACAAGGCCGAAAAGGAAGGCTTCGCGTCCGCGTCGTTCCCGTCGGTGCTGTGGCACCTGCAGATGTACGACACGAAGAAGACGTTGAACCCCGCGAAGCTGCGTCAGGCCATCTGCTACGCGATCAACCCCAAGGACTACATCGACGCCGCGCTCGGCGGCAGGGGCGAGATCCAGACGCAGCGCTTCAGGGAAGGGCAGCCGGGCTTCAACCCCGACGTCAAGGGCTACTCCTACGACCCGGCCAAGGCCAAGGAGCTCATGAAGGAGCTCGGCAACCCCAAGGTGGCCTTCACTCTGATCAGCTGGGACACCCAGCGCCCGATCGCCGAGCTCTTCCGCAGCCAGCTCAAGGAGATCGGGATCGACGTCACGGTCGAGCTGCCGAACTTCCCGCAGTTCCTCAGCACCTACCAGAACGGCAAGTACCCGCTCGCCATCCTGTCGGACGGCGCGCGCGCCGGCGCCTACGACTACTACACGACGAAGTTCGCGCCCGACGCGTCCGGCAACCCGCTGAAGGTCGAGTACCCCGCGATCACCGCGGCTGTGGAAGAGGCCCTGGACGCCAAGACGCCCGATGCCAGGGACGCCGCCTGGCAGAAGATCACCAAGATCGTCGATGAAGAGGCGCTGGACTGCGGCTACTTCAGCTACACCGGCTTCTGGGCCTACAACCCCAAGAAGGTCGACAACATCGTGTCCACCACCAACGATGTCGCGCTCTTCCGCTACAAGGAAGCCAAGGTCAAGGGGTGACCGCCACAAGCGGTTCGATCACCCCAGGAAATGACGCCACCACGGAGACACCAATGGCCCTCAACGAGAACAGCACGCCCGACCTGATCCTGGTCGACGGCCGCATCACCACGATGGCGGGTTACGACCCGGCCGACGAAGTGGAGGCACTCGCGATCACCGGCGACCGGATCTCGGCCGTCGGCACCAGCGAGCAGATCAGGAGGCTGGCCGGCCCGGCCACGCAGGTGGTCGACCTCGCGGGGCGCCGGGTCATCCCCGGCCTCATCGACTCGCACGTGCACATCATGCGAGCCGGGCGCACCTGGAACGATGAGGTGCGCTGGGAGAACGAGCACTCCCTCGCCTCCGCCCTTGAGGCCATCGGCCGCCGCGCCGCCTCGCTGCCGCCCGGCGCGTGGATCAGGACCATCGGCGGCTGGCACCCGGGCCAGTTCCCCGAGGGCCGCGGCCCGACACGTGAGGAACTCGACGCCGTCGCCCCGAACAACCCGGTCTACGTGCAGTTCCTCTACGACTGGGCGGTTCTGAACACGGCCGCCATGCAGGCGATCGACGTGAACGCCGACCTGGTGAACGAGCTCGGCCCGCAGTACTTCGAGACCGACGCCGACGGGCGGTTCACCGGCAAGGTCAGCGGCACCGAGATGATGAAGTGGTTCTACAGCCGCATGCCGGCCCCCACCTTCGAGGAGCAGGTCGCCTCGACCGCGACCATGTCGCGCGAGCTCAACCGGCTCGGCATCACCGGTGCCATCGACGGCGGCGGCATGAACAGCGGCCCCGACACCTACCGCGCGATGTACGAGACGTGGCGGCGCGGTGAGCTTACCGTCCGCACCCGCCTCACCCTGCACGCCTCCGCGGCGGGCCGGGAGTTCGAGGAGATGGCCGGCTACCAGCGGTTCACCCCGCTCGACCTCGGCGACGGCATGCTGCGCGTCCTCGGCGCCGGCGAGCTGATCCTCTACCGGTCGCTGGACAAGATCGGCCAGCCCGCCGACGTGGGCGCCGAGGCGCGGGACCAGTTCCTTCAGATGTTCCGCGACCTGGCCAAGAACCGCTGGACCATCCACGCCCACGCCCACCAGCACGAGACGATCGACGCGATCCTGACGGCCTGGGAGAAGGTGCACGCCGAGTTCGACATCAGCGGCCTGCGCTGGTCGCTGGTCCACGCCGAGCCTCTCAAGCCGGTGGACCTTTCGCGCATCCAGGCGCTCGGCGGCGGCGTGCTCGCCCAGGGCCTGTTCCGCTTCCAGGGCGAGGACGCCCTTGAGATCTGGGGCGAGGAGGTCGTGGCGGAGGCTCCGCCGTTCCGCAAGATGCTGGACATGGGCATGCGGGTCGGCCTCGGCTCCGACGCCATGCGCGTCGCGTCGTACAACCCGTTCACCACCCTCGCGTGGTTCCTCACCGGCCAGACCGTCAACGGCAAGGAGACGCTGGCCAAGCACAACCTGCTCTCCCGAGAGGAGGCGCTGCGCGGCTACACCGCCGCCGGTGCGTGGTTCAGCTTCGAGGAGGAAGAGCGCGGCCGTCTTGAGCCGGGCATGCTCGCCGACCTCGCGGTGCTCAGCGACGACTACTACACGGTCGACCTGGAGCAGATCCAGCACCTCTTCTCGGTCCTGACGGTCGTCGGCGGCAAGGTCGTCCACACCGCCGAGCCGTACGGCACCCTGCCCGTCACCACCGCCAACCGTTCGCTGGGGGTTTCGCGTGTCTGAACGCCGCCTACTCATCAAGGGCGGAATCGTCCTCACCATGGACCCCCTGCTGGGGGACGTGCTAGGTGACATCCTCATCGAGGGCGACCGGATCACCGCGGTCGGCGCCGGCCTTGAGGCCGAGGGCGCCCAGGTGATCGACGCCCGCGGCAAGATCGTGATCCCGGGCCTGCATGACACGCACATGCACTCGTGGCAGGCCCCCCTCCGGGGCGGCTACGCGCACGGCTGGGGCAACGCGGACTACCACAACAATGTGTTCTCACTGCGGGAGAGCTTCACCCCGGTGGACATGTACGACGCGACGTTCGCGGCGGGCGTGGAGATGATCGACGCCGGCATCACCACCGTGCTGAACTTCTGCCACAACACCATGACGCCCGAGCACGCCGACGAGTCGGTCCGGGCGCACCGCGACAACGGCCAGCGCGCCGTGTTCGCGATCGGCATGCTCGGCAGCTTCGAGGAGCTGAAGACCGACCACCAGTGGCGGCTCGACAAGGTGCGCGACCTGCACGCCCAGTTCGGCGACGACCCCGCCGAGCTGATCCGCCTGGGCCTGGCCGTGTCCTCCATGGAATACCGCTCGGTCGACGAGGTGGAGACCGAGATCGCGCTCGCGCGCGAGCTCGGCCTGCGGATGACGTTCCACCAGAACGTGGGCGGCCAGCTCCGCCAGCTCCACCAGCTCGGGCTGCTCGGCGGCGACATGCTGCCGGCGCACGCCAACGTCGCGGCCGACGACGAACTGGAGGTGCTCGCCTCCATGGGCGGCGGCATCTCCTTCACCCCCGAGGGCGAATTCGTCGGCGGACGTTCCATGACGGTGATCGCGCGCTCCCTCAAGGCCGGTGTCACGCCGAGCCTCGGCGTCGACACCGCCGCCCGCACCAAGGTCGACATCTTCGGCCAGATGCGGATCACCTTCACCATCATGCGCTACCTGCAGGCGCAGGAGGAGCGCGAAGCGGACCGCTGGCCGCTGGAGCGCCGCCCCGGGACTCCGCTCGTCGAGCCCCGCACGATGCTGGAGTTCGCCACCGTCAACGCCGCACAGCACATCGGCCTCGGCGACCACCTCGGCAGGCTGGCCCCCGGCTACCTCGCCGACCTCGTGGTCATCGACCCGGGACCGTACGGCATGGCCCTCGGCGACCCGGCCAACCACGTCGTCCTGCGTACGGCTCCCGCCGACGTGGACACCGTGGTCATCGGCGGCGTCGTGCGCAAGCAGGGTGGCCGCCTCACCGACCTGGACGCCGGCGACGCGGGTGCCGCCATCCAGCGTGTCAGGACCCGCGTGCTCGGAGAGGAGCACCCCGCCATGCCACCGCACCTCAGGAAAGTTCCGGCGGCATGATCAAATTCGTCGTCGGACGACTGCTGTCCGCCCTGCCCACGCTTCTGCTCGTCTCGGTCTTCGTCTTCCTCCTCATCCACGCGACGCCGATCGACCCGGTCGCGCAGATCCTGGGTGAGGGGGCCTCCTCCGAGGCCAAGGCTCAGCTCGCCGAGCAGCTCGGCCTGGGCCGGCCGGTCGCCGAGCAGTATGTCTCCTGGCTGGTCTCGGCCGTCCAGGGCGACCTCGGCGCCTCGCTCTACACCAGCCTGTCGGTCTCGGAATCGATCGGCGACAGCATCGGCATCACGCTGTCGCTGGCGATCGCCGGAATGGCCGTGGCGCTGATCGTCGGCATCCCCCTCGGCGTCCTGGGCGCGCTCCGCCCCGGCACCGTGGCCGACCGCCTGCTGACGGTCGTGGTCGCCGCTGGCCTCGCCGTACCCAGCTTCTGGCTCGCCCTGCTCCTAGCGCTGGTGTTCGCCGTGAACCTCGGGTGGTTCCCGGTCATCGGCTACACACCGCTGTTCGAGGACCCCGTCGGCTGGTTGATGGGCCTGGTGCTGCCGTCGCTCGCCCTCGGCGTGCATACCGCAGCGGTCATCGCCCGGCAGGTCCGCAGCGCGATGATCGAGGCCCTGGACTCGTCCTACGTCCAGACCCTGCTGGCCAGAGGCGTCAAACGCGGCGCGATCGTGCTGCGCTACGCGACGAAGAACGCGATGGTGCCGGTGCTCGCCGTCGTCGCCATCCAGATGTCGGTGCTGGTCGCGGTCAGCTTCGTCATCGAGCGGATCTTCGCCATCCCGGGCCTCGGCACGCTCCTCATGGACAGCGTCGTCCGGGCCGACTACCCCGTTCTCCAGGGCACGATCGTCGTGGTCGCGGTCTTCGTGCTACTGGTCAACCTCGCGGCCGACATCGCGTACGGCCTGATCAACCCGAAGGTGAGGCCGCAGTGACAATGGAACCCGTCGCTCTCGCCGACCCGCCTCCGAGCACCGCCGAGGACGCCCCGACGGCCCGGCAGAAGATCGGGATGTTCTACCGGGCGGTCCGGCAGCCGATCACGCTCATCTGCCTGGCCATCCTGGCGCTACAGATCGTGATCGCCCTGGCGGCGCCGCTGCTCGCGCCGTACGACCCACTGCAGCCGAACGTGCAGCACCGGCTGGAGAGCCCCAGCAGCGCCTTCCTGCTCGGCACCGACGACCTCGGCCGCGACACGCTGTCCCGCCTGATCTACGGCACCCAGACCGCGCTCATCGCCTCCGCGCAGAGCGTGGCCATCGGCCTCGTGCTCGGCGTGAGCCTCGGCGTCTTCGTGGGCTACCGCGGCGGCTGGTGGGACCGGATCGGCATGCGCATCGCCGACGTCATGCAGTCCATCCCCGCCCTGCTGCTCGCCCTCGCCCTGGTCGCCGTCATCGGCAACGGCCTCGGCAAGGCCATGCTGGCCGTCGGCATCATCTTCGCCGTCGGCTTCATGCGGGTCGCCCGGGCCGTCGTGCTCGCCGAACGGGAGCGGCTCTACGTCGACGCGGCCCGCGTGCTCGGCCTGAGATCCTCGTCGATCATGTTCCGGCAGGTCCTGCCGAACATCGCCCCGCCGCTGATCGTCCAGGCGTCCATCGCCCTCGGTACGGCACTGCTCATCGAGGCCACGCTGAGCTTCCTCGGCATCGGCGTCGACGCCACCGCGGTGAGCTGGGGCTCCATGCTCGACGCCTCGCGCCAGCACGTCAGCGAGCAGCCGCTGCTCGCGATCTTCCCCGGTGCGGCCATCACGCTGAGCGTGCTCGTGTTCAACCTCCTGGGCGACGGCCTGCGCGACGCCAGCTCGCCGCGCGGCGTCGGCGGCGGCAAGCGCAAGAAGCCCGCCAAGAACACCGCCGCCACCGCCGAGGCCGAGCAGAACGGCACCGCCAAGGCCGTCACCACCGCCCCGGCGAGCGCTCCCACCGCCGACGCGGCGAAGAACGCGCTGCTCACCGTCAGCGGGCTCACCGTCACCACGCACACCGGCGCCGAACTGGTGTCGGGCGCCTCCTTCCACATCGGCAAGGGCGAGACCTTCGGCCTGGTCGGCGAGTCCGGTTGCGGCAAGTCCATCACCGCCGCCGCGATCCTCGGCCTCCTTCCGAAGGGCGTCGAGGTCACCGGCGGCTCGGTCCAGCTCGACGGCACCGAGCTGACCGGCCTCGGCGGGGAGGCGCTCCGCCAGATCCGCGGACGCCGCGTCGGCATGGTGTTCCAGGACCCGATCTCGGCGCTGTCCCCGGTGCACACCGTGGGCCGCCAGCTCACCGACGCCATCCGTTCGCACAGCGGCCTCACCAAGCAGCAGGCGGAGGAACGCGCGGTCGAACTGCTGTCGCTGGTCGGCGTCCCCGCTCCGCGCAAGCGGCTGCTGGACTACCCGCACCAGTTCTCCGGTGGTATGGCGCAGCGCGTCGTCATCGCCGGCGCGCTCGCCTGCGACCCCGAGCTGCTCATCGCCGACGAGCCGACCACCGCGCTCGACGTGACGATCCAGGCGCAGGTGCTCGACCTGCTCGCGGGTCTGCGGGAGCGGCTGAACATGTCGCTGCTGCTCATCACGCACGACCTCGGCGTGGTGGCCGATATCTGCGACCGCGTCGGCGTCATGTACGCGGGCCAGGTCGTCGAGGTGAACACCGTACGCGGCGCGTTCAACCAGCCCCGGCACCCGTACACCGAGGCGCTGCTCGCCGCCATGCCGCACGGCGCGAACGGCAGCGAGGCCCTCGCCACCATCCCCGGACGGGTTCCGCCCGCCTGGGCGTGGCCGCAGGGATGCCGCTTCCACCCCCGCTGCACCTACGCCGTGGAGGAGTGCAAGACCGGTTTCATCCCGCTCGACGACGGCGTGCGCTGCCGCCGGGCGGTCGAACTCAAGCTGGCAGGTGCCAAATGAGCAGGGAGACCATGCTGGAGGAGCGGGCCGGGGCGCGGCCGGGAGCGCGCCCGCTGCTGTCGGTCGAGAACCTCACCGTGCGTTACCCGCTCGGCCGGAGCATCACCGGACGCACCACCAGCCTCGCCGCGGTCAACAATGTCACCTTCGGCATCGAGGCGGGCAAGACGCTCGGCCTGGTCGGCGAGTCCGGTTCGGGTAAGAGCAGCATCGGCCGGGCCATCCTGCGGCTCGCGCCGATCTCCGAGGGCAAGGTCATCTTCGACGGGCAGGACGTCGGCGGCTTCGGCCGCCGCGCCCCCGCCTCGTACCACCGCGACATGCAGGTGGTGTTCCAGGACCCGATGTCGTCGCTGAACCCGAGGCAGACCATCGGCACCACCCTCGGCCAGGGCATCAACCGCCACCGGCCGATGCCGAGCCGGCAGCTCGACAAGGAGGTCATCGGCCTCCTCGACAGCGTCGGCCTGCCGTCCTACCACGCCGACCGCTACCCGCACGAGCTTTCGGGCGGCCAGCGGCAGCGCGTGGCCATCGCCAGGGCCCTGTCGACCAAGCCCCGGCTCATCGTCTGCGACGAGGCCGTCAGCGCACTCGACGTCAGCACCCAGAGCCAGGTCATCAACCTGCTCATGGAGCTCCAGCGGGAGCTGGGCGTGAGCTACCTGTTCATCGCCCACGACCTCGACGTCGTGCGCCACGTGAGCGACACCATCGGCGTGCTCTACCTGGGACGTCTGGCCGAACTGGGACCCGCCGACGAGGTCTACGACACTCCCGGCCACCCCTACACCCAGACGCTGCTCGCCTCCACCCTGGTGGCGAACCCCGACAAGCAGGCGGAACGTTCGGCACGGCGCAGGGAGCTCGGCCCGGTCTCCGAACCGCCGAGCCCGCTCGACCCGCCGCCGGGCTGCCCCTTCCACACCCGCTGCACCTTCGTGACGGACGTGTGCAAGGGCGACATCCCTGTGCTCACCACGCCGCTCTCTCCGACCCAGCAGGTGGCCTGCTACCACGGGGCCACCGTGCGCGGGTGACATCCCTACGCCATCCCCACAACCGTACGGCTCGCGCCAGAACCGGCGCGGCTCCCGGCGCGAGCCGTACGTCACATGAAATATCCAGGAGGTATTCGTGACCATCCCGAGGATCCCCGTCGCCCCCGCTCCGGGCAACATGCTGGTCGACTTCGAGGAGCGGATCAACTTCGACCGGCTGCGCAAGTACCGCATCGGTCGGATCCAGGAGGCGCTGGAGCAGTCCGACCTCGGCGCGGTCCTGGTCTTCGACAACAACAACATCCGCTACCTGACCGGGATCGCGATCGGGGAGTGGACGCGGGAGAAGCTGTCGCGCTACGCGATCTACACGCGTACCGGCGAGCTGATCCTGTGGGACTTCGGCTCCGCCGCCGTGCACAACCGCATGTACGCGCCGTGGATGAAGCCGGAGAACTGCCTCTCCTCCTGGACCACCATGCGCGGTGCGGTGCCTCCGGGCGACCTGATGGCGAACGCCGTTCGCGAGATCAAGGGCCGCCTTGAGGACGCCGGCGTCGGCGGCATGCCGATCGGTGTCGACATCGTCGACATGCCGATGCTCACGGAGCTCGGCAAGCAGGGCATCGACGTGCGCGACGGTCAGCAGACCATGCTCGACGCCCGCCAGATCAAGAACCGCGACGAGATCACCCTGCTCTCGATGGCGGCGGCCATGGTGGACGGTGTCTACCAGGACATCGTCGAGGCGCTGAAGCCGGGCGTGCGCGAGAACGAGATCGTCGCGCTGGCCAACAAGCGCCTCTACGAGATGGGCTCCGACGACGTCGAGTCGATCAACGCCGTGTCGGGCGAGCGGTGCAACCCGCACCCGCACAACTTCTCCGACCGCATGATCCGCCCGGGCGACCAGGCGTTCTTCGACATCATGCACTCGTTCAACGGCTACCGGACCTGCTACTACCGCACCTTCGCGGTGGGCAAGTCCACCGCGCCGCAGCGCGACGCCTACGTGCGCGCCCGCGAGTGGATGGACGTCGCGATCCAGGCCATCAAGCCGGGTGTGTCGACCTCCGACGTCGCGCTGCTGTGGCCGACGGCGCAGGAGATCGGCATGAACGACGAGAAGGAGGCCTTCGGCCTGCTCTTCGGGCACGGCCTCGGCCTCGCCCTGCACGAGCGCCCGATCATCAGCCGCCTCAGCTCCCTGGACAGCCCCATGCAGATCCAGGAGGGCATGGTCTTCGCCCTGGAGACCTACTGCCCGGCGACCGACGGCGTGTCGGCCGCCCGCATCGAGGAGGAGGTCGTCGTCACCGCCGACGGCTGCGAGGTGCTGACCAAGTTCCCCGCCGACGAGCTGTTCGTCACCAACCAGTACTGATGTGAGGACTGACATGACGGAAGTCCAAAGTTCATCCGAGATCTCGGAAGAGCTGGGCATTTCGCTGTACCGGTCGATGAGTACCGCCCGCCAGTTCGAGAAGCGTGCCTACGACCTGTTCATGCAGAACCTGGTCAAGGGCACCACCCACCTCGGCATCGGCCAAGAGGCCGTCGCCTCCGGCGTCGCCGAGGCGATGGCCGACGGCGACTACACCTTCGTGACCTACCGCGGTCACAACCACCTGGTCGCCCGGGGCACCCCGCTCGCGCCGCTCATGGCCGAGCTGCTCGGCCGCGACAACGGCCTCATGCACGGCAAGGGCGGGTCGATGCACCTCATCGACGCCGAACGCGGCGTGCTCGGGTCGTATGCGATCATCGGCGCCCAGCTCGTCATCGCCAACGGCGCCGCCTGGTCGGCGCAGTACCGCGGCAGCGGCCAGGTCACGGTCTGCTTCTTCGGCGACGGCGCGACCAACATCGGCGCCTTCCACGAGGCGCTCAACTTCGCGGTGATCTGGAATCTGCCGGTCGTCTTCGTGTGTGAGAACAACCTCTACATGGAGTACACCAAGACCGACACCATCACCGCGGTCGAGCACCCCGCCGCCGACCGGGCGGCCGGCTACAACCTGCCCAGGATCGTCATCGACGGCAACGACGTGGAAGAGGTCTACCTCACCGCGAAGAAGGCCGTCGATCTCGCCCGCGCGGGCGGCGGCCCCTCCATCATCGAGGCCGTCACCTATCGGCACGGCGGGCACTCCCGGGCCGATCCCGCGAAGTACCGCGACCCCGCCGAGGTCGCGGAATGGCTGGAGAAGGATCCCCTTCCCGCCTACCGGGCGCGCCTGATCGCCCGGGGAGTCGACCCCAGTGTGTTCGAGAAGATCGACGCCGAGATCGGTGTCGAGGTGGACGCGGCGACCGAGGAGGCCAAGGCCGGCGAGTGGCCGAAGCCCGAGCGTCTCTACACGAATGTCTGGGCCGACGGCGGCGCGGAGTGGCGGAACTGAGCGCGCAAGCGCTCCGGATCGTTCAGCCTGCCGTACGAACGAACGCATGAATCGGGGTGAAGAACAGCAATGAGCGTCGAAGTGGTCATGCCCCGCATGGGGGAAACCGTTGATGACGGCACCATCAACTCCTGGTATTTCAAGCCCGGTGACCGTGTGGAGGCCGGCCAACCGCTGCTGGAGATCGGCACGGACAAGGTCGACTCAGAGGTACCTGCCCCCGTCTCGGGGGTCCTGCGCGAGATCCGGGTCCAGGCCGGTGAGACTGTCGACATCGGAACCGTTCTCGGCGTCATCGACCCCGACTAGCCCCTGTGAGCCGCCCCCGCACGGAGACGTGCGGGGGACGGCGGGGGCACGACAGGTCTCCTGCGCGGTCGCGGACCGGGGAGAATCTCTCGTTCACAGGAAAGAAGTGCAGATCCAGTGAGTTTGTTGACCTATCGCAGCGCTGTCGCCCGCGGCATCGCTCAGGAGATGCGCCGGGACGACAGGGTGGTGTTCCTCGGTGAGGACGTCGCCGCCGCCGGCGGCGTCTTCAAGACGACCGTAGGACTGCTTGAGGAGTTCGGCCCGCTGCGGGTGCGGGACACACCCATCAGCGAGCAGGCGATCCTCGGTGCCGCCATGGGCGCGGCCATGACCGGGCTGCGCCCGATCGCCGAGATCATGTACAGCGACTTCTTCGCGGTCTGCTGGGATCTCGTCGCCAACGAGATCTCCAAGAGCCGCTACATGTCCGACGGCCAGGTGTCGTTCCCGCTGGTCATCCAGTGCGGCAACGGCGCCGGCCTGCGGTTCGGCGCGCAGCACTCCCAGTCGATCGAGAACTGGGCCATGTCCATCCCCGGCCTCAAGGTCGTCGCTCCCGCGACCCCCCGCGACGTCGTCGGCCTCATGGCCGCCGCCGTCCGCGACGAGGACCCGGTCGTCTTCTTCAACCACAAGGCGCTCTACGCGTCCAAGGAGGAAGTGCCCGACGGGGAGATCGTCGACGAGCTCGGCAAGGCCGTCGTCCGCCGTGAAGGCGGCGACGCCACCATCGTCGCGCTCGCCGCCATGGTGCCGAGGTCGCTCGCCGCGGCCGACCTCCTCGCCGAGGAGCACGGCATCCAGGCCACCGTCGTCGACGTGCGCAGCCTGGTTCCGCTCGACACGCAGACCATCCTGAGCGAGGTGGAGAAGACCGGAACCCTGTTCACCGTCGAGGAGAACCCGCGTCTGTGCGGCTGGGGCGCGGAGATCGTGTCGATCGTCACCGAAGAGCGCTGGGACGCTCTGGACGGCGCCCCCATCCGCATCACCACCCCTCACATCCCGCTGCCGTCCGCCGACAGCCTGGAGGACCTCGCCCTGCCCACGCCTCGGCGCATCGCCGACACCGTGGCCAAGGCCCTCAAGGGCTAACCCTCAGGGCCCCCTCGGGGACCCCCGTGGAAAAGGCGCAGCCAGGCCCACTCTGTGGACCGGCGGCCCGGGACCGGCCCGGCGGAGGACCCGCCGCCGGGCCACCGTGTGCACCGGCCATTCGTCCGCCCTCCCCCGGCGTGGGCGAGTGGCCGGTGCGCCGCCGTACGAAACCAATGCGTGCGCACCATGCGCATCAGGAGAGAGAGCGTAGATATGAGTAAGCACAGCATCGGTTGGCTCGGCACCGGCAACATGGGCGCCGTCATGTCCGGCATGCTGCTCGACAGCGGCGCCGACGTGACCGTGTGGAACCGCACCGTCTCCAAGACCGAGCCCCTCGTCGCCAAGGGCGCCAAGGTGGCTGGCAGCGTCGCCGAGCTGGGCGCCAACGACATCGTGTTCGTCATGGTGTCGGCCTCCGCCGACCTGATCGCCGTCACCAAGGGCGAGGGCGGCCTGCTCACCGCCGAGCGCCGTCCGAAGATCATCGTGGACTGCTCCACCGTCTCCGCCGAGGCCTCCGCCGAGGTCCGCGCCGCCGCCGAGGAAGCGGGCGTCGCCTTCATCGCCTCGCCCATCAGCGGCAACCCGCACATGGTCGCCGAAGGCCGCGCCGCCATCGTCACCTCCGGCCCCAAGGCCACCTTCGACGAGGTCGAGGGCTACCTCAAGGTCATGGCCCCCACCGTCGTGTGGGCCGGCCCGGGCGAGGAGTGCCGCCTGGTCAAGATCTGCCACAACCTGCTGCTCGGCATGATCACCCAGGCCCTCGTCGAGGTCACCGCCCTCGCCGAGAAGGGCGGCGTCACCCGCGCCGCCTTCACCAGCTTCATCAACGGCTCGGTGCTCGGCTCCACCTTCATCAACCACAAGTCCCGCGCGATCGTCGCCCGCGACTACACGCCCACCTTCAACAACAAGATGCTCCGCAAGGACTACGACCTCGGTCTGGGCGCGGCCCGCACCCTTGAGGTGCCCATGCCGCTGAGCTCCATGGTCCACCAGCTCATCCAGACCGCCATCGGCCACGGCTTCGCCGAAGAGGACTACGCCGCCCTCTACGAGGTCGAGGCCCGCGCCGCCGGCCTGCCCCTCCGCGGCGAGGAGTAACCACCCCAGCGTTGGCCGCCGGGTGTCGGCCAACGCCGACCCCGCATCACCGAGGCGGCGGCTCACACGAGCCGCCGCCTCGTCGCGTCTGCGCCGGTCCTTCGTGCGGGTGTCGGTGCACGGCCGCCACCGCCCACAACCGGGCGTCACCGTGCCGGAGAGATGGTCTCCGGAGGCGACCACCGTCGCTCGTCCCATCAGATTCTCCCGAGGGGACCGTTGCCTTCAGGCGGCGGGGGAATCGGGAGCGGGAGGGCCGCCAAGGCCCGGGCGTGCCCTGACCTGTCCGGTCCGCGCGTCGGAGGTCTGCGGTCTTGGGCGTGTCGGATGTGCGGCGGCGTCATGATGACCGGGTGACCCGCCAGGTGCCCACCTCTCCCGGTGCTGCGTTCGACCTCGGCCACCGCGTGGTGCGGTGCCCGTGGTGCCGCCGCCCGGTCCCGGGCGGGCGGGTGGAGGCCCGCCTCCGGGAGCCGATCGGTGCCGGGGACCGAGGGCACGGCCGGCGGGTCGCGGCGCTTGAGGTGGTGCCCGGCTGCGTGCACCTGCCCGTCAAGGCGCAGCCGGAGAACCCGCTGCCGCATGTCGCCGACCGGTCCAGGGGGTCCGCCTCCGGCCACCCGCGCGCCGGGTTCGGTCATCCGCGTTCCCGGCTGCCCGCGCCGCGGTCGCGGTCCCGGTGCCTCCCCGGGGGTGGTGGCCGTGCGTAGGTCGTTCAAGTTCCTGATGCGCCCCACCGCCCGGCAGGCCGCCGCGCTTGCCGCGTGTCTGGAGGACCACCGGGAGCTGTACAACGCCGCGTTGGAGCACCGCCGCACCGCCTACGGCAAGGCGGGCGTCACCGTCCGCTACGGCGACCAGTCGGGAGAGTTGAAGCACATCCGCGCCGGCGACCCCGGCGGGCAGGGACGGTGGTCGTTCTCCTCCCAGCAGGCCACCCTGCGCCGTCTGGACAGGGCGTTCAAGGCGTTCTTCGCCCGCGTCGAAGCAGGTCGCGCGCCCGGTTTCCCCCGCTTCAAAGGGCGCGGCCGGTTCGACACCGTGGAATGGCCCAAAGACGGCGACGGGTGCCGGTGGGACTCCCAGCCCGACCACCCGACCGCGACGTATGTCCGGCTTCAGGGTGTCGGGCATGTGCGGGTCCACCGGCACCGCCGCGTGTCCGGCACCGTCAAGACGATCGGTGTGAAGCGGGAGGGCTCCCGCTGGTACGTGGTCCTGTCGTGCGACGGCGTGCCCGCCCGGCCGCTCCCGGCCACCGGTGCGGCGGTCGGCCTGGACATGGGGGTCGCCTCCCTGGTGACGACCAGCGGCGGCGAGCACTTGGACAACCCGCGCCACCTGGCTGCCTCCGCCGGCCGCCTCACCGCCGCGCAGCAGGCCCTGGCCCGGAAGAAGCGCGGGTCGACGCGCCGCCGCAAGCAGGTGGCGCGCATCGCCGCGCTGCACGCCAGGGTGCGGCGTCAGCGCCTGGACGGCGCGCACAAGGCGGCGAACGCGCTGGTCCGCGGCTACGACGTGATCGTCCACGAGGACCTGAAGATCGCGAACATGACCCGCAGCGCGTCCGGGACGGTCGAGGCTCCGGGTCGGAACGTCGCGGCCAAGTCCGGTCTGAACCGTTCGATTCTGGACGCGGGTTGGGGGGTGTTCCTGCAGGTCCTCGCGCACAAGGCTGAAAGCGCCGGTCGGGAGCTGATCGCGGTGGACCCCGCCGGCACCTCCCGCACCTGTGCCCGCTGCGGGCACCGCGCGAAGGAGAACCGCACCACCCAGGCCGGGTTCGCGTGTACGGCGTGCGGGCACGAAGCGCACGCCGATGTGAACGCGGCGGTCAACATCTTGAGGGCAGGGCTTGCCCTTCGCCGGGCTGCGGAAGCGGCTTAGCGAGAAGCCGCCTCCTTCAGGAGGCGGAGGAGTCACACGTGTGGTGACGATGAGCGGAGGAGTCACCTCGATCGGCGAGATCGACCACGTCAGCCGCCGTCTCGTCGCCGACAAGAGGACGACGATCGGCGAACTGATGCGCGGCGGCCACCTGCGGACGGAGGCCGGCACGTGAGCGAGCCCGTCGTCATCGCCTCCATCGTTGAAGGCGAGGGGGAGGTCACCGCGCTGCCAGTCCTGTTGAGAAGGATCGCGACCGAACTATCGGTGTGGAATTTGGCTCTTCCGCGGCCACATCGGGTGACACGGAGCAAGCTCTTGGCGCCGGGTGGAGTTGAGAATGCTGTGCTCCAGGTTTCCTACCAGGTGGGAAACGTTGGAGGAGTTCTGATTCTCATCGACTCCGACGACGATTGTCCCGCTGAGCTGGGGCCCACGTTGCTCGAAAGGGGACGTTCCGTACGCGCTGATCGTGAGATCTCTGTGGTTCTCGCCCATCGGGAGTTCGAGGCGTGGTTCCTGGCCGCCGCAGCATCGTTGGGCGGCTGCCGAGGACTCGCTGATCCGCTGGAGCGACCTTCGGATCCAGAGGCGATCCGAGGGGCCAAAGAGTGGCTGTCCGCGCGCAAGACCGATGGCACCAGCTACAAGCCGACGGTGGATCAGGCGGGATTGGCCGCCGCATTCGACCTCCCAGCAGCTCGCAAGTCGGCGCCGTCCTTTGACAAGTCCTGGCGTGATGTCGAGCGGCTCCTCGTCGGCTCCTGATCAAGTCGGTCGACGGCTGTCAGGCATATGAGTAGCGGACATGGTGTCCCTCTGACCGCGCGGCCAGGCATGGGCGAAGTTGTCAGTGGTGGTCGGCGGCCGTAGGCGTCCGGTCGTTCATTGGGGCGGGGGAGTCGTGGCACGATGACGGGGTGTCCAGGGTGGAGATCGCGGTGAGCGTGCGGGCGGGGGCGTCGGCGGAGCGGGTGTTCGCGGTGCTCACGGACTGGCCGCGGCACCGGGAGTGGATGGTGTTGACGTCCGCGGAGGTGCGCGAGGGGGACGGCAGGAGCGTGGGCAGCCGGATCGCGGCGTTCAGCGGGGTCGGGCCGGCGGGGTTCCTGGACACGATGACGATCACCCGGTGGGAGCCGCCACACCTGGTCGAGGTGGCGCACACCGGGCGGCTGGTGCGTGGATCCGGGGCTTTCCGCATCGAGGACACCGGCCCGGGGCGTTCGGTCATCACGTGGTGGGAGTCGCTGGACTTGCCGTTCGGCCCGGTGGGCCGGGTGGGTTGGCTGCCGGTCCGGCCGTTGAGCGAGGCGCTGCTGCGGCTGTCGCTCCAGCGCCTCGCCCGCCTGGCCGCCCGTCCCGGCTGACAGCGGTCTCGGCGCCGGTCGGGGGCTCAGGGACCGGAGGCGGCAGGGCCGCACTGGGCAGGTGCCCTGCGCGTCCCCCAGGTCAGGTGGGCAGCGACCCGAGCCGGCCGGTCAGGATCTCGTTGACCTCGTCTCGCCCTTCCTGTTGGATCCAGTGGCCGTAGCCGTCGAATGTGCGCGAGGAGACCTAACCCGGCAGGGTGACGGGGAATGCCTTGATGGCGGCGGCCCAGTCTCGATTCATGTTCCGGTAGCGGTTGAGCGCCCCGCGGAAACCGGTCCGCCTGCATCTAATCTGCGTCCCCGCCCGCATGTTGATCCCCTGGAGCAGGGTCGGACCATGTCTGAGCAGCGGCTCTTTTTGGGCTATCGCCGAGATCGACCGAAAGGGTGATTTTGGGTGGATCATGGATGTATAGTCATAAATCCGAGGAGCAGAGCGTGACCCCGCATGCTCATGCGGCGGGGGCGAGGTCGACGGGGGTCCCCTCTTGCGCGTTGCTCGTTCTCTTGGGGAACGATCGTAGATGGCTGCCTCCAGGACAGCAGCGCAGGGGAAGAGGTAACGGGGTGCCCAACGGTATGCTTTCCGACCCGAGCCCATCAAATGGCCCATCGCCAAGCTCCTCTGCGGGGCCCTCGCAGTCCCCAAGCAACCCCGCCTCGCCCAGTCCCTCGCCTAGCGGGAGCGGCTCGCCCAGTCCCTCGCCTAGCGGGAGCGGCTCGCCCAGTCCCTCGCCTAGCGGGAGCGGCTCTCCGAGCCCTTCGCCTAGCGGGAGCGGCTCTCCGAGCCCTTCGCCTAGCGGGAGCGGCTCTCCGAGCCCTTCGCCTAGCGGGAGCGGCTCTCCGAGCCCTTCGCCTAGCGGGAGCGGCTCTCCGAGCCCTTCGCCTAGCGGGAGCGGCTCTCCGAGCCCTTCGCCTAGTGAGACGGGGCCGCCGAGCCCGTCGGCAGGCGGCCCCAGTACTCCTCTCACCTCGAACAATCCGTGCCCGCACCAGCCCCGCTGCGTTGAACCATGCTTTCCCCCCGGCCTCCTGCCCAGCGACGACCTCCCTGTCATCACTCCGCCCGGTCCCAAGAAGCCCGCGCCGAGCGACCGGGGCTGCCTCGGTTTCGACACGAGCACCATCGCCTCCTTCGGCCACACGCTGGAGTCCGCCGGCAGGTCGGTCGGTCAGATCGGCGCCGCCACTCCCTTCTTTGACGGCTCGAACCTCTTGCCCTTCGCCGGGATTCCGGCCATCGGACTCATGTACGTCCATCGACTCAACAACATCTCCCAGCTCTGGGCCGACTGCGCCGACATCCTGGAGCGCGTGCTCGACCAGGACTCGGACAAGATCGACAAGGTCGCCGCCACCTACACCTGCGCCGAGGATGAGGCCAAGGCCGCGGCTGCCCGACTGAAGCGCTGAAAGGCATCCCATGCCCGATCCCTCACCCCGGCCGCCCGCCTTTAGCCTCCCGAAGAACCTCCCTCCCACTAGCCCCGGGAAGCTGAACGTCCTTAATAACGAGGGGAGGTTGGTACGAACCGTCACTTTCAGCCGTCCCACCGACCCAGGGTTCTTCAAGTCCGTGCTCACACAGGTGAGAACTCACAGCAACCCGGTCAGGCAGGGACTGGTCATGGCCGGAGTCGGCCTGCCGGGCGTGGTCATCGTGGGGGCCGTGATGGCCAACATCGGCAACCCTGCTCTGTTCGTCTTCCGGCGGGATACCTGGAAGGAGATGCTGGGCTACCTCAAAGGCAGCGCATGGGATGTGTGGCTGGTCTACTTCAGCGACATCTCACCCAACTGGAAGGGCCACGCAGTGGAGACTTTCCAGCAGTACCTCCGGTTCAAGCTGATCGGCATGTTCGACCAGCTCGGTGCCATCGCCAAGGAGATGAACGGCACCATGCACAGCCAGTACAAGGAGGTACTGGAGTACGACCTCTCGGCGCTCACCCTGATGGCGACCTCCGCGCCCGTCTTCGGAGCTCTCAAGAACCTGAGCGCGCACCCCTTGGGCAGAGTCGCCCTCATAGCGCAGGCCGGGGCCTTCATCACGGCGGCGGGCAATCTGATCAAGCAGTTCGCCGACATCTACACCAAGTACGAAAGTGCGCTCAACGACCTCGAGACCAAAGCGTTCGACCTCAAGGGCCTGTTCTACGTGAGCGGCAACCCCGCGATGGGACCGCGCGACCTGAACATGAGTCCGCAGGTCGCCAACACCGCCTACTGGGCACCGGTCAACGAAGAGACGGCATGAGGCACAACGACGCCTTCGACACCGGACCGGGTGATATCGGCAAGCTGGTCGGCGATATCCACAACTGGGTCGACGCGATGGCCACGACACTACGCGAGCTCGAGGAACAGACGCTGACCGGCTACGACGAAAGCGGGCGAGTCACGGCCAAGGTCTCGGGCTCAGGGCGGCTCCTGAAGGTCACCGTCGCTCCGCAGGCGATGCGTGACCTCGACCACGTCGAGGTCGCCGAGGCCGTACGGCAGGCGATCGAAGCCGCACGCATCGCTATGGCCGAGGAGTTGACCACGGCCATGAACGCGCTGACCCACGGAATGCCGCAGCCTGACCCCAACCACGATCCTTTCGCCGCGTACTTCAACGACATCCTGCGGGGCGGGTGAGCATGGACGATCTGGGCGATCTGGGCGATCTGGGCGAGCTGCGCAGGCTGGCCGAACAGTTGTCGAAATCGTCGGCTGCGTTCGAGGCATCGGTCGCGCAGTGGAGTGAGCGGCGCTTCACCGGCACGGCTGACAAGGGCGGCGTCGTCGCCACTGTAGACGCGGCAGGGAACCTGCTGTCCCTCGAGATCAGCCCGCTGAGCAAGCGCAGGCTCGACGGCGTGACCATCGGCGACGCCGTGGTCGCTGCGGTGCACGCGGGCGAACTGGCGGCCGCCGAGGCGAAGGAGGCCATGATGCGGGAGCTGCAGGCCGGCGCGGGCCCTCATGTCGGCAGCCTGCTCAGCGAGGCCCAGCGCTCGTTCGAGACCCGCAGTGGCCTCAAACGCGACTGTGACTGACGGCGACGTGATATGTGGACACCGTCCCAAGGTCGGCCCGTAAGCACCCCCGTCCGTGCATCGGTCGCCGAGCGGACCAAGGGGGCTGCCCGTGACGTTGCGCCGAACCCTGACGTGGAACTGCGGTGCCGAGATGGCCCGCCACGCCGCGCCATTCGGTGGCCGCTGACATCGAGGTGTACTTCGCCCACCCGCATTCGCCCTGGGAGTGGGGGCACCAACGAGAACACGAACCGGTGGCTCCGCGAGTACTTGACGGGGTTGTCGTGGGTCGGGTAGTTGATCTGCTTGTGGCGTTGTGGCGCGGTCTGGCGGTTGCGACACTAGGAAGTTGCGCGGCCCCGGTGAGGTCCAGTGTGTGTGCGGCCGGGGGCGTGACGCAGGATGGTCGCGTCGTCGAGACCGGAGGGGTGGCACAACACGTGTCCAGATGTCTTGCCGAGCCGTACGCCGGGGGATCGTTCGACGTTGTTCCCGTGCTCTCGTGACGGTTCCGGGCCCGGTGTCGTCGGGGGAAGCAGCGTGGGGGAGCGGTTCGGACAGCGGCCTGTTGAACGGGTTGTTGCCGCCCAACGCGGTGGCGGTGGAGTTGTTCAAGGATGCCGTCGACCCGGAGCTCCATCCGGAGGCGCGGCTTTTTCCTGAGGAAGAGGCGACGATCGCGAAGGCGGTGGAGCGTCGCCGGCACGAGTTCATCACTGTCCGGGTGTGTGCGAGGCGGGCGCTGGCGGGCCTGGGGTTCGGGCGGGTGCCGATTGTGCCGGGGGAGGCGCGGGCTCCGGTGTGGCCGGGGGGCGTGGTGGGGAGCATGACGCACTGCCAGGGGTATCGGGCGTGTGTGGTCGCCTGGGAGCGCGACCTTGTTTCGGTGGGGATCGACGCGGAGCCGGCGGGGCCGCTGCCGGAGGGGGTGTTGGAGGCGGTGACGCTTCCGGAGGAGCGCACGAGGTTGGCCCACCTGGGCTCGGTGGAACCCGGTGTTCCGTGGGAGAAGCTGATCTTCTCCGCTAAGGAGGCCGTTTATAAGGCGTGGTATCCGTTGGCGCGGCGCTGGCTGGGGTTCGAGGACGCTCGCATCGTGTTCCACGTGGACGGCACTTTCACCGCGAGCCTCCTCGTCCCCGGGCCGGTGGTCGCGGGGGAGGCGCTCGCCGGGTTCGAGGGGCGCTGGTTGGCCCGGGACGGGCTGGTGATCACGGCGATCGCTCATCCCGCCGCGGGCTGACGGCTCTGGCGCGGCAAGCCGCTCCCGGACGCGGAGGGTCGGGGAGCGGCCTGGTGGGGCGCCGGGTCAGTGGTGCCCGATGATGCGGGTCTGCCGGCCGACGGCGCCGGGGGTGTCGGCGATGCGGATGGTGTGGCGTCCCTGACCATGGCCGATCGGAAGGCGTTCGACGAGGCGTGTGATGCCGTCGTCGACCCGCCGGAGGAGATGGGGATCTCCATCGCCGCGCTCCTCACCGGCCGCCGCCTGGCCGAGGGAGGCGAGGAGCGCACGACGGCGGAGCAGGCGGCCGATCCGGCTCCCGCCGTACACGCCCTGCTGGTCGGCCTGTTCCAGGACCGCGTCCTGCACGGGGCGGAGACGGCGGCCGACTACGACGAGCGTGCCGTGGTCGCCCTGGTGGGCATGCTGCGCACGTGAATCACGCCGGGTAGCGGCGCGGGGTGTAGACGACGCGGCCGGCGGGCCGGTCGGCGACGCGGGTGGTGCTGGAGCCGATGAGGAGCATGCAGCGCATGTCGACCGCCGCCGGGTCGAGGTCGCCCAGGGTGGTGACGGTGACGGTTTCGGCGGGGGAGCCGACGGCGCGGCCGATGACGACGGGGGTGTCGGGGGCGCGGTGGGCGAGGAGGAGGTCCTTGGCCGCGTCCACCTGCCATGTACGGCTGCGCGACGCCGGGTTGTAGATCGCGATGACAAGGTCGGCCTTGGCGGCGGCGCTGATGCGCCCGGCGATGATGTCCCACGGTTTGAGCAGGTCGGACAGGGACAGCACGCAGTAGTCGTGGCCGAGGGGAGCGCCGACGCGCGACGCGACGGCGTGGGCGGCGGTGAGGCCGGGCACGACGCGGACGGGCACGTCGGCGAAGCGCGGCTCGCACGACACTTCGAGTACGGCGCTGGCCATGGCGAACACGCCCGGGTCGCCGGACGACACGACGGCGACGCGGGAGCCGGCGAGGGCCAGGTCGAGGGCGTGGGCGGCGCGTTCGGCCTCGACGCGGTTGTCGGTGGGGTGGCGCCGCTGGCGCGGGTTCGGCGGCACGCGGTCGAGGTAGGGGCCGTAGCCGATGAGCTCGTCGGCGGCGGCCAGCTCGTGCTGCGCCTCGGGGGTGAGCCACGGGCTGCCGGCGGGGCCGAGGCCGACGACGACGACCTCGCCCGTGCCGTACGGCTTGGGCGCCGCCTCGGCCGGGACGGGCAGGGCGGCGTTGACGGGGCTGGGGAGGAGGGCGAGGGAGAAGTACGGCACGCTCGCCGGGTCCACGTCGGCCAGGGGGGCGATGCGCTGCGCGCCGGTGGTGGCGCGCTCGACGTACCACGCCTCGTCGAGGCGTCCGGCCTTGGTGAACGCCTCCTTGACCCGTTCGAACGTGCGGCCCAGTTTGAGCACGGCGGCCGAGTCGGTGGCGGCGAGCCGTTCTGCGAGCACGTCGGGCGGCAGCGTGCCGGGCAGCACGGTGAGCGTTTCGTCCCGCTCGACGAGGGGCCTGCCGAGTACGGCGGATGCCCCGCTGACCGACGTCACCCCCGGCACGACCTCCGTCGGGTAGCGCCCCGCGAGCCGCTTGTGCATGTGCATGTACGACCCGTAGAAGAGCGGGTCGCCCTCGCTCAGCACCACCACCGTGCGGCCCGCGTCGAGGTGGGCGGCCAGCCGCTCGGCGCACGAGGCGTAGAACTCGTCGATCGCGCCCTGGTAGCCGCCGGGGTGGTCGGTGGTCTCCGTCGTGACGGGGTAGATGAGGGCCTCTTCGATCTGGCCGCCCCGGAAGTACGGCTCCGCCACCGACCTGGCGATACTCCTGCCGTGCCGGGCGCTGTGGTAGGCGATCACGTCGGCCTCGCCGATGAGCCGGGCGGCCTTGACGGTCACGAGTTCCGGGTCGCCGGGGCCGAGCCCGACCCCGTAGAGCTTACCCGTCATGTCTGTGTCCTCTGCCGTCGCTGCCGTGTCCATCCGGTGTCCATCACGTGCCGATCACGCGTCCGCCGCCGCGTTCGCCGCGCCGGACCGTGGTGTCGTAGTTCCGCTTCGCCCACGTGCCGATCACGCGTCCGCCGCCGCGTTCGCCGCGCCGGACCGTGGTGTCGTAGTTCCGCTTCGCCGGCCGTCCGGGGGCTCGGGGAGTCCGGCCCGCCGGGTTGTTCGGCCAGGGCGTGGTCCCGGCTCACTCCTGCTCGCTCGCGATGGCGTTGACCGCGGCGGCGGCCATGGCGCTGCCGCCCCGGCGGCCGTGGACGACGAGGTGTTCGAGGGCGGACGGGTGGTCGGCGAGGGCCTGCTTGGACTCGGCGGCGCCGATGAACCCGACGGGGATGCCGAGCACGGCGGCCGGTCGGCCGGCGCCCTCCTCCACCAGTTCGAGCAGCCTGAACAGCGCCGTCGGCGCGTTGCCGACGGCGACGACGGCGCCGTCGAGCTTGTCGCGCCACAGTTCGAGCGCGGCGGCGCTGCGGGTGGTGCCGAGGCGCGCGGCGAGGTCGGGCACGCGGGGGTCGCCGAGGGTGCAGATGACCGGATTGTCGGCGGGGAGGCGCTTGCGGGTGACGCCGGAGGCGACCATCATCGCGTCGCACAGGATAGGCGCTCCCGCGCGCAGCGCCGCGTGCGCGGCGGCGGCGACGCCGGGGCTGTAGGCGATGTCCTCGACGAGGTCGACCATGCCGCAGGCGTGCACCATGCGGACGGCGACGCGGGCGACATCCTCCGGCATGCCGGAAAGGTCGGTCTCGGCGCGGATGGTGGCGAAGGAGCGGCGGTAGATCTCCGCGCCGTCCTTGACGTAGTCGCTCAACGTTCCCCTCTGACAGCCGCCGTCGCGGCCACGGTTTCCTGGAGATCGGCGCAGTTCACACCGACATTTCCGAAATCGACACGATAGCCGTTGCCGGTCGCGACCACGTCCACCACCCGCCCCTTCGGGCGTCCGCACCGCCGCGCGCAGCCCGCCCAATGCACGGGAGCCCGGTGCACGGGAAGCGTACCCGCCTCCGCCGGGCGCGCCGCACCCAGGCCCACGGCCGAAGCGTCCACGGCCGAAGCGTCCACGGCCGCCGCCGCGTCCGCCTGGACGTCGGCCAGCGACTTCGCGCACCCCGGACGCCCCGTACAGGCCGTCACCCCGACCCACGGCGAGGCGGGATCGGCCACCAGGCCGGCGGCGGCCAGCCGCTCGGTCCACGCGTCGAGGTCCGCCGCGGCAAGGCCCGGCACGACGACGCCGCGCCACGGCGTCAGCCGTACGGCACGGCCGGTGGCCTCGCTCGCCTCGGCGAGCAGGTCGAGCTGCGCGGAGGTGAGGCGGCCGAGCGGTACGGCGAGAGCCAGCGCCACCCGGCCGTCGAGCTGGGCGACCGGGCCGGGGGGGACCGGGCCGGGAGGGACTGCGCTGCGGGGGACCGGGCCGGGGGGGACTGCGCTGCGGGGGACCGGGCTGGGGGGGACCGGGAGCGGCCCGCCGTCGGGGTCGGCGGAGGCGGGGGCCATGGGGAGCGGGCCGGTGGCGGGGGCGGAGGTGGACGGGGCTGTGCCGTACAGGCTTGTCGCCCTGTGAGGGGCGGTGAGCAGACGGGCCGTGACACGCCGGGGGCCGTCGGGCAGTTCGGCGATACGCCAGGCGCGCGTCCCGTCGGCGGCGACCTCGTCGAGGAACGCGGAGGCAGCGGCGAGCATGGCCGCTACGGCGTGGGCGGCGGGCACCCGCAGACCCGTGTCCACGCCGGCGAGAAGCAGCGCCACCTGCGGCGGGCCGGCTTTCGCCGTACGGTCCGGCGTTCCCCCGCCGAGCGGGACGGCGGTGACGTCGGCGTCGAGGGCGGTGGCGTCGCCCCGGCCGTCGTCGAGGGCGAACAGGAAGCGGCCGGGGAGCGCGGCGAGGGCCGGGGCGGCGCACAGGGCCGCGTCGAGGGCGGTGGCGAGGGGGGCGACGTCGAGGAGGCTCTGATCGTCGAGCCCGCTGAAGGGGGAGGCGACGATGTTGCGTACGCGCTCGTGGGTGCGGGACGGCAGCAGCCCGGCGTCGGCGAGGCGGGCCGCGAGGGGGAGCTCGGCGCCGGAGGCGAGGCCCCGCATCTGGATGTTCGCGCGGGAGGTGAGTTCGACGGGCGCGAAGGCGGCGAGGAGCCTGAGCTGTGGTGCGGTGACGTGGCCGCCGGGCACGCGGATGCGGGCCAGGCCGCCGTCGGCGGCCTGGTGGACGTGGAGCGCTCCCGGGCACGCGTCCGCCCGGGCGCGCCCGCCGGGGGCGGGCGTGCGGCCCGGGTCGCCGATCGCCGTCATCGGGCCGCCGCCCCGGATGGCGCTGCGAGAGCTCGGATCGCCGGACGAAAACGATGAATCCACACGTATCGAAGGTATACACCGGTTTCTTGTGACCGATCGCCCTGCCGTAGGCTCACCGTAGGTGACGGTCCTGGGAGGAAGCCGGTGAGATTCCGGCGTGGTCCCGCCACTGTGACCGGGGAGCGACCCCCACCGCGCGCCACTGCCCGAAAACCGGGCGGGAAGGCTGGGGCGAGCGTCGATCCGGGAGCCAGGAGACTCCCGCCGTCGCGACCACCACAACCCGGGGCGAGGACCCCGAGGGAGGACGCTCAGTGCGCTGTCTGCCGTGCCCATGCCGTTCGACGGTCCCGACGCACCAGGCGGGAGGCCAGGCATGATCCTTCTGCTCTCGACCTCCGACACCGATCTTCTGAGCGCTCGCGCGAGCGGAGCCGACTACCGGCTCGGCAACCCCGCGCGGCTCACCGCCGACGACCTCCCGCCCCTCCTGGAAGGCGCGGACCTCGTCGTGGTCCGGCTCCTCGGCGGGCGCAGAGCCTGGGAGGAAGGGCTCGACCTGCTGCTCGCCGGGCCGAGACCCGTGGTGGTGCTCGGCGGCGAACAGGCCCCCGACGCCGAGCTCATGGAGCTCGCCACCGTGCCCGGAGGTGTGTGCGCGCAAGCCCACGCCTACCTCGCCCACGGCGGCCCGGCCAACCTCGCCGAGCTGCACAACTTCCTGTCCGACACCGTGCTGCTGACCGGCCACGGGTTCGCCCCGCCCGTCGAGACCCCGTCGTGGGGCGTGCTCGACCGCGAGACCCGCCGCACCGACGGACCGGTCATCGGCGTCCTCTACTACCGGGCCCACCACGTCGCCGGCAACACCGCGTTCGTCGAGACCCTGTGCTCGGCCGTCGAAGACGCGGGCGGCCAGGCCGTGCCCCTCTACTGCGCCTCCCTGCGCACGGCGGAGCCCGACCTGCTGGCCAAGCTGCGCACGCTCGACGCCCTCGTGGTCACCGTACTCGCCGCCGGAGGCACCCGCCCCGCCACCGCCTCGGCCGGAGGCGACGACGAGGCGTGGGACGTCGGGGCGCTCGCCGAGCTCGACATCCCCATCCTGCAAGGCCTCTGCCTCACCGCGAGCCGCGACTCGTGGGAGGAGAACGACGACGGCCTGTCCCCCCTCGACGCCGCCACCCAGGTGGCCATCCCCGAGTTCGACGGGCGCATCATCACCGTCCCGTTCTCGTTCAAGGAGATCGACGAGGACGGCCTCACCGTCTACCGCGCCGACCCCGAGCGCGCCGCCAGAGTCGCTGGCATCGCCGTACGGCACGGCGCGCTCCGCCACATCCCGCCCGCCGAGCGGCGCATCGTGCTGATGCTGTCGGCCTACCCGACCAAGCACTCCCGCATTGGCAACGCCGTCGGCCTCGACACGCCCGCCAGCGTGGTGAGGCTGCTCGCCGCGCTGAAAGAGCACGGCTACGACATCGGCGCCGACGGCGAACTGCCCGGAGTGGTCGCCCAGGACGGCGACGCCCTCATCCACGCCCTCATCGCCGCCGGCGGACAGGACCAGGACTGGCTCACCGAAGAGCAGCTCGCCGGCAACCCGGTGCGCATCGCGGCGAGCCGCTACGCCCAGTGGTACGGCACACTGCCGCAGGAGCTGCGCGACGACATAGAGCAGCACTGGGGCCCGCCGCCCGGTGAACTCTTCGTCGACCGCTCCGCCGACCCCGACGGCGAGATCGTGCTGGCCGCGCTCCGCGCCGGCAACATCGTCGTCATGGTGCAGCCGCCGCGCGGCTTCGGCGAGAACCCCATCGCGATCTACCACGACCCCGACCTGCCGCCGAGCCACCACTACCTCGCCGCCTACCGCTGGCTGTCCGACGGCTTCGGCGCCCACGCCGTCGTCCACGTCGGCAAGCACGGCAACCTCGAATGGCTGCCCGGCAAATCCGCCGGCATGTCGGCCACCTGTGGCCCCGACGCCGCCCTCGGCGACCTGCCGCTGATCTACCCGTTCCTCGTCAACGACCCCGGCGAAGGCACCCAGGCCAAGCGCCGCGCCCACGCCACCCTCGTCGACCACCTCGTGCCGCCGATGGCCCGCGCCGACACCTACGGCGACATGGCCAGACTCGAACAGCTCCTCGACGAGCACTCCTCGATCGCCGCCATGGACCCGGCCAAGCTGCCCGCCATCCGGGCGCAGATCTGGACCCTCATCCAGGCGGCCAAACTCGACCACGACCTCGGCGTCGACGACAGGCCGCACGACGCGGAGTTCGACGACTTCCTGCTGCACCTCGACGGGTGGCTGTGCGAGGTCAAGGACGTGCAGATCCGCGACGGCCTCCACGTCCTCGGCGCGGCGCCCGAAGGCGCCGGCCGGGTCGACCTGGTGCTGGCGATGCTGCGCGCCAGGCAGATGTGGGCGGGCAAGCAGGCGCTGCCCGGCCTGCGCGAAGCGCTCGGCCTCGCCGAGGACGGCACCGTCGGCCGCCTTACCGTCGACCAGGCGGAGAGCGCGGCGCGAGCGCTCGTCGAGGGCATGGAGGAGCGGGGCTGGGACGCGGAGGCGGCGGGCGAGGTGGCGTCGGCCGTACTCGCCGGCACCGATGCGGATCACGGTGCGGATCACGGCCTGGTCGTCGAGATCCTCCGGTTCGCCGCCGACGAGGTCGTGCCGCGTCTCGCCCGCACCACCGACGAGATCGGCGCCATCCTGCACGCCCTCGACGGCGGCTACGTGCCCGCCGGTCCCAGCGGCTCGCCGCTGCGCGGCCTCGTCAACGTGCTGCCGACCGGGCGCAACTTCTACTCCGTCGACCCCAAGGCCGTCCCCAGCAGGCTCGCCTGGGAGACCGGGCAGGCCATGGCCGACTCGCTGCTCGCCCGCTACCGCGCCGACACCGGCGAATGGCCCCGATCCGTCGGCCTGTCGGTGTGGGGCACCAGCGCCATGCGCACCGCGGGCGACGACGTCGCCGAAGTCCTTGCCCTGCTCGGCGTCCGCCCCGTCTGGGACGAGGCCTCCCGCCGCGTCACTGGCCTCGAACCCATCCCCCTCGCCGAGCTCGGCCGCCCCCGCATCGACGTCACCATCCGCATCAGCGGCTTCTTCCGCGACGCGTTCCCCCACGTCGTCGCCATGCTCGACGACGCCGTACGGCTCGTCGCCGAGCTCGACGAACCCGCCGACGACAACTACGTCCGTGCCCACGTCGCCGCCGACCGCGCCGCCCACGGCGACACGCGCCGGGCCACCATGCGGGTCTTCGGCTCGCGGCCCGGGGCGTACGGCGCCGGCCTGCTTCCCCTCATCGACAGCCGCAACTGGCGCGACGACCGCGACCTCGCCGAGGTCTACGCCGTGTGGGGCGGCTTCGCCTACGGCCGCGACCTCGACGGCGTGCCCGCCCGCGACGACATGGAGGCGGCCTACCGGCGCATCAACGTCGCCGCCAAGAACGTCGACACCCGCGAACACGACATCGCCGACTCCGACGACTACTTCCAGTACCACGGCGGCATGGTCGCCACCGTACGCGCCCTCACCGGCCGCGCCCCCGCCGCCTACATCGGCGACAGCACCCGGCCCGACGCCGTCCGCACCCGCAGCCTGTCGGAGGAGACCTCCCGCATTTTCCGCGCCCGCGTCGTCAACCCGCGCTGGCTCGCCGCCATGCGCAAACACGGCTACAAGGGCGCCTTCGAACTCGCCGCCACCGTCGACTACCTCTTCGGCTACGACGCCACCACCGACGTCGTGGCCGACTGGATGTACGACAAACTGACCGCCACCTACGTCCTCGACCCGGAGAACCAGGCCTTCCTCACCCAGTCCAACCCCTGGGCCCTCCACTCCATCGCCGAACGCCTTCTCGAAGCCGCCAACCGCGGCATGTGGGAGCACCCCGACCCCGAGATCTACGCCCAACTGCAAGAGGTCTACCTCAAAGCCGAAGGCGACCTGGAAGGCGAAGCCTAGTCATCCCCGCCCGGGCGCCCACCCTTTCGGTGGGTGCCCGGGTTTCACACTCAACGGGACCCGGCTGACCGGAGCGCGTCGATCCAATGCGCGGCGGCCTCCACGGTGTCCACATGGGGGGTGCCCTCATGGGCCGGCGGTCGCCGTACGATCACAACGGGGATGCGGAGCTCGCGGGCGGCGTCGAGCTTGGCGGTCGTCATCTGTCCGCCGCTGTCCTTCGTGACCAGCACGTCCACGTCGTGCTCGCGCATGAGCGCGATCTCGCCCTCGACCGTGAAAGGGCCCCGGCTGAGCACGATCTCGACATTGGCGGGCACCGGCGGCTCGGGCGGATCCACCGAACGGGCGAGGAACCAGACGCCATCCAGCGCCGCGAAAACCGGAAGGCTTCGGCGGCCGGTTGTAAGGAACGCTCGGCTGCCGAGGGCCGGCAGGGCCTGGGCTGCGGCCTCCAGGGACGGCACCCAATGCCAGTCGTCGCCGTCGCGCTCGCGCCAGCCGGGGCGGCGCAGCACCAGCAGCGGCACCCCGGCGGCCCGGGTGGCCTGCACGGCAGAGGCGCTCATGCGCGCCGCGAACGGGTGGGTGGCGTCGACGACGACATCCACCCCGTGGTCGCGTATCCAGGCGGCCAGGCCCTCCGCGCCACCGAAACCGCCTTCATGCACTTCCCCTACGGGCAGCTTCGGATCGCGGACCCGCCCGGCCAGCGACGAGACGACACGCAGGTCCGGCCGGCCGTACAGCGCCGCGGCAAGCCTCCTCGCCTCGTCGGTGCCGCCGAGCAGCAAGACATTCAGGTTCACGTCACGCAGAGTACGGCGTGCGCTGAGCGCGCGGCGGCCCGGGGCCGATCGGCCCGTGGGCGCTGCGAGGGTAATCTGTCCCCAGACGGGAGCAGCTCGAAGAGCTCTCGTGATCTTAGATTTGCCGTGAGTCGTCGCTATCCGCTGATGGCGATAGGTCATCCCCTCGACAGGGCCGCCGTGAACGATTGGAACCCATTGACGTCGCTTTTCGTGAAGGTCTGTGGTCTTCGTACCGAGCGTGACGTGGACACCGCGGTGGAAGCCGGAGCTGACGCCATCGGGTTTGTCTTCGCCGAGAGTCCGCGTCAGGTAGATGCGGACACCGCGCGGCGGCTTGTACGGCGAGTGCCGGAGCATGTGCTTACGGTCGCTGTCTTCCGCAACCAGTCGTTGGGGGAGGTACGGGCTTTGAGCTCCGCCGCGGGCGTGGGCGCGGTTCAGCTGCACGGGAGCGAGGGGCGCGACTACTACGACATTCTGCGCCAGGACGACGTCGTACTGATCCGCGGCGCCGCCTTTCGTGAGCCGATCCCGCAGTATGGCGATATGGGGGAGGATATGCTCCTTCTCGACGCCCCCACGCCCGGGGCGGGCGTCCCCTGGAACTGGGCGCAATTCGGGTCATCAACGGACAAGTGGCTTCTCGCCGGAGGTCTCACTCCGGACAACGTCGGGGAAGCCATCGCGGCAACCAAGCCTTTCGGGGTAGACGTGTCAAGCGGCGTCGAGGTCAGCCGTGGGGTCAAGGACCCGGCCTTGATCACGTCCTTCATCAAGGCAGCCCGCGCCCAGGTTTAGGGGCTGTGACGTCGACCTCAAGAAGGTAACTGTCTAGAGCTCACTCCTGTGCCCCGCAGGCGCTAAGTGACCTCTTCGTTCGCATCGAAGGGGTCAGGGGTTCGAATCCCCTCATCTCCACCAGAGTAAGTACGTTCGAACCCCGGTCCCGGTTGGGTCCGGGGTTCGTCGTTTCGGCGGGAAGTGGGCCGCGCGGGCGCTGTATGGCGTCCGTGGGCCGCACCAATTCCAGGGTGGGTTTCCGTGCCTCTGGGGCACGTTTGCGGGCCTTACGGCCGCGCTGGTTGCCACCGTTCGTGGTGTCTTCGCCGTCCTGATCTCCGGCCAGCCGGTCGGCAAGGTCGGGTGTGAGTAGGTGGGCGAAGGTTTCAGTCAGGTCCGCACCATGCACCTGATCGTCGATGATCCAGAAGCGAGCGAAGACGGCCTGATTGAGCTGGCGGCGGACGGCAGGCGGGGCGCTGAGGTAGAGCCGGTGGGCGTTGACGCACAACAGCAATGCCTCCTCGACCACCCGCACAACGGCCTCGATCTGGGTTGAGGCGCGGCCGATGGCCTGCTGTGCTCCGGCCAGCTCGCGTGTGATGCGTTCCTGCTCGGACTTGAGCACGTCGCAGGCTGTACGTCTCCACCAAGTTGCCGAGCCGGTAGCTGTCGAGGCCCGGAACTAGCCGTCGCGCCAGCTTCAGCGTGTCGAACACCTCGGGCGACTCCCAGTCGGGGAGCTTGCGGCTCAGCACGCCAAGGTCGACGTGGGCGTTGTGCGCGACGAGGGCGTCAGCGTCCAGGGCGGCGAGCACGTTGCCGGTGATGGCCTCGAACGACGGGCAGTCGGCCACGTCCTTGTTGGTCAGGCCGTGGATGCGGGTGGCGAAGTGCTTGATCGGGGCGTCCGGCTTCACCAGCCAGCTCAGCGGCTCCCCGATGACACCGCCGACCACGGGGACGGCGGCCAGCTCCACCAGGTCGGGCGGCTGCTGGCCGTTGCCCTCGACGTCCACGACCACGAAGTTCAGGCTCGTCCAGTCACTCATCTTGCGTCTCGCCCTTCCAGCCGATGTTGGCACGGCCGTGCCGACGTTCACGGTGCGGGTGGCGCACGTCGTGAACCTGGAAGCCGAGGGCGTGTTGCAGGTAGTAGCGCGGCTGCTCGGTTTCCAGGCCAGACACCACGGCCGCCCGCTCGGTGATGTCCACGACCACAAGACCACGCGCCTCAGGCAGGCGTGCTGCGACCTCCCGCAACCGCTCGGGTGACGGTTGCGTGTGTGCGTTCCGGCAGAGTTCGAGCTGACTCAGCGGGCAGATGTCGCACAGCTCGGGGATGCCGATGTGGCCGTTGTAGTCCGGCAAACCGTGCGCGTACGCAACGGCGCACGAGGTCTTGCGGAACAACGGAGTGGTGTTGCCGAACGCCGCGAGGATGCGTTCCTCCAACGTCTCCGGCACGATCTTGCGCCGAGCAGTCTCGTCGTACGGCTCGGGCAGCCCGTTGGCCTTGTAGTACTCCGCGATCTCGTCCCGGTAGAACAGGCCGGTGAACACCGTGGCGTCGGCGTGCTGGGCGAGCTGGTAGGCGGCGTCCAGGTGCTCGGGGGTGTCGTTGAGACCGGGCACTAACGGACGCCAGTAGAGAACTGTGCGATACCGGCGCCGCGCTGGCCCGCTCATGAGCTTCAAGGACTCAGCCGCCACCGACGACGGGTACGGCTCGATCTCCTTGTTGTCGATGCCGCTGAACGTGAACAGCAGCGTGAGCTTGATGTGCTTGAGCTGGTTCAGCCGCTCGATGTCCTCTGGCTTCATCTGATGCCGCGTGATGACGAGGACGTGGTTGGTCAACTCGCGCTCGTCCAGGTCTTCCAACACGGCGAAGGTGTGCGGCCGGACGACAGGGAGGAACGGGTCGGTCGCCCGGTTGAACACCTGGATCGGCGTGACGTGCGGCTGGAAGTACTGGTGAGCCACCAGCTCCTCAACGGCCTGGGCGTCGGACATGAGTGCCCGCGGTACGCGCTGATCCCACAGGCCGTAGGTGTGCCGGATGCAGTACGCGCAGTCCAGCGGACAGCCCTGAATGTGGTTCAGGCTGAGGCCACTCTTGCGGTACTCCACGACCTCACGGGCACGGTCGGGAAGCTTGTCGATCTGATCCCTGCTCAGCAGGGCAACACGGGTCGCCACTGGCTACTCCCAAGCCCCTTGTGGGCGGACGCTGTTCGGCGTCCTCGTTTGGAGAGTAGGAAGGAAAGGCAGCGGTGAATAGAAAGTTTCTTATGATTTCTCGAAACATCTGGATCATACGGCTCAGCGCTGGCTCTCCTGCTCCAGGTAGCGGCGGGCGTACATCTTGAGCACGTCCTCCGGGATCTCGATCAGGGTCTCATGATCGGGCACGTCCCCGACGTCCGCGAGCGCCTGAGGGTCGGTGACCTTCCAGCCCTGGGCGATGTACGTCACCCGGTCGGCGCGGTCGGTGGCGAACAGGGTGGGCGACTGCCCCTCCTGGGACTCCGGGTCCTTGCCGAGGAACCTAGCGCGCATCGTTGCCTCCGTTGCGAGAAACTTAGCGAACCGTTCTCGACCCATCGTGGCGGGCAGGAGTGGGAGCGTCAAGCGCGGCCGGTCCCTGTCCCGAGCCAGGACTGAGGTGCCTCGAAGGTTCCGGACAGGTCCCCCGCTAGAGTGGGGGTCACCCGGAAGGTAAGAGATTTGGCCCGACAGAGAAAAAGCTTCTCGCCCGAGTACCGGGAAGAGGCCGTACGCCTAGTCATCGAGACCTCGCGCCCGGTCGCTCAAGTTGCGCGTGAGCTCGGCATCAGTTCCCACACCCTCCACAATTGGGTGAACACTTACCGGCGGGAGCAGCAGGAAGCAAACGCCGCAGCCGATCTGACGGTGGACGAAAGAGCCCGCCTCCGCGAACTCGAACGCCAGAACAGGGAACTGCGGACGGAAAACGAGTTCCTTAAAAAAGCCGCCGCTTATGCGGGTGATCGCTGTCAAGCGACCGTGTCGTTGAGCGTGTCGATGGCCTTGGCGTATGCAGCTTGACGGTCGATGTCGCCGTGGCGTTGCGCGTCGGTGTGCTGGGCTTTGAGATGACCGCGGAACTCGATGGTGGTCGC
>NZ_FNCN01000080.1 GCF_900100605.1 Sinosporangium album | reverse complement strand
CGGACGCCCCGGCAGGGCAGGGTACAGGCCAGATCTGGGCCGGGAGCGCCGACGACGTCGCCTCCGGCACCCAGGCCGACCTCACCCTGCCCGCAGGCGAGCTGAGCGACGGGTGGAAGGTGCGCTGGCGCGTCCGCGCCGTCAACGCTGCCACCACGATCGGCTCACCGTGGTCGCACTGGCAGCCGCTCACCGTGGACCTGCCGGACCCGGTCTCGGAACCCGCCGTGGGCCCGCTGCAGGTATCCCCCTCCCAGCAGGTGGACGGCGCCACCGTCACCTCCTCCCTCACCCCCTCTCTACTGACCCAGGTCAGCGACCCGGTCGGCGGCGTACTGCGCGCCGAGGCCGAACTCGAGCACGACCCGGCAGGGCAGGGCACAGGCCAGATCTGGACCGGAAGCGTCGACAACGTCGCAGTCGGCGGCCAGGCCGACCTGACCGTCCCCGCGGACACCTTGGCCGATGGGTGGAAGGTGCGCTGGCGGGCCCGCGCCGTCTCGGCGACCGCAGCCTCCGCCTGGTCGGACTGGCAGTCCTTCACCGTCAGCCTGCCTAAGCCCACCGCCACCGGCCTGACGATCACCCCGTCAAAGGTGGTGGACGGCCTGACGGTGACCACCACGCTCACCCCCACGTTGCAAGCCACCCTCACCCACCCGACCGGCCATGCCTTGCGCGCCGAAGCCGAGATCGAGCATGACCCGGCCGCACCCGCAGGGCAGGGCAGCGGCCAGATCTGGACCGGCAGCGCTGACAACGTCAGCTCCGGGACTCAGACGAGCATCGCCGTCCCGGCGGGCACACTGACCGGCGGATGGAAGGTGCGCTGGCGCCTGCGCGCGGTATCTGACCAGGCCGCCTCGTCCTGGTCAGACTGGCAGCAGGTCACTGTCGGCGTCACCCAACCCGGCGAAGAGCCCCTGGCCCAGACCGTCGGCCCGGTGTTCCTCAGCGACCAAAGCTTCACCACGGCCGCCTGGCTGCGCTGGAGCAACAAGGACGGCGACTACATCGTCCTCGAGCAGAAGGGCACCCACCAGGTGCCCTTCCGCCTCGGCAACACCGCCGATCATGGTCTGGTCTTCACCTTCACCAGTGCCGACGCCACTAGTGCGACGGTCGAAGGCGTGTTGTCCGGAGTCGAGCCGCCTGTCGATGAGTGGTTCCACCTAGCGGGCGTGTACGACGCGGCCTCCCGGACGGTGACCCTGTACCTGAATGGTGCTCAGGCCGGGACCACACAATTGTCCTTCTCTGCCTGGAACGCCCAAGCCCCACTACAGATCGGCGCGGCGATGGCCGGGAGCATCGACGAGGTTCAAATCTACCAACGCCCGTTCAGCGCCGCTGAGGTTGCCAGTGTGATCGCATCGGCCACAGCCTCGGCACCTGTGGCTGCGGCCGCACCGCAGAAGACCGCGTCTACCCAAGCTGCGGCCGGAACCGGCGATTTCGATTACAACCGCATCAATCTCCAAACATGTCAGGTCAGCGGAAGTGAAACCGGGCACGGTGAGTACGATGCGCGAATCCGCGAGCTGCCGTACAACTCGTGCTGGTCCTCTTACCTCCAGGTGAACGACTACGTAGAGGACGAGTCGACCGGCAGATTGGTGAAAGCCGGCTGTGGGAGCCTGCTCAAGAATCCGGTGCTCAAATGGGCCTGCAAGCAGGTGGCTGAGCCGTTCGATGAAGATCTCGCCCTCCGCTTCCGGGCCACAGTGGTCATCCACAGCTATCTCGGAAACGCGACCGGGACCGGTGTGGTGGACGGGGCCGGGACCGGTATTAAGCCGACGGACATGAAGATGTTCATCCAGCTCGATGATTTCGCGCTCATCGGTGAAGGCGGGCGCGTAGTCAAGCCCGGAAACCAGTTGAGTGCCATGCCCATTACAACGAGACTATATATTCCGGATCCTCCTTTCACGGATGAGGGCTGTACTACTGGCGACGGAGAGAAAAAGAAGGATATTTCCGCCTGGCAATCCAGCTCGTACGATGTTTTCAACATTCGAACGACCATTGATAATCCGGGCGTAGTCACCTGTGCGTTCCATCCCGAGGTCGTGCTTTACGCCGACTCTGGGTCGGAGTGGTTGCGCCTGCCCCTCTTCAGCCAGAAGGTCATTGACGTCAAGGGCGAGTGGGTCGGCGTCGCACGCGAGGGTAAGGATGTGCCCATGGGCTGGAAGCGGTGGATGCCCCACTTCCGTTGCGACAGTCTCGCGTTCGGCGCGAATGATCCACAGGTCGAGGATCGAGTCGGCGGCTGCATCAATACCAGGTCGAAACGCGTATTCGTTATGTCCACGAAAAGTGGTACGGAGTTTCCAGAGGTGGCTCAGCACATCAAGGACGCTCTCAACCCCTCGACGAACAAGAGTACCAACCCGCCCAAGCGGGAAGGGGATCCCGAGGTTCCGAATCCGCCGAGTAGGGACGTTCTCGGCACTGAGCAGCCAAAGCGTATCCCCGGGAACTGGGCGGCTCCTATTGGTAGCGATGCGGGCGAACCGCTGCACAGGACCACCAGCGATGAAAGGAACCAACAAAACCGGCTCGTATTCTCGAGACGTGCATTCATCTCCGATCTCGGCAAGCCAACACAGAAGGAGTGGCCGGATAATCCGGGAAGTAACTACTGCAAGTACTATCAATGGGAAAAATACATTGCCCCTGGGGTCAGGTGGAAGGACCTCAACTGTGATGAGTATCCATTCGCGGCCACATTAGAGGGAGCCGCGAGCGCTGAGTGGGACTTCTCGATTCGTGCGCTCAATGCAAAGCAAAACCGAGACCAGGGAAATGCCCTGAAAAGATTCTTCGCCGAATTCCGAGTCGGCGATGAGAACTCTTTCTGGGTGATGATCGAGTAAATGGTGGGCGCGGTTCCTGGGTGCCGGGTTCGAGACTGATCTCGAAACCGGCACCCAAGTGCAACCAAAGCATAGTCGTGGCTATAAGGTTTCTGACAGACCGGAGGCGATAGCATTCCAGGTGCCATCGGCAGGCCAAGAACACTAAGCCGAGATCACGTCTACCGTCCGCCGACGAATTGATTTCGTTATCCTCGATCAGCGGCCATGAGCGGCCTGCTCTGTCTGCAGAGGGTCCACAGGATTGGATAATCGCTATGTCCTGCGCCAAGTACTAGAGAGTTTTAAAGGTGAGGGTTAGCTATCGTCACCTGATCGTCAGTTGGCACGCGCCCGCCCAGATGAGATCACCGGGG
>NZ_FNCN01000021.1 GCF_900100605.1 Sinosporangium album | reverse complement strand
CGGGGCCTGATGCCGTACGCGGGGCCTGATGCCGTACGCGGGGCCTGATGCCGTACGCGGGGCCTGATGCCGTACGCGGGGCCTGATGCCGTACGGGGGCTCAGCTCAAAGCTGATCTTGAAAGCGGCCCCGAGCCGAAATATCTTCCTTAGATCTTGAGGGAAACGTCTGGTACTTCGGGACTACGATCCGATGAACCGCTGATTCTCACCTCCACGGTGATGTGTCTCACTCCCCCCGTCCGCGACACTGGGTGGTCAGGGTTGGAGCATCTGCGGCGCTGGGGTTTTAGGACAGACCTCATGCGAGGAAAATGAGAGCCTTCTCATGTTGCTCTCACTTTGCTCTACCCAAAGGACACATACCGTGAATGGCATGAACCGTCGCATGTCCTTCATCGCCTTTGTGGCCGGGACGCTTCTCGCCTCCGCCACCGTGGTGGTGCTGGTGTGGGCGGTCAGTAGCGAGCCGCCCAACCTCGGCGACACGGTGGTCGTCCACGGCGGCCCGATCCCGACCTCCGGGCCTGAAGCATCACCACGTCCGAATCCAGAGCAGACCACACCCAAAACCAGCTCTCCCTCCAAAACGACCGCGCAGGGCAAGACCCCTGCCCCGCATAAGGCTCGGTCAAGCTCGGAGACCAGGCGCGCTCCGCAGCAAACCGCCCGCCGTACCCAAGGCCAACCGGTCAAACCGCCGCCGGCGCCGCGTGTAGGCGACGACGATGACGATGACGATGGTTACGGCGGTGACGATGACGACTGAACGCCTGCACCCGCTCAGACGGCATGAAGGCTCAGGAACCCTGTCGGACACAATCGGTCAGGTGAACGCAACCGCTAAGCCGCCCGCCTGCATTTCACCGGGCAATTCACGTGTTGGACGTGGCGGCGACTGACGTAACAGGGACGGACGTACGGTGAGCGCACGAGCCCGCATCGTTGGCTGGATGGCTTTGGTGGTAGCTCTGGCCTTGAGCGTGTCGGTCTTTTCGACGTGGAGGATCCTTCTTTCACGCCTGGATGACCGGGTGAACGCGGAGATCACCAATGAGGCCACCAAGTTCAGGAAGTATGCGCGCACCGCTAGTCCTGATCTGGATCTCCTGCTTCGGGGCTACCTCGAGGTCAATGTCCCGGACCAGTATGAGACGTTCTTCACGGTCCTCGACGGCGAACTGCACCGGCGTACCTTCGCGGAACCCCTCGCTCCCATCTACAGCAACCGAGACCTCATCAATAAGGCTCTTTCCGTAGAGCGGCCGATGACTGCGGACATCATGAGCAGTGCCGGTCTCGTGCGTTACGCCATCATCCCCGTGCGGAGCGATACACAGCAGGGCGCCCTGGTGATCGCGGTCTTCTACGACAACATGAAGGAAGAGGTCGTCGACGCGGTTCGCGCGCTCAGCGTGACGGCGCTGGTGGCGCTGTTCCTCGCCGGCCTGGCCGGTTGGCTGGTCGCCGGGCAGGTGCTCGCACCGATCCGGTTGGTACGGCAGGCGGCCGAACACATCAGTGACTCCTCGGACCTGACGCGCCGACTGAACGTTCCCGGCAATGACGACGTGGCCGCCCTCGCGCGGACGTTCAACCACATGCTCGACCGGTTGGAGCGCGCGTTCGCCACCCAGCGCGACTTCGTCAACGACGCGGGGCACGAACTGCGCACGCCGCTCACGGTGGTGCGCGGGCATCTGGAATTGATGGGAGACGACCCGGTCGACAGGGCGGAGACCATCGCGCTTGTCACCGACGAACTCGGTCGGATGAATCGCATCGTGGACGACCTGCTCACGCTTGCCAAAGCCGAGCAACCAGGCTTCCTCACCATAGACGACGTCGAACTGGCCGACCTGACGGTCAGTGTGCTCGCGAAGGTCCGAACGCTCGGCGACCGGACCTGGCGGGTCGACGATGTGGCCGACAGCCGTGTGTGGGCGGACCGCCAGCGCCTGACGCAGGCGCTGATGCAGTTGGTGGCCAATGCCGTACGGCACACGGGCCCGGGTGACCTGATCGCGGTGGGCTCCGCCGTACGCGCGGACACGGCGGGGCGGCGTGTCATCGCGCTGTGGGTGCGCGACAGCGGGCCCGGGGTGCGGCTGGAGGACAGGGAGCGGATTTTCGGCCGGTTCGTGCGCGGGGCAAGCCGTAAGCACGAAGGGGCCGGGCTTGGGCTGGCCATCGTCAGGTCCATCGCCGAGGCGCACGGCGGATCGGTGCGCGTGACGGACAACGTGGGTGGTGGGGCTCTTTTCACCATCACGATGCCGCTGCGGGAAGTCATCGTCGCCGATGCGGATCTCGTGGTGCCATTCGCGGACGACGATGCCCCACTTCCAGAAACTGCTTTTCCAGCTATGAAGCGGGATAACGACGCTCAGGAGGTCATGTGAACCGCATTCTGATTGCCGAGGATGAGGTAAGAATCGCCTCATTTGTGGAGAAGGGCCTGCGCGGCAACGGGTTCACCACCACCGTTGTGTCCGACGGGGTCGCGGCGTGCGACTATGCGCTGAGCGGTGAGTACGACCTGTTGATTCTGGACATCGGACTGCCCCTGCGCGATGGGTTCACGGTGTTGCGGCGGCTACGCGAGGCCAGAGCCCCCATTTCAGTCATCATCCTGACAGCGCGGGACAGCGTCGCCGACACGGTCGCGGCCCTGTCGGGCGGGGCCGATGACTACCTTGCCAAGCCGTTCGCCTTCGAGGAGCTGCTGGCGCGGGTGCGGCTGAGGCTGCGCGGTGACCGCGTGCCCGAAGTAACCGTTTTGCGGGCCGGCGATCTGTCGCTGGACCTGCGGGCTCGGCGCATTCATGTGCGGGATCAGGCCGTGGAACTGTCCACAAGGGAGTTTGCCCTGGCTGAGGTGTTTTTCCGGCACCCCGACCAGGTTCTCACCCGGGAACAATTGCTGAGCCATGTGTGGGGGTTCGACTTCGACCCCGGCTCCAATGTCGTCGACGTATACGTGCGCTATCTGCGGCGGAAGATCGGCCATGACCGTATCGCCACAGTGCGCGGAACGGGCTATCGACTGGTAGCGTAGAGTGATCGATCCGAGCCTGTGCGTGCTAACGCGCAGATGAGAGCCTTGTCATCAACTCTTCATCTACGCATCAGATGTATGTCTCAGGCTCGTAGTATGACGGTCACCTCAGTAGCGACAGAAACGCGGCAATCAGGTACCAAGCCGCTCCCGGTCGCCCGGAGCGAACCGACTAAGTCAGGCGCCGACCACAATGAGCCACGAAAGCGGCGAAGACCTCAGATCCCACTATGGATCGTTCTCATCGTGCTCGTTGCGGTTCCAGCCGCTCTTCTCTACGCACTTCCGGGCACGGAGGCCGGCCTCCCCCAGCAGGGGCGCGTCACCCTTGTGGTGTTCGTGTGTGCGATTCTCGCCTTCCTCTCCGGTCGCGTAGATGACACGTTTGTAGGACTTGCCGCAGCGGTGACCTTGGTCCTCCTCGGAGTCCTGTCATCGGAGGACCTGTTCCTCTCTCTCGGGGGAGAGATAATTTGGCTGCTCATAGCGGCGTTCGTGCTGGCCACCGGCTTGAACGCCACCGGACTGCCCGCCAGGTTCGCGATCATGCTCGTGTCCAAGGCGACATCCGTACGGCGACTCGCCCACCTTGTCACCGGTTCGCTGCTGGTCACGGCGCTGGCCGTACCTGCCACGTCCGGGCGGGCAGCGCTGGCGCTGCCGGTGTTCATAGCTCTGGCCAGAGCGCTGGCTCCTCGGGAGCGAGTCGTGCGCATGCTGGCCGTACTGTTCCCCACAGTCATTCTGCTGTCGGCGGTCGCGACACTGATCGGGGCCGGCGCGCACCTCATCACAAGCCAGGTTCTCGCGGCCACGACGGGCCAGGGCATCGGGTTCGGGCAGTGGCTGCTGCTCGGCCTACCGTTCGCGGCGGTGAGCTCACACCTGGCCACCGAGCTCGTGCTGTGGCTCATGACCCGGCACCAGGACCGCTGTCTGCCGCTTCACATAGATCGGGATGAGCTGGCCGCGGCGGTCGATACGAACGTCGACGGGCCGCTCAGCAACGATCAGCGCCGGGCAGGGCTGCTTCTCCTCGTGGTGGTCACGCTGTGGTGCACTGAGGCGTTTCATGGCGTGTCGCCCGCGATGGTCGCCCTGCTGGGGGCCGTCGCCATCACCACTCCCGGACTCGGGACGGTGAGGATGGGCAAGGCGATGTCCAGCGTGCCGTGGTCGCTGCTGCTGTTCATGGCCACCACCGCGGTGCTCGGCACCACGTTGACCGGCTCCGGGGCCGCCGACTGGCTGGCGCGCACCATGTTCAACGGCACCGATCTGATGAGCCCCGAGCAGTTCATGGCGGTTGTGGTTGCCGTGAGCACGCTCGCCCACTTGGTTTTGCAGTCCCGCTCGGCGCGCTCGTCCGTGCTCGTGCCGCTGCTGCTGCCGCTCGCGGTAGCATTCGGCCTCAATCCCGCCGCGGTCGCCTTCGCATCCACCGCCGCCGCGGGCTTCTGCCACACCCTGCCGTCATCGGCCAAACCCGTCGCCATGTTCGCGGCGGTTGAGGGCGTCACCACTTACAGGCGCTCGGATCTCCTTAAAATCTCCGTTTTTCTCGCCCCTCTCATCGCGGCCCTGGTCATGGGCTTCGCGCTCTACATCTGGCCCCTTCTCGGCCTCCCACTGCGCTGACCGCACCCTCCGAAATCCGTGTGATTCAGCCCTTTCATAACTCCCCATTGGAGGAACCATGCCCGCGACTGTCCCCATGCGGTTTGCGATCGCACCGAGTGGATTCAAGGAGTCTCTGACCGCCGAAGCCGTCGCCGACGCCATCGCCGCCGGTGTGCGCAGGGTAGTTCCCGGCGCGGTGGTCGATACCATCCCCCTGGTCGACGGCGGAGAGGGGTCGGCGAAGACCCTGGCCGCGGCCACCGGAGGGGACATCGTCGAGGTCACGGTGGAGGGCCCGGTCGGCCGGCCCGTGGCCTCTCACTTCGCGGTGCTCGGCGGCCGGGGGCCGCGCACCGCCGTCGTCGAGATGGCCGCAGCGGCGGGCCTGCGCCTGGTGCCGCCGGGGGAACGCGATCCGGGGCGCACCTGCACGTACGGCGTGGGCCAACTCATCCGGGCCGCCCTCGATGCCGGCTGCGAACGGATCCTCGTGGGATGCGGTGATTCGGGCACATCCGACGGTGGCGCCGGGGCGCTGCGCGCGCTCGGCATGCGGCTGCTCGACGCGGACGGCGAGCCGGTGGGGCGAGGCGGTGCCGTACTCTCCTCGGTGGCGTCGCTGGACACCTCGGAGCTCGACCCGAGGCTGGCGTCCACGGAGATTCTCGTCGCCTGCAACCCCCACAATCTGCTCACCGGGGAGCGTGGGGTGGCCAGGGTCTTCGGACCGCAGAAGGGGGCGACGCCGGAGCAGGTGGAGCGGCTCTCCGAGGCGATGGACCACTGGGCGTGGCTGCTTTCCGCGCATGGCGGGCTTGACCTCAGCACAGCCGCGGGGGGCGGCGCGTCGGGCGGCCTCGGCGCGGGTCTCGCGGGAGTGCTCGGTGCACGGCTGCTGCCGCGGTTCGACGTCATGCTCAACCATGTGGATCTCGACGCCCGGCTGGCCATGGCCGACCTGGTCATCACGGCGGAGGGCGCGATCGACTTCCAGACGCCGCGGGGCAAGGTACCGGCCGAGGTGGCGCGGAGGGCCAAAAAGTACGGCAGGCCGGTCATCGCGCTGGCCGGCACGATCGGACATGGCGCGCAGAGCAGCTATGACGCGGGTATCGATGCTTTCGCCGGCATTCTGGCCGCTCCGATCGCTCTGTCGGAGGCGATCTCTCAGGCCGAGCAACTCATTACAGATGCGACAGAACGTGCACTTCGCCTGATTTTCGTGGGAGCCACCATCGGGCGCGCGGAGCAGGTGTCGACCGTTTCTCCCGCGCGCCGGCATCTGAGCCGGATGAAGTGAAGGTGGTAATCAGGAAAGCACAGTGATTTGCCCGGGAGTTGGGGGCGGTCCGACTCCCGGAGGGTCAGATATCCGGTGATGCGGCAACGGTCAGCGCACGTTTTGCTCGAAGGTCTCTTTCCACGGACATCGATGCGGATGAAGAGCGCTCGGTCACTGGATATGGAGCGACTGATGAGGCGTATGTTTCACGCGGCTCACCTAGTCGCGGCCCGTATAGTCACAGCTCGCATAGTCACAGCTCGCATAGTCGCCGCCTTCTTCATCGCCGCGCCGCTCACCGCGTGCGGTTCATATAGCGGCGGAATGCCGGAGATAAATTTCTACTACCCGCCCGAGCAGAGCCTCGCACGGATCGTGGACGGGTGTACGGCACAGGCCGACGGGCGCTACCGCATCGTCTACCAGGTGCTTCCGCGCAGCGCGGACGATCAGCGCACGCAGATGGTGCGCAGGCTGGCGGCGGAGGACACCGGTATGGATGTCATGGGGCTGGATGTCACCTGGACGCAGGAGTTCGCCAGCGCCAAGTGGATTCTCCCGTGGACGGGTGCCCGGCGTGCCGAGGTGGAACGCGGCACGCTGGCGGGGCCCCTGGAGTCGGCGAAGTACCAGGGGATGCTGTATGCCGCACCGAAGAACACCAACACCCAGTTGCTCTGGTATCGCACGGATCTCGTCCATCGGCCGCCGGCGACGTGGGACGAGATGATCGCGATGGCGCAACGGCTGAAGAGTGGGCGCAAGCCGTACCAGGTCATCACGATGGGGGCGCAGTATGAGGGGCTGGTGGTGCTGTTCAACACGCTGGTCGCCAGTGCGGGCGGGCACATTCTGAACGCGGAGGGCACCAGGGCGGTGCTGGACGCGGGGGCTGTGAAGGCGCTTAGCGTTTTGCATAGGTTCGCGACGTCTGGGGTGACCGATGCGTCGTTCACCAACGCGCAGGAGGACGAGGCGCGTCTGCGCTTCCAGGCGGGTCATGGGGCGTTTCAGCTTAACTGGCCGTTCGTCTATCCGGCGATGGCGAAGGCGGCGCCGGAGCTGGCGAGGAAGGTGCGGTGGGCCCGCTATCCCGGGATTTATCCGGGTGTGCCAAGCAGGGTCACCATCGGCGGCACCAACCTCGCGGTCAGCCGTTTCTCCCCCCATCCGGACCTCGCCTTCGAGGCCGCAGCGTGCATCCGCAGTGCGGAGAATCAGTTCTATTCCGGAATCACCGACGGTGTGCCGCCGACCATCGAGAGCGTGTATTCGCGGCCGGAGATGGCATACGCGTATCCGATGAGGGACGCGATCCTCGCCGAGCTCAAGGAGCCTGCCATTCGGCCTCGCACCCCCGCATACCAGAACGTCTCCACGGTGATATCGGCGCTGTTGTCGCCTCCGTCGGCCATCGAGCCGCGCCGTACGGCTGATGAGATGCGTGAGTCCTTGCAGGAGGCCCTGGAATCCAGGGGCGTGCTTCCATGACCTGGAACCCCCTGTCATGACGGGGCCTGCCGACGTGACGGGGTGCGGTGGGAGCGCCGGGAGGCGGCGCGGCCCGGATACGGCCGCGGCTTCGGCTTCGGCTTCGGCTTCGGCTTCGGGGAGGGGACGGCGGCTGAGCGCGGGGAGGCGGGCAGAGCGGCGGCTCGCGTGGTTGCTGTGCGCTCCGGCGGCGCTGGTCATGCTCGCTGTCACCGGATGGCCGATCGTGTACGCGGTCTGGCTGTCGCTCCAGCGGTTCGACCTGAAATTTCCGGATGAGCAAAAGTTCGTGGGGCTGGCGAACTATGCCACGGTGCTCACGAACTCCTACTGGTGGACGGCCTTCGGGGTGACCATGCTGATCACGGTCGTCTCCGTGGCGATTGAGCTGGTGCTGGGAATGGCGCTGGCCTATGTCATGCATCGCACCGTTGTCGGGCGCGGCCTGGTGCGGACATCCGTCCTCATTCCCTACGGCATCGTCACGGTGGTCGCCGCGTTCTCCTGGCGCTACGCGTGGACGCCCGGCACCGGTTACCTCGCCGATCTGTACGGCGGAGCCGCGCCGTTGACCGAGCGTGCCTCGTCGCTGGCCATCATCATCCTGGCCGAGGTGTGGAAAACAACCCCGTTTATGGCGTTGCTCCTCATGGCCGGACTTGTGCTCGTGCCGGATGACCTGGTGAAGGCGGCCTCGGTCGACGGGGCGAACGGGTGGCAGCGCTTCACCAGGGTCATGCTGCCGGTCATGAGGCCCGCGATCCTGGTGGCGCTGCTGTTCCGCACACTCGACGCATTCCGGATCTTCGACAACATCTACATCCTGACCAGAGGGGCCAACGAGACGTCCTCGGTTTCCATCCTGGCCTACAACAACCTCATCAAAGGGCTCAATGTGGGCATCGGATCGACCATGTCGGTGCTCATCTTCCTCACGGTCGCCGCCATCGCCTACGTCTTCGTCCGGGTCCTCGGCACCTCGGCCCCTGGGGAGACCTCAGGAGCGGCCCCGGGAGGGGAGCGCAGGTGAGGACGGCGTGGCGCTGGGGTTTCGTCAATGTCCTCGTGGTCGCCTACGCGCTTGTGCCGGTGCTGTGGATAGCGTCCCTGTCCTTCAAGACGCCGGCCACGATCAACGACGGCAACTTCATTCCGCGCGCATGGACACTCGACAACTACCGCGGCATCTTCCAGACCGACCAGTTCATCCGCGCCCTGGTCAACTCCCTCGGCATCGCCGCGATCTCGACGGCGATCGCCGTACTGCTCGGCCTGCTGGCGGCGTACGCCATCGCGAGGCTGTCCTTTCCCGGGAAGAACCTGCTGGTTGCTATCTCCCTGATGATCGCGATGTTTCCACAGGTGTCGCTTATCTCACCGCTCTTCCAGATCGAGCGGGCGCTCGGGCTGTTCGACACGTGGTGGGGGCTGATCCTGCCGTACATCACCTTTTCGTTGCCGCTCGCGATTCAGACCTTGTCCGCGTTCTTCCAGCAGGTCCCCTGGGAGCTTGAGAAAGCCGCCGTCATGGACGGCGCCACCCAAGGCCAGGCATTCCGCAAGGTCATCGCGCCCCTGGCGGCACCAGGTGTCGTCACCGGCGCCATCCTGGTCTTCATCTTCTGCTGGAACGACTTCCTGTTCGCGATCTCACTCACGTCGACGGAACGATCGCGTACGGTGCCCGTCGCGCTGTCCTTCTTCACCGGCGAGTCCCAGTTCGAGGACCCCACCGGCTCCATCTCGGCCGCGGCCGTGGTGATCACCGTACCGGTCATCCTCTTCGTGCTGTTGTTCCAGCGTCGGATTGTTTCGGGCCTGACGTCCGGCGCGGTCAAGGGCTAGGGGGGACTGGAGGCATTGGAGGCATTGGAGGCATTGGAGGCATTGGAGGCATCGTGGCCGACATTGTGCTGGACAAGGTGAGCAAGGTCTTCCCCGACGGGACCACGGCCGTGCGGGCCGTCGACCTGCACATCGTGGACGGCGAATTCGTCATCCTCGTGGGCCCGTCCGGGTGCGGCAAGTCCACGACCCTGAACATGATCGCGGGGCTGGAGGACATCAGCTCCGGCGAACTGCGCATCGGGGGCGAACGCATGAACGAACGCGCGCCGCGCGACAGGGACATCGCCATGGTGTTCCAGTCGTACGCCCTGTATCCCAACATGACAGTCCGGGACAACATCGCCTTTCCGTTGAAGCTCGCCAAGTTCAACAAGGAGACGATCAACAGCAAAGTTCTCGAAGCGGCCCGCTCCCTGGAACTCACGGACCTGCTCGACCGCCGCCCCGCCGGCCTCTCCGGCGGCCAACGGCAGCGCGTCGCCATGGGCCGGGCCATCGTCCGCTCCCCCAAGGCGTTTCTCATGGACGAGCCGCTGTCGAACCTCGACGCCAAACTCCGTGTCCACATGCGCACCCAGGTCGCCAGACTGCAGAACCGGCTCGGCACCACCACCGTTTACGTCACGCACGACCAGACGGAGGCGATGACGCTCGGCGACAGAGTCGTCGTCATGCGCGGTGGAAACGTGCAGCAGGTCGGCGAACCGCAAGTCCTCTACGACCATCCCGCCAATCTGTTCGTCGCCGGATTCATCGGATCGCCGTCGATGAATTTCATCACCGCCGATATCGAGGACGCTCGCCTGCGCACCGCGCTCGGGGACATTCCCCTGGACGTACGGCTCATCGCCCGGCTGCGACACCTCGACGCCCCCCGGCGGCTCATCGTGGGCCTGCGGCCGGAGCACTTCGAGGACGCCGCACTGGCCGCGGGAGAGGGGATCGTGTTCGAGGCCCAGGTGGACGTGGTGGAGTCCATGGGGTCGGACAAATACGTCTACTTCACCCTGGAAGAACCGCGGGTGAGCTCCGCCGTACTCGACGAGATCGCCGTCGATTCCGGTGCCGACAGCCTCGGCGGACCGACCGCGACCCTGGTCACGCGGTTCTCTGCGGAGTCGACGGTGCGGGAAGGCGAGATCCGCCGGGTCTGGTGCGACCCGTCGAAGATCCACCTGTTCGCGCCCGCCACCGGGCGGAACCTCACGCTTCCCTGGGACTGACCTACGGCCGGGGCACGATGACACCGACCACATGGGACACGGGAACGGTGCCGTCGCCATGCATCGCCTGTATCCCGCGCGAGTCGATGGCGGTCGGGCGGCTGTCGCCCTGCACCCAGAGGCGGCCCGGAGGGATCTCCACCGGCCCGAAGTCGAGTGGCGAGGGTTGCGCCGGCCAGATAGGGCTCGTCCAGCGGCTTACCGTCGATGAGTAACCGATCTGTGGGATCGCAGCAGGCCACGGTGGTCCCCGGGAGTCCGATGACCCTCGCGATGACGTGAGTGTCCGGATCGGACTTCCAGGTTTCCGGCGTGCGGAACAGAACGATCTCGCTGGCTTTCGGGGTGTAGGACCTCTCGGTCATCCGTACATGGACGTAACTGCCGGACTTGAGTGTGGGTGACATCGAGTCGGAGAGGACACGCCACCGCTGGAGCCCTTGGGGGTTGTCGGCGTTGGGAAGACATCCGGTCGCCGTGAGGGTCGCGGCGACGAGGAGAGCGGTCGATCTACGGAAGATCACTGCGCCAGTATCGCGAAAGCCGCAGCGGCGTTGTCAGGAAATTTCGGCTTTCAAGGCATGTTGGGGTGGCGGCGGTTATGCCGGGCTGGGATTTCGGTGGTCCGCCGATTTGGCGGATGCCGTACAGAGAATCCGCGACAAGGGGTCTTTGTCCAGGGGAGCGGGCGTGGCGACGTGCCGGAGAACGTGGGTGAATGTCGGTGAATGTCGGTGATTATCGTTTGAGCGCAGATCATGTGATCTTTACCTGGCTACAGGTGACTCCCTCCGGTGCCGTGAGGAGACTTTTCAGCACGATCACCCATTAGACGACTGACATCCGATTGATCGGAAAGGGTGAGACGGATTCAAGATCGACTTCCTGGGGGTGGAAGGAAGGTCCGAAATATCTCCCCATCTGGGGCTATCCGCAAACCCCAGAAATGTCAGTCCCGTCGTCCATGATGGGGGACTGCACAACGAGAGGACGACGCATGCGATACGCGATTCAGGCGGAGGGCCTGGTCAAGCACTACGGTGCGACCAAGGCCCTCGACGGGGTCGACCTGGAGGTCCGGCAGGGGCGGCTGCTCGGCGTGCTCGGTCCGAACGGCGCAGGCAAGACCACGGCCGTGCGAATACTGGCGACACTGCTACGCCCGGACAAGGGCACCGCGACCGTGGCCGGTTTCGATCTGTTCCGCGAGGCCCACAAGGTCCGCTCCCTCATCGGGCTGACCGGGCAATACGCGTCGGTCGACGAGATGCTGACCGGCACCGAGAACCTCGTCATGATCGGGCGACTGCTCGGCCTGTCGCGCCCCGAGGCCAAACGGCGGGCCGCGGAGCTGCTCGACCGGTTCTCCCTGACGGAGGCCGGCGGGCGCGCCGCCAAGACCTTCTCCGGCGGCATGCGCAGGCGGCTCGACCTGGCGGCCAGCCTCATCGGCAGGCCCGAGGTGCTGTTCCTCGACGAGCCCACCACCGGCCTCGACCCGCGCAGCCGCACCGAGCTGTGGGATGTCGTGCGCGGCCTGATGGCCGACGGGGTGACCGTTCTCCTCACCACGCAATACCTGGAGGAGGCCGACCAACTCGCCGACGACATCGTGGTCTTCGACCACGGCAAGGTGATCGCGTCCGGCAGTTCCGACCAGCTCAAGGCCAGGGCGGGGTCCCAGGTTCTCGAAGTCCGCCCGATCGACGAAAGCCGGCTCGACGTGGTCTCCAAGGTGGTCGGCGACGTGCTCGACACGGTGCCCGAGGTGGTGTCGGGCAAGGTGACCGCGTCGGTCCATGACCCTGCGGTCGTGCCGGCCATCGTGCGCCGCCTCGACGACCTCGGCGTGGTCGCCTCCGAGCTGTCGCTGCGCAAGCCGAGCCTCGACGAGGTGTTCCTGACGCTCACCGGCCACCGCGCGGAGCAGGAGGCCGACGACAGCGACAAGGCCGAGGCGAAGTCGACGGCGACGGTGTGAGCGCCGGTGTAAGCGCCGACTTGAGCGCCGACTTGAGCGATGTCGGCGTCGTCGGCCGAGGCGGCGGGCACCGGGGCGGCGGGCACCGGGCCGCCGGGGGCGACGTCCGCCCCAACATTTCCATGCACGAAACGTCGAACCACAGCGAGGAATCACCGTGAGCACCATGACGGCGAAAGCCGCGTCCCCTCCGAGTAGCCGTGTCGGCGTCGGAGCCACGATCCAGCAGACCGCGACATTGGCGTGGCGCAGCCTGGTGCAGATCAAGCACAACCCCTGGGAGCTGCTCGATCTCAGCATCCAGCCGATCATGTTCCTGCTGCTGTTCACCTACGTGTTCGGCGGCGCGATCTCCGGCTCCACGGGTGATTACCTCCAGTTCGCCCTCCCCGGGCTCCTGGTGCAGAACGCGCTGTTCTACACGCTGTCCACGGCGATCGGGCTCAACTCCGACATCACCAAGGGCGTGTTCGACCGTCTGCGCAGCCTGCCGATCTCCCGCACCGCTCCCCTGGCGGGCCGGGTCATCGCGGACACGTTCAAGCAGATCTGGGCGTTCGCCCTGCTCGTGGGTTTCGGCGCGGTGCTGGGCTTTCGCGTGCAGACCGATCTGCTGGGCGTGCTCGGGGCACTCGCCCTGCTGGTCGTGGTCTCGCTGGCCATGGCCTGGATGTCGGTGCTGATCGGGCTCATCGCGTCCAGCCCGGAGAAGGTCCAGATGATCAGCTTCTCGGCGATGATGCCGCTCACGTTCACCAGCAGCGCCCTGGTGCCGGCCGACACCTTCCCGGCCTGGCTCAAGACGTGGTCCGACCTCAACCCTGTGACTCACTTGGCCGACGCGATCCGCGGCATGATGATCGGCGGCGAGGTCGCGAGCCCCGCGTTGGTGTCCTTGCTGTGGGCTGCCGGGTTCGCGCTGGTCTTCGCCCCCATCGCCATCAATGTGTTCCGCACCCGCATCTAGAGGCGACCGGAGTTTCGGGGGATTGACTCCTCGGGCGCGACCGTGTGGTGTGTGCCTTCGACAGTGCACCTGTGGAGGAGCATGCGGCCGCAGGACGACCTGCCCTGCCCGCGTGGACTGATCCGCCTTGACCGGGGGAACCAGGGGGTGCCGACCGCGAGCGGCATCCTCCCCCGCCCCACACGCCGTGCCTCACCAAGCGTTGTCATCCGTCGGAGCGCCGCTCATAGCCTGTTCATGGCCTCTCCGCACGTCATCCATGACGAGGTGACAGCCTCAAAAAACTCGCAACTTTCTCCCAACTCCGTGCATCTATCCATATGGACGGGCGGGACACACCCTCCCGAATCCACATCACCGACAGAGCACTCAGGGGTTATCTCATGCGAGTTATTCATGCTGCCGTGGCCGGAATCATCGCCCTCGCGGGTGTGGGCGCGGCGACCACCGCCACGTTCGCCTCCACCACCGACGCCACGGCCACCTCCGGCACGTCGAAGGCCAAAAAAATCACCGGCGAACTCGAATATCTCGCTCCGGGCAAGATTATTGTCAACCCCGGCCATGGCAAGACCGGCCGGATTCTGTGGCTTGCCAACGACACCAAGGTCATCGACCGTCTCGGCGACATCTGCGCCGCACGGGGCCGCGCCCTGTCCTACACCTGCACGCCCGCCCAGCTTGAGAAGACGCTGAAGAAGAACAAGTACGCGATCTACGCCACCGTCACCCACAAGAATGGCGTCGCGGTTAAAGTCGTCGGGCTGGTCGAGGACTGAACAACGCATCGCATTCAGGTCACCGCTGGGAAGGAAAGCTGAAAGCGTTTGAGTGGCGGCGACAGCCGTACGGCATGAGCGCAACCATTCGGCGACTCCCATAGGCGAAGACGCGTTCGCACCAGGCGCCGCGGAGAAACCTCCCGTAGGTCGGTGGGCGCCCACCGGCCGCCAAGGGGGCCGGCTGATCCGCCGCCGGCCACTGGCTACAGTCGTCCGCATGACAACCGCCCGGTCCCTGGTGCTTTTCGTGTTGGCCGCGGTCGCCGAGATCGGCGGCGCCTGGCTCGTCTGGCAGGGCGTCCGTGAACAACGCGGTCTGCTGTGGATCACGGCCGGCCTGCTCGCCTTGGGTGCGTACGGCTTCGTCGCCGCATTCCAGCCCGACCCGCATTTCGGCCGGGTCCTCGCCGCCTACGGCGGCGTCTTCGTCGCCGGTTCCCTCCTCTGGGGCGTGCTGTTCGACGGTTTCCGACCCGACCGCTGGGACCTGATCGGCGCGGCCATCTGCCTGGTCGGCGTCGGCGTCATCATGTACGCCCCGCGCGCCTGAGCAGACGCGCGCCCGAGGCCACGACCTCCGCGCCACGACCTCCGCGCCGCGGGCTCCCGAGGCGGTTCGGCAAGGCGCCCGCGCAGGGAACGCGCCGCGAGCGGCGGGCGCACAACGCGCTCCTATTCAATAGAGCCGCTTCAATAGAGCCGCGTAAGCCGGCTTCAGCAGGCCGAAAGCCGAAGAGGGGTGGCGTGGGGGCACCGTGCGAAATGTTCGGCGAGGGAAAGAGGCATGCTGGGGGCATGTCTGCTGTGCTGTGGATCGTCTCCGGGCCGCCGGGGGCCGGCAAATCGACCGTGTGCGACGAACTGCTGGCCCGGCTCGACCCCGTGCCCGCCCTGCTCGACAAGGACACGGTCTACGGCGGCTTTGTGGCCGCCACACTCGCCACACATGGCCGGGAGGCCGGTGAGCGGGAGGGGGCATGGTACGACAGACATGTCAAGCGTTATGAATACGGCGGCCTTACGGCTGTCGCCAGGCAGATCCGCTCCCACGGCTGCCCCGTCATGCTCAGCGGGCCGTTCACCGCGCAGGTTCACGACGCGGCGCGGTGGGGTCAATGGGTGGCCGAACTCGGCGGGCCGGAAGTGCGCCTGATCTGGGTCCGCTCGGACGGCCCGACGTTGCGGCATAGGCTCAAGAGGCGCGGATTTCCCAGAGACGAGGGCAAACTCAACGCCTTCGACGCCTATTTGACCGCGATTCGTGTGGACGAGCCGCCCGTGGTGCCGCACATCGAGATCGACAACCGCCTCGACGCCCCGCCTCTGGGCGGCCAGATCTCGCGGCTGATCGACGTGGCAGCGCCGTAGGGCACCGGCTGGGCGCGCCCCCGCCCGGCACCCGCCGTACGGCTGCCGCCCCCATCGTGGTCGGTCCGGGACCAAAGTCTTGACCGTCCGTGACGTTCGCCGCTGCTGGTCACGGTCTTGAATGAGAAGTGTGAGAGGTAAAGCGGAGGTGGAGCGATGTCGGTTGAAGTCAGGGACGTCATGGGCCGTGTGGCGATCGCCGTTACCCCGGAGGCGCCTTTCATCGAGATCGTGGAGGCGATGCGCCGCTATGCGGTCGGCGCGGTCGCCGTCATCGACGCCGAGCGCAGGCCGATGGGGATCGTGTCGGAGGACGACCTCATCTTGAAGGAGGCTGACCTGGCGAGGCACAGCACGTCGATGTACGAAACCCGGAACCAGGGCGAAATGCACCGGAAGGCGACGGGCGTGATCGCCAGGGAGCTCATGACCACTCCCGCGATCACGGTGACTCCCGGTCGTCCCCTGCGCGAGGCGGCGCGGCTGATGCACGACAAGCGGGTCAAGCAGCTCCCCGTCGTCGATCCGGCGACCGGACGGATCGTGGGAACGTTGCACTGCGCCGATGTGCTGCGCGTATTCCTGAGACCGGCGGAGGAGCTCCTGACCGAGATCAGGGATTTGCCGCTCGATCCCGAGACTTTCACGGTAGAGGTCAACAAGGGCGTCGTGACCATCGCCGGCAGGGTCAAGCGGGCATCCGAGGCGCTGCAGATCGTGGAGCAGATCTACCGCGTTGAGGGGGTCGTGGATGTGGTGTCCCAGATCACCGCCGATATGGACGACCGCCTTCAGATCATCCCGCCGCTGCGCGAGGACGGTGCTCCTCGTCTCTAGGAGCGCCTGATCGCGGTCAGCGGCGGCTGATCGCGGTCAGCGGCGGCTGAGCACGACTTTCAAGGCCCCCGTGTCCTGTGGGTGGGAGAACACCGAATAGGCCTCTTCCATCTCGTCCAGGGCGAACCGGTGCGTGATGAACGGACTGGTGTCCAGTCTCCCCGTGGCGATCAACGACAGAAGGGTGGGCGTCGAATACGTGTCGACCAGCCCGGTGGTGATAGTGACATTGCGATCCCAGAGGTCTTCGAGGTGCAGTGTGGCGGGTCTGCCGTGTACGCCGACATTGGCGACATGGCCGCCGGGCCGCACCAACCTGGTGCACAGCTCGAACGTCTCCGGCACACCGACCGCCTCGATCGCGACGTCGGCGCCGAGGCCGCCGGTGAGGTCGGTGACCGTACGGCTCGCGCCGCCGTCCGCCCCGAGCACGGTGTCGGCGCCGAAGCGACGCGCCGCATCCAGGCGTGATTGGGCTGGGTCGATGGCAATGATGCGGTTGGGGCTGAACAGCCGGGCCGCGGTGATCGCGGCCAGGCCGATCGGCCCGGCCCCCACGACCACCACCGTGCTGCCCGGCCCCACCCGCCCCTTCAGCACCCCCACCTCATAGGAGGTGGGCAGAATGTCGGCAAGCATGAGCGCGTTCTCGTCAGCGACCCCGTCAGGCAGCGGATAGGTCGAGGTGTCGGCGAAAGGGACACGCACATATTCCGCCTGCGTGCCGTCGATGCGGTGGCCGAGGACCCATCCTCCTCCGCCCAGACACTGCCCGAACGACCCGGTACGGCAAAAGCGACATCGACCGCACGCCGATATGCACGACACCAGCACCTTGTCGCCGACCGCAAGCCCGGAGACCGCCGCCCCCGCGTCGAAAACCGTGCCCACGGCCTCGTGCCCGAGGGTCGTGCCCGACTGGACCGCAGGCACGTCCCCGTTGAGAATGTGCAGGTCGGTGCCGCAGATCGTGACGGCGTCCACCCGGACGATCACATCGGTGGCCTCGCGGATCGCCGGTATCGGGGCGTCCTGCCAGGCACGCCGACCGGGCCCGAGGTAGACGAGCGCCTTCACGTGAAAGCTCCTCCCCGCATGGTCAGGTTCGCGGGGGCATCGTCATCCTTCCACGTGAGGTCATCGCGGAGCGCGACGACACCGTCAACGTTTCGGGCATGCCATATCGCGCCCAGGGCCTCGCTGCTCGTGTCGGTGCGCCCGGAGAGGGTCACGACGCCGTCCTCCACCCCGATCTCGATCTTGTCGACCGCGCTCGGCGGCAACCCCTCGCGAACATTCAGCCTGATCGCCTCGTCATCGCGGACGAACACCTTGAGCAGATCGCGGCGGCTGACGATGCCGACAAGCCTCCCCTCCGCATCGACAACGGGCAGGCGCTTGACACCGTGCCGGTCCATAAGCCGCGCAGCGCCGACCACCGGAGCGGTCGCCAGAACGACGATCGGCGGCCTGCTCATCAGCTCACCGGCGCTCTCCCCCAGCGACTTGCCGTACACGCCGCGCTCACTCCCCGCGAGATGGCGCAGCCTGGACCGCAGCGGCGGCTGGTAGTCGTCGCCGTAGTAGCGCTGCTTGAACTCCTCCTTGCGCAGCAGGTCGGCCTCGGAGACCACCCCGACGACCCGACCGTCGTCACTGAGCACGGGAGCCCCGCTGAGGCCGTTCTCGATGAGAAGCTCGGCCACCGCGTGAAACGTGGCCTTCTCCTCGACAGCCACCACGTCGGTCGTCATCACGTCTTGCACCGTGATCCTCATGAATTCCTCCCGCGCTCCCCCGGCCAGTCGGCCGACCGTCGTGCCCTCGACGGCTTCTCTTTCGAGGTTCGCTCAGGGCGCATGCCCCGCGTCAGAGGCGGAGGGCGACTTCAGCAGGGTCGAATGTCCTGAAAACCAGGGGGTTTCGGGTACGGCGCGCCGCCCCGGGCTCCGCGTGATGCCTTCAGGGGCGGTAAGGTCAACGCCATGAAGTGATGACATCGCGCACCGATCCCATAACGCCGTCCGAGCCCTCTGCTCCGGCGTCCGCTTGGTGTGACCTCAATGCCCGTCATCCACTTCACACGATCGGATCCAACCTCATGGCCGACGACCTGTTCCCCGACTTCCTCGACCTTGTCGCCGACCGGCTCGCGGGGCTGCCCGCCGTACGCGCCGTCTCTCTCGGCGGCTCGCGTGCCGAGGGCACCCACACGCCGGACAGCGACTGGGACCTGGCCATCTACTACCGGGGCGGCTTCGACCCCGCCGACCTGCGCGCTGTCGGCTGGCACGGTGAGGTCTCCGAGATCGGCGGCTGGGGCGGTGGGGTCTTCAACGGCGGAGGGTGGTTCACGATCGACGGCCAGCGTGTCGACGTCCACTACCGCGACCTCGACGTCATCGACCACGAACTCTCCGAATCCCGGCAGGGCCGCTTCACCTGGGAACCGCTGATGTTCCACCTCGCGGGCATTCCCAGCTATCTGGTGGTCGCCGAACTCGCCGTCAACCAGGTGCTGCGCGGAGCTCTGCCCCGCCCCGAATACCCGCAGGCGCTGCGCGAGGCGGCCCCACCGATGTGGCGCGGGCGCGCCGCCCTGACGCTCCACTACGCCAAGGCCGCTTACGTCCGGCGCGGCCAGGCCACCGAGGTCGCGGGCGCGCTGGCCACCGCCGCCATGAACACGGCACACGCGGTGCTGGCGGCGCGCGGCGAATGGGTCACCAACGAGAAGCGGCTCTTGGATCGGGCCGGCCTGCGCGGCATCGACGCGATCACATCCGAGGTACGGCCGGAGCCCGACTCCCTCACGTGGGCGATCAACGAGGCGGAGAAACTGTTCGAAGCCGCGTTTCATTAAGAGGGCCGGGTAGCCCGGTGCCCCAGGCACGCTGTCGGCGCGGCGACGGACGGGACCGGGCACCGGCCGAAGGGGTTGCCCAGGACCGAGTGCCGACGAGGCGGCACTCGGTCCGGCCGGGGCCGATCGGTAAGGTGGGTGGCGGACCTTCCCGTGGCGGGAAGGCATGCGGTGGTGGGGCCCACCGCCCCGTCGCACCTCGCGGCGGGCAACCGCGGTCTACGGCCGCCAACGGTCCCTACCAGGGTCGATGTCGTGCTGCTGGTAGGAGGATCGCGTGGATGACCCCAGGCTGAAGCGTCCTGTCGACGCCGATGTCGATCTGCGTGTCGCCGCCCACAGGGCCGAGTTGCGCCTGGCGCCGTGGTCGACGCCGGCGGTGATCGCGCTCGGCGGCGCGCTGGGCGTGCTGGCCCGCTACGGGCTGGGTGTGCTCTTCCCCCACCCGCCCGCGGGGTTCCCATGGGTCACGCTCGCCGTCAACACCGTCGGCAGCCTGCTGATCGGCGTGCTCATGACGGCCATCACCGAGGTCTGGTCGGCGCCGGGTTGGGTGCGGCCGCTGCTGGGCGTGGGCGTGCTCGGCGGGTTCACCACGTTCTCCACCTACGTGCTCGACATCGGCCACATGCTGGTCGGCGGACAGGCGCACCTCGCACTGGCGTACCTGGCCGCGACCCCGGTCGCGGCGTTGGCCGCCGTCTGGGCCGGCACCGCCGCCACCCGGGCGCCGGCCCGCCGCCGAGGCGAAAGGAGCACCTTGTGAAGCTGGAAGGGGCCGCGCTGCGGCTGACCGCTTTCGTCGGAGACACCGACACCTGGCACCGTAGACCGCTCTACCAGGAGATCGTCCGCCGGGCGCACGCGGCCGGACTGGCCGGGGCGAGCGTGTTCCGCGGCATCGAAGGCTATGGGGCCTCCAGCCACATTCACACCACCCGCATCCTGTCCCTGTCGGACGATCTGCCGATAGCGGTCGTCATCATCGACTCCGCCGAGCGCGTCCGGGCGTTCCTCCCGCAACTCGACGAGCTGATCGACGAGGGGCTGGTGATCCTGGACGAGGTCGAGGTGATCCGCTACGTCGGCCGCGGTGCCGCCGGCGGTGCCGGATGACCGGCACACTCTCCGGCCCCCTGGCCGCACTGCTGGTCGCCGCCGGCGGCGCGGTCGGCGCGCCGCTGCGCTACCTGACCGACCGTTTCATCCAGGCCCGCCACGACACCCTGTTCCCTTGGGGAACCTTCACCGTGAACCTGCTCGGCTCCGCCCTGCTGGGTTTCCTGGCCGCGCTGCCGGTCGGCGAGGTGATGTCGCTCGCCCTCGGGGCCGGGTTCTGCGGGGCGCTGACCACATATTCCACCTTCAGCTACGAGACACTGCGCCTGGTCCAGGACGGCGCACGCTTCGTCGCCGCGGCCAACGTGGTCGCCAGTGTGGCCGGTGGGCTGGGCGCGGGTGTGTGCGGGTTCCTCCTGGCCCGCGCGGTCACCGGCTGACACCCGCTGGCAGCCGTACCGCCGCCGCCACGGTGACTCGTAGTCGGATCGGCCGTCGTACGGCTATCCGTTCACAGCTCGCACGATAGGTGACAATTCCGCGGCCGAAGCGGCGGCGTCATGGCGTGAGGCCGTGCACCTGCCGTGAGGGCAGCGCGAACTGCATGGTTGCTACGGCAATCAGTGTGCCCTCGGTGTCAAAAACTCGTGCGTTCGCGACCGCCATCCGGCGCCCGAGCTTCGCCAGCTCGATGACCACTTCCAGGATGCCCGGTTGCGCGGCATCGAGCAGGTTGATGCTGCCGTGCGTTAGCACCCCGGTCAACACCCTGCCTGCATAGGCGTTTACGGCCAGGAAAGCCGAGAGGTCGACGGCCTTGAAGATCGTCGGCCCGGAGAGTGTCCCTCCCGGCCTGCATTCAAGGCCCTCCGGTCCCGCCATGACCACGACACGGTGCAAGGACACTTCTTTGACGCGCAGGCCGGAGCCCGGAAGAAACTCATCGAGGAGCGTCTGCAACTCGTCCACCGACAGCCGGGGCTTCAGAACATCCTTAAGCAACGGCTGGGTCGCGATCATTGTCTCTCCTCGACGGGAACCACGTGCCTCACGTGCTCCCAGGGATAAGTGGGTAGTGATGCGACCGCACGCGCCGCGGGAGCCTCCGCCCACGGCAGTTCTTCCGACTCGTCGAGGCGCCGCACCCTGGCATGCTCGGTGCCGTGTGCCAGTGCTTCACGCGCATCGGCCAAGGTCGGCGCGTCGACCCATACGGTGGCGCGATGACGGGAACGGCCGTGGGTGGCGGTGTAGGCGAACGCGGGATAGCCGGATTCGCCGAGCTCGGCGAGACAGTCGCGGTAGCGGTTCACGAGTTCGGCGACCACGGCCGGGGTGCGCCCGGAAATCATGAAACCGGGCACGGCCCCACTGAGACGCGGTGGCGCCGGAGCGGCCGAGAGCACGGCATAGGCGTTGGTCCCGCTCATCCCGTAGGAGGACACGGAAACACGGTCCCCTTCCCACGGCTGGGCCTGCTTCGGAACGGCAACGGCGGTGCCGGTGAGATCGATGTGGGGATTCAGCGTGTCGAACCGGGCCTGGGGCGGGACGACCTTCTGTTCGAGGCAGAGCAGAGCCTTGATCAACCCGAGAATGCCGGCCGCTGATTCGGTGTGTCCGATGTTCGCCTTGACTGAGCCGACATAGAGTGGCCGCTCGCTCGGGCGCGGTCGCAGCCCGGCCGTGATCGCCCGCATTTCGACGGGGTCGCCGACGGGTGTGCCCGTGCCGTGTGCCTCGTGGTAGCCGATGTCCTCACCGGCGAGACCGGTCTTGCCGAGAAGCGAGCGGATGAGCCTGACCTGGGATTCGACGTTGGGCGATGTGAACGTCGCAGAACGCCCGTCCTGGTTGATCGCCGTGCCGTCGATCACCGCGCGCACACGATCACGGTCGCGCAGCGCGTTTTCCAGCCGTTTGAGAATGACCGCTCCGCATGCTTCGCCGCGCACAAACCCGTTGGCCGCCGCGTCGAACGGCCGGGAGGTGCCATCCGGTGACAGCGCCCCCGTACGCCCCACCTCCCGGGTGGTGCGAGGCGACAGGATCAGGTTGACACCGGCGGCGACGGCCGCGTCGCACTCCCCGGCGGCCAGCGCGCGGCAAGCATTGTGCACCGCGACGAGCGACGAGGAACAGGCCGTGTCCAAGGCGAATGTCGGTCCCTGCAGGCCGAGGGCGTGCGCCAAACGTCCCGCCGCGAAGCTGTGACCGTTTCCGATCGTCCAGTACGAATTCGGCTCGCCCGACAGCCAGTGCCGATAGTCCTGGCCTGTGATCCCCACGAACACACCGGTCGACTCAGCCACACGATTCGGCCGGATCGCGGCGTCCTCGAACGCCTCCCAGGCCACCTCCAGGAGAATGCGGTGCTGCGGATCTACGGTGCGCGCCTCACGGGGCGACATGCCGAAGAAGCGCGCATCGAAGTCGAAGGGCCGACGCAGATATCCCGCATGAGTGATCACGTCACACCATTCGCTCCCGAAGGCCGCGCGCCGGTCTTCGGGCAGCTCACCGGTGAGATCGCGGGCCTGCATGAGTGCCGACCAGTAGGACGAGGTGTCCGTGACACCGCCCGGCGCCCGTATCCCCACCCCCACCACGGCGATCGGCATCGCTACACCACCCGATGCAGCCATTGGCGTGTATCGGGAACCTTGCCGTACTGGAGACCCAGGATGTGTTCGCGGATAGCCAGGGTGGTCGTTCCCGGCCGCCCGTCGCCGACAGTGTGTTCATAGCCGTCGCCCTTGAAATGGAGGACGGGTGTGACCACCGCTGCCGTGCCGACGGCGAAGATCTCGGTGATCGACCCGTCGTCGCACCCCGCACGAAGTTGATCGAGCCGGAGCTGCCGTTCCACCGGCTTCAGGTTGTGCTCGGCTGCAAGGTGCAGGACGCTGTCCCTGATGACACCTTCGAGAATCGTGCCGAGCCCTGGCGTCACCAGTTCACGGTCCGCCGTGACGAGGAAGAGGTTCATCGTTCCCGACTCCTCCAGCACTCGCTGCTCGTCCCCGCTGAGATAGAGCACCTGGTCGCAGCCGTTCTCCGTGGCCTCCACCTGCGCCGCGAGGCTGGCGGCGTAATTGCCGCCGCATTTGGCCGCGCCGGTGCCGCCCTTGGCCGCGCGCGTGTAGTTCTCGCTGACCCACAGCGTGACTCCCGCCACCCCCGAGGAGAAATACGACGCCGCCGGCGTCGCAATGACGCCGTAGAAGACCCTGGCCGCGGGACGCACACCGAGAAACGCCTCCGAGCCGAACATGAACGGCCGCACGTAGAGGCTCTTCTCGCCGTCCCCCGACGGCACCCACGCGCAGTCCGCGCTCACGAGAGCCTTGACACTGTCGACGAAGTGTTTTTCGTCGAGAACCGGAAGCGCCAGCCGCCGCGCCGAGCGCGCGAAACGACGTGCGTTGAGCTCCGGCCGGAAAAGCCAGATGCTCCCGTCATCGTGACGAAACGCCTTCAGCCCCTCGAAGATCTCCTGCGCGTAATGCAGCACCGCGGCGGCCGGATGAAGGTGGAGCGGTTCCAGGGCGGCCACCTTGAGTTCGTGCCACCCCGCCTCCGGCGTCCATACCGCGGAGGCCATGTGGTCGGTGAAGTGCCGGCCGAACCCCGGATCGGCGAGTATCTTCTGGCGCTCGCCGTCGTCCAGGGGGCGACTTGTGCGGTGGATCAGGAATTCGACGTTCATACACGCCTCTCATGCTTGCCGGGCTAGCCCAGGGAGCTGAATATCGCCACACAGTTCTGTCCGCCGAACCCGAATGCGTTGGCCATGGCGACGCGCACCGGAACCGGCCGGGCGGCATCAGGCACGTAGTCGAGATCACATTCGGGATCCGGTGCGTTCAGGTTGATCGTCGGTGGCACGATACAGTCCCGGATCGCGAGCGCACACACCATTGCGCCAAGCGCGCCCGCGGCTCCGATCAAGTGTCCGACCATCGATTTGGGACTACTGACCGGGATCCGGTCGGCCGCACCGCCCAGCGCAGCGCGAATGGCCCTCGTCTCGGTTCGGTCGTTGGCCGCGGTCGAGGTTCCGTGAGCGCAGATGTAGTCGATATCGGAGAGGCTCACGCCGGCGCGCCCGACCGCCTGGCTGATCGCCTCGGTCGCATACCTGCCCTGCGGATCAGGGGCGCTGATGTGAAAGGCATCACAGGTCAGAGCCCCGCCCTCGACCGTGGCGTACGGCACGGCCCCGCGCTGGACGGCGTGCTCGGCCGACTCGACAACCATGATCACGGCTCCCTCCCCGAAAACGAACCCATCCCGGTCCGCAGAGAAAGGGCGGCTCGCACCTGTGGGATCGTCGTTGCGCTCCGACAGCGCCCCCATCGCGGCCAGCCCGGCGAACATCGTCGGCGTGATCGCGGCATCGGTCCCCCCGCAGACGACGACGTCTGCCTCCCCGGCGAGGATCATCCGCCGCGCATCGAGCAGGGCGTACAGGCCGCTCGCGCACGCGAGTGCACTCGCGTTGACCGGGCCGTGCACACCAAGGTCGATGGCGATCTCGCACGCCGGCATGTTCGTCAGCGATGAGGGGACGAAGTAGCTGTTCGGCGTGACCGGATCGGGAACGGACACGAGTCCGCGGGTGGCCTTCTCGACCATGTCGAAACCCGCCACGGCGGCATTCACCACCACGCCGATCCGCGTAGCGTTTCCCGTGTCTATTTCAAGCTTGGAGTCGGCAACCGCTTCTCGCGCAGCCGCGATCGCGAACTGTGAGAAGCGGGCGGTGCGCCGAACCCGCTTGGCTTCCAAGTAGGCGGAGGGATTGAATCCCTTGACCTCCGCCGCGATTCTCGTCGGCAATCCGTCCGTGTCGAACGTGGTGACCGGGCCGACTCCGGATCGTCCGGCGAGGAGATTCCTCCACGTCGTCTCCCTACCTATGCCGACGGGAGTGATCGCGCCTATCCCACTGATCACCACTGCACGTCCGTCACCCATGGACAGCCTTCTCTCGCACATCGTCGGGATCCGGTGTGCCGAGCCCGGCTGCGGCGGCGAACCCCTCGGCGAAGGCCCGTACCGCATCGAGCCCGTCGGCGTCCCTGGCTCCACCGGCGGTTTGGTAGCGCACACCAGCGCGCTCGGCGAGCGCGGGGACGGCCTTGTCCGCCACCTGCCCGGCGGCAATGACGACGACGTGCGCTTCGATGAGCCGGTCGGCGCCGGCGGCATCGGTGATGTGCACCCCGTCGGGAGTGATCTGCCGGTATGTCACACCCTGCAAGACTCGCGTTCCTTGCCGCCGCAGTTCCGCCAGCACCGCCCAGCGTGTCGATTTGCCTGTTCGTCCGGCGAGACGAGAACCGCGCTGCAGGATCGTGACCTCGGCATTCGCGGTGACCAGCACGGGCCCGGGCTCAAGGCCATGCTCGCGCCGGAACCGCTCGTGGTCGTTCAGCGGGCTCTCCCCACGGCCTGCCAGGTGCGCGAGATCGATCGCGATGCCGCCGCCACCGATGATGACGACCCTGCCTTTCAACACGCCATCGCCGAACGCCTCGGGATAGGAGAACACGTTCGGCAACCCGGCCCCTGGGATGCTCAACGTGTGGGGACGGACACCGCTGGCGACGATGACCCGGTCGTAGGACCGCAGCAGTCCGAGGTCGTTCTCGCCGATGGCGCGGTTGAGGTGTACGCGCACGCCCAGTCGGGCGAGTTCAGCGGTGAAATAGCCGATTGTGTCACGATAGTTGGACTTGCCAGGCACCTTGCAGGCCATACGGAACTGCCCGCCAAGGCCGTCCAACGCCTCGTACAGCTCAACGCTGTGCCCCAGCAGGGCCGCCTGCCGCGCCGCCTGCAGACCAGCGGGCCCGCCACCGATGATCGCGACGCGCAGCGACCGGACGGGGCGCACCGGAGCAGTGCCCAGCTCCCGTCCCGCCCTCGGATTCACCATGCACGACACATCGCGGTGGTCCAGTGAGCGGTCGATGCACGCCTGGTTGCAGGCTACGCAGATGTTGACCGGACGACCGCGCAGCGTGTTGTCGATCAGCTTGGCGTCGGCGAGAAACGGACGCGCCATGGAGACGAAGTCGACGGAGGGACCCGCGAGAATCGATGCGGCAAGCTCGACACGGTCCACGCGGTTGCCGGCGATCACCGGCAGGCCTCCTGCCGCCGCCTTCAGCCGCGCGGCGAACGGTATCCACAGCCCCGGGGGCACGATCGCCTGCACGCTGGGCACTGGGGACTCATGCCAGCCGATGCCGACGTTGAGCGCGTCCGCTCCCGCGGCGACCAGCGCGCGGGTGAAGGAGAAGACGTTGGCCGGCCGTGTGCCGCCGTCCATGAGGTCGAGACCGGAGAAGCGGACAATGATCGGGAACGACGGTCCGACCGCCTCGCGAACCGCCCGTGTGACCTCGGCACCGAATCGCCCTCGGCGCTCCGCGTCGCCACCCCACTCGTCGTCGCGAAGGTTGGTCTTCGGGGAGAGGAACTGGTCGATCAGATACCCTTCCGACCCCATGATCTCCACCGCGTCGAACCCGAGTTCGCGCGCGTGCGCCGCGCCGCGCGCGAACTCATCGACAGAGGCGCGAACCTGAGCCTCAGTCAACGCGAGCGGCTCGCAGCGGGAGAACCGGCTGTAGACCGCCGACGGCGCCACAGGTCGCAGCCCTGCGGGCACGGCGTAGCGTCCTGCGTGGAACAACTGCAGGGCGATCAGTCCACCCGCGTCGTGCACTTCCTTGACGACCCGGCTCAGACGAGCGTGGAAACCGGCTTCGCCAAGCACGCCGTACGTCGGACCGCCCACCCCGACGGCGCTAACGGCCGCACCGCCGGTGACCATCAGCCCCGCACCGCCCCTGACCCGTTCGGTGTAGAAGGCCGCTAACGCGGCGCCGCCGTCGTCGCGTGTCTCAAGGCCGAGGTGCATCGCCCCCATGATGACGCGGTGCGGAAGGGCCAGTCGTCCGATCCGCCCGCCGGCGAAGACATGTCTGAGGTCAGTCATTCCAGGCCAGCGGTGGTGTCAGATCCTCGGCGAACGGCGGCGCGACCACCGAGAGGCCGCCGTCGACCGTAATCGTCTGTCCTGTGATGTACGTCGAGGCGGACGACAGCAGGAACGCGACGCAGTCCGCGACCTCCTGCACGGTGCCCATGCGCGCCATCGGGATCTTGGGAAGCACCCGGGAGAGCGGCGCCATGCCTTCGACGTTGTAGAAGTAATCCGAGGAATCGGATTCAATGATGCCGCCGCTGACGGCGTTGACGTTGATCCCCCGTGGCGCGAACTCGACGGCCATGTATCGCACCCATGTTTCGATCGCCGCTTTGGCGCTGCCGAGATTGGCGTAGGTGGGATAGGCCCGGCTGCTGCCGTAGCTGGACAGCGCAACGATCCGCCCGCCGTCCATCATGAGGCGAAGGGCGTGCTGCGCGCCCAGGACGAAGGCCCGGATATTCATGGCGTACGAGCGGTCGAGATGATGCCGCTTGAGCTCGGAGATGTTCTTGAAAGAGCTGGCCGCGGCATTGCTGATGAAAAAGTCGAGCCTGCCGAAGGAGGTGCGCACCGCGTCGAAGAGCTGGTCGATCTGCTCTGGTTCCTCCACGTCCGCGCCGACGGCAATCGCCGTACCGCCCGCCTTCTCGATCTCCTTGCATGTCTGTTCGGCGAGGCCGGCGTTCTTCTTGTAATTGACGACTATCGAGGCGCCATGGCCTGCGAGAGCGAGCGCCAGTGCCCGTCCGATGCCACGGGAGCTTCCCGTGATCAGGGCGATCTTGCCCTGGAAATCGTCCCGGTGGTCGCTCATCGCACCGTCCCCAGTAGTTCTCGCGCGATCACGGCCTTCTGGATCTCGTTGGTCCCTTCCTCGAACCGCTGCGCCCGTGCGTCCCGGTAGATCCGTTCAATGGGGCTCGACTCCCAGTAGCCGATGCCTCCGTGCACCTGCAGTGCTTTGTCGGTGACCCGGGTGAGCATGTCCACCGCGGTCAGCTTGGCCATTGACGACAATGCGCCAGCGTGCGGGTCGCCCTGCTCCCACTGGCCGGCGGCGTACAGCGCGAGCCTCCGGGCGGCCTCGATGTCGGCGGCGTTCTCGGCCAGCGCGAACGCGACCGCCTGCCGAGAGCTGAGCGGCTTGCCAAAGGTGCGACGGCTACGTGCGTGCTCCATCGCGAGTTCCTGCGCCCGTCGGGCCAGGCCGACGCATGTCATCGCCACCGAGATCCGACTGGGTGTGAGGAATCCGCCGAACGCGACGTCCAGGCCGTCGCCTTCCTCTCCGAGCCGGTGGGCGACAGGTACCGGAGTACGGTCGAAGACCAACGTGGCGTGATCCGTTCCGCGTACCCCCATCGTGTCCGGCATGGCTTCCACGGTGACCCCGGACGCGTTGCGGTCCACCATCAGTGCGACCGTGCCGTTCTTACCACTGGTGCCCTCAAGCCGCGCGAACAGCAGCCAATAGTCGCAACTAACACCGAAGGTAATCAGATGCTTCTCGCCGGACAGGTAGTAGAAGTCGCCCCCTCGAACCACGCTGCTGCGGAGGTCGGCACCGCTGCCGGCAGCCGATTCCGTCAGCGTGAACGCGACCCGAATGCCACCTGCGATCTGCGGCAGGACGAACTTCTTGCGCTGGTCCTCGTTGGCGAACCGGTCCAGGGCACGCCAAACGCCGTTGCACACATGCACGATCATCCGCACGGACGCGTGGGACATCGAGATCAGTTCGAGTAGCTCGAGGTACCGGGAGAACGGGACACCGCGGCCACCGTACTCCTCGGGAGCGACGAGCCGGAGGTAGCCGCGCTCGTTGAGGTCCTCCCACAACCGCGGGGGCACGGCACGATCACGCTCGATCTCAGCCGCGTACTGCTCACCAGGTCCGCGAACGAACGCCTCGACTTCCTCGCGCAGTTCGTGAAATCGCGTCTCGTCGGCCCACGCCACCGATTCACACGTCACCGATTCACCTCACCCTCGATCAGCCGCTTGACATGCTCGCGAAGCAGGTACTTCTGCACCTTGCCCGCCGGATTCCGGGGCAGCTCGTCAATGAGTTCCAGCCTTTCCGGCCAGTACTGCTTCGCCACCCGCCGAGCGTCTAGAAAGCGCCTTACCGCGGCGAAGTCGAGGTCGCCGTCGGCCACCACGTAGGCGCAGGCCCGTTCGCCGAGCCGTTCATCAGGCATCGCGACGATCGCGACGTCCCTGATCGCCGGATGGCCGTGCAGCAGTTGCTCGATCTCCACGACTGGCACTTTCTCGCCGCCACGGTTGATCACATCCTTGACCCGGCCAGTGATCCGGACGTAGCCGGCCCGGTCGATCACCGCGAGATCGCCGCTGCGATACCACCCATCGGGCGTCATCGCGGCCGCCGTCAACTCCTGCTGGTCGAGGTAGCCCTCAAAGAGACATGCGCTGGCAACCTCGAAGTTGCCCTCCTGGCCCAGTCCCAGCACGTTGCCCACATCGTCGGTCACTCTGATGCGCACTCCGGTGAGGGCTCGACCGTCCGTGCCCCATACCAGGGCCGATTCATCGCCAGGTGCGGACAAGGTGCCCAGACCCGTCTCCGTCGTCCCCCACGCTCCGCACACCGCCGCGCCGAGCACGCCGGTCGCCCGCTCCGCGAGAGGGCGCGGCACAGCCGTGCCGGTCACCACAAAGATCCGTAGAGCGTCCGGCCGCTGTCCTGTCCCCTCGACTGCACGAAGCAAGTCCATGAGGAAGGGGGTCGCCGCTTGTGTGAAGGTGCACCCCCAGCGGCGCAGGGCCGAAAGCGCCGCCCGCCCCTCCCATACAGGCTGGACGACCTGCGGCACGCCCAAGGCCAATGCCAGCCACATGCCGTACAGGAAGCCTGTCTGGTGAGCCATCGGAGACGGGATGAAGATCCGGTCCTCGCGGGTGAGGCCCAGATGCCGGACCTCCATCATGGCGGCCCTCGTCAGCGCCTCCATTCGATGCAGCACGCCTTTGGGTTCACCGGAGGTTCCCGAGGTGAACAGCAGCTGCACCACCTCGGCAGTGTGCGGTCTGCGCGCATTGATGGTGACCTGGTCGGGTTTCTGCCTGGCCATCTCCGCTTCGAAGCGGTGCCACCTGATCCCGTCGCCCCCGGGCAGCGGCCGATCGTCGCCCACGACGACGACGTGCTCGAGACTCGGCGCACGCAGCCCGGCGATCTCAGCCGGGTAGTCACGGCCGCGGAACCTGCCGGGCACCAGGAGAACTCTCGCCTGGGAGCGACCAAGGACGAAGGCCATCTCACGCTCACGAAAGATCGGCATGAGCGGGCAGCAGACTGCTCCGATGCGAGCGGTGGCCAGGGACAGGACGGTGAACTCGACCCAGTTCGGCAACTGCCAGGCCACCGGCTCACCTGCGGCGACACCGAGCCCGATCAGCATCGACGCGGCGGCGTCCGCGCGTTCGTCGAGCTCGCGCCAGGTGATGGCACGCTCCGCGCGTCCCTCTGAGGCGATCTCCACCATCGCGGTGTCGTGCGGCCGCAGCTTCGCCCAACGTCGAACCAACGCATCGATCGCTGTGTCGGCGGATACGGGGGAACGCGTACTCGGTGGCCGAGGCCGTGCCGTACGCACCGGTTCCTGCACCGCCATGGGGATGCCGATCGCATTCATGTCGATGAGGAATTTCGGATAGGAGATCTGGTACGCCTTCGGATAGGTCAGTCTGCTCTCGCCGTCGGCCTGTGACGCGGCGACGGCGAGCGCCATAAGCACCCGGTGGTCGTTGAAAGAGGAGAGATCCGCTGAGGTGAAGGCGCTGACGCCATGGCACACCAACTGCTCACCGTGCAATCGCAACCGCGCCCCTAGGCGGTTGAGCTGCATCATCGCGGTGACCCTGTCGGACTCCTTGAGCCGAACGTGCGCGACGTTGTCCAGGATGGACGTGCCGTCGGCACGCCCGGCGAGCACGCTCAGGATGGGAAGCATGTCGGGGACCGCCCGGCAGTCAATCGAAACTGGCGCAAGCCGCAACCCATCATGACGCACCCGCACGAAGCCGGTCCCGGGGTCCACGTGCAGCGGTAGGCCCATCCGGGAAAGGATGTCCAGCAGATCCGCCTCAGGGTGGTCGGTCTCGGCCGCGTGCGCCGTCGACAACCCCCGGAACAGCACGTCGGACGGCTGCAGCGCGGTGGCCGCGAGCCCGAACGCGGCTGAGCCGATATCCGGTGGAAGGTACACCTCGGCCGGGTGGGGCCGCTGGTCCGGCTCGACGGCGAACGTTCTGCCGTCATCACCCACGTCGATCGTCAAGCCGAAGCGCCTCATCATCCTGATGGTCAGGTCCACGTAGGATCGCTCGTTGAACGGACCTGTGACCTCGATGAGGCTTGGTCCCGTCGCGAAGGGCGCCAGGAGCAGCAGCCCTGAGATCCACTGCGAGAGCACGCCCGGTATGCTCACCCGCCCTCCGGACGGCCGGCTCGGGGTGACCGAGATCGGAGGGCTCCCGGTCGGCGCGTGGAGTTCCACGCCCAGCGCCGCGACCGCCTCCAGCAGCGGCTTGATCGGCCGACGCTGGAAGTACTTCTGCCCTGTGATCGTGACCGGCATCGCTGCCAAGGTCGCCAACGGGGTGAGGAAGTAAAGCGTTGTGCCGGAACTTCCCACCGACACCTGTCCGGTTCTCGGGCGGTACGGGCCGCCCTCAACGACGAAGGCGTCGCCGTCGACATGGATCGCCGTACCGAGCTGCCGTAACGCCCGGATCGTGTGCCGCACATGCCCGGCCTCGGACAGCCCGTGGATCCGGCTGGTCCCCGGCGCCAGTGAGGCGAGGATCAAGGCGCGATGCGCGTGGTACTTCGAGCGTGGGATCTCCAGTTCACCGGTGAGCGGGCCGGCCGGCCCCTTGACCAGGAGACGCACCCCATCCTCCTTTGCGAATCGGTGATGCCAGGACCCGGCCCACTCTCGGATTCACTGCGCGGCTGTGGCCGAATCGTCCAGGGGCCCGATGCCTCCGACCACCGCGTGCATTCCGCCGTCGGCGTGCAGGACCTCCCCGGTCGTGTACCTGGCCAGGTCGGATAGGAGGAACAGCACCGCACCGGTCACCCGTGTCGGGTCGGTGCGATCCCAACCCAGAGGGGCCCAGCGTTCGTAGTGGTCGGCCAGCTCGCCGAAGTTGCTCACACCGCGAGCAGATACGGTCTCCACCGGTCCGGCGGCCACCAGGTTGACCCGGATGCCTGACGGGCCGAGGTACAAGGCCAGGTATCGCGCGATCGACTCCATCGCCGTCTTGTAGACGCCCATCCAGTCGTAGCCGGGTAGGGCTCGGCTCGTGTCGACGGTCATCCCCACGATCGAGCCGCCGTTCCTGGCCCGCGAGAGTGCGGGTGCGAGTGCGTGCGCCAGTTGCTGAAGCGAGCAGGCCGAGGCGTGAAAGCCCTCCAACGCGCTAGAGACGGGAGTGGTCAGGAAGCGGGAGCCCAGCGCGTCAGCCGGTGCGTAGGCGATGCTGTGGAGTACACCGTCGAGCCGGTCCCAGCCTTCGGCCTCCGCCCCGATCGATCGGATGCTCGTTTCATCGGTCACGTCCAGCTCGAGCACGTCGACCGGCGACGGCAAGAGCTCGGCTGCCTTACGAGCGATCCGAAGAGCGCGGCCGTAGGAGGTCAAGACGACCTGCGCGCCTTCTTTCTGAAGTGCGGCGGCGACGTGCCAGGCGATGGACTCCAGGTTGAGCACACCCGTAACGAGGTACTTCCTGCCGGTGAACAATCCGAGCACCTAGGGTCTCCGTGAGAGCTTTCGGGTGACGGCTACTTCGCGGACTGATCAGAGACGATGCGCTCAGCCAGATCGCCCAGCGTGATGCCGACCAGGTCTCTGCGCGGGATGATCACGCCGAAGTCCCGTTTCACCGCCGTCATCAGGTCCGCGACATCGAGCGAGTCGATGTCGAGTTCGTCGAACCTCGCAGTCCCGGTGAGGAGTTCGTCCTCGACGCCGAGGTCCTTGAGTTCCTTGCAGATGAAGTCCAGAACAGTGGCCGCGATCAAGGACATGTCTCTGTTTGCCTTTCACTCAGACGACGCGGGGCGGAACGGCGGGCGAAGTTCGGTGAATGACGCTGCGACCAGAACCACTGCCGCCAGTAGGCCTCGGCCAGCTCGATCCATGTCTCCAGCCGCTCCCCACTGTTGAGGAAGCGATTCATGCTGACGACCAGCCAGGTGTAGACAGCCTGACTGTCGCGGCAGCCACCGCAGTCTCCGGAGGTGCAGCAGAACTGCAGCGTCTTGTAGTCGGCCCCGTAAACCGCGAATCCATCGATGACGGGATGGCCGTTGAGCATCCGCTGACCGTGCTCAGGGAGCTCGACGCTGATGCTCGGACAGACGTCGTATCCGAATCTGCCGCCCCAATGGGTCCGGCCGGTGATGAGGGCCTCAATGAAGTAGGGATGGGAGACCACGGTCTCCGGGAACATTTCCTTCACCCTGAGTGCCTCGGCCAGAGTCCGCTGCTCGTTCTCGATGCGAAGCGGATTGTCGGTACCGTGCGCGCTGTAGAAGTTGAACGTGACCTGGTTGCCGTTGTCCTCGATCGCGCGCACTGTCGGCTCGACGTACTGCAGGCCTTCCTCAGAGAGCGCGAAAACGAAGGTGACACGCGGATCGTCCCGGTAGTGCTGAAGCGCCTTCTGGAAGAGTCCGGTGAACGTCGAGCCGTTGGGACGGTGGGCCCGCAGATCGTCGTCGAGCGGGCCACCTCCGAAGAGACTGATCGCGACGGCGACGTTCTCGAAGCCCTCACGTGGAAGAGGGCGCAGCCCGTTCGTGGAGATCGTGATGTAGGGCAGCCGCTCCACAAACGGCTTTACCCGGTTCAGCACGAGAGTCGGCTCTCCGCCGATGAGCGTCGCCTGAGTCACCCCGGAGGCATAGAGTTTCTCGACGAAGTCCCTGATCAGCCCGAGGTCCGATGTCTCAGGGACGGCGGCGTCGAAGCCGCCCTCGAAGTACCAGCACCCCTTACATCGGATGTTGCACGTGGTGGTCAAGTGAACCTCGCACGCGCGGACCCGGCGGCCGACGTCGCGGATCACCTGAACTCGTGCGGCGAGGTCAGGCCGAGCAGCGAGCAGTTCCCGCAACTGGGCCTTGGATTGCCGGCGAGCCGGCTCGGGTGGGTTGAGGTGAACCGCCGTCGTGGCCATGGCTCAGACGGCCTCAGGGCCGGGGATCCGCAGCCCAAGATTGGCGATGCGGCGTGAAACAGTCTTCAACCACTGGTTATATGCCTCAGCGTTAGTGGTCTTGCGCAAGCCATACCTGATCGCGAGCTGCGCCCGCTTGGAACGCTGGTTGCCGAAGACCCCGACGAAGGTGGGCCACAGCCGATCGAGCCCGGCCTGCAGCTGCTCCCGACCCTCCTGGCTGGCGGCGAGATTCCTGCACACCCTGGCACCATGGGCAATGTGCACCTTCTCGTCGAGGATGATGGTGCGCACCGCTTCCGCCCACGGTTTGTAGCTGCTTTCGGCAAACTCGCGAATCATCAACAGTGCTGCCTCCTCACCTATATAGGAGTAGATGCCGCGCTCAGCCCAGGTCGTACAGGTGTGCAACCCCTGATCTGCGAACAAGTTGCGGTCCTCCATGGATTGCGTCTCCATGTAGGTCGTGTCGACGCCCAGGTCGGCGAGCACCCTCTTACCGATCTTGTAGTGGTCGTACTCCTCCGCCGCACGCTCGGCACAGACCTGGCGCTCCTCCGCGTTCGGCGCCATGGGGAGGAACATCATGGTGTAGTCGTCGCCGCCGGACAGCTCGCCCTCGGTGTTGATCATCACCTGGCTGATCAAGACCTTTTGATAGTCGTCCGGCGCGCGATGGAATTCCTCCGGAGTTCGCACAACGATGAACTCGTCATCGAGAACTTTCACTTTCATGACACCATCCTGTCCAGCCGGCGGTTCACACACCCATGAAAGATGAGCCGTCCTGATGAAATCGGCGGCAAACTAATAATCCACGCGGTTCCTCGAACCCCATCATCTCCACACCCAAAAGAGGGGCACAATCAGACTTTTGAACTACCACGGAATCCGACTCCGCCTCGAGTGGCGAGACGGCCACCGAGACGGCCACAAGAGAGATCGGCGCAGGCAGTCGAGATCGGACTCTCCACGGCGGATCCCCGGGGACTCACCGATCAGGGGCTCGCCCGTGCTCACATCTGCATGAGTCCAGCGAACGAGGAGCACCACGCGGCCCCGGGAGAGTCGCCTGTCGGCCCGTGCGAGCTCAGGCGAGCAGCCAACGCCGTAAGGCCACGCCACGCTGTGATCATCCGGGCAGGGCTCGACACAGCGCGCATCATACGCGGGCGATTCTCAGGCCGTCGACGACAGCAGACGGGACTCCAAACACTTGCAGCCGGTCAGATGAATGTATGCGGCTATCCCCAACTGTAGCCTCGACTCCAGATCGAGTTTCTTGAGAGCGTTTCCGACGTGGACTTTCACAGTGAACTCTGAAATACCGAGGCGGGACGCGATCTGCCGATTAGAATGACCCAACAGCAGATGCTTCAAGACATCTATCTCCCGATCCCTGAGATCGGGAATCCTCGTCGAGGCCAAGAGTATGGCGTCTGTCTCGGGTGTCTCGGACATGGTAACCACCTCAGATCACGAGTGGACACGGGCTTGCAAGTCATACAACTCGGCGTACAAAATGCCGTCCCCACGCGAGCGGGAACGTCCCGGTGCCCCGACCGGCAAAACGGCCGTCAAGGCTTCAGTGAGGGCAGCCATCACACATTTTCAGAACAATGGTCGAAGAGGTCGACAGCACTCTTGACGCTGCTCTGCCGAGATCCGGTCAGTGTCGGCAATCGAGCACTGTGCGATTCCAATTCAGGACGATCGCCATTGACAGTCCGGCAAGATATTGAGCAGTCGCGCTTAAGTGACGGACGGCGCCACCCTTAACTCACATCGTGTTTCAACGGATATCGCACGGAGAATCACTCCACGCATACGGACCTGGCGATATATGCCGGGCGCCCCGCACAGGGCGTCGACGACACTAGGCAGGTCCGACCGTTATGGAGCAGGAAGCTGAGGCGTCACACCTTAACGGTTGCACATGCCATACGGCCTACACCACTACACCGTCTTCCCAAGAGATCTCTTGGGCCGACAGACTTGCTGACTTCCAGTCACTACAGCAGCAATCGAACAAGATGACGTTAGCAGGACGAAAGGATCGCTTCAATAGGCGAAGATCAAGAGCGTAGCCCGTCTTCGAACAGCACGCGAGCCGATGCACCAAACGCATAATACGGCCGACCACCAGACCGTCACGCTGAGTATTGAAACCTTCCTCCAGAGTGAACATCGGACCATTCCTGCGACACTATTAGACAAGTGCTGCTCGGATTATGGCGAGCGAGGCATCGAGTTTTTCATTCTGCCGCGCACCGCGCCCCGCAGGGAGCCCGAGGTCCACAGCGGAGTCCCGCCGGGAGCCGCTACAACCTGGATGTTCATGCCGTGCCGCCAGCGCTTGCCGGAGTAGCATGGCCGGCCGGCGCCACCCTGTGGCGACTCTATGCCCCCACGCGGCACTGCGTGCCAGCCAGCTCGGGGTGGATCAGGGTCAGCTTCTCAAGAACGTCTTCTCAAGAACGTCGATTCGCTTTTACGCAGCGGCGCCACGTGATTCCGCACGCCAGACGCGACCGCAACTCTTCCCCGACTTCGCGGATCGAGAGCCGAGGGGAGACGCCCTCAGCAGCGCCCGGAGGGTTCACCATGGCAGAAGATGATCTTCATGGGGGTTGAGCGTCCAGATCCCCGCCTTGAACGCGCCGCCACTGGAGGGGCTGCGACACGCCGCGCTGCGGGACCGGTTCGCGGCCGGACCGAGGCCGCCTGTCCCGATCCTGGACGCCCTCCTGGAGCCGCACCGGGAGGGCACGAACCCCTTGATCGTCTCCCAGTTCTCTCCCAGAAATGCGAAAAGCCGCCTCTCCGACTAGGAGAAGCGGCTGTTGAGCTGGGGAAACCGGGTGGGGCTACCAGGACTTGAACCTGGGACCTCTTCCTTATCAGGGAAGCGCTCTAACCGTCTGAGCTATAGCCCCGCATTGCTTGACCCGAACCGTACCGCATCCATGAGCTGGAGGCGAACCGCTTGGCATCGAGGAAAAGCTTACCGCGTCGTGGGACCTGTCGGCGCCATGTGCCGCCCGGTTCGGGGTGTACGGCATGAGCCCGCCGGGCCTATGCCGTACGGCGGGGCGCGGCGGGGCTGAGCGGGCCTGTGCCGTGCCGCAGGGGCCACATCCACCCCATGGGGGCATGCAAAGGCCCCAAGCCCGCTTCACGGGGGGCTTGGGGCCTTGTTCAGAGCCTATTCAGCTTCGCTAAAGGTGACCTCAATGCCGCCGACAAGGTCGGAGGCGAGGTTGTAAATCACGGACCCGAGCGTGGCCAGGGCGGTGATCAAAACGACGTTGACCGCTCCGATGAGGGCGGTATAGCCAAGGATGCGGACGGGTTCGAACCAACTGGCGATGTCGATGCTGCCGACTGTCTTCTTGCCGTCGGCCATGGTGAGGTCGTTGACCGTCTGAACGATCGAGTCAAAGACGCCAACCGTCGAAAGAATCACATAGAGGACGGCGACGGCCACGAAAAGCACGACAAAGCACACCAAGGAGACCACAAAGCTGAACTTCATGGCCGACCACGGCTCGATGCGCCGTAGGACCAGGTGGGCCTTGCGGGGGTTTCGGCCGCCGCCCTTGCCCTTGCCCTTCGACGAACCCGACTTCTTGGAGTCGTCGGTGGCGATAAGAGGCAGGTCGGAAACGGGGTCAATGGTGGAGGTGGCGTCGGACGACCAGGCGCGCTCGCTGCCAGGAGCGGCCGAGGGGCCGTCGCCGCCGCGCGCGCCGGGGGCCGGACGGCCACCGGAGGCCGGTCGGCCGCCACCCGCCGAGGCGCCGCCCGCGGAACCCGCTCCTCCGGACGAGCCGCCGGCACCGCGGGCCGCGGGGCCCGAGGACGCGCCGGGACGCCCGGAGGCGGAAGCCCCGGAGCCGGAGCCGCCCCGGGCGCCGGAAGCGCCCGAGCCCGCGCCCTGGGTGGGCCTGGAGCCGCCGCCGGGCCCGCCTGATCCACCCGGCCCGCCGGGCCCGCCTGATCCACTTGCGCCGCCCGGTCCGCCGGGACCGCTCGCCGCGGGGCGGCCCGCCGCGCCGCCGGAGCCCTGGGCGGGACGGCCCGAGGCCGCGGGCCGGGAACCACCCTGGCCGGGGCGGGGATGCTGTGCGGTGGGCGCGCTCGCGCCGCCGCCACCGCCCCAAGGGTCGGTGGACGAGGCGGACGGACGCACCCTGACCGTCGGGTCACCCTGGTCGTTGTCTCCGCCCGGCTTCTTGCCCCCCTTGGGCTCACCGCTCACCGGAGTGTCGGGCTTTTGAGGCTTGGCGCTGCCACTTCCAGGGGAGTCGACCACCTCGACGACCTCATCTTCCGCATTCTTGTTCTTCTTGTCGGTCACATGGTCACGCGAGGGCGACCTTGTGGAGGCCGGTCGTCTCGGGGGGTTGGAGGTGTCGCCCCCGGATGTGGCCCGCGGACTCATGCCCTATTCTCCCCCGATTCCTCGGCCTCCAACGCCTCTGAGGTTTCCAGAGAGTCGGCGTTTCGGGCGAGGGCCACCACGCTGTCGCCTTCCGCGAGATTCATCAGGCGGACGCCCATGGTCTGGCGACCGGACTGCTTGATCTCTCCCGCGCTGGTGCGGATCACCCCTCCGGCCGACGTGATCGCGAAGATCTCGTCCTCCGGCCTGACCATGACGGCCCCGACCAGCTTGCCACGAGCGCTTACGATCTTGGCGGTGAGCACGCCCTTGCCGCCTCGTCCTTGGACAGGGTACTGCTCTGCGGGGGTCCGCTTGGCATACCCGCCTTCCGTGGCGACGAGCACGTCGTCGCCGTCGGCCATGCGGTTCATGGCGAGCAGTTCGTCGCCCTCCACGAAACGCATGCCGATGACACCGCTTGTGGCCCGTCCCATGGGACGAAGGGCCTCGTCGGAGGCGGTGAAGCGGATCGACTGGGCGCCCTTGGACACCAGGAGCAGGTCGTCGTGCTCGGACACCAGCCTGGCGGCGATGACCTCGTCGTCCTCGCGGAGGTTGATCGCGATGAGGCCGCCCGACCGAGGCGAGTCGTACTCCGACAGCGCCGTCTTCTTCACCAGGCCGCTGCGGGTCGCGAGCACGAGGTACGGAGCGACCTGGTAGTCCCGAAGGTCCAGAACCTCCATGACCGTCTCGTCGGGCTGCATGGCGAGCAGGTTGGCCAGGTGCTGCCCGCGCGCGTCGCGCCCGGAGTCGGGGAGCTCGTATGCCTTCACGCGGTAGACCCGGCCCTTGTTCGTGAAGAACAGCAGCCAGTGGTGGGTCGTGGTGACGAAGAAGTGGTCGACGATGTCGTCCTGCCGGAGCTGCGCCCCGCGCACGCCCTTGCCGCCGCGCTTCTGGGCGCGGTAGAGGTCGGTCCGGGTGCGCTTGGTGTAGCCTCCGCGGGTGATCGTGACGACCATCTCCTCTTCGGCGATGAGGTCCTCGATCGACATGTCGCCGTCGTAGGCGATGATCTCCGTACGGCGGTCGTCCCCGAACTTGGCCACCATCTCGGACAGCTCGTCGCCGACGATCTGCCGCTGGCGCGGCTCGGAGGAGAGGATGTCCTGGTAGTCGGCGATCTGGGCCATGAGCGCGTCGTGCTCATCCTGGATCTGCTGGCGCTCCAGGGCGGCGAGCTTGCGGAGCTGCATGTCCAGGATGGCCTGGGCCTGCACCTCGTCGATCTCCAGCAGCCCCATGAGGCCCTGCTGGGCGGCGGCGGCGGACTCGGAGGCGCGGATGAGCGCGATGACGTCGTCCAGGCGCTCCAAGGCCCGCAGCAGGCCGCTCAGGATGTGAGCCCGCTCCTGGGCCTTGCGCAACAGGTAGCGGGTGCGCCGTACGACGACCTCGATCTGGTGGGCCACGTAGTGGCGCACGAACTGGTCGAGGCGGAGGGTGCGCGGCACGCCGTCGACCAGGGCCAGCATGTTGGCGCCGAAGGTGTCCTGGAGCTGCGTGTGCTTGTAGAGGTTGTTGAGGACGACCTTGGCCACGGCGTCGCGTTTGAGCACGATGACGAGGCGCTGGCCGGCGCGGGAGGAGCTCTCGTCGCGGACGTCGGCGATGCCGGTGACCTTGCCGACCTTGACGAGCTCGGCGATCTTCAGGGCGAGATTGTCCGGGTTGACCTGGTAAGGAAGCTCCGTCACGACCAGGCACTGGCGGCCCTTGGAGTCCTCCTCGACCTCGACGACGGCCCGCATGGTGATCGAGCCGCGGCCGGTGCGGTAGGCGTCCTCGATGCCCCGCCGTCCGACGATCAGCGCGCGGGTCGGGAAGTCCGGCCCCTTGACGCGCGCGATCATCGCCTCAAGCGTCTCCTCGTCGGACGCTTCGGGGTTCTCCAGTGCCCATTTGACGCCTTCGGCCACCTCGCGCAGGTTGTGCGGCGGGATGTTGGTGGCCATGCCGACCGCGATGCCGCCCGACCCGTTGACCAGGAGGTTGGGGAACCTCGCCGGCAGGACCACGGGCTCCTGGGAGCGTCCGTCGTAGTTCGGCTGGAAGTCGACGGTGTCCTTGTCGATGTCGCGCAGCATCTCCATGGCGATGACCGCGAGCTTCGACTCGGTGTAACGCATGGCCGCCGGCGGGTCGTTGCCGGGCGAGCCGAAGTTGCCCTGGCCGTCGACCAGCGGGTAGCGCAGCGACCACGGCTGCGCCAGCCGTACCAGCGAGTCGTAGATCGGCGCGTCGCCGTGGGGGTGGTAGGACCCCATGACGTCTCCCACGACACGCGAGCACTTGAAGTAGCCGCGGTCGGGACGGTAGCCCCCGTCGTACATCGCGTAGAGCACGCGCCTGTGGACGGGTTTGAGGCCGTCACGCACGTCGGGCAGCGCACGGGACACGATGACGGACATCGCGTAGTCCATGTAGCTGCGCTGCATCTCGGACTGGATGTCCCGCGGTTCGATGCGGTCGGTCGGCGGACCAGGCGGAGTGTTGACTTCCGTCACGGGTGTGAGTTCCTTTTCACGCTTGAGTCAGCACGCTGTGGGCGAGTACGGCTACCGCTACACGTCGAGGAAGCGGACATCCCGCGCGTTTCTGATGATGAACGCCCTGCGCGCTTCGACGTCCTCTCCCATGAGAACGCTGAACATTTCGTCGGCCTGTGCCGCGTCGTCGAGGGTCACCTGCAGCAGGAGCCGGGTGTCGGGGTTCATGGTGGTGTCCCAGAGCTGCCCGGCGTTCATCTCGCCGAGACCCTTGAAGCGCTGCACGTTGTCGCGGGGGCGAGGGTCGGGCTTGCCGCCCTCGATGCCCGCCTTGATGATCGCGTCGCGTTCGCGATCGGAGTAGGCGTAGCTCGCGTCCTCTCCCTTGCGGTCCCACTTGATCTTGTAGAGGGGAGGCTGGGACAGGTAGACGTGGCCGGCCTCGATGAGCGGGCGCATGAAGCGGAACAGCAGCGTCAGCAGCAGCGTGGTGATGTGCTGGCCGTCGACGTCGGCGTCGGCCATCAGGATGATCTTGTGATAGCGGAGCTTGGTGATGTCGAACTCGTCGTGCACACCCGTGCCCATGGCCGTGATCAGCGCCTGGACCTCGGTGTTCTGCAGGACCTTGTCGATCCTGGCCTTCTCCACATTGAGGATCTTGCCGCGGATCGGAAGGATCGCCTGAAAACGCGAGTCGCGGCCGCCCTTGGCGGAGCCGCCCGCCGAGTCACCCTCGACGATGTAGAGCTCGCACTTCTCCGGGTCGCTCCACTGGCAGTCGGCCAGCTTGCCCGGCAGGCCGCTGCCGGACTCCAGCAGCGACTTGCGGCGGGTCAGGTCGCGTGCCTGGCGTGCCGCGATGCGGGCCCGCGACGCCTGGAGGGCCTTGCTGATGATCTCCTTGGCCTCGCCGGGGTTGCGCTCGAACCAGTCGCGCAGGTGGTCGTTGCACGCCTTCTGCACGAACGACTTGGCCTCGGTGTTGCCGAGTTTGGTCTTCGTCTGGCCCTCGAACTGCGGGTCGGCGAGCTTGACCGAGATGATGGCGGTAAGCCCCTCGCGGATGTCCTCACCCGCCAGGTTGTCGTCCTTGCCCTCCTTGAGGAACTTCTGCTCGCGGGCGTAGCGGTTGACGATCGAGGTCAGCGCCGCGCGGAACCCCTCCTCGTGGGTGCCGCCCTCCGCCGTGTTGATCGTGTTGGCGAAGGTGTAGACCGACTCGGAGTATGAGCCGTTCCACTGCATGGCGATCTCAACGGCGATGCCCTCGCCCTGCGCCTCGAAGTCGATGACGGAGGCGTGGACGGGCTCCTTCTTCGAGTTGATGTGGGTGACGAAGTCGGAAATGCCGCCCTCGTAGTAGTAAGTCACCACGTTCGGTTCGCCGTTGACGTGGTCCGGCCGCTCGTCGCGCAGCCTGATCGTCAGGCCCTTGTTGAGGAACGCCATCTCCTGGAACCTGCGGGACAGCGTCTCGAAGTTCCACGTGGTGGTCTCGAAGATGGTGCCGTCGGCCCAGAACGTGATCGACGTGCCGGTTTCGCTGGTGGACTCGCCCTTGAGGAGCGGGCCGGTCGGCCTGGAGTGGTCGTAGGACTGGCGCCAGTAATGCCCGTCGGTGCGGATCTCCACCTCAAGGGTGGTGGACAGCGCGTTGACGACCGAGACGCCCACGCCGTGGAGACCACCGGAGACGGCGTAGGACTTGCTGTCGAACTTGCCGCCCGCGTGGAGCACCGTGAGCACGACCTCGACCGCCGGACGCCCCTCGGCCGGCACGATGCCGACCGGGATGCCCCGCCCGTTGTCGACGACGCGCACGCCGTTGTCCGCCAGAAGCGTGACCTCGATGGTGTCGCAGTAGCCCGCCAGGGCCTCGTCGACCGAGTTGTCCACAACCTCGTAGACGAGGTGGTGGAGACCGCGTTCGCCCGTGGAACCGATGTACATACCAGGGCGCTTACGAACCGCCTCGAGTCCTTCAAGGACGGTGATAGAGCTAGCGTCGTAGGACAAGTGCGAAATCCTCCTGCCGCGGACACGCGGCGGGGCACACGTTTCCACGCATTGCCCCTACCATGCCCGTCACCGTCGTGAATGCCCTGCTGCGATCACCCGGGGGAGTTCGGCTCACACGCCGGGGGTGACACGCAAGTGGACGTGTCCGGAATCCAGATTCATTCTACCGGCTCCGAGCCCCCGCGGGGGCATTGAACGCGTCTGTGATGGCCTGTCGGGCGATGACCCCCCTTTCGAGGGTCCCCCCACCGGTTGGGGGGTCATCGCCTCAGGTGCCCTCTGATCGGTTCCGGCCAGCCCTTGGCTGGGTTTTCGGCCTGTACGGCAAAGCCCTGCGTACGGCGGCCTCCGCCGTACGCCGCGCACATGCGTGAATCAGCCGTATGTGTCCCGGGGACCACGGCTGCCGGTGACCCTCAACCCGCCCGACGGACGTGGCCCGTTTTGTGGGCCTTTGACACGGACACGCTGGACTGTGCCCTCGCCGAGCTCCTCGTTCAGCCTCCGGACCAGCGTCGGAGCCAGCAGTCGGACCTGCGTCGCCCAGGCGGTCGAGTCGGCGGCCACGACCACCTCGCCCTCGACGAAACTCTCCGGTTTCGTGTGAGCCGCCAGGTCGACCCCGACAATCTCCCCCCACCTACCAAAAACACCGCCTACCGCCGCAGACCGCTCCCATCCCCGGAAGGCCAGCAGCTCCATGATCGCCCGGCCGAACGGCTGCGGATCGCTCGCATCCCGCCGGGCGCCCGGAGCGCGGCGGCGCGGCTCGCGGCGCGGCAACTGGCCGCGTTTGGCGGCATCGGCCTTGGCCTGGGCGAGCTTCTCCCGAGCCAGGGCGGCCCCCCGGGCCGCGGTGGCCTGGGGATTGGCGTCAGCGGACACGGGCCACTCCCCCTTCAGCGACGTCGAACCAGGCGCCGGTCAGCTCGGCCGGCACGTCCTCGGCCACGGCCGCGGTGATCAACACCTGCTCGGCCGGGGCCACGATCTCGGCGAGTCGGCGGCGGCGGTGGCTGTCCAGCTCGGCGAACACATCATCCAAGATCAACACAGGGTCTCCGTCGTCGGCGCGCAGCAGCTCGAACGCCGCGAGCTTCAACGCCAGGGCAAACGACCACGACTCGCCGTGACTCGCGTATCCACGCGCCGGCATGTCCCCCAGGCTCAGCAGCAGATCGTCACGGTGCGGGCCGACAAGCGTCACACTGCGCTCCAACTCCGCCTGACGCACCTCAAGCAAGCGGGCGCGCAGCAACTCGGCCAGCACGGCCCGATCCACAGATTTCCCCAGCCCTGTGGATAACCCGTGCGCACCCGGAACCCCGTCGCCGTCGCGATCCGCGTCCCCATCGGGGGGCCCACCTGTGGACAACGTGCTGCGATAGACCAGGTCAGCGGCGGCGGACGACGGCGCGAGCGCCGCATAGGCACCGGCCACCAGCGGGCGCAGCGCCTCCACCAGCTCCAACCGCGCCGCCAGCAACTCCGCACCGTGCGCCGCGAGATGCGCGTCCCACACCTCAAGCGTGCTCAACACGTCGCCCGCGCCCGCCGCCGAGAACGCCGCCTCCGCCTCTGCCCTGCGCCGCCCCGGCGGCCCACCGCGCCGGGCGGCGGCAGCCGTACGCAGCAGGGCCCCACGCTGCTTCAACACCCTGTCGTAGTCGGCCCGGACCCCGGCGAACCGCGGCGCACGAGCCACCAGCAGGTCGTCCAGGAACCGCCTGCGCTCCGCCGGATCGCCCTTGACCAGCGCCAGGTCCTCCGGAGCGAACAGCACGCTGCGCAGCAGGCCGAGCGTGTCGCGCGGCCGCGCGATCGGCGCACGGTTGAGCCGCGCCCGATTGGCCCGTCCCGGGTTGATCTCCAACTCGATCAGCGCCCGCCGATCGTCACGCACGATCAACGCGCGGACGATCGCCCGCGCCGCGCCCTGCCGTACGAGCGGAGCGTCGCCCGCCACGCGATGGCTGGAATGGCTCGCCACATAGCCAACCGCCTCGACCAGATTGGTCTTGCCCTGCCCGTTCGGCCCGACGAAAGCGGTGACGCCCGGTTCGAGCGCGACCTCCGCCGAGGCATAGGACCGGAAGTCGGTCAGGGACAGGTGGGCGACGTGCATCCCACGAACCTTAGTGCGCCTCGCAGGTCACCGCAGTAACCCCAGTTGCCGATCACACCCCGCCCCACCTGGGCCGCGATCACGCCATCGCAGCTCGCGGCCCCGGAAAAACCGGCGCAGGAAAACTCAGGCGGCCCCGCCCGGCGGGGGTGCCGCCCCCTCGCCGGATGTGGCGGAAGTCACAGCGTGACCGCCGAACTGCTGGCGCAGTGCGGCCACCATCTTCATCGCCGGGGAGTCCTCCTGGCGCGATGCGAAACGGGCGTAGAGGGCGGCGGTGATGACCGGCAGCGGGACCGCGTGGTCGACGGCGGCCTGGACGGTCCAGCGGCCCTCTCCGGAGTCCTGAGCGTAACCACGGAGCTGCGTCAGCTCGGGGTCGTCCTCCAGGGCCCGGACGAGCAGATCGAGCAGCCAGGACCGGATCACCGTGCCGTGCCGCCAGCTCTTGAACGCCCCCGCCACATCGGTGACCACGTCGGCCGCTTCAAGCAGCTCCCAGCCTTCCGCGAATGCCTGCATCATCCCGTATTCAATGCCGTTGTGGACCATCTTCGCGAAATGGCCCGCACCTACGGCACCGGCGTGGACGAAACCGTCGGGCCCCTCCGGCTTGAGGGTCTCGAACACCGGCATCAGCCGCTGAATGTGCGCCGCGTCGCCGCCCGCCATCAGCGCATAACCATTTTCCAGGCCCCAAACGCCGCCGCTCACCCCGACATCCACAAAACCGACACCCTTGGCACCGAGCTCCCCCGCGTGCCGCTGATCGTCGACGTAGTGCGAATTGCCGCCGTCGATGATCACATCGTCGCGGTCGAGCAACTCACCGAGCTCCGCCACCGTCGCCCGCGTCGGCTCCCCCGCCGGCACCATGACCCAGACCGCACGCGGTGCCTCAAGCCGGTCCACCAGCTCCTTCAGCGTCCCCACATCGCTGATGGAGGGGTCTCTGTCGTAGCCGACCACCTCATGACCGCCGCGCCGCAGGCGCTCGGCCATGTTGCCGCCCATCTTGCCGAGCCCGACCATGCCGATCCGCATCAGAACTCCCCCTCATGTGTGGGTTCCATCATCGAACATTGTTCATTCGGCGGGTGAGCCCGGGCGGGGTTTCCCAAAGCCGACCGGAGGCCATCGGAGTCGGTCGGAGCCGACCGGAACCGACTGGAGGCGGGCGGACCGGGCGTGCCTCCGCCGATCCGGCTAGCTGGAAAGGCGGATCGGCATGATCAGGTAGCGGTAATCCTCAGGACCATCGTTATCCACAGGCTTTCCACCGGTGAGAATGGCGGGCTTGGTGGCCGTGGTGAAGTTCAGACGCGCCACGTCGGAGTCGATCGCGCCGAGCCCCTCAAGCAGGAATTGGTGGTTGAAGGCGATGTTGATGTCGTCGCCCTCGAAGTCGACCGGCAGCACCTCGACGGCCTGCGCCTCGTCACCGCTGCCCGCCTCAAGCACGACCTCGCCGCCCCGGAAGGCCAACCGCACCGGAGTGTTCCGCTCGGCGACCAGCGCGACACGCTTCACCGCCTCGACGAACGACCCCGTGGGAAGATCCGCCCGCGCCGAGAACTCCGTCGGCAGCAGCGAACGGTATTTCGGGAACTCCGGGTCCAGCAGGCGGGTCGTCGTGCGCCGCCCCGCACTCGTGAACCCGATCATGCCTTCGCCCTTGCCCCCGGTGGAGCTGAGCGCGATCTCCACCTCGGCGCCCGTCGACCCCAGGGCCTTGGCCGTGTCGTTCAACGTGCGGCCGGGGATCATCGCGATCGTCGAGAAGTCGGACTGGCCCGGCTGCCATGTCAACTCGCGGACCGCGAGACGGTAGCGGTCGGTCGCCGCCAGCGTCACCGTGTCGCCCTCGATCTCCATGCGGACACCGGTCAGCATCGGCAGGGTCTCGTCCTTGCCGGCCGCCACCGCCACCTGCGCCACCGCCGACGCGAACACATCGCTCCCCACCCGGCCCGCGGCCGGCGGCATCGTCGGCAGCGACGGGTAGTCCTCCACAGGCATCGTCAACAGGGTGAACCTGGCGCTCCCACAGGTCACCACCGCCTTCGCGCCGTCCACCACGACATCCACAGGCTGTGCGGGAAGCGCGCGAGTGATCTCGGCCAGCAGCTTCCCCGACACCAGGACAACGCCGGGCTCACCGCTCTGCAGCTCAAGCGTCACCTCGGCGGAGACCTCGTAGTCGAAACCCGACAACTTCAGCCTCTGCTCACCAGTGACCTCAAGCCGCATCCCAGCCAACACCGGCACCGACGGACGCGCGGGAAGGCTGCGCGCAGTCCACGCGACCGCCTCGGCGAGCACGTCCCGGTCGACCCTGAACATCACGTTGATCCGCCTCCTGGATGTATCACTTGTGCTTGTGATCGCGTTCGTCTCGGCCGACGTGCGGCCGGGGCGGCGCGCTCACCCGCCTGCCTATGGTCGCATCCACCCGCTCGGACCGCCGGACCGACGGGCAGCGTCCCCAACCTTTTGGCCAACAGCTTTCCGCGGGTCACCGGATGCCCAAGGATGCCAGATGTCCAGCCGGGACATCGCCGGACCTGCCCGATCGGCATAAAGACCGAACCCCCACCCCAGCATGCCTGTGGGCAACGGGCGACGCGGGCACCCGTTGCCGCCCCGGGCGCCCGTGCGGCTGCGGACGCCCGGGGCGGCAACGCGGCACCTGGCCGACGACAAGCGGTGGAACCAAGGTCGGCTCGGCATCCCTCGTCCCCATGGAGGGGGAATCTGTGGACAGTCAGCAGAAAATTGGATGAGTGAGATCCATTTGACCGGGGAAGCATCCACATCACGAGCACTGCTGTGCATAAGCGCGCCCAGCCTCTCCTCGTTGCCTGTGGGTTTCCGCGAGGGTCAGCGGACCCGAGCTTCCGTTCGGCGCGAAGCCCTTCTTTTGCTCTTGAGCCCCTTAGTAGAGAGAAGTGAAGTCATCACAGTAGGGGCTGTGGATAATGTGGAAAACCAACGTTTCCCCAGGTCGTTAGGCGTTGCGTCATCCACCGTGACTGTGGGTAACCGCTGTGGGCAACTCGACGCTCTGTGGATGGTCAAAACTTACACACAGGCCGTCCACAGAAAGTGGTCCCGTCATCCACCGATGATGCGGGGTTATCCACAGGTTATCCACAGGTTATCCACAGAGCTGCGGAGTCCGTTTTGGGGGGCTCGAAGGGCTGTACACAGGCCATCCACAGCTTGTCCACAACATATCCACAAGTTATCCCCAGGTTATCCACGGACTTATCCACATGGTGTTGATAGCCCGCGACCAGTCCAGACGTTCGCTCGACCTGCGGCCGAGCGAGACCGTCGCCGATGCCGTCGCGACACCCGGATGGGGAAGGTCGCAGATGGCCCTGAGGAGTAGAGACGTCACCCTTTGCGACTGAAGGAGGGTGGTTATCCCCAATGATCCACAGTGTTATCCACAGGCTGTGTATCAAAAACGGGGCAAACTCATACGCCGCCGCGGGCCTGCTGCTTGATTCGGCCCGTCAGCTCGTTGACCTGGTTGTAGATCGAGCGGCGCTCCGCCATCAAGGAGCGGATCTTGCGGTCCGCGTGCATGACGGTCGTGTGATCACGACCGCCGAACTGCTGCCCGATCTTGGGCAGGGACATGTCGGTGAGCTCGCGGCACAGATACATGGCGATCTGCCGGGAGGTCACCAGCACCCGGGAGCGTGACCCTCCGCAGAGGTCGTCGATGGAGATCCCGAAGTACGCGGCGGTCTGCGCCATGATCGTGGCGACGGTGATTTCGGAGTCCGCGTCCTCGGTGATGAGGTCCTTGAGCACGATCTCTGTGAGCTGCAGGTCGACCGACTGCCTGTTGAGGTTCGCGAACGCGGTGACCCGGATCAGGGCGCCTTCCAGCTCGCGGATGTTGGTGGAGATACGGCTGGCGATGTATTCGAGCACCTCGGGCGGTGCGGCCAGCCCCTCCTGGATCGCCTTCTTCCTCAGGATCGCGATCCGGGTCTCCAGCTCAGGCGGCTGCACATCTGTGATCAAACCCCACTCGAACCGGTTGCGCAAGCGATCTTCCAGGGTGCTGAGCTGCTTCGGCGCCCGGTCACTGGAGATCACGATCTGCTTGTTCGCGTTGTGCAGCGTGTTGAAGGTGTGGAAGAACTCCTCCTGCGTCTGCTCCTTGCCCTCAAGGAACTGGATGTCGTCCACAAGCAGGATGTCCACAGCGCGGTACCGGCTGCGGAACCCGTCGGCCTTGTGGTCGCGGATGGAGTTGATGAAGTCATTCGTGAACTCCTCGGAGCTCACGTAGCGGACACGGGCGCCGTCGTAGAGGCTCTGCGCATAGTGGCCGATGGCATGCAGCAGGTGAGTCTTCCCCAGCCCGGAATCGCCGTAGATGAACAGCGGGTTGTACGCCTTCGCCGGCGCTTCCGCCACGGCCACCGCGGCGGCGTGGGCGAAACGGTTGCTCGACCCGATAACAAACGTGTCGAACGTGTACTTCGGATTCAGTCGCGCCGGCTCCCCCTGCCGGGCGGAGCCGCCGCTCCGGCCGTCCCAGCGGTTCGACGACTGCGGAGGCTGCGGCTGCGGCTGTGCGGGACGGTCGAAACCATCGGCGTCCTGGGCGCCCTTGTGCATTTGGGGGGACTCGCCGTACTGCTGGGGCCCCTCGCCGTACGGCGGAAACGCGTTGGGCTGTCCAGGACGGCCAGGTCCCGACGGGGCCTGCTCGGAGAAGCCCTCGTTTCGGTAGGGCTGCTGTCCACCCTCGTAAGGAAAGGGACGCGGGGACTGCCCCTGTGGATAATCTGTGGACAGTGGAGGGGGAACCACCTTGGGAAGGTAGGGCTGCTGACCCCCGGAACCCTTCCTGAGCTGGGAAGACGATCCCTGTGAGTAGCCCTGTGGGTTATCCCCAGACTGGGGATAACCCTGTTGTGGATTCTGGGGATAAGGCTCCTGCCTGCTCCCCGCCTCGTCCGCCCCGGCCAGCGGGTCGACCATCACGGCCACCCGCATCTGATGCCCGAACTCCTGCGACAGCGCATGAGCGATGAGCGGGCGAAGCTTGCTCTCCAGGACGTCCTTGGCGAAGTCATTGGGAGCGGTGAGGACCACGGTGTCGTTGACCAGCCCGAACGGCCGCGTCAGCGCAAGCCAGGCACGCTGTTGATCCGGAACGTTCCCGTCGAGGAAGTTCTCCCGAGCCCGCGCCCACACGGCGCCGAGATCGACACCATCCATGGCTCGGCCACCTTCCTCCATGCCGCGGCCCCCCGCGATCGTTTATCCACACCCAACCCCCGTCGGCGCCACCCGACAAGGCCGGAAAACCCACACGTCCACAGGCGGGCAAGGCAACGATCTCCTCTGGAGATCCACAGTCCATCCACATGTTGTGCACAGGCAGTCACTCGCGGCTCCTGCGACAATCCGCTGGCAGAGGGAATCTTCCGAAGGGCTGACACTAGTCGTGTGCACAACCGCCTTCAAGACGTTGTCCACAGCCTAGGGCAGCCCTGAGGGCCGTGAGTGCACATCCTGTGGATGGCCCGACGCCTGTAGATAACCCACCTGTGGAAACAGTGGATAACTTCTCCGATACGGCTGGCGCCCCCGCCCCCGCGCACCCTCACCGCGCCCCACCCCACCCCCGCGCTCCCACCGCCGTATCTCGGTTCGGCCACGATCCCGCCCGGCTTCGAGTGTCTCGTGCGTATGGCCCGTTGATGCGTCTTTGCTCTTGCGGCCGATCCGGCCCCTGGTGCCCGCCGCACGCTCGGTCGAGTTCGGGACTTCGGCCGGATGGTCGCTCCGAGCTGGGGAAGACCGATGGATGGGCTGTGGGGCTTGAGATCCGGGGGTTCGGAACGAGCGAGATGAGTTGGAATTCCGACCTAACTCCCCAGGGCCGGTGTGGCGGAAGAGGTGGAGAAGGGGGCGGCCGGCGGTGGGTGGCGGGGCCGTACGGCGACGTCTGGTTTGACCTGAAGCACGTGTCGCCCGTAACGTACGACGGTCGGCTTGTCACTCGGCGGGACTTCCGCATGCCCTCGCGGGCCTGGCAAGCCTCCCGTGTGTAGAGGCGTCTTGACCACAAGACGCGCCCTGAAGCCTGGAGCCCACTCGTGAGCAAGCGTACTTTCCAGCCGAACAACCGTCGCCGCGCGAAGACCCACGGCTTCCGGCTGCGCATGCGCACCCGAGCCGGCCGGGCCATCCTGGCCGCCCGTCGCCGTAAGGGTCGCGAGACCCTGTCCGCCTGACGGTCTTCCGGTTACCCGGGTCAAATTTCATCGGTTGTCGCCCGCCGGGTCGGTCCCGGCGGGCGATAGCCGTACCCGCCCTGATCCTTCTGAGAAGGTCCACTCGTGCTACCGCGCGGCTCCCGTATGAGACGGGGGGAGGATTTCTCGGCCGCTGTCCGTAAGGGCGGCCGGGTAGGTCGGCCTACCCTGGTGGCGCACCTACGGCTACGCGATGACGTTGACCAACCGGCTTTGGTGGGGTTTGTCGTGAGCCGTGCCGTAGGCGGGGCTGTGGATAGGAACAAGGTCAAACGTCGTCTGCGCCACTTGATGCGTGACCGCCTTGAGCAGCTCCCGCGAGGTAGCCTGCTTGTTGTACGCGCCAATCCACCGGCCGCGTCCGCGCGCAGCGAGCGCCTCGCCGTCGAACTCGATGCCGCGCTCGATCGCTTACTCAGGCGGCGAGGGTCTGGTCGGCAGACCCCGAGGGATGGACATTGATGATGGAGGCGCAGCACACGCCGGGACTCGGAGCAAGGGTCCTGATTGGTCCGATCAAGTTCTACCGGGCCTTCATAAGCCCTTTGCTCGGACCGCGCTGCCGCTTCTACCCTTCGTGCAGTGCCTATGGGCTTGAGGCGATTGCCGTACACGGCCCACTGCGCGGGTCATGGCTGACAGTCCGGAGAATCGGGCGTTGCCACCCATTCCATCCCGGAGGTTTTGACCCGGTGCCCCCAAGCCTGGTCCGGTCTCACGAAAAGCAAGGGAGCTAGCTCAGTGGAGCTGTCCTGGCTGAACTGGCTTTATACAGCCGTCGCGCAAGTCATCACCTGGATTCACCAGGGCTACAGCACCTTCCTTGCGAAGGACAGTGGGCTCAACTGGGCGTTGACCATCATCACACTGACCGTGCTGATGCGTCTGCTGATCTTCCCGCTCTTCCTGAAGCAGATGCGGTCTTCGAAGAAGATGCAGGAGCTTGCGCCCAAGGTTCAGGAGATCCGGAAGCGCTATAAGAACGACAAACAGCGCATGAACCAGGAGGTCATGCGCGTCTACCAGACGGCCGGCGCCAACCCCCTCGGTGGCTGTCTGCCCATCGTGGCGCAGTTCCCGATCTTCATCTCGATGTTCACCGTGCTGAACGCCATGGCACACGGTGAGGTCAAGTTCGGGATGACCAAGGAGCTGGTCGACAGCGCCCGGGCCGCGCACATTCTCGGCGCCCCCATTCCGGCGACGTTCTTCACCAGCTCGGCGGACATCGAGGCGTTGGACGCCGTCCCGCTGCAGACGAAGATTGTGCTGGCCGTCTTCGTGGCGATCAGTTCGCTGACGACCTTCCTCACCGTCCGGCAGAGCGTGACCCGCTCGATTCAGCAGATGCCGGACAACCCGATGGCACAGCAGCAGAAGATTTTGATGTATCTGTCGCCGCTGTTTGCCGTCTTCAGCTTGAACTTCCCGCTGGGCCTGATCCTCTACTGGGTGACGACGAACCTGTGGACGCTGGGCCAGCAGCACTGGTTCTACAGCCGCAACCCGATGCCTCAGTTCGACGACAAGGGCAGGGTGATTCCCGTCGAGCCGAAGCCCGGCCTGCTGAGCAAGGTGTTCAAGGGCGGCAAGCAGCCCGAGCCTGAGCCCGAGCCCGAGCCGAAGCCCAAGATGGTCAGGCAGCAGCCCACCCGACAGCCCCGCAGCAAGCGCACGGGTAGCAAGAAGTCGTAGCCAGGGTCTCTCGACCCGCCAGCATGAAGGAGAGGCCGGACGTGACCGAGGCCGAGCAGGAGTCCGTGAAGACCGCCCCCGATGTCGCCGCCCTGGAGCAGGAGGGCGATATCGCGGCGGACTACATCGAAGGTCTCCTGGATATCGCCGACATCGACGGTGATATCGACATGGACGTCGAGGGTGATCGCGCGGTCGTGTCTGTCGTCGGGGTCAAGGGAATCGACCTTGTCGGTCCCAACGGGGAAGTGCTGGAGGCGCTTCAGGAGCTGACGCGCCTCGCCGTTCACCGCCAGACGGGGGAGCGGTGCCGGCTGATGCTCGACGTCGCCGGATACCGTGAGCGCCGCAGGAGTGAGCTGAGCAAGCTGGGCTCGCAGATCTCCGATGACGTCAAGCGCAGCGGGGAGCCCCACGCGCTCCAGCCGATGACGCCGTTCGAGCGCAAGATCGTCCATGACGCGGTCGCCGCGGCCGGTCTCCGGTCCGAGTCCGAAGGCGAGGAACCGCGTAGGTACGTGGTGGTTCTTCCCGCCTAGATCCGCCTAGATCCAACGCGCGATAGACGGAGCCCGCTTATGGTGAGCGGGCTCCGTTTGTTTTCCGGGGTCGCCGGCGGGTGCCCTACGGCAAAGCAGTGGGCCCTGCCTCGTACAGCCATGGCACGCCGCCCGTTAGCCTTAGAACTCGTATGGACACGGTCACGTGGTGCATTCCTGGCCACCATGGGTTGTCAAGTCGAGTGAGCGATGGCGGAGAACACGGAGCGAGAAGAACTGCCCGATGCGCCGGAAGTGGCCCGCGAGGTCTTCACCGGGGAAGCGTGGCTCAGGGCGCAGACGTTCGCCGAAATGCTGGCCGGGCCGGGCGTGGTCAGGGGGTTGCTGGGGCCCCGGGAGGTGCCGCGCATCTGGGACCGCCACCTGCTCAACTGTGCCGTGGTGGCCGAGGCGGTCCCGCCCGCGGCGAAACTTGTGGACATCGGCTCGGGGGCCGGACTGCCCGGATTGGTCCTGGCGATTGTGCGCCCCGACATTACGGTGACCCTGCTCGAACCGCTGCTCCGCCGTACGGTATTCCTTCATGAGTGCGTCCAAGAGCTGAAACTGGACAACGTCGAGGTGCTGCGCGGGCGGGCGGAGGAGCTCGTGGGCAAGCGTTTCTTCGATGTCGCGTGCGCGCGTGCGGTCGCCCCGCTGGACCGGTTGCTCGCCTGGTCGCTGCCTCTGCTTCGCGAAGGAGGCGAACTGCTGGCGATGAAGGGGGAGCGTGCCGCCGAGGAATTGGCCGACGCGCAAGCCCAATTGCACGCCAGTGGGGTGCAAACGGCTGAGCTTGTCTCAGTCGGGCACGGTAAGGTCGAGCCGCCTGCAACTCTGGTTCGGGTGGTCGCCGGCCGCGCGCCCGAGCGAGACCACAGGGCGTCGCGGCGCCGACGGAAGAGGTGACGGTTGTGGCGGGTACGGCGAGTGGCCTCGGATGGCCGCGATTCAACGGTGCCGTGTCCCGCGAACGCTCGTCCGGCCTGGGATGGCCGGAGGTTCCCGAGCGTTCCGCCGCACCGGAACCCCCACGTGCGGCGCAGATAACGACGACCGTGACCCAGATTCCCCTTAACCCCGGCGATTCGCCGCTGGTACGAGAGGCACTCAGTTCAGTGGTTTCACGTGAAACATCGGCTCAGACGAAGATGTCCGCGCGCACGGTGGGGAATGCCAACGGCGGCCGTGACGGTGACTGGCCCCGTCCCCCCAAATGCCGCATCATCGCTGTGGCCAACCAGAAGGGCGGGGTCGGTAAGACCACGACCTCCGTCAATCTGGCGGCTGCGCTGTCGATGCACGGTCTGAAGGTGCTCGTCATCGATCTCGATCCGCAGGGCAATGCCTCGACAGCCCTGGCGACCGAGCACAGGGGGGATATTCCGGACGTGTATCAGGTGCTCGTTGGTGATCGGCCCATGGCCGAGATCATCAAGGAGGTTCCTGATATGCCGGGCCTGTGGTGTGCTCCCGCCACCATCGACCTCGCCGGCGCCGAAATCGAACTCGTCTCGCTCGTCGCACGCGAATCCCGCCTCAGCAGGGCGATCAACGCGCTCGACACGCACAGCTTCGACTACATCATCATCGACTGCCCGCCGTCGCTGGGGCTCCTCACCGTCAACGCCCTCGTCGCGGCGGACGAACTGCTGATCCCCATCCAATGCGAGTACTACGCGCTGGAGGGACTCGGCCAGTTGCTCCGCAACGTCGACCTCATCAAGGCCCACCTCAGCCCCAAGCTCAACCTGTCGACGATCCTCCTCACGATGTACGACGGGCGCACCAGACTGGCCTCCCAGGTCGCCGAGGAAGTGCGCACCCACTTCGGCGACACGGTCATCGGCACGGTCATCCCGCGCAGCGTCCGTGTCTCCGAGGCGCCGAGCTACGGCCAATCCGTGATCACCTACGATCCCGGTTCAAGCGGCGCGATGGCCTATGTCGACGCCGCCCGGGAGCTGGCCCACCGCGGCGTCGCCGCCTGACCTCGACAGCCGGCTTCCGCCGTACCGGTATACGGCGGAAGCCCGACGGTTGACCGCCTCAGGCCCCGGCGGACGCCGACCGCCGAGTGCCGTGCGCGGCTGTAATCTCTGCTGGTGACCGGAAGCGGCCGGGTGAACGTAGGAGACGCATTGAGTCAGCAGCGACGCGGCGGACTTGGCAGGGGACTCGGGGCGCTCATCCCGACAAAGCCCATCGCTCCTGATCCGGAGACGGTGGCGGCGGTCGTGCCCGCCCTCATGCAAACCGTGGTGGAACCCGCGCCGAAGCCGGTGATGGGAGCCTATTTCGACGAGATCCCGCTCGCCGACATCGTGCCCAATCCGCGCCAGCCGCGTAAGAACTTCGGCGATCAGCAGCTCAAGGAGCTCACCGAGTCCATCGCGGAGGTGGGCCTTCTCCAGCCCATCGTCGTTCGCGCGCTCGGGGGAGGCCGCTACGAGCTCGTCATGGGGGAGCGGCGCTGCCGCGCCTCCAAGCTCGCGGGTCTCGCCCGCATCCCCGCGATCGTCCGCAGCACACACGATGACGACATGCTGCGGGACGCCCTGCTGGAGAACCTCCAGAGGGAGCAGCTCAACCCGCTGGAGGAAGCGGCGGCCTACCAGCAGCTCCTCGACGACTTCGGCGCCACCCACGAACAGCTCGCGCAGCGCGTCAGCCGCTCCCGCTCCCACGTCACCAACATGATCCGCCTGCTGAAGCTCCCGCCCGATGTGCAAAAGCGCGTCGCCGCCGGCGTCCTCAGCGCCGGCCACGCGAGGGCCCTCTGCTCCCTCGACGACCCGCACCTCCAAGAGCACCTCGCACGGCGCATCGTCGCCGAACAGCTGTCGGTGCGCGCGGTCGAGGAGATCGTCGCCATCGGCGACGTCCACGCGAGCAGCGCCCCCACCCGCGAGAGGGCCGCCAAGAAGGCCCCGCCCCCGGCGCTACGCGAACTCGCCGACCACCTCTCGGACCGCTTCGAGACCAAGGTCAAGGTCGACATGGGCCGCCAGAAAGGGCGCATCGTCGTGGAGTTCGCCAGCCTTGAGGACCTTGAGCGCATCCTCGTCACCCTCGCACCGGAAGCGGTCGACTCGATGCACGACGACGACGATAGGTGACGCTCGGCTTCGACCGTAGGGCGAGACCTGGCCGGATCCAGGGGGCCAGGGGATGGGCCTTGCGGCCCTGTTGTACGGCATGAGCCTGAGCGGCTGAGGTCTGGGGTCTGGGGGGCTTGGGTCTGTCCCAGGACTCGTTGTTTCACGTGAAACATGGGCTATCGGTCAGCTGAACCGGAGAGCGGGCCGGGAAACTGTCTCTTTCATTGGCGGGGAACTGTGGGGAGGCAGGGCACGCGAGGCGCGGTGCCTTGTTAGTCGGGGGACTGCGGGGTTTCACGTGAAACATCGCGCCTGTAATTGCAGAGCGCCGTGGCGGCGGGGCGGGTCAGATGGTTTCACGTGAAACATCGCCCTTCACTGCCTCCCGGGTGGCGGCGATGAAAGCGTCCACGTCGTCGGGTGCGGTGTTGAAAGCGGTCACCAAGCGCACCACCCTCGCGGAAGCGTCCCAGGTGTGGAAGACGAAGCGCTCACGTAGCACGGGGACGGCCGCCTGGGGGAGGGCGGCGAAGACAGCGTTGGACTGGACGGGGTAGGTGATGGAGACTCCCGGTAGGTCGGCGATGCCGTCCGCAAGCCGGGTGGCCATCGCGTTGGCGTGGTCGGCGTTGGCGTGCCACAGCTTGTCGGTGAGGAGCGCCGTCAACTGGGCGGAGATGAAGCGCATCTTCGACGCGAGCTGGAGCGACTGGCGACGCAGGAACGGGATCGTGGGCGTGAGGGCAGGCGAGAGGACGATGACGGCCTCAGCGGCCAGAGCGCCGTTCTTGGTGCCGCCGAAACTCAGGATGTCCACGCCGGCATCGGTGGTGAAAGAGCGCAGGGAGGTGCCGAGATACGCCGCGGCGTTGGCGATGCGGGCACCGTCCATGTGCAGGAGAAGCCCGTGGGCATGGGAGGCCGCGGCGAGGGCGGCGACCTCGTCGGGGGTGTAGCAGGTGCCGAGTTCGCTGGACTGGGAAATGGAGACGACACGCGGCTGTGATTCGTGGTGGTTGCCGAGACCGCCAAGGCGTGACGTGATGTCGACCGGCGTGAGCTTGCCGTCAGAGGTGCTCACGGTGATGAGCTTGACGCCGAGGAGACGTTCGGGCGCGCCTGCCTCGTGGGTGGCGATGTGGGCGGTGCCGGCGCAGATGATCGCGTCGTAGCGGCCCAGTGCCGGGGCGAGGCCGACCATGTTGGCCCCGGCGCCGTTGAACACGGGGAATCCTTCGGCGTCCTCCCCGAACTCCGCGCGCACGCGCTCCTGAAAGGCCTCGGTCCACGGGTCCCCGCCGTACGCCGGGGCCGATCCGACGTTCGCGGCGGCGATCGCGGCCATCACATCCGGGTGCACTCCGGCGTGGTTGTCGCTGGCGAAGTCCGTGGGAGGCGTCTCAGTCATTGCGCCAGGGTAAAGGGTCGGCTTTCCAGCCCCGCACGGCCCTGCTTTGGCCGCCGGAGGAAGCGTTCGGGGCCGCCTCTGGGGCACGTTGGTCGGGCCTGCAGGGCGCTGCTGTACAGGCCCAGTGCCCTACACGCGGCCCCTGCACGCGGCCCCTACACGCGGCCCCTGCGCACGGCCCCGAGGTACGGGCCTGGCGTCAGCGGCGGCCGGCGGCGGCTTGGAGGAGGCCGCGGCAGAGGGTGCCGAGATCGCGCCCGGCGGATTCGACGGCCATGGGGAACAAGGAGGTTTCGGTCATGCCGGGGGCGACGTTGACTTCGAGGAAGTGGCACTGCCCGTCGGCGTCAACGATCAGGTCGGTGCGTGAGAGGTCGCGGAGGCCGAGGGCGTTGTGGGCGGTGACCGCGGTTCGCTCGCAGGCCGCGATGAGATCGGGGGTGAGGCGCGCGGGGGCGAAGAACTCGGTGCGGCCGGCGGTGTAGCGGGCGGCGTAGTCGTAGACGCCCCCGTCGGCGACGATCTCGACGGGCGGGAGGGCTTCGGGGCCGTCGCCGAGGTCGACGACGGACACGGAGACTTCGACGCCTTCGATGTAGCGCTCGATGAGGGCGGTGTCGCCGTACGCGAAGCAGCCGACCATGGCGGCGGGGAGCTCTTCGGCGGTGCGCACCATGGAGGCGCCGAGGGCGGAGCCGCCTCGGGCGGGTTTGACGAAGAGCGGCAGTCCGAGCCGGTCGATGATGCGCGAAAGTACGGCGGAGGCCCCGAGGTCGTGGAAGGTCTCCTTGGGCAGGGCGACCGAGTCGGGCGTGTGGAGCCCGACGGATCGGATGACCGCCTTGGCGGTGGGCTTGTCGTAGGCGACGCGGCAGGCGTCGGGGTCGGCTCCGACGTAGGGGAGGCCGAGGAGTTCGAGCACGGACCGGATGGCGCCGTCCTCTCCGGAGCCGCCGTGGAGGGTGACGAAGACGGCGTCGGGCGGGTCGGCCAGCACGGCGGGGACCAGCGTGGCGTCGGCGTCTCTGGTTTCGACGTCGACCTCGACGGCGCGGAGCACCTCGCTGACGCGGCGGCCTGAGCGTAGAGACACTTCACGCTCGTAGGACAGCCCACCGGCCAGGACGAGCACGTGGCCGAGATCGCTCATCGAAAGACCCTCTCTTCACACACAATAGGACGGCTGACGCCACCCGTCGGGAGGGCGGCGTCAGCCGTACAGCTTCTCAGGTAGCTTCTCAGGCGATGTCCGGCCCCGGGGTGTCCACGCCGCCGTGGTCGGGGGCGTAGCCGGTGCCGAAGGTGTCGCGGAGCTGCATTTCCTGTTCGATGACGCGGGCGAGGCGGCGGACGCCTTCGCGGATGCGTTCGGGTTCGGGATAGCAGTAGGACAGGCGCATGTGCCGGGCGCCTCCGCCGTCGGTGAAGAACCCGGTGCCGGGCACGAAGGCGACGCGTTCGGCGACGGCTCGGGGGAGGATCGCCTTGGAATCGAGTCCTTCGGGGAGGCTCGCCCACACGAAGAATCCGCCCTTGGGGCGGGTCCACGTGCATTCGGCGGGCATCAGCGCTTCGAGGGCGTCCAGCAGCGCGTCACGCCGCTCGCGGTAAAGCTCGCGGAAAGTCTTGATCTGCTCGCGCCACGGCTGTGTCGCGAGGTATTGCCCGACGGCGAGTTGGGTGAACGACGAGTGGGAGAGCACGGCCGATTCCATGGCCAGGACGAGTTTCTCCCGGATCGCGTGGGGGGCGAGGGCCCATCCGACGCGGAATCCCGGGGCGAGCGTCTTGGAGAACGACCCGAGGTAGACGACTCCGTCGGCGTTGTCGGCGCGGAGGGCTCGCATGGGTTCGCCGTCGAAGCCGAGCAGGCCGTACGGATTGTCCTCGATGATCAGGACTCCGGCCCGCTGGCAGATCTCCAGGACCTGCCGTCTTCGGGCCACGCTCAGGGTGACTCCGGCGGGGTTCTGGAAGGTGGGCACCGTGTAGAGGAACTTGATCCTGCTCCCGGCGGCCTTGAGCGCGTAAATCGTCTGTGCCAGGGATTCGGGGACGATGCCCTCGTTGTCCATGGCAACGTGCACGACTTTGGCCTGATACGCGGAGAACGTGCCAAGGGCGCCGACGTACGAAGGGCCTTCGGCCAGCACGACGTCGCCCGGGTCGATGAAGATGCGTGTGATCAGGTCGAGCGCCTGCTGGGAGCCGACGGTGACGACCACGTCGTCGGGCCCGGCGTCGATGCCTTCGAGACGCATGACCTCGCAGATCTGCTCGCGCAGGTGCGGGTCGCCCTGGCCGCTGCCGTACTGCAGGGCGACGGGGCCGCGCCGCGCCACGAGGTCGGAGACCAGCTCGCCGACCACGTCGAGGGGGAGCGCCGTGACGTAAGGCATTCCGCCGGCCAGCGAGACCACCTCGGGCCTCGATGCGACGGCGAAAAGAGCTCGAATCTCGGAGGCGACCATCCCGGTAGCTCGTGCGGCATACCGATCGACGTAGGCGTCAATGCGCGAACCTTGTGTCGCGGCCATCCGACCGTGATCCGACTCTTGCGTCACGGTCCACCTCCTAGGTCAGTGGCTAGAGAGACAGCGTACGTCAGCATCGTTTGTGCTTTTTGTCCTCCCCTTGGGGAAGTCGATGCCTGACGTGCCCGGCGACGTACCCTATGACGCCGCTGTCACTGAGCTACGATGCCAGACTGGGGAGGCCGTATTCGCACGGTTTTCCGCAAAGACCCTTTGTCACGATTGGGGCCTGCAAGGTGTCGCGTCGGCTGGCCAACGTCACTCTGGACAATCTTGACGATCTGCCGCGCCGGTGCAGGCGGTGCGTCTTCTGGGAACTTGACCCCGTCAGCGGCGAGCGTGCGGTGGAGTCGGGAGACCCCGGCTTGGAGAAGGAAGCCTGGATCTCCGCGACCCTCCTCGAATGGGGAAGCTGCGGGAAGATCGCCTATGTCGATGGGGTCGCCGCGGGCTTCGTGCTGTACGCCCCGCCGCTCTACCTCCCGCGTTCGGTGGCCTTTCCGACCTCTCCCGTGAGCGCGGACGCGGTGCTGCTGACGACGGCGCACATCATCCCGGAGTTCTCGGGCGGCGGCCTGGGCCGGATGCTGGTGCAAGGGGTGGCGAAAGACCTCACCCGCAGGGGCGTACGGGCCATCGAGGCGTTCGGCGACCTGAAATGGGAGCAGCCGGGCTGCCTGATCCCCGCGGAATACCTGTTGTCCGTGGGCTTCAAGACGGTTCGGCCGCATCTGCGCTTCCCTCGGCTGCGCCTGGAGCTCAAAACGGCCATCTCGTGGCGCGAGGACGTCGAGGTGGCCCTGGAGCGGCTTCTGGGGTCAATGAGCCCAGAGAGGGCTCTCAGGCCCGTCTAGCGGCATTTCATGAGAAAAGCCCCCTTGCTGCTGCCAAGGGGGCTTTTCCGTGGGGTGGGGTAGTGCTCGGAGGACGGCCTAGAAAATGCCGTCGAGCTCGCGAAGCAGCATGGCCTTCGGCTTGGCGCCGATGATCTGCTTTACGACCTCTCCACCCTTGTAGACGTTCAGGGTCGGCAGTTGGAGCACACCGTAGTCCCTGGCGGTGTTCGGATTCTCGTCGACGTTGAGCTTGACGACCGTCAGCTTGTCGGAGAACTCCTTCGCGATCTCTTCGAGGATCGGCGAGAGCTGGCGGCACGGCCCGCACCACTCAGCCCAGAAGTCGACAATGACGGGCTTGTCGTGTTTGAGGACCTCAGTCTCGAAGGTCGCGTCAGTCACGGACTGAACAGCACCCACGGCTCTTCTCCTTCACTCAGCTTGATCGATCTTCAGCTTTCCCGGGCGGCGAGCCAGCGCTCGGCGTCGAGGGACGCCGCACAGCCGGTGCCCGCGGCCGTGATGGCCTGCCGGTAGATGTGGTCGACGACGTCGCCGCAGGCGAACACCCCATCGAGGTTGGTCCGCGTCGTCGGCGCGTCCACCTTGATGTAGCCCTCGTCGTCCAGCTCGATCTGCCCCTTGACCAGCTCGGTGCGCGGGTCGTGGCCGATGGCCACGAACACGCCTTGAACGCTGAGCTCGCTCTCCTCGCCGGACTTGACGTTGCGCACGCGGACGCCGGTGACGTTCGTGTCGCCGAGGATCGCGGCGACCTCGCTGTCCCAGAGGAACTTGATCTTCTCGTTGGCGAAGGCGCGGTCCTGCATGATCTTGCTGGCGCGCAGTTCGTCGCGGCGGTGAACCACGGTCACGGAACGGGCGAACCGCGTGAGGAACGTGGCCTCCTCCATGGCGGTGTCGCCGCCGCCCACGACCACGATGTCCTTGTCGCGGAAGAAGAAGCCGTCACAGGTCGCACACCACGAGACGCCGTGCCCGGACAGCCGCTTCTCGTCGGACAGCCCCAGCTCCCGGTAGCCCGACCCGGTGGCGAGGATCACGGTCTTGGCGTGATAGGTGTCCGTCGCGGTCTTCACGATCTTGGGTGTCACGGTCAGATCGACCTCGACCACGTCGTCCGCCACCAGCTCGGCCCCGAAACGCTCGGCCTGCTTGCGCATGTTGTCCATGAGGTCCGGCCCCATGATCCCGCCGGGGAAACCCGGGAAGTTCTCAACCTCGGTGGTGTTCATCAGAGCGCCACCCGCGGTGACCGATCCTTCGAAGACCAAAGGATTGAGGTCGGCGCGTGCGGAGTAGACCGCGGCCGTATAGCCTGCCGGTCCGGACCCAATGATGATCACATTGCGGACGTCGCTCACACTCCACGCCTTTCCTGTCTGCTGTCGCCGTTGGCGTCAACAGATCCTAGGTCCTGCAGATTCCCGGGGGGACGGATAAGGGGCTCCGCCGTACGGCGGAGCCCCTTGAGCAATCGTCGCGAACGTCTACCAGCGTGCGTTGGCCGGCTTGCGCAGGCTCTCGCACTGCGCGCCCATGACGTAGACGCGCACGGTCTCCTTGGCCTTGTCCTTCCAGAACGCCATGATCGACGCCTCCTGGCCCAGGTAGAGCCCCTGTTCGACGGCGAACGGGGTCTGCCCGACACGCGCCGACACCTTGTCGACACAGGCGGTCAGTTTGGCGTTGACGGACCCGCCTTCAAGCGAGGGCGCGGGCGCGAAGTACACGCTCAGCGGACCCTTGAGGTTGTCGTCGGAGTAGGTGAAGCCGGAGTCGGTGACGGTGTAGCTCCGCTGGGGGGAGGACGGCGCCGGCGCGGCCATGTGGTCGGGGCTCGGCGTGTCCTGGCCGCCCTGGGCTGCCAGCAGGCCGGTGCCAAGCGCTCCTCCGATGACGGTGACCGCCGCCGCCGCCGCGATGGCGGGGGCGACCCAGCGGCGGCGCCTGGCCGGCGCTCTGCGCCGTCCGGAGGCACGGCCCCCCGTCCGCGCGGGCACGACCGTGGTGCCGTCGTCCGCCACGACACCCAGCCGCACGGGTGCGACATCGGCGCCGTCCGAGGCGCTGTCCGAGACGGCGTCCGAGACGGCGTCCGAGACGGCGTCCGAGACGGCGTCCGAGGTGGGCGTGGCCAGGACCGCGGCCTGAACGGTCATGCCCCGGTCGTCGGAAAGGCTGGATGCGCTCGCGAGCACCGGCGAGGCGGGCTCCTGCCGGAAGGCCGCGGTCTCCCACGGCGCGTCCCGCATGAGCTCATCCCAGTCGGGCATCCGCGGTGCCTCGGCCAGCGCGACGCCGCCACGGCCGCCCCGGGAGGCGGCCTCTTCGGCCAGTGCGCGATCGATGCGGAGCGCCACCCCCATCGGCATCGCCGGGGTCGGTGTCGCGGCGAGTACCTCTCGGACCGCCGCGAGGTCGGCCAGCGACTCCCCACAGGGGTCGCATATCGCGAGATGCCCGCGAACCTGACCGGCCAGCGCGGGGTCGAGTAGACCCTCCGCGAGATCGGCCAAGATCTCCAGATCGTAGTGCGTGTCACCCGTCACGAAGTTGTGCTCCCTTCGCGGATGAGACGCGAGTGAGTTCGGATCGGTTCCGCAGATGGGCAAGAATCGGGGCAAGTTTGGCTCTTCCCCGCGCACATCTGCTCTTCACAGTGCCGCTCGGGACATTCAGCACCTTGGCCGCGTCTTCCACGGAGTAACCCATCATGTCCACCAGGACCAGGGCTGCGCGCTGGTCGGCGGGGAGGACCTTGAGCGCGGCGGAGACCTCCAGGGAGACCTCGCGCTCGCCGGTCTGGTCGGGCAGCGGGGTGTCCCGCTCGGCCGCCTCGATGAGCTCGTCGTCGGCCAGCGGCCGTACGGATTTACGGCGCATCCGGTCAAGACAGGCGTTCACCACGATGCGGTGCAGCCATGTCGTGACGGCGGCCTCACCGCGGAAGCTCTCGGCCTTGCGGTAGGCCGAGACAAAGGCGTCCTGTACGGCGTCCGCCGCCTCGTCGGGGTCGCCCAGTGTGCGCAGGGCGACGGCCCACATGCGGTCGCGGTGCCGCTTGACTATTTCGCTGAACGCGTGCGGATCCCCGGTGATGTGCCGGGTCAGCAGCTCGGCGTCGGTCGGGGCCGACCTCGCCGGCTGTTCCGCCGCGGGAGGGATCTCGGGTGGGGAGTTCACAAGGGGAATCCTGCTTACGCTGGTCCGGGGGATTTGACCTCTACCTCATAGATGGTGCCACGGAACTGACCTTGATCCGCTGGAACCTTGGTAAACCAGAGCAAAACGTACCGGCCGTGGGCTGTTTTATCCGGCTTTAGCTTGATTTTGCCGCTGGTGTCCTTCTGCCGGGCGACCGTTTTCAGAGACTTCAAGTCGGTGGAATCGCCGACCTTGAGTTCCAGCGTGGCGCCGGGATCCTTGGACAGGGTGACGTCGACCTCGGCCACAGGCACCGACTTGCCCATGTCGAGGATCAGCCCCACGCCCTCCTTGAGGTTGCCCAGCTCAGGGGTGCTGTACCACGAGGTGTGCCACTCCGTGCTCGGCTTGCCATCGATCGCGAAGTGCGCGAGGCGCCCGTTCTCGCCGTCACCGGCGAGCGGGTCGAACTCGTCCGCCCGCGCCGGCTTGATCGGCTCGGGCTTGGCGGTCTTCGTCGGGCTCGGGGTGCTCTTGGCCTCCGGCGGCGGGGGCTGGCTGAGGTTGCGGCCGAGGGTCCACGCGCCGAAGCCCACGGCCGCGATGACCAGCACCACCACGATTCCGAGCAGGATGCGGTTGACCACCCCTCCGCTGGCCGGGGGAGATGTCGGCACCATGGTCGGCACATGAGTGGTCTGCGGGTACGGCCTGCGCGGCGGCGGCATGTCCATGGGCCCGGTCTGGATGGACACCGACGGCGGAATGGCCGACACCGGCACGGGGGCCGGGCGGGGGACGGCGCTGAGGGCCTCGGCGACCTCGGCCGGAGTGGTCAGCGGCGACTGGGTCTTGCGCAGCTCGGGAAGCACGATCCGGCACGTGATCGTGTCCAGGTAGCCCGGCACGCCCGCGGTGACCTGCCTGGGGGAGCAGAAGCGGCCGTCGGAGACGGGTGCGGGCGGCAGGTCGCTCTCGTCGACCTCGCCAGGCCAGTGCCCGGTGAGCCCCGCGTACAGCAGGCGGCCGAGCCCCATGGCGTCCTCGCGGGCCACGTCGTCGCTGGTCAGGTCGGCGAGCGCGGCATCCACGCCCAGGCCGAGCAGCTTGACGGTGCCGCCCTCCGTCCAGATCAGCCGGTCCGGCCGCAGCCGGAGGTGGGCGAGCCCGCCCTCGTGCGCGTGGGCGAGTGCCTCCGCGGCCTCGGCGACCAGCGCGGCGGCGCGCTCGGGGTCGAGCGGGCCGGCCGCGATCATGTCGGTGAGCGTCTCACCGGTGACCCATTCGCTGACGACGTAGCAGTGGTCCTCCTCCTCGGCGGCGTCGAACACCTGTGTGAGCCGCGGGTCCGACAGTCGGCTCGCGGCACGGGCGGCGGTCACGACCTCGTGCATGCGGGGGAAGTCCGTGTCGAATGTCTGTACGGCCACGGGCCTCGCGAGCACCTCGTCGATGGCCTTCCAGAGCGTGGCGCCCACGGATTCGGCCACGCGGTCCTCGAGCCGGAACCGCTCGGCGAGCTTGCTGCCGGGCTCCACGGCGGGGGCGCTCATAGCGCTACCGCCCGGGGCGCACAAGCACGCCGGGTAGGCACATCTACATGCATCTGACGATGCCGGATGAATCCGACCACGCCCCTCCTGCTTCCATTTGTCGCATGTAGGGCACCATGCTAGTGCCGTGCTGTTCCACCAATGTTCTCGGCTGATGGGTCATCGGGGACACGGAATTATGTGCCGCCGCTGACACGAAACGGTCCTTAGGCTTATCGGCCTACCCTCCCTGCGACCATTCCAACGATCGAGTTGACCTCTGGGATGCGCAGCCGATGCGCGATCACGAGGTAGGTCATGCCGCCGAGCCCGCCCCCGGCCGCCAGGACCACGGCGGAGCTCAGCGGGGTGAGCCCGAACGCCCGGTCCACACCCCACAGCACCGCCAGAGCCACCAGCACCGCGGGCAGGGCCGCCGTGAACATGCGCGACAGCGCCGCCGCCACGACCCGGACGGAAAGCCCGCCCACCCGCCGGCTCGCCATACGCCACGCGACCGCGGCGGCCACGGTGTAGGTGACCGTGAAGGCCGCGCCAAGGCCCATTACGACGAACCCTGGCGGCAGAGTGTAGAACGCCACGAGGCTCAACCCGGCATTGATCGCGACATTCATGGCCGCGAACATCACCGGGGTGCGCGTGTCGGCGAAGCTGTAGAACACCCTCAGCAGCATCTGGAACAGCGTGAACGGCACCATCGCCAGGGCGTAGACCTGCAGGACGTTGCCGATGTAGACCGCGTCCGCCACGGTGTTCACACCGTGGGCGAACACCAGCACGGTCAGCGACGGGCCGAGCACCATCAGCAGCAGCGACGCCGGCACGATGGCCGAGCACACCAGCCGCACCCCCGACATGAACGCCTCGGAGGCGTCCGCGAGCCGCCCGTCGTGGACGAACCTGCTCATGTTCGGCAGCGTCGCCGTGATCACCGAGACCGCGATGATCCCGTAGGGGAGCTGGAACAGCTGGTACGCGATGTTGTACGCCGTGAGCCCCGCTCCGTAGGGCACGCCCTCGTCGAACGCCAGGGCGCCCGCGCCGGTCGAAAGCTTGGTCGTGACGACGAACCCGGCCTGGGTGATCGCCACATAGGCGAGGCTCCAGCCGCCGAGCCGCGCCATCTCGCCGAGGCCCGCCTCACGCAGCCCCAGCCGCGGCCGGAACGAGAACCCCGCCCGCCGCAGCGACACCACCAGCACGATCGACTGGGCCACGATGCCGGCCGTGGTGCCCAGGCCGAGCAGCGCGAGCTGGCCCGAGGTGACGTTGTCGATGTTGCTCTGGCCGTCGGTGATGTTCAGGTAGGTCACTCCGACCCCGATGACCACGATGTTGTTGAGCACCGGTGCCCACATGGGTGCGCCGAAGCGGTCCCTGGTGTTGAGGATCGCCCCGGCGAGCGCGCCCAGGCCGAAGAAGGCGATCTGCGGCAGGATCATCTGGGCGAGCACCGTGGCGGTCCGCAGCTCCTTCTCGCTCAGCTCGCTCGTGTAGAGCTGGATCAGCGGCCCGGCCAGCACCACGGCCAGCGCCGACACCGCGATCAGGGCGATCGTGGCGATCGTCAGCAGCCGCTGCTCGTAGGCCCTGCCCCCGTCGGGGTCGCTCTTCTGCCTGCGCACGATCATCGGCACCACGACGCTGCTGAGCACACCGCCGATCAGCAGGTCGAACAGGATGTAGGGGATCGTGTAGGCCACGTTGTAGGCGTCGCCCAGAGTCGCGGTGCCGATGGCCGCGGCCAGCACCGCCGTACGCAGGAAGCCCGTCAGACGCGACACCATGGTGCCCGCGGCCATGATCGCGCCTGCGCGCAGCAACCGGCTCAACCCCGTCTCCTTCCGTGCCGTGACAGCCCGTGTTCCGGGGCCGAGTGGTGAGTGGACATGCCTGACGCCCGAAGCCGCCCGCGTCAGGACCGCGCTCTGGCCTCGCTGCGCGTCTCACCGCGCGCGCCGAGTTTGGCCATGCGCTTCTGCGAGCGCCGCCGCAGCACGCGCAGCACGATGGCGGCGAGCATGACCGCCACACCGCCGCCCACGATCACCAGGGCGATGCCCGTATAGCCCGTCGTGCGCACGGTCAGCTTGACCGGCTCGCCGTACGGCTCGTCGTCGATCGTGCGGAGCTGCACCGCGACGACGGCGTCGCCGTTTCTCGGCTTGGCACGCATCGGCACCTGGATGATGCCGATGTGGTCTTTTCCGATGGTCTGCCGCCGCTCGTCGTCGTAGGCTTCGATGGTCAGCAGCTCGGGGGTCTCCGAGGTGATGTCGACGTCGATCACGACCGGGTGCCCGGTGTCGTTCTTGATGCTGATCGGCACGAAGCCGTCGTTGCCGGCCAGGGTGCGCGGACGCTCCTTGCCCGTGACCTTCACCTTGCCGATGCGGGTGTCCACGGCCGCGTCGACCTGCTTGACCAGCGTGCCGGCCATCGCCGTACGGCCCCGCCACGCCGACGAGGTGATCCGCAGCAGCGCGCGCTCGAACACCTGCTTGTCGTCGGCCGACGTGACCTGCGTGGTCAGCCCGGCCTGGTTGGTGACCTGCCGGACGGACTCGAGATATTTCTTACTGAGCTCGCCGCGCCTGTCCTGATCGGTGTAGACGAAGCCGCCCCGGGGCACGGGGGCGGCCTTGTCGGGTTTGATCGAGTCGAGCTTGACGGGCGTGACCCAGGGAAGTGAGGCGACCGTTTTGACCAGGTCGGTGATGAAAGCCGAGTCGGGGTTGGCCCACCGCCGCGCCGGCGCGGCGACGACGGCACGCGACCGGTCCTTCTGCTCGGCCGTGATCATCGCGGTTTCGGCGATGAACCGCTGCCGGTTGAGCACGGCTGCGCCCGCCGCCCCGTGCTCGGGCTCCAGCAGGGAGCTCAAGGCCTTGTCGGTGACCAGGCCCTTCACGGTGCCCGTCACGCTGTCGAGCGTGGTGGCGGCGTGCGGCGTCGCCGGAGTGGGCGCGAGGCCGCCCACCGGGGGTGTGTAGGGCACGTTGTCGGGGTTGAGCAGCACCGTGCGCACCCCGCCGACCGCCAGCACGTCCAGCGTGTCGTGGTCGATCATGCCGCCCACGGGCCAGTTGACGGATGTCTCGATCTCACGCCCCAGGATCGAGCTCGCGACCTCGTCTCCGAGCCGCAGCGCGGTGGCCGGCGCGGAGTCCAGCCCGTTGTGGGCGAGGGCGGCCACGTCGGGGTCGGCGTACGGCGTGGCGAACACGGTCTGGTCGGCGAGCGCGGTGCGGATGCCCGCGAGCCAGGACGCGGCCAGCGGCTCGGCCGGCCGGTCGCCGGTGAACTTGGAATTTTTCACCCAGTAGGGCTTGGACATGGCCTGCGCGTCGTCGAGCAGCGCCGGGTCGACAAACCACGTCACGCCCTTGGCCCCACCGGTGCCCTGGGCGATTTTGAGCAGGTCGGCCAGCCGTCCCGAGCCGTTCATCGCGCTCCGCAGCCCCTCGCTGGCGAAGTTGGCGTCGTCGGCGCGGCGCGGCTGGTCGATGACGGGGAGCGCGAAGGCCAGCCGGGTGCGCTGGACCGGGGTGTTCTTCGGCGCGTAGGTCACATAGGTGCGCTGGATCGCGAGCTGCTGCCCGACCGAGTCGACGACCTCGACCGCCATCGGGTAGACCCCGAAGGACCACATCCGCATCGCCGCGGGGGTCATCGTGAGCTCCCAGGACTGCTTGCCGCCCGGCTCCATCAGCGGGACCGTCGTCATCGCGCTGAGCGACGCCTGGTCGAAGACGCCCTGCCCGATTTGATAGCTCTCCATCTCCACGCGGCTCGTGAAGGGGCGCGACCCGTAGCGCAGGCGCACCCGCAGGTTGGAGAGCTGCGTCTGCGAGCCGTTGGCGATCGTGCCGGAGAGCTTGATCTCGGTCTGCGGCTCGCGCGGCGCGTCGGGGGTGATCGACTCCACGACGAGCTGCATCGTGTTCGCGGCCCGGGTCGAGGCGGGACCCACCGCCTTGGCGGGGCCCGCCGCGCCCATGCCTGCCGCCACCACGGCTGCCGGAGCGAGCAACGCGGTGGTGAGGAGAACGAGCGGCGCGGCCTTGCGGATCTGAGTGCCGGCCCGGGGCGGAGTACGGCGCACGCCCGCAATCGTATGGCCTTCCGCGGGGGGGCCGCGGTCAGTGGGCCACCGGCAGCGTCGTGGCCGGGCCGGGCGCGGGGGTGAGATCGACGGACTTTCCCGGCACGAGCGCGAGCAGGTCGGTGGAGCTCAACGACAGGGCCGTACGGCGTTCGCCTGTGGGAGTGTGGACCTCCGGCACCTGGCCGATGCGCTCGTCCACAAGCACCGGGAGGTCGTCGGGGAGCAGCAGCGGGCACACCAGGCCCGCGGCGTAGTCCGTCGCGGCGTTGATCGCGAAGGCCGATGCCGTACGCACCCGCTGCGCCGACAGCAGAAGGCATATCACCCCTGGGGACGGTGGCGAGGAGACCGGGCCGACCACGGCGACCGGGTTTCGGCCGGTGTGCGAGGTGACGTCGAACACGGTCACGCCGACGCACATCCCGGGTGGCACGCGCAAGGTCTCGGGTAGGTCGTCGGCACACGTCAAGGGATGAGGAAGGCGTACGATCTCATGGTGGACCTGGTGCGCGAGGAGCCAGCGGTGGATGGCAAGGGCGTCCTTCACCGATGTACCCCCCGGTTCCCCTGTGACCAGGTGGGTCCACTTTCCAGCCATAACCTGGTGATCGCGGGCGGTTCCGAGAGAATGTTCCATCTTTGGACCGCACTCACCCGCTGAGCTGGGGCTAGATCGGCAGCCAAGTTCAGTCCATGCACTTCTTCCTCATAAGTTCCACTGGGGAATTGTGTTCCGTAACCGAAGGATCTACCCAGCTTGTCTGACTCGAATCTGACCGACAGCCTGCAAACCGCCATGAACGACCTGTTCAGGAGGATTGCCCCCGCCGCCGATGAGCTGGGAAAGCTCTTCGCTGAGCGCGGCCACAGGCTCGCCCTCGTGGGCGGCTCCGTGAGAGACGTCTTCCTCGGCCGCATCGGCAACGATCTCGACCTCACGACCGACGCGCGGCCCGAGCGCGTGCTGGAGATCGTCCGCGACTGGGCCGACTCCATCTGGACGATCGGCATCGACTTCGGCACCGTCGGCGTGCGCAAGGGCAACTGGCTGCTGGAGATCACGACGTACCGCAGCGAGTCCTACGACCCGAAGTCGCGCAAGCCCGAGGTCGTCTACGGAGACACCCTTGAAGGCGACCTCGAACGCCGCGACTACGCCGTCAACGCGATGGCGGTGACGCTCCCCGAACACGAGTTCGTCGACCCCTATGGCGGCCTCACCGACCTCGCGGCCAAGGTGCTCCGCACCCCCGGGCCGCCCGAGCGCTCCTTCGACGACGACCCGCTGCGCATGCTCCGCGCCGCCCGCTTCGCGAGCCAGCTCGGGTTCACCGTCGACGCCCCCGTGGTCGAGGCCATGACCGCGATGGCCGACCGCATCGAGATCGTCTCCGCCGAGCGCATCCGCGACGAACTCGACAAGCTGATCTGCGGCGCGCACCCCAGGGAGGGCCTCGCCCTCCTCGTGGGCACCGGGCTCGCGGCCCACGTCCTGCCCGAGCTGCCCAAGCTCCGGCTGGAGATCGACGAGCACCACCGCCACAAGGACGTCTACGAGCACACCCTGATCGTGCTTGAGCAGGCGATCGACCTTGAGGAGAACGGCTGCGACCGCGTGCTGCGCTGGGCGGCCCTCCTGCACGACGTGGGCAAGCCCAAGACCCGGCGGCACGAGCCCGGCGGCAGGGTGTCCTTCCACCATCACGAGGTGGTCGGCGCCCAGATGGCCAAGAAGCGCCTGAGCGAGCTCCGCTTCCCCAAGGACGTCGTCGCCGATGTCGCCCGCCTGGTCGAGCTGCACCTGCGGTTCCACGGCTACGGCACGGGCGAGTGGACCGACTCCGCCGTGCGGCGCTACGTGCGCGACGCGGGCCACCTGCTCGACCGTCTGCACAAGCTGACCAGAGCCGACTGCACCACGCGCAACAAGCGCAAGGCGCAGGTGCTCTCGCGCATCTACGACCAGCTTGAGGAGCGCATCGCGCGGCTCGCCGAGGAGGAGGAGCTCGCCAAGCTCCGCCCCGAGCTCGACGGCAACGAGATCCAGGAGATCCTCGGCATCCCCCCGGGGCCCGCCGTCGGCCGCGCCTACAAGTTCCTCTACGACATGCGGCTCGACAAGGGCCTCATCGGCAAGGAGGCCGCGGCGCAGGCCCTGCGCGAGTGGGCCGCCGCGCGGGAGGGGTGAGGTCGGGCCCGTGAAAGGGCCTGACCTAGGGTGTGCACGTGACACCAGGGGAGATCGCCGCCTTCGACCGCGAACACGTGTGGCACCCCTATACGGCGGTGCCCGCCGCGGTGCCCGCCGAGGTGGTGGTCCGGGCCGAGGGCGTACGGCTGACGCTCGCCGACGGGCGCGAGCTCCTCGACGGAATGTCCTCCTGGTGGTCGGCCGTCCACGGCTACAACCACCCGCGGCTCAACCAGGCCGTCCGTGACCAGCTCGACGCGATGGCCCACGTCATGTTCGGCGGGCTCACCCATGAGCCCGCCGTACGGCTGGCGCGCACCCTGGTGGAGATGACCGGCCTGCCCAAGGTGTTCTTCGCCGACTCCGGGTCGGTCGCGGTCGAGGTGGCCGTCAAGATGGCGGTGCAGTATTCCGGCAGGAGCCGCCTGATGACCGTGCGCGGCGGATACCACGGCGACACCTTCGGGGTGATGGCCGTCTGCGACCCGGTCAACGGCATGCACCACCTGTACTCCGACATGCTGCCCCGGCACGTCTTCGCCGGCGAGCCGCCGCGCGAGCTGCGCGACGACTACCTCGCCGAGCTGACCGAGACGGTCGAACGGCACGCGGGCGAGCTGGCCGCGATCATCGTGGAGCCCGTGGTGCAGGGCGCCGGGGGCATGAGGTTCTACCACCCCGCTTATCTCACGCATCTGCGGAAGCTCGCCGACGAGCACGACATTCTGCTCATCGCCGATGAGATCGCCACCGGGTTCGGCCGCACCGGCGAGCTGTTCGGCTGCGACCACGCCGGGATCCGCCCGGACATCATGTGCCTCGGCAAGGCGATGACGGGCGGCTACATGACCATGGCGGCCACCCTGTGCACCGAGCGGGTGGCGAAGGGCATCGGCGTGCTGATGCACGGGCCGACCTACATGGGCAACCCGCTGGCCGCCGCCGTGGCGCAGGCGTCCCTCGACCTGCTGGCCGAACGGCCGTGGCGCGAGGAGGTCAAGGCGATCGAGGCCGCCCTGGTCGAGGGGCTGGCCACCGCAGGCGGGCTGCCCGCGGTGAAGGACGTGCGCGTGCTCGGGGCGATCGGCGTGATCGAGACCCGCGAGCCGGTGGACGTGGCGCGGGTCCAGGGCGTCGCGATGGACCACGGCGTGTGGCTCCGGCCGTTCGGGCGGCTGATCTACACCATGCCGCCCTACGCGGCCGAACCCGCCGACGTCACCCGGATCACCGGCGCGATGGTCGCCGCCGCTCAGGCGCTCTGAGCCGCCGTGACCGTCGTGCGCGCCACCATCCGGTAGACCACCCCGCCGAGCGCGTAACCCAGCCCGATGAGCCCCACCACCAGCAGGGATCTGCCGTCCGCGGGGAGCAGCAGGGCGGCGAACGCGGCCGCGGCGACGTAGACGCCGTTGAAGAGCATGTCGTAGATCGAGAACACCCGGCCCAAATAGGCGTCCTCGACGTCGCGCTGCACCACGGTGTCGGCGCAGATCTTGACGGACTGGCCGGCGAGTCCGAGCACGAAGCCCGCGACCGGCATGAGCCATTCCTGGATCGGGGAGGCCAGAGCGAACGCCAGCACCCCCGCACCGATCAGCGCGATCGGGACCCAGTTCGTCAACCCGAACCGCTCCGTGGCCCACGGCGTGATCAGCGCGGCCAGGAAGTAGCCGACGCCGGAGACCCCCAGCACCAGGGAGACGCCGGCGACCGCCGCCTCGGTGTCGGCCGGGTAGAAGTGGTAGCGGTACAGCATGATCATCATCGCTGTGCACATGCCGTACATGAAGCGGTGTGTCGACATCGCCCCGAGAGCCGCCGCGGCGGCGCGGCGGTGGGCGATGTGGCGGGCGCCGTCGATCAGGCCGCGCACCACGTTGCGGAGCGCCTCGCGCACCTGCGGGCGGCAGGGGTCGTAGGCCGGGCCGAGCAGTGAGCGCTCCATGCGTGAGGCGATGAGGGCGCTGAGGCCGAACACCACCCCCGAGATGATCATCATCGCGGCCGTGCCGCCGTGGCCGCCGCTGAGGGTCTGGCGCAGCGCGAACCCCATGCCCACCCCGACGAACGTGATGACCGTGCCCGAGGTCGGGGTGACCGCGTTGGCCACCATCAGCCGGTCCTTCGGCACCACGTGCGGGAGCGACGCGCCGAGTGCGGCGAGGAAGAACCGGTTGACCCCGAGGACGCAGAGGGCCGTGCCGTAGAACAGCACGTCGGGGGCGCCCACCACGAGCAGCCCGGCCGCGACCAGCAGCAGCGTGGCGCGGATCACGGGCGCGATGACCAGGATCTGCCTCCGCGACCACCGGTCGATGAACACCCCGGCGAACGGCCCGAGCACGGAGTAGGGCAGAAGCAGCACCGCCAGCCCCATCGCCACATCGACGGCGGAGGTCTTGGTCTCGGGGCTGAAGAACGCCATGCCCGCGACTCCGAACTGGAAGATCCCGTCGGAGAACTGGGAGACCAGCCGGGTGCCGAACAGACGCCGGAAGTCCCGGCCACGCAGGATCAGACGGAGGTCGGAGACGTAGGACACGCGGTCAGCCTACGCGCCGGGTCACGCGGTGCGGGGAAACCGTTCGGCGTTCGTGGGGGAACGTCCCAGCTTTTCGACAGGTATGAAGGGTGGGAATGAAGCTATTTAGTCACGTAACCTCGGTCGGGTGACTACTGACGAAGTTGTCGTGTTGGTCGACGGCGAGGGAAACGCGATCGGCACAGCTCCCAAGAAGTCGGTACACGGGCCGGACACCCCTCTTCACCTGGCTTTTTCGAGCTATGTCTTTGATGACGAGGGGCGGGTGCTTCTGACCCGCAGGGCCACGCACAAGCCGACCTGGCCGGGCACGTGGACGAACAGCTGCTGCGGCCACCCCCTCCCCGGCGAGCCGCTGCACCATGCGGTGACCCGCCGGCTCACCTACGAACTCGGCCTCACCGTCAGCAGCGTCGACCTGGTGCTGCCGGGCTTCTCCTACCGGGCCGTCATGGACAACGGGACCGTGGAGAACGAGATCTGCCCCGTCTACCGCGTGCATACGGATGGTCCCGCCACGCCCAACCCCGACGAGGTCGACGCGGTGAACTGGGTGCCGTGGACGCGCTTCGCACGCGAGGTCGTATCGGGCGAGATGGACATCTCCCCGTGGTGCGCGGAGCAGGTGCCGCTGCTCACCGCGCTCGGGAGCGACCCGCTGAGTTGGCCGTCGGCCGACCCCGCGGCTCTGCCGTCGGCGGCCCGGGCCGGCGCCTGACCTTGTACGGCACAAGCCCGCTTATCCCCACGGATAAGCGGGCTTGTGCCGTACGTGCGCCGTCGGCGGTGGGGCCGACGGAGACCGCGGTCAGCCGTGATCAGTCGCGGTCAATTCGTGATCAGTTTGTGATCGGTCGTGGTCAGTCGTCGCGTTCGCCGCGGATGAACGCCTCGACGGACTCGCGGGCCTCGTCGTCGGAGAACTGCACCGGAGGCGACTTCATGAAGTAGGACGACGCCGACAGGATCGGGCCGCCGATCCCGCGGTCCATAGCGATCTTGGCGGCGCGGACCGCGTCGATGATGACGCCGGCCGAGTTGGGGGAGTCCCACACCTCAAGCTTGTATTCCAGGTTGAGCGGGGTGTCGCCAAAGGAACGCCCCTCAAGCCTGACATAGGCCCACTTGCGGTCGTCCAGCCACGGCACGTGGTCGGACGGGCCGATGTGCACGTCGGCCTTGCCCATCTCGTGCGGGATCTGCGAGGTCACCGACTGCGTCTTGGAGATCTTCTTGGACTGGAGGCGCTTGCGCTCCAGCATGTTCATGAAGTCCATGTTGCCGCCGAAGTTGAGCTGGTAGGTGCGCAGCAGTTCCACACCGCGGTCCTCGAACAGCTTGGCCATGACCCGGTGGGTGATGGTGGCCCCGATCTGCGACTTGATGTCGTCGCCCACGATCGGCACTCCGGCCTCGGTGAACTTCGCCGCCCACTCGGGGTCGGAGGCGATGAACACCGGCAGCGCGTTGACAAAGGCCACCTTCGCCTCGATCGCGCACCGGGCGTAGAAACGAGCGGCCTCCTCCGAGCCGACCGGCAGGTAGGAGACCAGGACATCGGCCCCGCTGTCCTTGAGCGCCTGGACGACGTCCACGGGCGTCTCGTCGGACTCCTCGACCATCTCCCGGTAGTACTCACCGAGTCCGTCGAAGGTGTGGCCACGCTGCACGGTGACGCCCAGCGGCGGCACGTCGCAGATCTGGATCGTATTGTTCTCCGAGGCCACGATCGCCTCAGACAGGTCACGCCCGACCTTCTTGGCGTCGACGTCGAAGGCCGCGACGAACTGAACGTCACCGACGTGGTAATCGCCGAACCGCACGTGCATCAGGCCCGGCACTCGCTGCGCCGGGTCGCTGTCCTTGTAGTAGTGCACGCCCTGGACCAGCGACGCCGCGCAATTGCCAACACCGACAATGGCTACGCGCACCGAACCCATCGCACTCGCCCCTTACGTATTCGTTTCCATGGTCAGGTTCTGACCCTCATTCATGTGTCGCGGTGTGATCCGCACTCGCCGCCTCACCCCTGGGCCCGGCGGATCCGGGGGGACCCGCCTGCCCCTGCTGCCCTGTCCGCCCTGCCTGCCCTTCTTGTCCTGTCGGTCCCGTCTGAGCCGCCTGGCTCGCACCTCGCCGCTCGGTGGCGATCAGCTCATTGAGCCACCTCACCTCGCGTTCGACCCCTTCGAGGCCGTGGCGCTGCAGTTCGAGCGTGTAGCGGTCGAGCCGTTCACGCGTCCGCGCCAGCGCGGTGCGGACGCTGTCCAGGCGCTCCTCAAGGCGGCTGCGACGCCCCTCGAGGATGCGCAGGCGAACCTCGGCCTCGGTGTGGCGGAAGAAGGCGAAGTGCACACCGAAGCTCTCGTCCTCCCATGAGGAGGGCCCGGCCTGGGTGAGCAGGTCTTGAAGGCGCTCTTTGCCATCCGCGGTGAGTCGGTAGACGATCTTCGATCGCCGTCCCGTGAGCGGGGTCACACTCTCCGCGGTGGGCGGCTGCTCCTCCACGATCAGGCCGTCCGTCAGGAGCTGACGGAGGCACGGGTAGAGCGAGCCATACGAGAACGCACGGAACATGCCCAGCAGGGCATTGAGTCGTTTGCGCAGCTCGTAGCCGTGCAGTGGGGTCTCGTGCAGCGATCCGAGCACGGCAAGTTCGAGCACGTTGCTCTTCGCGCCGGTCACTCGAACCGCCCCCCTCTCGCTCCGATGTATCGGGCCGATACATCTGCAGGATACGTCGCCCCGTCATACGGCTGCAATCGACGAGATCCTCAAGGGGTTGGGAGCAATTGGTAAAAAACCGTTAGTGTGGCGCGCATGTGGTCAGAACGAGCCCTCGTCGCGGGAGCCCCCCAGATGGCTCATGATTACGTGAATTCCGGGTCTCCGCGGCGGAGGTCTGCGATCGTTGTGCCGTCGCCTGCCCCCCACAGCATCCGATGACTGACGAGGATCACGTGAGTTACAGCAACTTTGGCCCGGAGTCGGGCGGACGCCCCGAGGGCGCCGAAGGAGCCGCTCGCCCGGGAAGGCGTCGACGCTCGACCCCCGGCGGCACGCCGCGCGAACCCCAGGGGCGGCCCGGCCGTCAGTCCGCGCAGGCGGCATGGGGGTCCCCCGAGGCGCAGCCGCCCGGCCGCCCCCTCGGCAGCCCCCCGCCGCGCGCCGACGACGGCGTCCGGCAGGCCACCACCGATCCTCGCGGCAGACCGCAGGCCAGGCCGTACGGCACGGCCCAGAGCGCCTCGCCGCACGGCGGGCCGCACGGCGGCGACCGCCAGGGCAGGCGCAGGCCGGAGGCCGAGTTCGAGGACACGCAGGCCATGATGGCCGCCCAGGCGGGGAGCGGCGACAGGCCGGGACGCGGTCGCCGGGCGCGGCGCGGCGCGGACGGTCCCGTACCGCCGGGAGGGCCCGGAGAGCCGGGCGGTCCGGGAGGCCCGGGAGGCCCCGCGGCGCCCGACGACGGCGCCGAGGGGGGCAGGCAGGGCTGGAAGCGATTCATCCCCAACTGGAAGATCGTCGTGGCGAGTGCCACCGTGCTCGCCGCCGGGGTCTTCGGCATGGTGATCGTCGCCTACATCAACACCCCCGTGCCCAAGGTCGAGCAGAACGACGCCGTATCCCAGGGCAGCGTCATCTACTACGGCGACAAGAAGACCGCGATGGCCCGCATCGGCAAGCGTCGCACCCTGGTCGACTTCGACCAGATCCCCAAGCATGTGCAGGACGCCGTCATCGGCGTCGAGAACCGCGACTTCTGGACCGACTCGGGCATCGACATCAGCAGCATGTTCCGGTCGGTGTGGAGCACCCTGTCCGGGCAGCAGATGCAGGGCGGCTCGACCATCACCCAGCAGATGGCCCGCAACTACTACGAGGGGCTCAGCCAGGAGCAGACGATCGAGCGCAAGGTCAAGGAGATCTTCATCTCGGTCAAGATCAACGATGAGCTGTCCAAGGAGCAGATCCTTGCGCAGTATCTCAACACCATCTACTTCGGGCGAGGCGCCTACGGCATCCAGGCGGCGGCCCAGGCGTACTTCAACAAGAACGTCGGCAAGCTCACCGTGCAGCAGGCCGCCTACCTCGCTGGACGCATCCAGAACCCCGGCGCCTTCGACACGGCGGAGGAGAAGGGCAACCTGGCCCCGACCCAGGAGCGCTACGAGTACGCCCTGGACGGGCTCGCCCTCCTCGACCCCGCGAAATACGGCGAACTCAAGACGACACATCCGCAGGCCCCGAAGCGCATCAAGCACCGCCTGAGAAATGTCTACGGCGGCAAGGTCGGCTACATGGTCGACACGGTCCTCGCCGAACTGGAGAAGCGCGGCATACCCGAGCAGGACGTGGCGACGAAGGGCTACAAGATCTACTCGACCTTCGACAAACGACTGATGGACGCCGCGGAGACCGCGGTGCGCTCCCAGGGCAACTTCGGCAAGGACGTGACGACCAGTCTGGCCGCCGTCGATCCCAGGAACGGTCGGGTCCTCGCCTTCTACGGCGGCTCCAACTACCTCAAGGAGCAGTGGAACGAGGCGTTCATGTCGCAGAAGCAGGCGGCGTCGGCGTTCAAGCCGTACGTTCTCGCCGCCTGGCTCAACCAGGGCTACAGCCTCAACAGCTACACCCCCACCCAGGGGCCCGTGAATCTGCCCGACACGTCACCTATCGACAACGACCATTCGATGGGCAACGGCGGTGCCGACGTCATCAAGGCGACCGCGCAATCGATCAACACATCGTTCGCGAAGATGGCGGAGAAGGTCGGCCTTGAGAAGGTGGTCGACATCGCCGTCGATGCCGGACTCGATCGCAAGCGTCTTGAAGTCTCCCTGGCGAAGCACAAGTACCTGATCAGCATTGGAAGTAGCCCGGTCACCGCCATCGAGCAGGCGGGCGGCTATTCGATCTTCGCCAACAAAGGCAAGCACTACGACACGCATGTGGTCACCGAGGTGAGGGAATCCGGCGGTGTCGTCGTTAAAGAAGACACCACGTTCAAGCAGGTCATCTCGGAGGACGCCGCCGCCGACGCTACGGTGGCGCTGCAGGAGGTCGTCAAGACCGGCACTGGTAAGGGAGCTGTGCTCCCCGACCGTCCCACCGCAGGCAAGACCGGCACCAACAACGACAACAAGGAAGCGTGGTACGTCGGTTTCACCCCGCAACTCTCCACCGCGGTGGGGATGTACAAGGAAGTGCAGAAGCGCGACCCCAAGACCGGGAAAGTCACCCCGGAGGAGGTTCGGCTCAATGGCATCTCCGGTGGTTCCGTTCCCGCGGCGATCTGGAAGGTCTTCATGCAGGAGGCCATGAAGGGGCTCCCCGCCGAGCAGTTCCCCCCGCGGGCCAACGTCGGGATGGACGAGAACCTCGTGCCGAGGCCGCTGCCGAAGCCGACCCCGCCTCCGCAGGAGTGGGAGGACAACGGCGGCAACCCCTGGGATGACGGCGACCGTGGCAACCCCTGGGACGAGGGCCCCGACGACGGCGATTCCTGGGGCGACTCGGGCTCGGGTGACACCGGTGGAACGGAAGACCTCCAAATGGGCGGCAGAGCCGCCCACGATAAGGCCGTCCACGACAAGAACGATAAGAACGATAAGAACGAGACCCCGGCGGCTCGACGGCGTGATCAGTGATGTCCGTCACCGGGGATCTGGAGGAGAAGCCACGCGAACAACGCGTTTCCAGGTTTGAGGGATTCGGCGCGAACTTCGCGCCGTTCATCCCCTTCGCGTTGCTCGCCGTCCTCGGTGCGGCGCTGGCCTACCTGTGGAAGTGGCCGTGCCGCGTCGAGGGCGCGTGGAACAACGGCACGCTGCAGTTCACGAACTTCTGCTACACCGACATCTATCCCCTGTGGTGGATGGAGAAGCTCAACGAGGGCAAGATCCCCTACTTCGACTACCCCGTCGAATACCCCGTGGGCATCGGCGCGATCATGGAGTTCTTCCGCCGGCTGGTGGGCGGCTCCGCGGATCCCGCCGTGGCCTTCTACGACGTCACCGTCATCCTCATGGCCCTCTGCCTGGTCGTCGGCGTCGTCCTCATGGCCGCGCTGGCCGGGCCGGGCGGGCGGCGCGACACGCTCTGGTACGCCCTGGCCCCCTCGGTCATCCTCACCGCGTACATCAACTGGGACCTCGCCGCCGGCGCCCTCGCGCTCGGCGCGATGTACGCCTGGGCCCGCGAACGCCACGTGCTCACCGGCGTCCTGCTGGGCCTCGCCGTCGCCACCAAGTTCTACCCGCTGATGTTCATCGGCCCGCTGTTCCTGCTCACCCTGCGCACCGGCACGTGGCGGCCGTTCCTGAAGACCCTCGGCGCCGGCGCAGGCACATGGCTGGCCGTCAACCTGCCCATCATGCTGCTCGCCTTCGAAGGCTGGAAGCGGTTCTACGTCTTCAGCGACGAACGCCCCGCCGACTGGGGCTCCCTCTGGTACTTCTTCCAGCAGCGGGGCTGGCCGGTGCTCGGCGACCCGGCACTGCTCGACACGCTCGGCATCGTCTCCCTCGGCGCGCTCTGCCTGGGCATCGCCGTCCTCACGGTGTTCGCCCCCGCCAAGCCGCGGCTGATGCAGCTCGTCTTCCTGGCACTCGCGGCGTTCATGCTGACCAACAAGGTCTGGTCCCCGCAATACGTGCTGTGGCTGGTGCCGTTCGCCGTGCTCGCCCGGCCCAACTGGAAGCCGCTCGCGCTCTGGCAGCTCGCCGAATGCTGGTACTTCTTCGCGATCTGGCTCTACCTCGTGGGGCTGCAGGAAGGCAACGCCCACCTCGGCATCGCCGACACCACCTACTTCACGGCGGTCTGGGGCAGGGCCATCATGATCGTCATCATGATGGCGTTCGTCGTGCGCGACATCCTGCGCCCCGACAAGGACGGCCTCCGCGAGAATCCGTCCGACGACCGATCCGGCGGCGTCTTCGACGGCGCGCCCGACCGCCTCCCGCTCATCACAGCACGGAGCTGATACGTAACTCCCTGTGAACAACAGGGACCTACCCGCGCTGATCATCTGGATCGCCTCCCGCCTGGGCATACTGCTCACCGTGACGCTGGGGGTCGCCCTCCTCGCCGCCGGTGGCGCGTCGCCGCCCCTGCTGGAAGGGCTGCACCACTGGGACGTGCGCAAACTCGAATGGATCGCCGCCCACGGATACGGGTCGGACCCGGCGAGCCCGGCGTTCTTTCCGGGGCAGCCGCTTGCGCTGCGCGTCGTCGGCTTTGCCGTACCGAACTTGACGGTGGCGGGAGTGGTGCTGTCCTTTGTCGCGGGAGCGGTCGCCGTGGTCGCCCTGTCGCGGCTGGCCGACCGGGAGGGCGGCGAGGGCACAGGACCGGTCGCCGTTCTCGCCCTCGTGCTCGCGCCGACCGCGGTGTTCCTGTTCGTCGGCTACAGCGAGGCCCTGTTCCTCGCCTTCGCCATCCCCGCCTGGCTCGCGGCGCGGCAACGCAGGTGGATGTGGGCGGGGCTGCTCGGAGCGGGGGCGTCGTGCGTGCGCATCACGGGACTGTTCCTCGCGTTGGCGCTTATCGTCGAGTTTTTTACGGCACGGCCCCGCCGAGCAGGGGCGGAAGCCCGGACCTGGCGCGGCGCCGCGGCACCCCGCCTGTCCCGCCGGGCCGGTCGCTCGGCGGGTGGCACCCGGCTGCTGGAAAGCCCCGTGACGCGACGAGCGGGCACCGGGGGGCGGATGGGCGGCGCGGCGGGCTCCGCCGGGTCTCACAGGTCTCCCGGGTCCTCCGGCGAGCGTGACGCCGGCTGGCTGGCGGTGCCGTTCCTGCCGCTCGTCGCGTATTCCGTTTATCAGTTCGTCCGCACCGGCGACTGGCTGGCCTGGCACCACGCGCAGGAAGCCGGCTGGGGACGCCACCTGGTGTGGCCGTGGGAGTCCTTTCTCACCACCGTGCGATCCGCCTTTCTCATGGACAACAAATTCACCTGGGCGTTCCGGATGGAACTGGTCGCGGCGGCCGTCGGCCTGGCGTTTGTGCTGTGGCTGCTTTATCGGCGGAGGTGGAGCGAGTTCGTATACACCGGCTCCCAGTTGGGGGCGCTGCTCGTCTCCAGTTACTACCTGTCGATACCGCGCACACTGCTGCTCTGGTGGCCGATGTGGATCGCTCTGGCGTGCGCGTGCCGCAGGCATTCGTGGCTATTGTGGGTTTACGGTCTTGTGGCCGGGCCGCTCATGGTGGTGAACGCGCTGGCGTTTCTTCATGGCGTCTGGGCCGGTTGACCAGAGAAAATCTCGCCCTATGATCACTCCCGCGCGCGAGGCGCTCGTCCTGTGGTTCGGCTCACGCCTCGGCATGGTGGTGATCGCGATCGTGGGAGCGGGCATCCTGGCGGAAGGGGAGGATCTTGGGCTCTTCCTCGACCGTTGGCGGCGCTGGGACGCCGAACTGCTCACCATCATCGCCCGCCACGGCTACGACGGAGATCCCGCCCGTCCCCCCGACCCAGGACTGCCGGCCTTCTTCCCCGGCATGCCGCTGACGCTGAGGCTGGTCCACTCCGTGATTCCCGACTGGACGCTGAGCGGCCTGCTCATCTCCCTCCTCGCCGGCGCGGTCGCCATGGTCGCCCTCGCCAGACTCGCCGAGTTCGAAGGGCCGCCGGGAGCCGGATGGCGCTCGGTTCTCGCCCTCCTCATATGCCCGACCGCGGTGTTCCTCTTCGCCGGTTACAGCGAATCGCTGTTCCTCGCGTTCGCCATTCCGGCCTGGCTCGCCGCCCGCCGCCGGAAATGGATGTGGGCGGGGCTGCTGGCGGCCGGGGCTTCCAGCGTACGGATCACCGGCCTGTTCCTCGCCTGCGCGCTGATCGTGGAGTTCTGTACGGCGAAACGCCCCGCCTGGCGCGACGCCGGCTGGCTGGCCGTGCCGTTCCTGCCGCTGGCCGCCTACTCCGCCTACCACTACTCCCGGACAGGTGACTGGCTCGCCTGGAGCCACGCCCAGGAAGCCGGGTGGGGGCGCCGCCTCGTGTGGCCGTGGGAGTCCTTCGCCACGACCTGGAGCGCCGCCATGGGCGACGGGATCTTCGCCTGGGCGTTCCGGCTGGAGATCGCGGCCGCGGTCGTCGGCGTGGGGCTTGTGCTGTGGCTGGTGTACATGCGTCGGTGGAGCGAGTTCGTCTATGTGGGGCTTCAGGTGGGCGCGCTCGTCTGCTCCGCCTACTACCTGTCCATCCCCCGGGCCGCGCTGCTGTGGTGGCCGCTGTGGATCGCGATCGGGCGGGTCGCCACCCCGAGGCCGGATCGACCGGGGAGGCTCAACCGGCTGCGGCCGTGGCTGCTCGCCGTCTATGCGCTGCTGGTCGGCCCCCTTCTCGTGCTGAACACACTGGCCTTCCTGCAGGGGGCCTGGGCCGGGTGACCGGGGGCGGCCTTATACCCACTCCTGCGGCTTCGCAATCCAGGGAAGTTATCCACAGGCTGTGGGTAACGGGTTGTGCGGGCTTCGGTCACCCTGGGGACGCGCCCGGAGGCTCGCGCCCAGGGGTTCGGGTGCTCAGGGGCTCGCGCCTAGAGGTTCTTGCGAAGGAAGGCGATGTCGTCGCCCTGCCCGTCGCCGGGCGTCTCGACGATGATCGGAGCCCCGGCCGCCCGGCACACCGCGAGGATCAGCTCTGGGTCGATCTGCCCGCTGCCGAGGTTGGCGTGCCGGTCGGCCCCGGAGTCGAACGCGTCCCGCGAGTTGTTGCAGTGCACGAGGTCGATCCGGCCCGTGATCGCCTGGACCCGCTCGACCAGGTCGACGAGGTCCTCGCCGCCGGCGTGGGCGTGACAGGTGTCCAGGCAGAACCCCACGTCGAGGCCGTCCAACGCGTCCCACAGCCGGGCGATCCGCTCAAGCTTGCGCGCCATCGCGTTGCCGCCGCCCGCGGTGTTCTCGATCAGCACCGGAATCGGGCACTCCATACGCTCGAACACCTTGCGCCAGTTGTCGAACCCGATCTGCGGGTCGTCGCCGGCGTTCACATGGCCGCCGTGGACCACGAGCCCCTTCGCCCCGAGCTCGGCGGCGGCGGTGAGGTGCTGGGAGAGCAGCTTGCGGCTGGGGATGCGGATCCGGTTGTTGGCGGTCGCCACGTTGATCACATAGGGCGCGTGGATGTAGACGTCCACATCGGCCGCCGTTGTGAGCGCAGCCCCCTCGGAGACCACCGGGCCCTTCCAGCCCTGCGGATCGCCGAGGAAGAACTGCACCGCGTCGGCGCCCCGCGCCGCGGCGTGGGCGAGTGGGTCGTCCTGATCGACATGAGCTCCGATGCGCACCATGGCCGTGAGCCTAACCCCTCCCCGACCTCCGGTTCCAAGCCGCGCGGGGTGTGCCTCCGCTGGGCCTCCACCGTCCTTCCGCAGTGCGCCTCCACCGTGTGCCCGTGCGCCTCCGCCGGGTGCCTCCACTGGGCCGTTCACGGGCTCCGGCCGGCAGGGACCTCTGTGCCCGCCCCCCTGTGCCCGCCGGGGACTCCTCCGGCGGGACGGCGCTCAGGGGATGAAACCCCCGTGGTAGATGCCCAGGGCGGTTCCCACGAACGAACCGACGATTCCCATGATGTTGAGGGACCGTTCCGGAGTCGTCTCCGAGATGTACTGCGAGAGGAACCCACCGAGGAAGCCGATCACCCCCACCCAGGAGGCGATGATGTGCGCGACGGGGATCAAACCGGTCACGAGGGCTGTGATCCCACAGAGGAGGGTGACGACGGCCGTGACGTTCTCCCTCGGGTGCGGGCGGCCATCGGAGTTCAACGTGAATTTGAACGACTCGCTCTCCGTGGGGCGAGGCACATGCGACATAGATACCACCCCCTACATGGCATTCTTCATGAAATGTTCCCTCTGGGCCAGGCACAGAACATCTCTGGCTGCTGGTAGCCTGGCTGCGCTGCGTTGTGATGGGTGTGTTGTCACCCGGAGCGCGGGGGGTGGCCAACAAGGGGCCTTTCTCCCGTGTCAGGCGTCAGCGTCCTCCTGTCACGTCATGGTGTCGTGACCGCAAGAGTCCAGAGGAGGTTGCAGTTCGCATGCGTCGTTACGAAGTGATGGTCATCCTCGACCCGTCGCTCGATGAGCGTAACGTCACCCCGTCGCTCGACCAGTTCCTGCAGGTCGTGCGCAACGACGGTGGCACCGTGGAGAAGGTCGACGTCTGGGGCCGCCGCCGGCTGTCCTACGACATCGCGAAGAAGCCCGAGGGCATCTACGCCGTGATCGACCTCACCGCCACGCCGGCCACGGTCAAGGAGCTGGACCGTCAGCTCAACCTCAACGAGGGCATTCTCCGCACCAAGGTGCTCCGTCCCGACGCGCACTGAGCTCCGGTTTTCTGTCGGTCCTTGGTCCTAGTCTGAAGCTCTCAATATAAAGCCGTGCGGGAAGGTGAAAGCGAGCCATGGCAGCAGGCGACACCACGATCACAATCGTCGGCAACCTCGTCGACGACCCGGAGTTGCGCTTCACCCCGACGGGGCAGGCCGTGGCCCGGTTCCGCATCGCCTCCACTCCGCGATACATGGATCGCCAGACCAACGAGTGGAAAGACGGCGAGAGCCTCTTTTTGACCTGCAACATCTGGCGGCAGGCCGCGGAGAACGTCGCGGAAAGCCTCCAGCGTGGCATGCGGGTCATCGTTCAGGGGCGGCTCAAGCAGCGGTCCTATGAGACCAAAGAGGGCGAGAAGCGCACCGTCTACGAGGTCGAGGTCGACGAGGTCGGCCCGTCCCTGCGCAACGCGACCGCCAAGGTCAACCGCACCGCCCGGCAGGGTGGCGGCTTCAGTGGCGGCGGCGGTGGCCCCGCCGACGACCCGTGGGCCTCGGCCACCCCGGCACCGCAGAGCGGTGGCTACGGTGGCGGTGGCGGCTACGGCGGCGGCCAGCAGCAGGGCGGCGGCTTCGGCGGCGGTGGCCAGCAAGGCGGCGGCTACGGCGGCGGCAACCAGCAGGGCGGTGGGTTCAGCGGCGACTTCAGCGACGAGCCGCCGTTCTAGGTCACCGCTTCCAGAGCGCCGTTCCGCGCTCCCGGCCTCCCGGTCACTCGGGTGTTCTCCTCATTCCCCGATGAGAACGCCCGATCCACAATCCATCAGTTTCCGAAATGACCATTCCCGCCTTCCGGCGGGGCTCTGAAAGGAGCACCACGATGGCCAAGCCGGCACTGCGCAAGCCTAAGAAGAAGGTTTGCCTGTTCTGCCACGACAAGATCTCCTACGTCGACTACAAGGACACGGCGCTGCTGCGGAAGTTCATCTCCGACCGCGGCAAGATCCGTGCCCGCCGGGTGACGGGCAACTGCACCCAGCACCAGCGCGACGTGGCGACCGCTATCAAGAACGCTCGTGAGATGGCCCTGCTGCCTTACACGAGCACGGCCCGCTAGAAAGGAGACGTCTCAATCATGAAGCTCATTCTCACGACTGAGGTCTCCGGCCTGGGCTCCCCCGGCGACATCGTCGAGGTCAAGGACGGCTACGGCCGCAACTACCTGATCCCGCGCGGCTTCGCCATCCGCTGGACCCGCGGCGGCGAGAAGCAGATCGCCTCGATCCGCAAGGCCCGCGACGCCCGCGAGATCCGCGACCTCGGCACCGCCAAGGAGGTCGCCGGCCAGCTCGGCGCCCTCAAGGTCAAGCTCAAGACCCGCGCCGGCGAGTCCGGTCGCCTCTTCGGCTCGATCACGACCGGCGACATCGCCGAGGCCGTCAAGGCCGCCGGCGGTCCGCAGCTCGACCGCCGCCGCATCGAGATCACCAACGCGATCAAGAGCCTGGGCTCCCACCGGGTCAGCGTCAAGCTGCACCCCGAGGTGTCCGCCGCCCTCGACGTCGAGGTCGTCTCCGCCTGACCTTCCGGTCACCGCAACGCGGTCGAGCCACCATCCGGCTCGACCGCGTTTCGCGTTTTCATGTTTCGCGTTTTCATGTTCGGCGTTTTCATGTTCCGCGTTCCGCGTTCCGCGTTTCACCGGAGACGGACACGGGGGCCTGTGCCGTACGGCCGGCGTGGAGTGACGTGGAGTGATGTGCATAACTCCTGGTCGGCGTGGCGTGTGGGCGGCACATAGAATTCAGCCGTTACTCCCGCATGACCTGCTCTTGGAGGCACTCCATGGTCCGTCCCGCGATGTTGTCCGCGCTCGGCGTACTCGCGCTGGTGGCGGCCGCGTGTGCGCCCGCGGCCGAGACGACGGGGGCGGCCACGGCGAACCCGAGGGCTTCGACCGCGTGCACGAAAGACCAGCTCACGCTGGCGACGGCGGGCAAGTTGACCATCGCCACCGACAAGCCGGCCTATGAGCCGTGGTTCAAGGACGACGACCCGTCGAACGGCCTGGGGTTCGAGAGCGCCGTCGCCTACGCCATCGCGGGGCAGATGGGCTTCCAGCGCGACGAGGTCGCGTGGAGCGTCGTGAAGTTCGATTCGGCCTTCGCCCCCGGTAAGAAGCAGTTCGACTTCGACATCAACCAGGTCTCGATCACGCCCGAGCGCGCCAAGGCCGTCGACTTCAGCAAGGGCTACTACTCCGTCAAACAGGCCGTGGTCGCCGTCGAGGGGTCGAAGTTCGCCTCGACCGCGAACCTCGCGGCACTCAAGGACGCGAAGATCGGGGTGCAGGTCGGCACGACGTCGCTGCAGGCAGTCAAGGACCGGATCCAGCCGTCCAAGGACCCCAACGTCTACAACGAGCAGATCGACGTGGTCAACGCTCTGAAGAACAAGCAGGTCGACGCGGTGGTCGTCGACCTTCCGACGGCGTTCTACGTGACGGCCGCCCAGGTGGAGAAGTCGAAGATCGTCGGCCAGTTCGCGTCGGTCGGCGGAGCCGTCGAGGAGTTCGGCCTGGTCTTCCAGAAGGGCAGCCCGCTGGTGTCCTGCGCCGATAAGGCGATCGATGTGCTCAAGGCCAACGGCGACCTGGCCAAGATAGAGAAGGAGTGGCTCGGCTCCGCCGCCGGCGCTCCCGAGCTGTCGTGAGGAAAGCCCCTGTGGGCGGCCTTTCCGGCGACACCTGGGTCAAAAGCGCACGGCAGGTCGAGCGTGAGAAGACGCGCAGAAGGCGGGCCCTGCGCTCGGGGTCGGTGGCCACGGCCTCGACCGTGGTCTTCCTCGTGCTCCTCATCTGGCTGCTCACGGCCTCCCCGGGCTGGCCGAGGGTGCAGGAGACCTTCTTCAGCCCGGAGGCGTTCGTCAGGGCCCTGCCCGAGGTCGTCGACGGGTTCCTGCTCAACGTCAAGATCTTCCTGATCGCCGAGCCCCTGGTGCTGCTCGTCGGCCTACTCGTCGCGGTGGTGCGCAGCCTCAAATCGCCGATCTTCTTTCCGCTGCGCGCCCTCGCGGTCGCCTACACCGACATCTTCCGCGGCGTCCCCACGATCCTCGTCATCTACCTCGTCGGTTTCGGCCTGCCCGCGTTGGAGCTCCAGGGGATGCCGACCGATCTCGCGACCCTCGGCGTCATCGCGCTGACCCTGTCCTACGGCGCGTACGTCGCGGAGGTGTTCCGCGCGGGCATCGAATCCGTGCACCCCAGCCAGAGGACGGCGGCCCGCTCCCTCGGCCTGACCCACGGCCAGTCGATGCGGCATGTGGTGCTTCCGCAGGCCGTACGGCGTGTCGTGCCGCCGCTGCTGAACGACTTCGTCTCCCTGCAGAAGGACACCGCGCTGGTGGCCACGATCGGTCCGCTCGAAGCGCTCAGACAGGCCCAGATCCATGCCTCCGGCACGTTCAACTACACGCCGTACCTGGTGGCGGCTCTCCTGTTCATCCTGCTCACCATCCCTATAGCGCGCTTCACCGACTACCTGGCCGCCAGGACACAGCGGAGGAGGGGCCAGTGAAAGGTGACATGTCGCCGCTGCTGGCGATCAAGGGTGTCTGGAAGCACTACCACGGCCACAGCGTGCTGCGGGGAATCGATCTCGAGGTGCGCCCGCACGAGGTGGTCTGCCTGATCGGCGCGTCGGGATCGGGCAAGTCCACCCTGCTCCGCTGCGTCAACCTCCTCGAAACCATCGACGACGGAACAATCCACCTCGACGGCCGAGAGATCAGCGATCCACGCGTCAACGCCGACAAAGTACGCCAACGGCTCGGCATCGTCTTCCAGGCGTTCAACCTCTTCCCCCACATGACCGTGCTGGACAACATCACTCTGGCCCCCCGCAAGGTCCACAAAGTGGGGCGGGAGCAGGCTGAGGAACACGCCCGGGGCCTGCTCGCACGGTTCGGGTTGGCGGACAAGGCCGGGGCATATCCAGACAGGCTCTCCGGCGGCCAGCAGCAGCGGGTGGCGATCATCCGCGCGCTCGCCACACAGCCCAGGCTCATGCTTCTGGACGAGGTCACCTCCGCGCTCGACCCGGCGCTCGTCGCCGAGGTACTCGGCATTATCAGAGAGCTGAAAGAGGGCGGAATGACCATGATCCTCGCCACTCACGAGATGAGCTTCGCGAGGGACATCGCCGACACCGTCTGCTTCCTCGACGGCGGTGTCCTGCGTGAACACGGCACACCCGAGCAGATCTTCACCGACCCCCGGCACCCCCGCACCCGCGACTTCCTGCGCACCGTCATCGGCGCCCGCCCCTGAGGCGCCGCGGATACCAGACGCCCCTGCACCGCGCCCCTGCCGCGCGCCCGTGCTGTGCCCATGCCGCGCGCCCGTGCTGTGCCCATGCCGCGCGCCCGTGCTGTGCCCGTGCTGTGCCCGTGCTGTGCCCGTGCGCGGCCCCCGTGCCCCGCCGCGCCGTACGGCACCGGCCGGGCGGCGTTCAGGCGCCGGTGACCATCCAGGCGGTGCCGTACGCCCGGGTGCCGAGCGTGGCGAGCCGAGCCGCCATCCACACGCAGAGCGCGAGCCAGAGCCCGACGAGCCCGCCGTCCGTCAGCACCACCACCGCGGCGGCCGGGAGGAAGGCCAGCGTCGTCCAGACGCTCGACCAGGCGAGGTAACGCTGGTCGCCCGCTCCGATCAGCACGCCGTCGAGCACGAACACCACCCCGGCGAGAGGCTGGAGCAGCGCCACCAGCCACAGCAGGGCCAGCAGCTCCCCGCTGACGATGGCGTCCGCGTTGAACAGCCCCGGCAGGAGCGGCCTGAGCGCGATGATGAGCGCGCCGAGCACCACACCCGACCAGATGCCCCAGAGCACCATCCGCTTGGTCGCCCTGCGCACCCCGGCGACGTCTCCCGCGCCGAGCGCGCGTCCCGTGATCGCCTGGCCCGCGATGGCGATCGCGTCGAGGGCGAAGGCGAGCAGGTTCCAGATCTGCGTGGCCACCGCGTGGGCAGCGATGTGCGCGTCGCCCATCCGGGTCGCCGCCACCGTGCCCACGAGGAGCACGACACGCATGCAGGCCGTACGCACCAACAGCGCGAAGCCCGCCGTTCCCGCCCGGCGGATCCCCTCCAGGTCGGGCATCAGCGAGGCCCGCTCCCGGCGGGCCACCCGCACTACCACGGCCACGTATACGGCCGCGCCGAGTGTCTGGGCGAGTACGGTGCCCCACGCCGATCCGGCGATCCCCCACGAAAGTCCCAGGACGAACCAGGCGTTGAGCGCGGCGTTCAGGGCGAACGACCCGATGGCCACGTAGAGCGGGGTGAGGGTGTCCTGGAACCCGCGCAACACGCCGGTTCCGGCGAGCACGATCAGCATGGCGGGGATGCCGAACAGGCTGATGCGGAGATATGTCACGGCCTGCTCGGCGAGGGCGGGGGAGGCCCCGAAGAACTCCACGATCGAGTGCGCGAGCGGCCACGCCACGGCGGTGATCACTATACCGAGGAGCGTGGCCAGCCACAGTCCGTCGATGCCCTGCTTCACCGCGTCCCGCGAGTGCCCCGCCCCGATCTTGCGCGCCACGGCGGCGGTCGTGCCGTACGCCAGGAAGATGCACAGGCTGACGAAGGTGGTCAACGCCACGCCTGCCACGCCCAGAGCGCCTAAAGCCGTCGTGCCCAGCCTGCCGACGATCACATAGTCGGTGAGAAGGAACAGGGGTTCCGCGACGAGTGCACCGAACGCGGGTACGGCGAGGCGGAGAATCTCGCGATCATCGCGCGTCACGGGCATAGGGTGATTTTGCCACTTACACATTGATCGGCCGCTGCTGGGGTGGTGGGTGTGGAGTGAAGAGCTTCGGCGTGTCGCGACAAATTTCTTCTGTCCACAGGCGGTGGATAAAGTTTCCGCAGCCAGTAGGGGGTTCCTCGGCTGTGCACAGCAGTTATCCACAGGCTCGTCCCCAGGTCGCCCACACCTTCGGCCGAGTAACCCACAGCTTGTCCACAGGGTTATCGACAGGTCGTGTTGCCGCATTTTCGGGTTCCGGGGAGACTGTCACACCGGTCGACTACAAGTGGGGGTGGTACGACCGCCTGCGAAGGCGTTGAGGTTGAGGGGGTGCGCGGTGAGCATGGATGAGGAGCCAGGCATCGGGCCCGGTTTCGAGCGCACTCCGCCCAACAACATCGAGGCGGAGCAGTCGGTGCTGGGCGGCATGCTGCTGTCCAAGGACGCGATCGCCGACGTCGTCGAGGTCATCCGTTCCGACGACTTCTACCGGCCCGCCCACCAGATCATCTACGACATCATCACCGACCTCTACGGCAGGGGAGAGCCCGCCGACGCCGTCACCGTCTTCGGCGAGCTCCAGAAACGCGGCGAGGTCGCCCGCGTCGGCGGCGGTGCCTATCTGCACACCCTCACCGCGATCGTGCCGACCGCGGCCAACGCGGGCTACTACGCCAAGATCGTGCGCGAGCAGGCCATCCTGCGCCGCCTCATCGAGGCCGGCACCCGCATCGTCTCCTTCGGCTACGGCGGCCAGGCCGACGAGGTCGACGACCTCGTCGACCGCGCCCAGGCCGAGATCTACGCCGTCACCGAGCGCCGCACCTCCGAGGACTACCTCCCTCTCGCCGAGATCATGCCCGGAGCCCTCGACGAGCTGGAGGCCATCGGCAGCCGGTCCGGCCAGATGGTCGGCGTCCCCACCGGCTTCCAGGACCTCGACACGCTCACCAACGGCCTCCACCCCGGCCAGATGATCGTCGTGGCCGCCCGCCCCGCCATCGGAAAGGCGCTCGCACTCGACACGCCCCTGCCCACCCCCGACGGGTGGACCACCATGGGGCAGGTGCAGCCCGGCGACTACCTGATCGGCGCCGACGGCAAGCCCACCCGTGTCGTGGCGGCCACCGACGTCATGCACGGCCGTCCGTGCTACGAAGTGGAGTTCAGCGACGGCACGGTGATCGTGGCCGACGCTCAACACCAGTGGCTCACTGACACGCGTGCGTCCCGGCGGTCCGCGCAGCAGGCGGCGACCGGCTACAACGGGCACCGCGATCAGCGGACCGTCGCGCAGGTGCGCACGACAGAGGAGATCGCCGCAACCCTGCTTTGCCGCACGGCAGACAAGCGGTTCAACCACACCGTTGTCAACGCCCGGCCGCTGGATCTCCCCAACCGTGATCTGCTGATCCCTCCGTACGCGCTGGGCATCTGGCTCGGAGCTGGCAGTTCCGACAGTGCACGGTTCACCACTGGAGATTCGGAGATAGCCGAACATGTGGCCGCTGAAGGTCTTCGGGTGGAGCACCGTGGCGGGCTGCTGTACGCGATGCTGCCGCCCGAGCCGGAGCCGATCGCCGAACGACCGTGCATCGTGTGCGGGAAGCCGTTCACGCCCCAAACGGCACAGGTACGCACGTGTGGCAGGGTGTGCGGTTGCCGGTCGAGGAATTCCGAATGTGGTCCCTCGCAGCCGCCCAGGTGCCCCGATTGCGGCGGCCCGTCCAGCGGGTTCAGGCAGTGCCAGAAGTGCCGTAACGACCACGGCACTATGAACGCCCGACTGAGGAAGCTGGGCGTGCTGGGCAAGAAGCACATCCCGGGCGAATACCTGCGCGCGTCTGAGGCGCAGCGTAGGGCGCTTCTGGCCGGGCTGCTGGACACTGACGGCTACATCAGCGCCGCTGGGACAGTCCAGCTTGCCGTCACGAACCGCCGCCTGGCAGAGGACGCCTGGGAGCTGATCCTGAGCCTTGGCTACAAGGCGACCTGGACGTCCCGGCCGGTGCCAGAACGCACTGAAGCCGGCTCGACCAGTTATGCGATCACGTTCACGCCCTCTGACAAGGTTTTCCGTCTGGGTCGCAAGAACGCCCGCGTGAACACCAACGCCCACCCCAAGACGACGTACCGCAACATCACCGACGTCCGCCCTGTGACGTCGGTGCCAGTGCGCTGTGTGGAGGTGGACAACGCCGATCACCTGTATCTGGCAGGCCAGACATGGATCCCCACTCACAACTCCACGCTCGGGCTCGACTTCGCCCGGTCGGCGGCCATCCGGCACGGCATGGCCACCGTCATCTTCTCCCTGGAGATGTCCCGCAACGAGATCACCATGCGTCTGCTCTCCGCCGAAGCGCGCGTGTCCCTGCAGACCATGCGCTCGGGCGCCCTGTCCGACGACGACTGGACCCGCCTGGCCCGCCGCATGAGCGAGGTCGCCGAGGCGCCCCTCTTCATCGACGACTCGCCCAACATGTCCATGATGGAGATCCGCGCCAAGTGCCGGCGCCTCAAACAGCGCCATGACCTGCGCTTCGTCATCGTCGACTACCTCCAGCTCATGAGCTCCCCCAAGAAGACCGAGAGCCGCCAGCAGGAGGTCTCCGAGCTGTCCCGAGCCCTCAAGCTCCTCGCTAAGGAGCTTGAGGTCCCCGTCATCGCCATCTCCCAGCTCAACCGAGGTCCCGAGCAGCGCTCGGACAAACGCCCCCAAGTTAGCGACCTTCGCGAAAGTGGAAGCATCGAGCAGGATGCGGACATGGTCATCCTTCTCCATCGGGAAGACGCATACGAGCGCGAATCCCCGCGAGCAGGTGAAGCCGACCTCATTGTTGCCAAGCACCGAAACGGGCCCACGGCCACCGTCACCGTGGCCTTCCAGGGTCACTACAGCCGTTTCGTCGACATGGCCCAGCACTAGCCCGTCAATCTGTACGGCGAGAGCCCATTTCGGCGCCTGCCAGGGACAGTTCACATGCGCATCGCCGCACGCACCTCGTCGAGTGTGGAGTCGGCCACCGCGCGGGCACGCTCATTGCCCTCGCGGAGAACCTCGCGCAGGTAGGCGCGGTCGGCGGCGTATTCCGCGCGGCGGGCCCTGATCGGGGCCAGGTGCTCGTTGACGGCCTCGGTGACCGTCGCCTTCAGCGCGGCGGCCCCCCGGTCGCCGATGTCGGCGGCGACCAGATGCGGGTCGCGGTCCAGGCAGAGAGCGGCCAAAAGCACCAAGCTCGACACCGCGGGCCGGTTCGCCGGGTCGTAGGCGATGTGCCGGTCGCCGTCCGTCACGGTCCTTCGGACAAGCCTGGCGGTTTCATCGGCGTCGGCGGCCAGAGCGATGGCATTGCCCCGGCTTTTGCTCATCTTCGTGCCGTCGGTCCCGAGCAGGAGCGGCGCGGCCGAGAGGAGCGCGTCAGGCTCGGGGAACGGCGATGCCGGGGCCGTGCCGTACCTCTCGTTGAAGCGGCGGGCGATCGTGCGGGTGAGCTCCAGGTGGGGGAGCTGGTCCTGCCCGACGGGCACCAGGTTGGCTTTGCAGAAGAGCACGTCAGCGGCCTGGTGCGCCGGGTAGGTGAACATCAGGCCGCTGACCGCGGACTGCCGTGAATGGGCGATCTCGTCCTTCACGGTGGGGTTGCGGCTGAGTTCGGCCACCGAGATCAGGCTGAGGAACGGTAGGAGCAACTGGTTGAGCGCGGGAACCGCGCTGTGCGCGAAAATCGTGGCCCGCGCGGGGTCGATGCCGGCGGCCAGATAGTCCAGCACGAGCCCTTCGACATGTTCGCGTGGATTCTCCGCCACATCCCGATCGGTCAGCACCTGGTAGTCCGCGATGACGATGAACATCTCCAGGCCGCGCCCCTGCAGCCGCACCCGGTTGCGAAGCGTCCCAAAATAGTGCCCAAGGTGCAGCGGCCCCGTGGGCCGGTCCCCGGTCAGCACGCGAAACCTCCGGGGATCGCGCTCTATCAACCCTTCCAGCTCCGCGCTTCGCCGCTGCGCCGGCGAAACCCCCAACGGATCGGGCTTCTCGACACCGAGTTCGACGGCCATGAGGCCCTCCTGGTCTTCCGAACGGTTTCGCCGTTCGGACGGAGGGCCGTGATCGCCACGAGGACACAGAAAAGGGCCGTCCATCCGAACGGCCCTGGGTCATGCGCGTGTAGCGGCCGCTCCTACAAGGAGCGCCACCAACCCAGACATGACATGTCGCGCATGCCGCCACCTTAACCCACCCCCAGCACGGCCTCCAATGATCGGTGGGATATCCAGGAAATCCCCGGCCCTCTTCCTATCCTTGAGGAGGCGACGGGGTTGCCTATCGCCGAACGCGTTGCCGACTTGCTGGTGGCGGGAGGCGATCATTGATGGCTGGTGTCATGGAGGGGGTGTGGCGTGAGCACGCTCGGCGGTTGGCCGACGAGCTGGCCTCCGCCGGAGCGCTGACCGATCCCGTGTGGCGGGAGGCGTTCGTCAATGTTCCCCGCCATGTGTTCCTGCCGTCGTTCTATCTCCGTACCGGCGACCCGGCCGATGATCCGCGGACCGGTCGGCGTTGTTCGCCGGAGTCCGCGGGCTACCTGACGGCCGTGTACTCCGATGAGACCCTGGTCACCCAGTACATCGAGTGGGGCGGTTGGCCGTGGGCGACCAGCTCGAGCACCCGGCCATCGCTGATGGTGCGCATGCTTGACGCGCTCGGGGTCGCCGACGGCGCGGCGGTGCTGGAGATCGGCACCGGTACCGGATACAACGCCGCGTTGTTGAGCGAAAGGCTCGGAGACCGGCATGTCACGTCCGTCGATATCGATCCCGGGCTCGTCGAGGTGGCCGAGGCCCGGTTGGCGAGCCTCGGGCTTCGGCCGGCGCTCGCGGTTCACGATGGTCGGGAGGGGTGGCCCGGGCGGGCGCCGTACGACAGGCTGATCGCCACGGTGGCTTTCGACCATGTGCCGATGGCCTGGTTGGAGCAGGTCAGGCCGGGCGGTGTGATCGTGGCGGATCTGCGTCCGGCCGGTGCGGCGTGGGCCGGAGGGCTGGCGACGTTGACGGTGGGCGCCGACGGCACCGCGTCGGGGCGGATGTCGGCCTCCGGTTCGGGGTTCATGTCGGCGAGGGAGACGGCCGGGGTTCCGGGGTTCCCCCGTGTCGCGGCCATGGACAGAAGCGATGCGCGGCGCCGGCGGAGCCGTGTCGGGGGTAAGGCGCTGCTGGATCCCGGGTTCGCGCTTGTCGTCTGGAGGCATCTGCCCGACATGGTGGTCTATCCCGGGGGAGACAAGGTCACGCTGGTGGCGGGCCCCTCGTGGGCGGAGAACGTCACGACTGGCCCCGCCGAGGTGGTGTTCGGGGGGCCGCGCGATGTGTGGGCGGTGGTCGAGGACGCTTACGTGTGGTGGGAGGAGCAGGGCCGCCCCGGGGTGGGCGATTTCGGTCTGACCGTCGCGCCCGACCGGCAGTGGATGTGGCTGCGCACCCCCGACGGCCCAGTTGTGGAATAGGTGTGTCGGATGGGCCGTACGGCATGCGGCCCCCGTGGGCGCGTGCCGTACGCGTGGGTCAGGTCCAGCGGAAGAGTTTGGTGGCGAGGAAGCCGAAGACCGCGAGGCCGGCGGCCATGATGCCGAGGTGGGCGAGTTCGGGGGTTTCACCGAGCCAGGTGGCCCGGAGGGCGTCGCTGAAGGCGCCGATGATGGCGATGTCGCTCAGGACGTGGAGGACGTCGGGCATGGTGTGCCGGGGCATCCACATGCCGGAGAGGAAGAGCAGCGGGAACATCGCCACGCCGCCGACGGCCTGGATGACGCGGCTGCTGTTGATGACGGCGGCGAGCAGCATGCCCAGGCTGAGCATGGCGGAGGTGCCGAGAAGGAGGACCAGGACGAAGTAGGGCAGGTGTCCTGGCACTTGGATGTTGTGGACGAGTCTGCCGACGACGATGAGGAGGAAGGCGGCCAGCACGCAGACCGCCACGTTGATCAGGAGTATGGCGAACAGCAGCCGGGACGGCGAGGCCGGAGTGGTGGACATGCGCCGCAGTACGCCCTGTTCCCGGTACGTCACGATGGAGGCGGGAAGGATGGTGACCGCCGTCGTGATGATCGCGAGCAGCGTCATCGTGGTCGGCATGTAGGCGCTGAGGTAGCTCTGCCCGCCGAGGCCCGGGTCGGGTTTGCCGAGGCCGGGGATGAGCCCCAGGATGAGCAGCAGCATCAGCGGCAGGACGAGGGGGAAGAACACCGCCAGCGGTTCGCGGACGAGCAGTTTGATCTCGGTGGTCAGCGTCTTGTTCACGAGTGGGCTCCGTCGAGGGTGCGGCCGGTGAGGGCCAGGAAGGCGTCGTCGAGCGTGGCCTGTTCGACCCGCAGGGCGGTGGCGATGACGCCCTGGGAGGCCAGGGTCGTGGTGACGGCGTAGGGCAGGTTGCCGGTGCCGCACACCGTGATCGTGTCGCCGGCGCGCGTCACCGAGGTGACCTCGGGGAGCGCGGTGAGCAGGTCGTCGGTGGGGAGCGGCACGTTCGGCCGGAAGGAGATCCGCTGCTCGCCCTGCACGCCGGCGATCAGCCCGGCGGGGGTGTCGATGGCCACGGTCCTGCCCCGGTCGATCAGCGCGAGCCGGTCGCAGAGCCGCTCGGCCTCCTCCATGAAGTGGGTGACGAGCACGATGGTCACGCCGGAGGCCCGGATGTCCTCGATCAGCGCCCACGTGTCGCGTCTGGCCTGCGGGTCGAGCCCGGTGGTCAGCTCGTCGAGTACGGCGACGCGCGGGCGGCCGACGAGCGCCAGCGCGATGGACAGGCGCTGCCGCTGGCCTCCGGAGAGCTTGCCGTAGGCGGCGTTCTGCTTATCGACGAGCCCGACCCGGTCGAGCAGATCGACCCAGTCGGCGGGGTTCGTGTAGAACGAGGCGTAGAGTTCCATGGCTTCGCGCACTTTGAGCTTGTTCGGCAGGGCCGCGCTTTGGAGCTGCACGCCGAGGATTTTGCGGAGTTCGTCCCGATCGGGGCCGGGGTCGAAGCCAGCGACGCTCACCCGCCCGCCGTCGCGGACCCGCAGTCCCGCCACGCATTCCACGGAGGTGGTCTTGCCCGCCCCGTTCGGTCCGAGGACTCCGAAGATCTCGCCTTCCTCGATGGTGAACGACACGTCCTCTACCGCCACGATGTCGCGGTATCGCTTCTTGAGGTTCTCTACCTCGATGATCGGCACTTCCGGACTCCTCTCTTACTGACGTCATCGACGCTAGAAAGCATGGGTTTGAGGTGGAATCCGGGCAGGTGTCCGGTCGGGGTGCACTTATCTCCACCCCCGACGTGTGCCTTGGCGCAATGGCCGCATGACAGGCCATGACGCAAACTTGTGGCATGCGGATAGCGGTGACTTCTCGCAGATACCTCCTGCTCATGGCGGCGGCGCTCGCGGAACTCGCCGTGCTTCCGCTCTTCCTCCTCGCCGTCCTGCTGAACTTCGGCCTGGGCATGATCTTCCTTCTCGCCCCGTCGGTCCTCGGAGTGCGAAGGCTGGCCCAGGCCGCCAGGCGCCGGACATCCCAGTGGTCCGGGGTCGAGCTGGCCGCGCCGTACCACCCCGAGCCGACCCCGCCCGTGCCCGACTACGACGGCTGGTACCGGATGGACCGGACGCTCTACAAAACCCCCCGCATGCCCGCCTGGAACATGCGGTGGAAGTGGCTCGTCAACGACGTGGCGAGCTGGCGCGACGCCCTATGGCTGGTCAGCGACCCCTTCGTCACCTTCGCCCTGCTGATTCCGCCGGCGGTCGCCATCGCGTACGGCATAAGCGCACCATGGTGGCTTCACCCCTGGAGCGCCCCCCTCGGCCTGGCCGTGGCCGTAGTGAGCGCGCTGACCATACCCCGGGCGATCGATCTGCACGGCAGATGGACCCGAGTCCTCCTCTCCGCCACCCGTCGCTCGCAGCTGGAGGTGCGAGTCCGGAGCCTGTCCCGGGCCCGCGTGAGCGCCGTGGACTCCCAGGCGGCCGAACTCCGCCGGATCGAACGCGACCTCCACGACGGAGCGCAGGCCCGGCTCGTGGCCATGGGCATGACCCTCGGCGCGGCCGAGGAACTCATCGACCGGGACCCGCAGGCGGCCAAGGTCCTGCTGGCCAAGGCCAGGGACGCGTCCGCGACCGCCCTGGCCGAACTCCGGCGGCTCGTCCGCGGCATCCACCCGCCCGTCCTGGCCGAACGCGGGCTCGCGGACGCCGTACGCGCGCTGGCGCTCGACACCCCGCTCGACGTCACGGTGACTATCGACCTGCCGGAACGACTGAACCAACCCGTCGAATCCGCCGCCTACTTCGCCGTGGCGGAGCTTCTCGCCAACGCCACTAAGCACGGCGGGGCGAGGAACGTGACCATCGACATCACCAGGAACGGCACGGCGCTCCGTATCACGGTCACCGACGACGGCAGCGGGGGAGCCGACCCCGATAAGGGCAGCGGGCTGCGCGGTATCGAGCGGCGCATCGCGGCCTTCGACGGGGTGCTGGCGGTCAGCAGCCCGGCGGGCGGCCCCACCATGCTGGTCATCGACCTGCCGTACGCCTTCGGCACGCAAGAGGACGACAAACCTTCCATGCCCAAGTGGAAGGTGATGGTGGTGGTCTTCTGCTGGGCAACCGCCTGGCTCCCGCTCTTCCCCCAGGGCATCGTGGCCGCCGTGTTCAAGATCATCAAGGTGAGGGGGGACGACGGTGAACTGGTCCGAAGCTGGCTCCTCGCCCTCTACCTCCCCGAGGCCTGGCAGTGGCCGTTCATCGCCATGATGATCCCGCTTGGCCTCTGCCTGTACATCCTGGCTACAGTGCTTCCGGTATGGCATTCCAAGAAGAGGTGGATTGGGGAGGCGACCGCCCGCCAGCCGTGGCTGCGCCGGTGAAGCCGCGCGTCGTCATCGGCGAGGACCTCTACCTGCTCCGCGACGGACTGGTCCACCTGCTTCAAGCCCACGGTTTCGACGTCGTGGCCGCCGTCGAGAGCGGACCCGAACTGCTCAGGGCGCTCATGGGCGAGCGCCCCGACGTCGCCATCGTCGACGTACGGCTCCCGCCCACCTTCACCGACGAGGGCCTGCAGGCCGCGCTCGCGGCCCGCCGCGTGATCCCCGGCCTGCCCATCCTCGTCCTGTCCCAGCACGTCGAACAGCTCTACGCCCGCGAACTCCTCGCCGACGGCACCGGCGCGATCGGCTACCTGCTCAAGGACCGGGTGTTCAACGCCGAGCAGTTCATCGACGCGGTGCGCCGCGTGGCCGCCGGCGGCACCGCGATGGACCCCGAGGTCATCGCCAAACTCCTGGCGAGCAACGCGCGCCGCGAGCCGCTCGGCAGCCTCACCCCGCGCGAGCGCGAAGTGCTTGAGCTGATGGCCGAGGGCCGGTCCAACGCCGCGATCTCCCAGCGCCTCTTCCTCAGTGACAGCGCTGTGGCCAAGCACACGGCGAGCATCTTCGCCAAGCTGGACCTCGCCCCCGGCGGCGACGACAACCGGCGGGTCCTCGCCGTACTGGCCTATCTCAACGCGGCCCGCTCCTGACGGCCGCAGGTCCGGGGCAGGCGGTGGCCCGCTCCTGACGGGCGGCGGCTCTCGGAGGAGGCGGCGATTGTCGGTGCCGCAGGCTACCTTCGGGGAAGAGGCGAGAGGGCAGCCGCCGCAGGCAACCGAAGGGGTGGATCAGGTGAAGTTCCGGGTGAGTCGCGAGACCTTTGCCGACGCCGTGAGCTGGGCGGCCAGGATTCTGCCGAACCGGCCGTCGGCCCCGGTGCTCTCCGGCCTGCTCATCGGGGCCGACGCGGCCGACGGCGGGAGCGGCCTGCGGCTGTCCGCCTTCGACTACGACGTGTCGGCGCGGGCCGAGATCGACGCGGTGGTCGATGAGCCCGGCCGGGTGCTGATCCCCGGGCGCGTCCTCGCGGAGATCACCCGCAATCTTCCCGGCGACCAGGTCGAGATCGCCACCAGCGGCAGCGAGGCCCTGCTGACCTGCGGCAGCGCCGAGTTCGCGCTGCTCACGATGCCCGCCGAGGACTTCCCCACCCTGCCGGCCATGCCGAGTCGCGTGGGCGGGCTCGACGGCGCCGCGTTCGCCGCGGCCGTTGGCCAGGTGGCGCCCGCCGCCAGCCGCGACGACACGCTGCCGATGCTCACCGGCGTCCGTGTCGACGTCGAGGCCGACACGATGACGATGGCAGCCACCGACCGCTACCGCATCGCGGCCAGGCGGCTGCCGTGGCGTCCGGCGGAGGCCGGGTTCACGACCGGGGCGATGGTGCCGTCACGGGTTCTCGTCGAGGTGGCCCGGGCGCTGCGGGGCGGCGACGTCGCCCTGTCGCTCGGGGGTGGTGTCGCCGGGTTCGAAAGCGGGGGCAGGGCGACGACCGTGAGGCTGCTCGACGAGCAGTTCATCGACTACCGCACGCGTCTGTCCGGCTCGTGGTCGATCCGGGCGGATGTGAGGGTGGGCCCGTTCATCGAGGCGGTCAAGCGGGTGGCCCTCGTGGCCGAGCGCAACACCGCGATCCGGCTCGGTTTCACCCGGGGGCAGGTGCTGGTCCAGGCGGGCGGAGGCGATATCGGCCGCGGTGCCGAGGCCCTTCCCGCCGAGTTGAGCGGCGACGACATCCAGGTGGCCTTCCAGCCGCACTTCCTGCTCGACGGCCTCGCGGGGGTTGAGACGGAGTTCGTCCGCCTCCACATGGAGTCCTCCACCCGGCCTGTCCTGATCACGAGCGTGCCCGGGGACGCGGAGCCTGATTTCCGCTATCTCGTCATGACTTTGCGGACCAACTGATCTTTCCGTTCACCCGGAGTCGTCGGGGCGAGAGCACAGGGACCGCGGGGGCCACAGAAAACATAGGGAACATAGGGAACACAGGGAGCGCACGGTGGCGCGTGTGGCCGGACCGTCCGTACGGCGTGACGGCGTGGTGGGACCGGCCGTCCGTTTTCCCGAGGATCTCCCAGGTGGTGCGGACTTCCCGGTGTCGTAGCGGTTCACATCCCTCAAGGCGGCTCGGGTTGTATGAGCCTCAGGAAGTCAGACGGCGAGTTCCTGGGCCTCGGTGAGAGCGATGAGGATGTGCTCCATGCAGGCGTGGCCGGCGCGTTCGGCGGCGGCGGAGTCACCTGCGGCGATGGCGCGAAAAATCGCGTCATGGGGAATGTGGCTCTTGTTGAGCGAAGTGCCGGCGGCCGTGATGCTGGCGCGCAGGGCGGCGGAGAAGTCCTCGTAGAGGTCGATCAGCACGAGGTTGTGCGTGGCATGCACGACGGCCATGTGGAAGGCGAGGTCCGTTTCGACGAACGCGTGCGGATCACCCGACTCCCAGGCCCGTTCTCGCTCGGCGAGCGCGGCCTCGATGGCGAGTACGTCCTCGTCGGTGCGCCTGGCCGCGGCCAGTCTCGCCGCCTCCACCTCCAGGGCGCGCCGGACCTCGAGGATCTCCAGCTGCTCCGCCTGGCGCAGCCGCCTGAGCATCGCGCCCGACAGCTCGCTGGTGGCCCGAACGTAGGTCCCATCGCCCTGGCGGCACTCCAGCAGGCCCGCGTGCGTGAGGGCGCGCACGGCCTCGCGGACGGTGTTGCGCCCGACGCCTAGGCGTTCGGCGAGCACGGTCTCAGTCGGGATCTTCGCGTTCATCTGCCACGATCCCGAAGTGATCTGCGCTTTGAGTTGGTCGATAACCTGGTCGACGAGGGACGCGCGCTGCGTGGTACGCAGACTCACAGTCCGCCTCCTCCGGGGAAACCAATCATCCTATGATTCAATGACTGGTAGACCCTAGTTATTCCAGATCTACAAGACAAATCTGGAGGCCCCCGGAGGGCGGTCTGCGATCAGCGTGACACGGCGGAATCGACGGAGACTCCCACCAGTGCGGACCGCACTCCGGCCGCTTCGAGAGCCCTACGATACGCTCCCGTCTGCCGGCGGTGCGCACCGACCTGTCCGTACAGGTCGCCCAGCTCGCGCCACGCCCGGCCGGCCCGGCGGTCCGGATGCGGCGAGATCGATCCGTGGAGCGATTCAAGCAGTCGGTGAGCCGATTGGAGACTCGCCTGCGGATCGCCTTCCTTCTGGTCCAGCGCCACTTGGGCGAGCACCAGATGGGCGGACGCCGCGACCGTGCTCGAACCGTCGTTGGCCAGCAGCTCCAAGGCGGACCCGGCGAGCCCGGCGGCGACACCGGGGTTGCCCAGGCGAAGCTGGATGTGGGCGAGCACCACCAGGCTGTCGGCGTGTTCACGCCGGGCCTCCGGCAGCTTGGCGAACGCCTCCGTCGCCGAGGTCGCGAACCGGCTGGCGTCGCCGAGCTCGTCCTCGACCGGCGCGGACGCATCCGTCACCGCCGTGTCCGGCGCGTCCCCCGCGGGGACGGCCACCGCCAGCCTGGACCACTCCAGGGCGACCCGGGCCAGCTTGAACGCCATGCGGCTGGGCCGTCCGGTGGCGATCGCGTCGTCGGCGAGCCGTACGGCGAGAGCCGAATCCTCGCCCTGCGCCGCGGCCACGCTGGACCGCCACAGCGAGCGGACCTCGGCCGACCTGTCGGCCGAGACGGGAACCCCGTTGACGTCGAGCACATGCCGTACATAAGCCATGCCGTCGGAGGCGGGGCCGCTGCCGGCCTCGGTCTCGACGAGGGCGGCGGCCAGCTCGACCGCGATCTCACCCTGTGTGAGGCCCAGGCGGGCGACGTGCTTGCGGGCGTGGGCGCCGAGGTCCCTGGCGCGCAGGGTGTCCCCGGCGCGGTGGTAGCAGCGGGAGAGGGCGATGGTCAGCGGCAGGTCGGCCACCCGCTCGGGATGTGCGGCGGCCTCACGGCGGAGCCGTTCGAACGCCTCGACGGCCGCGCCGAGCCGCCCCTGGGCCTCAAGCGCCCTGGCGCGGCCCAGGCGGGCCTGGGCCGCCAGCATGACGTTCTCCTCGCCGACGGCTTTGACGATCTCGCTGAAGCGGTCTACAGCCATGGCTGGGTCACCATGGTGGAGTTCCAACTCAGCGTGCCGGAGGCCCAGTTCGGTATCGATGCGCTGGCGCGGTTCGATCCCGTGGAGAAGAAATTCAGTCGTACAGCCGAGCCGTTCTGCCAGCAGGCGCGCGACCACGGGGGTGGGCGTACGTTTGCCCGACTCGATAAGAGAGACGTAACTGTCTGACAGGTCGGGCCCGGCCAACTGCGCCTGGGACATCCGCCTGCTCAGCCGCAATCCGCGGACACGGTCACCGATGGTTCCCTGACTCGGCATCTGATCTCTCAGGGCGGGGAGTGGTCAATAGGTCTCGCCATGATTGCATATGCTGCCGAATCGGGTAACCCCACGTGAAGAATCTCGGGGTGTGAACTGTCGTTCACACCCCGAGAAACGAGGACATATCTGGATCAATCATCCGAGTCGTCGCCGCCGGGGAAGAGCATCTGGCAGACCTCCAGGTACAAGGTCTCCGGATAGGGGATGTACTGGACGGTGGACAGAGCCTGATCTTGGCCGGCGGACTCCAGGACGAACTCGCCGTAACCCAGCAGGCGGCCGAGCAGCGAGCGCTGGAAGCTCATGTCGGTCACCTTGCCGAGCGGCATCATCGCGACCTTACGGGTGATCAACCCCGTCGTCAGCAACATCCGCTTGGACGTCACGACGAAGTAGTCAACCGACCACTCCGCCACCTTCCAGACAAATCGAATAAGCAACAGCAGCCAGGCCCACCAGACGATGACGAGCGCCTGCCCGCCGCCGCCATCTCCGAAAAACCTGCTGAGCAGCCCGGCGAGGATCAAACCGCCAAGGACCTCGGCAACGGGACGGAGAAGTACGGCAGGGTGCCGCCGTACCATGATGACCTGGTGTTCGTGGGGGAGCAGGTAGCGGTTGACCGACGCCGGGGCCGAATCCCCGTGGGTCACAAGCCTCATGTCAACCTGGCAAAGAAAGAAGCAAGCGAATCAGCGGCATTCACTACACTGTCCATGGCGCCTCTGATCACCTCCGCAGCGTCGGTTGGTCGTGTGAGCAGGTAGAACGCCGTGAAGGCGATCCCCGCGTAGATGGCTACCTTCTTGACCTGCACAGCTGCCTCCTATGGCAACTCACCCACTGCACCCGGTGTATACATTACCCACGCCATTAGCGGGGTAAAGCGAGTCAGAACCGCAGGGAAGCAGATGTTCCACTGGCCTGCTCATTGTTCTGACTTTGAGGTCTCACCCGCGTTCACTCGCGACGAGGGCAAGCACATGAAGGTGTTTGCGCGCTATCCGCTCGACGAGACCCGGATGGGCGGAACCTGTGACCTCCAGCGCGCCGTAATGGGCCGCTTCAACGCAGCGCGTCACGGTCGTCGCGGGGTGCACCCCGGCGAATTCGTCCTTGAGCAGGGCCTCGACCTCCGCATAAGGGCTCGCGCCCGAGCCCGGAGGCCGGCTCATGGCCGGCCCCGGTGGCCGGACCGCTGGTATTGCACGCTCATGGTTCTCCCTGGTGTGCGCCCACGGCCACCTAAGGCCGGGAACACAGAAGAGATGCCTTCCGCACGCCTCGTACCCACTCGGACACACAGAGTAACGAAGCGGTGACATTTCCTGGGAGAGAGAAGAGATACGTCAGGTCAGTCGGACGCGGACAGCCATCCGGACAGCACAACCGAACAGAAAAAAGCCGCCGCGCGTGGCGGCTCAGGCCACGCCGTACAGCCTGTCGCCCGCGTCGCCGAGCCCCGGCACGATATAGCCGGCCTCATTCAGCCGCTCGTCGAGCGCCGCGGTCACCAGGCGCAGCGGCCTGCCGCCACCGCCGAACACCCGCTCCATGTGCGCGACGCCCTCGGGGGAGGAGACCAGGCACAGCGCGGTGATGTCCTCCGTGCCGCGGTCGAACAGCAGGCTGACCGCCGCCGCCAGAGTGCCGCCGGTCGCCAGCATCGGGTCGAGCACATAGCACTGCCGGCCGGAGATGTCCTCGGGCAGGCGGGTCGCATAGGTCTCCGCCTTCAGGGTGCCCTCATCGCGGATCATGCCGAGAAAGCCGACCTCGGCCGTCGGGAGCAGGCGCGTCATGCCCTCAAGCATGCCGAGGCCCGCCCGCAGGATTGGCACGACCAGCGGAGCGGGCCGCGCCAGCCGTACGCCGTGGGCCTCCGCCACGGGGGTCTCCACCGTCACCTCGGTGACCCGCACGTCGCGGGTGGCCTCGTAGGCCAGCAGGGTCACAAGCTCGTCGGTCAGACGCCGGAACGTCTGCGAGTCCGTGCGCGCGTCGCGCAGAGCGGTGAGCTTATGCGCGACGAGCGGGTGGTCCACGACGAGGGTCTTCATGGGACCACACGGTATCTGCTGTGATGAGGTGGCAGATACGAGCATGGCGACGTACTCGGATTTGATCACAATTTGGTGGGTGCCGCGTACGGTCTCGTGTGGCGTCTGGGACCATTGAAGACCGTGGAGGCCAGGTCGGTGGGGTGACGATGACAGACGAAGATGGGCTCGATTTCGCCATCGTGGTCTATCGCGAAGACGACCACTGGGAAGCCGAAATGCTGCCCACCGCACTCACGTCGGATTTCGCGGGGCTCGTTCACGCCCTTCGGCAGCAACCCAGCATCGGCGGGGCGATTGGCCTGGTCGCCGTGGGGGATGAGTTCTTCGTGGCGTTGCGTGTGCGTGGTGAGCGAGTGAGCGTGTTCCTCTCCGACATCGCCGCGTCGTGGGACTGGCCGCTGGCGCAGCAGGTGCTGGAGCACCTCGACGTGCCGGTGCCGGACGAGGACGAACTCGACGAGATCCTGGGTGACGAGGACACCGCCCTACCCGCGGGCGACCTGTCCATCTTCGCCGACCTCGGCCTGGACGAGATGGAACTCGGTTTCCTCTCCGGAGACGTCGAACTCCATCCCGAGGACGTGCTGTCCAGCATCGCCGCACGGCTCGGCTTCTCCGAGCCGTTCGAACGTGCCATCGACTCGGTCTTCGGCTGACCCCAGGAGTCCGTCCATGCCTTCCAGACCCTCGGCCAGCGTGTTCTCCGCCGCCTTCGTCCGCACTCCCGAGGGGTGGAGCGGAGCGGAGATCGACCTCGGCTCAGCAGAGATCGTCGACGACCTGGGCGACGCCGTACAGGAACATCTCGGGCTCGTCGGGGACGAACTCGCGCTTCTCTGCGTCGAGGTCGAAGACGAGTGGTTCGCCGTCGTGCGCTACCAGGGCGACGACGAACCCCGCGTCTTCCTCTCCGACGCCCAAGCCGGCCGGGGCGACTCCCTCGGCGAGCTCTTCGCCGAACTCGCCGACGTGGCCCCCGACACCGAGAGCACTGACCTCGGCGTACGGCCCGCCGGAGACTTCGACCTGCTGGCCGACCTCGGCGTCACCGCGGAAGAACTCCTCGAACTCAGCATGGAAGAGGGCGTCCTGCCCGCCGACACCCTGTCGGTCATCGCCGAACGCCTCGCCTTCGCCGACCAGTTCGACCGGCTTCGGTGAACACCGGCCCCTTCGACCACACCCAGGCCACGCAGGCCATGCGCCTCGCGCTCGCCGAGGCCGTCCGAGCCGCCGAACGCGGTGAGATCCCCGTCGGCGCGGTCGTCCTCGGCGCCGCGGGCGACCTGCTCGCCGCCGCCGGCAACGACCGCGAATCCACCGCCGACCCCACCGCCCACGCCGAAGTCCTCGCCCTGCGCGCCGCCGCCCGCGCACTCGGCCACTGGCGCCTCACCGGCTGCACCCTCGTCGTCACCCTCGAACCCTGCACCATGTGCGCCGGCGCCGCCGTACTCTCCCGCGTCGACCGCGTCGTGTACGGCGCCGCCGACGACAAAGCCGGCGCCGTCGGCTCCCTGTGGGACGTCGTACGAGACCGCCGCCTCAACCACCGTCCCGAAGTCCTGCCCGGCATCCTCGCCGACGAGTCCGCCGCTCTTCTCCGTGCCTTCTTCGCGGAACGCCGGTAACGATCACCTCGGACATCCGGTAGGCTCGTCCGCGGTGGAGTCGCCTAGTGGCCGAGGGCGCACGCCTCGAAAGCGTGTGATGGGGCAACTCATCCGTGGGTTCAAATCCCACCTCCACCGCCACTGAAAAGGGCCTCTGATCTGTGTGAACAGGAAAGGGGCCCTTCGCGTTTCAAGAGCATGGCCAAACCGTGGCCAAACGGATGATCTTCAATGTGTCCCGGCGGCGGTGGTCGATCACCTTCCGAGGTTCCTAGTGTCCCGCACCTGAAATCTTGATGGTTAGTTCTGCCCGGTCTTGCTGGTGTCGATCCTGACTTTGGCCAGATATTCGGCGAGGGAGTTGAGGATCTGGTCTGCGGTTTTGGTCCAGGTGAACGGCCGGGGATTCTCGTTCCAGGTGGTGATCCACGCCTGGATGTCGTTCTCCAGGGCTTTGACGGAGGTGTGCACCCCGCGGCGGATGAGTTTGTCGGTCAGCAGGCCGAACCAGCGTTCGACCTGATTGATCCAGGAGGAGCCGGTCGGGGTGAAGTGAACGTGGAATCGGGGATGCCTGGCCAGCCAGGTTCTGATCTCGGCGGTGTT
>NZ_FNCN01000003.1 GCF_900100605.1 Sinosporangium album | reverse complement strand
TGCAGGTCGCTGAGCTGGGCGGGGCTCAGTCTGCACTCGGCGCCGCCGGCTCCTTTGGAGGTCAGGGCTGCGCGTCCGCCGTTCTCCAGGGCTCGGCGCCAGCGGCCGACCGACATCGGGGTGACCCGCAGCTCGCGGGCGATCCGGGTGTCGGTGGCGCCTTGGGCGATGAGGTCGGCGGCGCGCATCCGCAGCTGCTCGCGGCGTTTGCGCTGCTCGGTGGTCAGTCCTCCGCCGTCGGGGTATCTCATACCCCGGTGATCTCATCTGGGCGGGCGCGTGCCAACTGACGATCAGGTGACGATAGCTAACCCTCACCTTTAAAGCTCTCTAGACGAGCCAACGGTCGGACTTGACCCTGAGCAACGGCTTGAATTTCGTGACTTAATACGAAACCTGTCTGCACGAGCCACGATTGTACTGAGCACACATCTGGTGGAAGACGTGGCCGCCCTGTGCGACAGTCTAGTGATTATGAAATCTGGGCGAATCGAGTATCTGGGCACGCCGGCGGAGCTCGTGGAGCGTGCGGCTCCCGACGCCCGAGGGGATACGGCAATCGAACGGGGATATATGTCCGTGCTTTCGAGTCAAGGATCTCAAGCATGAGGAATGCGCTTGGCACTGAGCTACGTAGGTCCCCGCTGGCATGGCTCTCAGTGCCGCTGTCCGCCATCGCACTCGTGATGCTGTTGGCGGACAGGAGATCCTGGGAGCTGATTTGGCCTCAGGCCAGCGCGAGGGCCGCTTCCGTAGCCGTCATCGTTTCAGGAGTGGTCGCCGCCGCTGCGGCGGCTTGGAGTGCGCAGCGTGTGCATCGGGGTGGCACGGGAGAGCAACTCTCCGGGGCCGCACGCCCGCGATGGCAAATCGAAGCCCTGCATTTATTCGGGACGCTATGCCATACCGTGGCCCCTCTTTTATTTGCCACAATGACAGCGGCAAGTATAACCACCCAGAAAGCACCGAGCGGATTTTTGTGGCCTGGATATTTCCTACTGGCTTTGGCTGCGCTCACCTTTTGTGCAGCCGTTGGACATATGGTGGGAAGTGCGGTCACCAGCCGACTTGCGGCCGTCGCAGCTGCAGGCGTCGCCTTCGTCCCCTTGTTTGTTCTACAGGCATTGGCGCCTTCCTACGGTCCCGCACGGCTTGAGATCAGTCCAATCGGGCTGGGAAGTCGTATCATCCTTGCCGCCGTCTTTGTAATCGCAGCTCTCTCCATTGGCGCAAATCTCAATACACGAGATAGACGCACACCAAAGTTCCGGCAAATGATATTGGTGGCAGCCGGATTGACAGGTGTTGCAACATTGATGTTCGGCGGCCCCCTGCAGCGCCCTCGACTTGCCGACTCAAATCCGGCATGCGAACAAGTGCCCAATCCCGTCAACTCTCAACAGGTATGCTTGTGGCCGGAGAATTCCGCTTATTTAGCCATCGCAAAGGAAGCCGCCACCCGCGTGACAGAGGCCACGGCGGGCATCCTGCCTCCTATCGATCTGCTGGAAGCGGGTCTGCACACAACAAGAGAACGCCCCGCTGTGCGATATGAGGTCCACGGCGGCGAGAACGAAGAAACGTTTATCCAGGCAATGGCGTTCGTGGCCATTGAACGTACTTTCGCTTGCCGGCCTAGAGACAAGGGCGAAGCCAAGCCTTTGGTCGACGCAGGGAATCAACTTTTCACTTGGATACGATCTGCATCCTGGAAGGGCCTAGGGGACCCTCAGCACGACCCCAGTGCCATGACGGACGCCGATCGCCGAGAGGTTGCCGAGGTACTTAAGAAACCCCGCCCTGAGCAAGTGCTTTGGGCCCGCTCCAAATTGGCCGTTATCGATGACTGCAGGCGCTGAAATATCGAGAACGAGACATTTTCCACCTCTCGCAATTCAGACCAAGCGCCTATTGGGATCCGGGAATGAATCACGGTAATGCGATGGAAGACCTTCCTGGTCATGCGGAAGAGAAATGGGTGTGGAACGAGGCGTCCTTCATCGTTCGCGCTCGAAAATTGACGGCAACGGCTCTTGCGCTTGTTGTGCTCTCGTTGGCGACAGCGGTATGGGGGCGTGCAAGCGTGCATCTTCCTGTGATGAACCCGGGAATGGCCGAGACGCTTCCGCTGGCGATTTTGCTTCCAGTCCCCTATGCCTGTGTGATATCTCTGGTCCTTAGAAGCGGCATGGCCGACTTCGATCGGATAGCGGCCCGCTCGATGGCGCAAATCGACCTTATCTGTATGGCCACAGCGACGCTTTCGGCACTCCTGCTCATCTCCGTCGGCCTGTTTGCCGGCCAAAGCGCGGAATTGGCCCCGCTCGTTCTGAGGAACACACTCTGGTGGACAGGTATCGCATGCCTGTCTGCTTGGATCTTCGGCAGATCACTGGGCTGGGTGCTTCCCATCGTGCTGTTGGTGCCGCTCTACGAATCCGCGCAGAGCGGCAGCGCAGAGCCGCCCGCATGGAGCATTCCGCGGTATGCGGCAGATTCGCTCTGGTCGTGGACTGTTACCGCGGCGGCATTGGGAGGTGGGGTCGCACTGATCCTGTTCGGGGATCGCCTGAGGCACAGACTCGTGATCCGAGTTCGTCGTGTGCTCCGGACTGGTAAAAGCGCCGAACGCCGCTGACCCGCATTGCCGCGGGTCAGTGGCGGGGAGGGCGGACGAGTCGGCCTGTAGGCCGGGTTCTGTCCTTCGCGGGTGCGAAGGGGCGGTCATCCATCTGGGGCCGCCGTTGCCGGCGGCCTCGTGCGATCTACCCGTGCGGCTCGGGCGGGCAGCCCTCGAACGTCGCACGCGGGTCGCTCCGTGAGGAGCGGCCCTTCTTGACCTTGCTCCGGGTGGGGTTTACCTAGCCGCTCACGTCGCCGTGGGCGCTGGTGGTCTCTTACACCACCCTTTCACCCTTACCTTCCCCCGGTGAGGGGGAAGGCGGTCTGCTCTCTGTGGCACTGTCCCGCGGGTCGCCCCGGGTCGGGGTTACCGACCACCCTGCCCTGTGGAGCCCGGACCTTCCTCGGCGGGTTCACGTGTGAACCCGACGCGACCGCCCGGCCGGCTCGTCCGCCGTGCAACAAGGGTAACAAGTCCGCGGGGTACGGCATGCCCGCGCCGCGTGCCGGTCAGGCGAGGTGCGAGGTGTCGTTGAGGTATTTCACGACGGCCGGGCCGTCAGCGTAGTAGTCGATCCTCGACAGGCAGGCCACGTCCAGGTGCATGCGGTAGAGGGCGGCGGGCGGGGCGAGGAGCGCCAGCCGTACGAGCAGTTTGATGGGTGTGACGTGGGAGACGACGAGGACGGTGGCGCCGGGGTGGGCGAGGAGGATGCGGTCGCGGGCCGATTGGACGCGGCGGCTGGTGACGGCGAAGCTCTCGCCGCCGGGCGGGGCCGCGGCGGGGTCGGCGAGCCAGGTGGCGAGTTCGGCGGGCCAGCGCTGCTGGACTTCGGCGAAGGTGTGGCCTTCCCAGGCTCCGAAGTCGGTTTCGCGCAGCCCTTCGTCGATCTCGACGGGCGCGCCGCAGCGGGCGGCGACGATCTCGGCGGTGGCGCGTGCCCGTTTGAGGGGCGAGCTGATGATCACATGGGGTTGGTACGGCTCTCGCGACAGCCGTTCGGCTGCCGCCTCGGCCTGGGCGACCCCGTCGGCGGTGAGTTCGGCGTCGCCGAGGCCGGAGAAGCGGCGTTCGACGGACAGGGGCGTCTGGCCGTGGCGGAGTAGGAGCAGAGTGGTGGCGTGCTGTGTGGGCGGCATCCACCCGGTGCCTCTGTCGTGCTCGCCGCGCTGCTCGCCGGGTCGGGCCTTGGGGCCTCGGTCGCCGTTCCACGAGGCGTCCCGCTGCCCTGAAGCCCCGGCGTCCCGCTGCCCTGAAGCCCCGGCGTCCGGGTGCCGTGAAGCCCCGGCGTCGCGCTGCTGTGAGGCCGCCGCGTCCCGGTGGCGTGACGTCCCCGTGTCGGCCTGCCGCGGCCCGGCGGCCGGACGGTCCTCGTCGGCGTCGGGGAGGCCCTTGGCCTGCCAGGGGAGGCCCTTGGCCGCGGCGTCCATGGCCTCGTTGGCGAGGCGGTCGGCGTGGCTGTTGCGGGCGCGCGGGATCCACGTCCAGGTGACGCGGAGTCGGCGGGCCAGGGAGGCCGCCTCGGTGGCGAGGGGGCGCAGCCCCTCATTCTTGATCTTCCACCGCCCGGCCATCTGCTCGATGACGAGCTTGGAGTCCATGCGCGCCTCGACCGCGGCGCCGTCGCCGGCGAGGTCGAGGACGGCGGTGAGCCCGGCGATCAGGCCGCGGTATTCGGCGACGTTGTTGGTGGCGGTGCCGATGGCCTCGGCGGTCTCGGCGAGGACCCGCCCGGCGGCGTCCTTGACGACGGCGCCGTAGCCGGCGGGCCCCGGGTTGCCCCGGGATCCGCCGTCGGCTTCGATGACGTAGGACGTCACAGTCCGGACTCCGCGGTGCGGACGAGGATGCGCCGGCACTCCTCGCACCGGACGACCTCGTCGTGCGCGGCGCTGCGGATGCGGTTGAGCTCGGCGATGGGCAGGGTGGTGCGGCAGCCCTGGCAGCGTCCCGCCTGGAGGAGGGCGGCCCCGACGCCGGTCTGCTCGCGCAGCTTGGTGTAGAGGGCGAGTAGGTCGGCCGGGATGTCGGTGGTCTGCGCGTCGCGCTTGCGCCGGGTCTCGTCGGCGTCCTTGTCGATCTCGGCGAAGGCGGCGGCGCGCCGGTCGTCGGCGGCGGACCGGGTGGCGGTGACCTCGTCGCGTTCGCCGGCGAGCTTGGCCACGCGGGCGTCGGCGGCCTCGCGGCGCTCCATGATCTCAAGGACGATTTCTTCGAGGTCGTCCTGGCGGCGCTGCAGCGACGCGATCTCCGACTGGAGCCCGGCGAGGTCGCGCGGGGAGGAGACCTGGCCCGAGTCGAGGCGCTTGCGGTCGCGGTCGGCGCGGACGCGGACGGCGTCGACGTCGGATTCGGCCTTGGCCTGGTCCCGCCCGAGGTCGGCGGCCTCGGTCTCGGCGCCGATGATCTCGGTGGCGAGGCGGCCGAGCCTCGTGGTGAGCTCGGCGATCTCGGCCAGCTCGGGGAGCGTGCGGCGCCGGTGCGCGAGGCGGTCGAGGGCGGTGTCGAGCCCGGCCAGGTCGAGCAGGCGCTTCTGGGCCTCGGGTGCAGCCTTCATTTCATCCCTCGCTGTGCTGTTGTGGTCCAGGCGTCGGTGACCCTGCTGGAGACGTGCGTCTCCACGTTAATGCCCCGCTGGGCGAGCCGGGACGTGAGGAGTGCCGCCGCATCGCCCAACCACGGCCATTCGGTCGCCCAGTGGGCGGCGTCGACGAGTGCGGGGCCGCCGGCTTCCACGAACTCGCTCGCCGGGTGGTGTCTCAGGTCGGCGGTGAGGAACACGTCCGCTCCGCTGGCGCGGGCCGCGCCGAGCAGCGAGTCTCCGGCGCCTCCGCTGACGGCGACGCGTCTGATCTCGCGGTCGGGGTCGCCCGCGACGCGCAGGCCGGCCGCGGTGGCGGGAAGGCCGGCGGCGGCCCGTTCGGCGAACCGCGCGAGGGTGACGGGAGAGGCGAGGTCGCCGACGCGGCCGATTCCGAGGCTCTCGCCGTACGGCGACGGCGCGAGGGGCGTGAGTTCGCCGTCGAGGCCAACGGCGCGGGCGAGGGCGTCGGAGACGCCGGGGTTGGCGTTGTCGGCGTTGGTGTGGGCGGTGTAGAGGGCGATGCCGGAGCGGATGAGGGTGTGGATCACCCGCCCCTTGGGGGTGGAGGCGGCGACGCTGGTGGTGCCTTTGAGATAGAGAGGGTGGTGGGTGACGACGAGGTCGGCCTCCCATTCGCGGGCCTCGCGGACGACGGCCCAGGTGGGGTCGACGGCGAACAGGACGCGGCGCACGGGCTGGTCGGGATCCCCGCAGACCAGCCCCACCGCGTCCCAGGATTCGGCCCAGGCGGGGTCGTAGAGGGTTTCCAGCGCCGCCACGACATCGTTGAGCGTTGATCGTGACACGTGCGCAGACTACCGCCGGGCCGTGCGGTACGAGTCTCCCGATGGGAGAGCCACACGAAAAACCCCCGTTCTCTTAGGTGTAGCGGACGAATTCACCGGTATCGCCTTCCGGATAACGTCCAACTGCATCCTCATCCCCGCAGCGAAGGAGCGAGCCACTCGTGTCCACTGACCTGCATCGCCGCGCAGTCGTCGCCGATACCCACAACGACCTGCTCATGGCGGTGACGGCGCGTCCACCGAAGCGGTGGGCGTCCTTCTTCCGCGAGCGGTGGTTGCCTCAACTCCGCGACGGGGGCGTGGACCTCCAGGTCCTTCCGGTGTTCATCGACGACGTGTACCGCCCGGATGGCGCCCTCCGGGAGACGCTGCGCATGATCGAGTGCGCGCATGTGCTGGCCGAGGGCAACGCCGATGAGGTACGGCTCTGCGTGGACGGCGCGGAGATCGACGAGGCGCTGTCCGCCGGGAAGATCGCGCTGGTTCTCGCCTTGGAGAGCGCACCGGGCATCGACGCCAACATCGAGCTGATCCCGACGCTGTTCCGGCTGGGGGTGCGTGTCGCCTCGATCGCCCACTTCGGCCGCACCCCGCTGGCCGACGGCAGTTGCGAGGACGCCACGGGCAGCAGGCTCACCACGCACGGCGTCGAGGCGCTGCGTGAGATGCAGCGCCTCGGCATGATCTTCGACATCTCGCACCTGGGCGCGAGCGGGGTGGAGCATGTCTTCGAGCTGTCGACGAGGCCGCTGATCGCGACGCACTCGTCGGCCAGGGCGCTGCTCGACCACCACCGCAACCTGACCGACGAGCAGCTTCGCGCGGTGGCGGCCACCGGTGGCGTGGTGTGCGTGAACTTCGTGGCGGCGTTCCTCACCGAGAAGCCGCGCGAGGCGACCGTGGACCACCTGGTCGACCACATCGAGCATGTCGCGGAGGTCGCCGGTATCGATCACGTCGGTCTCGGGCCGGACTTCTTGCGCGAGGTCATCGATGAGCTGACCCCGCCGTGCTGCGAGCCGATCGGCTTGGACGGCCTCGACGTCGAGGCGTGCATCCCCGGCCTCGACGGGCCGCGCGGCATGCCCCTGGTGACGGAGGGGCTGATCAAGCGGGGCTTCGCCGAGGACGATATCGTCAAAATCATCGGAGGAAACGTGCGGCGCCTGTTCCGGGACGAGCTGGGAAGGCCCGCGTGAACCTCGAGGCGATGCTCGCCGACCTGGAGGACCTGGTGGTCTGCGAGTCCTTCTCCAGCGATCACGCGGCGGTGGCCCGCAGCGCGAAGGTGGTCGCCGCCCAGGGTGAGCGCCTGCTCGGCGCGGCCCCGGAGTTCGTCGTGCTCGGCGGGGTGACCCATCTGCGGTGGACGTTCGGCACGCCGCGCGTGCTGCTGCTCGGGCACCACGACACCGTGTGGCCGCTCGGCACCCTGCGGACCCACCCGTGGTCGCTGGTGGACGGGGTGGCCCGCGGGCCGGGCGTGTTCGACATGAAGGCCGGCCTGGTGCAGATCTTCCACGCGCTGGCCGCGCTGCCGTCGCTCGACGGGGTCACCGTACTGATCACGGGTGATGAGGAGCTGGGCTCGCTCACATCGCACCAGCTGATCGAGGACTCGGCCCGGGGCCTATCCGCGGCGTTCGTGACGGAGGCGAGTGCCGACGGCGGGGCTCTGAAGACCGCCCGCAAAGGCGTGTCGAACTACGAGCTGATCGTGTACGGCAAAGCCGCCCACGCCGGCCTCGAACCCGCGAAGGGCGCGAACGCCGCAGTCGAGCTGGCCCACCAGATCCTGGCCGTCAACGAGCTGGCCTCCCTGGTGGACGAGGGGCTGACGACGGTCACCCCGACCCTGTCGCGGGCGGGGACCAGCAGCAACACCGTGCCCGCGCAGGCGAGCGTGCAGGTGGACGTGCGCGTCCCCGACGTCGCCGCCCAGCAGCGGGTCCACGAGCTGATGGGGGCGCTGACCGCGACGGTGCCGGGCACCCGGCTCGACGTGCGCGGCGGTCCGAACCGCGCGCCGCTGGAGGCGGCCTCCTCGGCCGGCCTGTTCGCCCTCGCCCAGCATGTCGCCGCGGGTCTCGGCCTCGCCCCCCTGTCGGGGGTGGCGGTCGGCGGGGCCTCCGACGGCAACTACACCGCGGGGGTCGGCTGTCCGACGCTGGACGGGCTCGGCGCGGTCGGGGGCGGCGCCCACGCCGACCACGAGCATGTGATCACGGCGGAGATGCCGGGCCGTACGGCACTGCTCTCCGGCCTCGTCGCCTCGGTGCTCCGGCGGAGCGCCGCCGAGCCAGAGGGGGTCCGTTGAGCGCGCCGGAGCTCGGCGCCGCGTGGCAGGCGACCGCGAGGGCCTGCGATCGGGCCGAGGTCGAGGTGCGGATTCTGCATGAGATCGAGGAGATCGAGGGGATCTTCCAGCTCTTCGTGGAGATCTGGCACCCTTCCCCGGCGACCCCGCCCATCACCGTCGATCTCATGCGGGCGATGTCGCACGCCGGCAACTACGTGTCGGGAGCGTTCCAGGGCGGCAAGGTGGTCGGCGGCTCCGTCGCTTTCCTCGCCACGCCGCCCGGCATCACCCTGCATTCGCACATCACGGGGGCGTCGGTGGGGCGGGGCATCGGCTTCGCGCTCAAGGTGCACCAGCGCGCGTGGGCGATGGAACGCGGGCTTGAGCGCATCTCCTGGACCTACGATCCCCTTGTGCGAAGGAACGCCTACTTCAACCTGGTCAAGCTGGGTGCGCGTCCCGCGGAGTACCTCCCCAGGTTTTACGGTGCCATGGACGACGCCATCAACGCCGGGGATGAATCAGACCGCATTCTGGCCGAATGGCAGCTGAACGCGCCGCATGTCGCCGCCGCGGCGGCGGGTGCCGCCTCCGTCCCGCGGGTGCCCGGCGACGCGGTCGTCGGACTGGCGAACAAGGAGGGGCGGCCCGTCATCGGCGACGCCGACGGCCCGACCGTCCTGGTCGCGGTACCCGAGGACATCGAGTCCCTGCGCCGCACCGACCCGGTGGCCGCCGGGATGTGGCGCGGCGCCGTACGGGAGGTGCTCGGCGAGTTGATGGCGGGCGGCGCGGCGGTGGTCGGCTTCACCCGCGAGGCCGGCTACGTGGTCGACAGGAACGGTTGAAAGGAGCGGCGGCGGGGCCTTCCCGCCGTACTGGGAACATGAAGATCTCTGGAATTGAACTGCGCAGGATCGACCTGCCGCTGGTGGCCCCGTTCCGCACCTCTTTCGGGGTCGAGAGCGAGCGCGACGTGCTGCTGGTGCGTGTGGTCACGCCCGAATCCGAGGGGTGGGGCGAGTGCGTGGCGATGTCGGCGCCGCTCTACTCGTCGGAATACGTGGACGCCTCCGTCGACGTGCTGCGCCGCTTCCTCATCCCCGAGCTGACCTCGCTGCCGAGCGTCGACGGGTACGGCGTGGCGCACGCCCTGGCCAAGTTCAAGGGCCACCGCATGGCGAAGACCGCGTTGGAGCTCGCCGTGCTCGACGCGCAGCTGCGCGCCTCCGGGGAGTCGTTCGCGCGCTTCCTCGGCGCGACCGCCGACCGGGTGCCGTGCGGGGTGTCGGTCGGCATCATGAACTCCGTCCCGGAACTGCTCGACGCCGTGGACGGCTACCTGAGCGAGGGCTATGTCCGGATCAAGCTGAAGATCGAGCCGGGCTGGGATGTGGAGCCGGTCCGCGCGGTGCGGGAGCGTTTCGGCGACGACGTGCTGCTGCAGGTCGACGCCAACGCCGCCTACACGCTTGTCGACGCCGGTCATCTGTCCAAGCTCGACGAGTTCGGCCTGCTGCTGATCGAGCAGCCGCTCGCCAACGACGACTTCGTGCAGCACGCCGCCCTCGCCAAGCAGCTCCGCACCCCGGTGTGCCTGGACGAGTCCATCGAGTCTGTCGAGCACGCCGCGGCGGCCATCACTCTCGGCTCGTGCTCCATCATCAACATCAAGCCGGCGCGCGTCGGCGGCTACATCGAGGCCCGCAAGATCCACGACCTGGCCTCGGCCCACGGTGTGGCCGTCTGGTGCGGCGGCATGTTGGAGACCGGTATCGGCCGCGCCGCCAACGTGGCCCTCGCCGCCCTCCCGGGCTTCACCCTGCCCGGCGACACGTCCGGCTCCAGCCGGTACTACGCCACCGACGTGACCGAGCCCTTCGTGCTGGACGACGGCCACTTGAGCGTTCCCACCGGCCCCGGCCTCGGTGTCGAACCGGTGCCGGACGTCCTCGCCGACATCACCACCTGGAGTGAGTGGATCCCCGCCTGACCACTCCTCCTCGAAGACCTCCGGACTTGTCCCACCACCATGTCCGGGGGTCTTCGCGTGTCGGCCTCCGCGGCCTCCGCGGACGGCGTCGGCGGCGGATCCGCCGCCGCACCGCGCAGGGTCCTTGCCGTGGCCGAGCGGCTTGAGGATCATGAGCGATACCCCCCGCCGCCACCTCCCGTATGCCTCTGATATGGAGGCATCGGAGGCTCCTCATCCGTCTGTCGCACCATACGGGGCTTTCCTGAGTTACGCAGCTGTTTGCAGAGGAGAGGGAGGTAAATCGTTGAACAGCCTCCCTGACGTTCTTTACATGGCGGTTCGCGAGTTTTGCCAGGACTTGCCAGAGAATCTCCGACGATTGGAATCGGGTCCCCTTAGTGTGATCACCTGATCTCAGGGGGATTTTGTGTGATCACACGCTTCGCGTGGTCCGTTCGGACCCGCCTCACTTTGGCGGCGACCGTCGTTATGTCGTTGCTGTGTGCCGCTGGGTCGGTACTTGCGCTCCTTGGGCTGCACGATATTGCCGCAAATGTTCGGACAAATCATGTTGTGGCGGAGGCACTAAAAGTCGTACATCTCACCAAACGCGGCATACTTCCCACTCAGCTCCAGATCGATGGAATCAGCGCGGTCCAGGTGCTCGACTCCCGGGGCCGGGTCATCTCCGCGACGCCCGGCCTCCTGGACAGGCCTCCGATGGCGACCTTCGAGCCCAGCGAACTCACCACACGCCAAGACCAGATCGTGTGCAACAGCCCCGACTTCCCCGACGACTGCATGGTCATGGTGATGTTCCGCATCTACCAGCCCGACGGCGACTGGCGCATCTACGCCGCCGACCCCGTCGTGCCGTGGTACGTCAACCCGCAGCTCCTCGCCTCGCTGCTCGTCGGCTCGCTGCTCCTGATCCTCGTGACCGCCTTCGGCACCCACCGCATCGTCGGCAATACGCTGGCCCCGGTCGACTGGATCCGCACCAAACTCGCCGACATCACCGCCACGGACCTCGGCCAGCGCGTGCCGCTCCCTCGGTACAAGGACGAGATCCGCTCGCTCGCCGTCACCGTCAACGAGACCCTCGACAGGCTCGAACACGCCGTCGAACGGCAGCGCCGCTTCGCCTCGGACGCCAGCCACGACCTGCGCAGCCCCATCACCGCCATGCGCACCCAGGTCGAGGAGTCGCTCCTGCACCCCGAGGACACCGACTGGTCCAGCACCGCCGACGCGCTCCTCGACAGCCTCGACCGCCTCCAGGCCATCGTCACCGACCTGCTCATGCTCGCCCGCCTCGACGCCGGCGCGCCCGGGGCGCAGGACATCCTCGACCTCACCGACCTCGTCGCCCGCGAGCTCGACCGCCGCCCCCGGAAGGTCGCCATCGTCCGGGACCTCCCGCACGGGGTCCACGTGCGGGGCGACCGGCTGCGGCTCGCCCGCCTCCTCACCAACCTCGTCGACAACGCCGAACGGCACGCGCTCACCCAGGTGCGCGTCGCCGTACGCGCCGACGGCGAGATCGCGGTGATGGACGTCCACGACGACGGGGCCGGCATCGACCCCGAGCACCGCGAAACCGTCTTCCAGCGCTTCGCCCGCCTCGACGCCGCCCGCAACCGCGACGCCGGAGGCACCGGCCTCGGCCTCCCCATCGCCCGCGAGATCGCCCAGTCCCACGGAGGCGCCCTCGCGGTCGAGGACAGCGCCGCGGGCGCCCTCTTCGTTCTCCGCCTGCCTCTTGCGAAGGAGGGGTGACCGGCCATGTTCGCGCGCTACACCTGGTCGGTCCGGGCCAGGTTGACCTTGGTCTCCACCGTCATCGTCGGTGTCCTGTGCCTTTCCGCGGCCGTTCTCGCGACGCTCGCGGTACACACGATCATCACCGAGCAGACCGCCGACCGCGTCGCGGCCACCACGCGGCGGATCGCCCTCCAGGTCGAGCGGTACGGCCTGGCCCGGCAGTTCAACCCCACCCCCGTCGAACAGGTCACCCTCGTCCAGATCCAGAACAGCAAGGACGAGGTGGTGCGCGCCAGCGCCCCGCTCCTGGGCAGACCCCCGCTCACCACCGTGGACCCCACCCTCACCGACAGCCGCGCCACGATCGAGACCTGCCGCAGCCCCGCCTACCCCGGCACATGCCTGATCATCGTCGGCTTCAAGGTCTACGCGCCCGACGGCGAGTGGACCGTGTACGCCGCCGACAAGGCGCCGCCGCTGTACGTCGGCCCGGGCTTCCTGGCGAGCCTGCTCGGCGCCTGCGCCCTCATCACCGGACTCACCGCCCTGGGCATCTCCCGCACCGTCGCCAAAGCCCTCGCCCCCGTCGAGGACATCAGCTCGGAACTCGCCGACATCACCTCCACCGACCTCGGCCGCCGCGTCCCCACCCCCGCCTACAAGGACGAGATCGGCCACCTGGCCACGACCGTCAACCACACCCTCGACCGCCTCCAGGCCACCGTCGAACAGCAGCGCCGCTTCGCCTCGGACGCCAGCCACGACCTGCGCAGCCCCATCACCGCCATGCGCGCCCAGGTCGAGGAGTCCCTTCTCCATCCCGACGACGTCGATTGGCCCGACACCGCCGGCGCCCTCCTCGGCAGCCTCGACCGCCTCCAGGCCATCGTCACCGACCTGCTCATGCTGTCCCGCCTCGACGCCGGCATCCCCGGCCAGCGCGACCCGGTCAACCTCACCGAGATCGTCACCGCCGAACTCGACCAACGCCCGACCCGCCGCATCGAGATCGTGCGGGACCTCCAGCCCGACGTCTGGGTCACCGGCGACAAGCTCCGCCTGCTCCGCATGCTCACCAACCTCCTCGACAACGCCGAACGCCACGCCGTCGCCCAGGCCCGCGTCTCGGTCGCCGCCGACGGTGAAACCGCCATCCTGGAAGTCCTCGATGACGGCGCCGGCATCGACCCCGAGCACCGCGAAACCGTCTTCCTCCGCTTCACCCGCCTCGACGCCGCCCGCAACCGCGACGCCGGAGGCACCGGCCTCGGCCTCCCCATCGCCCGCGAGATCGCCGAGGCCCACGGCGGCATCCTCACCGTCGAGGACAGTACGGCCGGAGCCCGCTTCATCGTCCGCCTCCCCCTCCGCCGGCACAACGGCCGCCAGTGACGCGCCGGTTCCGGCGGCGGCTGTGTACCGGGCCCGCCGCCATGAGCATCGCCCACCCGCTGCTGGTCGCCCGAGGCGGGCGCGGTCACCTGGGAGGCTGCGAGCCGAGGCCGAGGTCGATGAGGGCGGCGAAGGAGCGTCGGCCCGCGGAGGTCAGTTCGCGGCATTCGACGACGGCGGCGCCGGGAACCAGGGACAGCAGATGGCCGGTGAGGAGGCGTAGGCGCGCGTAAGGGCCGGCCGGGATGGGCGCGGGTGCCGGGTCGAGGACGATGAGGAAACGCGCGCTGTGCCGTACGGCGCGTAGAAGTGCGGGCAGTTCGCCGTCGTCGTGGGCCCAGGTGAGGTCGCACAGGGAGACCGCGACGTCGAAGGGATGCCCGTGTACGGCGTGCGCCACAGGCACGCCGACCAGGTCGGCGGCGGCCAGATCGGTGGCGGCCAGATCGACGGTGGTGACCTGGTCGGCGTGGTCAGCGATGACGGGGGTCAAGCGGCCGACGCGGTGGCCGATGTCGAGCGCGGACCTCAGCGGTCGGCCGACGAGGTGTTCGGTGCGCTTGAGCAGTTCTGAGGTCAGTTCGTGGACCGGATGCCTGCCGGGGTGGCCGACACGGCTCGCCGGCGGTGGGGGGTCGTGGCGTGAGCGCTGCGCGCCCTGTGTGGGTTGCGCGGGCTGCACGGGGCTACGCCCGATGCTGTCGACGTCTTTGTCTCGCATGTGCCCCTCCCATCCTTTGCCGGCTCAGTCAGGATCAGGATTCTTGGAATTTGTATGGATTCGTGCGCATTTACCGGTCGACACCCCCAGGGAACGCTCCAACTATGGACAGGCCCAAACGCCAGTTTCCATCGTGCCAGAATACCTCGCAGAGATTCGAGACCCGAGGGCATTAATCCATAATAGCGAGAAATGCCAGCCAGCCACGATCGAGCGGCGGAGCCGCCGACGGCAGATATCCGGGTGACTCGGGAAGGCCGATAGGCATCGAAGTCCTCGACGCGAGGGAGAAACTCTCCGCCCGCTTCCTGGATTCGGCCGAGCGGATCGCCTGAGGGCACAGGTCGGCATCCACCCCTCCCGCGAGTTCGGGAACGCGCCAACAGACACCACGGCCCACCGATGCCGGGGTGTCGGGGCCCTCCGGCCCTGGAAAGGGTAAGACTTCCACTTTTCGATGCGCCCGCGAGTTATGCGCGTTTTCGCAGACGGAATCGTTTCACAGATGGGCCAGAGCGGCGGCGCCGGAATTTCATGACATCGCCGTACGAACATGAGAGCCAGGTCAGCGCGCTTTCATGCGGGCCATCGCCGCAGTCGCTATCAGCGGGCGCGCTGAGCTGGGCGAACACCGCGCACTAGACACATCCGGCGCCCCTTTAAAGACGGACAGGCGACCTTCCGCATACCCCCTGTCCACAAAGAACGATCCAAAATGACAATATGGCATGACATTTCAATCGTTACCAATCCAAACCTTGAAAAAATTACACTCATCCATGAGCATTCTTCACGTGAGCAGTAAAGATCATTTGCTCCTGGTGAGCTCTGCATATGGCCCCGGCCACTCGTACGGCCGCAGCGAAGCCAGACCGCCCTCCACGGCACCTATCCGAAGAGCCTGTGCGACAACGGCTCACTCTCCTGTGGAGCGGACCCGCGAACCATGAAAGAGATCATCTCCCCATGACCCCCCAGTCCCTCTTTCGAACAACCCTGATCGGACTCGCCACCGCAATCGCACTCCTTCTTCCCCAGAGCGTGGCGATGGCCACCCCCACCCTCACGGCCGCCGACCGGACGATGAGAGCGGACCCCGCAGTGACCGCGAACCCGTCGACCGGCGTGTCGGGCAGCGTGTCGGGCACGGTGACCTCCGCGGGAACCCCCCAGGCGGGCGCCGAGGTCGCGGCCGTGGGCACGACGCTGAAGGCAGTCACGGACGCCGCCGGCCGCTACCGCCTCGCCCTGCCGCACGGCGCCTACGACCTGAACGTCACCCCGGCCTCCAGGTGCGTATCCACACAGAGCGCGCCGGTCACAGTGAACGGCGACCTGACCAAGGACTTCAACCTGCCGCCCCGCACGGATGGGTTCGGCCATGTATGCACCGTAGGCGCCGACCCGTACATCGCGGGCACCCACAAGATCGGCCCCAGCGGCGACTGGGGCTCCCAGGGCGTCGCCCTGCCGTTCACGTTCCCGATGTATGGCGCGCAGTACAAGCACGGCTCGATCGGATCGACGGGCTACATGCAGTTTCACTCGGGATACGGCCAGCATATAGCGATGGTCTACCCGTACCAGGACAGTCTCGTCGTGGACGACCAGGCCGGGGTCTATACCGCGACGCTGGGTACGGCACCGCGGCGGACGTTCGTCGTGGAGTGGCGGAACGTCACGTTCAGGAACGACAGCACCCTCCGCGTTTCCGTGTCGGCCGCGCTCGGCGAGGACGGTTCGATCAGGTTCTTCTACAAGGACCTCGACAACCCTCGCGAGTTCGGAAGCAACGCGAGGATCGGCATTCTGAACTTCACGGACGGGGTCAGCTTCTGGTATTCCGACAACTCCCCGGCGCTGAGCAACGGGCAGAGCCTGACCTTCACCGCGAGCGGGCACGGCCTGGTCGGCGGTGTCGTCACCGACGCCAATGACGGCAAGCCGGTCATCGGTGCCACTGTGAAAATCGGCGCCGACACGAGCTTCCTCACCGACGAGGAGGGCCGCTTCTACGGCCAGGCTCCGGTGGGCGACCACAAGGCCGAGGTGTCCAGGCTGCACTACGGCACCTTCCTCCAGGACGTCAGCATCACCGCGGGGGCTCTCACCAGCTTCGACACCGCTCTGATCACGGGGCGGCTTTCGGCCGAGTCCGACGAGGTGACGCTGATCATGCCGGTGAACGCCGTACGATCCGGCTCGGTCGAGTTGACCAACCTGGGCAGCGCGACGACCTACACCGTGTTCAACGACGCGGAGACCTGGCTGACCGCGACGCCTGCGAGCGGTGAGGTCGCCGCGGGAGCGTCCACGACGCTGAAGGTCAGCGCGTCGTCCGCCGGCCTGCGGCCGGGCGCCGTGCTCACCGGCACGCTGCTCGTCTACTCCAACAGCGGCCGCGACCCCTATATCAAGGTCACGGTGCGGGCCGTGGTGCCGAGACACCAGATCGCGCTCGATGTCGGCAGCACCAAGGACGTGGTGGACGAGCTGGGTGACCGCTGGTCCAAGGACGGCAAATACACCGCGGGCGGGCACGGCTACATCGGCGGCAGCAGGGTCGGCACCACTACCCGGGCGATCAAGGGAACATCCGAGCAGGAACTGTTCAAGAGCGCCCGCGAATCGATGCTGGAATACCGCTTCGACAACGTGCTCTACGGCACCTACACCGTCGAACTCGGTTTCGCCGACCTGCGGTCCTCACGGCCTGGACAGCGCGTCTTCGACGTCATCGTCGAAGACGAACTGGCGGTCCCGGCGCTCGATCTCGCGTTCGAGGCCGGCACGCACACGGCCGTCACCAAGCGGTACACCGTGAAAGTCGTCGACGGCCGGCTCAACGTGCGTTTCGCCAAACGTTTCGGCAACACGGTCGTGAACACCATCCGCGTCTTCGAGCGTCCCGACAAACCCCTCCCGTGACGTTCGCCCGGCGGTCCCTCCCCTTCCCCGACGTGACGGGCCGCCTCTTCCCCGGCTTTCGGCAAGCGTGACGACTCACCCTCCAATGGGACGCGCCCACAAACCACGAAAGAGACCGTCTGTCCATGATCCCGCGGAACTTACGAACAGCCCTGATCGGGGCTGCCACCGCATTGGCGCTCCTTCTTCCCCAGAGCATGGCGATGGCCGCCCCCGCACCGGACAACATCGATAAGGCGGTTCTGGCCGACCTGGCGGCCGATGACAAGGCGACCTTCTGGGTGCACCTCAAAGGCTCGGCCGATCTCAGTTCCGCTGCCCAGGTGAAAACCAAGGCCGGAAAGGCCGAGGCGGTCTACCGCGCCAAAACCGCCTTCGCCGACTCCTCCCAGGCCGAACTGATCAAACTCCTGAAAGCGGCCGGCGCCGACTACACCCCCTTCTGGATCGCCAACGCCGTCCGCGTGAACGGCAACGCCGAACTGGCGGCGAGGGTGGTGCGCACGCCGCAGGTGACCCGCATCGCCCCCGTCCGCACCATCGACCCGCCGAAGCCGATCCCCGGCCAGGCCCAGGCCACCATGAACGCGGTCGAATGGAACATCGACCGCGTCAACGCCCCCCGCGTGTGGAACGAGCTCGGCACGCGCGGCGAAGGCGTCGTCGTCGCCAACATCGACAGCGGCGTGCAGTTCGACCACCCCGCATTGGCGGCGCAGTACCGCGGCAAGAAGGCCGACGGGACCGTCGACCACAACTACAACTGGTTCGACCCGGCCGGCATGTGCTCCACCGCCGCGCCCTGCGACAACAACAACCACGGCACCCACACCATGGGCACGATGGTGGGCGACGACGGCGGGACCAACCAGATCGGAGTCGCCCCCGGAGCGAAGTGGATCGCGGCGAAAGGCTGCGAAGCCAGCGGCTGCTCGGACGCCTCGCTGCTCGCCGCCGGACAGTGGATGCTGGCCCCCACCGACCTCGACGGCGCCAACCCCCGCCCCGACCTCGCGCCCGACATCGTGAACAACTCCTGGGGCGGTCCGGGCTTCGACCCGTGGTACAAGCAGGTCGTCGACGCGTGGGTCGCGGCGGGCATCTTCCCGGTGTTCTCCAACGGCAACTCCACCAACGCCGGCTGCAATTCCAGCGGCTCCCCCGGGCAATACGTCGCGAGTTACAGCGCTGGCGCGTTCGACGCCAACAACGCCATCGCGGGTTTCTCCACCCGCGGCAGCGGTGAGAACGGCGAGATCAAGCCCAACATCGCCGCACCCGGCGTCAGCGTGCGCTCATCGGTGAACGGCGGCGGCTACCGTCCCATGTCCGGGACGTCGATGGCCGCCCCGCATGTGGCCGGGGCGGCGGCGCTGCTCTGGTCGGCCTCCCCCGCCCTCGACAACGACATCGCCGCGACGCGGGAGCTGCTCGACCGCACCGCGGTCGACATGAACGACACGAGCTGCGGCGGCACCGCCGCCGACAACAACGTGTGGGGCGAGGGCCGCCTGGACGCCTTCGCCGCGGTGCAGGCCGCGCCCGTCAGCGCCTTCGGCGCCCTGAACGGCACGGTGACCAGCGGCGGTACGGCCGTCGCCGGAGCGACCGCGACCGTGACCGGCCCGCAGAGCCGTACGGCCGCCACCGGCCAGGACGGGACCTACAGCCTGCCCCGCCTCCTCCCGGGCGACTACCGGATCACCGTCACGAAGTTCGGGTACGGCGACGCCACCGCGACCGCCACCGTCACCGCCGGCCAGACCGCGACGGCGAACGTCACCCTGACCGAAAGCCCTCCGGGAAGCGTCTCGGGCACTGTGATTCATGCGGGTGTCCCGGCGGCGGGCGCCGAGGTCGCGGCCACGGGCACGCCCGCCAAGACCGTCACCGACGCGGCCGGTCGATACCGGCTCGAACTCCCGAAGGGCACCTACAACCTGAGGGTCACGCCCGTGTCCCGCTGCGCCTCCTCTCGGAGCGCGCCGATCACGATCAGCGGTGACCTGACCAAGGACTTCGACCTGCTCCACCGCTCCGACGCCTTCGGCCACGTCTGCGCGTCGGGCGCGGAGCCGTACATCGCGGGCACCGACAAGCTCGGGTTCGGTGGGGACATTGCGGTAAAGCAGGTCTACCTTCCGTTCACTTTCCCGATGTACGGCGAGCACTTCACGAGCATCTTTGTGCACATCGACGGCACGATCACCCCTCTAGGGAGCTCCCCATGGGTCGAAATCTACCCCTACCTTGACGATCTGGTCTTGGACGACATCTATACCGCGACCCTGGGAACGGCACCGCAACGGACGTTCATCGTGGAATGGCGGAACGCCACCCTTTATCACGACAACACCGCCCGCTTCTCGGTGTCGGCGGCGCTCGGCGAGGACGGTTCGATCAGGTTCTTCTACAAGGACCTCGACACCCTTCGCGAGTTCGGGAAGACCGCATCGATCGGTATCCAGAACTTTACGGACGGAACCCACCTGTGGTATTCCCGCTACTTGCCCGCGCTGAGCAACGGGCAGAGCCTGACCTTCACCGCGAGCAGGCACGGCCTGGTCAGCGGCCTCGTCACCAACGCCAACGACGGCGACCCGCTCCCCGGCGCCACCGTGAAGATCGACACGATGTCGCTCACCACCGGGGCCGACGGCCGCTTCTACGGCCAGGCCCCCGTGGGCGACCACAAAGCCGAGGTGTCCAAGGAGCACTACGGCACCTTCGTCCAAGACGTCAGCATCACCGCGGGGGCTCTCACCGGCTTTGACACCGCCCTCGCCACGGGCCGCATCACGGTCAGATCCGACGAGGTGCTGCTGGTCATGCCGCCCGACGCCCAACGATCGGGCTCGATCGAGTTGAGGAACCTGGGCGGCGCGACGGCCTACACCGTGGTCAACGACCCTGCGCAGACCTGGCTCACCGCGACTCCGGAGAACGGCGACCTCGCCGCGGGCGCGTCCGCGACGGTGAAGGCCACAGCCTCCTCGGCCGGCATGCGGCCGGGCGACGTGCGCATCGGCAGACTGCTCATCCGTTCGGCCAGCGCCCGCAGGCCCGAGATCGAGATCACGGTGCGGGCCATCGTGCCCAAGCATCAGGTCGCCCTTGACGTCGGCGGCGGCAAGGATGTGGTGGACACGGTGGGTGACCGCTGGTCCAAGGACGGCAAATACACCGCGGGCGGGCACGGCTACATCGGCGGCAGCAGGGTCCGCACCACCACCCGGGCGATCAAAGGCACCTCCGAACAGGAACTGTTCAAGAGCGCCCGCGAATCGATGCTGGAATACCGCTTCGACAACGTGCCCAACGGCACCTACACCGTCGAGCTCGCTTTCGCCGACCTGCGGTCCTCACGGCCCGGACAGCGCGTCTTCGACGTCACTGTCGAAGGCCAACTGGCGGTCCCCGCCCTCGACCTGGCCCTCCAGACCGGCACCTACACGGCCCTCACCAGGCAGTACACCGTGAAGGTCGCCGACGGCCAGCTCAACGTGCATCTCGTTAAGCGGTCCGGCAAGACCGTGGTGAACGCCATCCGCATTTTCGACCGCCCCGACAAGGCGGTCCCCTGACCCTCTGACTCCCCCGCCCCCTCTGATCTCGTTTCCGGCGGCCCGCCACCTCCTTGAGGAGTGGCCGGCCGCCCCCGGTCCCAGCCCCCGCAGACGAACGAGACCCACCCTCCGCAACGGGACACCCCCCGAAGAATGAAGGAGATCGTGTGTCACCAATCCCCCGGCACTTAAAAGCGGCCCTGATCGGGTCTATCGCCGCACTCACGCTCGTCCTGCCCCAGAGTGCGGTCATGGCCGCCGCCCCTGCACCGGACAAGATCGATAAAGCGGTCCTGGCCGACCTGGCGGCCGACGACAAGGCCACCTTCTGGGTGCACCTCAAAGGCTCGGCCGACCTGAGCTCGGCGGCCAAGGCAAAAACCAAGACCGGAAAAGCGGAAGCGGTCTACCGCGCCAAAACCGCCTTCGCCGACTCCTCCCAGGCCGAACTGATCAAACTCCTGAAAGCGGCCGGCGCGGAGTACACCCCGTTCTGGATCGCCAACGCCGTCCGCGTGACCGGGAACTCGAAACTGGCGGCCACGGTGGTGCGCACGCCGCAGGTGGTCCGCATCGATCCGGTCCGGACGATCAAACTGCCCGAGCCGATTCCCGGCACAAGCCAGGCCAAGCTCAACGCGGTCGAATGGAACATCGACCGCGTCAACGCCCCCCGCGTGTGGAACGAGCTCGGCACGCGCGGCGAAGGCGTCGTCGTGGCGAACATCGACAGCGGCGTGCAGTTCGACCACCCCGCGCTGGCGGCGCAGTACCGCGGCAAGAAGGCCGACGGGACCGTCGACCACAACTACAACTGGTTCGACCCCGCCCGCGTCTGCTCCACCGCCGCGCCCTGCGACAACAACAACCACGGCACCCACACCATGGGCACGATGGTGGGCGACGACGGCGGGACCAACCAGATCGGAGTCGCCCCCGGAGCGAAGTGGATCGCGGCGAAAGGCTGCGAATCCAACGGCTGCTCGGACGCCTCGCTGCTCGCCGCCGGACAGTGGATGCTGGCCCCCACCGACCTGAACGGCGCGAACCCCCGCCCCGATCTCGCCCCCGACATCGTGAACAACTCCTGGGGCGGTCTCGGCTTCGACCCGTGGTACAAGCAGATCGTCGACGCGTGGGTCGCGGCGGGCATCTTCCCGGTGTTCTCCAACGGCAATGTCACGGGCGCGGGCTGCAATTCCAGCGGCTCCCCCGGGCAATACGTCGCGAGTTACAGCGCTGGCGCGTTCGACATCAACAACGCCATCGCGGGTTTCTCCACCCGCGGCAGCGGTGAGAACGGCGAGATCAAGCCCGACATCGCCGCACCCGGCGTCAACGTGCGCTCATCGGTGAACGGCGGAGGCTACGGCGCCATCTCCGGCACGTCGATGGCCGCCCCGCATGTGGCCGGGGCGGCGGCGCTGCTCTGGTCGGCCTCCCCCGCCCTCGACAACGACATCGCCGCGACGCGGGAGCTGCTCGACCGCACCGCGGTCGACATGAACGACACGAGCTGCGGCGGCACCGCCGCCGACAACAACGTGTGGGGCGAGGGCCGCCTGGACGCCTTCGCCGCGGTGCAGGCCGCGCCTGTCGGCTCCCTCGGAGCCCTGAACGGCACGGTGACCAGCGGCGGCGCGGCCGTCGCCGGAGCGACCGCGACCGTGGCGGGCCCGCAGAGCCGTACGGTCACCACCGGGCCGGACGGGACCTACACCCTCCCGCGCCTCCTCGTGGGCACCTACCAGATCACCGTCAAGAAGTTCGGGTACGGCGACGCCACCGCGACCGCCACCGTCACCGCCGGCCAGACCGCCACGGCGAACGTCGCCCTGACGGCGAGCCCGTCGGCCAGGGTGTCCGGCACCGTGATCTCCTCGGGCGTCCCCCAAGCGGGCGCCGAGGTCGCGGCGGCGGGCACCCCGGCCTCCGCCGTTACCGACGCCGCCGGGAGGTACCAGCTCACGCTGCCGCACGGCGCCTACGACCTGAAGGTCACCCCGGCGTCCCGCTGCACCTCCTCCCAGACCGCGCCGATCACCGTCGGCGGAGACCTGGCCAAGGACTTCGACCTGCCGCGCCGCTCCGACGCGTTCGGTCATGTCTGCGCGTCGGGCGCGGAGCCGTACGTCGCGGGCACCGACAAGCTCGCGCTCACGGGCGACGACGAGACCGCGGCGGTCACGCTGCCGTTCGTGTTCCCGCTGTACGGCACGGCGTACAGCAGCGGCTACATCAGCACGAACGGCTTCGTGAACTTCGCCGGCCGGTCCAGCGCCGCGGGCAACGGGCCGCTGCCCTCCGCCTCCTCGCCCAACGCGGGAATCTACCCGTACTGGGACGATCTCATCCTGGACACCCGCTCAGGGATCTACACCGCGATCCTGGGCACGGCACCGCGCCGGACGTTCGTTGTGGAATGGCGGGACGCCACCTTCTACGACGACGACACGCTCCGCATCTCCGTCTCCGCGGCGCTCGGCGAGGACGGCTCGGTCAGGTTCTTCTACAAGGACCTGGACAACGCTCGCGAATCCGGCTCGGGTGCCACGGTGGGCATCGAGAACGGCACCGGCAGCGTGGGCTTCGAGTACTCCCACGACGCCTCCGTGCTGAGCGGCGGGCAGAGCCTGACCTTCACCGCGAGCAGGCACGGCCTGGTGGGCGGCCTGGTCACCGACGCCAACGACGGCGGCCCGCTGGCCGGCGCCACCGTGAAGATCGGCGCCGAGGCGCAGTTCACGACCGGGGCCGACGGCCGCTTCTACGGCCAGGCCCCCGTGGGCGACCACAAGGCCGAGGTGTCCAAGGAGCACTACGGCACCTTCGTTCAAGACGCCAGCGTCACCGCGGGCGCCCTCACCGGCTTCGACACCACCCTCGCCACGGGCCGCGTCACGGCCAAGGTCGACGAGGTGACGCTGGTCATGCCGGCGGACGCCGTACGGACCGGCTCGATCGAGTTGACCAACCTGGGCAGCGCGACGGCCTACACCGTGGTCAACGACCCGGCGCAGACCTGGCTCACCGTGACCCCCGCGGGCGGCGCCCTCACCGCGGGCGCGTCTGCGACGGTGAAGGCCGACGCGTCGTCCGTCGGCGTGCCGCCGGGCACCGTACGCACCGGCACGCTGCTCATCCGCTCGGCCAGTGGCCGCAAACCCGAGATCAAGGTCACCGTGCGGGTCGTCGTGCCCAAGCACCAGGTCGCGGTCGATGTCGGCGGCACCAAGGACGTCGTGGACGCCGTGGGCGACCGCTGGTCCACCGACAGGAAGTACGCTGCCGGCGCGCACGGCTATGTCGGCACCGGCAGCGTCCGGACCACCACCCGGGCGATCAAAGGCACCTCCGAACAGGGACTGTTCAAGAGCGCCCGCGAATCGATGCTGGAATACCGCTTCGACAACGTGCCCAACGGCACCTACACCGTCGAGCTCGGATTCGCCGACCTTCGCTCCTCCAGGCCGGGGCAGCGCGTCTTCGACGTCATCGTCGAGGACCAACTCGCGGTTCCCGCCCTCGACCTCGCCCTCCAGGTCGGGACGCACACCGCCGTCACCAGGCAATACACCGTGAAGGTGGCCGACGGCCAGCTCAACGTGCGCTTCGCCAAGCGGTACGGCAACACCATCGTGAACGCCATCCGCATCTCCGAGCGCCCCGACAAGGTGCTTCCCTGACCCACCCGGTGGCCCGCCGCATCGCCTCATGCGGCGGGCCGCCGCCCTTCCGAACAAGCGAAAGGGACCGTCTATCCATGATTCCCCGACATTTCCGAACAGCCCTGATCGGGGCTGTGGCCGCGCTCACGCTCCTCACTCCCCACAGTGTCGCGATGGCCGCCCCCACGCCAGACAAGATCGACAAAACGGTGCTGGCCGACCTGAAGGCCGATGACAAGGCCACCTTCTGGGTGCACCTGAGAGGCTCGGCCAACCTCAGCGCCACGAGTACGGCGAAGACCAAGGCCGACAAGGCCGAAGCGGTGTACCGCGCCAAAACCGCCTTCGCCTCCTCCTCCCAGGCCGAACTGGTCAAGCTCCTGAAAGCGGTCGGCGCCGACTACACACCGTTCTGGATCACCAACTCCGTCCACGTGACCGGCAACGCCGAGCTGGCGACGTCGGTGGCGCGTCTTCCGCAGGTGACCAGCATCGTCCCCGCCCGCACCGTCGACCTGCCCAAGCCCGCCCCCGTCAAGGACCAGCCCAAGACGCAGTCCAAGTCACGCGCCAAGGCCGAGGCCAAGACCAGGGCCAATGGGGTCGAATGGAACGTCGACCGGATCAACGCCCCCCGCGTGTGGAATGAGATCGGCACGCGCGGCGAAGGCGTCGTCGTGGCGAACATCGACAGCGGCGTACAGTTCGACCACCCCGCGCTGGCGAGGCAGTACCGCGGGAAGAAAGCCGACGGGACCGTCGACCACAACTACAACTGGTTCGACCCCTCCCGCCAGTGCTCCACCGCCGCGCCGTGCGACAACGACCACAGTGGCACCCACACCATGGGCACGATGGTGGGCGACGACGGCGGGACCAACCAGATCGGAGTCGCCCCCGGAGCGAAGTGGATCGCGGCGAAAGCCTGCCAGTCCAACAGGTGCTCGGAGGCCGCGCTGCTCGCCGCCGGGCAGTGGATTCTGGCCCCCACTGACCTCAACGGCGCGAACCCCCGCCCCGACCTCGCCCCCGACGTCGTGAACAACTCCTGGACCATCGGGTACTACTCGGGGTACAAGGAGATCATCCAGGCGTGGGTCGCGGCGGGAATCTTCCCCGTGTTCGCCAACGGCGACGCCACGTACCCGGTCTGCGGGACCACCGGCACCCCCGGGAGGTACGTCGAGAGCTACAGCGTGGGCGCGTTCGATCAGAGGAACGGCGCCACGGTCTTCAGCTCCCGCGGCGCCGGCGATAACGGTGAGATCAAGCCCAACATCACCGCGCCCGGCTTCGCACGTTCGTCGATCAAACACGGGGGTTACAGGGACCGTGCCTCGACGGGGATAGCGGCCCCGCACGTGGCGGCGACCGTCGCGCTGATATGGTCGGCCTCCCCCTCTCTCCTCGGCGATGTCGCCGCCACGCGGGCGGTGCTCGACCGCACCGCGATCGACATGAGCGACACGAGCTGCGGCGGCACCGCAGGCAAGAACAATGTCTGGGGTGAAGGCCGCCTGGACGCCTACGCCGCGGTGCAGGCCGCGCCGTCCGACTCACTCGGCACGCTGAACGGCACGGTGACCAGCGGCGGTACGGCTGTCGCCGACGCTTCGGTGGCTGTGGCGGGCCCGCAGAGCCGCACGGTCACCACCGGGCAGGACGGGAAATACAGCCTGCCCCGTCTCCTCCCGGGCGACTACCGGATCACTGTCAAGAAGTTCGGGCACACTGACGCCACCGCGACCGCCACCGTGGACGCCGAGGAGGCCACGACCGCGAACGTCGCGCTGACCGAGGCATCGCCCGGCAGCGTATCCGGCACCGTGACCCACACGGGTGCCCCCGAGGCGGGCGCCGAGGTCACGGCCGTGGGCACGTCCGCGAAGGCCGTCACCGACGCCGCCGGCCGTTACCGGCTCGCCCTGCCGCGCGGCGCCTACGACCTGAAGGTCACCCCGGCATCGCGGTGCGCCACCTCCCGGACCGCGCCGGTCACGGTGAACGGCGACCTGACCAAGGACTTCGATCTCGCCAACCGTTCCGACGCGTTCGGCTACGTGTGCGCCGCGGGCGAGGAGCCGTATATCGCGGGCACCGACAGGCTCGGGCTCTCGGGCGACCTGGCGCAGACCGAGGTCTACCTGCCGTTCACTGTTCCGCTGTACGGCTCGCAGTACACGAGTAGCTGGATCTCCACGGACGGCAATCTGTACTTCCGCGGCACCTGGGGCATCGACGAGCGCAATGTATGGGTCCACCCGTTCAATGATGATCTCATCGTGGACGGTCAAGCCGGGATCTACACCGCGGAGCTGGGCACGGCACCGAAGCGGACGTTCGTCGTGGAGTGGCGGAACGTCACGTTCAAGAATGACAACTCCCTCCGTGTTTCCGTGTCGGCGGCGTTCGGCGAGGACGGTTCGATCAGGTTCTTCTACAAGGACCTCGACAACCCTCGCGAATTTGGAGACAAGGCGTCGGTCGGCCTCCAGGACCTCAAGGACACGATCGATTTCTGGTATTCCCAGAACTCACCGGCGCTGAAGAACGGACAGAGCTTGACCTTCACCCCGAGCAGGCGCGGCCCGGCCCTTCCCTAAACCCTCGCAATTTCCTCGCGCCCGGCGGCCCGTCACTTCCCAGAAGTGACGGGCCGCGCCCGGCACTGGAATTCCACGCCGTGTGACAACCCCGCTGAACTATGGAATCTTAAGCAGCATTTGCTTGCTTTCCACGGATCGGGGGTTACACAGGTGAAGAGGCGGGTGGCATTGGCGGCCGGAGCGGCAGTGCTGGCGGGGATGTTATCGGGGTGCGCCACGACAGCGGGCGGAAATGCAGCGTGGCGGCTTGTCCACGAGTCGTCGTCGTTGCAATTCGGAGCGCGCATCGTCCCACTCGGAGAGCGTGACATCTGGGCGTTCGGCACCCGGAAATTCCGGGAATTCACCCTCGGCGCCACGGCGTTTCACTGGGACGGCGAGAAGTGGCGGAAAAACGATCCGCCGTCGGAGGTCGGCACGTCGGTGGCGGTGGCCGGGGCCTCGTCACCGACGAACGTGTGGGTCGTGGGCGGTGGCGACGATCCCACCCGCGGGGTCGCCCGGTGGGACGGCGGCGCGTGGGTGACGATGTCGAGGGTGCCGACACGGTCGGTGGAGGACATCGAGGTGCTGGGCGAGGACGACGTCTGGCTGTTCGGCAGTGAGACGTGGCACTACACCCGGGGCGGCTGGTCCAGGGTCGAGATGCCGATGTCGGTCTACCGGGCGGCGGCCGCGTCGGCCGACGACATCTGGGTGGCGGGGTCCCACCGGCACGACCAGAGGCGGCAGCTCGTCGGCCACTACGACGGCGACACGTGGCGGATCGTTCCGCTGGGCGACCGGCTGCTGCCCGACGCGTCGTTCCACACCACCATGGTGGGGGTGGCCGCCGACGGGCCGGACGTGTGGATCACGGTCAACGCGGTGCCGGGCAGGCCGGGACCCACCACGCCGATACTGCTCCGCCGTACGGAGGGCCGGTGGAGCTCCGAGGCGGTGACGCGGGTCGCGGGCCACTGGCGGGAGACCGCCGACCCCGTCCCGGACGGTCGGGGCGGCGTCTGGTTCCTCGGGACGACCGACGTCAACGGCTATGATTCCGCGCTGGCTCACCGTTCCGCGGTCGGCGCGTGGACTCTCGCCCCGGTCAGCCCGTCCGCGGGCGGGGCCGAGTTCAACACGTTGACGGCGATCCCCGGCACATCACGGCTTCTCGCCACGGGCCATATCGAGCAGACGCCCGGGATCTTCCTCCACCAGGTGAAGGACGCCGATCACGCGGGGCCGACGGGCCCGTCCGCCCCTTCGTCCCCCTGAGCGGACAAGCGGACAATACGGCGCGTGCATTTTTTCTATGGCGGAGCCGCGCGTGGCGGCTTTCGCGGAGCCGGCGCCGCGGTGGGGCGGGTGGGGGCTGCCGGCGTGGCCGGGTCTGGCCGACCGCCGGAGGCGGTGCAGCGGTTCTCGGCGGGAGCTGGGGCGTTGCGCGGGGAACCGATGCCGGGCCGGATCACAGGCCGGCCGGGGCTGGATTGGCGGCCTGACCTGTGGAAGGTTCCAGCGCCGAGGGGGGTGCCGGGCATGGTGGGGCGGGTGGCGGTGGGAGCGGGTTAAGGAAGCGGTTGCACAGGGTGACGTGATCGGCCATCTTAGGCACACCTATTGGTCACGACATGGGAAGAAACTTCGCCATATGCGTACCATCACCCCCCTTTCCCGCCTGGCCGCCGCATGCCTCCTGGCATCTGGAATGTTGTACGCGGCTCCCGCACATGCCGCTTCCGACAAGGTCGGCATCACCTTCGTCGGCCGCTACAACGCCGGGCAGGTCGCGGCGGGCGCGGCCGAGATCACGGCGTACGACCCGGCGACGCGCCGGGTCTTCGTCGTCAACGCCCACGCCGGCACGGTCGACGTCCTGGACATCACGGACCCCCGTACTCCCCGTAAGGTCACCACGCTCCAGACTCCGGGCGCGAACAGCGTCGCCGTGCGCGACGGCGTGGTGGCGGTGGCGCAGCAGGCCGCGGTGAAGACCGACCCCGGAACGGTGGCGCTGTTCGAGGCCCGGACGGGGGCGAAGATCCGCGAGGTCACCGTGGGCGCGCTGCCCGACATGGTGACGTTCACCGGCGACGGGCGGCACGTGGTGGTGGCGAACGAGGGCGAGCCGTCGTCGTACTGCGCAGGCCAGGTCGCTGACCCCGAGGGGTCGGTGAGCATCGTCAACGTGCGCAAGGGCACGGTGCGCACGGCCGGGTTCGGCGCGTTCGACGCGCAGGCCGACCGGTTGAGGAAGGCGGGGGTGCGCATCAGCGGCCCCGGCGCGTCGGTGTCGAAGGACCTGGAGCCGGAGTACATCACGGTCCAGGGCCACACGGCCTGGGTGTCGCTGCAGGAGAACAACGCCCTGGCCGTGGTGGACCTGCGCCGCGCCAAGGTCACGGCCATTCTGCCGCTGGGACTCAAGGACTGGTCGAAGAGCGGCTTCGATGCCTCCGACAAGGACGGCAGGACCGACATCCGGCCCCATCCGGTGAAGGGCATGTACATGCCCGACTCGGTGGCGTCCTTCCAGTCGGCGGGGCGGCCCTATGTGGTGACGGCGAACGAGGGCGACGGGCGCGAGTGGGGGTGCCATGCGGACGAGGTGCGGGTGAAGGGTTTGAACCTGGCGCCGAGCGCCTTCCCCGACGCGGAGGCGCTCAAAAAGGAGACCGAGCTCGGCCGGTTGAACGTGGCGGTCGACTCCCCCAAGGACGCCTCGGGGGCCTACACCGAGCTGCACGCCTTCGGCGGCCGCTCGATCTCGATCTTCACGGCGTCGGGCCGGCTGGTGTGGGACTCGGGCGACACGCTGGAGGAGTTGATCGCCGACGCGCTGCCCGCCCAGTTCAACTCCGACAACGAGGAGAACAACTCGACCGACACCCGCAGCGACAACAAGGGCCCGGAGCCGGAGGGTCTCGCCGTCGGCCAGGTCGGTGGACGGACCTACGCCTTCGTGGGGCTGGAGCGGGTCAGCGGAGTGGCCGCCTTCGACGTGACCGACCCTCAGGACCCGGAGCTCGCGGGATACGTGAACACGCGCAACTTCGCGGGGTCGGTGGCGAACGGGACGGCGGGCGACGTCGGGCCGGAAGGCGTGCTCTTCGTTCCCGCCAAGGACAGCCCGACGCACCGCGCGCTGCTCGTCGTGGGCAATGAGGTGAGCGGGACCACCTCGATCTACGAGGTGCGCTGAGCCCCGGCGAAGGCCCTCCCGGCGGCGCGCGGAGGGGACAGGTCAGTGCAGGTATTCCTCGCACCGCGTCGGAGGGCCCGCCTCGACGACGACCTCGACCGCCGACGTCGGCAGTCCGCTCCGGGCGGCGTGGGCCTCCGCCGCGGTGCACACGAGCTGACCCTCGGCGAGACGCGAAAGCGCCTGGCCGGGGGTGAGCGTCACCGTGTCGCCGTGGATGGCGACCTCGACGGAGAGCTTTGCGGGCAGCGCCGCGGTGAGTCCGCGTTCGCGCTCGGCCCGGGTGGGGCCGCGCAGGAGAAGCGCGACCGCTCGGTCCGGGCCGAGCCCGTCGCCGGGCCTCCCCGCCGTGGCGAGCCGGTCGCCGGACACGAAGTAGAGCCGAGTGCCCGAGGCGGGACCCCACGGCGGGTTCCCCGCGTCGATGACGTCGGTGGGCTGGATGCCGCATCCGCAGGCCATCGCGAGTGCGGCGGTGCACACCGGCAGTGCCGTACGGCGGACGCTCACCAGGCTGCTCCCCTCCACAAGGGATCTCGCTCCCCCGTGGAGGGTCCCCCAGAAGGTGATACCACCTCCCGGGGCACACCACGCGCCCGACGCGGGGACGGAGAGAGCTCGCGCCGTTCACCCGGCGCATCGGATTAAGTCCGACTTAAATACGGATTAAGCGTGTCCTGCGTCACAGGCGCCACCTCCGCCTCAGACCCTAGGCTGAGCTGCATATCGACGTGAAGATTAGGAACAGCATCGCTTCTGACCTCTACAAAGAGATCAAACTCTTTGGAAACTTTCCTAATAGAAACCGTTGACGGACAGCTCAAAGCGATCTAGTTTTCGTTCAACCCCCGGGGGCGGGGGCCTTCCCAGCCATTGCCATGTCGCCTGTCGGAGGTGGCCTGTTCGTGTCTGAATCACACGCAACACACTCCCCAAGAAGACCGCGTCTCCGCGCGGCGCTCACCGCGGCAGGAGCCACCGTTGCCCTGATCGCGGGAGTCCTCGTCAGCACCGCAGCAGCGGCCGTCGACAACGAGACCTGCCGGCCTGACGGGCTCTACAAGACGCCCGGCGTCGAAGTGCCCTACTGCCTGAACTATGACGACGCGGGCCGTGAGAAGCTCGGCGCCAACCACAAGCGCCGCATCATCGGCTACTTCACGAGCTGGAGGACCGGTAAGAACGGTCAGCCGGCGTATCTGGCCAAGGACATTCCCTGGGCCAAGATCAGCCATATCAACTACGCGTTCGCCCACGTCGGGACGGACAACAAGCTCTCGGTCGGTGCGAACGGACCGGACAACGCCGCCACCGGCATGGAATGGCCGGGCGTCGCGGGCGCCGAAATGGACCCCGCGTACTCCTACAAGGGCCACTTCAACCAGCTGAACAAGTTCAAGAAGGCGAACCCGCACGCCAAGACGATGATCAGCGTCGGCGGTTGGGCGGAGACCGGTGGCATCATCGGCGCCGACGGCAACCGCAAGAGCGAGGGCGGCTTCTACCGCCTGACCGTGAACAACGACAACTCCATCAACCAGGCGGCGATCAACACCTTCGCCGACTCGGCCGTGGACTTCATCCGCACCTACGGCTTCAACGGTGTGGACATCGACTACGAGTACCCGTCGTCGATGAAGGACACCGGCCACCCGCAGGACTGGGCGCACGCCAACCCGCGGCGTACCGCTCTCATGAAGGGCTACGCCGTCCTCATGAAGACGCTGCGCGAGAAGCTGGACCGGGCCGCCGCGGCGGACGGGAAGTACTACATGCTGACGATCGCAGCGCCCTCGTCGGCGTATCTCCTGCGCGGCATGGAGACCTTCCAGATCCTGCAGTACCTGGACTACGTCGACATCATGTCGTATGACCTGCACGGCTCGTGGAACCAGTTCGTGGGCCCCAACGCGCCCCTCTTCGACGACGGCAAGGACGCCGAACTCGTCAGGTGGAACGTCTACAGCCAGGCAAACTACGGCGGCATCGGCTACCTGAACACCGACTGGGCCTACCGCTACTTCCGCGGCGCGATGCAGGCCGGCCGGATCAACGTCGGCGTGCCGTACTACACGCGCGGCTTCAAGAACGTGACGGGCGGCACCAACGGACTGTGGGGCCAGACCCCCGTCATCCGGCCGCCGACATGCGGCGAGGGTCTGACGGAGTGCGGTGACGGCGCACGCGGCATCGACAACATCTGGCACGACATCGAGAACGGCCAGGAGATGGGTGCGGGCTTCAACCCGATGTGGCACGCCAAGAACCTGGAGAAGGGCATCTCCGGCTCTTACATCGGCAGCTTCGGCCTCAAGCCCGACACCGACCCCGAGGACAAGCTGACCGGCACCTACACCCGCCACTACGACTCGACGCTGGTCGCGCCGTGGCTCTGGAACGAGTCCAAGAAGGTGTTCATCTCCACCGAGGACGAGCAGTCCCTCGGCGCCAAGGCGAACTACGTCAAGGACAACGGCATCGGCGGCATCATGATCTGGGAGCTGGCCGGCGACTACGAGTGGAACGCCGCCAAGGGCGAGTACACCCCGGGCAACACGCTGACGAACCTGCTCTACGACAGCTTCAAGACGGCCACGCCGTACGGCGCCGCCAAGGCGAAGGTGACGGTCCCGAACGAGAAGCTGGACGTATCGATCGAGGCGCACAGCTTCCCGACGGGTGACAACAACTACCCGATCAACCCCAAGCTGAAGGTCACCAACAACTCCAAGACCACCATTCCCGGTGGCGCGGAGTTCCAGTGGGACTACTCGGTCTCGGCTCCCGGCACCGCCAAGGACCAGAACGGGTTCGGCACCAGGGTGATCAGCAGTGACCACACCAAGCCGAACAACATCGGGGGTCTCACGGGCGAGTTCCACCGCGTGTCGGTGAAGCTCCCCGCGGACAAGTCCATCGCCCCTGGCGCGTCCCTGGACATCGACTACGTCTACCAGCTTCCGAAGCCCGGCATCTCCAACATCACGCTGGCCTTCGGCGGCAAGACGTACGGCCTGGTCCAGGACTACGCGCGCGGCGGAGTCGTGGTCGAGCCCACCGGCAACCCCACGGGCAACCCCAGCGGCGAGCCCACCGGCGCCTGCGCGTCGCCGGCCTGGGACCGCGGCAAGGTCTACGCCAGCCCCACCAAGGTCTCCCACAACGGCCGCGAATGGCAGAACCAGTGGTGGACCCAGGGCGACGAGCCCGGTAGCGCCGGCGTCTGGAAGGAGCTCGGCGTCTGCACGGGCGGCACCGCGAGCCCGTCGCCGAGCGGCTCGCCGAGCCCGAGCGGTTCGCCCAGCCCGACCGCGTCCCCGAGCCCGACCGTGTCGCCCAGCCCGACGGTGTCGCCGAGCCCGAGCCCGACCGGCACCTGCGCGTCGCCGGCCTGGGACCGCGGCAAGGTCTACGCCAGCCCCACCAAGGTCTCCCACAACGGCCGCGAATGGCAGAACCAGTGGTGGACCCAGGGCGAGGAGCCCGGCGTGGCCGGCGTCTGGAAGGAACTCGGCCCCTGCTGAGTCCCCTCTGATCTGCCTTCCCGGCGCCTTTCCCGGCCCTGACGGGCCGGGAACCGAGAACACCGGATCGCGCGGACCATCCCCCTCGCGCGGTCCGGGGCACACCGATCACGCCCGGCGACCTCCCCCCGGATCGCCGGGCGTGATCCGCCTTCCTTCACGGCCCTGCCGGCCGGCGGGGGAGGGCACTACGTGTCGCACCCGGCGGTCCTCCCCCCCTTCCCGGGTGCGACTTGAGGCGGTGCCGTACAGCTCTGTACGGCACCGCCTCCGTTTTGTTCCAAGCATCAGGGTTTGCCCTGACGCCAGGGGCGGCCCGTGAGTGGCACCATGTCCTCGTTGACAGAATTCCTAGGGAAGGTCAAAAGCGTGAGACGGCTTCTCACGGCCCTGATGCTCGCGGGGGCTGCGCTGCTGGTGGGCGCCTCTCCGGCACAGGCCCACAACGTGCTGACGGGCAGCGATCCGAAGGACGGTGCCACGATCGCGGAGGCGCCGGACACGATCACGCTGGAGTTCGACCAGACGGTCAGGCAGGGTTTCTCCCAGGTGACGGTGATCGGTCCCGGCGAGTCGCGCTGGGAGGAGGGCAAGCCCGAGGTCGACGGCCCCAAGGTCACGGCCAAGGTGCGCCCCTTGGGCCCCGCGGGCGAATACGTGGTGGGCTACCGCGTCCTGTCCGCAGACGGGCACCCGATCTCCGGCAAGATCACCTTCAAGCTCTCCCAGGACGGTCCGGGAGCGCGACCCGAAGACGCCGGGCAGTCGGCCGAGCCCGCGGCGACGGCGTCCGCGGCGGCCCCCGCCTCCCCCGCCGCGCCTCAAGGCCCCGACCTCAGCGCGCAGGCGGCCGAAGCCGCCCAGAACGGCGGAGCCGCCATGGCCGTGGTGTGGGTCGCGGCGGCGCTGGTCCTGCTCGGCATCGGCACGATCGTGGCACTGCGCCGGGCCAGGCCGAGCGGCGAGCGACCGCAGGAGGGCGTGGCGGGATGACCGTGACCACCGACTCCGCCCCCGATCCCGCCCCCGCCGTCGAGGAAGGCGCCCGCGGCGGCGCCGCGGTGCGCCGCCTCATGGTCTTCGGCCTGGTGTCGAGCACGACCGCGGCCGTCCTGGTGGCGAGCGCGTTCACCGGCGAGGAGGCAGCGCCGGGCATCCCGATGCCCGGCCCCCTGGTCGCGCACGGCCTGCCCTTCGTCCGGGCGATGATCGACCTGGCCGCCGTGGCGGTCGTCGGGCTGACGGTGCTACCGAAGCTGCTGGGCTTCGGGGCCCCCGACCGCACCGAGCCGGTCATGCGCCGGGCCCGCCCGCTCGCGGTGTCCCTGGCGTGGGTGTGGGCGCTGTGCGCGCTGGTGACGATCGTGTTCCAGACGGCCGAGCTCAACCCGGGCCAGGTGCCGACGATCGGCATGGTGATCGACTATGTGAGCGGCGTCGGAGCCGGGCAGGGCCTGCTGTTCAGCGCGGCGTGCGCGCTGGCGAGCGCGGGCATCGGACTGCTCGCGCTGCGGTTCGGCGAGAGCGTGCCCGCCGAGATGCGCATCGTGATCGCGCTGTTCGGGCTGCTGCCGATCCCCGTCACGGGCCACGCGGTCGACTCCGTGTGGCACGACCCCATCATGATCTCGATGGAGCTGCACGTGCTGGGGGCCGCGCTGTGGACCGGCGGCCTGCTGGCCACGATGCTGTTCGTCGCCTGGGATCGGGAGTTGCTGGCGTCGACGCTGCCGAAATTCTCCAAGCTGGCCTCGGTCTGCCTGGTGGTGGTGAGCGTGTCGGGCTTGGTGAGCGGCCTGTCGACGATGGCGCTGACCCCCGGCGTGGAGTTGCCGGGGGCGCTCGTGACCACGGGCTACGGGTGGCTGCTGATCGCGAAGGTCGTGTTCACCGCGATGCTGGTGCCGATCGCCGCCCACATCAGGTTCCGGCTGCTGCCGAAGGTGGAGCGCCGCGAGGGCACGGCGGTCGCCACGTGGGCGGCGGCGGAGATCTTCATCATGGGGCTGGCCTACGGGGTGGCGGTCGCGCTGACGCGCGCCCCCGTGGGCTGACCCCGCAGTCTGTAGCGCTGGACGAACCACTCGCCGCCCAGCCACACCGCCAGCAGCAGGCCCCCTGCCGCGATGGCGGAGGTGTTGGCCAAGGGCGGCGAGTCCAGCAGGGTGTGCTGAAGGTTCAGCGACAGGTAGGAGCCCGCCGTGACGAGGGCGGCCCCGACGACGGCCCGCAGTACGGGCACCTTGATGTAGAAGGCCAGGTCGACGCAGACCGCCGCGCCCAGCAGGAAGAACGGGACGGCGGAGATGGGGAAGTCGGCCACCATGAGCAGCGGCCAGATCAGCACCCGGTAGGCGACGTAGCCCGCGGCGATGAGCGTCGCGCTCCAGGCCCTGCCGATCATCAGGCGGGCGAGCACGAGCACGAGCATGCAGACCGCCGTCGCGTAAACCGGGTAGAGGTAGTCCGGAGCCGGCAGCGAGAAGGCCACCACCATGTTCCGGTCGACGGAGCGGCCCATCTGGTCGGCGGCGAACTGGAGCAGGATCGGCTCGGCGTACGGCTCGCCGCGGTCCCAGGCGTGGATGCCGAAGACCCCGTATTCCTGATGCTGGCTGGGGAACCAGGTGTTCTCCAGACAGAACAGGAACAGCGCCCCGAGCATGACCGTGCGTGTCCGCCCCTCGGGCGCGCCCACGAACCATCCCCGGATCACGCCCCCGATCATGAGCGCGGTGCCGATGTAGAGGAGCATGTGCGACGGGCTCCACGACGTGATGTCGAGCCCGTTGACGCGGTGGTTGATCAGGTCGAGGGGGACGGCGACGAGGAAGACGCCCGTGCCGACCTGGATCAGGCGCAGCGCCGTACGGTCGACGCCGTATCCCGTGTAGCCGTGCACGATGGTGAGCGCGACGACGATCACGGTGCCGACGGTGTTGATGAGGTGCGGCGGGGCGAGGTCGTCGCGGAGCCATTTGAAGTGCCACGACACGTCCCACGACGAGCCGAGCACCTTGAGTGTCAGCGCTACGGCCCATCCCAGATAGAGCACTCTGAACAGGTCGCTCGGCGTCTCGCGCCCCGGCTCCCCCCTCGTCCAGTACGGCAGGGCCCAGGCGGCGGCCGACTTCAGCGGGCTACGCGCCCAACCGGTCATCCTGCTACTTGTTCGTGGCTTCACGCCTCGACATGATGCCCGCCCGATACCGCTGCCGCAATCAGGAGAAACCCGTACGTTATCCCTGATCCGCGCACGACTCCTCCACTGCCGTTGCTCGTATTCGCTCCGTACTTCCTCCACCCCGCTCCGTGCTTCCTCCACCCCCGCTCTCCACCCCCGCTCTCCACCGCCCCCGCGCCGATTTCCGGGCCGATCTCCGGGCCGACCCTCGCGCCTTCTCAGTACGTTCTCAGTTGCCGCCGCTACGCTTCGCGCATGAGACGTCTGGGGAAGCCGGCCGTGTGGATCGCCCTGGCCGCGGTCGCCCTCGCGGGAGTGGGGGTCTGGATCGCCTGGCCGTCCGCGCCCGAGGTCAGAGGGCAGGCGCATACCATCGCGGTCGTCGACGGACCGAAGGACGACCAGCGCGTGGATATCGACGCCACGTTCTATCCCCCGCCCGGAGGCGGGCGCGCCCCCGCCGTGCTGCTCGGCCACGGATTCGGCGGCACCAAGGAGAGCGTGCGCGACGAGGCGGTACGGCTGGCCGCCGAGGGCTACGCCGTACTCACGTGGTCGGCCCGCGGATTCGGGCGGTCGGGCGGGCAAATCGCCCTGAACTCCCCCGACTACGAGGTGAAGGACACCAGGCAGCTCATCGACTGGCTGGCGAAGCGCCCCGAGGTGGCGCTGGACAAGGCGGGCGACCCGCGCGTGGGCATGACCGGAGGGTCGTACGGCGGGGCCGTCTCCCTCATGACCGCCGCCTACGACGACCGCGTCGACGCGATCGTGCCGCAGATCACCTGGTACGACCTGGCCGACGCCCTGTTCCCCGACGGCGGGGGCACCGGCCCGCAAGCCGGGGTTTTCAAGCGGATGTGGGCCGGTCTGTTCTTCAGCAGAGGCGGCCAGGCCGCGGCCCCTCCCGCCGACCGCGGACGCGCAGCCGCGACCCCCGCCCTTCCCAAGGGCGCGGACGAGGTGCGCTGCGGGCGGTTCCTGCCGGAGATCTGCTCCGTGTACGAGCAGGCTGCCGAGACCGGGCGGGCGAGCGCGGAGACGATCGACCTGCTGCGCCGGTCGAGCCCGGTGTCGGTCCAGGGCCGGATCAAGATCCCCACCCTGCTGCTGCAGGGCAAGCGCGACTCGCTGTTCCCCCTGTCCCACGCCGACGCCAACGCCAAGGCGATCGCGACGACCGGCGCCGACGTGAGGGTCGGCTGGTTCGACGGCGGCCACGACGGCGGCGACGGCGAGGTGGACTGGCTGCACGAGCAGGTCACCGGCTGGTTCGACCGCTACCTGAAGAAGGAGAGCGGCGCCGTCGCGGGCCCCGGCTTCGCCGTCACCCGCGACGGCGGCCGAGACCCCGGCACGCGCCAGCCCGTACGGCTGCACGCCGAGGCCCCCGCCTACCCCGGCACCAGCGGCGTCCAGCGGTCCGACATCGCCCTGACCGGCCCGGAGCAGCACGTCGCCACCCCGGCCGGAGGCTCCCCCGCGTCGATCTCCTCGGTGCCCGGCTTCGGCGCCCTGGCCGGCGGGTCGTCCGCGCTGAACGTCGCCACCGAGATGGCGGGGCAGAGCGCGAGCTTCGAATCCGCCCCGCTGCCGGCCTCCCTTCAGCTCACCGGCTCCCCCACCGCGAAGGTGAGGGTGAGCGGCGAGGGCGAGGTGACGCTGTTCGCCAAGCTCTACGACGTGGGCGGCGCGGGCAGCGCCCCGGTGCTGCCCGCCGGTCTGGTCTCCCCGGTCCGGGTGTCGATCCCCGACGGCGGAAGCGGCACCGACGTCACCATCACGCTTCCCACCGTCGACCACCGCTTCGACGCCGGCCACCGGCTCCGGCTGACACTCACGACGACCGACCTCGGTTTCACCGGCTCGGCGAAGGCCGCCGTCCACCGCGTCGCGCTGGCCTCCCCCACCGTCACCGTACCGACCGTCGCGGCGCTCGCCACGCCCGCCCAGGGGCTGGTGTGGTGGGTGTGGGCGCTGCCGCTCGCGGCCGTGGCCGTCGCCGCGGGCATCCTGCTCACCGGCCGGGTGCGCCGCGCCGCAGAGCCGCAGGACCCGGCCCTCGCCGACGTGCCGCTGCGCATCACCGGCCTGACCAAGGCCTACCGCAATGGCGAGTTCGCCGTGAACGACCTCGGCTTCCGCGTGGAGAAGGGCCAGGTGCTGGGGCTGCTCGGGCCGAACGGCGCGGGCAAGACCACCACGATGCGCATGCTGATGGGGCTGATCCAACCGGACGCGGGCGAGATCCGCATCTTCGGCCACCGCGTCACCCCCGGCGCCCCCGTGCTCTCGCGCCTCGGCTCCTTCGTCGAAGGGCCCGGCTTCCTCCCCCACCTGACCGGCCGCGCCAACCTCGACCTGTACTGGCGTGCCACGGGCCGCGCGTCCGAGGACGCCCACCTGGACGAGGCCCTGGAGATCGCCGGGCTCGGCGCGGCTCTCGACCGCGCGGTGCGGACCTACTCCCAGGGCATGCGGCAGCGGCTCGCCATCGCCCAGGCCATGCTGGGCCTGCCGGACCTGCTCGTGCTCGACGAACCGGCCAACGGGCTCGACCCGCCGCAGATCAGGGAGATGCGGGAGGTGCTCATCCGCTACGCCCGGCAGGGCCGTACGGTCATCGTGTCCAGCCACCTCCTCGCCGAGGTGGAGCAGACCTGCAGCCACGTGGTGGTCATGCACCGGGGCCGCCTGGTGACCACCGGGCCGGTCGAGGAGCTGCTCGGCTCCCGCGCCGGCGCCGGCGCCGCCGCGCCACGCCTTGAGGACGTATTCCTCGACCTGATCGGAGAGAACGCTTGAGCCGGGAACACGCCACCGCCGCGCCCCGCGGGGACCTCCCGGCGAACGGCAGCGCCCCCGCGGCCCCCGCGGCCCCCGCGGCCCCCGCGGAGCTCGCGCCGCCCGGGCGGCGCGAGCCGTACGGCCCGCACGGCGAGGCCCGCGGCTACGCGCCCCGCCGCACCCTGCCCCTCCGCGTGGAGTTCGTACGGCAGGGCCGCAGGCGGCGCACCACCGTCATGTTCGCCTTGCTGGCCGCCCTCCCCTGGATCCTCGTGGCGGCCTTCTCGCTGGCTCCGGAGAGGACGACGCAGGGCAGCGGCCTGTCCATGAGCGATCTCGCCACCGAGAGCGCGCTGAACTTCTCGATCTTCACGCTGTTCGTGTCGGCGAGCTTCCTGCTCGTGGTGGCCGTCGCGCTGTTCTGCGGGGACACCGTGGCGAGCGAGGCGAACTGGTCGTCGCTGCGCTATCTGCTGGCGGCGCCGGTGCCCAGGGACCGGCTCCTGGGGCGCAAACTCGTCGTGGCGTTCGGCTACGCGGCGGCCGCGGTCATCACCGTGCCGCTGATGGCGCTGCTGGCCGGCACGGTGGCCTTCGGCTGGGACGACGTGCGGGTGCCCTTCACCGGAGAGACGATCGAGGCCGCGGCGGTGCTGCCGCGTTTCGCCGTCATCGTCGGCTACATCCTGCTCAACCAGTTGACGGTGGCGGCGCTCGCCTTCCTGCTGTCGACCATGACGGACTCCCCGCTCGGCGCGGTCGGCGGCGCCGTCGGCCTCGTCGTCGTGAGCAACATCCTGCAGGCCGTCGAAGTGCTCGGGTCACTGCGGGAGTTCCTTCCCACGTTCTGGAACACCGCGTGGATCTACGCACTCGGCGTGGATCTCGATTGGAGCGGGATGGTGAGAGGTGCCGCCCTGTCGGTGACCTATGGGGTGGTGCTGACGGCTCTGGCGTTCCGCCGGTTCCGCCGCAAGGACGTCGTCTCCTAGGCGGTCGCCCGGGTCGTCCAACAGGTGGTCGCCCGCCGGGGCGTGCCCGGCCGGGCACGCCCCGGGTCGGCAGGGGCCTCACCAGAGGGGGGCACCTCACAGTGGGGCGGCTCACCAGTGGGGCGGACGTTCCTCAAGTAGACGTGCCGTGTCGTCGGCCTCGCTCCACTCACCCCAGCCGACATCGCTCTCGTCGACCGTCTGGTCCGGAAGCACAGGCGGGCCGTCCTCGAAGAGGTCGACCGGCCGCAACTCATCGGGGCCCTGAACTGTCACACGTGCATTCTATCGATCCAGGGAGGGAGACTTTCTCCCCAGGTTGGAAACGTCACCACCGCGCATCTATGGCAGAAAGGACAGCTGACAACAAGCGGGGTACGATGCCGTAGCAGCTTCCGGCAACCCACGATGAGGCGGCGATGGCAACGCCAACAGGATGGCGGCGGGAAGGAAATCTCCCCGCCGAACTCACCAGTTTTGTCGGCCGAACCCGCCTGTTGGCCAATCTGAAAAGGCACCTGCGCGAATCACGCCTGGTCACGGTGACGGGAATCGGCGGAGTCGGCAAATCCCGCACCGCATTGCGCCTGGCCCACCAGGTCCGCGGACAATACCGCGACGGCGTCTGGTTCGCCGACCTCGCCCGCCTGCAGGACGCGGGAATGGTGAAGCACACCATCACCTCCGCGCTCGGCATCGCCGACCAGTCGCCGCGCTCCGGAAGCGACACCCTGAGCGACTGGGTGGGCGACCGCGACATGCTGCTCATCCTCGACACCTGCGAGCACCTCGTCGAGGCGTGCGCGACGCTCATCGACGACCTGCTCAAACGTTCCGAGCACCTCCACATCCTGGCGACCAGCCGCCAGTCGCTCCAGCTTCCGTTCGAGCATGTGGTCGCCGTGCCGCCGCTCGCCGTGCCCGGCGACGACCCGAGCGAGAGCCTGTTCACCAATGAGTCGGTGCAGCTCTTCACCGCCAGGGCCGGAGCCGTGGTGCCCGACTTCGAGCTGGACGAGGACAACATCGGGCCCGTCGCCGAGCTGTGCCGCCGCCTCGACGGCATCCCGCTGGCCATCGAACTCGCGGCGGTGCGTCTGCGCGCCCTGTCGGTCGAGCAGATCCTCGCGCTGCTCGCCGACCGGTTCAGCCTGCTCGCGGGCGCCAGCCGTACGGCACTGCCGCGCCATCAGACGCTGCGCGCGGCGATCGGGTGGAGCCACGAACTGTGCGAGCCCGCCGAGCGGCTGCTGTGGGCCCGGCTGTCGATCTTCGCGGGCGACTTCGAGCTGGACGCGGCGCGCTATGTGTGCACCGTCGACAGCCTCGACCCCGACGACATCATGGACCTCGTGACAGGGCTGGTCGAGAAGTCGATCCTGCTCAGCGAGACCAACCACGCCGGCGTGAGATACCGCCTCGTGGACACGCTGCGGGACTACGGCGAGCAGTGGCTCGACAAGCTCGGCCAGACCGACCAGATCCGGCGGCGGCACCGCGACTACTACCTCGGCCTCGCCCAGCGGGGCGAGAGCGCTTGGTCGGGTCCGCGGCAGGCGTACTGGTTCATCCGGATGCGCCAGGAGCACGACAACATCCGGGCCGCGCTCAACTACTGCCTGGCGACGCCGGGCGAGAGCATGGTGGCGCTGGAGCTGACGTCGTCGCTGTGGTTCATGTGGGTGGCGTGCGGGTTCGCGCGGGAGGGGCGGCTCTACCTGGAGCGGTCGCTGCAGGCCAACCCCGACCCGAGCAAGGCCCGCTGCAAGGCGCTGTGGGTGATGTCCTATGTGTGCAGCACGCAGGGCGACATCGCGTCGGCGATACAGTACGCCGAGGAGTGCAGCAGCGAGGCGGTGCGCGTGGGCGACTCCGCCGCGGTGATCCTCGCGACGAAGATGCAGGGCACCGCGGCCATGTTCCAGGGCGATCTGCAGAAGGCGACCGCGCTGCTCGGCGTCGCCATAGACTTCCACCGGGGCGGCACCGAGCGCGAGTTGAACCCGGGGCTGCTCCCCGCGATCGTCGAGCTGTCTTTCGTGCTCACCGCTCAGAACGAGCCGGAGGAGGCCGAGAGCCTGCTGCGTGACTGCCTGAAGCTCTGCAAGCAGCGGGGTGAGCTGTGGCTGCGCTCGCACGCGCTGTGGGCCATGGCCGAGGCTCAGATCAAGAGCGGGCACATCGCGCAGGCCGCGGGCAGCGCCCGTGAGGGATTGCGCATCAAGCTGCACTTCCACGACGTCATCGGCACGTTGATGTGCCTGGAGACGTTGGCTCGGATCTTCGCCACGGGCGGCAACCCGCACCGGGCCACGCAACTGCTGGGAGCGACCGATAGCAACTGGAAGCTGTTCGGTTTGCCGCTCTTCGGCAGCCCGTTCCTCAACGAGGAGCACAAGCAGTGCGTGAAGGAGTGCAAGGGACATCGGTGAGGACGTCTTCGAGGAGCAGTTCACGGAGGGCCGACGGCTCACGCTGGAGGAGGCCATCACCCTCGGCCTGGAGGACGACTCGGACTCGTGACCGCCGGTCCGCGGTGTCCCCCACGCCCCGTGCCGGTCGACTGTGTCCCCGCGCCGCCGTGGTCCTCGCGCGTCCGGAGCGGACGCGCCCTCTCGGCACGGCGGTCACCCGGCCACCCGGCCACGCGGCCACCGGTCACGCGGCCACCGGTCACGCGGTCACGCGGTCACGCGGTCACCGGTCACGCGGCGTCGCATGGCCTCCGTGCACTCGGGTCCGCCGGCTGAACGCGCCAGGCGAGTGAGGATATTTACGATTTCCCCCTTTCAGGAAAAGCTCAGGATAAAGTGAGCTTTTTTCATACCTTCTATGCAACCGACGAACTCCATCCAACTAAAAGCACCTGACCTGCGAAAACTCCAGGAGCGACGCGAAATGCTAGCCAACTTCTAGCTTCGATCTTGACTCGCCGTCACCAGGAAGTAGAGGATGTTAAGCCTCGATCTCACGGTTAGGGTTAAAGCACCCCGGGTATTGCGAAATAATGGCATCTGCCATCATTTGAACCCCTTAGGCAGCTATGTCCTGCAATGCCGGGTTTCTGACACCTGGAGGTCGAGCCGCATGGGAGAAGTCGCAGACTTCCGCCTTCCTGCGCTAAACATCCCGTATCCATCACGTATCAACCCATTTGTCAAAGAAGCGGTGGACCATACCGCCCTCTGGGCCCGCCGTATGAAGCTCGTCGACGGAAAGCTCTCGGTCGCCCGGTTCGCCGGGGAGTCCTACGCCCGCCTCGTCGCCCGCCTGTACCCCGAGGCGTCCTTCCCCGACCTGGCCCTCGCCACCGACCTCAACAGCTGGTTCCACGTCTACGACGACCAGTTCGAGCTGGCCGAGGTCGGGCGCGACCCCGAGCTGGCGCGGAGGTGGGTGGACAAGACAGACGCGCTGCTGCGCGGTGGGCGTTTGGACCGTTCCGCCGGACCGGTCCTGCGCGGACTGGCCGATATCCGCGACCGGTTCCGCATGCACGCCAGCGAAGCCTGGTGGAACCGCTTCGCCGACCACTTCCGCCTCTGCTTCGAGACCGCCGTCTGGGAGGTCGAGAACCGCGTCCAAGGACGCATCCCCGACACCGACAGCTACATCGAGCACAAGCTGAACATCGCCTACGTGCCGCCGTCCTTCGACGTCGTCGAGTTCGTCGAGCACTTCGACGTGCCGGAGGCGATCCGCACATCGGAGCCCTACCGCCGGCTGGTGCTGGAAGCGGGACACGTCGTCGTCTGCACTAACGACATCATCGGGCTCAACCGCGAACTCGCCCAGGGCGAGTTCCACAATCTCGTCATCGTGCTGAGCAACGACGCCGGGTGCAGCCTGGAAGAGGCCGTCGGCCGGGTCAACGACATGATCTCCTCCAGGATCGAGCGCTTCCAGAGCGCCAAGCAGGAGCTTCTGATCGTCTTCGACGAGCTCGGCGTCGGCCACAACACCCGGGAGGGCACCCTCCGGTGCGTGACCGGGCTGGAACACTGGATGCGGGGTTATCACGACTGGGCGCTGGAAAGCCGGCGCTTCTCCGACCCCATCCTCAGAGGCCAGGTGCCGAGTTTCCACGACGAGCTGCTCGACTGAGGATCGGTCCCCGCGCGCGGTGTTCCCGCGCGGGGCCGCGTCGATCCACGTCGATCCACCTTGATCCACGTCCATGAACCCCTATGTCCCCCGATAAGGTGCCTGAAGGTGACCGGGACTGACCTCCCGGCATCGAGCTTTCCGTACTTGTGAGCACCTCAAGGGCAAGGCTTGTCACCGCCGGTTCCCGGCGACCGACCGGCCCCGCCACTGAGGAAGCGATCAAAAAGGAAGCGAGAACAGGAATGCCCAAGCGCCGTGGTGGGTTCTGGGGAGAAGACCCACAAGGGAGGCTGAAACACCGTGACCGACCCGACAGATCTCTACCGGCTCGACGGTGATGTATCCAACCTCCGTGATCCGGTACTGCTCTATCACTTCGAGGGATTCGTCGACGCGGGGGCGGCCGGACGCCTCGCCGTCGAGCACCTGCTCTCCGAGCTCGACCACAGCACCGTGGCCACGTTCGACGTCGATCGCCTCCTCGACTACAGGTCGAGACGTCCGGTCATGACCTTCGACACCGACAGATGGGTGTCCTGCGAGACCCCTGAGCTGTCCGTACGGCTGGCGCACGACGTGGCCGGCACGCCGTTCCTGGTGCTCAGCGGCCCTGAGCCGGACCGCGAGTGGGAGCTGTTCGCCGCCGCCGTGGCCCAGCTCGTCGAGCGGTTCGGCGTACGGCGGCTCGTCACGACCCACGGCATCCCGATGGCCATCCCCCACACCCGGCCCCTCGGCGTCACCGCCCATGCCACCAGCCCCGAGCTGACCGACGGGCAGTCCAGCAACTTCGGCCGGGTCAAGGTGCCGGGCAGCGCCGCCTCGCTCATCGAGTTCCGGCTCGGGGAGAAGGGCCACGAAGCGGTCGGCTACGCCGTCCACGTGCCCCACTACCTCGCCCAGGCCGAATACCCCCAGGCAGCGATCACCGCGCTGATTGCAGTGAGCCGGAACACCGGGCTGGTGTTCCCCATGGACACCCTGCACGCAGCCGCCGACCGCACCAACAACGAGATCGAGGAGCAGATCCGGGGCTCGGCCGAGCTGTCCACCGCCATCGTCGGGCTTGAGCAGCAATACGACGCCTTCGCCGGGGGCTCGGAGCGCGAGAACCTCATCGCCGAGAGCACCCCGATGCCGACCGGCGACGAGCTCGCGGCCCAGTTCGAGCGTTTCCTCGCCGAACGCGGAGACCAGGACATCTAGGGCGCGCCGCTGATCAGGCCGGTGCCGTACGGCGGAGCCCGACGGGCCCGCGCCCACCGGCGCGCATCGGGGCACCCGCTATCGTGATCCCGAAAGGGGGCGGTGGTGGACGAGATCCGAGTGGGCCTGGTGGGCTACGGCGTGGCGGGGGCGTTCTTCCACGCCCCGCTGATCGCGGCCGTGCCCGGCCTGAGGCTGACCGGCGTGGTGACGCGCGACGCCGACCGCGCGGCCGACGCGCGGGAGAGATACGGCGCCCGTGTCGTGGCCGACCCCGAGGAGCTCTGGGAGGGAAGCGACCTGATCGTCGTCGCCTCCCCCAACCGCACCCACGTGCCGCTGGCGCGCGCCGCGCTCACCGCCGGCCTGCCGGTGGTGGTCGACAAACCGTTCGCGGCCACCGCCGCCGACGCCGAGGAGCTCACGCTGCTGGCCCGGTCGCGCGGGCTGATGCTGACCGTTTACCAGAACCGCAGGTGGGACGGCGACTTCCTGACGTTGAGACGCCTGCTGGCGGAGGGCGGGCTCGGCGAGCTGCGCAGGTTCGAGTCCCGTTTCGAGCGGTGGCGGCCCGTCCCCAAGGGCGGCTGGCGCGAGACCGGCGGTCCGGAGGAGGTCTCCGGGCTGCTTTACGACCTCGGCAGCCACCTCGTCGACCAGGCGCTCTGGCTCGCCGGGCCGGTGCGGGAGGTCTACTGCGAGACCGACGTCCGACGCGAGAACGTCGTCTCCGACGACGATACGTTCGTCGCCCTCACCCACGCGAGCGGCGCCCGCTCCCACCTGTGGATGAGCGCGGTCACGCCTCTGCCCGGGCCGCGTTTCCGCGTCCTCGGCTCCCGGGCCGCCTATGTCAAGCACGGTCTGGACGTGCAGGAGGAGCGGCTCAGAGCCGGGCACGACCCCGCCGCGCCGGAGTTCGGCCGCGAGCCGCGGGAGCGGTGGGGGGTGGTCGGCACGGAGGGCGACAGCCGTACGGTGCCCACGGAGCCGGGCGCCTACCTCGACTTCTACCGCGGCGTCGTGGCCGCGCTGCGGGAGGGGGCGCCTCCTCCGGTGGACCCAGAGGAGGCGGTGGCGACCGCGGCCGTGATCGAGGCCGCCCACCTGTCGGCGTTGGAGAGCCGGGTCGTCCACCTCACCTGATCCCTCAGGCACCCCTGAGCGTGCCGGGCTCAGCCGAGCAGGCGGCTCCGGAGGGCCCGCGTGTCCTGCCCCGTCCACCCCTGGGCGTCGAGCCAGCCGAGCGGCCCGCCGTAGCGGTCGTCGAGAACGCCGAGGAACTGCTCCATGTACTCCGCGCGCGGACGGTGGTCGTCGGCCGGGCGGGAGTTCAGGTCCTCGCGGTAGGTGTCGCTGGCGCGCAGCCGCAAGAGGATGCCTTCGAGGCGATCGCCGGTCGCGACGTAGTCGGCGACGATGGCCTCCCTGGTGACCCCGGCGATCGCCAGCGCCAGAGCGATCACGACGCCGGTGCGGTCCTTGCCCGCGGCGCAGTGCACGATGGCCGCGCCGTCGTTCTTGCCGAGCACCCTCAGGGCGGCGAGCACCGAGTCGGCCCTGTCACGCAGATAGCCGTAGTAGAAGCCGGTGACCCTCATCTCGGCGAGCTGCTCCTCGTCGAAGGGCCGCTGCCAGGGCAGCACCTTGTCGGCGTCGATCGAGGGGCGGTCGGCCTCGACGTCGGTGTGTCGGCCGCCTTCGGCGAACAGGGTGTGGTGGTGGATGCTGACCTCAGGGAACCGGGTGAGGGGACCGGGGCCTTCGCGTTCCACTTCGGGGTACGAGCGCAGGTCGACGACGTGGCGGAGGTTCAACTCGCCGACGAGGCGGGAGAGGTCGCCCGCCGTGAGCCCTTGGAGGTTGTCCGATCTGAGGATTCGGCCGAATCGCGTGGCACCGCCGTCCCGCGTGGGGAGTCCGCCCAGGTCACGCACGTTGACGGCACCGTCGAGATCTATCCAGCGTGAAATTTCATTCATCCCTGTTGACCCTACATGTCGGCACATGTCGGGCGGCTGACCTGCGCTAAAACTCGTCGTGACCTGCCACTTGCCGGATCTGAAAGATGTGACGAGTAGCCGAACACACCGTTTCCAAGACATGGACCGGCACGTCTTCCGTGGAATAGCTCGCCCGTACGACGCAGACGACCCACTCCCCCGGATCGAGTTCCAGCAGACCCGCCTCCTCGGCCGTCGGGAGCCTGGCGACCAGCGTCTCCTCGGCGGATCCGAACTCGTGGCCGAGCTCACCGATCGCCGACTGCAGCGACGGCGTCACGAAGCCCTGCTCGGCCAGCCTCGTGCCGCCGAACACGTCGAGCCGGAAGTAGCTCGTCGCCACGCGCACCGGCACACCGTCGGCCGTCAGCACCTTGCGCCGGGCGATCACCTCGGTGCCCGGGCTCACCCTCAATGCCGGAGCCACCGCCTCCCCGGCGGGCTCAGATCCCACATAGACCATCTCCCGCCCCGGCAGCACCCCCTGCCCCTGAGCCTCGGCCATGAACAGCGACATCGACCCGCGTACGGCGGGAGCCGTCGGCAGACCGCGTCGCACCAGCACACGCGGCCGCGCGTCCGGGCGCCCCTCAGAGACCATCGCCATATCCTCGACCCTATCGGCGCGAGCTCCGCGCCTCACCAAGTGGTACAGCGGGGCCGCCGCGGCCATCGCCCCCCGCCACCATCCCGGCGCAGCCCGCCACACTCCCGCCGACGCATGTCCCGTCGGCGCTACCCGTCGGCGCTACCCGTCGGCACTTGTCCCGTCGGCGAGACGGGTTCCACGGCGGGCGAGCCGGGCTCCCGCCGTACGGCGTCCGCCCCGCCCGCGGGCGTCAGAAGGCGGGTGCCGAGGTCGGGGCGCGGAGGGTCCCGAGGTAGGGATGCCAGAGGTGCCGGGGATTGCTCTCCACCTCCGCCACCACCTCGCGCATGGCCTGGAGGACCTTGGGCTCTTCCCCGTCGTAGACATCGCCCTGGAGCATCTTCAACACATCAATGCGATAACGCGGATCCTGCACGAAGGCGGTGAACAGCACGTTCAACCGGTAGTAGATGGAGATGAATTCATACCAATACCGAACCGCCCGCCGGAGCTTGTTCTCGTAGGTGGCGAACCTGGCCTTGGAGAAGTCGCCCGCCTTATGCGCCGCGATGATATCGCGCGAGGCGATACGCGCGCTGTTGAGAGCGACGCTGACACCACTGGAGAAAATGGGGTCGACAAACCGCGCCGCGTCCCCGATCAACACAAATCTGTCGCCGCAGATCTGCTTCATCGCGTAGCTGTAGTCGCCCTCCGGTTTGAACGGCCGGATACGGCGGGCCTTTTGCAGCGCGGTGTGGAGTTCGGGCCTGCTGGAGACGAAGTCCCAGAAGAACTCCTCACGCCCCGCGTTCGCCGCGGCGAACCTCTTCTTCTGCGTCACCACCCCCACACTGGTGATCGTGTCGGTGATGGGGATCTGCCACAGCCAGGTGTCCTTGATGGGCAGGAAGTGGACGAAGATATGGTCGGCCTGCGCCACGTCGCCGGCGATCGCCTCCCGGTCGAGCCCTTCGAACCACGTGTGCAGGGCATATTGATCGAAGACCGGGTCGGCCACCTTCACCTTGAGCTGCCGCCCCAGCAGGGTCTGCCGACCGGAGGCGTCGACCACCATGCGCGAGGTGAACTCCACCTCGCGGGAGGCCAGCCGGCACGTCAGGCGCGTGACCTGCGGGTCGTCGAAGTCGACGTTCAGCACGCGGACACCGGTGAAGACCTTGGCCCCCTGCTCTCCGGCGTGCCTCAGCAGGATGGCGTCGAACTTCGAACGGTCCACATGGAAGGTGTAGTCGCGGTCGACCCCCGGTTGGTCGCGCTCTACGAACTGGACCTCGGCCGTCCAGTCGTGGCTGAGGCCCCGATAGCCGAGGTGGGGGATGTCGCGGGACTCCGCGGAGGTCCAGGAGGCGCCGTATTTCCTGGGGAAGCCCTCCTCGTCGATCTTCTCCAGTGCCCCGATCTCGTTCAGGACCGGAGTGGTGGCCGGCACCAGCGATTCCCCCACGTGCGGCCGAGGAAATGTATCACTTTCGAAGACGGCCACGGAAAGTCCGGCCCGAGCGAGATAGGAGGCGGCGGTCGAACCGGCCGGGCCTCCTCCGATGACGGCCACATCGAAATCAACTTTCACCTGAATGCCCTTTCGGTCGCCATCTCCGCACGGCGCTCGACAGAGCATTCGGGGGATGGTCTGAATATCACGAGGACCTGCCGGGTCGCCGGCACCGCCATTTGAGCACGCAGGCCGGGGGAATTCCAGCGCCACCCGGGGCGCATACGCGCGAATACGCCTTTCCCGCACCGGGGACCTGCGCCTTTTCACCGTCGGTGTCGGCCAGGTTGCGCCGAATCCGCGGATGCGAACGGCCCCGAAACGCCGACCGGCCCTCACTCGGATCCGTCGAGAGTGGCCAACTGGCCATTCCATATGGCCAATCTGTGGACGAGACCCCGCGCTGGCCACCGAGACGGACGGTCAATAGGTTGTTCGAATGCTTTCGGTATCCCTCGACACCCTTCGCGTGTTCCTCCACGTCCTCGCCGCCACGATATGGGTCGGCGGGCAGTTCACTCTGGCGTTCCTGGTGCCCGCGCTCCGCCGTACCGGCGACGGGGTGACCAAGGTCGCCGCACAGGCGTTCAACCGGGTCGCCTGGCCCGCCTTCGGGGTGCTGGTGCTGACCGGTGTATGGAGCGTCCTCACGATCGGCGACACCGCTCCGGAATATCGGACGACGCTCTTCGTCAAGCTCGGTGTCGTCGCGCTGTCGGGTGCGACGGCCTTCCTGCACACCCGCGCCAAGACCAAGGGGGCGACCGCGGCCTTGGGATCCCTCAGCGGGGTGTTCGCGCTGGCCGCCCTCTTCCTCGGGGTCACGCTGGGCTGAAGGGGCACACTGAGCTGAAGGGCCGGACCACGGGGCCCAGCGCGACGGGCGGGGTGCGGATCGCACCCCGCCCGTCGGCGTCCCCGGTGTCCGGGAGATGTCGGCGCCGGCTAGGCGGGAAGGGTGACCGGCGCGCCGGCGCCGAGCCTCGCCTGAAGGCGGTCGGTGGCGAGGACGAGGAACGGGCGGGTGCCGTCGAGGCCGAGCACGCGGAGCCGCTCGGCCATCGGATGGTCGCCGGAGGCGCGCAGCCGCAGACCGGACACCAGGTGGAGGCGTTGAGCCCCCCGGGTGTCGACCAGGGAGCGCAGGGTGGCGCCGTCCTTTCTGGAGTAGGTCACGAGATCGAGCTCGGGGCCGGGCGTCCACGGCCCGAGGCGACCGGCGAGCTCCATGACGGGCCGCCCCTCCTCCCGCACGTCGACGGTCAGCACGTTGCCCGACAGGGCCACACCCACCTGCGCGGGGAAGGCCGGATAGCCCCATACCTCACGGGCGAGGCCGGGGGCGACGGCGCTGCCCGCCGCGAGGCCCGGCGCCCCGCCGGGGCCCATCGCGAGGTCGAGCACCCGCAGCCCCGATCCGCGCCGGTCGCCCCGCCTGAGGAGCTCCGGCCAGACGAGCAGCGGCCTCGGCCGCCACGGGTCGTGGACGACCACGGCGACGCCGACCTCCTGGAACGCGCCGATCGAGGTCTTCCGGTAGGCGCGGGGCAGAACGGCGACCACGGCACGGCCGCCGAGCAGAGCGGGCGCGAGGCCGGTGCCGGCGAGCAGTTCGCGGGCGGCGTCGGCGTCGGCGTGGAAGAAGGCGTTGACCGCGGTGCCGTCGGAGCAGCGCACCGGCATCTCCACGGGCCCCGAAGCGGTCTCGGTGAGCGAGGTGGCGACGGTGAGGAACGGGAAGCCGTCGGGGGAACGCACCTCGTCGAACAGCCGGTATGCCTGAGCCGCGGTGACCGTGCCCTGGTAGGGGGCCAGCGACGCGTTGATGTGCTCCCTGGCCTCGTGGAGGTCGTATTCGAGGTTGTCGAGGTAATGCCAGGCGTTGTGGCAGACAGGGAACTCGTGGGTGGAGTCCGTGTAGTCAACGACGTACCAGTCGGGGTGGAAGTGGAACGGGGATCCGGGCCCCTGCCCGTCAAGGCTCGGGATCAGGTCGTGCTGGTTGGTGATCGTGGCCACGAAGACGTGCGGGGGAGGCTTTTTGAAGTCGACCGGCGCCCCGATCGCGATCACGTGGGTCAGGGAATAGCGCTCGTGGAACGCGGGCTCCTGGGCGAGGTTCATGGCCGCCGCGCCGCCCTCGCTGTGTCCGATGACCGCGATCTCCGCCTTGTCCGGCACTCCGAAGTGCTCGATCGCCTTGGCCACCGCCCTCGTGTAGGGCGACTCGTTCATCAGGGTGTTGCGCCACGCGCCCACCATGTCCTGCGGCGAGTCGTTGCGCGGCATCCCGCATTGCATGCCGGGGATGTGTACGGCATAGCGTTCGACGCCGTCGGGCCCCTGGATGCGCTGGATGAGGACACGCCCGGTGTTTCCGACGATCGCGATGTTGCGCAGGAAGCCGTTGACCGTGCCCGCCTCGCTCAGCTTGGCCCGCTCGGCCGGTGCGAGCTCGACGGGCTCGGCCGAGCCGTCGCCGACGTCCCACCGGCACACGGCGTTGACGGACACGCCGAGCAGCGGCTCCGATGTGATCGACCGCCCCGCGGCGATGGCCCATCCCGACTCGTCGTTGGCGGGGTTTTCGTCCAGCAGCGCGTTGACAGCGAGCAACTCGATGAAGATGGGGGCGATGCGGGTGAGGGTCTGCTGGATGCCTCGGTCCTTGACGATCTCGCGGAGGGCACGGGCGGCCTGCAGGGACTTGTCGGCGCTGACGGCCTGGATCAGGCGGTGGAGCGCCGGGTCGGTCATGCATTCGGGGTGGGCCTCGGCGACGGCCGCGATGCGCAGCCGCAGGGAGGTGACCGCCACCATCACCGCCAGGCTCTCCTGCCCGGTCCAGCCGCCGATCCGCTCGGCTGTGGCTCCGAGCCTGCCGCCGGTGAGGGCGTAGCCGAGTCCGCGCGGGGAGACCACAGCCCGCAGCAGCGCCCGCTGCGCGGCGAGGGCCGAGCGTGCGGCCCTCCCCCGGGCGCCGGCGAGGCCGAGCCGCGAGACGGTGGCGGTGAGCCTGGCCGACACTCCGCGGATCTCGTCGGCGGCCCTGGCGATCTCGGCGGCGACCTGGCCGACCACCGCCAGGTCGCCGGCGTAGGTGCCGGTCTCGCCTCGCTCCAGCACGTCGCGGTCGGCGTGGACGGGCCCGGCGTCCGGGTGGGTCATGTCGTCGACGCTCATCGCGGCCTCCTGCGCCCCAGCAGGTCGCCGGCGTGCTCCTCCATGCGCTGGGCCGCCACCTCCAGTTCGGCGGCGGCGGCCATGCAGCGGCTGATCTGCTCGCGCACGGTGGCCTCGAACCAGGCGGGCATCATGGGGTTGCCGCGCAGTTTCACGGCGGCGTCCCGCAGGCGCAGCGCCTGCTCGGTCATGCGCCGTGCGTCGGCCCTGGTGTTCTGGGCCAGCATCGACACACGCACAGGTTCAACGGCCATGGCGGCTCACCTGTCCTTCGGACATGTCGCGGGCGGTTCCTTCGGACGTGTCGCGGGCGGTCACGAGAGCCTCCGCCACGGGGCGAAGGCGTTGCCGAGCCCCGCGAGGGCGGGGGCCAGTTCGGGGTGGTGGCGGTGGATCACGTCGACCATGCCGGTCTCGTCGATCCACGCGAGGCCCTCCGGCGTGTAGGTCTCCGGGGTGTAGAGGTCGGTGAAGAACGGGTCGCTCTTCAGGCGCCGCGAGGCCATCAGCAGGAAAATGCGGAACGCGGTCTCGGAGAAGCCGAACCCCTGCGGCGGGGTCTCCGCGTACATCCCGACCATCGTGTCGATCCTGTCGACGTCGCCGTCGTAGACGTCGCGCAGCAGGTCGCCGGACTCCAGTTCGCCGAAGCCGGTCACCGGGCGCTTGCCCAGCATGCGGCGGAACGCGTTGTAGCGGGGGACTCCGCGTTCGCGGTCGCGCACGATGTCGACGGTGCCGAGGTCGATGTGCTCGCCGTTGATGCGGAGGAGGTCGCGCAGGACGGCGGGGTGGTTGTGCAGGGTGATCGCGCCGGGGTGCATCACACCGAAGCTGTAGAAGAGGTCGGCCATGCCGTACTTGTCCACAGCGCCACGGGTGTCGAGCCCCTGGAGCGGCATCAGGCCGACCGTCTCCACGAGCCCGCCCCTGTGGTGGGAGCGGATCGGGTAGTCGTCGCGGATCAGCGGGTGGAGCCGGTAGCAGGTGACGAACTCCTCGGTCGTGGAGTACGGCGCGCCGTGGTGGTCGTGCCGCGATCCGAGGATGCCGGAGATCACGTCGCTGCGGCCGAGGCGGCCGTGGCCGCGCCGCCACCGCGCTCCGACCAGCCCGGACCAGTTGATGTTCATCCCGAGGCGCAGCGCGCGGGTGTCGAGGATGCCGGGCGTCCACTCGACCGTGTGGATCTTGGCTATGACCGCGGTGTTGATGAGCCTCGCGGTCTGGAACAGCCGCTCGTCCCCCCAGGACGGGTAGGAGGCGCGCAGCATGTCGCAGATGGCGTTGTGCTCACGCGCGAAGAGCGTGTGCATCATCGACAGGCCGACCCAGTAGTTGTCGGAGAAGCCGGTGAGGTCGATGCCGGACAGGCCCGGAGCGTCCTCGTCGGGAAGCCGCCCGCCGACCATGGCCAGCCTGCCGTCCTCGCCCGAGCGCAGCCGCAGGCAGCGCTCCTCGGAGCTGCCGTAGAGCTGGGAGCCGTCCCACCAGTGGGTGACGGTGTTCTCGTAGGTCGGCGGCCGCCCGTCCTCGGTGTGGGCGGTCGGGTCGGGGCGGGTGCGCCGGATGCGCATCGGCCGCTCATGCCACGGGTCGTCCTCGGCGAGCTCGACCTCCAGCGGGGCGGCCTCGTGGTTGTCCCCGTGGCTGAACCAGTCGTGGTTCTGGAACTGGATCCAGGCCGCCGCCAGCATGTTGAGCGAGCGGGCCGGGATGAACCCGGTCCGCGTCAGGAGCCGGTCGGCGACCTCGCGCGGGTTCGGTGACATCAGCCGGTCCATCGGCTCGGGAAAGGTCATGGCGAGCGGCGCGTTGCGGTCGAACCGGGTGCCGACGCGGCCCATGTCGACGTCGTCGAGGTCGTAGCCCGACCCGTCGTAGCTGCGGTGGGCCGGCGTCCCCGGGGACGCGGTGCGGGAGCGCTCGCCCCCGGCGCCGCACGTGTCGTGGAGGTTGTGTCTGCGCAGGTCTTCGCGCATGCGTGCCAGAGCGGCCACGGCGAACGGCAGGACCCGTCCGTGCCACGGCTTCTCGGCCCGCCGGCGACTCTCCAGGGGCCGCTCGGGGACGCTCCCGGATGCGCGGTGCACGGCCCCTCGATCGCCGGGGGGCCCGTCAGAGGGGCGGCCCGACGGGTCGCCGCTCTGGGTGGGTCGCTCAAGGACCATGTGATTCTCCCGCTTGGATCTCTCCACCATCGATTGTCGCGTAGCGTGACAGCACGCGAACCCAACGTTACATTCTCTGAACCTTCAGAGAAGGACCGCGCGAGGAGGGACGGATTTACGTGAGTATCGTTCGTACCGCCGTGTTCGATTTGTTCAGAGCACACGGCATAACCACAATTTTCGGCAATCCAGGATCAACCGAATTGCCGATGTTGAATGAGTTTCCGGGCGATTTCCGATATGTGCTGGGGCTCCAGGAGGCCGTGGTCGTCGGCATGGCCGACGGATTCGCCCAGGTCTCGCACACCACGGCACTGGTGAATCTGCATACCTCCGCCGGCCTTGGCAATGCCATGGGCGCCATAGTCAACGCCGCCGCGAATCGCACGCCTATGGTCGTCACGGCCGGCCAGCAGGTCCGCGCCATGATGACGATGGAGGCGCTTCTGACGAACACCGATGCGACAATGCTCCCGAGACCCGCCGTCAAATGGTCATATGAGCCACCGCGGGCCCAGGATGTCCCGGCCGCGCTGGCCCGCGCATTTCACCTGGCGAGTTCTCCTCCCGCGGGGCCCGTCTTCGTCTCGCTCCCGATGGACGACTTCGACGCCGAGGTCGACGAGGCCGAGAGTCTCACCCTCGCCCGGCGCAAGGTCGTGTCCCGCACGCCGCCCATGCCGGGGCCCATCGCCGACCTCGCACGGCGGCTCTCCTCGGCGGTCAACCCCGCCCTCGTGCTGGGCGGGGAGGTCGCGTCGACCGGGGCGATCGAGGTCGCCGTGGCGCTGTCGGAGCGGGCGGCCCTCCCGGTGTGGACCGCCCCCTTGGAGGGGCGGCTCTGCTTCCCCCAGGACCACCCCCACTTCCAGGGCTTCCTGCCGCCCGGCATCTCCCTGGTGTCGGCCGCCCTCGGCGGACACGACCTGATCGTGGTGATCGGGGCGCCGGTCTTCCGCTACTACCCGTACCTTCCGGGGGCGTTCCTCCCCGAGGGCGCCTCACTGGTGCACATCACCTCCGACCCCCAGGAGGCGGCCAAGGCCCCGGTCGGCGACGCGATCGTCGGCGACGCGCGGTCGGCGCTGGAACTGCTCACCGAGTACGTGACCCCCTCCGGCCGCCGGGTGCCGCCCCGGGGCAGGCCCCAGCCCGAACCCGACCTCGTCGAAGAGGGCGGGATGTCGCCGATCAGCGTGTTCGCCGCGCTGGCGGAAGCCGTACCCTCCCACGCGATCTGGGTGAACGAGTCGCCGTCCAACTCGCTGATGTTCCAGGACCACGTGCGCATCGGCGCCGACGGCGCCTACCTGTTCACGACCGGCGGCGGCCTCGGATTCGGGCTGCCGGCCGCCGTCGGGGCCCAGCTCGCCGCCCCCCGCCGCCCGGTCGTCGCGGTCATGGGCGACGGGTCGATGCACTACGCGCTGCCCGCCATGTGGACGGCCGCGGCCTACGGCGTCCCGCTCACGGTCATCGTGCTCACCAACAGGGAATACGCCATCCTCAAGTGGTTCGGCCGGTTGGAGAAGGTCTCGGGTATTCCCGGGCTCGAACTCCCCGGCATCGACATCCGCTCGATCGCCGAAGGCTACGGCCTGGCGACCCGCCACGTCACGACCCGCGACGAGCTCACCGCGGCGGTGGCGTCCGCCGTGTCCGCCAAGGGGCCCACGCTGATCGAGGTCCCGATCATCTCTACCATCGAGGACCTCAACCGATGACCACGTCCGTCGAACTCACCTGGGTCTCGGCGCTGCGCGCCGGCCTCGCCTCCGACATGGTCCACGACGACGCCGACACCCTCGAACGGCATTCGCGCGACAGCGCGCCCTTCAGCCCCGCGGGCACCCCCGCCGTCGTCGTCACCCCCGAGACCGCCGAGCAGGTCCGACACGTCCTGCGGGTCGCCCACGCCCACGGGGTGCCGGTCGTGCCGCAGGGGGCCCGCACCGGCCTCGCCGGGGCCGCCAACGCCGACGACGGCTGCATCGTGCTGTCGCTGCTGCGCATGAACCGGATCCTGGAGATCGACCGGGGCAACCGGCTGGTCCGCTGCGAGCCCGGCGTCACCAACCGCGGCCTTTCCGACGCGGTCGCCGCGCACGGGCTGTTCTTCCCGCCCGACCCCGCCTCCTGGAACGACTGCACCATCGGCGGCAACATCGCGGTGGGCGCGGGCGGGCTGTGCTGCGTGAAATACGGGGTCACGGCGGACTACGTGCTCGGGCTGTCGGTGGTCCTGGCCGACGGCGAGCTCGTCAGGACGGGCCGCCGCACGGTCAAGGGCGTCGCCGGCTACGACCTCACCAGGCTGTTCGTCGGCTCCGAGGGCACGCTCGGCGTCATCGTGGAGGCCACACTGTCGCTGCGCCCGGCACCCGGCCCGTCGCTCGCGATGCTGGCGCAGTTCCCGTCGGCGACCGCCGCCGGCGAGGCGGTGGCGGCGATCATCGGGAGGGGGCACGTGCCGTCGGCCCTCGAACTCATGGACCAGGTGACCACCCGGGCCGTGGCCGACGTCGGCCACCCGATGCTGTCGGGAGACGCCGCGGCCACGCTCATCGTCGAGTGCGACGACCGCGACCCGGCGGCCGAGGTGGCCGCCATCGCCGAGCTGTGCCGTACGGCCGGAGCCGTCGCCGTGACCGTCGCCGCGGACCAGGAGGAGTCCAAGCGTGTGCTCGACGCGCGGCGGCTGGTGCTGCCCGCGCTGCAGCGGCAGGCGGCCTCGCTGCCCGGCAGGCCGACGGCGTTCATCGAGGACGTGGCGGTGCCGCGCACCAGGCTCGCGGAGTTCATCGACCGGATCGCGCTGATCGCCGCGGAACACGACCTCTACATCTCGACGGTGGGGCACGCCGGCGACGGCAACCTGCATCCGACGGTGGTGTTCGACCAGGCCGACCCGAGCGCGTTCGCACGGGCCGAGAGGGCCTATGACGCGATCATGGAGGCGGGCCTCGCGCTCGGCGGCACCATCACCGGCGAGCACGGCGTGGGCATCTTGAAGCGGGAGTGGCTGCGCCGCGAGCTCGACCCCGGAGCGCTCCGGATCCAGCAGGGCATCAAGAACCTGCTGGATCCGGAGGGCGTCCTCAATCCTGGGAAGGTGCTGGCCTAGAGTCCGCGCCGGCCTTTCGCGCCTCGGGCACCGCCTCCCGGGGCGCGGACGGACCGGGCAGGCGCACCGCGAATCTGAACCTCGCCGCGTTGATCGTGAGCGGAAGCGGCCGGTCGGCCCGCATCTGCGGTTCGAGCAGCTCGTAGCGGCGGTCGCGCAGCAGGGCCGCGAGCGCCGCCGGGCCGATCAGGAGCGCCAGGCTAGCCCCCGGGCACTGGCCCCGGCCCCGGCTGAACGGATTGATCCACCAGTCCTCCCCCGCCTCGCCGGAGATCCACGCCTCGGGCGCGAACCGGTCGGCGTAGCCGAGCTGCGGGTTCCTGTGGTGCAGCGACGCCGGGATCATCACGTTGACCCCCGCGGGGAGCTTGTCGCCGTGCCAGTCGACCGGCTCGGTCGTCACCCGCATGAGCGTCGGGACGGGCGCCCACAGGCGCAGGCCCTCCAGCAGGCTCGCCTTGAGGTACGGCATCGCCGTGACGGCCGCGACCGTGCCCTTGCCGTATTCCTCCTCGGCGGACCGGATGTCGGCGGCGGCCTCGGCGGCCTTCAGGGGGTGGACCGCGAACAGCGCCAGCGTCTGCATGATGCCCATGCCGAGCACGTCGAAGGCCATGAGCCAGTGCGACACCTGTCCCACCGGGTCGGTCCTGGCGCTGGAGGGGGCCTGCGCGAACATGGCCATGAGGCTGCCGGGCTCGGCCTTCGCGGCATAGGAGCGGATCTTGCCGTTCATCCTCCGCAGCAGGGCGCGGTTGCGCCGTGAGCGCCACGTGCGCAGCCCCAGCCAGTTGGCCTCGGCGCGCAGGGCCCGGAGCAGGCGGCTGATCCGGATGTCGTTCCGCGCCGAGTCCCCGAACAGGATGCGCCGGGCCGCACGGGCGAACGCCGCGTCGAACGCGTCGCGGGTGAGCAGGCCCACGCCCACACCGGCCAGCAGGACGTCCATCTCGTCGGCGACGACGGTCATGAAGTGGTCGCCGAGCGGGTGCACCCGCTCCTCCGCAGCCAGGACGGCCTCGTTGAAGCCCTTGCGGTCGTCGCGGAGCTCGCCGGCCGACAGCACCAGGGAGTCGGGCTGGAACAGGCTGAGCCCTGCGACCTTCTCGGGGCTCGCCAGGGAGAAGGCGTGGTCGGAGGCGGACAGGACACGTTTGATGTCGCCTTGCGACAGCACCAGCAGCACCGGGCCGACCGGTCCCCTGACCCAGATGGAGCGCCCGCCGTACCGGACGCGCAGTTTGGTGACGACGTCGTTGGCGCGCCGATTGGTGTCGAGTCTCGCCATCAGGTCCAGCCAACGCGGCTGGGTCGTGAACGCGCCGCGCAGGAGACCCGGAATGGTGTAGGTCAGCGAGAACCGGAGGTTCTCCAGTGCCGTGGCACGCGGAATGGGCTTTGCCATAGCGGTCCCCCCAAATGGACGCCTGGACATCTGGACGATGCCCTACCCGCGAGTCTCGGACAGAGCACCTGACCAGGACAGGAAACCATCTGATCGGGGGGATGCGCCTACCGTTCGCCCCACTCCTAGGGGAACGTTTCGCCCCCTCGGGAAAACCACATCCAGTGAAATCCCGCTAAATATCCTTTAAACACTGCAACCAAAATCCGAGCCACACAGAGCCACGCAGAGCCACACAGAGTCGCACAGCGCCACTGGTAAAACAAATGGAGCTCCAATTAGTGCTCTCCCCGCCTTTCGCGGCTTCGCAGCCTTTCACGCCATTCGCAGGGAGATCGTGGTTCACGCGCGAAGGCGGCCCTCCCCCAGGGCCACCGCGAGCTCCCACAGGCCGTCCACCACGAGATCGGCCTGCGCCGCCTCCGGCCGGGCCGCGTGCACATAGCCCCACGGCCCCCGGCGGAGCAGCGCCGCGCGCATGCCCGCCTGCTTGGCCGGCACCACGTCGTTGTCGAGCCGGTCGCCCACGTAGAGGATCTCGCCCGGCCCGCATCCGGCGACCTCCACCACCCGGTCGAAGAACTCGGGCTTGGGCTTCTCCACCCCCCAACCCGCCGACGTGTGGATCGAGTCGACCGGCAGGTCCATCGCGGCGAGGGCGCCCTCGGCCTGAGGCGGCTGGTTTCCGGCGACGATCACCTGGTGGCCGGCCTCGCGCAGGGCGGCGAGGCCTCCCCGGACGTCCGGGTAGAGGTCGTCGGCGTCGAAGTTCTCGCGCAGCCCGTGCGGGTCGTCACGCTCCCAGGCGGCGAGCTCGGCGTCCACGTCGAGCCCCGGGCGCACCAGCTCGAAGGCGTCGGAGTACGACCGGTCCACCGCGACCATGCTCCCGAGCACACCCAGCATGGTGAGCCTCGGCACTCCGAGCCGGTCCGACCACCGCGACCAGATCCGCGTCTCGTCGATCAGCGTCTCACCGACGTCGAAGACCACTACCCGGACCATGCGCCTTCTCCTTCCACCGCGTCCCCGTACTTTACGGGCCGAAGCCCCACATCATCTCCACCGGGCTCTACGGGGCGAAGCGGTCCATGGCCTTGCGGATGCGCTTCTCGGAGACGGGGGCCGGGGTGCCGATGGCCTGCGCGAAGAAACTCACCCGCAGTTCCTCGATCATCCAGCGCACCTCGGCGACGTCCTCGGCCTCGCGGCGCGCGGGCGGGAGCCGTTCGAGCAGCTCGTGGTAGTCGTCCTCGACCCGGTGCACCGTCGCCATCCACTGCCCGTCGCGGAACGGGTCGTCGGGCAGCTTGTCCAGCCGCCGTTCGACCGCCCGCAGGTAGCGGTGGAGGTCCGGCAGGCGCCGGTAGCCCGTCTCCGTGACGAAGCCGTCGAAGACGAGGTGCGAAAGCTGATCGCGTACGTCGGCGACGGCGTCGGCCACCCGGGGCGCGCCGAGCCCGGCGAGCCGTACGCCGATCCCGTGCCAGACAGCGAGCGACCGCTCCACCCTGGCCACGACCTCGGTCGTCGTGTCGACCAGATGGGACCGGACGTGGTCGCGCAGCGCCGCGAAACCCGCGGCGTTCCAGGCGGGGCCGCCGGCCTCGGCGACCAGCTTGTCGGCGGCGCAGGCCACGCAGTCGTCGAACAGGGCGCCCGCCCCGGCGTGCGGGCTCCGGCTCAGGGACAGCTTGGCCTGGTTGCCGAGGCCGCCCAGCACATGCTTGACCGGCGAGGGCGAGTTGAGCAGGATCAGCCGCCGCGTGCCCTCCCACATCGAGCGGCGCTGCTCGGCCTCGGTCTCGAACATGCGGATCGCGACGCTGTCACCGTCGTCGGCCAGCGCGGGATACGCCTTCACGCGGCCCTGTTCGAACAGCGTGGGCAGCTCGTCGAAGTCCCAGGCGCGCAGGCCGCGCCGTTCGATGCCGCCCCCGGCCGCCGACAGGGTCTCGCGCACTCGGCCCGCCAGCGAGCGCTTGAGGGCGTCGAGGTCCTTGTCCTCGGCGATGGCGCGCTTCCCGTCATCGAGGACGCGGTAGGTCACCCGCAGGTGGTCGGGCACCTGGTCGAGGTTCCAGGCGTCGCGCGGCACCCGGATGCCGGTGAGCCTGAGCAGTTCGCGTTCGACCGCCTCGAGCATCGGCTCCTCGCCGGCCCTGACCGCGCTCAGCACCCGCCGCGCGTAGTCGGGGGCGGGCACGAAGTTGCGGCGCAGCGGCTTGGGCAGGGACCGGATCAGCGCGGTGACGAGGTCCTCCCGGAGGCCGGGGATCTGCCAGTCGAACCCGTCGGCGCTCACCTGGTTGAGCACCTGGAGCGGCACGTGCACGGTCACGCCGTCGGCGTCGGCCCCGGGCTCGAACTGGTAGGTCAACCGCATGCGCTGCCCGCTCTGCCGCCAGACGTCGGGGTAGTCCCGCGCGCTGACGTCCGCTCCCTCGTTGATCAGCATCTCGGATGAGAACGTGAGCAGGTCGGGGTCGCCGTGCCGGGCCTTCTTCCACCAGGCGTCGAAGTGGCGGGCGGAGACCACATCGGCGGGCAGCCGCGCATCGTAGAAGTCGAACAGCGCCTCGTCGTCGACGAGGATGTCCCGGCGGCGGGCGCGGTTCTCCAGCTCCTCGACCTCGCCGAGGAGTTTGCGGTTCTCCTTGAGGAAGCGGTGGTGGGAGTCCCAGTCGCCCTCGACGAGGGCGTGGCGGATGAACAGCTCGCGGGAGAGCTCGGGGTCGATGCGGCCGTAGTTGACCTTGCGGTCGACGACGATGGGCACGCCGTACAGCGTGACCCGCTCCAGGGCCATGACGGCGCCCTGCCGCTTCTCCCAGTGCGGTTCGGAGTAGGCGCGTTTGACGAGGTGGGCGGCGAGCGGCTCGATCCAGTCGGGCTCGATCTTGGCGTTGACGCGCGCCCAGAGCCTGGAGGTCTCGACCAGCTCGGCGGACATCACCCAGCGCGGCTGCTTCTTGAAGAGCGCCGAGCCGGGGAACACCGCGAACTTCGCCCCGCGCGCGCCGAGGTATTCGTGCTTCTCCGGGTCTTTCAGGCCGACGTGGGAGAGCAGTCCGGCGAGGAGGGACACATGCACTTTGTACGGCTCGCCGGGGGTGCTGTTGAGCGTGACGCCGAGCGTGGAGGCGACCTGGCGGATCTGGCTGAAGATGTCCTGCCATTCGCGGACGCGCAGATAGTTGAGGAACTCGGCCTTGCAGAGCCGACGGAACTGACCCGACGACAGCTCGCGCTGTTTCTCCCGGAGGTATTCCCAGAGGTTGAGATAGGTCTGGAAGTCCGACTCCTTGTCGGTGAACCGGGCGTGCATCTGGTCCGCGTGCTGCTGCTTGTCGGTGGGCCGCTCGCGGGGGTCCTGGATGGACAGCGCCGCGGCGATGACCATCACCTCGCGCACGCAGCCGTTCTTGTCGGCCTCAAGCACCATGCGCGCGAGACGCGGGTCGACGGGCAGCGTCGCGAGTCTTCGGCCGAGCGGGGTCAACGACCGCGCGGAGTCGAAGGCGCCGAGTTCCTGCAGCAGATTGACGCCGTCCTTGACCTGGCGCTGGTCGGGGGGCTCCACGAACGGGAACGCCGAGATGTCGCCGAGGCCGATGGAGGTCATCTGCAGGATGACCGAGGCCAGGTTGGTGCGCAGGATCTCCGGATCGGTGAACTCGGGGCGGGCGAGGAAGTCCTCCTCCTCGTAGAGGCGCACGCAGATGCCGTCGGAGGTGCGTCCGCAGCGGCCCTTGCGCTGGTCGGCCGACGCGCGTGAGACGGCCTCGATGGGCAGCCGCTGCACCTTGGTGCGGTGGCTGTAGCGCGAGATCCTCGCGAAGCCCGGGTCGATCACGTATTTGATGCCGGGGACCGTCAGCGAGGTCTCCGCCACGTTGGTGGCGAGCACGATCCGCCGGCCGCTGTGCGGCGCGAAGACGCGGTGCTGCTCGGCCGCGGCCAGGCGCGCGTAGAGCGGGAGGACCTCGGTCCGGGGCAGGTCGCGCTTGACCAGCGCGTCGGCCGTGTCGCGGATCTCCCGCTCACCGCTGAGGAAGACCAGGACGTCCCCCGGCCCTTCGGCGCTCAGCTCGTCGACCGCGGCGATGATGCCCTGGATCTGGTCGTCGTCCTCGCCGAGCGGGCGGTAGCGCACCTCGACCGGGTAGGTGCGCCCCGACACCTCGACGATGGGGGCGTCCCCGAAGTGGCGCGAGAAGCGCTCGGGATCGATCGTGGCCGAGGTGATGATCACCTTGAGGTCGGGGCGCTTCGGCAGGACCTGCTTGAGGTAGCCGAGGATGAAGTCGATGTTGAGGCTGCGCTCGTGGGCCTCGTCCACGATCAGGGTGTCGTACTGCTCCAGCAGGCGGTCGTTCTGCAGCTCGGCCAGCAGGATGCCGTCGGTCATCAGCTTGACCAGGGTGCCCTCGCCCACCTGGTCGGTGAACCGCACCTTGTAGCCGACCGCCTGGCCGAGCTCGGTGCCGAGCTCCTCGGCGACGCGCTCGGCGACGGTGCGGGCGGCGATCCGGCGCGGCTGGGTGTGGCCGATGAGGCCGCGCACGCCCCTCCCGAGCTCCAGGCAGATCTTGGGGAGCTGCGTGGTCTTGCCCGAGCCGGTCTCGCCGGCGACGATCACCACCTGGTGGTCGCGGATCGCCGCGAGCAGGTCGTCGCGGCGCTGACTGACCGGGAGCTCCTCGGGGTAGCGCAACTCCGGCACGGAGTCGCGCCGCAGCCGGACGCGGGCCTCGGCCTTGTCGACCTCCGCCTCGATCTCGGCGAGGATCCTGTGCCGTGAGGCGTCGTCCCTCACCCGCCGCAGGCCGTCGAGGCGGCGCCGGAGCCGGCCCCGGTCGCGGGTCGTCAGCTCCGCCAGGCGGGCGTGCAGATCGTCGAGCGCAGATTTCAAGGAAATGTTCCCATGGCCGTGGTCCCCCGGCCGCGCACCTCCCGCACGGCCACCCGACAGGATAGGCAGAACGGGTGGGGTCTCCGCCAACCGATTACCCCTGACGCGCGGCCGGACGGCACACCGGAGGCTACCCGGTCGGTGTCAGATCGTGGACGAAGACGACGTTTCCGTAGGCCGGGTTGTCCGTGTAGTTCTGCACTCCGCCGAGGTAGGCGCGCTGGTAGTTCACCACCCACGGGACGGCCACCACGGCCCGCTCGTCGATCAGTTCCCGCTGCAGCTCCTCATACGCCTCCTCGGCCGCCCGCCGGTTCGTCGCGGTCAGGCCGGGAAGCTTCTCGATCCGCGCGTCGAGATCGGTGTTCTTCATGTAGGTGAAGTTGAACGAGATCGGATCGGTGTGACGGAAGATGTTGACGAACCACGAGTAGGCGTCGGGCGTGTCAGGCCACCAATACATCACGAAGATGTCCTGGCGCTTGCGGGGGTCCTTGCTCTTGCCGAGGTCCCACTGCGCCTCCCACTGCATCGCGCGGGCGTCGACGGTGACGTTCAGCGCGGCGAGCACGGAGTTCAGCCGGGAGACCAGCACCCGCTGGTCGTCGTCTCCGGCGGCGTAGGTCAGGGTGAGGCGCAGTTCCCGGCCTCCGGGGCCGTACCCCGCCTCCCTGAGCAGGGCCTCCGCCGCCGCGAGGTCCTGCCGCGGCACCATGTCCCGCGCGTGGCCGAGCATGCCCGTGGGCACGATGCCGCTGGTCTGGGAGCCCGCGCCCTTGAGTGCGGCGACCACCCCGTCGTAGTCGAGGGCCTTCTGGACGGCCTTGCGGAGCCGTACGTCCTGGAGGGGGCCGCTCGCGGTGTTGAAGAGCATGAGCATGGTCTGGAAGGACGGAACCTCCATAGTGCGGATTCCGCCGGCCGTGGACGCCTTCCGGTAGAGCTGCGGGGACATCCGGCTGACGTAGGTGGCCTCGCCGCGCTGGAGGAGCTGCCAGGCCGCCTTCATCTCGTTGACCGCCCAGAACTCGACGTTCTTGTAGTGCGGCCCTTCCCAGCCGCCCCAGTAACCCTCGTAGGCGGTCAGCCGTACCTCGCTCCGCTTGCCCTTCTGCCATCTCGCGATGGTGTACGGCCCGGAGCCGGCGTCGTGTCCTTTCTCGAACCATTCGCCGAGGTCCTCGTCGCCGGCGGCCTCGGTGTCGTAGATGTAGGCCGCGTAGCTGGAGGCGGCCACCAGGTCGAGCGGAACGGGATACTTGAGGTTGAAGATCACGGTGGTGGGGTCGGGCGTTCCGATGGAGTCGACCGGGTCCCAGATATACGCCGCACCTTGGGCGAGTTTCCTTGTGCGCTCGATGGACGCCTTGACGGCGGCGGAGTCGACCGGCCTGCCGGTGTGGAACGTCGCCCCGTTTCGCAGGGTGAAGGTCCAGGTCTTGTTGTCCGGGGTGGAGGTCCACCCGGTCGCCAGGCGCGGGCTCGCCTTCTTGGTGACGGGGTTGTAGATCGTCAGACCCTCGTAGATGTTCTGCATTGCGATGATCTCGTTGGAGTACGAAATCGCGGGGTCCCACGATGTGACCACGCTAAGGTTCGTCACGTACACGAACGTGGACTCTTTCGCCGACTGCGCCGAGGTCGTGCCGACCGGTTCGGCCTCCCTCGCGGTCCCGTTGGAACAGGCGGTTAAGGCGAGCGCTGTGACCGCGGCGACCGCGAGAGCGATGATGCGTGCTGACCGGCGCATGTTCGGCGGGTCCTTTCCTGCCATAACTGATCAAGATCGACGCTACTGCAAGATCACAGCGGAGAGTAGTGAAGACAGTAGTGGATGCGATATTTCCCGATATCTCAGCCTGTAGGGATCAATTCCGCTCGTTGCACTGCTAGCCTCTTCCCCTGTCTCCCCCGGGGTTCACGAATAGCTCCAACCCCACCACCCCCCGAACACGAGGGACGAGTGTCATGGGTACCCCTGGCCGTGCACGAGACCGTTCGATCCGGTCCAAGATCGTGGGCCTGCTGCTGGTCCCTCTCCTCTCTTTGATCATCCTCTGGGTTCTGATCGCCAGCGGCGCCTTCGTCACCAGCTTCGACCTGCGCGACCACTCCACGGTGTGGACGACTCTGCGCCAGCCCGCCGACCAGTTGGTCATCGAACTCCAGCGGGAACGACTGCTCTCCGCCAGGCGGCTCGCTCTCGGCACCGCACCGCCCCGGGGCGACACCGACCGGATCGGCCTCACCTCTCAACGCGCCCGCACGGACGAGATCAGGAAGAACTTCAGGAATCTCGCGCTTTCCAACGCGTCGCGGGAGGCGACCAAGGAAGCGACCCGTAAGCACGTCGACCAGGTTCTGGTGCGCCTCGAACGACTGGCCGATATCCGCGCCGAGATCGATATCGGCCTTTCGGATCGACTTCGGGCATATGAGGCATATAATGACATTTCAGACTCAATTTCCCGGATGCTGGAGAGTCTGGCGCTTGTTGACGACATCCCTATCTACCAGCAGGGCCGAGTCCTCATTTCGCTCGCGTTCGCCAAAGAACTGCTGAGCCGCGAACAGAGCCTCGCCGCCGGCGGCCTCACCGGCGGTGGCGAGATGACCGGTGAAGAGCGCACGCTGTTCACACAGATCGTGGGCAACCGCCGCTTCACCATCGACCAGTCCCTGGCGGAGCTCGACCCCGAGCTGCGCGAGCAGTTCGTCAACGTGATCACGATGCCGGAGTACCACCGGCTGCGCATGCTCGAAGAGCAGATCATCGGCGGCGCTCCCCTGCGACCCGGCGGCCTGAACACCTGGCAGAGCGTCTCCGACTCGGTCAGCGCCTCCCTGCAGAGCGCCCAGAACGCGACCGCCGCCGACCTGTCCAAGCGCGCCGAGCCGATCGCCGACTCGCTCCTGCGCAACGCCTACCTCTGGGGCGGCCTCGGCCTGGTCATCGTGATCGCCTCGGTCCTGATCTCGATGCGCCTCGGAAGCCGCCTCACCCGCGAGCTCTTCCGCCTGCGCCAGGCGGCGATCGAACTCGCCCAGAGCCGGCTTCCGACGGTCGTCGAAAAGCTCCGCAAAGGCGAGGAGATCGACATCGCCGCAGCGGCGCCGCCCATCGCCGGGCACGGCAACACCACCGAGATCCAAGACCTCAGCCGGGCCTTCTCCACCGTCCAGCACACCGCGGTCGACGCGGCCGTCGGCCAGGCCCAGCTCCGCAAAGGCATCGGCCAGGTCTTCCTCAACCTCGCGCGGCGCAGCCAGACCCTGCTGCACCGCCAGCGCATCCAGCTCGCCGCCATGCAGGAGCACACCACCGAGCCCGACTCGCTGGAAGAGCTGTTCCGGCTCGACCACCTCACCACCCGCATGCGGCGCCACGCCGAAGGCCTGATCATCCTGTCCGGCGCGACGCCGGGCCGGGGATGGCGCAAGCCGGTCCCGCTCCTGGACGTCATGCGCGGCGCCGCCGCCGAGGTGGAGGACTACACGCGGGTCACCGTACTCCCGATGGCCTCCCACTCCCTGCAGGGATCGGTGGTCGGCGACGTCATCCACATGGTCGCCGAGCTGGTGGAGAACGCCACCGTCTTCTCACCGCCCAACACCGCCGTGCACGTCCGGGGTGAGATGGCCGCCAACGGCTTCGTCATCGAGGTCGAGGACCGAGGTCTGGGCGTCAGCCCGGAGAAGCTCGCCGAACTCAACGATCGGCTGCTGAACCCACCGGAGTTCGACCTGGCGGAGAGCGACCGGCTCGGCCTGTTCGTCGTCGGCCGTCTGGCCAACCGCCACGGCGTCCAGGTGACGCTGCGCACCTCGCCGTACGGCGGAACCACGGCGATCGTCCTCATCCCGCGCGACCTCGTCGTCGCTGAGATGGAGGAGCCCGCCGAACCGCAGGCGCCGGCGGTCGCGGGGCCCGCGACCATCGAGAGCAGGCGCATGCTCGACCCCGCCCCCACTGCCCCCACTGCCCCCACTGCCCCCGCCGCCCCTACCGCCCCCGCTGCTCCCGCCGCCAGGCAGGTCGGCGGGTCGGGCGTCGGGTCAGGCGGCAGGGCCGCCACCGGCCCCATCCCGGCGATCCCCCGGCCGGCGCAGCCCCCGTCCAGGCCCGCCAGGCCGCCCCGGCCCGCCGCCGTGCCCCCGCCGCCGCGCCTCGCACCGACCCCCTCCGCCGCGGCCGGCCGTACGGGCGGATCCGGCGAGCGTTCCGACGCGCGCCCCGGCCCCGGCGACGCGCGGCAACCCTCCCGTGACGTACGCTCCGATGAGCGGGCGAGCCTGCCGCGCAGAGTCAGGCAGGCCAACCTCGCCCCGCAACTCCGGGAGGTCCAGCCGCTCGGAAAGCGTGAGACCGAGCGAGACGAGGGCGCCGCGCCCGTGGAGCGTTCACCCGAGGAGGCGAAGCTGCTGCTGAGTTCGCTGCAACGAGGGTGGAACCGAGCACGTCTGGAGAGTGAACTGAGCGAGGAGGGCGACAAGTGAGCGCACGGCCGGCCCATGTCCACGTTCAAGATCCCCGGAGCGTGTGAATGAGTGAGCATGGGGAGCGCTGGCTGGACGAGGACGCCGGTCCCGTCGTCCCCGCCTACGCCTTGACCCGGGGACGCGCCAAACCCTCAGGCACCGCCATCGACCTCATGGCGGTCATCACCGCGACCAGTAGACGCCGGCCCGGCAACCTCACCCCCGAGCAGCTCACCATCCTGGAGCTGGCCGCGCGGGCGACGCCGCTCGCCGACATCGCCTCCGAGCTCGGCCTGCCTCTGGGGGTGGTCCGCGTCCTCGTCGGCGACCTGCTGGACCAGCAGTTGGTCACCGTACGGCCCCCGGCCCCCGCGGCCCAGCTCCCCCAGGAGCGGATCCTGCTGGAGGTCATCGACGGCCTGCGCGCCCTCTAGCCGCCCGCCGTCGGCATGGAGCCGCACAGCCCGCGTGGAGCCGTCCAGAGCGCGTGGTGCATCCGGACTCGGCGGAGCCGTCCGACTCATGCGGAGGCGGGGAGCGTCGACCGCTCCCCGCCTCGGCGCGTTCCCACCGCCCCTCCCGTCCCGCCCGCCACGCTTGACAGGCCCGGCATGCGCGCCGGACGGCCCGTGCGCTGCGAGGGCGCCTCTGAGGGCTCCTCAGAGGGCCGGAGCGAGCCTCGCGACGCACGGCGGACGCCATGGGCCCGGCGGTGGGAGTGCGCGTCCCAGAGGAGCGCCTACTTGACGTAGACCTTGGGAGCGGCCTTGGTCACGGGCTTGGAGTTGCCGTGCGGGAACGCCGCACCGGGCCATATCGCATGGAGTTTCGCCTGGCTCGCGGTGGTCAGCGACATCCGCTGCTTCATGATGAGCCACTGGACGGGACTGTGGTACTCCCCCTCCCGCTTGGTGGTGAGTGAACCGACGTAGCGATAGGCGGAGACGTCGGCGGGCAGCAGCCCGCGGAGGGCGATGTTGTTCCTGACCGGGAGCATGGGCGGGTCGGGCGGGCAGATCTCGACCGGAGGCGCGGAGTCGATGAGCTTGTCGTGCTCGCCCGACTGAGCCGTGGCCGATGTGTCAAGGTGGACGGCCAGCACGAGGTAGTCGCCCTTGGCGTTCTGGTGGACGAGGTGGGCCTCGACCTCCGCGCTCGTTTTGTCGATCTTGTGCTCGCTCGGCGCGTGGTAGTGCACGTTCTTGAGTTCGTACTTCTCATCCCCGTACTTCACGAAGAAGCCCGGTGCGGGGATGCCGCGGACGTCCTCCTCCTTGTGGCGGCTCCTGCAGGGCTCCTTGGCCTGGTACTGCATGAGCATGCGCGACGTGGCGCCCCAGGGATAGAGCACGGTGAGCGTGGGCTGGTCGGGGTCCGCCAGAACGCTTGAGGTGTCGATGTCGATGGGGCTTTCGACAGCCCTGAGCTTCGCCGCTGCCGTTCCGCAGCCGGCGGACACGACCGACACAACCGAAAGCAGCGCGAGGAGAGCGATCGGGTTTCTGCGGGCATGACGGAGGTACATTTCTCTTCCCTTCAATGGCGTGCCACCACCACGTGCATGGACTGCGGAGTTCCGGCGATTCACGGAGATTCCGGAATCGGCGGAAATCCGAGGTCGCGACAATCGGAGGCCGCGGGATCCGAGGCCCCGTTTCCGCTCCCGGAACAGGACGCGCCGTCAGGCACCTATGCCGGGAGGTGTCGGCTTCGCTGCCAGAGCCGTACGTGGGGCGTGATTTACATCACGGCGGTGAATGTGATTCAGCGCACACATCTCCTGGGGGTGCTGCCCCAGGGGCTCAGACAAAACCATACCCTTATCGGATGCATTGCGAGGAAGCCGTCCTATAAGTGGTCGCCGCTATTGCGAAACATCCTCATTATGAGCCGAAAGCAATCATTCGGCCACGGCGAAACACGTATCTAACCTGCCGGCCATATTTTAGATGGACCACCATGCACGCTCGGTAGGGGAATGAGGCTTTCCCGTTACCGGAATGCCCGCTCTGTAACTTCCGGGCGAAAACTCCTCCGCTTGGCCACCTTCATTGACCTGCGAAATCGCCAGCGGTCTAGATAAATGAGAGAGTGCTCATGACACATTCATCTACGTGTCATTCACGGCGACTTAGCGTCCAAAATGGGATTCTTCACATTTTGGGGGCGGCGAAGCCGCCCTTGGAGCGCCGCCGGAGCGCGTGGAGTTTCGGCCCCCGAGGGCGCAGCGAGGCCCCGGAGCGGCCTGAGAGTGGTCTCAGGCAAACCTCAGACAGGGCCCTCAGACAGGGCCCTCAGACGGGGCCCTCAGAGAGGGCCCTCGGACGGCGGCCTCAGAGCCCTGGACCTAGACGGGTCCTCAGAGCGTGGATCTCAGACGGACCTTAGACGGACCGCAGACGGGTTCTCAGATGGACCTCAGCAGCTCCCGTGTGCGGGCGACGCTCTCCGCCGATCCGAACGGCGAGGCCACGAAGTCCGTCACTCCCGCGGCGGCGAGGTCGTCGAGCCGGCGGGCGACCGTCTCCTCGTCGCCGACGACGGCCACCTGGCCGGGCCTCTCGGCACCCTCGCGCTCAAGCACCGCGCGGTAGGAGGGGAGTTGACCGTAAATCTCGAAGATCTGGTCCGCCCTGGCGCTCGCGGCCTCCGCGTCGTCGGTGACGCAGACCGGCAGCGCGCACACGATGCGCGGAGCGGGCCGACCGGCCTCCTCGGCCGCCTTGGTGATCGAGGGGGCGATGTGCTCGGCGACGGCCTTGCGCCCGGCCATCCACAGCACCGTGCCATCCGCCATCGCACCGGCGAGCTTGAGCATGCGCGGGGCGAGCGCGGCGATCAGGACGGGCATGTCCGGGGCCGGGGGTGCGCTGAGCTCAAGGTTCGCCCGCAGGGTCTCCCCCTCGAACGACACCGGTTCGCCGCGGAGCAGCGGAAGGAGCACCGAGAGGTATTCCCTCATATGCCTGGCAGGCCTGTCGAAGCTGTAGCCGTACATGTCTTCGATCACGATCTTGTGCGACAGCCCGATGCCGAGGGCGAACCTGCCGCCCACAGCGGCATTGACGGTGAGCGCCTGCTGGGCGAGCACCCCGGGGTGGTGCGGGTAGGTGGGGACGACCGCCGTACCGAGCTCGATGCCCGGGACGTTTCTCCCGACCACGGCGAGAGCGGTCAGCGCGTCGAACCCGAAGATGTGCGACAGCCATACGGAGGAGAAGCCGTCGGCGGCGCTCTGCGCCACCTGCCGCTCCAACGCGTCGATCGCATCCGACGGTCTGCTCTTCGACACGTCGTTGTTGAGCATTATCCCCATACGCACAGCACTCGCCCCGTTTCCGATCGAGACCACGCCGGGCCTCCGGAGATCCGGAGGCCCAGCGCCCGTCGCCGACCAGTCTAGATCGCCATGAACCCGCCTAGATCGGAGCCCTCGCCGCGCATGTGTCGGGCGTGTGCCGCGCGCAGGCTGCGGGATCGGCCGCGGGGCCGAAACGGTGCCGCCGCTCTGGTTCTTCGCCTCCCTGGACACTCCCCCGCGGAGATGCTCGTCGGAAGATTCAGGCGGCCTCGTGGAGCAACCTGCGGACAAGCGCGGCCACGGTGCGGACCGATGCGAAGTTCTCCGAGAGGAAATCGCGATCGGAGATGCGTATTCCGAAGAGATCCTCGCACTGGACGCGTAGTTCGACAACGCCGAGGGAATCCAGGCCGTGGACATGGCGCAGGCTGTCGTCGAGACCGATCCGGTCGGCCTGGGCCCCCGGCAGGAGGTAGGCCACCATGATCTTCTTGATCGTGTTCTCGATTTCCATAATCCCCTCAGAGATCCTCGGGTCGGATAGAGAAATACGAAGTCAACAGCCCATGACAATGAGGACTAAACCACCCCATTGCCAATAATGCGCCACTCAAACCGCAATAATCGCCAGGTCGTATATCTAACCTAATTTCCACCCATACATCCGACAGCGCGACCGATCGTAATGTCACTCTTCCGGGCTGTCAATTCGGGCATTTACTACCATTTACCTTTTCGGTCATGACGTATCTTCGTGTACCACCAGACCAAGAGTAGCAACTAATAGCCATAAACAGCTAAAACTATTGCGCTTTCATGGAAAGCCTGGTGTACTGCGGCCCGCTTTCTGGCCGACTCCACGCCGCTATCGGCTCCGGAGAAAATCGTTCCAGGACCATTCGAGGCCCATTCGAGGCCTATCCGAGAGCCGTTCGAGGGCCGTTCAGGACGCGCGGGCCGTTCAGGACGCGGGCCGGCCGCCCTGGTCCGCCTGCGGGACGAAGCGGATGTGCTGCACAAGGGCGGCGGCAGTACGGCTCAGCACGGTGACCCCGGCCGCCGGAGGAAGCGAGCCGGCGCTCGCCCGGTCGACCAGCACCCGCCACCGCCGGCAGTGCCGCGCGAAGGTGATCCGCGAGATCACCCTGCCGCGGGCGTGCTGCCCGGCGAGGGCCGTCTCCGGCTCCACATCGAGCATGATCAGATACATGTCGCGGTTCATGCGCCGGGCGAGCCAGGCGAAGCCGTACAGAAGGTGGGGCCAGGTGCCGCGCGTGTGGGCGACGACCGTGTGGCCGCCCATGACCGCGCGGGCCACCCGCCAGGTATGAGTGGTGTGCACCAGGGGCGTCTGGAGGCGGGACGGCACCGGGCGCAGGACCCGGCCCCACCGCTTGCGGGCCTGCCGGGAGTCGATCACCAGCACACCCCCCTCGGCCACGACCGGTTCGCTCTCCTCACCGGTCAGGCTGTAGAGCCGCTCCAGCAGGGTGCTCTTGCCCGCCCCCGGGAGCCCGGAGAGCATCACCAGCGATCCCGTGGGGTAGCGCAGCTCGTTGACAGACGCCTGACTGGCCGGTGTGGCGGCCATCGCGTGCACCTCACAGGGGTAGAGAACCATGCCCATCACCTGGTTCAACGTCCGGGCCGCCGGAAACGAGCCCGGATTCACCGTAAAGGTGATCTATGACAGAACTTTGGCGGGGGTGCGCTGACCTGGGCCGTGCCGTGCCCTGCCGTGCCCTGCCGTGCCGTGCCGTACGGCCGCCCAGGGTGGGCCGCCGACGGCGATGCGGAGCTGCGCACCACTTGTGGCGGTTTGTCACTCTCCGTAGAGGGGACACCCACGCTACGGGGTATGCGGAGGTGCGCGGGGCGTTTCAGGAGACGGCCTATGGCCGATTCCTCACGCTGCTCATACGCGCCCACCGCCTAAGCTACTACGAATCATAGTAGGTCGGCCGTCCCACCAGGAGTCGCCCATGTCCGCAGACGCCCTCCATCGACGGCTGTTCGGGCTGCTCTCGCTGTTCAGCCCGCGTATGCACACCAAGGTGCTCCGACGTTACTTCAACTGGTGGCACCGTAGCCCCGACCCGTGGAAACTCCAGGTCAGCCTCTACGAGTTGAACAAATACCGGACGACACTTGACCACGTGCCGCGGGAGCCGTACACCCGCATCCTCGACGCCGGGTGCAGCGAGGGCACGTTCACCCACCTCCTCGCCCGGGAGCACCCCGGCGCCGAGATCGTCGGAGTGGACATCTCCGAACGCGCACTCGCCCGCGCCCGCGCCCGAGGCGAAGGGCCTCGCTTCATCGCGGCCGACCTCACCGACCCCGGCACGATCGGCGTGTTCGATCTGGTGTTCTGCGCGGAGACCCTGTACTACCTCGGCCGGGACGAACGGCTGCGGCACGTGTCGAGGCGCCTGCGCGACCTCGTCGCGCCCGGAGGCGTGCTGGTGCTCGTGCACCCCTGGCCCGAGGCGCGGCGGCTGCATCGCCACCTCGAAGGCGACCCGGTCACGCGGCGCATCGCCGAACACGTGGAGAACGACCCTCACAGGCCGTTCTCTGTGACCTGCTACCGCCGCCTCTAAAGCACCTCGCCGACCCCGCCGCGCACCTCGGGCACCTCGGGCACCTCGGGCTCCCCGGAGAGGGCGGCGAGAACGTCGAGGATGTGCTGCCCGTACTTCGCGAGCTTACTCTCCCCCACCCCGCCGACCTCGCCGAGCTCCGCCAAGGACGAGGGCGTCCGCGTCGCCACCTCGCGGAGCGTCGCGTCATGGAAGATCACGTAGGCGGGCACGCCCTGCTCCTTCGCCGTGGCCGCGCGCCACGACCGGAGCCGCTCGAACACCTCCGTCGCCTCGGGCGTCAGCTCGACCGGCGCCGGACGGCGCTGCCCGCCGGACGGCGAGGCCGACCTCCTGGCGTCGGCGCGCGGCCGGTCGCGGCGCAGCCGTACCTCCCTGCGCCGGGAGAGCACGTCCGCGCTTGCCTCGGTCAGCACGAGCGTGCCGTAGTCGCCCTCCACGGCGAGCAGCCCCTGCGCGAGAAGCTGGCGCGCCACCGCCCGCCACTCGGACTCGCCGAGCTCGGCGCCCACCCCGAACACCGTCAGCCTGTCGTGGCCCCACTGCTCGACCTTGGGGGTCCTCTTACCGAGCAGGATGTCGGTGATCTGCCCGACGCCGAATTTCTGCCCCCGCTCCCGCTGCAACCGCACCACCGTTGAGAGCATCTTCTGCGCGGCCACCGTGCCGTCCCACGCCTCCGGCGGGAACAGGCACGTGTCGCAGTTGCCGCACGGGGCGGCGGCCCGCTCCCCGAAGTAGTCGAGCAGGCGGCCCCTTCGGCACTCGACCGTCTCGCAGAGCGCCAGCATCGCCGACAGGTGCTCGGCGAGGTTGCGGCGGTGGGCGTCGTCGCCCTCGGAGGTGTCGATCAGTTTGCGCTGCTGGGTGACGTCCTGCAGGCCGTACGCCAGCCACGCGGTGGCCGGCAGGCCGTCCCGCCCCGCCCTGCCGGTCTCCTGGTAGTAGCCCTCGACCGACTTCGGCAGGTCGAGGTGGGCGACGAAACGCACGTCCGGCTTGTCGATGCCCATGCCGAACGCGATGGTCGCCACCATGACCACCCCCTCCTCACGGAGGAACCTGGCCTGGTGCTCGGCGCGGGTGCGCGCGTCGAGACCCGCGTGGTACGGCAACGCCGGGATGCCGTTCTCCACCAGGAACGCGGCAACCTTCTCCACCGACGCCCGCGACAGGCAGTAGACCACCCCCGCGTCGCCGGGATGCTCCTCGCGCAGCAGCCTGAGAAGCTGCCGCCTCGGCTCGTTCTTCGGCTCGATGCGGTATCTGATGTTGGGCCGGTCGAAGCTCGCCACGAACCGGCGCGCCCCCGAAAGGCCGAGCCGCCGCACGATCTCCTCCCGCGTCGCCGGGGTCGCCGTCGCCGTCAAGGCCACCCTCGGCACGTCCGGCCAGCGCTCGTGCAGCATGGACAGCGTGAGGTAGTCGGGCCTGAAGTCGTGCCCCCACTGGGACACGCAGTGGGCCTCGTCGATCGCGAACAGGGAGATCGTCCCCCGTTCGAGCAGTCGGCGCGTCTGCTCGGCGGCGAGCCGCTCGGGCGCCAGGTAGAGCAGGTCCAGCTCCCCCGCCGCGAACTCCCCCTCCACCCGGCGGCGCTCCTCGGCGCCCTGCGTCGAGTTGAGGAAGTCCGCCCGCACCCCGAGCGCCCTCAACGCGTCGACCTGGTCCTGCATCAGCGCGATCAGCGGCGACACCACGACGCCCGTGCCGGGCCGTACGAGCGCCGGGATCTGGTAGCACAGCGACTTGCCGCCGCCCGTCGGCATGAGCACCAGGGCGTCGTGGCCCGCCACGAGATGGTCGACGATCTCGCGCTGCCCGTCGCGGAAGGAGCCGTAGCCGAAGACCCGGCGCAGCACCTCGGCCGCCTCGGCCGCCTCGGCCGCCTCGTCCGTCTGGGGACCGCTGTCGGGGGAGAGCATCGGACCATTCTACGAAGATCCCTCAACCGCCACCGAGCCGCCGGAGATACGTGCGTGATCGTCCCGTACGGCCGAAGCCGCCCCGCCCGCGTGGGAGGTGGTCGAGGCGGCGGTCGGTGATGGGGCCTCTCCCACCTGGTGAGGGGGTGTTCGCCTAGGTGAGGCCGTGTGCGCGGTCCGGGAGCGTGGCTACGATGCCCGGTAGCATGTGGTGTCTCACCTGCGGCGAGGGAGGTCTCCGATGCGCGGCCTGGGCGAGCTGGAATCTACGATCATGGATCGTATGTGGTCCTATAACCGTCCTGCGTTGGTGCGGGAGGTGCTCGAAGACCTGCGGAGCGAGCGCGAGATCGCCTATACGACGGTGATGACGGTGATGGACAAGCTCCACACCAAGGGTCTGCTCAAGAGAAAGCCGTTCGGCCGGGCCTATGCGTATGAGGCGGTGGCCACCAAGGAGGCCTACACGGCCGAGTTGATGCGCGATTCCCTGGCCCAGAGCGGCAATCGGGCGGCGACTCTCGTGCATTTCCTGTCGCGGCTGACGCCTGAGGAGGCCGAGGCTCTGTCGGCGGCGCTGCAGGTGGTTCCGGCCAAGGGTCGCGACCGGTGACGGTCGCGCTGCTGCTCGCGGCCTATGCGGTCGTGGCGGCCGTGGTGCTGCCGAGGGTGCTCGGGGCGGTGGCGTGGGCGGAGCGGGCGCCTCGTCTCGCGGCGGGGATGTGGCAGGCGGCGAGTGCCTCCGTGGTGGTGTCGGCGGTGCTGGCCGGACCGGCGTTCGCCGTACCCCCGTCGTCGGTGGGGCACGGGCTGGCGGCTTTCTTCGCGGCCTGTGCCGATCTTGTCCTCGCCGCCTGTGCGGAGCTGCTGTTCGGGGCCGGGGCGCTGCCGGCGGGGGCGTGGTTCGCTCTTGCCGTGTCCGGACTGATCGGCGCCCGTGTGGTGTACTGCGGGGCCGCCGAGCTGATCGGGGCTCGTACGCAGCGGCGGCGGCACTCGGAGATGCTGGCGCTGCTGGGCCGGCACGACGACGATCTCGGTGCCGTGGTGGTCGACTACGAGGAGCGGGTGGCGTACTGCCTGCCGGGACGTCCGGGGCAGGCCGTGATCACCACGGGGGCGCTCAGGTCGCTCACCTGTGAGCAGGTGGCCGCGGTGCTGGCGCATGAGCGCGCGCATCTGGCGGGCCGCCACCATCTTGTGCTCGCGGCGTCGGCCGCGCTGGCCCGGGCGTTTCCGTTCGTTCCGCTGTTCGTCCGGGCGGACGCGGAGGTGAGGCGGCTGGTGGAGCTGCGGGCCGACGACGTCGCGGCGCGCAGCCACCGCCGGATCGATGTCGCGGCGGCGCTGGTGGGGCTGGCCACGGGCCGGGCGCCGTCGTTCGCGCTCGGCGCGGGCGGCGAGACGGCGCTGGCGCGGGTGCGCCGGATGCTGGCGCCTGAGCGTCCGCTGGAGCGCGGTGAGCGGCTCGCCGGGTTGATCACGGTGGGGGTGCTGCTGGCGGGGCCCGCCGCCGTGGCCCTGCTCCCGGGGGTGGCGGCCTTCCTGGCCCACCACTGCAACGCGATCATCATGGGAGCGCCCGGTATCTACTACGGCCCATAGGAGATAGCCGTACACTGACGGTGGAGGTGAGGGGCGTGCCGCCTTTGGGGCAGGCGGGGCGTCCTTCCCGGCGGGGCCGGTGGCCGACGTAGTTTCCGACCACACCACGTCAGTGAGGCAATTTCATGCGATCCATCGATCGGCGGGCTTTTCTCCGCGGGGGACTCGGACTCGCCGCGGGCGCGACACTCGCGGGATGCGCCGCCGAGACAGGAGGCGGGCAGGGCGCACCGCCCACCACGCGGGCCTTCGTCGGATCCGGCGACGGCGCCGTGGCCGCCGCGGAGGCGAGGAGGAGTCCCGGGGCCGTACGCGACTTCACGGTCAGGGCCGTCGAGCAGACCGTCGACCTCGGCGGCAGGACGGTCAAGACCTGGAGCTATGAGGGCCGCGTCCCGGGCCGGGAGATACGGGTCACGGCGGGCGAGGTCGTCCGGGTGCGCCTGCGCAACGACCTGCCCCAGGACACCACGGTCCACTGGCACGGCCTGGCCCTGCGCAACGACGCCGACGGCGTGCCCGGCATCACCCAGGACCCGATCCCGCCGGGGCGGGAGCACGTCTACGAGTTCACCGCCGCCACGGCCGGCACCCACTGGTTCCACCCGCATACGGGCACACAGCTCGACCGCGGGCTGTACTCCCCGATCATCGTCGAGGACCCCGCCGAGGACCTCGGCTACGACGCGGAGTGGGTCGTCATGCTGGACGACTGGCTCGACGGCGTCACGGGCACCCCGGACGAGGTGTTCGCCGAGCTGTCGGGCGGCATGGGCGGCATGGGCGGCATGGGCGGCATGGACCACGGCGCCATGGGCCACGGCGGCGGGTCGCAGACACCCTCCGCCGCGCCGGAGGGGCGGGGCTTCATGCTGATGGGCGCGAGCAGTCCCCTGCTGGGCGGGGACGCGGGCGATGTGCGTTATCCGTACTATTTGATCAACGGGCGGCTGCCGAGCGCGCCGGAGACCTTCACCGCCAAGCCCGGCGACCGGGTGCGGATCCGGTTCGTCAACGCGGGCGGCGACACCGCGTTCCGCGTGGCCCTCGGCGGGCACCGCATGACCGTCACGCACACCGACGGCTTCCCCGTGGAGCCGGCGCCGACCGACGCCCTGCTGATCGGCATGGGCGAGCGCTACGACGTCCTGGTCACGCTCAAGGACGGCGTGTTCCCCCTCGCCGCCCTCGCCGAGGGCAAGAACGTCCTGGCCCGGGCCCTCGTGCGCACCAGCCGTACGGCTCGCGCCCCCGGGGCCGGCGCCCGGCCGCGCGAGCTCGACGGGCTCGTGATCGGCTACGACCGGCTCAGCCCGGCGGGAGCCGTACGGCTGCCTCAGCGCACCCCGGACCGCACGGTGAGACTGGAGCTCACGGGCGGGATGATGAACTACGACTGGGGGATCAACGGGCGGAAGTACGACCCGGAGACCATCGCCGAGGTGCGCGGCGGCGAGCGGGTGCGGCTCTCGTTCGTGAACCGCACCACCATGTGGCATCCCATGCACCTGCACGGCCACACGTTCGCCCTTGAGGGCGCGGGTGCGCGCAAGGACACGGCGATCGTGCTGCCGAACCGGACGCTCAATGTGGACTTCGAGGCCGACAACCCGGGGATGTGGATGATCCACTGCCACAACCTCTACCACGGAGAGAGCGGCATGATGACGCTGCTCGGCTACCTGAAGTAGGCCCTTACGGCGCACTTACCTACTACTTGGCATAGTTGAAACGGCCGGGCGGAGCGTCGCCCGGCGGGCCTCCGTGAGCCGCCTGTTCACGTCCGGCCCCGCCGGGTGCACGACGTGCACGCCGTGCGCCACGCGGACCGCCGGTCCGGGAAAGAAGGCCACCTCCGGCCGGACCGGCACGCGGGCCCGGAGCGCATCCCCCACCCGCCGGCGCGGAACCGCGCCCGCCCACGCCCCGTAAGGCCGGGCGCGGTTCCGGCATCCCACGCACGGGCGCACAGATCCCACGCACGTTGCGCACCGTGCGCGTCAGGGCACGTCGAACACCGTGAGAACAGCCGCGTGGTCGGAGGTCCACTGGTTGTTCTGGTGGTCGGGGATGGCGGTGGGCACGCCCTCGACGACGGCGGCCGAGCTCTTCACCCGCATGTTGCCCTTGTAGTGGATGAAGTCGATGCGGTCCAGCGGCTCGGGCTCGCCCTTGTGCGAGTCGTGCCCGTAGCCACCGGTGAAGGTCTTGTAGATCGGCGACCACGTGATGCCAGGGGCGGCCTTCGGGTCGGGGTTGGCGACCCGGTAGGAGTCCTTCATCCCCGCCCGCTCGGGCAGGACCGAGGTCGGCCAGGGCACGTCCCTGTAGCCGCAGCGCGAGTTCGCGGCGGTCCAGTCGAGGTGCGACGGGGCGTTGAAGTCGCCCATGAGCAGTACGGGGGTGCGGTCCGCGGCCCGCAGATCGGACTCCATCGCTCTCATGATCCCCTCGATCTGCCCAGTGCGCTTGGACTGCGCCTCACGGTCGAGGAGCTGCTGCACGGTCATCTTGCCGAAGCAGGCGTCGTAGGGGCCGTACGGCGTGTAGCCGAGGTGGGCGTTCCACAGCGCGATCTTCTCGCCGTGCCGCTCGTCGAGTTCGATCGTGACGTTGGACACCGGCAGTCCCGACACGGACGGCAGCGGGCCCCGGGAGACGATGGGGTAGCGGCTGATCACGCCGACGTCGGCGCCGGCCTGGTAGTGGTCCCAGCCGAGCGCGGCGGCCAGTTCGGCGGCCGAGACGCCGGAACTCTCCTGCAGGCCGACCACGTCGATGTCGTGGTCGAGCAGGAACTTGAGCTGCTTCTCCCGTCCGCCCTTGACCTGCGAGCCGCCGTGCCACAGGTTCCAGCTCAGGGCCTTCAGCTCGGGCACGAGCCGCGCCCCGGGCGGGCGCACGTCGATGGAGAGCTTCGCCGTACGGCTGTCGCCCGCCGCGTTGGCGGCGCGCACTTCGACGACGGAGGTCGTGGCCGACTCCGCGGCGGGCGGGGTGCCGGTCACCGCGCCCCTGGCGTCGACCTTGACCCAGCTCGGCCCGGACACCTTCTGGAAGGCCATCCCGTCGGTGTCGCCCCGCAGCAGGCCCTGGACGGTCGCGCTGTAGGCGCTCTCCGCGCGGGCGTTGCGCAGCGGGATCGTCTCGGTGACGAACCGGAGCCGCTCACCGCTCGTCACGCGCAGCTTCACGGGCTCGGCCAGCCACTTGTAGCCGTCCTTGGCCAGGGAGAACGCGATGTAGTTCCCCGGTTCCAGCCCGGTCGTGGGCAGTTCGACGGTGCCGTTTCCGTGCGGGGTGTACGCCCACGTGAGGGAGGGGCCGACGTAGCGCTGGTCGACGGGGCCGTTGCCGGGGTCGGTGTAGAGCCCGATCCAGTTCTTGGCGTCGAGCGCCGTCGTCGTGTAGGTGAAGGTGATCGGTCGGCCGGCCTGGACGACAGCGGACTTCACGGTGAGGGTTCCGCCTGGCGCCGCCGCGGTGGATGCCCCCTGCGGCGACGGCGTGCCGGAGGCCGCGGGCGTGGCGGCCGAGGCACGCGCGCCGGCGGGGTCGGCCACGGCGAGGGAGGCCGTGGCGGTGATCGCGGCGAGGGCGGCAGCCGAGATCAACGGGATCCTGCGCATGAGACTCCTTGTTCACTGGTGAGCGTCAAGAAGCTTCTGGGACAAACGTTACGATAGGCCGTCCTCCCGCTGTCCGGGCCGCACACATCAAGACCCGTCTCGGCGAACATCTCCCATCACGGTGGATGCGTGCGTGCCCTCAGTGCCGCCCTGCCGCGGATCGGTCAGGAGCGGACCAGGCGGGCGATGGCGTCGGACGCCTCTTTGATCTTGGCCTCGGCCTCGGCTCCTCCCTGGCGGGTCGCCTCGGCCACACAGTGGGCCATGTGCTCCTCCAGCAACGACAGTGCGACCGCCTGCAGCGCCCGGTTGACCGCCGACACCTGGGTCAGGATGTCGATGCAGTATTTGTCCTCTTCGACCATCCGCTGTAGACCGCGAGTCTGCCCCTCGATCCGGCGCAACCGCTGGAGGTGGTCCTCTTTTGTAGGGCTGTATCCCACCATCGTCTGGCTCTCCCTTCGCTCTGCCGTTCTCCCTGCCCTCAGGAACACCATACCCCCCCACCGTATTCCGTGCTCGGTGTCGAGCGGCAGGCGTCATTGCCGCCTCGCCTCCGAACTCCTCCCGTATCGTGGGCACGTGTGGCTGTTGGTGATTGTTGGTGGGCCTTCCTGCCTGAGTGATGGGATCGGTCCCCGTGCCACGCCAGCCACCGCACGAGCACACGAGCACACGAGCACACGAGCACACGAGCACAGCAACCGTAAGGGCATGAAATTCCCGATCAGGCGTTAATCGCAGGCATGGCACTCATGAAATGAGGGTTCGTGGTCAGCATTGAGGCTGTTCTCGGCATGGCGGCGGTAGCTCTAGGGATGGTCGTGACACCCGGCCCCAACATGATCTACCTGGTGTCGAGAACCCTGACCCAGGGGAGACGTGCAGGGTTCATCTCCCTGGCGGGCGTCGCCGCCGGGTTCCTCATCTACATGGCCGTGGCCGCCGCCGGACTGGCCACGGTCTTCGCGCTCGTTCCCCAGCTCTTCACCGCTGTCAAGCTCGCCGGAGCCGCCTATCTCCTCTGGCTCGCCTGGCAGGCCGTACGGCCCGGCGGACACACGGTGTTCGCCCCCACGCGGATGTCCACCGACCGGCCGCGCAGGCTCTTCGCGATGGGCCTCCTCACCAACCTGCTCAATCCGAAGATCGCGATCCTCTACGTCTCACTGCTTCCCCAGTTCGTCGACCCGGAACGCGGCGCCGTCGCCGCCCAGAGCCTCGCCCTCGGCCTCACCCAGATCAGCGTCGCGCTCACCGTCAACGGTCTGATCGTGCTCGCCGCCGGTTCTGTCGCGGCATTTCTCGCCGGCCGGCCGCTGTGGCAGCGTATTCAGCGCTACTTCATGGGAACGATTCTCGCCGGGCTCGCCATAGGCGTCGCCGCCGACCGTTGAAACACGCCCCTGAGCCCGGCTCGTGAAATCGGGCGTCCTCAAGATCTTGATGCCCGTTGGTGTCGCTGCTAGTTTTCACTCGGAAGAATCACGGCCCGCCGCATTTCCTGCGCGCAATCGCGGGCCGATCAACGGCGGCGCGGCGGCTGTGCCGTACAAGCGATTCGCCTGTGCATTTCATTCTTCTCTCGCACCATCTCACCACTGAGCGGTCGCCATCCGGCCGGCGGGACTCGGTCCGCCGACGCACGACCGCGTTGAAACGCACTCCCACCGCGATGTCCCGCAGGTCCACGCAGCGCGTTGAAGGAGAACCCGTGTCTGACTTGGTGCTGGGCCTTTCGGCCCACTGCCCCGACAGCGCCGCGGCGCTGATCGCCGATGGTGTGCCGCTGGCCGCGGTGCAGGAGGAACGATTCAGCAGGCGCTGCCACGACCCCTCCTTCCCAACGCTCGCGATCGAATACTGCCTGCGCGAGGCGGGAGCCGGACTCGATGACGTCGCCGCGGTCGCCTACTACGACGATCCCACGCCGGGCACCCGGCACCGGCCGGCCGAGTTCCGCCGCACCCTCACCCGGCGACTCGGCTGGAAGCGCCGCGTCGCCGGCACCGTCGGCCGGAGCCTGTCCGGATTGCGGCTCGGCCAGGTCCCCGACATCCTGATCCGCTGCCACGACGAATCGCGTGCGGCGTCGGCATTCTTGCCGAGCCCGTTCGAATCGGCCGCCGTCCTGTGCCTCGGCGGCGCCGGCGATCTGGCCTCGACCACACTGTGGCACGGGCGCGGCAGCCAGGTGCACAGGCTCACCGATATACGCCTTCCCCATTCACTCGGAATGCTCTATGAGGCGTTCATGTATTACTGCGGATTCCGATCGGGGTCCGGGGAATTCGATATCGCCGGGCTGGCGCCGTACGGTGAACCGCGTTACGCGACGCTCATCCGCGAGAAAATCGTGCAGATCCAACCGGACGGCTCCTTCCGGCTGAACACCCGCTATATCAAGAATGTCCGCGGCCAGGTGGTGACCGGGCGCGCGTTCGGCAGGCTGTTCGGCGGGCCGCGCCGCCTTCCGCACGCCCCGCTGACCGATCGCGAGCTTGATCTGTGTGCGTCCGTCCGGCTCGTGGCCGACGACATCGTGGTGCGCCTCGCGCGCACGGCGCAGCGGATCACCGGGGAGAGCAGGCTCTGCGTCGCCGGCGGCACGGTGAAGACGGGCGGGTGCCCAGGCGAGACGTGGACGCAGCCCGTCGGCGGCAACGCGGGCGGCACCCTGGGGGCCGCGTTGGCGGTCGCGGCCGACCGCGGGGCGCCCCGCCCGCTCCTCGGCGGCGGCGACGGCATGGCCTTCTCCCTCCTCGGCCCCGCCTACGGCGACGAGGAGATCGACGCCTTCCTCAGGGAGAACGAGATCCCGCACACCCGTCCCGCTCCCGCCGCCCTCGCCCGCGACGTCGCCGCCGAGCTCGCCCAGGGCCGGGTCGTCGCCTGGTTCTCCGGCCGTATGGAGTTCGGCCCGGAGCCGCTCGGCGCGCGCGCCGTCCTCGGCGACCCGCGCGACCCCGACATGCAGTCCGCCATGAACCTCAAGGTCACCTTCCGCGAGTCCCACCGCCCCCTCACGGCCTCGGTGCTCGCCGCGGACGCCAAGGACTACTTCCGCCTCGACCGGGACGGGCCCTCCATGCTCACCGCCACCGAGATCTCGTCCTCCAGACGCGTCGACCAGGCGGGCGGCACCACCGCCACCGGCCTCAACCTCCTGCACGTGCGGCGCTCCACGATCCCCGCCGTCACCGACGTCGACTACTCCGCCCGCGTCCACCTGATCGACGAGCAGAGCAACCCGGCCTACCACCGCCTCCTCGCCGCCTTCAAGGAGGCGACAGGGTGCCCGCTGCTCGCCGCCGCCCCGTTCAGGATGCGTGGCGAACCCGTGGTGAGCTCCCCGGGCGAGGCATACGCCTGCTTCATGCGCACCAACATGGATGTACTCGTCCTGGGATGCTTCCTCCTCTACAAACGGGATCAGCCGATGTGGCGCGAAGCGCGGGACTGGCGTGAGGCCATCCGCCTGGACTAGTCCTTGACGGGTTCTCGAATGGACTGCATGAGTCTCCACACCGACGTGGATGGATTCCTCATATAGTTCTTCCCCTCGGGATCAGCAGCCCTTGCCCGCCGACAGGCATCGCCCACTCCGTCCTGGAAGTCCGCAAATTTAGTGCCGCCTTTGCTCCACGTCGGCATCACGCGCTTCGATGCTCTCTCGGCGCCGCCGGCCGTCTGGAACGGAGCACGGTGGTCCTCGCGATGAAGCAGGAGCCAGAAGTCGAAGCACGGGGTCGAAAGAGCAAGCATGACTTTTCCGTCGGCCTCCGCCAGCATCCGCTCAGCCAGCCCGTGATCAAGTTCGGTGTCGAGGACGCACCAAATCTGCACGGTCCTGATCGGCACGCTGCGAGACCTTGAGAGGTCGAGCGAAGCGGCCTGCGCTGCGCGCGCCGCCCCGCGGGCCGGGCCGGGACACACGAAAAAGCCCCCACCCGTTTCCGAGGTGAGGGCCTGCCGGTGTGGGCGCTACTGGGTTCGAACCAGTGACCCCTCGCTTGTAAGGCGAGTGCTCTACCGCTGAGCTAAGCGCCCGGACGCACGTGAGCCAACCATACGGCACCAAGGCCCCGACTGGCACATCAACGTGAGCGGGTTCCAGTGGGGGATCCCTCGCTTGTAAGGCGAGTGCTCTACGGCGCCGGGGGGAGGGACAGCGGGACGGTCCAGGTGCCGCCGATGCCGGGGTCGCCGGCGGCGTGCCAGCCGAGGAGGGCGGCGCCGAGCATGCCGGCGTTGACGCCGAGGGCGGCGGAGTTGAGCGGGGGGGCCTCGCGGAAGGCGAGGCGCTTGGAGAGGCGTTCGCGGAGGGGGTCGGAGAGGGCGGACCCGGCCTCGGCGAGGCCGCCGCCGAGGACGATGACGGCGGGGTCGAGGAGGAGGGTGTAGCTCGCGAGGGCGAGCGACAGGGCCTCGACGGCGTCGTTCCATACGGCGACGGCGACGGGGTCTCCGGAGCGGGCGAGGGAGACGACCTGTTCTGCCCGGGTGCCGGGGCGGGCGGCGCGCAGGCTGTAGCGGCGGCCCACGGAGGCGGCGGAGGCGTAGGTCTCCAGGCAGCCGATCTGGCCGCAGGCACACGTTTCGCCGTCGGGGAGGACGGGGATGTGGCCGATCTCACCGCTCCAGCCGGCGGCGCCGCCGTACGGCTCGCCATCGATGATCATGGCCCCGGCGATGCCGGTGCCGATGGGGAGGAAGAGGAAGTCGGTGCATTCCCGTCCGGCGCCGAGGACGCTCTCGGCGAGGCCGCCGGTGCGCACGTCGTGGCCCAGCATGACGGGAACGTCGAGCGAGGTGAACTCCTCGGCGGGGACGTCGCGCCAGCCGAGGTTGGCGGCGTAGACGGCGGTGGTGGGTGTGACGAGACCGGGAACGACCAGGCCGACGCCGGCCAGGCCGCTGTGCTCACGGCCCGCTTTCGGCCGCAGGGGGCCGCGCCGGTCGCCACCGGGATGTCCGGTGGGCAGCGTGTCGCCCAGGCGGGTGAGGTGGGTGATGAAGGCCCTGATGGTCTTGACCACGGCTTCGGGCCCGTGTTGTCGGGGCGTCGCTCGGCGCTCGGTATGCAGGATAGTGCCGACCCGATCGACAAGAGCGCCCTTCATGGAAGTGCCACCGACATCTAGGGCAACCACGAAGGACCTCATGCAGCACCCTCCCGCGGGGTAGATTGCTCGATTATGAGCAATATAGGGGGCGATCGGCATTTTGATCAGCCCCCATCCCCCCTTGCGGTCAGTCCCCTGGTCGCGGCGCCGCGGCGCGGCCCAGGACACGGCTCAGCGCGGCCTCTACCTCGGCCGACAGCCCCGGGGGCGCCCCCGAGGTGACGAGCTGGTCGGGGGCCTGCGCCGGCCGTACGGCACCGCAGCCGCGGCACTCGACCTCGCCGAGTCTGCAGATGAGAGCGGTGGAGCCGCACGCACGGCAGGAATCGAGATCGCCGGTGTGACTCTGCTGACAGTCCGGGCAGACGAGCACCTGCGTCTCGTGGCGTACACCGCGCTTCCACGGGCTCGCGCCACGCGCCGGGTCGATCTGCCTGGCCCCGCATCGATAGCAGGGCATCGTCGCCTCCATCGGAGTGGGATGAGGGTCGGATTCAGATGTCGCCGACTGCGCCCCCGTGGGCGCACCGGGGCGGGAGACGGTGCACGGGGGGTGACGCCGGCCGATGGGCCCGCTGCCTAGATGTCGGCGAGCGCCTTGCGGTAGTCGGCGATGTCGCGGGCGTCGGGAAGCGCCTTGACGACCTTCCAACGCACCACGCCCTGGCCGTCGATGATGAAGGTGCCGCGGCGCGCGAGGCCCTTCGTCTCATCGAACACACCGTACTTCGCCGCGACCTGTCCGTGTGGCCAGAAGTCGGAGAGCAGCGGAAACGGATATCCCTCCTGATCCGCCCAAGCCCTGTGGGCGAACATCGAGTCGACGGAGACGGTGAGCACCTGCACGTCATCCGGAGCCGTGGGCAGGAGGTCGTCGCGGAGGGCGCCGAGCTCGCTGTGGCAGACGCCGCTGAAGGCCAGGGGGTAGAAGACCAGCACGACCTTTTTGCCCCGGTAGTCCGACAGCCTGACCGGCGTGCCGTGCTGATCCATCAGCTCGAACTCCGGTGCGGCGGAACCGACGTCAACGGTCATGTCACTGGATTCCCTTCAGGGGGCGCCGTGGGCGGATGCCACCATCCTCCCGCATCACGGCCCGGGTCGCCGGTGCGCCCCGTCCCGGGCGTGGCGCCCGTCCGGCCGTCCGGAGCGCGCCCCGGCCCGTCCGGCCGTCCGGAGCGCGCCCCGGCCCGTACGGCACCGCCCGAGCGGCCCGCCGGCGCCCGGCCGACCCGGCCGACCCGTTCACGCCGGGCCGATCGGCCGCCGGTTCACAGGGCCTCCGGCCACAGGGGGGGTCGACAGGCGAGTTCGCCTGTGAGACGGCATGAGGAGCTCGGGCGGGCGCCGTACGGCCGACCGGTCCCGGCGGACCGATCACCCGTGCGCCCGCTCCCGTGCCGTGCGGCCCCCGCCGCACGGCGAGCGATGATTCCGTCCCGGCATAAGCGCCCGGCGAAGGGGCGGCTATGCCTCTATGGCCGATCTCATAGTGGCCGACGATCTCGTCATCGCCGAAGGTCGCGAAGGTCGCCCGCGACCGGCTCCGGCCTCGTGACCGCCGCTCGGCGCCGCGCGCATTCGGTGCCGAGCGCGCGAATGGGCCACGCGCGCGAACGGGCCGCGGGGCCGATCGGCCTCGCGTGTGGAACCGGCTGACCGGAGGTCCCGGCCGGTCCGGTCACGGTCCGTACACGACTGTCCGGCCTGTGGAGCCGGGCCCGAGTTCAGCGGCGCGCCTTCGGCGCGACCAGCCGAGTGCCCGACCAGTCGCCGGCGGCGCTGATGCTGCTGGTCTGAGACAGCCCGGCCGTCGTCGCGTCCTCCCCGATGTCACTCGGCTCGACGTGGCCCGCTCGGCCCGCCTTGGGCGTCAGCAGCCAGATCTGTCCCCCGTCCGTGAGGACGGCCATCGCGTCGCTCAACGCGTCGAACAGATCGCCGTCGCCGTCGCGCCACCACATCAGCACGACGTCGACGACGTCGTCATAGTCCTCGTCGACCAGTTCGCTGCCGGTCAGCGCCTCGATCGAATCGCGAAGCTGCTCGTCGGCGTCCTCGTCCCAGCCGATCTCCTGCACCACCTGACCCGGCTTCAGCCCGAGTCGGTCGGCCAGGCCACGCTCGTCCTGCGCCTGACCCGCGGTCGCGCTCACGTGTATCCCTCCTGCTTGGGTGGCCCCTCAACTGTGCCCATGTGGGCCTTTGTTTCGGCACAGTCCACACGCTGTGACCCATCGTCGTCAACGGTCGCCACGACGACAGCCCCAGTCCTCATGAATCAAACAGACAAAATAGACAGTCGTCAGCGGTGGTCCGGCCATCCGAGAAGCCGTCCGACGGCCCCGCCCCGGTGGCCGCGGAACAGCGACCACCGGCCGTTTCGCCGCCGAGGCGGCCGTGCGATGTCACACGTGTGATCCTATTGCCCCTACGGGTTGCGCTGAGCTGGAACGACGATCGTGTCCGGGCCCGGGAAGACCAAACCCGTGTGTCCGTCGTCGAACCGCACCACGAAGGGCGGCCCTCCCCCCGCTCCGCGCACCTCGATGATGTCGCCTTGCCTGTCCGGCTCCCCCACGGCATTACCGTGCATAAGGAGACGGTCCCCCACGGTCGCGTACATGCTGTCTCCCCCCGTTACTTCCTCTCTTCCCAGATTCATACGTCTGACTGCTCCCGAAAAGGGGTACCCCGATGTAACGTTTGTCCCTAAATCGTCCTACCATCGGTGGTCTAGGCCACGATCCCGTCCCTGCCAGCACCGACTTCCCGGTTACCGGGCGGTAGAGATGCGTTTTCCGCAGCGAGCGGCCAGGATGGAAGTGTCCTAGACAACAAGATGAAGAGGCTTCACAAGACCATCCTCGGAAGGCGAGACCCAGTGGCTTCCGGACGCCAGCGTTTCTCGATCATCAGTGACGGCCTACCCAGCCAGCTGCCTGATGTCGACCCCAGCGAGACCCAGGAATGGCTCGAATCTCTTGACAACGTGGTCAAGACGGAGGGAAGGACACGCGCCCGATACCTGATGTTGCGCCTGCTGGAGCGAGCGCGTGAGCACCAGGTGGGTGTGCCCGGTCTCCGGAGCACCGACTACATCAACACGATCCCACCCGAGCGCGAGCCGTGGTTCCCCGGCGATGAATACGTCGAGCGCCGCATTCGCGCCTATATCCGGTGGAACGCCGCCGTCATGGTCACCCGCGCCAACGCGCGCACCAACGTGGGCGGCCACATCGCGACCTACGCCTCGGCCGCCTCGCTCTACGAGGTGGGCTTCAACCACTTCTTCCGCGGCAAGGACCACGGCGAGTCGGGCGACCAGGTCTACTTCCAGGGCCACGCGGCTCCGGGCGTCTACGCCCGCGCCTTCCTGGAAGGGCGCCTGAACGAGGCCCAGCTCGACGCCTTCCGGCAGGAGCTGTCCCACGGCTTCCACGGCCTCCCGTCCTACCCGCATCCGCGTCTGATGCCGGACTTCTGGGAGTTCCCGACGGTCTCCATGGGCCTCGGCTCGATCTCGGCGATCTACCAGGCGCGGTTCAACCGCTACCTGCTCAACCGCAAGATCAAGGACACCAGCCGCAGCCACGTCTGGTGCTTCCTCGGCGACGGCGAGATGGACGAGCCGGAGTCGCTCGGCGCCATCGGGCTCGCCGCGCGCGAAGAGCTCGACAACCTGACCTTCGTCATCAACTGCAACCTCCAGCGGCTCGACGGCCCGGTGCGGGGCAACGGCAAGATCATCCAGGAGCTGGAGTCGTTCTTCCGCGGCGCGGGCTGGAACGTGATCAAGGTCGTCTGGGGCCGCGACTGGGACCCGCTGCTCGCGCGCGACGTGGACGGCGTCCTGGTCAACAAGATGAACACGACGCCCGACGGTCAGTTCCAGACCTACAGCGTCGAGTCCGGCGGCTACATCCGCGAGAACTTCTTCGGCGACGACCCGCGCCTGCGCCGCATGGTCGAGCACCTGACCGACGACGACATCCGCAAGCTGTCGCGCGGCGGGCATGACTACCACAAGGTCTATGCCGCGTTCAAGGCCGCCCGCGAGCACGTCGGGCAGCCCACGGTGATCCTCGCCCAGACCATCAAGGGCTGGACCCTCGGCAAGGACTTCGAGGCGCGCAACGCGACGCACCAGATGAAGAAGCTGTCGAAGGCGGAGCTCAAGGAGTTCCGCGACCGGCTCTACCTCGAAATCCCGGACAAGGATCTCGAAGGCGACCTGCCCCCCTACTACCACCCGGGGCCGGACAACGAGGAGATCCAGTACATGATGGAGCGCCGGGCGGCGCTCGGCGGCATGCTGCCCAAACGGGTCATGCGCGCCAAGCCGCTCAAGCTCCCCGGCGACGACGCCTATGCGGGCCTGCGCAAGGGCTCCGGCAAGCAGGCCATCGCGACGACGATGGCGTTCGGGCGCCTGCTCAAGGACCTGATGCGCGACAAGGAGCTCGGGTCGCGGATCGTGCCGATCATCCCCGACGAGGCCCGCACCTTCGGCTTCGACGCGATGTTCCCGACCGCGAAGATCTACTCCCCGCACGGGCAGACCTACGACGCGGTGGACCGGGAGCTCCTGCTCTCCTACAAGGAGTCCGCCGAAGGGCAGATCCTCCACGAGGGCATCAGCGAGGCCGGGTCGATGGGCTCGGTGCTCGCGGCGGGCACGGCCTACGCCACGCACGGCGAGCACATGATCCCGGTCTACATCTTCTACTCGATGTTCGGGTGGCAGCGCACCGGCGACCAGATGTGGCAGCTGGCCGACCAGATGGGCAGGGGCTTCCTGCTCGGCGCGACCGCCGGCCGCACCACGCTCAACGGCGAGGGCCTCCAGCACGAGGACGGCCATTCACCGCTCATCGCCTCGACGAACCCCGGGGCGATCTCCTACGACCCGGCCTGGGCGTTCGAGATCTCGCACATCGTCAAGGACGGCATCCGCCGCATGTACGGCGACAGCCCCGAAGACGTGTTCTACTACCTGACCGTCTACAACGAGCCCTACCAGCAGCCGGCCGAGCCGGCGGGCATCGATGTGGAGGGCCTGCTCAAGGGGCTCTACCTGTTCGCCCGGGCGACGTCCGACCACGCCCCTCGGGCCAACATCCTGGCCTCCGGCGTGGCCGGCCCGTGGGCCTTGGAGGCGCAGCGCCTGCTGGACGAGGACTGGGGCGTCTCGGCGGACGTCTGGTCGGCCACGTCGTGGTCCGAGTTGCGGCGTGAGGCCCTCGCCTGCGAGGAGCACAACCTGCTCAGCCCCGACAGCGAGCAGCGCGTGCCGTACGTCACCTCGGCCCTGTCGGCGGCGAGCGGCCCGTTCGTGGCCGTGAGCGACTACATGAAGGCCGTGCCGGACCAGATCGCCCAGTGGGTTCCGGGCGACTGGACCTCGCTCGGCACCGACGGGTTCGGCCTGTCCGACACCCGGTCGGCGCTGCGCCGGCACTTCCACGTCGACGCCACGTCGATCACGCTGGCCGTGCTGACCCAGCTCGCCAGGCGCGGCGAGGTCAAGCCCGAGGTCGTGCGCGAGGCCATCGCGCGCTACCACCTCAAGAACGGCGTGACCGAGGCGTCCGGCGCGGAGAGCAACGACGCCCAGTCGATGGGTCTCTGATCAGTCTCTGATCACGCGAGGTCGACACCAGGAGGGCGCCCCCGGCGAGAGTGGGGGGCGCCCTTCATGAAATTTCCCCCGGAATTCGCGTCATGATTCCTGGCGTCGGCCGTACGACCTGGTGAGGCGGTGTGCGAGGAGGGAGCACGCCGCCTCTTCTCGTTCTCCGCATCACGGGCCTCGGCGCGGCGCCCACCGCGATCATCTCGGAGAAGGCGGCCCACGACATCCTCACGGCGTCGGTGTGACGCGGCGGATCCGGTGAGCCACAGCGCGCGCCGCCGTTCGGCGGTCGGCGGCGTGCGCGGGCCGTACGTCCACTATGGAGGCCGTGTGCGACAGCCTTATGTCGGTGTTTTTCGGCATGTCGGTGTCCTCGATGGCCGCCGCGCCGGGCTCACCCCAGGTCCGGGTTGCGGACAACGACATCCGGCAGATCGGTGACGAAACGCTCGGGCGGCCGCTCCGGGCAGCGTTCGCCCGTCGGCTCGGCGGCGGCGATGCGGTCGAGCCGAAAGACCCGCACGTCGTCGCGGAGCCTGCACCAGCCCACGAGATACCAGTAGCCGCCCACTCCCCCGATGAACACCGCCGGCTCGATGTCGCGGGAGGTGGGCTCCCCCTTCCGGTCGGTGTAGGAGATGCGCAGCACCTGCCGGCGCAGCAGCGCGTCCTCGATGGCCCTGGCCACCGCGTCCGGAGGAACGGGGTCGGCCCGCGCCCCCTCCTGGGGCTCGGGGTCGAGTAATCGCACCCGGGCCGCCAGCTCGCGTGCCCGCTCGCCGTCCGGGGCGGGCATGGCCGCCACGACCTTGCGGAGGGCGCTGCGCGCGTGGCGGGCGAACGGCTGCCCTCCGGCCCGGCCCAACGCCACCGCGATGGCCACGGCCTCGGCGGGGGTGAAGTTGAGCGGCGGCAGCGACATCGTCTTGTCCAGGCAGTATCCGCCGCGTCGGCCGGGTTCGGCGTAGATGGGAACACCTGAGGCCTGCAGTGCGGCGATGTCGCGTTCGATGGTGCGTTTGCTCACGTCGAAACGGACGGCGAGCTCGCGTGCGGACCGGCACCTGGGAGAGATCGCGCGCAGCTCCTCAACGAGGGCATAAAGCCGATCGGTACGGTTCACCCCTGGGACGCTACTCGTCGGGTCCGACAGTTCTCCGATTGAACAGGAAATCAGACACCGCTACTCTGCATCACTGGGCCTTCTCCTTCCTCCCACTCCCTATAGCTACGTCATTACTTGCCGGAATGGGCGTGGAACGACGTTGTTCTCCGGATCGTTAGGTGGGTCGAAGAGGCGCTCAGAGTGAAAAAGGAGTGCGATGGCAGAGGCCACCTCGAAGTCCCCCGAACCCCATCCAACGTCCGCCGGTACTCGGAACCGAAAGGCCGAGTTGGCGGAGATGCAGAGGAAGCGCAAGTCCAGGCGGGTCAAGGCCAGCATCGCCGTCTCCGTCGCGGGAGTCGGCGTCGTCGGGCTGATCGTCGCCGGTTTCGTCTCGGGCGACGACGACGAAGTCGACGCCGACTGCATCGACTACTCGTCGCAAACGGATGACGGCTACCTGATCGTGGACGACGACTACTGCGACGAGGACTCGCCCAGCCATATCTACGCCGTCCGCAGCGCCTACCACTGGTACTACGGAGGCCGCGCGGCTGCGGGCCGCGTCCAGGGCGGTACCACCGTACGCCCCTCCGACGTGAGTATCACCAGCCGGTCCGGCACGGTCGTCCAGCGCGGTGGACTCGGCGGGCGCGGATCCTACGGGGGAAGCTGAGCCGGCCAGTGAGACGTTTGAGCTCCACCCCGCGCCGGGGCTGGGAGAAGACCATCGAGTCGCAGGGCCTGGTGTATCACCGTTCGGCCCACCCGGACGGGCTGGACCGGCCGTACTGGGATGAGAGCGTCCACTACACGCTGTCCATGGACGAGGTGCTCGCTCTAGAGGAGCAGGTGGAGGAACTCCACCGCATGTGCCTCGCCGCGGTCGACCACGTCATCCGCACCGAGAGGTTCGCCGACTTCGCGGTGCCCTCCGGGGTGGTGCCGGAGCTGGTCGGTTCGTGGGAGCGGCGCGATCCGCACGTCTACGGCAGGTTCGACCTGCGCTACGACGGCGAAGGTCCGGCCACACTGCTGGAATACAACGCCGACACTCCGACGAGCCTCCTGGAGAGCGCCGTCGTGCAGTGGTTCTGGCTCAAGGACACCCACCCCGACGACGACCAGTGGAACTCCATCCACGAGCGGCTGGTCGACCGCTGGCGCGAACTCGCGGGGGTGTTCCCGACCGGGCCGACGCACTTCGCGTGGACGGCGATGGACCGTTCCGGCGAGGAGGCGATGACCGTCGCCTACATGCAGGAGACCGCGGAGCTGGCCGGTCTCGACGCCATCGCCATCGCGGTGGAGGACCTCGGCTGGGACCCGCTGAACCGGCGCTTCGTCGACCTGGAGGGCCGGGTCGTACGGTCGCTGTTCAAGCTCTACCCGTGGGAGTGGGCGGTGGCGGACCGGTTCGGCGAGCTCGCCGTACGGCACCAGCCCGCCTCGACCTGGATCGAGCCGCTGTGGAAAATGCTGCTGTCCAACAAGGCGCTGCTCGCGATCCTATGGGAGATGTATCCGGGCCATCCCAACCTGCTGCCCGCCTACCTGGACGGCCCGCGGGATCTGACGTCGTACATCGCCAAGCCGCTGCTCGGCCGTGAGGGGTCGGGCATGTGGATCGTCGCGCCGGGGCACGGCGCGAGCACGGCCCGCCCCGGCAGCCCCTACGGCGCCGAGGGACACGTCTACCAGGAGTTCCAGGCGCTTCCCGACTTCGACGGGCAGCGCCCGGTGCTCGGCGCCTGGGTGGTACACGACGAGGCCGCCGGCCTCGGCATCCGGGAGACCTCGGGGCTCATCACCGACGACACCTCGTCGTTCGTCCCTCACAGAATCGAACTCTAGGAGTAACACATCATGGTCGCTCTGGCCGCCTCCCCACTCGTCGACACCCTCGGCCGCGGAGCGCTCGCGATCTTCGCCTACGCGATTCTCGGCGTGGTCATGCTGATCATCGGTTTCTACGTCATCGACTGGGCAACCCCCGGCAAGTTGAGCCTGCTCATCAAGTCCGAGCGCAACCCCAACGCCACGCTGCTCACCGGCTCCGGCCTGGTCGCCGTGGGCCTCATCGTCGCGGCCTCCATCTGGTCCTCGAGCGGGGCGCTCCACGAAGGCCTGCTCGCCACCGCCGTGTTCGGCGTCGTGGGCATCGCCGTACAGACCATCGCCATGCTGCTGTTCGACCTCGTGGCCGGAATCTCGGTGCGCGAGCTGGTCACCGAGGCCGAACTCCAGCCGGGCACGAAGCTTCTTGCGGTGACGCACCTGGCCATCGGCCTGATCACCGCCGTCGCGGTCATCTGATTCAAGCTGGCACTCTAGAGGTGTGAGCGATCGGATACGCGAGGACACCACACGCCGACTGGAGCGCGCGATGGGCGCGCTCGGCACGGCGGCGATGGCACGCATGGACGAACGACTGCCGTGGTTTCGCGCGCTGTCGGCCGAGGACCGTTCCTGGGTGGGCCTGGTGGCCCAGGCCGGGATCGCGGCTTTCGTCGACTGGTTCCAGCATGTCGACGAGGGCCGACCGACGCCCAGCATGGAGTTCTTCGGCACCGCGCCCCGCGAGCTCAAGCGGTCCATCTCGCTCCAGCAGACCGTCGACATCGTCCGCGTCGTGGTCGAGGTCGTGGAGGCCCAGGTCGACGACCTCGCCGCGCCGGGCGGAGGCGACCAGCTCCAGCAGGCGATGCTCCGCTACACGCGCGACGTCGCCTTCGCCGCGGCCCACGTCTACGCGCGTGAGGCCGAGGTGCGCGGAGCGTGGGACGCGCGGCTCGAGGCGCTCATCGTCGACGCGCTCGTCAGAGGTGAGGTGGACGACGGTCTGCACTCGTGGGCGGCGGCCCTCGGCTGGACGTCCTCCCCCGTCGTCGTGCTCGCCGGGCGCGCACCCGACGACGACCCGCGCGCGGTGATAGACGGGCTGCGGGACAAGGGCAGGCGGGCGGGGCTCGACCTGCTCGCGGGCGTTCAGGGCGACCGCCTGATCGTGATCGTCGGCGGGGCGGGCAGCGTCAACGACGCCGCCAAGCATGTGGTGCCGAGGTTCGGCGACGGCCCCATCGTCATCGGTCCCGAGGTGTCCGACCTCCACGCCGCCGCGAGCTCCGCCCGCGCGGCCATCGCGGGCCTGCGCGCCGCGGCGGGCTGGCCCGACGCCCCGCGCCCGGTGCACGCCGACGACCTGCTGGCCGAGCGCGCCATCGACGGCGACGCCGACGCCCGCGCCCAGCTCGTCGAGAACGTCTACCTACCGCTCACCGGCACGCCGCTGCTCGACACGCTGGCGACCTATCTCGAACAAGGCACTTCTCTGGAGGCGACGGCGCGACTACTGTTCGTCCATCCGAACACTGTGCGCTACCGTCTGCGAAAGATCACAGAGTTGACGGGCTATCAGCCCACGGAAGGCAGGTCCGCCTTCACCCTGCAAGTGGGTCTGATTCTGGGACGGCTGTCCGAAATCTCGATGAACATCGACCGATAACGCACCGCCCATGAAACCCCTACTGTAGGTCCTCTACAAAATTCACTAGACAATCTTCATGCGGATCTCTATCCGTGTGGTGAACATCTACAGGGCATGGTGGTTTTCGTGCACGCAATCGTCGCCCCGGGCCAGGGAGCCCAGACACCGGGCTTCCTCAACCCGTGGCTAGAACTGCCCGGAGTGAGCGACCGGCTGTCGGCCTGGTCCGACATCGTCGGCCTCGACCTGATCGCCTACGGCACGACCGCGGACGCCGACGCGATCCGCGACACCGCCGTCGCGCAGCCCCTGCTCGTGGCGGCCTCGCTGGCCGCCGCCGAGGTGCTCCAGGCCCCCCCGGGCGCGGTCGCCGGGCACAGCGTCGGCGAGTTCGCCGCCGCCGCGATCGCCGGGGTCCTCACCCCTGAGCAGGCACTCGCGCTGGTGCGCGAGCGCGGCCAGGCCATGGCCAAGGCCGCCGCCGTGACGGCGACCGGCATGACGGCGGTGCTGGGAGGCGACGAGGCCGAAGTGCTCGCGTCCCTGGAACGCCATGGGCTGACCCCCGCCAACATCAACGGCGCGGGCCAGATCGTCGCCGGCGGCACGCTTGAGCAGCTCGACGCCCTCAAGGGGGACCCGCCCGCGCGGGCCCGGCTCCGCCCGCTCGCCGTTGCGGGCGCGTTCCACACCCGGCACATGGCCCCCGCCATCGACCACCTCCGCGACGCCGCGGCCGGCGTCTCACCGCAGGACCCGTCGGCGCCCCTGCTGTCCAACGCGGACGGCGCGGTCGTGACGTCGGGCGCCGACTGCCTGGCCCGCCTGGTCACCCAGGTCGGCAGCCCCGTCCGCTGGGACGCGTGCATGGCCTCCATGGTCGGCATGGGCGTCACCGCGCTCATCGAACTCCTCCCCGGCGGCACCCTCACCGGACTCGCCAGGCGGGCGATGCCGGGGGTCGTGACCGTGGCTCTGAAGACCCCCGACGATCTCGACGCGGCCAGGGAGGCCCTCAAGTGAGACTCATGCCCACCGCTCCCGGCGCACGTGTGCTCGCCTTCGGCGGCTACCAGCCGGCGGACGTCGTCACCAACGAGGACATCGCGAAGACGATCGACACCTCCGACGAGTGGATCCGCAGCCGGGTCGGCATCACCGAGCGGCGCATCGCCTCATCGGCCGAGTCCGAGATCGACCTCGCCGTGCAGGCCGGGGGCAAGGCGCTGGCCGCCAGCGGCCTGTCGGCCGACGCCATCGACCTCGTCATCGTCGCCACCTGCACGCTTGAGGCCCAGATCCCCAACGCCGCCGGCCGCGTCGCCCACCGTCTCGGGATCGACGCCCCCGGCGCGTTCGACGTCAACGCCGCCTGCGCCGGATTCTGCTACGCCCTCGCCGCCGCGAGCGACGCGGTCCGCGCGGGGTCGGCGACCAATGTGCTGGTCATCGGCACCGAGAAGCTCTCCCAGTGGATCGACTGGACCGACCGGGCCACCTGCGTGATCTTCGCGGACGGCGCCGGCGCGGCCGTCGTAGCCGCCGCCGAGACGCCCGGGATCGGGCCGGTGGCCTGGGGCAGCGCCGGTGACAAGTCCGACGCCATCATCATCAAGGATCGCAACTCCTTCCTCCACCAGGAAGGACAGACCGTCTTCCGCTGGGCGACCACCGCCCTGCACCCGGTCGCGCGGAAGGCATGCGAGCGCGCGGGAGTCGACCCGTCGCAGCTCGCGGCCTTCGTGCCCCACCAGGCCAACCTGCGCATCATCGAGGCCATCGCCCGCAAGATCGGCGCCAAGGACGCGATCGTCGCCAAGGACATCGTGCTCGCGGGCAACACTTCGGCCGCCTCCATCCCGCTGGCCCTCTCCCGCATGATCGAGCGGGGAGAGGTGTCCTCGGGCGACCTCGCTCTTCTCCTAGGATTCGGCGCGGGGCTCACCTATGCCGCCCAAGTGATCGAAATTCCCTAGACTCCACGTGCGGCTCTGTGGGCCGCATTTCCCTTCAAGAGAAATCACATCAAGGAGAAGTCGCGACATGGCCATGAACGAGCAGGACATCCTGGCTGGCCTCGGCAAGATCGTCAACGAGATCACCGGCATCCCCGCCTCTGAGGTCAGCCCGGAGAAGAGCTTCGTGGACGACCTCGACATCGACTCGCTGTCGATGGTCGAGATCGCCGTCGCCGCTCAGGACGAGTTCGGTGTCGAGATCCCCGACGACCAGCTCAAGCACCTCAAGACGGTGAAGGACGTCATCAGCTTCATCCAGAACTAACGCGTCAGGCGCGTGCTCACAGCACGCGCCGACACCCCCTGACCGGCCCCGCGTGCCCGGAATGCGAGGCCAAGGACGACCGAGCCGTACGGCACGGCGGCACAGAAGGGCCCATCTCCGGGCGGCGGCGGCCCTTCGCTCAAGCACAAGGAGCGCACAAAGTGAGTACAGACCGGGTTCGCGTCGTTGTCACCGGGCTCGGCGCGACGACGCCTCTCGGTGGTGACGTCGCGTCGACCTGGTCGGCGCTCCTCGCCGGCCGGACGGGCATCCGCACGATCAACGCGGACTGGATCGACTCCGTCCCCGTGAAATTCGGGGCCGAGGCCGCCGTCGACCCGCTCGACGTGCTGCCGAGGCCGGAGGCCAGGCGACTGGACCGGGCCGAGCAGTTCGCGCTGATCGCGGCACGGCAGGCTTGGATCGATGCAGGCACCCCCAAGGTGGAGTCCGACCGGCTCGGCGTGGTCGTCGGCAGCGGCATCGGCGGCATCACCACCATCCTGGCGGCATACGACACCTTCAAGGAGAAGGGCTGGACACGGCTGTCGCCGTTCACGGTGCCGATGCTCATGCCGAACGGCGCCGCCGGCTGGATCGGCATCGAGTTCGGCGCGACGGCGGGCGTCCACGCCACCGTGAGCGCCTGCGCCACCGGAGCCGAGTCCATCGGCTACGGCATCGAGATGATCCGCACCGGCCGGGCCGACGTGGTCGTGGCCGGAGGCACCGAGGCCGCGATCCACCCGCTCAACGTGGGGTCGTTCGCCGCCATGCGCGCCATGTCCACCCGAAACGACGAGCCCGAGCGGGCGTCCCGCCCGTTCGACAAGGCCAGGGACGGATTCGTGCTCGGCGAAGGCTCCGGCATCGTGGTGCTGGAGTCGGAGGAGCACGCCCTGGCGCGCGGCGCCCGCATCTACGCCGTCGCCGCGGGTGTCGGCTACTCGGCCGACGCCCACCACATCGCCCAGCCTGAGCCGACCGGCGCCGGGATCATGCTCGCCATGCGGCGCGCCCTCGCCAACGCCGACCTCGCCCCCGAGGACATTCGCCACATCAACGCGCACGCCACCTCCACCCCGGCGGGCGACGTCGTCGAGACCGTCGCCGTCAAGGAGGTCATCGGCACCCACCCGCTCGTGACCGCGACCAAGTCGATGACCGGTCACCTGCTCGGCGGGGCCGGAGGAATCGAGTCGGTCTTCACGATCCTGGCGCTCAACGAGCGCATCGTGCCGCCGACCGTCAACCTCGACGACCTCGACGACGGCATCGAGGTCGACATCGTGCGCGGCGAGCCGCGCGAGCTGCCGCAGGGGCAGCTCGCGGCGATCAACAACTCGTTCGGCTTCGGCGGCCATAACGTCGCCGTCGCCTTCACCACCGCCTAGGGGGCCTCGCGATGACCGTGCTTGACAACAGGGTGGTGACACCGGCCTCCGCAGAGGAGGCGGTGGACCCCCGGGACCCGAACATACGGCTGACCGCCTTGTTCGACGAGGGCACGGTCCGACCGATCACCCCCGAGGACCGCAGCGGGGTGCTCGCCGCGATGGGCCGCATCGAGGGCTCACCGGCGGTGGCCTTCTGCAGCGACGCCCGGGTGCAGGGCGGCGCGATGGGCACCGACGGCTGCGAGCACATCGTGCACGCCTACGATGTGGCCGTCCGAGAGCGCGTCCCGATCGTCGGGGTCTGGCACTCGGGTGGCGCGCGTCTGGCCGAGGGCGTCGAGTCGCTCCACGCGGTCGGCCGCGTCTTCGCGTCGATGACCAAGGCGTCCGGTGTCGTCCCGCAGATCTCCGTCGTCGTCGGCCCGGCCGCGGGCGGCGCGGCATACGGCCCCGCCCTCACCGACCTCGTCGTCCTCGCCGACGAGGGCCGCATCTTCGTCACCGGGCCCGACGTGGTCCGCAGCGTCACCGGCGAGAACGTGGACATGAGGGCGCTCGGCGGCCCCGAGCCCCACAGCAAGCGCAGCGGCGTCGTCCATGTCGTCACCAAGACCGAGGCCGACGCGCTGGTCCAGGCCAGGCGCCTGGCCTCGCTCCTCGGCCACCAGGGCCGGGTCCGGCCCGATTCGGTGGAGGAGGTCGACTTCACCGCCTTCCTGCCCGAATCGCCGCGCCGCGCCTACGACGTCCACCCGCTCGTCGACGGCCTGCTGGACGACCCAGGGCTGGAGCTCCACCCCAAGTGGGCCCCCAACGTCGTCACCGCCCTCGGCCGCCTCGGCGGGCGCACCGTGGGCGTCATCGCCAACAACCCGATGCGTCTCGGCGGCTGCCTCGACGCCACCTCGGCCGAGAAGGCCGCCCGCTTCGTGCGCATGTGCGATGCGTTCGGAGTGCCGCTGGTGGTGCTGGTGGACGTCCCCGGCTACCTGCCGGGCGTCGGCCAGGAACACGACGGCGTCGTGCGCCGGGGCGCCAAGCTCCTCCACGCCTTCGCCGAGGCTTCCGTGCCGCGCGTCACGCTCGTCACCCGCAAGGCGTACGGCGGAGCCTACATCGCCATGAACTCCCGCTCGCTCGGCGCCACCCGCGTCTTCGCCTGGCCCACCGCCGAGATCGCGGTCATGGGAGCCGTCGCCGCCGTCCGCGTGCTCAAGCGGCGCGAACTCGCCGCCTGCCCCGAGGACGATCGCGCCGCCCTTGAGGCCAAGCTCGCCGAAGACCACGAAAAGATCGCCGGCGGCCTCGACCGTGCCGTCCAACTCGGCGTCGTCGACGAGATCATCCAGCCTGGCACCACCCGCGGCGCCATCGCCGCCCTCCTCGCCAAGGCCACCCCCGCCCGCGGCGCCCACGGCAACATCCCGCTGTAGCAGCTCGCTCCGTGCCCCCGCCCCAAGGCCCGGGGGCACAGCCGCCAGAGTGCCGCACCGCTTTAGAAGGCGTCGATCTCCGTGAGGTCGATGTCGATGCTGAAAGGCACCAAGAGCTGAAGCTTGGCATGGTAGATGCCCGTCGGCACATAAGCCTGCGTCGCTGGATCCAGCTCGTACACATAGACAGTCGGATATCCGGAGACGTTTTCTACACGCCAGAAGTGCTGGATGCCCGCTCTTGCATAGATCTGAGGCTTGCGTTCCCTGTCTCTGACCTCGGAGTCCGGCGAGACCACCTCGACAGCCAACACCACGTCCTCCGCCTGGAAGGCTGTTTGCGTCTTCCCCGTTACGGCCCGCGCGTGGAAAACGACAAGATCCGGCTCCGGACGCTGGCGCGGCCCGAGAACGACACTCATCTCACGTCGCACCTTGAGAGCCGCAGGCACGGAAGCGCGCAACTCACGCTCAAGCAGGAACAGCGTCAGAGTGTGGAAGCTGGCTTGTGGACTCACGAACACCAAGCTTCCATCAATCAACTCTGTGTGCGGGGGCAGATCCGGAATGTGATCGAGATCCTGAGCGAAGAATCCCTGTTCGGGCGGAAACAGCCAGCCCGGCAACGATGGGGTTGTCATCTCGACGCTCCTGGCCTCAGCCTTCATGTCCGCCAAGCTATCAATGCACTGGTGCCCGTTGACGATTTTTCGTCAGGAGACCTTGGGACTCTGAACGATGCATACGCCACTGTGAAGCGCCGCACATGTCCATTAGATCTCCCACATGGCACGTGTACCCGCTGTTGCTCATTTAGTAGGCGTGTCCCGACAAGCCGGGCAAAGCATATGGGGGCTCCCGCCATACGGCGAGAGCCCCCCTGGGGTGGGTGGGTCAGCAGTCGATCAGTTCGGGGCGCTGGTTGAGGATCTGCGCCTCGGGGGTGGTGAAGTCGGCGAGGGCTCCGTGGGCGTCGGGGCGGAAGACGGCGGCGCGGCAGCAGTTCTGGAAGGCGAGCCGCACGCCGAAGTGCTGCTCGACGGCCCTGCGAATGGCGTCGCTGGCCATCATTCTGAAGAGCTGGCCATAGGACGCCTGGTCGGGCGGGGAGAGCTGGTTGTCGGCGAATTCGGCGTTTCCGGACTGGAGTTCATCGACAAGCCTGACCACCACGCCCCAGGCGTAGGGCAATGACGTACGGATGCAGTCAACGAAGGCCGCCTGATCCACCTTTCCATCGCGCGCCTGATCGATCAGCTCCGCAGGGACGGTCAGCGACATGACACCTCCAAGACGACGATTGACACCTAACGACGCTAAGAGGGACAAAGGTCTCGGTCTATGGCCTAACGGTGAGCCTTTCCGTCAGTCGCGTATGACTCAGCGTGACCCGGGGTGACTCAGGAGGCGCCGAGGTGGGCGTTCGGCTCGCGCGCCAGCGAGGCGAGATCCGCGAGCTCGACGACGGCGATGCCCGCCTCGGCCAGGACCTCGGCCCCCTGGCCCTCCACGAAGTGCACGGGCTCACGCCACGCCATGACGACTCTGCGGATGCCGCTCTCAACGATCAGCCGGGCACATGTCTTCTGCCGGGATCTGCGCTCGCCGCAGGGCTCCAGGCTGCTGTAGATCGTGGCGCCCGGCAGCCGGGGGTCGCCAGGCGCGATCTTGGCGAGGGCGGCCTCCTCGGCGTGGTCGTGAGGATCGGCCTCCCGGGAGTGGCCACGGGCGATCTCCTCGCCGTCGGCACTCACGACGACCGCGCCGACCGAGAAAGCGGTGCCGGACGGCGGGCACAGACGGGCGAGCTCACAGGCGAGGGTCAGCCAGCGGCGGTCGTCCACATCCGCCTCCCCACGCGTCGATCCGATCAACCGGCCTTCCGCATCCTACGCCCCGCCCACCAGGTAGCGGAGGAGCACGACGTCGCCGAGCCGCCGTACGTCCGCGAGCTCCATGCGGTGCCGCGAATCCTGCGGAAAGGAGCCGCCGTACACGAAACGCGGCGCGGAGGGGTCGCCGACGAAGAACGGGGCGACGACCAGCTGCAGTTCGTCGACCAGGCCCTCCTGGAGGAAGTGCGTGTGCACGGTGCCGCCGCCCTCGACCATGAGCCGCGCGATCCCGCGGCGGGCCAGGTCTGCGAGAGCCGTACGGAGATCGAGGGGGTCGCCGGCGTCGGACACTTCGGCGACACCGGCGAGGGCGGCGCTCAGCGGCCCCACGACGGCGGAGGCGGCATAGACGATCTTCCGGGCGTCGCCCTCGGTGAAGAACAGGCCCGCGGGATCCAGCCTCGCCGTCGCGGTCAGGGTCACCTTGGCCGGATGCGGGGGAAGCCCGCGCCGCACCCGGGCATGCCGCCGCGCCTCGGAACGCACGAGCAACCGCGGATTGTCGCGCCGCAGGGTGCCGGCACCGACCAGGATCGCGTCGCAGGAGGCGCGCACCTCGTCGACGCGGTCGAAGTCCTCCTCGTTCGACAGCAGCAGCCGATCCGGACCGGAGTCGTCGATATGGCCGTCCAGCGACATGGCACAGCTGAGCAGCACGTAGGGGCGCCCGTCCATGCCGGACCGCCTCGGATCAGCCATGGCGCGGGTCAGACGGCTGCGTGCAGCCACCGGACGGGAGCGCCGTCGCCCGCGTAGCGGAACGGCTCAAGCTCCTCGTCCCACGGACGGCCCAAGAGCTTGTCCAGCTCGTCCTCCAGCACCGCCCGGCCCTGCGCCGCCAGCATCATGGCCGTGCGGAGGCGGTCCTCGGGCACGAGGATGTCGCCATTGGCCCCGATGACGGCGGTGAACGCGCCCAACGTGGGCGTGTAGGCGTTGCGTGAGCCGTCGACGCCCGGCGAGGCATCCTCGGTTATCTCGAACCGGATGCGTTGCCATCCCATGAGCGACGAGGTGACGGCGGCGGCCACGCCCGCGCGGCCCTCCCACTCGGCCTGTGCCCGGAGCGTGCCGGGCGCGGCCGGTTGCGGGGTCCACGTCAGGTCCACGGGCACGCCAAGGACACCCGCGACCGCCCATTCGATATGAGGGCACAGCGCAGGCTGAGCCGAGTGGACGTAAATCACGCCACGAGCAGACACCGGACCTCCCGTTTCAGTACGAGGTGCGCCTTCCCCAACGGCCTCATACTGGGATGATCACAAGTGACTGTAGGAGAGACTACCGTCGGTCGCGACGTGACACCAGAGGGGGCGCACACCTAGATGTTGCGCATGTGACTGTTGACACCAGTGTGATCGGGGAAAGGACCAGCTCACGACGCCTTAACCCCCTGGAGGTCCCGATGAACCGTGACATCCGGCACGTTGAGCACATCGCAGGTTCCCCCACCCTTATCCGCCCCGGGCAACTCCTCTCCGACAGGACGTCGCTGCAGGTGGCGGCGCGATGGATCGAGGCGGTCACCGAAACCGGCGGCGTTCTCCGCGTGCGCCTCTCACCCGGTGTGGACGAATGCGACCTGGCCGCTACGCTCCGTGACCGAGGCCACCGCGTCTCCCCCAACCACATCCTCGTCGGACAGCCCCTCTTCTGGGGCGGCCCTGCGGGCAGGCCGTTCCCCGCCACGGAGCTCGACCCGCCACCCGCCGGAGGCGACGGCACCACCGTGGGGCTCCTCGACACCGGCCTCGCCCCGCACCCCTGGTGGGAGCGCGCCCCGTGGTTTCGCGAGCACGGCACGGACGTCACCGAAGTCGCCGACTACGACGGCGACGGCGTCCCCGACCCCCAGGCGGGACACGGCACGTTCATCGCGGGTCTGCTCGTCAAGCGCGCCCCCGGCGTACGGCTTCGCGCGACGCGCCTCCTCGACGGCAATGGCGTGGCCGACGAGGCGGCGCTGCTGAGCGCGCTGGCGCGGGTGCGGGCGGACCCGCCGCGGGTGCTCAACCTGTCCTTCGGCTGCCACACCTTCGACGACCAGCCGCCCCTGCTGGTGTCCGAGGCCATCGCCGCACTCGGCGACACCGCGGTCGTGGCCTGCGCGGGCAACACCGCGACCCGGCGGCCCTTCTGGCCCGCCGCGCTGCCCGACGTCGTGGCCGTCGGCGCGGTGGACGCATCCGAGCGCAGGCGGGCGCCGTTCTCCGGTCACGGGCCGTGGGTGGACGCCTGCGCGCAGGGCGAGTGGCTGACCAGCACCTACCTGCGATGCGAGGGCTTCGCCGGCTACGCGCGGTGGAGCGGGACGTCGTTCTCGACGGCCCTGGTCTCGGGAGCCATCGCCGACGCCGCAAAGGACATGAGTCCCCGCGAAGCCACTGCTCACGTGCTTGATCCCCGCAGAAGCCAGCAAATCCCCGACTTGGGGGTGCTGGTTTCCGCCAGTCGCTAAGGTTCCCCCCTGACCGATGAGCTGCCGGCCCATTTGAGCAGGGGGAGACATGCTGCCCCACCCCACACGCGGCGGGGGCGTCGCGGTGTCCGCCGGGCGTTCGCCCGAGGAGTTGCTGGCCGCGGCCACCGCCGGCGACTCCGCCGCGTGGGCCGAACTGGTCGACCGCTACGGCGCACGCCTGTGGCACGTCGCACGGGCCCATGGGCTCAGCGCGCAGGACGCCGCGGACGTGGTCCAGTTCGGCTGGCTGAAACTCGTGGAGAACCTCTACGCGATCCGGGAGCCCGCCGCCGTCGGCGCCTGGCTGACCTCCACGGTCAAACACGAGGCCATGCGTGTCCGCCGTAAACGGTCCGGCGAGCACCTGCACGCCGACCCCCCGGACGAGCTGCTCGACCCGACCGGCCGGACCGAGGAGGACCCCGCCGACGCGGTCCTCGGCCTCGACGAGGGCGAACGCCTGTGGCGGGCCGTCGCCCAGCTCGGCGAGCCCTGCCGGTCGCTCCTGCGCCTCCTCGTCACCGACCCCGACGCGGGCTACCGTTTGCACGCCGTACGGCTCGGCATGCCGGTCGGCAGCATCGGCCCGACCCGCCGCCGGTGCCTCGACCGGCTCCGGGCGCTGATCGCCGCCGAGGAGGAGCCCGCATGACGGGCCCGCGCCTCAGACCGCCGCCCCCCGGCCTCCACGAGCCCTCGGCCACACCGACGGGAAGGGGGCGCCGGGTGGGTTTCCTCACAGTTCAACGTTCAAGGGAGGTGGCGAGGTGAAGGGCGACGAGGCGATCCTCGCGGCGCTTCGGATCGCGGCGGGTGCCGACCCGGTGCCGACCGGGGTGACGTCGGCGGCCCGTGCCGCCTTCACGCTGCGGCTGCCAGGCGCGGCCGTCGCCGACGCGCTGCCGGACCTGGAGGTGTCCGGCATCCGCTCCGCTGTCGCCGCAGACCATGACGATCCGCTGATGGGCGACGGAAACCGCCTGCTGCGGTTCAGCGCCGAAGGGCTGATCGTCGAGCTGGAGTTCACCCTCAACGGCGAACTCCTCGACCTCGCCGGCCAGATCACGTTCACCGCCGAGACCGCCGAGACCGCCGAGACCGCGGACACCTGCACCGGCACCGGCACCGGCACCGGCGATCCGGAGCACGCGGACCCCGCGACCCGTGGAGCGAGCGGGAGCGATCCAGCCGCACGTGCCGAAACCGCGGCATGCCGCGAGGAGGAGGCCCTCGCCGACGGCGAGTCCGCCCCACGCGGGCGAACTCGCACTCTCGGCTTCACCCGCGGCCCTCTGCTCTCCACGCGGGCGGCCATCCCTCCCGGCGACGCCGTGCCGCACGGCGCCGCCCCCACCCAGCCGCACGTGCCCATGGAAACCGGCTCGCGCGAGGGGGCACCCCTCATGCGCACCGGCCCCGCCGGCGAACCCGCGATTTCCGGCCCTTATGACACGGAGACCCCACAGCCCGGCCCGAAAAATACCCACCTCGCCGATTCCAGGACACACCCCGCGGTCTCACATCGATGTGGCGGAGAGCCAGGCGACGCGGGCCCCGACGGTGGATCCGCCGCTCGGGCGGAAAGCCGCGTCGGCCCGGTCACGGGTGAAGCGGCCCCGCACAGGGCGACCCATGCGGGCAGGGGCGAGGCGGGCAGGGGCGAGGCCGGCGGTGAGCCCCCCGGCCACGAGCTGAGCCACGCGGAATGGGTCCCCCCTGGCGAGGGGCCCGCGCCCGATGTGGAGGCCCACTGCGATGACGCCCCCGCGGACGGTCGGTCGCCCAGGCGGGTGGAGATCCGCACACTGGACTCCACGGTGGTCCGTGACCTCGTCGACAGCGGAGGGTTCGCCGTCGTGGGGCTTTCCCCCGGATGGTTCAGCGTGGTCTGCCACCGCGACGGCCTTCCCCCCGTCGCCACCCCGTGGACCCACGTCCATCTGTGATCGCCGACGGCCACCCCCTGCCCGGCGACGGAACGGAGCCGCACATGGGCGCGGTACGGCCGGAGGCCCGCTCCGGCAGCCGGCCCCCGAAGCCCCCCGAGTCGGCCGGGGGATGTCCGCATGAGGGGCTGATGCGGGTGGCGGAGGGGCTTGTGCCGATGGCCGGGGTCCGGCCGGAGGTCGGCTGGGAGCGGGGTTGGGAGGTGCTGCGGGAGGGGGAACGCCGGGGTTGCCGGCGGGTTCAGGTGGTGGCGCGGCGGGCGGTGGCCCTGGCGACTCGGGAGCTGGGCGATCTGGCGGGGGCCGACGAGCATCTGTGCCGGGCCGTGGAGTTGGCCACGTCGGCGGGCGGAGGCACGGGGCACGGCGGTCCGTGCGCGGCCGACCTCGATCGCCGGGCGGCCCAGGCGCGGTTGTCGCTGGTGGCGATCCGGGCCGAGCGGGGCCTGCCCGAGGAGGCCCTCGGCATCGCCGAGGCCGCCATGCCGTACCTCACGCAGCGGGAGCGCGGCAAACTCGGCTCCAACCTGGCCGTGGCGCTGGTGCGGCTCGGCCGGTGCGGGGACGCGGTGGCGGCCTGCGACGGCGCGTTGGAGACGCTTTCCCGCGCGGTGGCCGACGAGGTGGTGTTCGTGGCGGGCGCGCTGCTCAACCGGGGTCTGGCCCTGGCCATGCTGCACCGTTACCAGGAGGCCGAGCGCGACATCGCGCACTGCGCGCGGGTGGCGGAGCGCGCGGGTCTTGGTCATCTCGTACGGCTGGCGCAGGCCAACCTGCCGTTCCTCGCCGTGTCGCGGGGGCGGATCGCCGCCGCCTTCCGCGCCTGCCAGGTCGCCGAACGGGTGCTCGCCGGGTTTCCCGAGCGGCTGGCGGCGATGCGCGCCGATGTCGCCTCGGCGCTCCTGGACTCCGGGTTGCCGTTCGAGGCGCGGATGCTGCTGGAGCAGGCCGTGCCGTCGCTCGCGTCGTGCGGCGCGGGGGTCGCTCTGACCGATGCGCGGCTGCTGCTGGCGCGTGCCGAGCTGCTCACGGGCGATCCGGGGCGGGCGGAGGCGACGGCGTCCGCTGTGCGTGAGGAGTTCGCCGGGCAGGGGCGGGGGCGCCATGTGCCGTTGGCGGAGGAGATACGGCTGCGTGCCCGGCTTGCCGTGGCCGCACCGGATCCGTCCTTGTGTCGTGAGGTGTCGGCGTGCGCGGACGAGCTCGCCGTTCACGGATGGCCGGCCGAGGGGGCGGAGCTGGCGCTGGTGGCCGCCGGTCTGGCGGCGGCGCTCGGCGATCGGGCCGCCGCGGAGGCGCGGCTGCCGCCCGGTGGGGGCGACACGCACGGGGTGGCGATGCGGGCGGTGTTGCGGGGTGATGTGCCGGGGGCGTGTGCCGTACTGAAGGAGGGGGTGGCGGAGCAGCGTGCCAGGGTGCGCGACGCCGCGCATCCCGCGGAGGCGGCTCGGGCGCGGGCGCAGGCCGTGCGGCTGGCGGGTTACGGGCTGGAGCTCGCGCTGGAGAGCGGCCGCCCGGGCGAGGTGCTGTCCTGGGCGACGGCGTCGCGCGTGCCCGAGGAGCGCCCCCTCGCCGTGGACCGGCTGCGTGAGGTGCTGGGCGACGCGGCGCTGGTCGCGTTCGTACGGCACGGCGGAGTGTTGGCCGCGGTCACGGTCACACCGCGCCGGGTGGCGCTGCACCGGCTGGGCTCGGCGGGGGTGGTCGCCGAGCTCGCGGTACGGCTGCGCTACGCGATGCGGCGGGCGGCCCGCCGGGACGGGGTGGCCGGGAGGGAGCCGGAGCGGGCGGCTGCCGCGGTGCAGCGCCGGTTGCTGCGGCCGATGGCGGCGGAGTTGTCCGGGCGTGAGCTGGTGGTGGTGCCGGCGGGCACGCTGCACACGCTCCCCTGGGCGGCGCTGCCGTCGCTGCGCGAGGTGCCGGTGAGCGTGTGCGCGGGGGTGACCGAGGAGTGGGCGCGGGGGTGGGCTCGGACGGGTGCCGGGCTGAGGGCGGGGCCGAGGGTGGCCGTGGTCGCGGGGCCGGGCCTGGCGCATGCCCGCGCGGAGGCGGACGCGGTGGTGGCGTGCCATCCGGGCGCGGTGGAGGTGCCGCCGTCGAAGGCGTCCGTGGTGGCGGCGCTGGCCGGGGCCGACGTGGTGCATGTGGCGGCGCATGGGAGGTTCTGCCCGCGTGCGCCGCTGCTGTCGGGTGTGGAACTGGCCGACGGCTCTCTGTCGGCCTGTGAACTCCCGGCCGCGGCTGCGGCGAGGCTGGTCGTGCTGTCGGCCTGCGACGCGGGGATGGCCCGCAGCCCGGAGGGCGGGCTGCGGTTGGGGCTGGTCGGCGCGCTGCTCGCGGGAGGCGCGGCGTGCGTGGTCGCGGGGCTGCTGCCGGTGCGTGACGATGAGAGCCTGGCCCTCATGGCGGTGTTCCATGAGGTGCTCGGGCGGGGCCGCGCCCCGGCGCGCGCGTTGGCGGACGCCGGGGCGAAAGCCGGGCTTTACAGTTTCGCCTGTTTCGGCAACGGCCTTCAGCCGGTCTCGACGGGCCTGTCGGGGTCGGTGATCCAATGTGACCAGGACCCGATGTAGAGCGAGGCGGGCACGCCGGCCAGGTCGAGGGCGAGCACCTCGTGGGCGGCGGTCACCCCGGATCCGCAGTAGGCCCCGACCGGCACGGAACCGTCGGCTCCGAGCTCGGCGAAGCGGTCACGCAGCTCCGGCGGGGTGAGGAAGCGGCCGTCGCCGCCGACGTTGCCGCCGGTGGGCGCGTTGACGGCGCCGGGGATGCGGCCCGCGACGGGGTCGACGGGCTCGTTCTCCCCTCGGTAGCGTTCGGGGGCGCGTGCGTCGAGCAGCACGCCCTCGGCGGCCAGCGCCGCGGCCTCGGCGGCCTCCAGGATCGGCAGCGCGCCGGGCTTCGCGGTGAAGTCGCCGGGCCGCGCCCGTTCGGCGTCCTTCGACAGGGGCAGGCCCGCCTCCCGCCAGGCGCGGATGCCGCCGTCGAGCACGCGGACGTCGCCGTGGCCGAAGTAACGCAGCGTCCACCACGCCCTGGCGGCGGCGGTGGAGTCGGCGTCGTCGTAGGCCACGACGGGTTTCGCGTGCGAGACGCCGAGGCGTCTGGCGGCCGCCTGGAGGGTCTCGGCCGCCGGCAGCGGGTGCCGGCCGCCCGGGCCCGGCGGAGCGGCCAGGTCGGTGTCGAGATCGCAGAAGACGGCCGTGGGGATGTGGCCCTCACGGTAGGCGGCGGGGCCGTACGGCTCAGGCGCCTGGCCGGGCAGCCTCCACCTCACGTCGAGCACGGTCACCTCGCCGCGCTCGACGAGCGCGGCGAGCTCGGCCGGGGTGATCAGCGGGCTCATGGGAACTCCTTGAGCATGCGGACGCTCTCCGCGCCGGGGAGAGCGGACGGTGGGAAGGGTGGCGAGGGAGCCCGCCGTCAGGAGGCGGCGATGGCCGTGGCCTCCGAGAGCGACTTGGCGAAGGCGAGCACGTGGCTGACGGCCTCGGGCCCGTCGGCGGCCTCGCTGACCCTCAGCGACAGGTCGTCGGCGGTGACGGCGCCGGTGTATCCGTGGTCGGCCTCGCAGTTCTCGTCGCCGCAGGTCGCGGGTTCGAGATCGATATGGGAGATCGCCCCCCACCCGATCGTCAGCGTGACCTCGGTCGGGGGCACGCCCGGCACGTAGGAGGCCGGGTCGGGGACCACGCGTGTGACGGCGACGGACTGGATGCGGCTGAGCCGTACGGCTTCGGTGGTGGTGGAGGCGTGGGACGCGGAGACCCCCTCGGCCGGGGGATGCTCGTCGGTGTGGCAGACCAGCAGGCGGCTCGGGGAGAGCACCAGCACGGTGACGTGTCTGCGAACCTCCATGGCGGGGTCGAACGTGGCTTCGTGGTGCACGACGAAGGCGGTCACCGCCTCCTTGCCCAGTGCGGACTCGACTGCGTCGGCGACGAGGTCGGGGTAGTAGCCACTGCGATCGATCGCCTCGCGCAGACCTTCGGCCGAGACTCGGGTTTCCCTCATGCACCCATCCTGCCCTGTCCGGGGTGGCGCTTTCACCCTCACGGGGCTACCCCGTTCCCCCATCTCTGCCAGCAACGTATGGCGGGACTAAAGAACATAAAGTCCAATTTTTCCGGACACGACAATATAAACGATTGCCCCCGAAGTGGGTCCTAGCGTTTGCGTTGAAGTTTGAACGGCTATCGGTAGGGATGGACAGCACCAGACTCACCTCCTCGACACATGCCGAAAAAAGGGATGTTCCCACAGGTCAGAGCCTTGATCGGGCCTGTCGCACCTCCCAGGAGATCGGGTCTGGAGAATTATGCTGAAATCGGGGGATAGATATGGAAATCGGACGCATGCGTCCGCAAACCCGGGCGGGGAGAGTCCTGCGCACCGGGTTGACGGCGGCGGTGACCGCCGCCGCCAGCATGAGCTTCGTCGTCATGGCCCCACCCGCCTCGGCCTCGGAGCTCCTTAAAGAGGGCTTCCACAGCGACCAGACCACCCCGGGCGTCTGGGCCGCGAGCAGCCCCAGGGGCGGCGACGCCCCGTGCCTCACCGCGGCGACCAACCCGCCCGCGGGGTCGCTCGGCGCGTGTCCCGAGGGGAAGGTGGACCCGGTCGGCCAGGGCGTGTTCAGGCTGACCAACGACATCAAGCAGGCGGCGGGCGCCGTACTGCTGGAGAAGGCGATCGAGGCCGGCCGAGGCGTCTCGATCGAGTTCGACCTCTACATGTGGGGGATCAAGCCCTACACCGACAGCCTCGGTCCGCGCGGCGGTGACGGCATCTCCTTCTACATCGTCGACGGGAACACGACCGCGGCGCAAGCGGGGGAGCCGGGCGGCGCGCTCGGCTACAAGGGTCTCAAGGACGCCTTCGTCGGCATCGGCTTCGACCAGTTCGGCAACTTCTCCAACCCGCGCTGGGCGGGCAACGGCGGGCCCGGCGTGAAGCCCAACTCCGTCGTCATCCGCGGCTCGGACTCCACGGGATACGGCTACATCGAGGGCAAGGAACTGAGCAGGCCGCTCGACGACGCCACCAACCGCGACGCGTCCAAGCGGCATGTCCTCATCGACATCACCCCTGACAACAAGATGGCCGTAAAGATCCGCCACAAGGACGGCGAGTCATACGAGACCCTCTTCAGCGGCATCGACCTCGACAAGCTGCCGAACCAGGATCCTCTGCCCAAGAGCATCAAGGTCGGCTTCGCGGCCTCGACGGGCGCGGCGACCGCCAACCACGCCATCTCCGACCTGGAGATCCGCGCGCTGGACGCCGACCTCCAGCTGGCGATCAGCAACAACGGGCCGTTCCGTGCGGGCGGCACCGGGACCTACACGATCAACACCGCGGTCAACGCCATGTACGGCTGGGCCGACGACCCGACGCGCCTGACCTTCGAGGCGCCCGCCGGCACGACGCCGACGACGGCGAGCGGGACCGGCTGGACCTGCGCGATCGACGGGCGGAAGGTCACCTGCGACACTGACGCCCTCGTGCGTCCCGGTGACTCGTTCCCGCAGATCAAGGTGGACGTCGCCGTCGCCGATGACGCGTCGTCGACGCTGCGGGCCACTGGCGTCGTGGCGCCGAACGCCGCCGAGACCGATGCCGAAGTGCAGCCGGCCGACAACAGGGCCACCAGCGACACGACCGTGATCCCGGTCGACAGTGCGCCCATCGGGCCCGACCTCAGCCAGGCCGTGGGCGGCGACACCACGCTGACCCCGGGCGGCACCGGAACCATCACCGTGACCACGGCCAACGCCTCCGGCGCCGGCCCGACCACGGGCACCGTGAAGGCCGTCTACACCGTGCCGGCCCCGCTGCAGATCACCGGAGTCACCGGCGACGGTTGGAACTGCGCCACCGAAGGCCGGAAGGTCACCTGCACCCGGCCCGGCACCGGGGACGACGCGCTCAAGGGCGGCGACTCCTACCCGCCGGTCGCCATCGCGGTGAAGGTCCCCGCCGTCACGAACGGCCCCGTCACCGTCGACGCCGGGGTGAACACCCCCGGAGACAGCAACACCGGCAACGACACCGCGACCGGGACCATCCAGCTCCCCGTCGTGGACCCGGCGCCGAGCGGCACGCTGGACGTCAAGATGACCTCCAACCCGAAGCCGTACGTCCCGGGCAAGCCGTACACCTACACCGTGACCGTCACCAACACCGGCAGCGTTCCGGTGTCGGGTGCCCAGCTCGTCGCCGACTGGCCGAGCCCGTGGGACAGGATCAAGTGGACCTGCACCAGCACGGGCGGCGCCTGCCCGGCCGCGAGCGGGATCGGTGACCTCAACGAGGTGGTCAGCCTGGCTCCGGGCGGCAGCATGACCTTCACCGTCGTCTGCCTGATGCCCGCCGGCGCCACCAAGAGCTACACCGCCACCGCCACGGTGACCGCTCCGAACACCAACTGCACGGCCGACAAGCCCTGCACCTCCACCGACACCAACAGCCCCGCCCAGCGCAGGGCGGCCTGACGCACGAGGGGCGGGCGGCATTCCGCCCGCCCCTCTCACACGGGCCGCAGCCCCCTCGGACCACCGTCGGGCCGCGGACCCACCGGACTGCGGAGTACGGCCCGCGCCCCCAGCACGACCACCTCGCTCTCCCCCACGAGCACCGGGTCCAGATCGAGCAGCGCCACCTCGGGCAGCTCGTCCGCGAGCCTCCCCACCCGCACCAGCAGGTCCTCCAGGGCTCCGACCGCCACCGGCGGGTAGCCGTACTCACCGAACAGCAGCGGCGCGGCCCGCACCGACCGCACCAGAGAGCCCGCCTCCTCGGGCGACAGCGGGGCCAGCCGGTAAGCCTGGTCGCCGAGCAGACGCGCCGCCACCTCCCCGAACCCGAACGACACGACCGGGCCGAATCCCGGATCCTCCACCACGCTCACCACCGTCGGCACCGCCGGTTGCGGGGCCATGCGCTGCACGGCGATCGTCATCTCCCCGCCGAGCTGCCGGGCCAGGTCGAGATAGGCATGCCGTACGGCGTCGGGCCTGGACAGCCCGAGGCGCACGGTGCCCGCCCGCTGGACCGCCTCCGCCTCGACGGCCCTGATCGCCACCGGCCACCCCAGCCTCTGCGCCGCGTCCACCGCCTCATCCGCGGAGAAGACAGGGACCGAGGGCCAGACCTCCACCCCGTATTCCGCCAGCAGCCCCGCCGCGTCGACCTCGACACCGTCGCCGTCGCCCGCCTCGGCCAGCGCCGTACGCACCAGCTCCCGCGCGCCGCGCGCGACCCCCGCGGGCCCCCCGGCGTGGCCGGCGCCGAGGCCGTCGCGCCACCGCGCATGCCGTACGGCATAGGCCAGGGCCCGTACGGCCTCCTCCGGTGCGGCGTAGGACGGGATCGACCCGCGCGCCGGGTCCGCGCCGTTCATCCCCGTCCGCAGCTCGGGGAGCATGCCCCGGCGGCCTTCGAAGGTGGCCAGCACCGGCTTGCCGCACTCCCCCGCCACGCGCACCAGCTCCGCGGCGACGTCCGCCGCGCCGCCGGGGATGGGGGGCATGTAGACAACCACCACCGCGTCGACGTCATCGGCCGCGACGGCGCCCGCGAGTGCCGCGCCGAACTCCGCCGCGCCCGCGGTCGCGCCCAGGTTGACCGGTGGGCGCGGCGACAGGCCGGCGCCGACGCAGGCGTCGACGGCGAGCAGCGCCAAGGCGTCGGAGTTGCTCACCACGCCGACCTTCGGGCCCGCGGGAAGCGGCTGGTAGGCGAGAAGCTGGGCGACGTCGAACAGTTGGACCAGGTCATCGACGCGTATCACCCCCGCCTGCTCGAAGAGCGAGCTGAGGGCGCTGTCGGGAAGCCCGAGCACCGGCGCGGCGTGCCCGGTGGGGACGTGCCGGGTGGCGCCGCCGCTCTTGACGACGACGATGGGCTTGCGGCGGGCGATCCTGCGGGCCAGCCTCGTGAACTTGCGCGGGTTGCCCAGGGACTCCAGGTAGAGCAGGATCACGTCGGTCGCAGGGTCCTCCTCCCAGAACTGGAGCAGGTCGTTGCCCGAGACGTCGGCCCGGTTGCCGGCCGACACGAAGGACGAGATCCCCATGCCGCGCTGGGCCACCCGCTGCAGCAGGGCGGTGCCGAGGGCGCCCGACTGGCTGAAGAAGCCCACCCGGCCCCGGCCGGGCACGGTGGCGGCGAGGGTGGCGTTGAGCCGTACGGCGGGGTCGGGGTTGGCGATGCCCAGGCAGTTCGGGCCGACCACGCGCAGGCCGTAAGCGCGGGCGATGCGCACGAGCTCGTCCTGGCGGGCCCTGCCCTCCGCCCCCGTCTCCCCGAACCCGGAGGAGACCACGATCAGCCCGCGCACGCCCTTCTCCGCGCACTCCTTCACCACGTCGATGACACCGGCGGCGGGTACGGCGAGCACGGCCAGGTCGACGTCGCCGTCGATGGCGCTCACACTCGGGTAGGCCCGCACACCGGCCACGGCGCGGGCCTCGCGGTGCACGGGGTAGACGGGCCCGGAGAAGTCGGCGGCCAGCAGATTGCGCAGCACGGTCTGGCCCACGCCACCGGCTCTCGACACGCCGATCACGGCCACGGAGCCCGGGTTGAGCAGCCGCTCGATCGAGCGCGCCTCCGCGCGGTGCTCCCTGCCGACCACGACCTCCTGCGAGGTCTCGGTGGGGGCCAGGTCGAGCGTCATCCGCACGACGCCGTCGGCGAAACTGCTCTCGGCCGTGTATCCGGCCTGGCGGAGGACGCCCATCATGCGCCGGTTCGCCGGAAGGACGTCGGCCACGAAGCGTTCGAAGCCGCGTTCCCTGGCGGTGGCGGCGAGATGCTCCAGCAGCACCGAGGCCACTCCCCTGCCCTGGTGCGCGTCCTCGACGAGGAAGGCCACCTCCGCCTCGGTGGGGGTCATCCGGTCGTAGCGGATCACGGCCACCATCTCCTGGCCGATCAGCGCGATCAGGGCGACCCTGCCCACGTAGTCCACTGTCGTGAACCGGGTGATTTCGCGATCCGATAATTCTGGCCGAGGACCAAAAAAGCGGAAATAAATTGACTCATCGGACAATCGTGCATAAAACGCCCGCATCCGGTCTGCGTCCGTCGTCCGAATCGGACGGACATGTGCCGTGCCGCCGTCGGCGAGGACGACATCCGCCTCCCAATGCGCGGGATACTGAGCCTCCACACCCGAAAGCCTAGACGCCGCACGCCTACGCCCCACGTCAGCGCCCATGTCACCCGGTTCGCGCGCAGACCGCCGAAAGCCACCGCGAAACGGCCGCGACCACGTGCCCCGGACAACGCTTGTGCATCGACTGAGCCCTATCTACCCGCACGATGCCGCGTAGCGCGGCCGGAAACTGTAAGGTTTCTCGGGGTCAGCCTCGCGTGTGGAACCCTTATCCCGGCGGGGATCCTCCGCGACCGCACCGGCACCAACGGCAGCAAGGTGGTGACATCATGACTCGGGTTGTCGTGGTGGGCGATCTCATGACCGACGCGGTCGCACGCGCCCGCTACGCTCTCGCCAGGGCCAGCGACACCCCGGCCATCGTCACGATGCACGGCGGCGGCTCAGGGGCCAACATCGCCTCCTGGCTCGCCGTCGAAGGCACCGAGGTGGCGTTCATCGGGCGGCGCGGAGCCGACATCACCGGTCGCAACCGCGACATGGAGCTGATGGGCTACGGCGTCGACGCGCGACTGGTCATGGACCCCGAACGCCCCACCGGCACCTGCGTGGTGCTCGTCACCCACAAGGGCGAGCGCACCATGCTGTCCGACCCCGGGGCCAATGCCGCGCTGTCCCCCGAGGATCTGCCCCGCGACCTGTTCGCCCAAGGCGCCCACCTCCACGTGTCGGGCTACACCCTCGTCAACGAAGGCTCGCGCGAAGCCGGGCTCGCCGCGCTTGAGCTCGCCCGCCGCGAAGGCATGAGCATCTCGGTCGACGCCGCCTCGGCCGCCCCCCTGGAGCGCACCGGCGCCGAGCCCTTCCTGGAGTGGACCCACGCCGCCAAGCTGCTCTTCTGCAACATCTCCCAGGCCAAGGTGCTCACAGGACGCGACGAGCCGAGCTCGGCGGCCAAGGTGCTCACCGCGTGGTTCCCCCAGGTCGTGATCAAGCTCGCCGAAGACGGCGCCCTCTGGTACACCAACAACCGCCCGGAACCCGTCAAGGTGGCGGCCGAGTCCATCGACCGCGTCGTCGACGGCACCGGCGCCGGCGACGCCTTCACGGCGGGCTTCCTCACCCCCTGGCTGGAGGGCAAACCCCCCGCCGACGCCCTGTCGGCCGGCTGTCGCCTCGCCGCCAAGGCCATCTCCTACCTCGGCGCCCGCCCCCGCCTCTAACCCCACGCCCCGCCTCCCCGGGCTTCCGGGGCGGGGTGCCTTCGGGGCACGGCGGACAGGCCCCAGACGGGGGCTCCGGCTCGGCGGCGTGGATCGTGGCGTGAATGGTGGTGGGCCGCTCGCCCTCCTCGGCCAGGCCGGGCCTGCGGCGGCGCCCCCTCGGGGACCACGACAGGACGGCCCGACGCCCACCGCCGGCGAGGTGGTGCCGTACGGGTGACCCGGACCCGGCCGGGGACCCCGGCCGGACGCGAGGCGCTAGGAGACCGTGGCGAGAGCGAAGGGCAGCACGGATGGCGCTCCGGCGTGGCGGACCAGGGCGGCGCCCAGGGTCATGGTCCAGCCGGTGTCGACAAGATCGTCGACCAGGAGCACGGGGGCGCCGACCTCGGCGATGCGCCCGGCGAGCTCGCGCGGCATCGCGAGGGTGCCCCGGACGGCCTGCACGCGCTGGGCACTGTTGAACTGGCGGCCCGGAGAGCCGGAGCGGTAGCCGAGTTCGCCGAGATAGGTGAGGCGGCCCACCTGGGCGAGGCGCTCGGCCAGGCTCCGCACGAGGACGGGCCTACCGGCGGAGGGCATGGCCACCACGGCGGACGGCCTCGCCTCCCACTCCCAGGCCGACAGCACCTTGACCACCGCGGCGAACACGTCGTCGGGCACGGGACCGTCGGGGGCGGAGGCCGCGAGCATGTCACGCAGGCGGTTGCCCCAGCCGAGATCGGTGAGGCGGCCGAGCGCCCGTCCGGGCGCGGCGGCGAGCTCGGGTTTGATCCGGCCGGACAGCTCGGCGAGGCCGGTCGGCCACAGGCGCCGGGCCTCGACGACGACCCCGGGTCGCGACAGGCTCGCCTTGGCCGCCTCGACGGCCGCGCCGTCGACGCCGGCCGACCGGCGCGCGCCCGTGCAGTTGTCGCACCGCCCGCACGGCGTCGCCGCGTCGTCGTCGAGGTGCAGCCGAAGGTGCATCTCGCGGCAGTCGGTGGCCGCGATGTAGGCGAGCATGGCCTGCTGTTCGGCCTCACGGGCCTGCGCGACCCTGGCGTAGCGCTCACCGTCGTAGCTCCACGGCTCGCCGGTCGCATCCCAGCCGCCTTTGACCCGGCGGACCGCGCCGTCCACATCGAGGACCTTGAGCATCGACTCCAACCGGGTGCGGCTGAGATCGACCCGGCCTTCCAGCGCGGCCGTGGACAGCGTGCCGCCCGAGAGCGCCGCGAGCGTCTGCCGGACCGTCTCCTCGGGCGGGAAGGCCAGCGAGGCGAAGTAGGCCCAGATCTGGCGGTCCTCCCTGCCCGGCAGCAGGATCACCTCGGCCCGCTCGACCCCTCGCCCGGCCCGGCCGACCTGCTGGTAGTAGGCGACCGGGGACTGCGGGGCCCCCACATGGACGACGAACCCGAGATCGGGCTTGTCGAAGCCCATGCCGAGCGCCGACGTGGCCACGAGCGCCTTGATCCGGTTGTCGAGGAGGTCCTGCTCGGCGGCCAGCCGCTCGGCCTGCTCGGTCTGGCCGGAGTAGGCGGCGACCTCATGGCCGCGTTCACGCAGATAGGCGGCGACCTCATGGGCGGCGGCCACGGTGAGCGTGTAGACGATGCCGGAGCCGGGCAACTCGCGAAGCGCCTGATCGAGCCAGGCCAGCCGCTCCTCGGGCCCCGCGAGCTCGACCACGCTCAGGCTCAGGCTCTCGCGTTCGAGCGCGCCGCGCAGCACCAGGGTCTCCTGCGGCTCCTCCCACTCGGAGTCCACCGCGAGCTGCTCGGCGACGTCGCGGGTGACCCGCGCGTTGGCCGTGGCGGTCGTGGCGAGGACCGGGATGCCGGGAGGCAGCTCGCCGATGAGGGTGCGCAGGCGGCGGTAGTCGGGGCGGAAGTCGTGCCCCCAGTCGGACACGCAGTGCGCCTCGTCGATCACCACCAGCCCGGCGCTCTCGGCCAGTTCGGGCAGCACGTTGTCGCGGAAGTCGGGGTTGTTGAGCCGCTCCGGACTCACCAGCAGCACGTCGACCACGCCCTCGGCCACCTGGGCGTAGATCTTCTCCCACTCTTCGGGGTTGGCCGAGTTGACCGTGACCGCGTGGATGCCGGCGCGTTCGGCGGCGGCGATCTGGTTGCGCATCAGCGCGAGCAGCGGCGACACGATGACCGTGGGCCCTTCGCCGAGCTCGCGCAGCAACGCGGTCGCGATGAAGTAGACGGCCGACTTGCCCCACCCGGTGCGCTGCACGACGAGCACACGCCGCCGGTCGACGACCAGCGCCTTGATCGCGGCCCACTGGTCGTCGCGGAGCACCGCCCCCTCGCCGGCCAGGGCGCGCAGCCTGGCCTGCGCCTCCTCAAGCAGCGGCTCCTGCTCCTCACCGTGCATGAGGCACCCCCGATACGGCCCGCGCGGAGGCAGTGGGGCGGCAGGCGCGGCGGCGGGGCGGCCGGCCCGGCGAGTGAGGCGACTCGGTCATGTGGTCCTTGGTACCACGTCCCACCGACAGCAGCCCACTTGAAGGCTCACGCCGTACGGCACAAGCCCGGCGATCCGCCGACAAGACGACTGCCAAGGTCCGCGGCGATCGTCTGACACGCCTCAAGACCGTCACACGCCGGTGACCGCACCGCATTCGCCTTCCTTGAGCGGCTTCGCCTGCTCCTTGTACGGATCCTGAGCGGGACCGGTGCCGCCGGAGCCGGTCAGGTTGAAATCGGGGTGGTAGAAGGAGTCGCTGATGTCGCAGCGGGTGTTGGCGGACCACCCCTCGATGTGATCGCCCTGCCAGACGTTCAGCCGCCCGCCAGAACGCTCCCGCCAGAACTCGAACACGGACTTGTCGTAGACCATGACCCGCTGGATCGGTCCAGGCTTGCCCTTGGGTTTGACCGCGTAGACGATCCGGGACTCATGCGTGACGTGCAGTTCTCGGCGATTCTCCACGATCTTCACGGAAGGAGACAGCGTGGACTGGACCTTGATCACCAACCCGACCAGATCGACCTTGCCCGGAGCGAAACTGGTCACCCAGGCGCGGGTGTCCTCGTCCTGATCCTTGTGGTCGAGATACTTGAGGAATTCCTTACGCAGCCGGGGGTGCAACTGGTCGGCGTAGGCGGTCGGCCTACCGCCCAGGAGCGTCTGCTCGTCCAAATGGCGGGCTTCGATGAGCTTCTTGGCCTTGCGATACGCCCAGGCGACGTCGGTCTTGGAGAACCATTTCACGCGGGTCGCCTCGGGGATCGCGATGCCCGCCGCGCCGTCGGCGTACTTCTCGGAGGGGGATCCGCGGAAGGGCGCGTCCGCCGTGATCACGTCGTTGACGCCCGCGGAGTTCTCCAGCAGGTTGCCGGCCTCGTCGGTGAGCTGGGCCACCGCGGCACATCCGCTAAGACTCAGCGCGAGGATGCCGACCGCAACCCCGCGCCCTGCTAATTCACGATATTTGAGCATCTCAGAATCGTAGAGAGGAAGTACGACATCCGTCTCAGGAGCCCCACCCGCACCAGCGGCTGGTTCAAGTCGCGCCCCGCCCTGGACCTTCGGCAGAATGTTCGACATGGCCCGACGTAAGACGACGACCCCCCTGCCCGATGATTTCGAGGAACGTATCGTCGACATCGATGTGTCCGCTGAGATGCGGACAAGCTTCCTCGAATACGCATACTCGGTCATCTATCAGCGTGCGCTCCCCGACGCGCGGGACGGACTGAAGCCGGTCCAGCGGCGCATCCTCTACGCGATGAGCGAGATGGGGCTGCGGCCCGACCGCGGCCACGTCAAGTCGTCCCGGGTGGTCGGCGACGTCATGGGCAAGCTCCACCCCCACGGGGACACCCCGATCTACGACGCGCTCGTACGGCAGGCGCAGCCGTTCTCCATGCGCCTCCCCCTGATCGACGGCCACGGCAACTTCGGCTCGCCCGACGACATGCCCGCCGCCATGCGCTACACCGAGGCCAGGCTGGCCAAGGCGGCCATGCTCATGGTGGAGTCGATCGACGAGGAGACCGTCGACTTCCGGCCCAACTACGACGGGCAGGAGGTGGAGCCCACGGTCCTGCCGTCGGCGTTCCCCAACCTGCTGGTCAACGGCACCACCGGCATCGCGGTGGGCATGGCGACCAACATGGCGCCCCACAACCTCGTCGAGGTCGTGGCGGCCGCCCGCCACCTGCTCAAGCACCCGAACGCGTCGCTCGACGAGCTGATGCGCTTCATCCCCGGGCCCGACCTGCCCACCGGCGGCACGATCATCGGGCTCGACGGCGTCCGCGACGCCTACCAGAACGGCCGCGGCACCTTCCGCATGCGGGCCAAGGTGACGATCGAGCAGGTCACGCCGCGCCGCAAGGGCCTCGTGGTCACCGAGCTGCCGTTCAACGTCGGCCCCGAGCGGGTCGTCACCAAGATCCGGGAGCTCGTGCAGTCCAAGAAGCTGTCCGGCATCGCCGACCTCAGGGATCTCACCGACCGCCACAAGGGCCTGCGGCTGGTCATCGAGATCAAGAACGGTTTCATCCCGGAGGCCGTCCTCGACGAGCTCTATCGGCTCACGCCGATGGAGGAGACGTTCGGCATCAACAACGTCGCGCTCGTCGACGGGCAGCCACGCACCCTCGGCCTGCGCGAGCTGCTCCACGTCTACGTCAACCACCGCATCGACGTCGTGCGCCGCCGTTCGGCCTTCCGCAGACGCAAGCGGGAGGAGCGCCTGCACCTCGTCGAGGGTCTCGTCGTCGCGCTGCTCAACATCGACGAGGTCATCCAGGTCATCCGTTCCTCCGACGACTCCGCCGAGGCGCGCAGGCGGCTCATGGAGATCTTCGAGCTGTCGGAGACGCAGGCCGTCTACATCCTCGACACGCCGCTTCGCCGCCTGACGAGATACGACAAGCTCGAACTCGACCAGGAGAAGGCGACCCTCATCGAAGAGATCGCGGCGCTCACCGCGCTGCTGTCCTCCGACGACAAGCTGCGCGCCCTCGTGTCCAAGGAGCTCGCCGACGTCGCCAAGGCGTACGGCACGCCCCGGCGGACGGTGCTCATGGAGTCCTCCGGCGTGTCGCGCACCGCGGCCGTCGCCCTGGAGGTCCCTGACGACCCGTGCAGGGTGCTGCTCTCCTCGACCGGCCTGCTCGCCCGCACGCTCGACGCGGGGCCGATCAGCGGCGAGGGCGAGCGGTCCAACCACGACGTGCTGGTCTCCGTGGTCGACTCCACGGTGCGCGGCGAGATCGGCGTGGTCACCTCGCTCGGGCGGGTCATTCGGGTGAGCGTGGTCGACCTGCCCGTGCTGCCGTCCTCGGCCAGTCCTCCGTCGCTATCGGGCGGCCACCCCGTGAGCGAATACGTCACGCTCGGCCAGGGTGAGACCGTGATCGGGCTCGGCGCCCTCACGCCCGACGGCCCCGGTCTCGCGCTCGGCACCGCTCAAGGCGTGGTCAAACGCGTGGTCCCCGACTATCCGGCCAACCGCGACGATTTCGAGGTGATCACCCTCAAGGAGGGCGATCGCGTCGTGGGTGTCACCGAGTTGACCTCCGAAGCCCATGACCTCGTCTTCATCACCTCGGACGCGCAACTGCTGCGCTTCCCCGCGAGCAGTGTGCGCCCGCAGGGCCGCCCCGCAGGGGGCATGGCGGGCATACGGCTCGACCCGGCCGCCACCGTCATCTGGTTCGGCGCCCTCGACCCCGCGCTGCCGTCCCACGTCGTGACCGTCGCCGGCTCCGCGACGGCCCTGCCCGGCACCCAGACCGGCAACGCCAAGGTCGCCGACTACGCCGAGTTCCCCGCCAAGGGCCGCGCCACGGGAGGTGTGCGCGCCCAGCGCTTCCTCAAGGGCGAAGATGCCCTGATCATCGCCTGGGCCGGCCCCGCCCCCGCCAAGGGCGTCACCGAGACCGGGCGGCCGGTCGAGCTGCCGACCGAGATCGGCCGCCGCGACGGGTCGGGCTCACCTCTCCCCCACGCGGTCACCGCGATCGGGGGCGCCCTCGGCACCACGGCCGCCGTCCCCGCCGCGAGTCCGCCTCCGGCCGCCGAGGAGGACGCCTCCCTCTGAACGCTCGAGAGCCCCGCACCGGTCGCGGTGCGGGGCTCTCGCGTCAGATCACATCCTCAAGCTCCTGGAGCAGCCGCCGCCTGGGCTTGGACCCCACCATCGACTTCACCGGCTCTCCGGCGCGGAAGACCACGAGCGTGGGGGTTGCCAACACCCTGTAGGCGGACACGGTCTTCGGGTTGGTGTCCACGTCAAGCTGAACGACCTTGACCCGGTCGCTCTCCTCCTCGGCGATCGCGCCGAGCACCGGAGCCAACTGCCGACACGGAGGACACCACTCCGAGGTGAACGTCACCAAGACCGGAAGATCCGCTTTCAGCACCTCGTCGGCGAAAGTGGCATCCGTGACATCGATCATTGCCGTCCCTTCGATCGGCAGTACGGCCCAGGCCCACTCGACGACCTGGTCTCCGCCTGCACCAACTGCGCATTCACCTGGTCACGCACCGCGCGCAACTCGCCGATCAAGGCGTCGAGTTCGGCGAGTTTCCTGCGATACACGTCCAGCGACGCAGCGCAGGAGTCGCCGGTCGGGTTCCCGGCACGCAGACACTCGACGAACGGACGGGTCTCCTCAAGCTCGAATCCGCATTCCTGAAGCGCACGGATCTGCTGAACGAGTCTCAAGTGGTCGTCACCGTAGACGCGGTATCCGTTGACCGCGCGATGGGCGGTGACCAATCCCAGGGACTCGTAGTAACGCAGAGTCCGCGTGCTGACCCCCGCTCTCTCCGCGAGTTCACCGATGTGCATGCCAGTGACGCTAAACGTTGTCGTCAGTGTCAAGGCAACAAGAGGGTGCGGGCAGGCCCGGCCGCCGCTGGGCGGTGGCACGTCGCGCGGGCCGACCGCCCGAGGCGGGGCACGGGCGGGACACACCGCACACCGCCAGCGGTGCGTGAGCTTGCCTTTGGGACAATGGACACATGGCTGTCAGCTCGTACATGGTGCCTCTCGGCACTCTCGCACCCGAGTTCGACCTTCCCGCGATCGACGGCGGTAGAGTCACCCTTCACGACCTCAAGGGCGCTCCGGCGACCTTGGTGATCTTCCTTTCGAACCACTGCCCCTACGTCAAGCGCATCGAGCACGGCATCGGCGCCTTCGCCGCCGACTACGCGGGCCGCGTGGCCACCGTGGCGATCGCGAGCAACGACACGGTCTCCTATCCCGACGACGACGCCGGGCATCTGATCGAGCAGGCGAATCGCGCGGGTTTCCCGTTCAAGTATCTGCTGGACGAGTCGCAGGAGACGGCCAAGGCCTTCCGCGCGGCCTGCACCCCGGACTTCTTCCTCTACGACACCGACCTGAAGCTCGCCTACCGCGGCCAGTTCGACGGCGCCCGCCCGAGCAACGACGTGCCCGTGACCGGCGCGTCGCTGCGGGCCGCCACCGACGCGGTGCTGGCCGGGAGCACCGTGAAGGAGCAGGTGCCGAGCCTCGGCTGCGGCATCAAATGGAAAGAGGGCAACGAGCCCGGCTGACGCCTGAGGTCTCGTCAGCCGGTCATCTGCACCCGCGACACCATGGACACGAACTTGAGGAGGTCGCCGGGCTCACCGCCGCGCCAGGCGCGCACGGCCTTGGTGGCCTCCTCGCCGGGATCGAATCCGCCGAGGCCGTCGCGACCGAAACACCCCGCCTCCACGAGCTCCACGATCAGCGGATCGTCGTCGTCGAGCCCCTTGGCGTAGATCGCGGCGTCGAGCAGGGCGAGCGCGCTGCGCGCGTTGCTGCCGTCATCCCGGTGCTCGACCCGGTCGAGCTGGCGGCGTGCCTGACCGCGGAGATAGTCGGCCAGGATCTCGGTCTTGCCCATGGGTGCTCCTTGCCGGCAAGAGGCCGGTCTTTCCAAAGCGGACGATCACGTGAAGACGCACACCATGCAACCACACGTGACACCCTCATCACGCAACGTTATCGATTACGGCCTGTCGCCTCAAAACCCGGCCCCCACAAACTTTGACTAACTGGGCATGCGGGATCATCTTCAAGAAGTGCCCCCAACGACTCGGAGGAGTGGGTATCGATGAGCGACACGTTCGACGATCTGCTGGTCGCCAACCAGCGCTATGCCGCCGGCTTCACCGACAGAGACCTCACCGGCCGGGCCGCCCGCGGCCTCGCCGTAGTGACCTGCATGGACTCCCGCATCGACCCTCTCGGCCTCCTCGGCCTCAAGGCAGGTGACGCCAAGATCCTGCGCAACGCCGGCGCCAGGGTCACCGACGACGTGCTGCGCACCCTCGTCCTCGCCGTCTACCTGCTCGGCGTCCACCGCGTGCTCGTCATGCCGCACACCGACTGCCGAATGTCCAAGCTCACCGACGACGAGGTCCACGAGCTGATCAGCGCAGAGCACGGATTGGACACCCGCAGCCTGGAATTCCACACCGTGCCCGACCAGGACGCCGCCCTGCGCCACGATCTCACCCGCATCAAGACGAGCCCGTTCCTCCCTGACGACCTCGCCGTCGGCGGCGCCATCTACAACGTCTCCACCGGCGCCCTCACCCCGGTGGAACTCTCCTAGGTCCGCCCGTACGGCACCGCCACAGGAGCCGACCACCACGCACGACGGCCGGCCGGGGCCCTCCCCCCGGCGCGCCGCGACAGGCTCTGCCGGCTGGGCGTCGGCGACCGACCCATGGCACCTGTCACCGCCTCACAGGCCCCGACCGCACCCGCGCATCCTCGCACCCGATGTACGGCTACCGCACACGCCGACCACCGTGCCCGCACCAGGACCACACGGGCCGTTCCCAGCGGCACCGAAGCCGATAGGCATGCCCTAGAGGCTCTGCCCGCCTTCTGGGCGTCCCCGGACGGGCGCGCGCGGGGAAGGGGCGCACAGGGCCCCTCCCCGCCCTCAGGAGGCCCGTGAGGGCGACGCGACGCCGTGCCACGGCGGGGCTTCGCCGTGCTCCAGCGCCCCGGGGGCTCAGGCGTCGATGTGGTCGCGGTCGATGTCGGCCGCGCTCTTCACGATGAACTCGCGCCGGGGCGCGACCTCGCTGCCCATGAGCAGGCTGAAGACCTCTTCGGCCGCCTCGGCCTGGTCGATGCGCACGCGGCGCAGCACGCGGTGGCGGGGGTCCATGGTGGTCTCGGCGAGCTGGTCGGCGTCCATCTCACCCAGACCCTTGTAGCGCTGCACGGGGTCTTTCCAGCGCTTGCCGCGGCGCTCAAGGTCGCGGAGGACCTTGTGCAGCTCCGCGTCGGAGTAGGTGTAGATGTATTTGTCCTGGCCGCGACCCGGATTGGTGATCTCGATCCGGTGCAGCGGCGGCACGGCGGCGAAAACCCGGCCCGCCTCGACCATCGGCTTCATGTAGCGGTGGAACAGGGTCAGCAGCAGGCACCGGATGTGCGCGCCGTCGACATCGGCGTCGGCCATCAGAATGATCTTGCCGTAGCGGGCGGCGGCCAGGTCGAACGTGCGCCCCGAGCCCGCCCCGACCACCTGGATGATCGCGGCGCATTCGGTGTTCTTGAGCATGTCGCTCACGGACGCCTTCTGCACGTTGAGGATCTTGCCCCGGATGGGCAGCAGCGCCTGGAACTCCGAGTCTCGCGCCAGTTTGGCGGTGCCGAGCGCGGAGTCGCCCTCCACGATGAACAGCTCGCTGCGGTCGACGTCGTCACTGCGGCAGTCGACGAGCTTGGCCGGCAGCGCCGAGCTCTCCAAGGCGCTCTTGCGCCGCTGGTTGTCGCGGTGTTCGCGGGCGGTGATGCGGGCCTTGGCCGCAGCGACGATCTTCTCCAGCACCGCGCGGAGCTGGAGTTTCTGCGCGCGCTTGGGGTTGGCGAAGAGGGCCTTGAGGTCGCGGGAGACCACGTGGGAGACGATGCGGGTGGCCGCGGAGGTGCCGAGCACCTCCTTGGTCTGGCCCTCGAACTGCGGCTCGGGCACCGTCACCGTCACGACGGCGGTCAGGCCCTCAAGGATGTCCTCTTTCAGGACCGCGTCGTCGCCGTTCTTCAGAAGTCGGGTCTCACGCAGCTGCTCGTTGATCGTGCGGACGAGCGCCCGCTCGAAGCCCGCGACGTGGGTGCCGCCCTTCGGCGTGGCGATCACGTTGACGAACGACCGCACGGTGGTGTCGTAGCCCTTGCCCCAGCGCACGGCCACGTCGACCGTGAGCTCGCGCTCGACGTTGGTCGGGGTCAGGTGCCCCTGCTCGTCGAGCACGGGCACGGTCTCGTGGAAGTGGCCGACGCCCTGGAGGCGCAGCACGTCGCAGACGCCCTCGTCGCGGGCGAGGAAGTCGGTGAACTCGGAGATACCGCCCTCGAAGCGGAAAGTCTCCTCATGGGGCTCCTCGCCCCGGGAATCGCGCACCACGAGGGTGAGGCCGGGCACGAGGAAGGCCGTCTGGCGGAGGCGCACGTGGATCTCGTCGAGCGAGACCTCGGCGTCGGGGAGGAAGATCTGGCTGTCGGCCCAGAACCGGACCCTGGTGCCGGTGGCCTTTCGCGCCAGCGGGCCGCCGTCACGCAGCCCGGACTTCTTCTTGAACTTGGCCTTGGGCCCGTCCCCGTCGAACACGCCGGGGACGCCGCGCCGAAAGCTGATCGCGTGGACGCGGCCGTCGAGGTCTACCTCGACGTCGAGGCGCGCGGAGAGCGCGTTGACCACCGAGGCGCCGACGCCGTGGAGACCGCCTGAGGCACCGTAGGAGCCGCCGCCGAACTTTCCGCCCGCGTGCAGCTTGGTGTAGACGAGCTCGACGCCGTGGAGGCCGCTCTTGGGCTCGATGTCCACGGGAATGCCTCGCCCGTTGTCGCGAACCTCGATCGACCCGTCGGGGTGGAGCTCCACCTCAATGCGCGTGCAATGGCCCGCGAGCGCCTCATCGACACCGTTATCCACGATCTCCCAGAGACAATGCATGAGACCGCGACTGTCGGTGGACCCGATATACATCCCCGGGCGCTTGCGGACGGCCTCAAGGCCCTCCAGCACCGACAGGTGACGGGCCGTGTAACCCGTCTCCGTGCTTACTGCGGTCACACCCACTCCCACTCCGCCATCGAACACCAGTGCGCAGCCTACAGGTTCTTTCTGTAAGCGCGCGTACAAGCTTGCCACCATGCGGCGTTTGCCGTTACCGGACGCCAGCGGGCCATCGCTTTCCGATACATTCCGCTCTCGGCGTAGCGCGGAGGCGGTTGGGAACGTTCAGGTCCGGTTAGATGTTGTCCCAAGTGACTGACGCCAAATCCTCGCTCCGGCGGGGATGACCCGAAAGGCGATACGTGACTGGAGCTCTCGCCCCCACCAAGCCGCTGACGGCACTGGACCGGTGTGACCGCTGCGGCGCCCAAGCCTACGTTCGTGCGACCCTGCCTCTCGGCGGGGAGCTGCTGTTCTGTGCCCACCACGGGCGTCAGCACGTCGCGGCACTGCGCGACAAAGGCGCCGACATCCTCGACGAGTCGGCCAGGCTCAGCGAAACCCCTGCTAGCGCACGTGACAGCGAGCGCTGACGCTCGCCTGACCCCCATATCCGGGCGGATGTCGGCAGTCCTCCTCACTACGTCGTCCGCCCCCCGAGCACAGGAGCCCACCTCCCAGATCTAGATCTCCCAAATCTAGATCACGGACTCCGCAATCGCGTCCAATATCGCGAAATATCGCCCATTGGCGCGGTCAAGCGCCCCGTTCCCTCCTCATCCGGAGACCGGGGCGCGCAGCATGCGGCCTTCCTCCGACCGGCACACACCCCGGCGCCGTCAAACCCGCCTTCCCCCAGGCCCCCGTACGGCACCGCCCCTCCACCCAGGCCAAGGCCCTCGTCAACACCTCCACACCCCACCCATCCCTCTCAGACCCGGTACGGCACCGCCCCCCAGGCAGGCCCCACAAGGGCCCACCCGGCAGCGAACCGTGGAGCACAGCGCCACAGCGGCAGCTCGTCCCCCTCCCCCACCGGGCACCCGGGCCCCCTCCACATGCCTTTACGGCATCCCCCTCCACGCCCGGCTCCCCGCAGCGACCGAACGACGGCCTCCAACCGTCTCCGGCCCTGCCCTCGCGGGGCCCACCACGGCACGGTCCCACTGACGGCACGCGCCCCACCAGGACCTCCATGGCGTCCAGGACCCGCGCAAGCCTCGGGCGCACGCCCATGGATGACGCTCGCGCGCGATCTGAGCCGACGCCCGGCCGCGCCCACACCGACATCCGCGTATCCGCGCGCCCCCGACGCCCCCACCCTCAGGGCCGGCCCCCGCTTTCAGGGGTCGATGGCGAGGGAAATGCGCAAGGTGAAGCGGGCGCCGCCCGTGGGGGCGTCGTGGGCGGTGAGGCCACCGCCGTGGGCATGGGCGATTTCGCGGGCGATGGGCAGCCCCAGCCCCGTGCCGCCGGTATCGAGCCGGCGGGCGTCGGAGCGGCGCGCGAATCGTTCGAAGATTCTTTCGCGGGCGTCCGCGGGAATGCCGGCGCCGTCGTCGATGACCTCCAGGACGGCTTCGCCACCTTCTCGCTCGACGATGACCTGGATGTGGGAGTGGGCGTGCCGTTCCGCGTTGGCCAGGAGGTTGCCCAGGACGCGGGCGATGCGGACAGGATTGGCGTTGACGAGCACTCCGGGCGTCAGGGTGGCGGTGATCGGGACGCGTTCGGGGCGCCGGGGCAGCTCCCGCTCGACGAGTTCACCGAGGTCGAGGCGTTGGAGGGGAGTGGGGGCGCCGAGGTCGAGGCGAGAGAGCTCAAGGAGGTCCTCAACGATGTCGCTGAGGCGTTCGGTATCGCGGAGGGCCGCCTCCAGGGCAGGGCGCAGTTGGGTGTCGTCGGGTTCGGTGAGGGCGACCTCGATGCGGGTCTGGAGCCCGGCGATGGGGTTGCGCAGCTCATGAGAGGCGTCGGAGACGAACCTGTGCTCATGCTCGGTGGCGTTGTGGAGGCGTCGGAGGGTGTCGTTGACGGTCTCGGCCAGGCGTTGGAGCTCGCCGCCGGTCTGCGGAACGGGGACGCGATGATCGAGGGCGGTGGCGGTGATGTCGGCCATCTCCGCGCGGATCGCCTCGACCGGGTGGAACGCCAGCCCTATCGCGAACCAGGTGGCGGCTGCGACGATCGCGGTCATGGCCGCGAAGATGAGGAGCAGAGCGGCGAGGACGCCGAGGTCGTCGCCGATGTCGGACAGCGGCACCGCCGCGAGCGCGGTGACGGGCCCTTTGTAGACCGCCGACCGCAGGATCACCGTTCCGGTGACATGCTGGCACCTGTCCAGTCGGGCGGGGCAGACGGCGTCGTCGAACCGCAGTTCACCGGGCTCCGGCTTCTTCCGTGATATCGGAGGTCGTCCCTGCATCGGCTTTGTCGCGGCGATCACGCTGCCATCGGCTGCGAGAAGCTGCATAAGCTCCGATCCGGTGGGCGGGATGGGGTTCGGCACCCGCGCCAGCGCCGCCACCGCGGCCAGCTGCCGTGCGGCGGCGGCCGCCTTGTCGACCTGGCGGTTCGTGGTGGAGTCGCGGATGATCGACCAGATGAGCAGCAGGCACAGGGCCAGTGCGAGTGCTGTCACTCCAGATGCGATCAGCGTTGCCCGCCCTCGGACGGAGGAGAACATCCGCGTTCGCAACCGCCGAAGACCCGCCAGACGAGATTCCATGATCGGAGTCTCCAGCCGGCGCCGGGAGGCCCAACCCCCGCAAGGCATGGTTGGCGGACTACCGCACGTTCAATGACCGGCCCTTGAACTTCCCTCGACTCCCCTGCCACCGATCCGCGGCAAGGCCGTTCTCTCCTTCACGGCAGATGACTCCGTGCCGAAGAGCTGTGCGGGGCGGAGCCGATGAGGCGGCGGCCACTGGCCCAGGTGATCGAGCGGGGCCCTCCGCTTGGCGTTGGCACAGAAACCCGTGAGCGCCACACTTCGACAGCCACGGGGTTGTGTGCCACGCCGGCCCTGGGGCCCGAGATCTTTACCTGGCATCCCTGGCCACAAGGTTTCCTTGGGGATAGATTTATCCATATCTACCGTCCTCAATGACTTAGCGGGGTGAATGCCATGATTGTCCATGTGAAGCCGGTGGGAGACGTTGTCGAACACGAGCCCAGTGCCCACTGCATCTGCGGCCCCGGCAGCGACATCGTGCAGATCCCCGCAATCTGCAAGCCCGTGGGAATGATCTACCAACACCACGCACTGCACCCCTGCTCCGAGTGGGAAGCGGCCCCCGAACGCTGACCCTCGGGCTCCCCCACCGCCGAAGCTCCTGGACATCCCCGCGGACATACGCCCCCAAAGCCGTCCGACCAGGAGCGGAGCCCCTCGGAGGAGGCGCGGCACATGTCCGGCGGCGATAGAGTCGGGCTTCGTGTTGATCCTCCTGCCTCCCTCCGAGGGCAAGGCCACCGCCGAGGAGGGCCCCGCCCTCGACCTGGCATCGCTGAGCTTTCCCTTCCTCAGTGACTCCAGGGAACGGGTGCTCTCCACCCTGGTCGCTCTGTGCCGCGACGCCGATGAAGGCAGGGCCCGCGCCGTCCTCGGGCTCTCCCCCGGACAGAGCGGCGAAATCCTCAAGAACAAAGAGCTGCTCTCCTCCCCGGCGCTCCCCGCCGCCGACCTTTACACAGGCGTCCTCTACGACAATCTCGGCCTCTCCCGGCTCTCCCCCGACGCCCGTGGCCGGGCCGAAAGATCGCTGCTGGTGTTCTCGGGCCTGTGGGGCCTCCTACGCGTGAACGACCGCGTTCCGCCGTACCGCCTCTCGATGGGCGTACGGCTACCACCCCTCGGCCCGCTCGCCTCCTTCTGGCGGGCGCCCGTGAGCGAGGCCCTCGCCGACGCCGACGGGCTGATCGTCGACATGCGGTCGGCGACCTACGCCTCGGCGTGGCGCCCGAAAGGCCCGGCGGTCTCGGTGCGCGTGTTGAAAGGCGGCAAGGTCGTCAGCCACATGGCCAAGGCCACTCGGGGCGAGGTGGCACGTTCCCTGCTGGTGGCCGACGCCGACCCCCGGTCTCCCGAAGAGCTCGCCAAAGTGCTCATCGATCTCGACTACGACGTGCGGCTCGGCGACCCGCCCAGGCCCGGCTCCGCATGGACGCTCGACATCCTCCTGGAGACCCCAGCGCCCCCTGACCCCAGCGCCCTCTTGCTCTTGCGCTCTTGCTCCGGGCCCCTGGTTCCCGGGCCCTGAGCTCCTGGCCCCGGACGTGCGGTCTCCCGGCCCCGGACATGAAAGATCCCGCCGACCGGGGAATCTCCCCTGAACAACCACACGAGGCCCTGACCCAAAGCGGGTCGGGGCCTCGTGTGTGCTGAGAACTTCAGTCGAGGTAGTCGCGCAGCACCTGGGAGCGCGACGGATGGCGGAGCTTGGACATGGTCTTGGACTCGATCTGCCGGATGCGCTCACGCGTCACGCCGTAGACCTTGCCGATCTCGTCGAGCGTCTTCGGCTGGCCGTCGGTCAGGCCGAAGCGCATGGAAACCACACCCGCCTCACGCTCGGAGAGCGTGTCGAGGACGGAGTGGAGCTGCTCCTGCAGAAGGGTGAAGCTCACCGCGTCCGCAGGGACGATCGCCTCGGAGTCCTCGATGAGGTCACCGAACTCGCTGTCGCCCTCCTCACCCAGCGGGGTGTGCAGCGAGATGGGCTCCCGGCCGTATTTCTGAACCTCGATGACCTTTTCCGGGGTCATGTCGAGCTCGCGGGCCAGCTCCTCCGGGGTGGGCTCGCGCCCAAGGTCCTGCAGCATCTGCCGCTGGACCCGGGCCAGCTTGTTGATCACTTCGACCATGTGGACCGGGATGCGGATCGTGCGCGCCTGGTCGGCCATGGCCCGGGTGATCGCCTGGCGGATCCACCACGTGGCGTAGGTCGAGAACTTGTAGCCCTTGGTGTAGTCGAACTTCTCGACGGCGCGGATCAGGCCCAGGTTGCCCTCCTGGATCAGGTCCAGGAAGAGCATGCCGCGGCCCGTGTAGCGCTTGGCGAGCGAGACCACGAGCCGGAGGTTGGCCTCCAGCAGGTGGTTCTTGGCGCGGCGGCCGTCCTCGGCGATCCACTCCAGCTCGGCGCGGACGTCGACGGGGAGCTTGTCGTTCTCCCCGGCGAGCTGCTCCTCGGCGAACAGGCCGGCCTCGATGCGCTTGGCCAGCTCGACCTCCTGCTCGGCGTTGAGCAGGGGGACCTTGCCGATCTGCTTGAGGTAGTCCTTGACCGGGTCTGCGGTGGCTCCGGCCGCTGCCACCTGGGCCACGGGCGCGTCGTCATCGTCGTCGGAGAGGATGAGGACCTCGTCGTCGCTCTGCGTGACGGCCCCGGCCTCGGCCTTGGGCTCGGCCTCCTCCTCGCCGTCGCCCTCGGCCTCGTCGCCCTCGATCTCGACCTCGTCGGACTCGACCTCCAGCTCGGCGTCGAAGTCCTCCAGCTCGACGTCGACGTCGAGCTCGATGTCCTCGTCGTCCTCGCCGGACTCGGCGCCCTTGGGCTTGCTGTCGGCGGGCTTGGCCTTGGAGTCGGGCTTGGCCCCGGTGGCAGGCGCGGCGGGGGCCGAGGCGGCCTCCGACTTGGCCTTGGCCACGGGCTTCTTGCCCGCGGCTGCGGCGCCGCGCTTGGCGGGCGCCGCCTTCTTGGGCGCGGCGGGAGCGGGCTCTGCGGCACTGACGACCGCGGTGACGGTCTCAGGCTGAGGCTCCTTGGCCGCGGCGGCGGCTGTCTTGGTCTTCTTGACGGGAGCGGCTGTGCGGCGCTTTGCTGATCCCCGAGACCTCTTGGGGGCCGCTGCGGAGTCCGCGGCGGTCACCACGACGGTCACGCCCTCTTTGCTGAGGCTCCGCAGGAACGCGGCGGCGTGCGACATGGGGATGTCCGCCTCCTCGAAAGCCTTGCGGACATCCTCGGACTCGAGGAAACCCTGCGAGCGCCCACGCTCGAGCAGTCGCTGAATGACGGGCTCGTTCAGCTCAGATGGCTTCGAGCGAGTCGAACTTGCAGGCGACACGAACACCTCTCGAACGAACGCGTGGCGACAATGGACCCAGTTGCCCGCTAGGGGCGGATGCCTCTCTTGACGATGGCGAGGCCGTGCGGACCGCTACGTGCCTGCCAAGCATTCTGACATGACACCCACACTCCGCAGGCCCACCTCCCGGCGGTTGCCTTCCCACCCTAGGCCGACCGAGAGAGTAGTGCGTACGGAAGCGGGCCACTGATATCCGAAAGCAACCGTTATGACTGTTTCATTCAGTCACTCTTCGTGGCAGCGGGAACGTGGATAGCCAGCACAGTCACGTCGTCATCCTGCTCATAACCAGCCAACATTCGATCCACGAGGAAATCGAGCAACATGTGAGGACTCCCCACGACCTCCGGTGGAGCTTCGGTCACAACCGAGCATAGCTCTGCGAGTCCGGCATCGAGCCCACGTTTGCGGTTCTCGACCAAACCATCGGAGTAGAGCACGGCCGTATGCCCCGGCGGGACGCAGAAGCGGAACTGGCGCCGACTCGTCGGCCAGCCCAGCGGAGTGCCGGGCTCGGCGTCGCAGAGCAGGGGCGCACCCTGCGGGGAGACCAGCAGCGGCGGCGGGTGGCCCGCGAGGGCGAGGGTGCCCTCGCCCGTGCCGGGCTCCACCACCATGTAGGCGAGCGATGTGACCTGCTCTTCCTCCTCCGTGGCCTCGAAAACGCGGTCAAGGCCCGTCAGCACGGCCGCAGGCGGCGGATTGGTCAGCGCGAGGGCCCTCATGGCGTTGCGGATCCGGCCCATGCCCGCAGCGGCCTTGACGCCCTTGCCCATGACGTCGCCGACGACGGCGGCCACGCGGCCGTCCTGCAGCACGAAGGCGTCATACCAGTCGCCGCCCACCTGCACGTGGCGGCTGCCCGAGCGGAACCTCTGGGCCAGAGTCAGCCCCTTGACCACCGGAAGCCGGTCGGGGAGCAGGCTGCGCTGCAGGGTCTCGGCGGTGCGGTGCTCGCGCTCGAAGAGCGTCGCCCGCTCGACGGCGAGGGCGCACTGCCCGGCGAGCGCCTCCAGGAAGACCCCGTCCTCCTGAGAGATCTTCTGCGGTCTGGTGAAGGAGAACCTGAGGGCTCCGAGGGCGCGACCCGCCGCGAGCAGCGGCAGCCCCACCCAGGCGCGCTCGTCGGAGTGCGCGAGGATGTTCTCGATGGCCTCCTCCTCACCGCCCGCGTCGATCAACTGGGCGCGGAGGCTCTCCGGGGACTCGGCGAAGACGGGCCGGCGGCTGTTGACGGCCATCGTGAGCACGCTCGAATGCGTCAGCGGGAGATCGTCACCCTGACTTCCGAGGAGCATTTCCGGAAAGCCGCCGCTGTTGATCAGTTTGAGCGCGGCGCGGTCGGGGTCCAGCAGCGCGACCGACGAGCGGTCGGCGGCCACGGCCGTGCGGCCCACGTCGATGATGACCTGCACGACCTGCTCGACCGTGAGGGCCTCGGCGAGCATCGCCGTCGCCCCCTGCAGCCGCGCGGTGCGCAGCGCGGCTGCGCCGAGCTGATCCGTAAGGCGGCCCCGCATCTCCTCGGCCTCGCGCTGGGGCGTGACGTCGGTGTTGGCCCCGACCCACTCGACCACGCGGCCGTGCCGGATGATCGGGACGGCCCGGACCTCGAAGTGCCGGTAACCGCTCGCCCGGGTGCGGACACGGTAGTTCCACTCGAACATCGAGCGTCCGCGCAGCGCGTCCCGCCACGCCTCCTCGGTGTGCGCCCGGTCGTCGGGGTGTACGGCCTCAAGCCAGCCGTGGGCGAGGTATTCCTCCAGTCCCTGGCCGGTGATGGCGCGCCACTGCGGGGCGTCCTCGATCACGGCGCCGCTGGGCGAGGTGATCCAGACGAGCTGGGACTGCGCCTCCACGAGCGAGCGGTAGCGCTCCTCGCTGCGGCGGAGGTCCTCCTCGGTCTGGCGCCCCTCGGTGACGTCGACACCCACGAGGGCGACGGCGCGCAGCACGTTCTTGTCGTCATGGACGGGTGCGAAGGACAGCGACCAGTGCCGGGTCTCGTCGGGGGCGAGCCGCACCCGCACCCGGCCGTCGCTGGGAGGGTCGTTGCCCTCGGCCACGGAGCGGACCGAACCCTCGATCAGCGCCGTGAGGTCGGCGGCGAGCACGTCCCGGGGAAGCTGCCCGGTCAGCCTGTCGGCCGGAACCCCGACCACCTCGCCGAAAAGCTGATTGGCCCGATGAAAGCGACCCGAGGTGTCGAAGAACGCGAAGGCGAAGTTCGCCTCCGACATCAGGCCCTGGAACAGGCCGGAGTCTGAGATGTCCACACCCGACTCCCGGGGACGGGGGACGGAGGTGTCGGCGCTCATGGTCGGCACCTCCGTCGCGTGCCAGGGTCTCCCACGAGGCACATCTCCATAACTGTGATTCGGCTTTGCGCGGCTCCGGCTTGACCGGATCCTGCCCTACATCATCGGCGATGGGCATGCGCGGACGGAAGCCCCGGCCACGATGCGGTCAACGCATCCTGTCAAAAATGCTCCGCCGCTCGCAGCAAGATCAGGCTACTTGCCCTTCGCCGCCCTCTTGGCCTCCTGCTTCGCGGCCCTCACCCTGGCGAGAGTGTCTTCGTCGACCACATCGGCCACCGAACGGAAGACTCCGACCTCGCCGTAAGCTCCTGCCGCCTCTCGCCACCCCGGCGGTCTCACCTCCCGCTGCTTGCCGAGCAGTGCCAGGAAGATCTGCGCCTTCTGTTTGCCGAACCCGGGCAGATCCATGAGCCGCCGCAGCAGGTCGTCACCGTCGCGGATGTCCCGCCACAGGGCCTCTGCCGAGCCATCGTAATGCTCGACGAGGTAGGCAGCTAGTTGCTGGACGCGTTTGGCCATCGAACCGGGATAGCGATGCACGGCAGGTTTTTGCGAGAGCAACGCGGCAAACGCCTCCGGATCGCGTGCGGCGACCGCGTCGGGGGTCAGCTCCTCGCCCATCCGCTCGGCGATCGTGAACGGTCCCGTGAAGGCCCATTCCATCGCCACCTGCTGATCGAGCAGCATGCCGATGAGCAGCGCGAACGCGTTGCGGCCGAGGAGATCGTCCGCCGGTGCCCGCTGAGAGAGCTGGATTCGCATGCGAACAGCTTCCCACAGCGCGCGGGGCCGGAACCCTGCCCTGACCTGCCCCTGAACTGCAGGGAACCGGCATATGTCAACAATGCCGCCCAAGCGCAAAAATTGCTCAAATTCTCGCAAGATCATTAACGCGCGCAAGCCGTACGGCACCGGCCCGCAGACGCGGCGACCTCGCGCTTCGGCGGACCCCGGGCCGCACCGGCCTCCGGCCGCCCCTCCTTGACATGAGCGCCGCAAGCAATGGAATGGGAATGAAAGTCCCCGATGTGTCTGTCGGGCGGTTTTTCCCGCTCCTACGGAGGAATGCGACTTACATGCATGCTCTCGCCACACGCATCACCGGTGGCGCGGCCGCGCTGCGCGAATCGGTGAGCGCGCGCCTGTCCGCCGAGTTCTCGACCGTCCCGAACGCGACGGTGGCGCGATGCGTGACGGATGTCTGCGCCTGCGCACAGCACCTCGGAGTCCGCACGACGCCCGAGGTGATCGAGAGGATAGCCCGCGAACATCTGCTCGCCCTGGTGAACTCTGCTCCGCCACCACGCGGACCCCGATAACATCGGGATCACCGGGCCGCCTTCTACGCACCGTTTGGCCCGAAAATGCGAGAAGGTTGGGGTGTGAGCCGCCGACACCGAGATCCACGGGACGCATCGCCGCCGGACGACGTCTTCGCGGAGATGCTGGTCGCGGCACGTGAGTTGCTCGCCGTGCGCAGCCCCCTCGACGCCGAGCTCATGGTCTCCGACATGATCGGCGCCTGGTGGGGGCGCCGCCTCCGGGGCGGCGACGTCGAGCAGGTGCTCGGCGAGGGCCTGGTCGACTACGCGGCCAAGGCCGGTAATCCGGCCGCGTTGACGCTGCTCGTCGCGATGGCCTACCTCGGCACGGCGCGCCAGGGGGCCAAGGCCGAGGGCGCGGCGCTCGCGCTCATGGAGTCCGGGGTGGCAAGGCCCAGCTGGGCCGACCGCGTCGGCGCCGTCAAGCCGACGGGGTGCTTCGTCTCCAGGGACGAATACGGCGATCAGGACACCGTCGTGTGCACGTTCGCCTACCGGACCGACCACCTCTCCGGCTCGCCGAGGCCGCGCCGGGCGGGCCCGACCGAGGACCGGCACGCGATGGTGCTGGTGGTCGACTACAACATGCGGGGCATGGCCCGCGACGCGTGGGTCTCCTCGCAGGTGGAGAAGCTGCTGGAGCAGGCACGCTCCGAGGCCGAGAGCAATGAGATGCTGCGCTTCGAGGAGATCGAGCCCGATCAGGCCCGGGCGCTCCTGGAGTCCGCCATGAAGGCCACGCGCGAGCCGCCGGGCCGCAGGACCCCGCCGCCGGTGAGCGAGAGCTACGGCGCCTACCACGCCTTCGCCCGCGCCCGCCTCAAGGCGCTGCCGCCCGGCCGCAAGCGGCCGGCGCCGCTGCACGGCGAGGCGCCCTACAGCCGCGACCGCCGGGCGATGCTGGCCGCCGAGTTCCTGGCCTCCGACGCCGCCGAGCACCTGTCGGACCCGTCGGCCGCGTCGCGGTGCGCCGACCACATCATCGACTACGGCTGCGACCAGGACTTCGGACGCGCGCTACGAGTGAGCCCGAAAAAATGTGAAACGTTCCTTTTGTCGTGGCTGCCGCGCAAAGTCATGCTGAGCCCGGCCGAGCAGGAGGCCATGCCGCACGTGCTGGCGGCGTGGGTGCGGTTCGCCGCCGCCCGCACCGGGCTCCCCGAGCCGGGCCTGCGGGCCACGCTCGACGCCGTGTGGGAGGCGACGGCCAAGTTCTCCGAGGCGTACCGCGACCCGACGGCCTTCGGCCTCCCGCGGGCGCTGGTCGAGCGGCTGCTGCCCGACGGCGACTTGTCAGCGCTCGCCCGGCGCGTCTTCGCCTTCCCGCTCCTTGAGGGCACCCACGGCGATGTCGACCTCGACCGGCTCAATCCCGCCGACGACGCCGACCGCCGGGTGCTGCTGGAGATCGATCACGTCGGCGAGGGCGACCGCCCCGACTACGAGGAGCACCTGGCCTGGCACGAGGAGATCGCCTCGCGGCTCTGGGAGGGCGACCCTCCGGAGCTGTGGGAGGCGGCCCAGCGCCTACTCGACCTCGGCCACGACCGGCATGACGTCCTGCACGTGCTCATCGAGATCGCCGAGCGCATCGGCGACCATCCGGACGAGCTGGCCGCCGCCTTCGACGACATCGCCGACATCCCAGACGAACCCCCCTTCTGATATCTCACGGGCGGGGCCGAAGGCTCGTAGGCTTGAACCGAACGCGTCCGCGCGGGCGACGGTCGCTCCGACAGGGCAGCCCGTGCGGTGGATCCCCGAGGGACACGATGCTGATCGATCTCAATGCCGATCTCGGTGAGGGTTTCGGCGTTTTCCGGCTCGGCGACGATGAGGCCCTGCTCGACATCGTCACCAGCGCCAACCTGGCCTGCGGCTTCCACTCCGGAGATCCGGTCACCATACGCAACACGTGCGCCGCCGCCGTGGACCGGGGGGTGGCGATCGGCGCGCAGGTGTCCTATCGCGATCTGGCCGGGTTCGGACGGCGCGAGATGGAGGTGCCGGTCGAGGAGCTTTACGCCGAGATCCTCTACCAGCTCGCGGCGGTGGACGGGATCGCCCGGACGATGGGCGGGCGGGTCGCCTACGTCAAACCGCACGGAGCGCTCTACAACCGGGTGTGCCGCGACCCCGCCCAGGCCGGTGCCCTCGTGGACGCCGTGGCCGACTACAACGCGTCGCTCCCCGTCCTCACCCTCCCCGGATCCGCGGTTCATGAGATCGCGGCAGGGTCCAAGGTGGCGACGGTCTCGGAGGCTTTCGCCGATCGCGCCTACACCGCGGCCGGCACCCTGGTCCCGCGCGGTCGGCCGGGTGCCGTCATCGCCGACCCGGCCGCCGTCGTGGCCCGCGCCGTCCGCATGGCGGTGGACGGCGTCGTCGTGGCCGAGGACGGGAGCGAGGTGGCGGTGGAGGCCAGGTCGATCTGCGTACACGGCGACACGCCCGGGGCGGTCGTGCTGGCCCGCGCGGTGCGCACCGCGCTCAAGGAGGCCGGCGTGACGGTGATGGCCTTCACGTGACCCTTCGAGTGCGCCGGGTCGGCGAGCGCGGGCTCCTGGTCGAGACGGGCGGGCTCGCCCTCTCGCTGGCGCTGGACGCGGCGCTGCGGGCCGATCGGCCCCCGGAGGCGGCCGAGATCGTCCCTGGCCCTGAAACCGTGCTCGTGGTCGCTCCCACCGCCTCCTGTGAGGCCGTGGACCGCCTGTCCGCACGCCTTGAGGCGCTCTGCGCGGCCGTTCTCGGAACGGCCCTCTCCGAGGCGGCCGAGCGCGCCCCCACCGTGACGATCCCCGTGGTGTACGGCGGAGCCGACCTCGCCGAGGTCGCCGAGGAGACCGGGCTCTCCCCCGAGGAGGTCGTCGCCCGCCACACCGCGAGCCCGTTCGTGGTGGGCTGGCTGGGGTTCGCCCCCGGCTTCGCCTACCTCACCGGGCTCGACCCGGTCCTGCACGTGCCCCGCCTCGCCACCCCCCGCACCTCGGTGCCGACGGGCTCGGTCGCGGTCGCCGGGCCGTACTCCGCCGTCTATCCCTCGGCCTCGCCCGGCGGGTGGAGGCTGCTCGGCCACACCTCGACGGTGGTGTGGGACGCCTCGGCGGATCCCCCGTCGCTACTGCGGCCGGGCACTCACGTGCGGTTCGTCCGGACATGAACGCCGACCGACTGGTCGAGGTGCTCGCCACCGGCATGCTGGCGACGGTGCAGGACGCGGGCCGCCCGGGCTATGCGCACCTGGGCGTGCCCCGGTCGGGGGCGGCCGACGAGCGGAGCCTGGCGCTGGCCAACCGGCTGGTGGGCAATCCGGAGGGGTTCGCGGGCATCGAGCTGACCCTCGGCGGTGCCCGGCTGCGGTTCCGCGGAGGTGCGTGGGTCGCCGTGACGGGAGCGCCGTGCGAGGTGGCGGGCGGGGAGATGTACGCGCCGGCGTGGGTACCGCCGGGCGGCGAGGTGACGGTGGGGATGCCCGCGGCGGGGCTGCGCACGTATGTGGCGGTGCGCGGGGGGGTCGCGGTGGAGCCCGTGCTCGGAAGCCGGTCCCACGACACGCTGTCCGGGCTCGGACCCGCCCCCTTGAAGCCGGGTGACCTGCTGCCGGTCGGGCCGGCCCTCGGGCTCGCCCTTCCCGCGGCCGACTACGCCCCTCCCCCGTCCTTTCCCTCCGCTCCGGTGCTGCGGATGCTGCCGGGACCGAGGGACGACTGGTTCGCCGAGGGGGCGGTGGAGGCGATGTGCGCGGTGCCGTACGCGGTCTCCTCGGACAGCAACCGGGTGGGGGTGCGGTTGCGCGGGCCGGCGCCGCGGCGGACACGGCGGGGGGAGCTGCCGAGCGAGGGCATGGTGCGCGGAGCCGTCCAGGTGCCGCCGGACGGGCAGCCGATCGTGTTCCTGGCGGACCACCCGCCCACGGGGGGTTACCCGGTGATCGGGGTGGTGGTCGAGGCGGACATCGGCACCGCGGCCCAGCTGCGTCCCGGCGACACGGTGAGGTTCGCCCTGCTGCGGGCTACTTCATGAATCCGATGTCCTCGTATTTGAAGCTGTAGAAGCCCCGCGCGCCGATGTTGGCGAGCGACGAGCGTACGGCCCATGTCTGTGGACGCTGGTAGAGCGGCAGCACGTTGACCTGCTGCCAGATGAGGCGGTCCGCCGCGTTGGCCTCGACGATGGCCTGCTTTGGGTCGAGCTCGGACATCGCGCGGTTCATCGCCTCGTCGATCTGCGGGCTGCCGATCCTGCCCAGGTTGGCGTTCCACAGCTTGCCGTTCTTGGGTGGATGGGCGGCGTTGACGTATTGCCCGTAGCTGCTCGTCACCGGGAACGGCGTGCCGATGTAGGAGAAGGGAGCGATGTCGTAGTTGCCGGGGATGACGTACTTGACGAAGAAGTCATCGCTGGGCACGGACTGGATGGCGAGCTTGACCCCGAGCCCGGACAGCATGGTCTGGGCGAGCTCCCCCTCGGCCTTGCTGAGCTGGAGCCCTGAGGGGATGACGAAACGCAGGTTCAGCTCCTTGCCGTTCTTCTTGCGCACCCCGCCGGACATCACCCATCCGGCCGCGTCGAGCATCTGCCCCGCCTTGGCCAGGTCGTAGGTGCTGAGAGCTCCGGAATTGTCCTGGTAGCCCTCCTGGGTGTTCATGAAGAAGTGGTTGTTGAGCAGCACGATGGGCCAGTCGAGCCCCTGAAGGTCGGACTGCGCGATCGCCTGGCGATTGAGGCCCTTGGCGATGGCCTGCCTCACCCGGACGTCGGACAGGATCTCGCTCTCGCCGTTCAGCGTGAAGTGCCGGAAATCCGGCGCCGCCGCCTGCCGTACGGTGCCGCCCTGGGTGGCCTTGGCCCGCGCGTAGTCCGGGGCGGACGGCCCGACGTCCACGACGTCGAGCTCGTTGTTGGTGAAGGCGCCGATGAGGGCGTCGCTCTCCGAGGCGCGGAAGATGATGCGGTCGAGTTTGGCCCGTCGGCCCCACCAGCCGTCGTTGCGCGCGATCGTGACGGTCTTGGCCGTCGGGTCGAACGCCTGGAAGGCGAACGGCCCCGCCGTGACGGGGATCTTGTTGAGCCACCCGGTGTTGAACGCCTCCGGCGTCCGATTGGTGGACTGCGGATAGAGCGGCCAGAACAGCGACTGCCAGTCGCCGAACGGCCGGGCGAAGGTGACGACGACCTGGAAGTCATCCTTGCCCCGGGCAACGCTCTGGATGTCCTGGTATCCGGTGACCGTGGCCACCCGGTAGGCCGGGTTGGTGCCGTTGATCGCCTTCCACTGGGCCTCGTAGTCGGCCCACGTGATGGGCTTGCCGTCAGACCATTTGGCCCGAGGGTTCAGGGTGTATGTCACGACCTGTTTGGGAGCCGACTGGGTGATCTTTGCATCCACCACGTAGTCGGGGTTGACACTGATCTGGGCCTTCTCATCGGATCTGAAGGGCGCGGGCATCAGCGCGTCGACGACCTTCTTCACCTCCGCGAGGTTGCCGTCGATGTGGTTGAGGTTCCATTGAGAGGCGTACTCATTGATGCCCCACCGAAGCGTCCCCCCGTCCTTGACCGCGTCGGGGGGCTGAGGATTGATGTCATATGCCCTCACCTGGCCTTGAACGCCCCCGGTTCGCGTGGTGGTCTGGCCGCCGCATGCGGTGAGGGCCGCCCCGGCCACCACCAGCGCGACCGCGCACCGAACTGCAAACACAATTCCTCCAGTTTTCACAGGACATCGAGTGATTCGGCGTAATGGCAGGCCGCGCCGTGGTCTCCGCCCATCGGGCGGACCCGCGGCTCCTCGTCCACACACCGCAGCCGCTCGGCCTCCCCGATGGCCTTGAAGAGCGGACAGCGTGTGCGGAAACGGCACCCCGACGGCGGACTCGCCGGACTCGGCAGATCGCCTTCCAGCAGAATGCGCCGCCGCGCCCGCTCCTTCTCCGGATCGGGAATCGGAACGGCCGACAGCAGCGCCTGCGTGTAAGGGTGCATGGGCGAGTCGTAGACACGGCCGACCGCGCCCACCTCGGCGATCCTGCCGAGGTACATGACCGCGACCCGGTCGGCGATGTGCCGGACCACGGCCAGGTCGTGAGCGACGAACAGATAGGAGAGGCCGAGTCGCTCCTTCAGCTCCTCCAGAAGGTTGATCACGCCCGCCTGGATCGACACGTCGAGCGCGGAGACCGGCTCGTCGAGCACGATCAGGCGGGGGGAGAGGGCGAGCGCCCGGGCGATGCCGATGCGCTGCCGCTGCCCTCCCGAGAAGTCCTGCGGATAGCGGGCCGCATGGCGCGGCTCCAGCCCCACGAGGGAGAGCAGCTCCTGGATCCTCGGCCCGAGGTCGCGCCTGCCGTGCGTGCGCAACGGCTCGGCGAGGATGTCGTAGACCGTCATGCGGGGGTCGAGCGAGGACATCGGGTCCTGGAACACCACCTGCATGTCGCGCCGGATCGCCATGCGCTGGGACGACGCCAGGGCGGAGATGTCGCGTCCCAGCACCGCCACCGTGCCCGCCTGCGGACGCACGAGCCGGAGGATCTCCATCAGCGTGGTGGTCTTCCCGCAGCCCGACTCGCCGACCAGGCCGAGCGTCTCCCCCTCGCGCAGGTCGAACGTCACCCCGTCGACCGCCCGCACCGTGCCGATCCGGCGCTTGAACACCGCGCCTCTCATCAGCGGATAGTGCTTGACCAGGCCGTCGACCCCCAGCACCACCTCGCGCTCCTCCCGGGGCGCGTGCACCGGCCTCGGCGCCGCCCTCTCGGGCGCCCGGTAGATCCGCTCGGGCGGCAGATCCCCGCCGTCGATCTCGCCCGCACGCACGCAGGCGGCCAGATGGCCGCCGTGCCGTACCGGGAGCAGCGGCGGCTCGGCCGACCGGCAGTCCGCCACCACGAGCGGGCAGCGCGGCGAGAACGGGCAGCCCTCGGGCAGGGCGGCGGGTGACGGCGGATTGCCCACGATCGGCACGAGCCTCCCGTGCTCCCCCCGGTCGAGGCGGGGGACCGAGCCGAGCAGGCCGAGCGTGTACGGCATGCGCGAGCGGTAGTAGACCTCGTCCACGGTGCCGACCTCGACGGGCCGCCCGGCGTACATCACCAGGACGCGGTCGACGAAGCCGGCGACGATCCCGAGATCGTGCGTGATCAGCACGATCGCCGCGCCGGTCTCGTGCTGCGCCTTGCGGAGCACGTCGAGCACCTGGGCCTGGATCGTGACGTCGAGCGCCGTCGTCGGCTCGTCGCAGATGATGACGTCGGGATCGTTGGCGATCGCCATCGCGATCACGGCGCGCTGGCGCATTCCGCCGGAGAACTCGTGCGGGAAGGCCATCGCCCGCTGCTCGGGGCTCGGGATGCCGACGAGGTCGAGCAGTTCGACGGCGCGTCTGGCGGCCTGGGCGCGGGTGAGCCTCCGGTGGACCATGAGCGCCTCGGCGATCTGGTCGCCAACCCGGTAGACCGGGGTGAGGGCCGACAGCGGATCCTGGAACACCATCGACAGGGCGCGCCCCCGGAAGTCGGCCAGGCGCTTGTCGGACGCCCCGAGCAGCTCGGTGCCGAGCAGTCTCACCGAACCGGAGACCCGCGCGTTCGGCGGCAGCAGACCCATCACCGCCAGGGCCGACACCGACTTGCCCGAGCCGGACTCGCCCACGACGCCGAGCACCTCGCCGGGGCGCACATCGAAGCTGACGCCGCGGACCGCGTGGACGGCCCCCCGCCCCATGCCGAAGGTGACAGAGAGGTCGGAGACCGTGAGAACGGGCTCATCACGCATGCTTCACCCAGCCGAATGCATAAGGGCGCTCGGTCATCGAGACCTCCGGGAGCCCGGGTCGAGCGCGTCGCGCAGAGCGTCGCCGATCATGTTGACCGCGAGGACGGTGACGATCAGCAGACCGGCCGCGAACCAGAACGTCCACGGCGCGTAGGACGCGGTCTTGGCGCCGTCGGCGATCAGCGTGCCGAGCGACACATCGGGCGGCTGGATGCCGAACCCGAAGTAGGACAGGCTCGTCTCCGTCAGGATCGCGGCGCTCACGTTGAGCGTCGCGTCCACGACCAGCAGGGACGACAGGTTCGGGATCACGTGCCGGAAGATGATCCGGGTGGGTGAGACCCCCATGAACCGCGCGGCGAGGATGAACTCCCGCTCCTTCAGCGACACCGTCATCCCGCGCACGACCTTCGAGGTCACCATCCACAGGAACAGCGCCAGCATGAACACGAACAGCGGCCACTGCCCGCCGGCGAACATCGGGGACATGACGGCGAGGATGAGGAACGCGGGCAGCACCAGCAGCAGGTCGGTGACCCATGTCAGCATCCGGTCGGTCCACCCGAGGAAGTAGCCGGCGAACGCGCCGATCACGGCGGCCAGGGCCGTGGACACCAGCGCGGCCAGGAGCCCGACGACCAGCGACTTCTGCATGCCGCGCATCGTCACCGCGAAGACGTCCGCCCCGGTCTGCAACGTCCCGAACCAGTGCGCCGCCGAGGGCGGCGCCATGAACGCGGTGAAATCCTTGTCGGTGTAGCTCCAGGGCGAGACCAGCGGCCCGGCGAACGCCAGCAGGAACACCGCCGCGAGCAGCGCGAACCCGGCCCGCCCCCACCCGGAGCCGAAGAACCGCCCGGCTACGACCCGGCCCCGGGACGGCACCCTCACTCCGGCCTCGGCCACGGCCGAGCGCTGCTCCGTGAGTTGCTCCTCGGGCAGGGTCATGCGGCCGCTCACCCCATCCTCACCCGGGGATCGAGGACCGCCTGCATCAGGTCGGAGGCGAGGGCCGCCAGGAGTACGGCGAACGCCGCGAGGCAGCTGATGGCCGCCACCGTGTTGACGTCGTTGGTGAAGATGGAGTCGATGAGCCGCTCGCCCAGGCCGTGCCAGCCGAAGATCTTCTCCGTGAAGGTCGTGCCCGTGAGCAGCGCCCCGAAGGTGAAGGCGAAGTAGGTGGCCGCCGGGATCAGCGCCGTTCGCAGGGCGTGGCGCGTGAGCGCCGTGCGCCGGCGCAGGCCCTTGGCCCTTGCCGTACGGACGAAGTCGGCGCCGAGCACGTCGAGCATGAGGTTGCGCTGGTAGCGGCTGTAGACCGCGATCAGGCCGAGCGAGAGCGAGAGCGTGGGGAGGACCAGGTGCCTGAGCCGGTCGAACAACTGCGCCGGGAGCCCGCCTTCGAGGCCGGGCGTCGTCTCACCGCTGACCAGGAAGATCTGCGCGCCCACCAGGTCGTTGAACCAGACCGCGCCGATGATCAGGATGTTCGCCAGGACCACCGTCGGCACGGCGAGCACTATGAACGAAGCTCCCGTCGTTAGCCGGTCAAAAACCCCGTATTGCCATACGGCGGCCAATGCGCCCACCAGCACTCCCGCAATACTGCCTACAAACAGCCCCACAAGGATCAGTCTCAAAGAAACACCCGCACGCCTCGCGAGATCCGCATTAACCTCATCACCCGCGACCGTCCTCCCGAAATCCCCACGGAGAACCCCCCATGACCAGCGCAGATAACGCTGGAACAACGGCGTCTCGTCGTTAAGATTGAGCTCGTCCAACCGTGCGTCCACCACCGCGGGAGGGGGAGGCGGCGTCCGCTGCTCGTAATTCGATCGCGGATTGAGCGCACTCGCGGCCAGCATGTACGCCAAACTGGTGGCGACCACGATCAACGCCACATAGTTCAGCAGTCGCCGCGCCAGAAAACCCGCCATCACCAACCCCTCGCCCCCTCCAACCCCCACGGAGTGTAGCCATACTGCTACATCATGCGATGTCCAGGAGGGGCAGACTTCCCAATCAGAGGGTGTGTCGGCATTTGCCGTAAGCAAATCCGGCGCATAATTCCGCAGGTAGCAGCCCTAAAGCATGCCTAAAGCCCGCGGCCTGCCCCTCAACAGGAGCGCCAACTTCCCCGGTTACGTTCGACCGAAAAGCCCACATCAGACCGGCCGACCCGCAGGGGAACGGCGGCCCCTACGCGGAGAGCTCCTCCACGGCCGCCCGCACGTCGGCGCTGGTGATGGTGGTGAGCTCTTCGGCGCTGGCCGTGTCCCCGCAGGCCGCCAGCCGTACGTCGCGGCGCATGGCGGACCGTTCGAACAGCGAACGGGCGAACCTTCCGTTGCCGAGCCCGTCGATGAGCCTCTCCCCGCACACCCACGTGAACACCTCGGCGAGGTCGTTCAGGGCGGAGGGGTCGAACCTGTCGCCCGCGCGCCGCGCGCAGACGACGGCGATCTCGGTGAGCTCGTCCGGCGAGTACGACGGGAACTTGATCCGCTGGTTGAACCGGCTGGTGAGCCCGGGATTGGTGGCGAGCAGGCCGTCCATCTCCCGCTCGTAGCCCGCGAGGACGATCACCAACCGGTCCCGGTCGTCCTCCGCCCGCTTGAGCAGGGTCTGTACGGCTTCGGCCCCGAAGGCGTCTCCCCCGGCGTAGCCGGGGTTGATCAGGCTGTACGCCTCGTCGATGAACAGCACACCCCCGATGGCCCGGTCGACCAGGGCGTTGGTCTTGATGGCGGTCGCCCCGAGGTGCTGGCCGACGAGGTCGGCCCGCTGGCCTTCGACCACGTCGGGCCGGGTGAGGAGGCCGAGCGCGGCGAAGACCCGGCCGAGGACGCGGGCGACGCTGGTCTTGCCCGTGCCGGGCGGCCCGACGAACACGAAATGCCGTGACTGGGGTGGCGTGGGCAGCCCCTGCTCCTGCCGCATCCTGGCCACCCTGAGCTGAGCCGCGATCGCGCGGACCTGGCGCTTGACGGGCTCCAGCCCCGCCATGGCGTCGAGATCGGCCAGCGCCTCCTCCAGCGTCGGGACGGCCTGGTCGCCCCGGAAGCGGGCGGTCAGCTCATGGAACGCCTTGGCGAAATCGGCCGCGGTGGTGGTGACAAGGTCCTCGGTCGTCGGGGAACCCCCGCCGCCCACGACCCGCACATCGCGGGCCTGCGCCGCCGCCTCGGCCAGACTGCGGGCGAAGCGTGCGTTGCCCAGCTCGTCGATGACCGCCCTGCGGTGGACGTCGTCGTAGTGGCTCAGCAGCGCCGGGCGCGCGTCCGCGGGCATGCGGTCGCCGCGCCGCCGCTGGATCAGGTCCGTGACGCTGAGCAGCTCGTCCGGGGAATAGGTCGGGAACGTGATCCTGGTGGAGAAACGCGAGGCCAGTCCGGGGTTGGACGACAGGAACGCCGCCATCTCCTTCTCATAGCCCGCCAGGATGATGATCAGCCGGTTGCGGTCGTCCTCGGCGCGCTTGAGAAGGGTCTGTACGGCTTCGGCCCCGAAGCGGTCGGGCTGGCCGTCGGAGGAGTTGATGAGGCTGTACGCCTCGTCGATGAACAGCACGCCGCCGATGGCCCGGTCGATCAGCTCGTTGGTCTTGATGGCGGTCGCCCCGAGGAACTCCCCGACGAGGTCGGCCCGCTGGGCCTCGACGACATAGGGGGTCGAAAGCAGGCCGAAGGCGTAGAAGATCTTGGCGACCGAGCGCGCCACGCTGGTCTTGCCGGTGCCCGGCGGCCCGGCGAACACGAAGTGCCGCATCGGCGGCTCGGTGGTGTAACCGGCCTCGGCCCGCAGCCGCGCGGCCTCGATGGAGGCCGCGATCGAGCGCATCTGCTCTTTGACGGGGGCGAGCCCGACCATGCCCTCCAGCTCGCCGAGGGCTTCCTCCACCGAGATCGGCGGGGGCCCCTGCCCCGGGTCGGCGGCGGCCTGGGCCGCGGTGCCGCCACCCCGCACGCGCACGCGGACCTGCTGCTCGCCGGCCGTGAGCGCGGCCTTGACCCGGCGCGCCTGGAGGAAGCGGAAGACGAGCACCGCGACCGCGCCGGCGCAGCCGCCCCACAGCGCCGCGGTGGCCGACAGGGGTGAGAGCCCGAGGGCGATCGCGGCAGTGGCGAGCAGAGCCGTCAGCGTGGTGAGCCATGGAGGCACCCACCGGATGAGGTGGGCGACCGCCGCCACGGGCAGGCCGACGATCATGAGCAGCAGCGGTACGGAGGAATTCCGGCCGAAGGCCAGCGTGAAGACGGGCAGCAGCATGGCCCAGGCGCCGAGTACCAGCACCGTCGCGGCGGCCCTCGGGAAGCGTAAGGTCAACGCGGCGAAGGCCATCAGCACGACCGTGACCACGAGCGCGGGGAGGAAGGGCCAGCCCGTCACGATGGTGAGCGCGAGGGCGGCGGCCCCGGCTCCGACGTAGATCAGCCTTCTCGCCGTCGGGGATAGCTCGAAATAACGCCGCCGTATCTGTTCGAACAGATCCCGTGCCGCGGCGTGCCCCGCCGGCCGGGCCCTGTCGGAGTCACGCATCAAGCCTCCCCGGTCCGCCCCCGGTTATACCGCACTCAGGCGGCGATTGGGCGTCCCCGACACGCGGCTCTGTCCATGAGGGAGCGGTCCGCCCGCCCCCGGCGGGGAATGGGATCCGTGGGCGGATACGAATCCGCCCGACCTCGGGTACGGCTCCTGCCGTACCTGACTTGGCATTATCCGCGACGAATGCCGGGAGGTGGGCACCTTTCGACGTTTCAGACTCCTTTGTGAAGCCATTCAACTACCGTCAGCCTCGTACAAGACATATCACCATCAAGCGGACGGATTGAACACCGTGCGACGAACCTTCCGTGATATCGCAGCGCTCGCGGCCCGCATAGGAATCGGCGGCATCTTCATCGCCAACGGCTGGGGCAAGCTCGAAGCCGGCCTCATCAGCACCGGAGCCTCCTTCGCCGAGATCGGCGCGCCGCTGCCCGGCGTGTGGGCCGCCCTCACCATGCTCGTCGAGCTCATAGGCGGGGCGCTCCTCATCGTGGGCCTGCTCGTACCCGTGGTCGGCCTCGTCCTGTTCGCCGAGCACGCCGCGGTCTTCTCCCTCGCGACGGGCGACACCGCCCAGCCGCTCGCGGGCGGCCACGTCAACCTCATCGTGGCCCTCGGCGCCGCCTCCATCCTGCTCGCCGTCGTGGGCGCGGGACGCCTGTCGGTCGACCACATGGTCGTATTCCGGCGCCGCGGCCCCGAGGAGCCGCGCGACCTCTCCCCCGAGGCCGAGGCCGACGAGGTCATCGACGCACTGCGCCCACACCGTACGGCACAGCCGCAGTGGCCCGCCGCCCCGGAATCCGCGGACGCCGCGCCGCGCGAGACCGAGCCCGCCCGGTCGGCCGGACCGCAGGAGGGGCAACGCGACCCGGCCGACTCCGGTGAGGCACCGCCGAGCGGGCCCACCGCACCGCTCGCACCGCCCGCACCGCCCGCACCACTCGCACCGCCCGCACCGCCCGCACCGCCCGCACCGCCCGCACCGCTCGCACCGCCGCAGCCCACGGACGCGCCGGGCGCCTCGCAGGCGGATCCGGTCCCCGCTCGGCCGGCCGGGGACACCCAGCCGATCGCCCCACCCGCCAAGCCCAAGCGGGCGCCGCGCACGCGCCGGGCCTCGCCCGGCGGGGCGAGCACGGGCGACACCTTGGTCGCCGGCTCAAGCGACGACCGGAAGTGAGCTGCCGGAGCCCCGGCGCCGGGCCCGGCGCCGGGGCTCCCTCCAACGGCGAGAAGTCGCCCGGCTCATCCCGCGGGCTGGGACTCCGGGACGACGGCGCTGTAACCCTGGTCGACGATCTGCTCGGCCATGGCCGCATAGGCGGACCTGTCGGCGGGAGCCACGGTTCCCAATCCATCGACGTATCGGTTGAACATGCAGAACGCCGCAGCGATCAGCACGGTGTCGTGGATCTCCATCTCCGTCGCGCCGACCGCCCTGGCCGCGTCGACATCGGCCGTGGTGACGTGCGGCCCGCCGCGCTGTACGGCTGCCGCCACCACCAACAGAGCCCGGAGCTTGGCGCTGATCGGCGCGCCGTCCGGGTCGGACCGTACCTGGTCCACCAGCTCGATGCCGCCGGGAAGCTGGGCGGCGGCGAAGGCGGCGTGGGAGTTCGAGCAGAACCGGCACTCGTTGAGCGACGACACATATGTCGCGATCAGCTCCCGCTCTCCCCGCGACAGGGTGCTGTCACCGCGCAGCAGCACCTCGGCCAGGTCCGCGAGCGGTCGGGCCGTCTCCGGCCGGTACCGGAAAAGTCCGTTGATGCCAGGTTCGTCCGACTTAAGGGAAATATGCGGCATGAAAACTCCTGCTTCCCCACCCGGGTCCGCGCCGGGCGGCGGGGCGACGCGTAGAACTGCCTGACATCTTCCCCAGAGTCCGCCGCGCAAAAGCCCCGGACCGCCGGGAGCCGTGGATGAGGGTCCCCACCCGGCCGACGCGGCGCGGTCATCACGGGAGCGCTCCCAGCCGCGCACACGAGAATCACTCGCGAAGAGAGCGGGCTCCGACCGGACTCACATCATTGCGAGGCGCGCAGGCGCAGCGCCCCCCGACACAGCCCACAGGCTCGGCGCCTATCGGCGCCTATCGGCGCCTATCGGTGCCTATCGGTGCCCACCAGGCGGTCATCGCCCGTCTCGGCGGCGGCGCAGGCGGCGTGCCGCGCCTCCTCGGGAACGCCGCGGGCGACGATCCTGCGGAGCATCTCGCGGAAGGCCCTCTTCTCGTGCTCCTCAAGAGGGGCCAGAAGCTCCTCCTCGGCCCGCCTGATCGCGGCGAGGGAGCACGCAAGCCGCTCGCGGCCCTGCTCGGTGGCGGCGATGAGGCGGTTTCTGCGATCGGTGGGGTCGGGCCGCCGCTCGACCAGCCCCTCCCGCTCCAGTTCGTCGACAAGGTTGACCATGACGGAGCGGTCGACACCGAGCTGGCGTGCCATTTCGATCTGGTTGCGCGCGCTTTCGTGGACGGCGGCCGACACCAGCATGTAGCCCCGGTGTGCGGCGGGGAACTCCGCCATGACGCGCTGGGTGGTGGTGTTGTAGGCGTGGAAGGTCTGGCCGAGAAGCCACCCGACATCGGTCTCCAGTCCCGCGGGGAGGGAGCACGACCGATCGTTGTTCATGACCTCATCATAACCACACGGGCAGATGATTGATTTGACAGACTACCTGCCCTGAGGACAATCTGTTCAGCAGACGATCTGCCCCAACACTTCAATGGAGGATCTCATGCCTCGCCTTCTGCACATCGACGCGGCCGCCGCGATGACCGGCTCGGTCTCCCGCGCCGTGGCCGAGACGTTCCGACAGCACTGGGACGGCGACGTGACCTATCGGGACGTGGGCAGCAACCCGGTCCCCCACCTCTCCGGAAACCTGATCGCCGCCCGGTTCAGCGACCCCGCCGGCCACACGGCCGAGCAGAAGGCCGCCGCATCCGTCCAGGAGGAGCTCGTCAAGGAGATGCTGGCCGCCGACGCCTACCTGTTCGCGGTCCCGATGTACAACTGGGCGGCGCCCACCACCTTCAAGGCGTGGCTCGACCACGTGCTGGTCGGCGGGCGCACCGTCGGCTTCACCCCCGAGGAGGGCCCGCTCTACGGGCGGCCCGCATTCCTGATCGCCAGCAGGGGCGGGGCGTACGGCCCCGGCACGCCCAAGGAGGGCTGGGACTTCGCCGACCCGTGGCTGCGCAAGGTGCTGGTCGAGGTCTTCGGCCTCGACCTCCAGGTGATCATGCCTGAGCTCACCCTCGCCGACACCAACCCCGCGATGGCGGACCTTCGCGAGCAGGCCGCGGTGTCGCTGGCCGCCGCCCACGAGCGGGCCGTCGAGCTCGCGCGCGGCACCGCCCTCCAGCGGGCCTGACCCGCTGACGGGCGCCGACGCCCCGAGGCTCCCGGGCGCGGGAGACCCAGCCCCTCGGGCGCGGAGCGCCCCGCCGGGCGCGTGCCGTACGGCACAGCCGGCGCAACCCGGTACGGCAGACGCAGCCGACGCAGTCGGCACGGCCCCGGGATCGCGTGCCGTCAGGCGCGTTCCGGGAGCGGCTCCGGCACCACGCGCGATGGGGGCAAGCGGCCCGAGTCGACGCCGTCGAGCACCCGGCCGGCCGCCCCGAGCGCCGCGGCGTCGTGCCCCAGGGTGGAAGCGGCGATGCGCAACCCGCCGGTGTCCGGGGCGATCGTGCGCAGGCGCACCTCCTCCTCGACGGTGGCCAGCATGAAGGGCGCGAGCGGCACGTAGTAGCCGCCGAGGATCACCACTTCGGGGTTCAGCAGGTTGGACAGGATCGCCACACCGCGCCCGAGGTCGCGGGCCACGCGGTGGAGCCTGGCGAGCGTGGCCCTGTCTCCGGCGTGCGCCAGCCGTACGATCTGGGCGATCTCAGGCTCGATCTCGGTGGGTGAGGCGACCGCGCGGTCGAGAACGGCGCCGATGCCCGCGACGGCCTCCAGGCATCCGACACGACCGCAGCGGCACGAGTGCCCCTCGGGGTCGATCTGCACGTGACCCAGTTCACCGCCGTATCCCCGTCCGCCCCGGCGGAGCCGCCCGTCGAGCACGACGCCCGCGCCGACGCCGATCTCCCCGGTCAGGTAGACGAGGTTCTGGGCGCCGTTGAAGGCGCCGAACCGCTGCTCGGCCATGGCGGCGAAGTTGGCGTCATTCTCCACCTCGACGGGGAACTCCGGTTCGCGCAGCGCCCTGCGCAGGTCGCCGTAGAGGTCGACGTCGGTCCAGCCGAGGTTGGGCGCGAGCCGTACGGCACCGCGCATGTCGACCAGTCCCGGCACGGCCACCGCCAGGCCGAGGACCTGGCGTCCCTCTCTGGACATGCGGTTGACCACGCGCCGGGCGAGCCCCGCGACCTCCGATACGGCCTCGTCGGCCACGGCGTCGGTGCCGGGGAAGAAACGGCGCCACGACAGCAGGCGTTCTCCCGCGAGGTCGATGACCACGGCGGTCAGGTAGTCGACGTTGATCTCGATGCCGACGGCGGAGAACGGCGCTCCGTCAAGGACGATCATCGTGGCGGGGCGGCCGACACGGTTCTCCGTCAGGCCGATCTCGCGCAGCATCCCCCGGTCCATCAGATCGGCCACGAGGCTCGACACCGTGGCCTTGTTGAGTCCGGTCATGGCGGCGATGTCGGCACGCGAACAGGGGGCGTGCTCTCTGACGAAACGGAGCACGACCGACAGATTGGTGACCCGGACGTCGGTGAAGTCCGCGGGGCGCGGCCCCCTCGCAGAAGTGATCAAGGTCAGCCTCGTTCGTGGATGTGGCCCGCCCCAATCATGCCGCATCCGCCTCCGCGAGCGGCAAAGGCCACCGGGGAAGCACGAAAGGACCGGGCCGACGGGCGACCTGACCTCGCCCGCCGGCACCGGCTTCCCCAACAATGCCGACAGAACCAGTCGGCGCGCAACCCTACGCACCCGAAACAAGAACATCGGACGGACAGATTTGGTTCTGTCCGCTATGCCGTTCGTGCTGGGTTTTGCACGACCGAATGCCGAGATTTCGGGCAGCACAGCCCCCAGCGTGCCCGCTGCCGGCGGCGTCCAACGGAGGAACGGCCGGGGAGAGCCCAAGTCGGCCGCAGATCCTTTCGCCGCGCACGACGGCTCACGTCGCCACCGCCGTTCGCAGGGGTTTCAGGCCCCTTGAAGAACACCGCGAACACCGCGAACACCGCGACCGCCACCGTGCCGACATCTCCCCGGGAGGGCCGCCCCATATTCGACCGGCCCGATCGCTCACGTGTGTCCACCGCTTCCGGAAGCAGATCTCGATCGCGCACACAAGAAGGGTTTGATCGGCGATTCATTCAATCGCCGTCATATGCCGCCGCAGCGCCGGGCGGAGGCCGCCGCAATGAGCATTCGGCCGACCACGCTCCGCATCGCAAAGGGAAGGCGCATGCTCATCGGACATGCATGCCCGAACGGCCGCGCCATGCCCACTGCCAGCGGTTATGCCATGCGCCATGGGCGGACACGCACAGAGAGCCCGACCGCGGGGGATCAAATTTCGGAATCAATTCCCAGGCTCGTCTATCGCAGAGAACTGCGGCGTTCTTATGATTCACACGAACTCCACCGCACCGCTCATGCGGTTTCCCGTTGTTCGCCCTGAACGTGCTCGGCCCGTAACCCGTTTCCCCGGATCACCGCTGGTCTTCCACTCCTGGAGAGGTCCGATGTCAGGGTATGACGAAGTCGAATCCATGCCGCGGGACGTGTCGGTCGCCCGGGCGATCATGTGGGTGCAGGCGGGCCTTGGCGTGATCGCCCTGCTGTTCCTCATCATCTTCCTCTCCGAGGTGCCCGCAGAGGCGGACCTCGGGCCCACCGGGCTGCTCCTGTTCCTCCCCACCACCGTGACCACGGTGCTATTGGCCGTACTCGCCTCCGCCGTCCGGTCACGCCGGAAATGGGTGCGGATCACGGCTTTGGTCGTGCAGGGCCTCGGCCTGCTCGGCCCGCTGATCACGACTGCCTCGGGCGAGAGCGTCACCGTCTTCAACCTGCTCGGCATGCTGCTGCCGCTCGTCGTGATCTGGATGCTCGCCCGTTCCGCCTCGGCGGAGTGGTTCAATCGGTGAACGGGCCCAGAACGCCGCACCGCGGCCACCGCGGCCACCGCGACCGCCGATCTCCACCGGGGTGAACGGCCGTCCCGGCGAGCGGCCGTACGGCGGACGCCGGGCGCAGAGCTCTCCCGTGCCGCTCAGGCCGGGGCTTCGACGTGGTCGACGAGGGCGGTGGCGCCTTCCTCGCGGGCGCAGTGGGCGCAGCAGAACCAGTGCTGGCCGGCTTCGACACCGTGGCCGATGATGCGGCAGCCGCAGTGCTCGCAGATGGGCGCCATCTTCTGGATGGCGCACTCGAAGCAGTCGAAGGTGTGCACGACGCCTTGAGCGTGCACCTCGAAGGCCATGTGGTAGTCATTTCCGCAGGTCTCACAAGCAGCCATCTTTTCCCCCAAAAGGTGTCCGGGGGTTCCCTACCCCGGGGGACCGCGGCGAAGCATCGGCGCGGGACGACCGCGGCGGAGCGTCGGCGCGGCGGGGACGGCGGCGATGGAGCGGGCCCCAGACCGACCCCCGTGCAGGGGCCCGACGATCGACCAGAGAGAATTCAGAAGGTCTTTACAGCGGCCTTACGGCCCGCTCTGTAGTTATCTCATTGGTAACAAAAGCATCACGCCGGGGGGCATGGATGACGAGGTTCACGGTAGTTCCAGATCACACGCCGCGCCACAAGGTCAGGCACATCCGCTCGGCGGCGGGGCGGCGCCGTACGGGAGATTCGAAGGTTGTGGACCTGCGCGCCTACACGGGCAGGAACGTGCTCCACTTCCCCGCGGGGAAGGAACCCACGCCCGCGGCTTGACAGCACGCTGTCAGGCCGCGCGGCCCGGCCGACGGGCCGCGCGACCGAGCCGAGCGACCGGGACACGCGACCGGGCCGTCAGGCCGCCGGCACCGAGAAGTGGCAGGCGGCGAGGTGGGCGTGGGGGCCGGTGAGCTCGGGGGCCTGTTCGGCGCAGAGGTCCTGAGCCTGGTGGCAGCGGGTGCGGAAACGGCAGCCGGAGGGGGGATCGACGGGGCTCGGGGGGTCGCCGGCGAGGATGACGCGCTCGCGGTGCCGGGCCTGCGGCCGGGGAATGGGGGCGGCGGACAGCAGCGCCTTGGTGTAGGGGTGGGCGGGCGTGCCGTACACCTCGGCGGCGGGGCCGAGCTCGGCCATCCGGCCCAGATACATGACGCCGACGCGGTGGGAGACGTGTCGCACGACGGCGAGGTCGTGGGCGATGAACACGAGGGCGACGCCGAGAGTGCGCTGGAGGTCGGCGAGGAGGTTCACCACCTGGGCCTGCACCGACATGTCGAGGGCGGACACCGGTTCGTCGCAGACGATCACCTCGGGCTCCGTCGCCAAGGCGCGCGCGATGCCGATGCGCTGCCGCTGGCCGCCGGAGAACTCGTGCGGGAACCTGTTCATGAGTTCCGGAGCCAGGCCGACGAGTTCGAGGAGTTCACCCACCTTGGCCCGCCTCGCCTGCCGGCTCGCGGCGAGCCCGTGCACGTCGAGGGGTTCGGCGATGATTTCGAGCACGGTCATGCGGGGGTTGAGCGAGGTCAGCGGGTCCTGGAAGACCATCTGGACGCGGCGCCGCACGTCGCGGGGGATGCTTCCGCGCCCCGACGCGAACGGCTTGCCATGGAAGGTGACCTCTCCCCTGTCGGGGCGTTCCAGCCCGACGAGCATGCGGGCGAGGGTCGACTTGCCGCAGCCGGATTCCCCCACGATGCCCAGCGTCTCCCCTGCCTTCAGCGTGAGGCTGACCCCGGCGACGGCGTGGACGCCGCCGCTCTTGCCGAAGATGCGGTTTCCGTAGGTCTTGTGCAGGTCGACGGCCGCGAGCACCGGCTCAGTTGACGGCGGCATGCAGCACCTCCTCGGTGTGGTGGCAGGCGGCGGTGCGGTGGGGATGCCCGACGAGCGGGGTCAGCGCGGGCAGCCGGTCGGCGCAGATCTCGGTTGACCTGGTGCAACGCGGTGCGAACGCGCAGCCGGCGCCGACCGCGCCTGGCCTTGGCGGGGTTCCGGGGATCGCGAGCAGCTCCGAGCTCGGGCGGTCCAGGTCGGGGATCGCGGCGAGAAGCGCCTCGGTGTAGGGGTGGGCGGGCCGGTCGTAGAGGTCTTCCACCGGAGAGGTCTCGACGATCCTCCCGGCGTACATCACCGCGATTCGGTCGGCGACCTCGGCGGCGACGCCGAGGTCGTGGGTGATGAGGAGTACGGCGGTGCCGAGTTCCCGGCGCAGCCGGTCGATGAGCCGCAGGATCTGTGCCTGGACGGTGACGTCCAGCGCGGTCGTGGGCTCGTCGGCGATCAGCAGGGCCGGTTCGAGGGCGACGGCCATCGCGATGAGGATGCGCTGGCGCATGCCGCCGGAGAACTGGTGGGGATAGTCGCGCACGCGGTCCCTGGCCGCGGGGATGCCGACGAGTTCCAGCAGGTCGACGGCCCGTTCCCTGGCCTCTTTGCGGGAGGCGCCGCGGTGCACGCGGAACAGTTCGCCGATCTGGTCGCCGATGGTGAGCACGGGGTTGAGCGCGGAGAGCGCGTCCTGGAACACCATGGTCATGGCGCTGCCGCGCAGCAGCCGGCGGTTCTCCGGCGTCATGGCGAGCAGGTCGCGGCCTCCGACCATGGCACGTTCCATGCGGACGTCGACATGGGGCTGGTCGTGTAGGCCCATGATCGCCCGAGCGGTCACCGACTTCCCGGAGCCGGACTCGCCGAGCAGGGCGAGGGTCTCGCCCGGCCTGATGACCAGGTCCACGCCGCGTACGGCGGGCACCGCGCCCGTGGACGTGTTGAACGTGACCTTCAGGTCACGGACCTCCAGCGCCGCGGGGGCCCGCTCATCGGACGTGGCGGGGGCCGGCTTGGCCATCGCGCCTCCTCATGACTTCACGCCTCCGGCCTCCCGACCGGAGGCCCGGTGGCCGTCCACCCTAAACGGAGATGAACGAACTCTTCCGAACGACCCTTCCGAACAACTCTTCTGAACGACTTTTCCGAACACGGCGCCGTGCGCGGCGTCTGCCGTCCCCATCGACCGCTGTCCGAAACCTGGCCCAGTATTGACCGACATGACGAATTCTGGCAAGCTCCTCGCCAAGTTCGCCGAATGATGGCGTGACGCCAGGAGGCTTCGACGGAAAGCGGCGAAGTCCGACCGTAACCCAGAGGGGGACATCGCACAGTGCTGGAGCCTGCGAAGCGCTACACCGGTTACCGCTCCTACGAGTACCTGGAGGCGGGCGTCGACTACCGCGAGTTCGACCTCGTCCCAGAGATTGGCCGCGTCCCGGCCTATCAGGGCATCTCGCTCGACACTCAGCAGAAGGAGCGCACCGCTCGCCTCCTCGCCGAGAGCATGGTCATCTCACTCCACGACCACCCGTCGATCTTCCCGAAGGAGATCACGCAGACCGTCGACTACAACCGCACGGCACGTCACCGCACCGGATACGAGGGCCTGGCCCGCTCCGGCATGACCGTGGTCTTCGACAACCTGATGGACGGGACCTGCTGCATCACCAGCCAGGCCGGGTGGAAGTGGACCGACGTCGTCGCCGACATCGGCATGCGGCTGTCCGACATCGCCCACCAGGACTACGTCCTCAAGGTCGAGAACCTGGCCGACGTCCACAAAGCCCACGAGACCGGGCGCATGGGCCTGGTCCTCGCCCTCGAAGCCTCGACGATGATCGAGAACGAGGTCGACCGCATCGACATGCTGTACGGCTTCGGCGTCCGCCAGATGGGCATCGCCTACAGCGAGGCCAACACCCTCGGCGGCGGTCTGAAGGAGAAGAACGACGGCGGCCTCACCCTGTTCGGCGAGAAGGCCGTACGCAGGATGAACAAGCTGGGCATCGCCATCGACATCTCCCACTCCGGCGACGTCACCTGCCTCGACACCATCCGCCACTCGAACAAGCCGGTGTTCATCACCCACGCCGGCGCGCGCGGCGTGTGGCCGACGAACCGCATGAAGACCGACGAGACCATCAGGGCGATGGCCGAGCGCGGCGGTGTGATCGGCCTGGAGGCCGCCCCCCACACCACGCTCTCCCCCGCGCACCCGCTCCACTCGCTGGAGTCGGTCATGGACCACTTCACGTACTGTGTAGACCTGGTCGGCATCGACCACGTCTCGTTCGGCCCCGACACCCTTTTCGGTGACCACGTCGGTCTGCACGACACGTTCGCCGACCACCTGTCGCTGAACGAGGCGCACTACGGCGTGCCGTACGACAAGGTCCCCTATGTCGACGGCCTGGAGAACCCCGCCGAGTGCTTCTGGAACATCATCGGCTGGCTGGTCGAGCACGACTACTCCGACGACGAGATTCGCAAGGTCATCGGCGGCAACACGCTGCGGGTGCTGGAGGAGGTATGGCACTGATGCGCCGACGTGCCGCTTTGACCGCCCTCGCGGCGGCCGTCATCGCGGGGGTCGCGGCGTGCGCCCCCAGCACGCCGGGGTCCGGCGGCGGCTCGACCGGTGGTTCCGGCGGAGCCGCGGCCACGGCCGACCGGCTCACGATCGGCACGACCGCCGATGTCGTCAACTTCAACCCGCTGGTCGGCAACAGCCGTACCGACTCGTGGGTCACCAACCTCATGTACCCGCACCTCACGCAGATGGACGAGACCGGCAAGCGGATCCCGTACCTCGCGACCGAGTGGGCCTACTCCAAGGACGGCAAGACCGCCACGGTCAAGCTGCGGGACGACATGACGTGGTCCGACGGCAAGCCCGTGACCGCCGAGGACATCGTCTACACGATCGACACGGTCAAGAAGGAGAAGTTCGGCGTCGTCGCGGGTCTGATCACCGCCTACGACAAGGCGGAGGTGGTCTCGCCCACCGAGATCGAGTTCAAGCTCACCAGGCCGGATGGAACGTTCCTCCACAACATCGGCTTCTGGATGCCGATTGTGCCGAAGCACGTGTTCGAGAAGGCCCCGAGCGTGCAGAAGTTCGCCAACGACAAGGACTGGGTCAGCGCCGGGCCGTACAAGCTGACCAAGGTCGAGCGCGGCCAGCGCTACGTGATGGAGCGTGTGGAGAAGTTCGGCCCCGCCCCCAGCGGCACGCCGGGCGTCAAGGAGATCGTGTTCCGCGTCTTCCCCGACGTGAACACCGAGGTGCTGGCGCTGCGCAACGGTGACATCGACGTCATCGCCAACGTGCTCCCGCCGGCCACGGCGGTCTCGCTCAAGGGCGACTCCAAGATCAAGATGATGGAGATCCCCTCCCTCGGGTGGGCCCACCTGCAGTACAACACCAAGCGCAAGCCGCTCGACGACGTGCGGGTGCGCCAGGCGCTCGCCCACGCGGTCGACTACGAGGCCATCCGGAAGATCGCGCTGCAGGGCTTCGCCAAGACGTCCAACTCCAGCGTGCTGACACCGTCCCAGCCGGACTACTTCGACCCCACGATGAAGGAGTACGCCTTCGACGTGAACAAGTCGAAGGAGCTGCTGAAGCAGGCGGGCGTCACCAACCTGAGCCTGAACATGATCTACGACCAGGCCGACCCGAACATCGCCAAGTGGGCGCCGATGGTGCGCGACTCGGCCAAGCAGGCCGGCATCGAGATCAAACTCCAGGGCCTGGAACGCAACACGTACATCGCCAAGGGCAGCAAGCGCGACTTCGACATCTACGCGGGTTCCTGGGCCATCATGGACAACCCTCCGGCCAACATGGCCCTCGCGTTCAAGACGGGCGGGTTCATCAACTACGCCCAGGTCGAAGACCCCAAACTGGACGACCTCATCGACCAGGGGCAGCGGGCGCTCAGCCCCGCCGAGGCCAAGGGCCCCATCCAGGAGGCCGCGAAGCTGATCCACGAGCAGGTCTACGACAACGTGCTCTACGTCGAGACGTTCAACATCGCGCACTCGACGAAGTGGACCGACTTCAAGCCGATGCCGAGCGAACTGCTCTCGATCGTCAACCCGCTGTCGCTCGCCCAGGCCAAGCCCGCCCCGTAAGGGCGGGTGCCGCCACCTGATGCGAAGGAGGTCATGGTGCGGCTCAAGTTCATCGGCGTACGCCTGCTGCGAGGCCTGCTGACCCTGTGGTTCGCCGTCACCGTGACCTTCTTCCTGGTCCGGCTGCTCCCAGGCGACCCCGTCCTCGCAGTCGCCGACCCCAACATGACCGAGGAGCTGCGGGCCAAACTGCTCGCGGACTTCGGACTCGACCAGCCGCTGATGGTGCAATACCTCGACTATCTGCGGCAGCTCGTGCAGGGCAACCTCGGCATGTCGTTCCGCCAGTCCCTCCCCGTCACCGAGGTGCTGATGGAGCGACTGCCGTGGACCCTCATCCTGACCATGTCCGCCATGGTCGCCACCGTGGTCATCGGCATCCCGCTCGGAGTGCTGGCCGCCACCAAGGCCCGGGGGTGGGCCGACCGGCTGATCCAGATCGGCGGCATCACCGCCCAGTCGCTCTTCGTGCCGAGCGTCGGAATCTTCCTGCTCTACACCCTTGGCGTGCTGCTCGGCTGGTTCCCCATCGGCGGCGCGATCGACCCCGACGCCACCGGCTTCGCCGCCACCCTCAGCATGCTGCACCACCTCGTGCTCCCCTGCCTGTCGCTGGTGCTCATCCAACTCGGCAGCTACGTGCTGACCATGCGGTCCACGCTCATGGAGGCGCTCGGCGACGACTACGTCGCCCTCGCCAAGGCCAAGGGCGTACGGCCGAGCGCCGTGGTGTGGAAGCACGCCGTGCGCAACGCCCTGCTGCCGACGACCACGATCGCCGGGATCCAGCTCGGCATGCTGTTCGGCGGTGCCGTACTCACCGAGACCATCTACGCCTACCCCGGCATCGGCCGCGCGATCTACGAGGCCGTCGGGCAAATGGACTTCCCCGTGCTCCAAGGCGCGTTCGTCCTGCTCGCGGCGGCCGTGGTCGCGGCCAACCTGCTGACCGACATCGCCTACGGCTTCCTCGACCCCCGGGTGCGCACAGCATGACAGACACCACCGCCACCCCGAAGACGGCCACCCTCAGCGGCTCCGGCCTGTCGGCCGAGCCCGATCCCACGCCGGCCAGGCGCACCTGGCAGGCCTTCCGCCGCAACCCGCTCGGCGTCGGCAGTGCAATCGTGCTGGTGCTGCTGGGTGTCGTGGCGCTCTGCGCCCCGCTCATCGCGCCCTTCCCCGAGGGCTACGGCACCGACACCTCGCAGCCGCCGAGCGCCGCGCACTGGTTCGGCACCGACGATGTCGGTCAGGACGTGTTCGCCCAGGTCATCTGGGGCACCCGCGTGAGCATCACGGTCGGCGTCAGCGCCTCGGCGCTCGCCATCGTCATCGGGCTGCTTGTCGGGGTCACCGCCGCCTACTTCAAGCGGCTCGATGCGCCGCTCGGCGTGCTCATCGACCTGTGTCTGTCGCTGCCGGTGCTGCCGCTGATGATCCTGGTCGCGGCGCTGGCCGGGCCCAGCGTCCGCACGCTGGTCATCGTGATCGCCCTGTTCAGCTGGCCCGAGGTGGCGCGTGTTGTACGGTCGCAGGCGCTGGCCATCGTGCCCTTGCCGTACATCGCGGCGGCGCGGGTCGTGGGCGGGTCGCCTCTGTGGATCATCCGCAAGCATCTGCTGCCGGGTGTCGTGCCGGTCGTCGGGGTGTCGGTCGTGCTGACCACCTCGCGCGCGGTGCTGTCGGAGGCGGGGCTGGCCTTCCTCGGCCTGGGCGACCCCAACAGCTGGTCGTGGGGCACGATCCTGCACAAGGCGCAGCTGTCCGGTTCACTGGCCACCGCCTGGTGGACCACCCTCTTCCCGTCGCTGGCGATCCTCGTGCTCGTGGTCGCCGCCACCTTGCTCTCCGTCGCCTACAACGACGCCCGCAACCACCGAAGGTGAGCCCCCGCATGACCTTCTCCCAGCAGTTGCCGCCCTCGTTCTACGCGTCCGTCGTCGAACGCGTCCGCGCGGCCATGGTCGAGGAGGGCCTGTCGGCCCTCGTCCTGGACGACCCGCTGGACGTCGCCTACCTCACCGGGTTCCACCACTTCCCCAACGAGCGGCCCGTCGCGTGCTACCTCGCCCTTGAGGGCGACCCGGTGCTGCTGGTGCCGGACCTGGAACGCGAATACGCCGCCGACCAGGGCGCGCACGCCGAGATCCTGGCATATCCCGAGTTCCCCGGCGTGGTGCCGCCGTTCGCGGTGCTCGCCCGACACGTCGCGGCCCCGGCCGCCGCGGGCTACGCCCCCTCCACGCCCATCGGCCGGGTCGGCGCGCTCGGCGAGGCGTTCCCCGGCACGTCATGGCGCGGCACCACGATCGTGGAACGTGCCAGGCTGCGCAAACTCCCCGAGGAGATCGTCCTCCACGAGGAGGCCGCCCGCATCGCGGACGCCATGATCGAAGCCGGTGTGCGCCTCGTCCGCGACGCCCTCGCCGACGGCGGCCTCCCCACCGAGACCGAGCTCGCCTCCCACGTCATCGCGTACGGCTCCCGCACGATGTACGCCGAACACGACGACGTCGTCGTCGTGCCCATGCTGACCGGCGGCCTCGTGTACGGCGGAGCCAACTCGGCCCAGCCCCACCGCCTCCCCGGCGGCGACCGGCTGCGCGCCGGCGAGACCTTCATGCTGTCCCTCGGCTGCGCCGTCGGCGGCCGTTTCGTCGAAAGCGAGCGCACCTTCATCCTCGGCGAGCCCACCGCCGACCAGCGCCACTACTACGAGACGGTCCTGCTCGCCCAGGAGACCGGCACGCAGGCCCTGCTCGCCGGGGCGACCTGCGCCTCGGCCAACCAGACCTGCCTCGCGGTCATCCGCGACGCCGGCCTCGGCGAATACCTGCGCCACCGGCAGGGCCACGGCATCGGCCTCGGCTTCCACGAGCCGCCGTGGCTCGAAGACGGGGACGACACCGTGCTCGCCCCCGGGATGATCCTGTCCAGCGAGCCCGGGATCTACATCCCCGGCCACGCGGGCTACCGCATCTCCGACACCGTCCTGGTCACCGGCGACGGGCCGCGCAGGCTCACGGCCTACCCCAAGGCGCTCGCCGACATCGTCATCGCCTGACCGCACCCACTCTAGGAGCCCCAGATGTACGTGCAGATCAACGGCAATCGCCTGCACATCGAGGTGCTGGGCGACCGGCCGGGCGTCCCCACGATCATCGCCCACCACGGCGCCCCCGGCCTCGGCTCCCTCGCCGAGCCACGCGCGAGCTTCGGACGCCTCGCCGACGCCTACCGCGTCGTCGTGTTCGACGCCCGCGGCTCCGGCGCCAGCGACGACAACGGCCCCTTCACCCACGAGCAGTGGGTCGCCGACGTCGACGCGATCCGCGCATGGATCGGCGCCGAACAGATCGTCATCGCCGGCGGGTCGTACGGCGGATTCATCGCCATGGAATACGCCGTCGCCCACCCCGACCGGGTCAGCGCCATGGTGCTCCGCGACACCGCCGCCGACAACGCCAACCAGGAACTCGCCACCCGCAACGCCCTCGAATCCGCCCGTGTCACCATCGACCAGGCGAAGTTCGTCCGCATCATGACCGGCACCGTGCGCGACGACGCCGACCTGCGGGACTGCTGGACCGAGATCCTCCCCCTCTACGACCACGACTACGACCCCGCCCTCGTCGCCAAGCGCGCGGAAGCCACGCCGTACCATTACCGCACGCACAACTATGCGTTCTCAGTGAACCAGCACGCCTACGACCTCAAGTCCGCGCTGCCGGGGGTCACCGCCCCCACCCTCATCACCGTCGGACGCCACGACTGGATCACTCCCGTCGCGTGCAGCGAGACCATCGCCGACCTGATCCCGCAGTCCACCCTCGTGGTCTTCGAGAACTCCGGCCACTCACCTCAAGCGGAGGAGGCCGACCTGTGGGAGGCGACCGTACGCGAGTTCCTTGAGGAGGTGCACGCGACCCGCTGAACGCGCCAAGATGCATGCAATGAACGATCTAGATTCACTCGACCGGCAGATCCTCGCCGCCCTCCACGTGAACGGGCGGGCGAGTTGGACGGACATCTCGCAGGTGCTGGGCACGTCCACCACCACCGTGGCCCGCAGGGCACAGCAGCTCATCTCCGACGGCATGGCGTGCGTGGCGGTCCTCCCGCACCTGGAGCACGCCGGCCCGGTCGACGTGTTCATGGTCCGTCTGAGCTGCGCCCCCGGCAGCCAGCTCCGGGTGGCCGGCATGCTGAGCCGCCGCCCGGAGATCCGGTTCGTCAGCGTCGTCACCGGGAGCCACGACATCGTGTTCGAGCTCGTGGCCCCCAAGCACCGCGAGCTCTTCTCCCTGCTCGTCGACGAGGTGCAGGGCATCCCCGGAGCCCTGCACAGCCAGGCCGACCTGGTGCTCCACACCTACAAGGTCTCCTACGACTGGAGCATGCAGGTCCTCGACCGCAAAGCCGGGCACCTCGCCGTCCCGCCCCCGCCCCACCGGTGCGGCGTCGGCCACCTCGACCCCCTCGACATGGACATCCTCAACGCCCTGCGTGACGACGGCCGCGCCAGCTTCCTGTCGGTCGCCAAACGGCTCGGCGTCAGCGAAAGCACCGTACGGCGGCGCTTCGAGACCATGACCGAACGCGGCTGCGCCACCGTCGCCACCTTCGTCCCCGCCTCCGCCCTCGGGTACGAAGCCGAAGTGCTGTTCTGGCTGTCCGTCGCCCCCGACGCCCTCGACGACATCGCCGCCAGCCTCACCGAGCACCGCGGCGTGCGGTTCATCGCCTCCACCCTCGGCCAGTCCTCCCTCATGTGCGAAGTGATCATGCCGACCACGGCCGACATCCACCACTTCACCAGCCGCACCCTCGCCGGCATCCCCGGCATCCGCTCCTGGACCGCCAGCGTCCAGATCCTCAACGTGAAGCGGGCCTTCCTCCCCGTCCCCTGGGCCCAGCACCGCATAGCCTCCGCCCTCAGCGGCGAAGCTCCCTAACCGGCGGGCAATGATAAGCGGACCTATAATAGGTCCACTTATCATCGGGGGGTTTCAGCGCCGCGGGCTTCATGCCGCGCCTCCACGACATCGCCGAGACCCGGCCGGATGTCCACCTTGTCCACCTTGACCGCCTCTACGAAGGGTCCTGACCGCCATCCGGTCCGAGCGACTCCAAGGGCATGTCGGGCGGTAGCGGCCCACCGGCGACCACCTGACCGGACAGCGGATCACGACTGTGAACGTGCCTCGATCCGCACCATATAGCCCTGGATGATGGAGATGTATTCGCGACGAAGCGGCTCTTCCTCGAGATAGCCCATATGGGCGGCGCCGGCCTGCGTGACATGCTCGGAGTCCGGGATGCGGGCGGCGATGTCGGCGAGGTGTGAAGGCACACATTCATCGAACTCGCCGCCGAGGACCAGCGTGGGAACCCGGATCCGTGCAAGCTTGTCGACGATGTCCCAGTCCTTGAGAGTTCCCGACACGTGGTAATCCGCATGGCCGATCAGCGTTTTGAAGGTGATCAGACTCATGAGATCCGGGTCGAGATTCACCGACGACGTGCGGAGGACGCACGCGCGCATGTATTCCCCTTGGGCGACCCAGTAGTCGGGATCACCGGTCTCTCCCCGCAGCTCACGACCATAGGTGCGGTCCAGCACATCGCCCGGTAGCCCCGCGAGGAGCTCACGCACCTCCTTCTCGAACCGGGGCACGCTCGCCAATCCATTGGCGCAGATCAGACTTGTCCACGCGGGCGCGCGCTCCGCGGCGTATTGAAGGCCGAGCATGGCTCCCCAGGAGTGGCCGTACACGTGCGGTCGTTCCAGGCCAAGGCCTTCGACGACCGCGCCGAGTTCGTCGAGAAAGCGCTCGACCGTCAGCAGGGAAACGTCGTCGATCGCATCCGATCGCCCCACTCCGAGCTGGTCGTACCAGATGACCTCACGTTCGCGGGCGAGCGGCTCGAACGCCTCGAACAATAGATCACTCGGATAGCCCGGCCCTCCATGAACGATCAGGAGTGGCACGCCGCCATTGCCCATCCGGCGGTACCAGACTTTACCTCCCGGGACCGAGATTTCGCCTTCGATGACGTTGATCTGAGAACCTGTCATTTGCTGACCTCACATCCAACGGCCGTCTCCAGACCGTTCTGTTCTGTCAAGAATGAGAAAGTGAATCACCGCGGCGGAAATGATCCGCATTTCCGGGCTCAATTCGCCCGTAAATTGAGCGACAGCCGACGGCGAGAAGCTGGGCGGCGCAGCGGTGGCGGTGCCGGCCGGTGGCCGGAAGGTCCGGATCGCGACGCTCGCAATTACGCCCGAGCGCCGTCGCCGGGGGCGTTGCCGTCGGCCGGCACGGGGTAGACGTACTCCTCGATCCGGTCGACGAGGCCGTCTCTGAACCGGAAGTACATCATCGCGTGGAGCTCGATGCGGGACCCGTCGCGCATGGCCAGGTGAAGTACTTGCTGCTGAAGCACCTCATTCGAGTTCTGGAACTGGCGGCCGATCTCGTACCGCAGCGAATCGACGGCAGTGACAAGAGGCTTGAGCTGCTCCAGTTTCCCATCGATCGTCTGTTCCCCCTTGCCGTCGTTGTGCCACACGGTGGCCGTGTCCGTGCACATCGCCCGCATGCCGGTGAAGTCATACGCCTCCAGATGCCTCAGGCACCGAATCGCCTTCTCACTGATTTCTCCACCCATGAGGACTTTTCCTTTCTCTACCCCTTGGACATGGCCGCGGAAATGTCATTCGCGCAAGGCCGTGCGATCTACGTAAAAGCCGCTGCGGCGAATGCCTGTCCGCGTGCGCTGCGTCCACAAGCGCACGTCAAAGCGACAGCCCTCAGCATAGGCAAGCGAATACGGGAAATTAAAGGATTGACTTATTCCGGCGGGTCGGGCAGTCGGGTGCTATCGCGGGAATTCACACCGCACGCATGTCTCGTTCATCCCACCCGGTCCCGTCGCTCTGCGAGGAGACGAGACATGTAAGCCCGCCCACGCGGACGCGCACACAAATGTGCACACAGAAAAAGGGGAGGCGACCGGAAGATCCGGCCGCCTCCCCTAATGAGGTGAAGGCTAGCTGCAGCCGCTGGTGGAGCCGCAGCCTTCACAGACGTAGCAGCTACCGGCCGGACGCATCTTCGTGCCGCAGGTCATGCAGAGCGGAGCGTCGGCGGTGCGGCCCTGGTGGCTTTCCAGCGCCGCGTGCGGCGCCGGGGCCGACGATGCGGCGGGGGTCACCGGAGTGGGTTTGGCCTCGATGGGGGCCGACTGGGCGAGAGCCTCCCGGTCGACCGACTCCTGGAGAGCCGCCGGGTCCTCGCCGCGCTGCTGGGCGATGCGCTCGGAGGCGGAGAAGATGCCGAGCGCGGCCCGCTCCTCGAAAGGCAGGTAATCGAGGGCCAGGCGCCGGAAGATGTAGTCCATCACCGAGTTGGCCATGCGCACGTCGGGATCGTCGGTCATGCCGGCCGGCTCGAAGCGCATGTTGACGAACTTCTGCACGTAGGTGTCCAGCGGCACGCCGTATTGCAGGCCGATGGAGATCGCCACCGAGAAGGCGTCCATGACGCCGGCGAGGGTGGACCCCTGCTTCGACATCTTGAGGAAGACCTCGCCGAGACCGTCGTCCGGGTAGGACGAGGCGGTCATGTAGCCCTTGGCCCCGCCGACGGTGAACCGCGTGGTCATGCTGGGCCGGGAGTTGGGCATGCGCCGCCGCGTAGGGCGGGCCACCTCGACGACCTGTACGGCGGGAGCCTGCTCGGTCTTCTCCTCCTCGGCCTTCTTCGCCACCGACAGCGGCTGGCCCACCTTGCAGTTGTCGCGGTAGACGGCGAGGGCCTTGAGGCCGAGCTTCCAGCCTTCGAGGTAGACCTGCTCGATGTCGTCGACGGTCGCCGACTCGGGCAGGTTGACGGTCTTGGAGATGGCGCCCGACAGGAACGGCTGCGCGGCGGCCATCATGCGGACGTGGCCCATGGGGGCGATGGCACGCGCTCCCATGGCGCAGTCGAACACCTCGTAGTGCTCCCGCTTGAGGCCGGGCGCGTCGACGACGTGACCGTTGGCCGCGATGTATTCGACGACGGCCTCGATCTGCTCCTGCTGATAGCCGAGCTGGCGGAGCGCGCGCGGGATCGTCTGGTTGACGATCTGCATGGAGCCGCCGCCGACGAGCTTCTTGAACTTGACGAGCGCGAGGTCGGGCTCGATGCCGGTGGTGTCGCAGTCCATCATGAGGCCGATGGTGCCGGTGGGGGCGAGCAGAGACGCCTGCGCGTTGCGGTAGCCGTTCTTCTCCCCGGTCCTGAGGCACTCGGACCACTGGCGGGACGCCTCGGCGTGGATCTTGACGTCCATGCCTCCGAGCGTGCGCAGGTCGTCGTTGGCCGCGGCGTGCTTGCGCATGACGCGCTTGTGCGCGCTCTCATTGCGCGCGTAGCCGTCGTAGGGGCCGACGACGCCGGCGAGTTCGGCGCTGCGGCGGTAGGACACGCCGGTCATGAGACTGGTGATGGCCGCCGCGATGGCACGGCCGCCGTCGGAGTCGTAGGCGTGGCCGGTGGCCATCAGCAGGGCGCCCAGGTTGGCGTAGCCGATGCCGAGCTGCCGGTAGGCGCGGGTCGTCTCACCGATCTTCTGGGTCGGGAAGTCGGCGAAGCTGATCGAGATGTCCATCGCGGTGATGATCAGCTCGGTCATCTTGACGAACGACGCGACGTCGAAGGAGTCGTCGTCCTTCAGGAACTTGAGGAGGTTGATGCTGGCCAGGTTGCAGGAGGAGTTGTCCAGGTGCACGTACTCCGAGCACGGGTTGGACGCCGTGATGCGGCCGGTCTCCGGGCAGGTGTGCCAGTCGTTGATCGTGTCGTCGTATTGCACGCCGGGGTCGGCGCAATCCCATGCGGCCTGGGCCATCTTGCGGAAGAGCGATCGCGCGTCGACCTCTTCGATGATCTCGCCGGTCAGTCTCGCGCGCAGGCCGAAGGGGGTGCTGCGCTCGACCGCGCGCATGAACTCGTCGGAGACGCGGACGGAGTTGTTGGCGTTCTGGTACTGGACCGAGACGATGTCCTTGCCGCCGAGGTCCATGTCGAACCCGGCGTCGCGGAGGGCGCGAATCTTGTCCTCTTCACGGGCCTTGGTCTCGATGAACTCCTCGATGTCGGGGTGGTCGACGTCGAGCACGACCATCTTGGCCGCGCGCCGGGTCGCCCCGCCCGACTTGATGGTGCCCGCGGAGGCGTCCGCGCCGCGCATGAACGACACCGGGCCGCTGGCGGTGCCGCCGCTGGAGAGCAGTTCCTTGCTGGAGCGGATGTGGGAGAGGTTGACGCCGGAGCCGGACCCTCCCTTGAAGATGACGCCCTCCTCCTTGTACCACTCGAGGATCGACTCCATCGTGTCGTCCACGGCGAGGATGAAGCACGCGGAGACCTGCTGGGGCGAGGCGGTGCCGACGTTGAACCAGACCGGGGAGTTGAACGCGAACATCTGGTGCACGAGCGCGTGCTTGAGCTCGTGGTCGAAGATCTCGGCGTCCTCGTCGGAGGCGAAGTAGCCGTGCTCGACGCCGGTCGCGGTGTAGACGCCGACGACCCGGTCGATGAGCTGCTTCAGGCTCCACTCCCGCTGCGGGGTGCCCACGGCCCCGCGGAAGTATTTCGTCGTCACGATGTTGGCGGCGTTGACCGACCAGAAGTCGGGGAACTCGACGCCGCGCTGCTCGAAGTTGACCGTGCCGTCGCGCCAGTTCGTCATGACGACGTCACGGCGCTCCCAGCGCACCTCGTCGTAGGGGTGCGTGCCGGGAGTGGTGAAGATCCGCTTCATCTTCAGTCCCTTACGCGGTCGTTTGCCGCCGCGGGTCACCGCGCCGCTGACCGTCTCCGTCATGACATCCCCCTTCCGGGGCTCGCAAAGAGCCCACCGTCGGACCGCTTCATCGCGCCGCACCATCCCCCCGGCGCCGGGGGCCGCCCATTAGGGCCGGCTGCCGCCCTTGTCGCTCTTGAGTTGCTTGATCTCGGCCTCGAAGTCATCAAGACTCTCGAAGCTCCGATAGACCGACGCGAAGCGGAGATAAGCCACTTCGTCGAGCTCTCGGAGCGGACCGAGGATCGCCAGACCCACTTCATTGGAGGGAATTTCGGCGGCTCCCGTTGCCCTAATGCTCTCCTCCACCCGCTGGCCGAGCTGTGCCAGCGGGTCCTCGCCCACCGGGCGGCCCTGACACGCCCGCCGGACGCCCGCGATGACCTTGTCACGCGAGAAAGGCTCAGTCACGCCGCTGCGCTTGCTCACCATGAGCAGAACCGTTTCCTGCGTGGTGAACCGTCGCCCGCACTCGGGGCAGGTGCGGCGGCGGCGAATGGCCGCGCCGTCCTCAGTGGAGCGGCTGTCGATGACGCGCGTGTCGGGGTGACGACAGAACGGGCAATGCACGTTTGCCGCCTCCCTTTACGGTGCCTCGCCCCACCACAGTCACAGGTTCTCTCGGACAAGGTAAAAACAAGCCCAAGAGACGCTCCCGCACACCCCACGGTTGCGGCGGCGCGGTAACAGAAACACAAGTTATGGTGAGCTACGTCGGCGTGACTACTAGATGTTGTGGTCCAACCGTAGGAGTGCCAGACCATGAACGCAAGTTGACCGCCCCACCACTGCCGAAGCCGCTGCTCAGGAGGGCAACGATTCCCCAAGTCCGGCGTGTCGCGTCTTCAAGCACAAAAGCCCCTGAACTATCAGGCACACACCAGCCACCACAGGCCCGGGCAACCACGTGCGAGCGAGGCAGGCGGCCGGAGGCCCCAGCCAGGATTCCACGCTCCGACCCGCGGCGAGACCGCGGACGGAGCGGACACGCCCCGGCAACGTCGGCGACGGCCTGACGCCACGACCTTGGACCACGTTCCCCTCGACCGGGTGCTCGGCGTTGCCGTACGACGTCTCACCCGTGAGAGGCATCTCCCGGAATAATGCGCGCCGGGAACACCTCGCTCGCCTTTCGGCGGACCCCCGTCGATTATCCCCGACGCACGGCCGGCGCCTTCGGATTCGGGGTGCCGATTTCATGAAGATTTCCCACATATACGGTGCATGGGCTCTATCCGGCATGATCGCTCCGGTGGCCCCTCCCGACGGATGAGGGGGCCGAGCGGCGATCCCACTGACTCCACGGGCCCTTCCCTTTACGCCCCCCGACGACACCAGTCACGTCTCGCCAAAATGACGGAATAAGATCGGGGAATCGAACACGGTATCGATCGAACTCCCGTACGATGTTGTAGACCACGTAGTCGCCGATATCGAGGTTCACTCGAACGTGCGTTTGAACTAGATCTCCTTCGGCGATACGGTCGCATACGTGCGCGCGGGAATTTCACAACGGGAGATCGGCGGTGGGCGGTCTCAGGCGAGGAGGAGAGCATGAGCGAGCGCAATGGCGACGGCGTCGGCGACCTGGCGGTGCGCCGTCGTGACTCCCTGGGCCTGACCCCGAGGCAGCGCAAGATCCTTGCAGTGATCCGCGATTCGGTGCAGCAGCGCGGCTACCCGCCCTCGATGCGCGAGATCGGCGAGGCCGTGCAGCTGACCAGCACGTCCAGTGTGTCCCATCAGTTGACCGCGCTGCAGCGCAAGGGCTACCTCCGGCGCGACCCGCACCGGCCCCGCGCCCTTGAGGTGCGCCTGCCCGGCGAGCCCGCGCTGTGGGTCGACCCCGGCTCCGGCGAGGAGGAGCCCCAGGCGCCCGTCAGCAGGCCCACCGCGGCCTACGTGCCGCTGGTCGGCCGCATCGCCGCCGGTGGCCCGATCCTGGCCGAGGAGAGCGTCGAAGACGTCTTCGCACTTCCCAAGCAGCTCGTCGGCGAGGGCACCCTGTTCCTGCTCCAGGTGACCGGCGACTCGATGATCGACGCTGCCATCGCCGACGGCGACTGGGTGGTCGTCCGCCAGCAGCCCGTGGCCGAGAGCGGCGACATCGTCGCCGCCATGATCGACGGCGAGGCCACGGTCAAGACCTTCAAGCGCAAGGACGGCCACGTCTGGCTCGTGCCGCACAACGCCAACTACGACCCGATCCCCGGCGACGACGCCTCCGTTCTCGGCAAGGTCGTGGCGGTGCTGCGCCGCCTCTGACCCCGGCACCACACAAGCCCCGGAAGCCCGCACCGGCTCCGGGGCTTTCCACATACCCCGTCGAGCCCCGCCGCGCCCCGCCATGCCGTACGGCGCCGCCCCCGAAACGCCGGCGCGCCCCCACCCCCGCTACGCCGTACACCCCGATCATCCGCGCGCCGAGAGCCACCGACCGGCAGCGGACAGACGGGCGTGGCGCTCGGCCGAGCCCCGGAGCCGCGCGGGGTAAAAGTGGCCACATATGGTGACAATGTGACCGATGCATTTCGCCTGGACAAGCTCACCCTCGATCACCTCGGCTCACGAGCCGGATTGAAGTGGGCGACCACCCCGGCGGGGGTCATCCCCGCCTGGGTCGCCGACATGGACTTCCCCATCGCCCCCGAGATCCAGAGCGCGTTGACCCTCCGTACCGGCCACGATCTCGGCTACCCCCACTGGCTCGACGAGCCCGCCTGCGGCCCGCTCGCGGAGGCGTTCGCCGAACGCATGGAGCTCCGGTATAGCTGGCGCCCGGACCCCGGCCATGTCCGCTCCTACACCGACATCAACCAGGCCCTCCAGGTCCTCCTGCACATCTTCACCGAACCCGGAGACAAGGTCGCGCTCCACACCCCGGGCTACTATCCGTTCCTCGAAACCTTCGTCGAGATGGACCGCCCGCTGCTGCCGATCCCCATGATCGCCAAGGGCGACTCGTGGGAGTTCGACGCGGATCGACTGGCTGAGGACCTCGCGGACGGCCGGTGCCGCGTGCTCCTGCTCGTCAACCCCCACAATCCGACGGGTCGCGTCTTCTCCGAGGCCGAGCTGACGGCCCTGGCCGAACTGGCCGAGCGCCACGACCTGCTGGTGCTGTCCGACGAGATCCACGCCGACCTCACCTACGGCGACGCCCGGCACATCCCGTTCGCGACGCTGCTGCCCGAGCGCACGGTGACGCTCACCTCCGCCACCAAGGCGTTCAACCTCGGCGGCATCCGGTGCTCGGTCACCCATGTGGGCGTGCCCGCCGTACGCGAGGCGTTGGACCGGCAGCCAACGCACCTCTATGGCGCGGCGAACCTCCTCGGAGTGGAGGCGACGGTCGCGGCGTGGCGGCACGGGGACGCGTGGCTGGACGAGGTGCGCGCGGTGCTCGACCGCAACCGCCGGATGGTCGCGGACCTGCTGCCGAAGGGCGTGACCTACCGGGTCCCCGAGGCGACCTACCTCGCCTGGCTGGACTTCCACGCCGTGGAGCTCGGCGACGAGCCGGCGGAGTTCGTCCGGCGGGAGGCACACGTGAGGTTGAGCTCGGGGGCGACGTTCGGCCCCGGCGGCGAGGGGTTCTCCAGGCTCAACTTCGCGACGTCGGGCCCGGTGCTGCATGAGATGCTGCACCGCCTGGCCGCGGCGGTGGCGGGCCGCACAGGCTGACGTGCACAGTCTTGTACGGCACAGCCCACGCGGGCTGTGCCGTACAAGATCGGCCTTTAGGGGACGATGTTCACGAGCTTGGGCGCGCGAACGATCACCCGGCGGGGGGCGGCGCCGCTCAGGTGGGCCTTCACCTTGTCGGAGGCCAGCGCGAGGGCTTCGAGGTCGGCCTCGGAGATGTCGGGCACGACGTCGAGGCGGTCACGCACCTTGCCGGCGACCTGGACGACACACGTGACGGACTCCTGGACGAGGAGCGCGGGGTCGGCCTTCGGCCATCCGGCGCGTCCGATGCCGACGGGCCTGCCGAGCCGTTCCCAGCCCTCCTCCGCGGTGTAGGGAGTGGCGAGCGACAGCATCACGGCCAGCGTCTCGGCGGCCTCGCGGACGGCGGGGTCCGACGCGCCGGGGCCGGAGTCGATGGCCTTCCTCGCGGCCGAGGTCAGCTCCATCATGCGCGCCACCGCGACGTTGAAGCGGTAGGAGTCGAGGAGCTTGGTGACCTCGTCGATGGTGCGGTGGGTGACCTTGCGCAGGGCGAGGTCGCCGCCCTCCGGCGAGGCGCCGGGCGGGGTGCCCGCGCCGGCCTCGGTCATGACGCGCAGGGCACGGGCGAGGAACTTCTGCGAGGCGCCCGGGGACACGTCGGCCCAGTCGATGTCGTCCTCGGGGGGCCCGGCGAAGAGCATCGTGAGACGCACGGCGTCGACGCCGAAGTTGTCGATCTGCTCGCCGAGGTCGACCCCGTTGCCGAGGGACTTGGACATGGCCTTGCCCATGTTGACGACCTGGCCCTGGTTGAGCATGCGCACGAACGGCTCGTAGAAGTCGATCATGCCCATGTCGTAGAGGACCTTGATGAAGAAGCGCGCGTAGAGCAGGTGCAGCACCGCGTGCTCGACGCCGCCCACGTATTGGTCGATGGGCCCCCACTTGCGCACCTGCTCGACGTCGAACGGCCCGCCCTCGTAGCCGGGCGAGCAGTACCGCAGGAAATACCACGACGAGTCGACGAACGTGTCCATCGTGTCGGTGTCGCGCTGGGCCGCGCCGCCGCACTTGGGGCAGTCGACGTTGACCCACTCGGTGGCCGTGGCGAGGGGCGAGACGCCCTTCGGAGCCAGGGCCTCGCCGCGCATGTCGGGCAGGACGACGGGGAGTTGCTCGTCGGGGACGGGGACCTCGCCGCAGTCGGGGCAGTGGATGATCGGGATGGGGGTGCCCCAGAAGCGCTGCCTGGACAGCAGCCAGTCGCGCAGGCGGAAGTTGACCGCCGCCCTGCCCTTGCCCTCGCCCGCGAGGATCTCGATGATCTTCGCAATGGCCTCCTCCTTGCTGAGCCCGTCGATCGGGCCGGAGTTGACCATGCTGCCGTCGCCGGCGGTGGCGGTGCCCGTCTCGCCCGGGTCGGCCATGCCCGTGTGCACGACGACGCGGACCGGCAGCCCGAACTTGAGCGCGAAATCGAGGTCGCGCTGGTCGTGGGCGGGCACCGCCATGATCGCGCCGTGGCCGTAGTCGGACAGGACGTAGTCCGCGGCCCACACGGGGAGGCGCTCGCCGTTGACCGGGTTGATCGCGTGGACACCGAGGAAGACGCCGGTCTTCTCCTTCTCGGTGGACAGACGCTCGATGTCGGAGAGCTTGGCGACCTCCGAGCGGTATGCCTCGAACGCCTCGCGGTGGTCGGGGGCGCAGATCCGCTCGGCCAGGGGGGCGTCGGGGGCGACCACGAAGAACGTGGCGCCGAACAGCGTGTCGGGCCTGGTCGTGTAGACCGTGACGGGCTCGTCGCGGCCCTCGATCTCGAAGAGCACGTCGGCCCCGGTGGACCTGCCGATCCAGTTGCGCTGCATGGTGAGCAGCCGCTCGGGCCAGCCACCCTCCAGCATCGCCATGTCGTCGAGCAGGCGGTCGGCGTAGTCAGTGATCTTGAAGTACCACTGCGTCAGCTCGCGGCGGACGACGTCGGCGCCGCAGCGCTCGCACTTGCCCTGCACGACCTGCTCGTTGGCCAGCACGGTCTGGTCGTTCGGGCACCAGTTGACCAGGCCGCCCTTGCGGTAGGCGAGGCCCCGCTCGTAGAAGCGGTTGAACAGCCACTGGTTCCACCGGTAGTACTCCGGGTCGCTGGTGTGCAGGCGGCGCGACCAGTCGAAGGAGGGGGCGTAGCGGCGGAAGGACTCGGCCTGCGTCTCGATGTTGGCGTAGGTCCACTCGGCGGGGTGGGCGTTGCGCCTGATCGCGGCGTTCTCGGCGGGCAGGCCGAAGGAGTCCCACCCGATGGGATGCAGCACGTTGTAGCCGAGCTGGAACCAGTAGCGCGCGAGCATGTCGCCGATGGCGAAGACCTCGCCGTGGCCCATGTGGAGGTCGCCCGAGGGGTAGGGGAACATGTCGAGCATGTACTTGCGGGGGCGGGGGTCCTCGGGGGAGTCCTCGGCCCGGAACAGGTCAAGCTCCTCCCACCGCCGCTGCCACTTGGCCTGCAGAGTCTGGGGGTCGTACTGCTCGCTCACTCGTGACTTCCCTCGATTGATCGCCCATAAGAAAACCCCCCGTTCGCACAAACGAGGGGTCGCCGCGCCAGTGGGCGGAACTCAGCCCTACCGGCGCGGCCCGCTAAGCAGAGTCGCGGAACGCATATGCCAAGACTAGCGCAGTTCGCAACCCGGCAGGATGGCCACTGCAGATCAACCCAAGCCAGGCGGCCTATTACCGCCAAAAGACCACAAACATGACGGGTGCTCGTACGGCGGAGCCAAGCGCCGTGAACCGTTGCCCAAGGTCAGCGAGACACGATGGTGATAAATCCGTTGTGACCTCTGTTGTCCCTCCGGTCTACTCTTTGCGCCGTGGTGCACTCATCTGAACCGGGGCAGGGGCCCGATCCCGCGGAGCAAGGGCTCCCCATGCAGGATCCGCCCACCGACCCCACTGGCCTGCAGTTCCGTGGAGGCTTCTCCGGTTTACCTGCGGAACCCCCCGTGTCACATGAGATCATGCCGACCACCCACAATCCGGGCACAACAGCGGGAGGTACGGCGAGAATGGCCCCGGAGCACCCGAGTCCATCGCATGGGGCCCCGGCCTGGCCGGAAGTTCCCGACTCCGAGGCTCGTCCATCCCGGCCGGTACGGCAGGAGCCCGCCTCCGCGTCCGGCGGCACCGCACCCCCGCGACCCCCGCGCGGCGGCGGCGCCCCCCAGTCTCAGTCGTGGCCGGGCGATCAGCCTCCCGCGCAGTCCTTCCGCAGAGGCGGCGAGCCCGGTGAGGGCACCGACCCGGGACTCCGGCCTCCCGCCCCGGGACGAGCGCCCGGCGGCACCGCCCCGGGGACCGCCCCCGGATCCCCGCCCGGACCCGCGCCGGGCCCCGCTCCCGGCGCCCCGCCGGGAGCGGCACCGGGGGCCGCCCTCGGCAGGGACCCGGCCGACCCTTACAAGCCGTTCGTGACCGCCGGTCAGATCAGCGGCCCCAAGACACCGCCCCCGGCCCGCCAGCAGGAGCTGTGGAACACCGTCTTCGGTGAGAACTACGAGCAGATCGGCGACGAGGACGACCTCGAACCGCGCGGCAAGCCGATCTGGGTCTTCGCGCTGGCCGGAACGCTCGCCGTGGCACTGATCGCCGCCCTGGCCTGGGCGTTCCTCGCCGGCCCGTTCGCCGGTGAGGACGAACCCGCCGGCGAGGGCGTGTCCGGGAAGGCCGCCCCCTCCTCCGGCCCCGCGACCACGCGCCCGCAGTCCCTCAGCAAGCTGCCTCGCTTCCCCGGGAACGCGTCTCCCGTCGCGGGCACGCTCACCGACTCGGCGGCGGCCATCACGCTCCCCCGGCTCGGCGGCCCCTGGCAGCTCGACAGCCGCCCCACCGTCAAGACCACGTACGGCTTCGCCACCCGGCAGTACGTCGCGGCCGGCCGCGACAACACGGGGAAGGCGCAGTACGCGCAGGTGATGTCGGGCCCGCTTCCCGAGCGGCTCAAGGCGAGGTACAGCTCGCCGGAGAACCTCTCCCCGGTGATCAGCGCCGTCGCCTTCCAGGCCCGCCAGAAACTGTTCCCCCCGGGCAACCAGATCAGGAAGATCGCCCAGCAGGCCCTCGCCGTACAGGGCCTGCCCGGGGAGCTCTCGGCCTGGCAGGTGACCGCCGGGCAGGATAAGACGACCATGGTGGTGGCCGCACTGAGCACCGGCGAGGACCTGCCGGCGATCATCTACATGTCCGTGCCGGAGAGCAAGAAGCAATTGCTCCCCGACGTCAACACGGTGTTCCGCAGAATCGGACTGGCGGCTTCCTGAGCCCCGGCCCATGGGCGTGCTTCAGAAGCGGCATTCCATGTGCTTGATGCCGTTGATGAAGCTGGAGAAAAGCTGTTCGGGTTCACCGGCCTCGATATGAGGCACGCGTGTGAGCAGCTCGCGGAACATCACGCTGATCTCGCGCCGGGCCAGGTGGGCGCCGAGGCAGAAGTGCGGTCCCGGGCCGCCGAATCCGACGTGGGGGTTGGGGCGGCGCGTGATGTCGAAGCGCTGAGGTTCGTCGAAGGCGGCCTCGTCGCGATTTGCCGACCAGTAGAAGAGGACGACCTTCTCGCCTTCGCGGTAACGCGTTCCGTTCAACTCGTAGTCGCGCGTCAGTTTCCTGCGCATGTAGTTGACCGGGGAGGCGAGGCGCACGATCTCCTCGACCGCGCCGGGCGCGTGCTCCTGGAGGTCGCGCAGCCACAGCCGGCGCTGATCGGGGTGGAGGGTGAGCAGGCGCAGGCCGTACGAGATCGCGTTGCGCGTGGTCTCGTTGCCCGCGACGACCAGCAGGATGAAGAATGAGCCGATCTCCTGATTGGTGAGCCGTTCACCGTCGACGTTGGCGTTGACGAGGGCGGAGATCAGGTCGTCGGTGGGGTTCTCAATGCGTTTGACGGCGAGCCCTTGCACCAACTGCTGGAGTTCGCGTCCGGCTGTGAGCAATTTGGCGACCATGGCGCCTTCGTCGGTGAGGCCGAATTCAGGATCGAAGCCGCCGAGGACAATATTGGAGCGATCGTAGACGAATCCGTATTCCGATGCGGGAATGCCCATCATGTCGCATATGATCTTGACGGGTAACCGGGCCGCGACATGGGGGACGAAGTCGACACCGGGCCCCGCCTCAAGCAGATCGTCGACGATGCGCGCCGCCGCGATCTCCACTCCGGCCTCGAACTGTTTGATCATCCGGGGGGTGAAGGCACGGGAGACGATCCGCCGCAGCCGGGCATGGCGCGGATCATCCATGTTGATCATCGAACCGAAGTATTCCGCCAACTCGGCCGGCATGTCCTCGATATTGGTGGCCCCCCCTCTCCCCGAACAGAAGATCTCGGGGTTTCTGCTGATCTCCAGCAGGTCGACGTGCTTGACGATGGCGTGGTAGCCGGGACCCTTTTCTATGTAGGAGACGTCAGGCTCCTCGTAGAACACCGGTTTGCCCTTGGCGCGGAGTAGGGCGAACGCCCGCTCCCGCTCGGCCATGGGCCGTTGCCAGAACTCGTGGTCCGACAAGTCGAAATCATCGATCGACGTGATGGGCCGGTGCTGGTGCGGAATCACGCTCATGCGCCACATCCTCATGACGACGGTCCGTACGTACAGCGTACGCCCGGAGGCGTGCTCCAATCAGCCCTCTCGAAAAAGCAACGTGGTGGATAATTCCCCGACCTGAGAATTCTGCGTCCGATATAAGGCTGGACGCCCTTTCTGCAATCATTACCACAGGGGCGAGGGTGTGCCCCCGGTTCAAGGTCGGCATCACCGAGGCGTCCACGACGCGCAGCGCCTCAAGGCCGTGGCGAGGATCAACTCGATGTCGGGGGCGGGCGGCGGCCCCCGGTCCGGAAGCCGGACCGGGGGCCGTGTGCCATGCGGCGCCGCCCTGCGATCAGGGCCAGCCGAGCGAGGGGCGCAGCGGCACCGCGGCACCGCCGTCTCCATGGAGCTTGACCCCGAGCACCTGGTGGAGCTGCACCTTGTTGCGCTCGAACCCGACGACGCAGCCGGCCATGTAGAGCCGCCACACGCGGGCCGTGCCCTGGCCGACCTCCTCGACCGCCTCGTCCCAGTGGGCGTCGAGGTTGGCACACCACCTCTCCAAGGTCTTGGCGTAGTGCTCCCGGAGGTTCTCCTCGTGGCGGATCTCGAAGCCGAGGTCCTCCATCTGCCTGATCAGGTGGCCGACCGACTCCAGCTCGCCGTCGGGGAAGACGTAGCGGTTGATGAAGCCGCCCTTGTTGATCGTCTTCTCCGTGCCGGTGGGCCTGGTGATGCAGTGGTTCAGAAGTCGGCCGCCCGGTTTCAGCTTGCCGTGGAGAAAGCCGAAGTAGCCGGGAAGCTGGTCCTTGCCGATGTGCTCGGTGAGCCCGATGGAGCTCACCGCGTCGAAGTCGGTCTCGGTCACATCGCGGTAGTCCATGAACCTGACCTCGGCCAGGTCGCTGAGCCCCGCCTCGGCGATGGCCTTCTGGGCCCACTCCGCCTGTTGTCGGGACAGGGTGACCCCGAGGGCCTTGACCCCGTATTCACGGGCGGCGTGCATCACCATGCCGCCCCAACCGCAGCCGACGTCGAGCAGACGCACGCCGGGCTTGAGGTCGAGCTTCTTGGCGACGAGGTCGAACTTGGCGAACTGCGCCTCCTCCAGCGTGGCGTCCTCACCCGGGAAGACCGCGCACGTGTAGGCCATGGAGGGGCCGAGGACCCACTCATAGAAGGCGTTGGAGACGTCGTAGTGGTGGTGGATGGCCTCGGCGTCACGCTGCTTGGCGTGGCGGCTGCCCAGTTTGGCCATCGCGCTCTGCCGTACCTCCTGCGGGGGCGGGGAGACCCGCATCAGCAGGGGTTTGACGCCCAGCGACCTGACCGCCGAGACCTTCTCGCCGAGGGTGAGGTCGTCCAAGGTCAGCGACCACATACGGTCGAGCAGGGTGTACATGTCGCCCTGCACGTCGAGGTGGCCGGAAATGTAGGCTCTGGCGAGCCCGAGCTCACCGGGTGCCTGCGCCAGATAGGCCACCGCCACCGGAGACTTGACCTCGACCCGCACCTCGGCTCCAGAGCGCCCGGCGGAGCTCCCGTCATAGGCGACGAACTCGATGTCCGCCCTGCTTCCGACAACCTTCTCGAAGATCTGCGCCAGACTCACAGAATCAACCTCCCTAACGCCCCCGTACACACTTCTCATAGAGGTCCAGCAATCGGCCGCCCGGATCGTATGCCCGCTTGAGGGGCCAGTAGGCGTCGCCGTTGTAAAACCGCCAGAACTCATCGCGAGGGTAGAAAGACGTCGAGTAGAGCGACTTGTGGCCCTGAAGATCGTGGACCGCTCTCTCGATCAGGCGGTTGTGGTAGCCGTCGAACTGGCCGCGTGGCAGTGGCACGGTGCCCCAGAAGCCGAAGTTGACGTAGAGCCGGCCGGCGTCGAGCGGGTAGAGCGGCCAGTCGGCCCCCGCCTTCAGCGGGCACATCCAGACCGGGGTCATGCCGACCTTCTCGTGGAAGAACCGCAGGAACTCGGCCCCCCGCGACACAGGCACCTCGACGTCCTGGATGACCGACTCGTGCACCGGGTTGCCGCGCCAGCGGTCGACTCTGGCGCTGAGGCCGTGCCTGCGGTCGAGGCCGACCAGTCTGCGGTAGACGTCCGAGCGAAGCCATCGGCGCGGCACCAGTGAGCGCACCAGCGGCTGCTGCACTCCGAAGGCCCGCGAACACCAGAACCAGTCGGTGTCCCACCGCCAGAGGTAGTCGCGGACGGTCAGCCAGTCACGGGTGCGGGTGCGGATGGACTGGTAATAAATGCGCATGCCCGTGTAATCAGAGACATACGGAGCATGGTCGGAGAAGCGCCCGATGGTGAGGTAGAGCTCACCGGGCCCGAAGAACACGCCGTCCACGAAGTCGACCGGCTCGCCGTCGTGCTCGCCCCGCTCGCAGATCTCCTGCATGGCGAGCATGCACTTGTCGGCGTCGCCGAAGGGGACATGCGTCAGGCGGACGAACGGCTTCACCGGCTTCAACTTGATGCGCAGCCGGAGGGCGTATCCCAGCGTGCCGTAGGAGTTGGGGAAGGCACGGAACAGATCGCGGTGCTCACCCGTCTCGTCGGCCACCACCACCCGCCCGTCACCGGTGAGGATCTCCATCTCCTCCACCGACTCGTGGGGCAGGCCGTCACGGAAGCTGGTCGACTCGATGCCGAGGCCGGTGACCGCGCCACCCAGCGTGATGGTCTTGAGCTGCGGGACCACATAGGGCATGAGCCCGTGGGGCAGCGTCGCGTCCACCAGCCGCTCGTAGGTGGTCATCCCCTGCACCTCGGCGGTCATGGAGACGGGGTCGACCTCGATCACCTGGTCGAGATGGCGGGCCGAGAGCCGCGCCGAGCGGCCGTCGTCCCTGAACCTGAAGAGGTTCGTGGTGGGCTTGGCCAGGCGCGGCGCGGTATCACCGGGAATCGCCGCATAGGACTCTTTGATCTGATCTACGGCTCGCTGGTGTGTTGACATCCGAGTCACAGGACAACACCCCCGGAGCTGTGCAGGAGATCGTCGATTAGCACGTTATATCCCTAAGTCAGTGCAGACCAGGAGGGCAACGGGTTTTACGCGCGAAACGGGCGAACGCACAGACCTCGCGATCGCCCGGATCCGCGCTGCTCCCGCGTGCTCGCCGGCGGCGAAGAGACTACGACTCTACAACTCCGGCGTTTTTGCGATCGCGACCGGACCCCTCACGAGAATTCCAAGGATCAGCCCAGCGTAGTGGTTCGCACCGACAAAATCCCGGAGGCTAGCCCTTCGGAGTGAGGCTCCTGAGGACCTGCCGCGCGGCGGGGAACTGCTGGACCCATGCGTCCTTCTCGACCGTCCACTGGAGCACGAGCGCCCTGTCCTCGCCCATCAGCACACGCCGCAGCTCACGGTAGGTGACCCCCGGTCTCAGCCAGGACTGCCCCTCCCGCCCGGTGGCGGTGAAGGTGAAATCCCACTCCACGGCGGGGCCGTGCCTCCAGGCGACGTTGCGCATGGAGCCACGGGCGTAGTCGTCGACCTGGGGCTTGAGGGTGACCTCCATATCGGTGAGGATCTCCATCGCCCCGGTGTAGGAGTTGATCTCCTCGATGCCCAGGCGTGCCTTGCCGTCCCTGCGCACCCACTGCGTGTAGCCCTCGTTCACACTCCCCCGCCACGTCCGCGGGGCGTCCACGCTCCAGCCCGCCGCCGACCGATACCGCTTGTACGGCGAAAGCGTCCTGCTCGGGCTTGGCGACACGCTCGGCGAGGCGGCACTCGTCGCGGGCGCGGCGGAGGTCTGCTCCCCCGCCGCCACCGGGGACGCCGAGGGCGCGGCCGGGCGCTTGGCGGACGCGTCGGCCTGCTTGTCGGCACCTGACGTCATCGCCAGGATGGCCGTGGTGCCACCGCCGACCAGCACGACCAGCGACGCGGCGATCAACGCCAGACGGCCACCGCCGGGCTTGGGCGCCGCCCTCCTACCTCTCCCCCGCCCGGGGGACCGTCCGCGGCTCCGCCGTTCGCCCTCGGGGGCGGCGACCTCCGCCAGCAGGCGGTCGGCCTCTTCCGCGCCGATGCGCCGCGCCGGGTCGCGCTCCAGCATGCCTTTGAGGGCCGGGTGGAGCGCCGGAGGCACGCGGCCGAAGTCGGGTTCCTCGGTCAGCAACGCGCTCAGCGTGGCCATCGTCTCGCCGCGCTCGAAGGGCGACCTGCCGATCACCGCCGCGTACAGGGTCGCCCCGAGCGACCACAGGTCCGACGCCGGTCCCGTCTCGCCCCCGCGGGCCCGCTCGGGCGCGAGGAACGCCGGCGACCCCGTCAGCATCCCGGTCTGGGTCAGCGAACTGTCGCCCGCCACCGTGGCGATGCCGAAGTCGGTGAGTACGGCACGGCCCTCGGCGGTGACAAGGATGTTGGCGGGCTTGACATCCCTGTGCAGGACCCCGGCCGCATGCGCAGCCATCAGGGCCGACAGCACCTGGCGCCCGATGTCGGCCGTCTGCCACGTCGGCACCGACCCGGTCTCGGCCACCACACGGTCCAGGGACGGCGCTTTGACCAGCTCCATGATGATCCAGGGGCGCCCGTCCTGCTCGGCCACGTCGTAGATCGCCACGATGCCGGAATGGTTGATCTTCGCGGCGGTCCGGGCCTCTCTGCTGGTGCGCTGGAGCTGGCGCTCCCGCTCCACGCCGGAGAGCCCGGCCGGGAGCAGCACCTCTTTGATCGCGACCTGCCGGTCGAGCAGCGCGTCGTGCCCCTCCCAGACCGCTCCCATGCCACCCTGCCCGAGTTTGCGCAGCAGCCGGTAACGCCGGGCGATCAGGTTCTGCCCGTCCGGTGACACCATGTCCAGCCCCTCGGTCGCCGCGGGACGCCGAACGCCCTCACCCGGCTCCCGAGCCGAGCGAAGACGGCGGGTCGCCCGGGGAAGACGCTCTCTCCCAAGGTCGCATCCCTCGGATCTTCAAGAACACGCCCTAGATCCCTACCAATCGTGCGCAAGTTTCCCATACTGGCGACCGTTGCGTGCAGTGCTCGCAGTGGACGCTTCAGGAAGATCGATATGTGTGCCACTCTGATCAGGACATTCCTCGCAGATCCCCTGCCTCACTCGGCTCCCGACGCGGACGCGGGAGTCGAACCTGCCGCCGGACGGAGCACGGCCGACCCCCCACCGGCGCCCCGCCCTCGCCTCGCACTATGCGGGCGCGCCAGGACCGAAGATGGTTCCACAGGCGAACCGCGGACGCGAAGAGCGAGGCCGACGCCTGAAGACCGACGCCTGAAGACCGGGGAGGGCCCATGAACCGACCGAGCGACGACCCCCACACGGGCCCACTGGCGGGCGTCAGGGTTCTGGAGCTGGCCGGGCTGGCCCCCGGGCCGTTCGCCGGCATGATGCTCGCCGACCACGGTGCCGAGGTCCTGCGCGTGGACCGCGTGCCCGCCGTACTCGCGGCCGGAGACACTCCCCGCCGCGACGTGATGGACCGCGGAAAACGCACCATCGGCCTGGATCTGAAGTCGCCCGAGGGCGCCGCGGTGTTCAAGGAACTGGCGGCACGCGCGGATGTGGTCATCGAGGTGTTCCGTCCAGGTGTCGCCGAGCGGCTCGGCATCGGACCCGACGACCTCCACGCCGTCAACCCGGGCCTCGTCTACGGCCGCCTGACCGGATGGGGGCAGGAGGGGCCGCTCGCCCACACCGCCGGCCACGACCTCAACTACCTCGCCGTCTCCGGCGTGCTGTCCACCCTCGGGCGCGAGGGCGAGAAGCCGACCGCCCCCCTCAACATCCTCGGCGACTTCGCCGGAGGCGGGCTCATGCTCGCCCACGGCATCGTGCTCGCCCTGTTCGAGCGGACCCGCACCGGGCGGGGACGCGTGGTCGACGCGGCCATGACCGACGGGGCGGCCCTGCTGTTCGCGATGTTCTACCGCGGCCCGGCCTCCGAAGGGTGGGGACCGCGCGGCACGAACCTGCTCGACACCGGCGCCCCGATCTACGACACCTATACGACCAAGGACAGCGCCTATGTCGCGGTCGCGGCCCTCGAACCGCAGTTCTGGGCGGAGGCGGTCGAGCTGATGGGGCTCACCGACCTGCCCGACCGCGACGACCGGTCCGCCTGGCCCGCGTTGCGCGAGCGCCTCGCCGCGGCCTTCGCGACGAAGACCAGAGCCGAATGGGAGGAGGTCTTCGCCGACTCCGACGCCTGCGTCTTCCCGGTTCTGGAGATGCACGAGGCTCCCGGGCATCCCCACAGCAGGGCAAGGAACTCCTTCGTGACCGTGGAGGGGGTCACCCAGCCCGCCCCCGCCCCGCGGCTGCTCGGCACCCCCGCCCCGGACCTCGCCCCGGCCACCCGGCTGTCCGACCTGACCTCGTGGGGCGTGTCCGCGCAGGAGGCCGAACGGCTCCGCGCAGCGGGGGTGCTGGCCTGACCGGTCCGTGAACCGCCAGGCGCCGGGACCTCAGGACCTCATCGGGAGGGTCGCGATGTAGAGGTCGGCGCCCTCGGGGTGGTGGATCTCCACATCCGTCGTGAAGGCCCGGGGCGGCACGCCCCCGGACTCGGTGTGCTTCCAGATCCGCTGCCACGCCTCCCGGATCGCCTGCGGCATCGGCCCCCTGGCCTCGACCAGCATGGACGACACACGAGGCGCCCGGACGGCCACCATGCCCTCGGGAATGGCCGCGGCGCTGCGCACCGCCACTCCCACCACCTGTGTATACGAGCCGTGGTGATTGCTCTCGTAGTCCGTGAGCACCGCGTAGAGGTTCTCGTCCACGCGCCCCGGCACATGCGCGAAAGCCCCGGGCGCGCCGGCCCGGCGCCACAATCCCGGCAATCTGGCCAGCGCAGGGTCCATTTCCTCCGGATTCGACGTGCGTATGGCATAGCCCACCACGAGCAGTTCCGGCCGCTCGATGATTTTCATAGGTTCGCCCATCAATGTCCCTACTTTCCTCGCCACCCGACCAGAGCGCACGCCACTCGGAAGGCGAATCCCGGCCGTGCTCGAACCGCCCGAACCCCTGGCCGGTCCCGCTCCGGGCCAGGCACCTCACCGCCGTGATCAGGCCATCGCCGTACCGGAATGGAAGTCGCCCAGCCTCCGCGCCCCCGGCGCGGATGACGAACGGATCATAAGGCCGCCGTCTTGACCTTTGCCGGGAGAGGGAACTCTCCTTCTTGACCATTCACCACATAAGGTGGAGAAACGTGAGATTTCTTAATGGGCTCGAGCCTACACACGACCTGACGTACAGTGACGTTTTCATGGTGCCGTCGCGGTCGGCACTGGGCTCACGGCTCTCGGTAGACCTGTCCACCGACGACGGCAGCGGCACCACCATCCCGATCGTGGTCGCCAACATGACCGCCGTCGCGGGACGGCGCATGGCCGAAACCATCGCCAGGCGCGGTGGCATCACCGTGATACCACAGGACATTCCCATCGATGTCATTACCGACGTCGTGGAATGGGTCAAGAAGCGTCATCTCCTACACGATACGCCGATCACCCTCACCCCCCACGACACCGTCGGAGACGCGCTCAACCTCCTGCCCAAGCGCGCCCATGGTGCTGTCATCATCGTCGACTGGGACAACCGGCCCGTCGGAGTCGTCACCGAGGCAGACTGCCACGGAGTCGACATGTTCACCCAGCTCTCCCAGGTCATGTCGGCCTCCCTCCTCACACTGCCCACCGGACTCGACCCGCGGGCCGCCTTCGACAGCCTCCACGAAGGCCGCCACCGGCTCGCCCCCGTGGTCGATGGCGACGGGCGCCTCGTCGGCATCCTCACCAGAACCGGGGCACTCCGGGCGACCCTGTATCAACCAGCCGTGGATGCTCAAGGGCGACTGCGCATCGCCGCCGCCGTCGGCGTCAACGGCGACGTCGCCGCCAAGGCCAAAGAACTCGTCGAAGCCGGAATCGACGTACTCGTCGTCGACACCGCGCACGGCCACCAAGAGAAGATGATCTCCGCTCTGAAGGCCGTCAGAGCCCTCGACCCCGGCATCCCGGTCGCCGCCGGCAACGTCGTCACCGCCTCCGGCACCCGCGACCTCATCGAAGCCGGAGCCGACATCGTCAAAGTGGGCGTCGGCCCCGGCGCCATGTGCACCACGCGGATGATGACCGGCGTGGGACGCCCCCAATTCTCCGCCGTGCTCGAATGCTCCACCGAAGCCCGCCGCCTCGGACGCCACGTGTGGGCCGACGGCGGCGTCCGCCACCCCCGCGACGTCGCGCTCGCCCTCGCCGCAGGCGCCGCCAACGTCATGATCGGCTCATGGTTCGCCGGCACCTACGAATCCCCCGGCGACGCCCACACCGACGCCAACGGTCGACGCTACAAGGAGAACTACGGCATGGCGTCGGCTCGTGCCGTACGGTTCCGCACCGCGGACGACAGCCCCTTCGAACGGGCACGCAAAGCCCTGTTCGAAGAAGGGATCTCCACCTCCCGGATGTACCTCGACCCGGTACGGCCCAGCGTCGAAGACCAGATCGACGCCATCGTGGCCGGACTCCGCTCAGCCTGCACCTACGCGGGCGCCGCGAACCTCGAAGAACTGCACGAACGCGCCATCGTGGGCGTGCAGAGCTCGTCCGGCTACAGCGAGGGGATGCCTTTGCATCAGAGCTGGTGACCCGCAGGGTCTGAAACCAGGGAAGGTCGGCGATGGGCGTAGAGTCGTTCGGTCAAAATCAGACGACCAAGGAGAACCACGTGGCTCTCGACAAGCCCGAGATCGATTTTCCCGAGGGCGCCCCGCCCAGCGAGCTGGAGATCACCGACATCGTCGTCGGTGACGGAGCCGAGGCCAAGCCCGGTCACAACGTCACCGTGCACTACGTCGGCGTCTCCTTCTCCACGGGCGAAGAGTTCGACGCCTCCTGGAACCGCGGCGAGGCGTTCGAGTTCCCCCTCGGCGCAGGACGCGTCATCGCAGGCTGGGACCAGGGCGTGGCGGGCATGAAGGTCGGCGGCCGCCGTCGGCTCGTCATCCCGCCCCACCTCGGCTACGGCAACCGCGGCGCCGGCCGGGCCATCAAGCCCGGCGAGACCCTGATCTTCGTCGTAGACCTGCTCGGCGTAGCCTGAGCCCCGGTGGCGGCGGCCCACCCGCCGCCACCCCACGATCGGCCGGCGGGCCGCCTCGCGGCCGGTACAGCGTGCCGCGGGCGCGTGATATGTACTCTGCGGCACGATGGCAGGGTGTTGCTGATCGACGTGGCCAGAGTGTCGGATATGGTCGCCCGCACGTCTGCGCGGCTGGGCAAAATCGGCCATCTCGCTGAGTTACTCGGCCGGGTTCCGCCGGCGGAGGCGGAGATCGCCATCGCGTACCTCTCGGGCGAGCTGCCGCAGCGGCAGATCGGGGTCGGGTGGCGCACGCTCCAGGATGTACCGGAGCCGCGCCAAGTGGCCACGGCGACGCTGGCGGAGGTGGACGAACGCCTGACGGCGATCAAGGCCCAGGTGGGGCCGGGCTCGCACGCGGCGAAGAAGGCATCCGTCGCCGAGCTGCTCGGCGGGGTGACCAGGCAGGAGCAGACTTTCCTGCTGAGGCTGCTCCACGGCGAACTCCGGCAGGGCGCCCTGGAAGGGGTGATGATCGAGGCGGTGGCCAAGGCCGCCGGGGTGCCCGCAGCCGAGGTACGGCGGGCGCTCACGGTGCGCGGTTGGCTGCCCGCCGTCGGTGCGGCGGCCCTCGCCGGCGGTGTCGAGGCGCTACGCGGTTTCACCCTTGAAGTGGGCCGTCCGGTGGCCCCCATGCTGGCCCAGAGCGCCGCGGACGTCGCCGCCGCCCTCGCGAAGGTCGGCGTGCCGGCCGCGTTGGAGTGGAAGCTCGACGGCGTGCGCATCCAAGTGCACAAGTCCGGCGGCACCGTGGCCGTCTTCACCAGGACACTCGACGAGATCACCTCGCAGGTGCCCGAGGTCATCGAGGCGGCGCTCACCCTGCCGGCACGCGAAGCCGTACTCGACGGCGAGGCCATCGCCCTCCGCCTCGACGGCCGTCCCGAGCCGTTCCAGGTGACCGCAGCACGCGTGGCGAGCCGTACGGATGTCGCCTCCGCGCGTGCGACCACGCCGCTGACAGCGTTCTTCTTCGACCTTCTGCGCCTCGACGGCCGCGACCTCCTCGACCTGCCCGGCGCCGAGCGCTTCGCCGCCCTCGAAGCCTCGCTCCCGGCCTCACTTCTCATCCCCCGCCTCGTCACGGACGTTCCCGCGGAGGGCGAGGCGTTCTTTCGCGATGCCGTACGGCACGGCCATGAAGGCGTGGTCGTGAAATCCCTGGCCGGTCCTTACGCGGCGGGTCGGCGCGGTGCGGGATGGGTCAAGGTCAAGCCCCGGCACACGCTCGACCTTGTCGTACTCGCCGCCGAATGGGGCCACGGGCGGCGGCAGGGCAAGCTCTCCAACCTGCACGTGGGCGCACGCGACCCTGAGACCGGCGGATTCGTCATGCTGGGCAAGACCTTCAAGGGCCTTACCGACGCGCTGCTCACGTGGCAGACGGCTCGTTTCCTGGAACTGGCCATCGGCCCCACCGATTCCTGGGTCGTCACCGTGCGGCCGGAGCTCGTGGTGGAGGTCGCCTTCGACGGCGTGCAACGCTCTCCCCGCTATCCCGGTGGCATGGCGCTGCGCTTCGCCCGCGTTCTCCGCTACCGCCCCGACAAACGCCCCGACGAAGCCGACACCGTGGACACCGTACGCGCGCTCATGCCGTGACCCGCCTCTCGGGAAAACGGTCAGCCCCGCTCCTTGAGGCGCACGCGGCCCTCAGCCGAGTAACCGCTCACTTCGAAAGGCACCCGCACGGACCTGCCCATGCCGACGGCTGCACAGCGGTTCTCGCAGCTCAGCAGGCCCGACCGGAGAGAAAAGGCGTACGCCTTTCACCAGCGTGAACGGTCACCGCGTCGAGGCCGCCCCACCTCGAGCGCGGTCCGGAGGCGGCACCGGAACGGGAAAGCCTATTTGACCAGCCGGACGGTCAGCGGGTATCGGAACTGGCCTTCCGTCATCGCGCTCACTCCGGCCACGGCGGACAGGACGTAAGCGCCTAGCCAGACGAACGGGACGACGACCATACCGACAATGGTGATGGCGAGAACGATGCTCGCTCCCAGAACGGTGAGCTGGAAATTCAACGCCTCGACAGCATGCTTGCGAATGTAGGGCGAGGTCCTGCCCGCGGTCGCCATGAGGACCAACGGGCCCACGATCATCAAACCCAGGAAGGGCAGCAGATGGGCGGCACCCGCACCGACGCGGTCGCCGGAGTCGCGGGCGGGAGCGTCGTATGGAGGTGGTGCGGCGAAGGGCGGGGGCTGGCGCAAGGGAGGGTACATGCCGTACAAATCCGTCATAATCGGCACAAGATCTCCGTGAACACGGGCGGTCGCCGCGCGGTGCAACCTGTCGTCGAACTCCTCCTTGGTCAGCCGGCCCTCGGAGTAGGCCACGGAGACATGTTCGATGACCTGGTTGCGGTCCTCGTTACTGACACGGAGGTCCAAGTGTGAGACCGGTGAGCCGGGGAACTGGTACGCACCTCCATGAGGAGTCACTCGTTGGCCGCGCCGTGGGGGTGTGCCATGCGGTCGTACCGGGCCTGCCATGGATGATCCAGACCTTTCGTCAGCCTTATATCTCCCGCTTCATACTTATCAATGACCCTAGCTCGGTCCATCCGGACAAACCCTGAGTCCACCCCGACTAGTTGCGTCCGCGCTTCGGGGGCGCCAAGGAGGTATACAAGTGGCATGAGATGGCGCGATCGCTATGGAATACGGCGCCTTCGCGGGCCCAGAGTTGCCAAGTTCGACCGTGCCGTCACGGATGACGACATCGAAGCGCTCATCGCCTTCGCCAAGTCGCGCCGTGGCGTCGAGTTCTACGTAGAGCCCGAAACGTTCGCCACCAACACGACAGCCGTCGCCGTCGCCCACGACGGCGAATGGACGCGCCGCAGGGTCGGAGCTCCCTCCGTGATCCACAAGGTGGCGCGCGACCTCGCCCTTCCCGTCTACGACGTCCAGCTCACCGGTTATCCCCAGCGCATGCGCGACTACAACGAACGCCAGAAGCGCGAAGAACAAGAACCCTGACGACAACGACTCCCGGGACGGCAGGCACGGGCTTCTCCGCTCACCACACCGCCTGACCTCGTGTCTCCTGACACCGCCTTCCATCCCGGGGGGCGTGTTCGCACGCCCGACACATGCGCAACCCGATCAGTGCCTCCGAACCCGGCCCCGGCCCTCGGAGAGTAACCGATGCACGCCACCGCGACCCGCTCCGCTCCTCACGGACCCGCCCGTCCCGCGAACCCGGCGACGTGCACGTCTCCCAGGGGCGGGTGACGCGCATCAGGAGCATGCTCCGGGGGTCGCGGTGGACCGCAGCCGTGACGGCAGGGAGGCATGACACTCCGAGCCCCGCGCTGCATCGAGCGCTTCGTCACAGGCCCAGCGCCTTGCGCGCGGCGGTGGTGGCCGTTCTGAGGTAGGGGGTGAGATCGCCTTGCCAGTTGTGCGTGTAGACCGTCACCACCAGACCGCCCGCCCGCGCATGCGCAAGGCCAGCCGAGAAGTTGAGATCGGATTGGCCTCTTTCCGTGGCCTTGACGCTCCAGTTCACCGCCAATGCCTCATCCGCCTCAACTCCCTGTGGGGAAGGCTGCATTCCGTATCCCTCGGCCACCTTCAAACCCTCCGTTGTGTACACAAAGGAATGACACTGCTCGTATGCGTGACGCAGGTGCCGCACCCTCGCTGCCGAGCGTGCCGGACTGTCCAGCGACACGACCACACTGATGATCCGCTCCTCTGAGTCGGAGAAGCTTCCGGCAACGGAATGCGGCGACTTCGCCTTGGCGGACATCCACGTGAACTGCGGCTTACCGGCAGGACAATGCTCGGCCACCCCACTGCCCAAGAAATCCTGGAAATACTCATCCTTGCGCAGGGACTCGGTGTCGAACTTCCAGCCCGCCCCCAGCGCCGGCGGCTTGGCGAGCGCTCTGGAGAATGCCTTCGTGGTCTCCGGAAGAGTATCGGGCAGCGAATCCCGTTCAATCTCCAAAGACTTGGCGGCCTCACCGCTCTTTGACGACTCGGCCGAAGGCGACGGCACGCCGCCCCCCGTAGCGTTTGCACAGCTCGTTAACATCACCATTGCAAGGATCGCACACATCAATGCTCGATCGGTCTTGATCACGGCACCTATTACACTGTGGATACCGGGAATCGGCACAGATTTTCGGATTAAAACTCCGTCGCCGCCATAAAGCCTCCTGAACTAACGACCCGTCCCAATGTCGCTCCGGGTCGAACAATGCCGTGGTCACCTGCCTGAACATCTCACAATGATGCGTTGACGACAGCACGTGCGGGCGGGGGGGACAACGAAGAACGCGACGTGACCGCCCCGCACACACAGCGGCGGCGTGAGCTCACGGCCGCCGACCGACCAGGGCACCGTCCGTTCCTCCCCTGTGCCTGTGAAGGCGTGACCACGGTCACCCGCACCACCCTGCGCCGCACCGGCGACACTGCCCTGGCACATCTCAACTCATCGGAAACCCCGGTCGGTAACGAGCAAACAGCCAGTCCACCGCATACGACACGCTACTTACGTGACCGTGTCCGAGGCGGGAGAGGCGGGACCAGCCGGCGGCGGGTTCTCCGGGGCCCCGGCGAGGTATGCCTCGACCGTGTGGTCGTCGGAGAGCCGCCCCCAGAGTTCCCAGGCGATCATCCTGTGCAGGCCGTCGAGGTGGATGAGCCCCCGCCGGACGGCGAGTTCCTCGTAGTCCACGCCCTCCACAGGCTCGACGCTCAGGTAGAGCGGGCTGAACGGCGCCGTGGCCTGCCACTGGAGTTTGGCCCAGCAGACGGGGTTCAGTGTGGCGTATTCCTCCCCCTGGGCCCGCACGCGGGCGACGGCTTCCGCGACCGGCATGCCCGGCTTGGGAATGAGCGGGCCTTCGCCTCCTTCGCTTTCGTGCCAGGGCAGGATCACGCTGAGAACGTCGTGCCGGTTGAACAGCACCCGGTTCCAGGTGCCCAGCAGTCGGTCGGCGTTTTTCAGATGGCCTTCGGCGTCGTCGTTGGTGTTGAACTCGTGTTCCCGGTCACGAGGGTGTGCCTCGTGAAAGTGCCGTAGCACCGTGTCGAATGTGACCTTCGCATCCAGTTTCATGGCAACCGTTCCGTCGACCTGACTTGTTCAATGAAGGGCTGACATCTCCAATGAAGTGGCATGCGGCGCACGCGGCGCCGACGGCCCACCGGGACGCACGGCTCCCATGCCCGCAAGGATGAGGCCCGGCCATCACGTTTCTCCCCCGGGCCGGAAGGCGAGCCTGGCCGGATCGGTCAGCTCGACCACCGGGAGCAACCACGAGAACCGCGGAGCGCCCATCTCCTTGTCGAGGTCTTCGGGCCGCGGCATGCGGTCGCGGAGGACCGTGGGCGGCAGCATCTGGCAGAGCGCGTGCATGAGCAGGTTGGCCATCGAGTAGTCAGGGTCGATCCTCAGGGCGTGCTCCAGCGCGATGCCCGCCATGGCACAGTCGCCTCTGCGCCAGGCGGTCATGGCGAGCAGTGAGGCGGCCGGCGGCACGAATGCGGGCTCAAGCCTGCGGGTGAGGTCTTTCCACAGCGTGAGGTGCGCCTGCTCGGTGTCGTCGTCTATCAAGGTCCATGCCTCGTCTCGGAGGCGGATCACCGCGAGGTCGAGGCCGAGCCGTGCGGCCTCCTCGTCGTCGAGTGGGGTGCCGGAGCCCGCGGACCCGATCGCGGACCGCACCCTGGCGAGGCCGACCGCCACGAACTCGGCCGCGAACTCGTCGGGCCGAGGGTGGGTGGCCAGGCGGCCGCGCAGCTCCGCCGTGATCGACGCGGTGGTCTCGCGCATGGCGGCGCGGGCGACCGGGTCGATCTCGCCGGTGATCGACCGCTCCAGCGTCGCCCGGTCGGGCAGCGCCACGAGCCCGCCGACGGTTGCGTGGGCGGCGACCGAGCTCACCGTGGGGTCGAACGGGGTGCCGTCGACGGGACAGCACTCGGCCGTCTCGCAGATATAGGACCAGTAGCGACGCCCTTCGGTGCGCAGGGCATCGCACACGGCGATGCCCGCGGTGCGGGCGAGCTCGCGCATGGCGTCGACGGCCGGGGTGACCAGTGCGCCGGGTCCGTAACCGACCACGATGACCTGACTGATCCCCTCCCGCTCCAGGAGCGGCAGGAGGGCGCCGAGCCCGTCGGGAGGCAGTGGCAGGTCCCAGCGTGTGGTGAGGCACAGGTGCGTCTGGGGCGGCGTGCCGGTGAGCCCGATCACGACGAGGCTCTCGGCGGGGTGGAACCCCACGAGGTAGGGGACGGCGACGAGGACGTCGGTGGGTGAGGAGAGGAGCAGCCTGGGAGCCGCCGTGGTGGTCGTCATGGTCGGCAAGCATGCCGCCCCCACCACGGCCTCCGTTACACCGAGCGACGTTCTGTGGACAGCGAGTAATCTGTGGACGACTCGGGGGCGGCCCGATGGGCGGGCAGCATCCGGGTGCGCACCATGACGGCCGCCCCCGCGACCGCCGCGGGCATGGCGACTACGGAGACGATCGGGACGATGAAGGCCACAAAGGCCGCGACTCCAAAGCCGAGCGCCGAGCTTCTGCTGGACTTCAGCACGCGGAAGCGCTCCTTCCTCACCATTCCCCGGCGCTCCAGCGACACGGTCGTGAGCTCCACGGTGAGGAAGTATCCGCTGACCAGCGCCGCGAGCACGGGGATCACGGTCTGCCCGACTATGGGGATGAACCCCATGAAGAACAGCGGAACCGTGAACATCAACACGTAGCCAAGCGTGATCAAACCGTCGGCGATCGACCGGGGAAGGGCCCGCCACCATGGGGTGTCGTCGCTCTCGGCAACCGCGCCGAAGGACTCGTCCACCTTCTCCGACAGCTTCTCGTAGAAGGGCTCGCCTATCACCAGGGTCACGGTCACGAAGGTCACCATGGCCAGGCCGAGACCCGCCACGACCACGACGACGGCCAGGACGGCCCTCGTGCCGCTTCGGACGCCCTCACTCCAGCCGTCGGCGAAGGGCGTCAGGAAGGCGGCGATGTCGACGGACCTGGTGACCAGGTAGATCAGCGCGAACACGTAGAAGACCGATGCGACGAGGGCGGGGATGAGCCCGAACAGCCACCACCTCGGGTGGCGGGCGACCCATCCGACGCCCTGAAAGAAATATCCGATGCCGCCGATGAACGCGCGCAGATGACCCATGTCCGGAAGGCTAATGCTCAAACGGTCTCCGCGTGCCACAGCGTCGGCACGGTGTATCCGAGGGCGCCGAAGAGCCGGCGCAGCAGAGGAAGCGAGATCCCGAGCACATTGCCGTGGTCGCCGTCGATGCCTTCGACGAACCATCCGCCCAGCCCGTCGAGGGTGAAGGCACCGGCGACCCGCAGAGGCTCTCCACTCGCGACGTAGGCCGAGATATCAGCATCCGTCGGTTCGCCGAACCTGACCGCCGTCGACCCCACGGCGGCCTCCTCCCGCCCGGTGGCCGCCTCGATGACGCAGTGCCCGGTCAGCAGGTGGCCGGTCTTCCCCCGCATCGCCCGCCAGCGGGCCACGGCCTCCTCGGCCGAGGCGGGCTTGCCGTACGGCCTGCCGTCCAGGGCGAGCACGGAGTCGCATCCGATCACCAGCCCGGCGGCGATGTCGCGGGCGACGGCCCGCGCCTTGGCGCGTGCGAGGGCCAGGCACAGGTCGTTCGGCGTGGGCGCGCTGACCGCGTCCTCATCGACGCCGCTGACGATCACTTTGGGGTCGAGGCCCGCGCTGCGCAGCAAGGCCAGGCGGGCGGGAGAGGCTGAAGCAAGAACAATCTCGGGCACGCCTCAGCCTAACGGGCACGTGGCCGCCGGCGACTCTCACAGTCGGCGACCGCTGCCCTCGGGCGCCCGGGTCCCACCCAGCCGGCGCTCGCCGTACACGGCGTCCGGCTTACTCCCGCCTGCCTGGGGACCACGAGACCCAGGGCGACCGGTCAGGCGCCTCCTACCGGCGGGGAACCGCACCGGGAGACGCCTGCCGGTGGCTTCACCGGGCCGGGGTGGACGCGCTCACCGCGTCGGGCGGCCGTTCGGCCTCGGGCGAAGGGCCCCGGAGGGCGCCCTCACCGGCTCTTCGGCGAGGTGCGGCACCGGCGACGGGCGGCTGCCGCCCGAGATCTCGGGCGATCGTCCCGGCGTCGGTGTCACGCTCCGCGGCGCGGCGGACGAGCGTCGACATGACCAGGGGAGCCGGCGCCATCGGCACCCTCGGCATGTCTCCGGACCTCGACCCGTGGGCCTGCGGGATCTTCTGCGCCGCCGCCACGGTGCCACGCCCGCCGAGGGCGCGGTCGAGGCGGCCGGTGAGGACGCGCCGCGGCGCGCTCGCGCCTTCGGGGTCGGCGGTGTTGTGGGCCATGTCCCCCACGCCTCCCACGAGCGTGCCGAGGGACGCCGTGACCGCTTCGGTCGCCGACGGGGCGTCGGCGCCGGGCAGCACGGCGATCTGCCGGAGTCCGCGCTCACCGAATTGAGCGAGGACTCCATCCTGCAGTGACTGGCTCACAATGCTCCCCCTGAAGTGCGGCCTTCCATAAGGCGAATTCACAATCTTCTACGCAATTCCCGCAAAAGTGGACATTCCCCAACACGATTCGGAATAGCGCCACATATTGGCCAATTCACCCCAAAGCACGGCGCGACCGCATTATTCGCTCGCGCGGTCCCCCTCACCGGACAGCGCCTCGGTGATCACCGCATCGAGGCGGTCGAGGTCGGGGGGCCGCGCGGCGGACGTCTCCGCGAACCTCGCCAGCAGCGTCGCGAACCGCTCCCTGTCCTCCTCCGACCAGTCGGCGAGCAACCCGTCGACATGCTGCCGCCGGTAGCGCGAGACGGCGTCGAGCACCCGCCGCCCGACGGCGCTCGGCACGAGCCGGGCGCGCCGCGCGTCGACCTGCGACTCCTCCCGGTCCACGAACCCGGCGCCGACCGCGTCGTTGACGAGCCGGCTCGCGGTCGAGGGGTCGACGTCCATGTATTCGGCCACCGCGCCGACGGTCACCTCCGGCAGCTCATGGCCGAGTTGCCGGACGGCGCCCACCACCATGAGGTTGGACATCTGGACCGGGCGCCCCGCGTCCCCGATCCTGCGCGGACGCAGCGGCCGCGCCCACATCCTGCGCAGGCGGAACAGGGCGGCGTCGATGACCGCCCCCGCCGTAGTCTCCACAACCGTCAGCGTACGGCTCCGCCACCCCGCGCTCAGCCGAACAGCCTGACAGGATTGACCAGGTCGGCGTACATCAGCAGACCGGCCATCACGATCATGACGAAGGCCATCGCGTAGGTCAGCGGGAGCGCCTTGGCGATGTCCACGTAGCCGGGGGCGGGCCGACGCAGGACACGCGCGTAGGCGCGCTTGAGCCCCTCCCAGAGGCCGCCCGCGATGTGCCCGCCGTCGAGGGGGAGCAGCGGGATCAGGTTGAACAGCCCGATGGCCAGGTTGAACCCCGCGAGCAGCGTGACGAAGGCCGAGAGCTTGGACTCCACGGGCGCCGGCGCCGAGGCGATCTCACCGCCGATGCGGCCCGCGCCGAGGATGCCGATGGGGCCGTTGCGGTCGCGCTCCTCGCCGGAGAAGGCGGCCTCCCACACCCCCACCATCTTCTCGGGTAGGCGCACGATCGACTCGGCGGTCCGGGAGGTGAGGTCCCACATGTGCACGGCCACGGCCCCGATGCCCTGCCGTTCGACGGCGATCTCGGGCTTGAGCCCGAGGAAGCCCGCCGTCTCGATCTTGTTGGGGTCGTCGAGCGAGCGGACCTGCTGGGCGATCAGCGTGATGTCGACGTCCATCTGGCGGCCGTCCCGCTCGATGCGCACGACCGCGGGGCCCGCGCCGTGGGCGCGGATCGCGCGCTGGGCGTCCTCCCACTTCGTGACGGGCTTGTTCTGGAAGGCGACGATGCGGTCGCCCGCCTTGAGCCCGGCGATGGCGGCCGGGGTGCGCTGGTCGGCCGGAGTGCACTCGCGCGCCTGGGCGTTGGCGGGGACCACGCACTGGTTGACCTCACCGATGACGGTCTTGGTCACCTCAACGCCGAACCCCATGAGCACGACCGCGAAGAGGATGAAGGCCAGGACGAAGTTCATCGCCGGCCCGGAGAACATGATGATGACCTTCTGCCACCAGGGTTTGCGGTAGAAGACGCGGTTCTCGTCACCGGGCCGGATCTCCTCCAGCGAGACCTCGCGCGCCGTGTCGATCATGCCCTGCCAGGGGCCGGTGGAGACGTTGCGCAGTTTGGCGGGGTCGTCGCTCGGGCGCGGCGGAAGCATTCCGATCATCCGGATGTAGCCGCCGAAGGGGATCCATTTGATCCCGTATTCCGTCTCGCCCTTGCGGCGCGACCACATCGTGGGGCCGAAACCCACCATGTATTGCGTCACCCTGACGCCGAAGATCTTGGCCGGGACCAGGTGGCCGACCTCGTGGAGCGCGATGGACGCCATCAGCCCGATGAGGAAGAGGACGATCCCTGCGACGAAGAGCCAGCTCATCTATGTATACCCCCGGCGGGTAAAACGTGATCGGGAGGCACTGTGCCCGCCTCAAGGCTAACCGTTGGGTGCCGTGGTCCGATCACCTCCAGGTCTCCAAATGAACAACCGACTTGCCTAGGCTTTATTAAAAAGAGACACTCCGTTGACAGTCAGCAGTCGTTCGATCACCCTGCGACGCATGATCGCAAGAGGAGCGAGCTTGATCCGGGTTCTGGTTGCCGAACATCTGCCCCTGATGAGACGAGGTCTCGTCTGTTCCCTGGAATGCGAGCCGGATCTCGACGTGGTGGCCGACGTCGCCAGCGCGGAGGACATCGTGCCGGCCGCACTCACCCACGAACCGGACGCCGCCGTGATCGGCCTGAACCTCCCCGGCACAGATGGCCTCACCGCCGCCGTCCGCCTGCAGGAGAAGATCCCGAGCTGCCGTGTGCTCGTGCTGTCCGCCCAGCCCAGTCCCGGCCAGGTCCGCCGGGCCCTCACCACGCCCGTGCTCGGCTTCATGAGCCTCGACATCGATCCCGAGGAGCTCGCCGACGGGGTGCGCAGGGTCGCCGCGGGCCGCCGCGCCGTCGACTCGGACCTCGCGGTGGCGGCGCTCGAGTCGGCCGATAACCCGTTGACCCGGCGCGAGGTGGACGTGCTCCGCATCGCCGCGCAGGGCGCCGGCTCGTGCGAGATCGCCGAGCAGCTGTTCTTATCGGTCGGCACGGTGCGCAATCACTTATCCCGCATCATGTGCAAAACGGGAGCGCGCAACCGTGTCGACGCAGTACGCATCGCCTCCGATTCGGGATGGATCTGAGGCTAGCCTCTCCAATGCCCGGAGAGGTCGCGATACAACGGGGAGCTGTGCAGCAGGTCGGCGTGACCGCCGACCTCGGCCGAGATGCCGTCCAGTACCAGCGTCCGGCGGGCGCGCAGGGCCGAGCTCATGCGGTGGGCGATGACGATCAACGTGCCCGGACGGGCCGCCATGGCGGCCTCGGCACGCGCCTCCGCCGCGGCGCCGAGGTGACAGGTCGCCTCGTCCAGAATGACGATCCCCGCCGGTGACAGATAGGCCCTGGTCAGGGCGATGAGCTGGCGGCGCTCCGCCGAAAGGCGCGCCGGTTCGACACGCTCCGCGAGCCCCTGAGGTACGGCAAGGCCGACGATCTCCGCCGCCTCCTCCATCCGCCGGTCGCTCGCCGTCGGCCGCAGGTAGCGCAGATTGTCCGCCAGAGAGCCGGTGAAGACATACGCCTCCTGCGGGATCAGCACCCGGCGGCGGGGCAGAGCGTCGGGGTCGAACTCCCCCAGCGGCCTCCCTCCCAGCGTGATCTCGCCCCCGCCGGGGGTGAGCAGCCCCGCGAGAAGCGCCGCCAAGGTCGACTTGCCGATGCCGCTCGGACCCACCACGGCGAGATGGTCGCCCTCGGGGATGCGCAGGTCGAGATCGCGCAGGACGGGTTCGGCGGCGGGGCCGTACGCGAACGTCAGCCTGCGGACCACCAGGTCGTCCCGCCGCGGCGGGCGGACCGGTGCGGGCGGGGGCGGCGGCTCCGGGGGGATCGCGGTGGTGGCGAGGAGCCGGTCGGCCGTGACCGCCAAGCGCAGGCCGGTGCCGCCGAGGCCCGTGACGAGGCCGCGCAGGGCGGGCTGCACGCCGTACAGAACGAAGATCATCGCGCCGAGCACCTCCCCCGCCGTGGCCCCGCCGCCGAAGAGCCCGGGGACGGCGAACAAGAGCAGCACGATCGGCAGCCAGCCGCCCACCGCGGTGCTGAGGGTCGCGGCCGAGGTCAGCGCGGCGACGCGCCGGGCGGCGCGGGCCTGGGCGTCCACGACACGTCCTGCCCGCGTGGCCGCGCCGTTCTCGGCCCCGGCCGCGACGATGTCGCGTACCGAGTCGACGACCATGCCGATCTCGGACGCCACGTCCTCGTCGGCGAGCACCAGTGCCCGCTGGCGGCGGGCCAAGACGAGCACCAGCCGTACGAACAGCGCCACGGCGACCAGCACCGGCACGGCGACCAGGGGGACGGCCGCGGGAAGAAGTGTGACCAGCCCGGCGACCACGCCGGCGATGGTGAAGGCGAAGTCGCGCACCACCATGATGAGACCGGCGAAGGAGTCGCGGACAAGTTCGACCTGCTGGGTCAGCCGGGCGACGACCGCCGTGTCCGGTCTGGCCCCCTGGCCTTGGGCGGCCTGGTGGAGCGTGCCGGTGACGACCCTGCGCACGAGGGCGTCGCGGAGGGGTTCGGCGATCGCGCCGAGTCGCGGCACGATGCGCCCGAGGGCGAACGCGCTGAGCCCCGCCGCGACCGCGAACAGCCCGAGGTAGGCGAAACCGGTCAGGGGTCTGCCCTGTGTGAAGCCCTCGTCCAGCGCACGCGCCACGGCGTGCCCGGAGATGAACGCCGGCGCCGACTCCAGCACAGACCATAGGGCGATCGCCGCATAGTGACGCCGGCCGGTGCGGTAGGACACGCGCAGAAGGAGCGCGACCCCGCTCACCGGCCCTCCCGGAGCGCGCCCGACTCGACACGCGGCTCGACACGCGGCTCGACACGCGGCCCGGCACGCGCCTCGTCGCGAAGATCACCACACGGCTCGCCGGTGAACACCGCGCGGTACTCGGGGTCGCTCCACAGGTCCCGGTGCCGGGCCACGGCGTGGATACGCCCGTCCCGCACCCAGGCCACGCGGTCGGCCCGGGCCGCCGCGGCGGCCCGCCGCGCCACCACCAACCGCGTACGGCCGCGCAGGTCGGCGGCGATGGCCTGGCTCACCTGGAGCTCGGTAACGGTGTCCAGACTCGACGTGGCGTCGTCGAAGATCAGTAGTCGGCCGGGGTGTGCGAAGGCCCGGGCCAGGCCGAGCCGCTGCGCCTCGCCGCCGGACATCGGCGCGTCGCGCGCCGGAGTGTCGTAGCCGCCGGGCAGCCTCGCCACAAACGCCTCGGCGCGTGCCGCCCGCGCCGCCGCGCGCACGGTCGCCTCGTCGACCGGCAGCCCGTCCGGGCCGAGTGCGATGGCGTCGCGCAGCGTGCCGCCGAGTAGGGCGGGCCGTTCGAAGGCGTAGCCGACCGCGCGGCGCAGCGCCTCCCGCGACAGGTCGCGCAGCGGCACGCCGTCGAGTGTGACCCGGCCCGCGTCGGGGTCGGCCAGGCGGCCCGCTAGGGCCGCGACGAGCGACAGCTCCGGGCCGTGGGCGCCGACCAGGGCGAGCGTGGTGCCGCCGGTCACGGTCAGGGTCACGTCGCGCAGCACGCCGCCGGCGGCCACGCCGCGGAACTCCAGCGTTCCGGCGCCCGGCCCGTCGAGGCGGCGCGAGCCGTACTCCACCGTGGGATGGGCGAGGACCTCCGCCACCCGTACGGCGGCGCCCCGCGCTCGGGCGAGCCGGTTCAGGTAGCCGAGGACCGCGCCGAACCCGCCCGCGAGCACCGCGTAGCGGCCTGCGGCCACCATCTCCCCCGCGCTGATGTCGCCGCGGGCGAGGCAGAACCCCGCCACGGCGAGCACGGCGATCTCGGTGAGCGGCCCCAGCAGGGCCGTCTTGATGGAGATGTCCCGTTGCACGCGCCACATGTCGTCCCCGTGGGCACGGAGCCCGGGCAGTACCGCGAGCACGCGGTCGGCCTCCTGTGTGCGTGTGCGGGCGGCGGCGATGGTGCGTGCCCCTGCGAGGGCTTCGAGAAGGAGCCCGGCGAGGGTCCCTTGGACGCGCTGGTATGCCGCCACGAGGTCGGAGGCGTCCCGGACGAAGGCGCGGAGCAGCGCCACGGTGCAGAGGCTGCCGATCAGGAAGGTGAGGCCGAGCCTCCAGTCGAGAACGAACAGCAGGACGGCCGCCCCGGCCGCGGGGATCACCTCGGTGGCGCCCAGGACCACGGCGGGCGGGGCGTGGCCGGTTTCGTCGGCGTTGCCGGTGGCCCGCGCGACGAGGTCGCCGGAGCCGAAGTGCCGGGGCGCGGCGGGCCCGGCGCCGAGAATACGGCGGACCAGGCGGTGCCGTACATCCGCGACGACGGCGACCCTGCCGGCGCCTGAGGCGAGTTCGGACAGCGCCTCGCCCACCACGGCCAGCGCGACGAGCGCGGCGCAGACAGCGAACCACGGGGAGCCCGCGTCGCGGTCCAGCGCGCTGTCGAGGGCGGCGCCGAGCGCGAGCGGAAGGGACAGTTCGGCGACCGCGCCCGCCAGGGACGATACGGCCAGGAGCGCGGTCCATCGCCCGGATCCGCGGATGAGTCCGGCCAGCAGCCGGTCTGCGTCGCGCACGCTCGTCCCGCCTCTCGTCCACCCGTTCGGCCGACCGTTCGCCGGACGCCTGCCCGGCCCTTCTCCTGTCACGTACGGCATGAGCCGACACGGACGGTCCGATACGTGAGCCCGGGACCGGGGGAATCATCCACCCCGGTCCCGGGCCCTTTTCGGAATCGCTCTTAGCAGATGAGCAGGCTCAGCCAGCTGCCACCGCCGCAGCCGCGGCTGTAGTGGCTACGGCCGCCACCGGGAGCCTCACTCTCCATGCCCTGCAGGTCGAGAAGCGCCATTTCCTACACCTCCGTGTGTGAATGGTTGTTGCCCCTGAGTTGCTCCGCCGTCGCCGAGGGGGCCAGGAAAGGCAGCGTCGCCGCCTTTTCCCCCAACGCGGCGCCTACCGCCAACAGCACTCCGGACGTACCGGTGGCGAGGTCCATGGACAGGCGCAGAAGCTGCTCGCCCGGGAAGGCCAGGTGGCCTTCGAACGCGAGGGCGTGCCAGCCGAGCGCCCGCAGTTGCCGCCGGGCCTCGGCCCCGCCGTCTTCCGGCCGGTTCGCGGCCAGGTAGGCGAGGATGCCCGCGCGGCCGGTGAACAGGCCGGATTGGATGTAGAAGGGTGAGTGCGCGGCCCCGTCGAGCGCGGGCAGCGCGGGCGCGGGGAGGGCGTCCGGGCGGTGCCGCAGGTATTCGCGGAGCACCCACGCGATCCCCACGCTCCCCCGGTCGAGGTAGGGCATGGTGCGCCACCCCTCGTTGACCAGGAGGGATCCGTCGTCCTGCAGGGAGCACCTGCGCAGGTCCTGCCTGATCGCCACCTCAGCCAGGTCGAGCAGTCCGGCGTCGCCGGTCCGCTCGTACAGCCGGATGAAGAACAGGGCCGGTCCCGACGAGCCGTTCATCAGCCCCGCGTAGGGTCCCGTGCCTCCGCTGACCTCCGGCACGTCGTCGGGGCCGCCGAGCCGCGACGCGATGAGATCGGCCGTCTTCAGCGCGTCGGCCAGCAGACCGCCGTCGCCGGTCGCCCGGGCCAGGTGGGACAGGTTGAGGCCGATGCCGGCGAGGCCGCCGAACAGGTCGGGCCCGAGGGTCTCCCACCGTTCCCGCGACACGATCTCGACCAGGTCCATCGCCTCGGTCGTGTAGCCGAAACGCGCCAGCGCGTAGGCCACGCCGTGCAGCCCCTCGTAGAAGCCGAGGCGGCTCCCCGGGCCGGGGTTGAGCGCACGCTCGACCAACCACTTCTCGTGGTCGGGGAACCGCCCGGCGCCGGTGGCGTCCAGGGCGTAGAGCACACCGGCCGCTCCGAAGGCGAGGTTCAGGCCGCCGGTCGAGAACTGCCCGATGTCGCCGGGGAAGAGACGGTCGTCGCGTTCCGGTGTGGCGGAGGCGAGAACGGCGGCCCGCATCGACGCGCGCAGGCCCGGCCAGGGTTCGCCGCCGGCCGCCGCCTCGCGCCATGCCGTACGGCGGGGCCGAGCGTCGGGCGCGATGACCCGCACCGCGTCCTCCATGTCCTCCACGAAGTCCGCGGGGACGGGGAAGTTCTCCACGATGGCGTCGGCCAGTTCGGCGGCCTTGCCACGGTCCATCAGGAAGAGGTCGGTCAGGGGCAGGAAGAGCGACAGCCGCAGGCATGCCAGCGCGTAGCGGTCGATGTCGGTCCCCGTGGTCCCCGCCGGGGCGGCGAACGCCGGGTTGGCGAGACCCATGCGCCCTGCCTTCTCGATGGGCGTGGCCATCTCGAAGTCGATCAGGGTGATGGATCCGTCCGGTCCGACGATGATGTTGCTGAGGTGTACGTCACCGAAGACCAGGCCCCTCGCGTGGATCATGCCGACCGCGGCTTCGACCTCACCGCAGATCCCGGCCGCCCACGCCGCGTAGTCCGCGCGGTCCTGCGCGGGCCTGTCGCCGGCGAGGGGGTAGCGGTCGGCGAAGAGCCGGTTGAGCGGCTCGCCCTCCACGTATTCCATCGCGAGGAAGCGGTGCTCCCCCACGGTGAACGTGTCGAGGAGCCTCGGCACCACGGGCAGGCCGCTGAGCCGGTCGAGGGCCTCGCGTTCGCGTTCGAGCCGGGCCACGGCGTCCTGCCCGGTGAAGTCGAGCCCGGCGTACGGCCTGGCCTCCTTCAGCACCGCCTTCTCCCCCGAACGCCGGTCGGTCGCCAGATAGACGCCGCCGCCGTTGGAGAAGTGCAGGACGCGTTCGATGGTGTAGGGAAGGTCGCCGGTCGTAGTCGCGGTGCGGGCGGCGAGATGCGGGCGCAGGAACTCCGGTGGTTCCACCCATGACGGCATGGTGAAGACCGGTGTGCGCCGATCGGGCACCAGGGTGCCGTCGGGGGCGGTGATGGCCGGCTCGATCACACCTTCAGGCGTCACGCAGTTGCGCTCGACGAACCCGCCGTACCTCACATACAGCGGGCCGTCACCGAAGCGCAGGTCGCTGAGAATGTACGGCCCGGGCCTGCCGGCCAGGATCCCGGAAAGCTCGGTCAGGATCCGCTCGAGTTCGATGTCATCAGCGGGATAAATAGCCACAAGCTTCCCACTTGACCCCCGGTCGGCATATTTCGCATTCTGCATGTGGAAAATATGCCTGCCCCGCAGGAACTTAAAGTCGACACCGCGCGGGACGCAGTAGTCCCACACCGCCTCCAGCACCTCCTCGGCGCCATCCAGACAGGCGGATACATGGATCTTCCACCCCTGGTCCCGCATTGCGCGGGAAGAGCGCCGGTATACCACCCAGTCATCGCTCTCGCCCCGGGTCCAGCCTTCGGGGGCCGGCCTGACGGCGACCGCGAAGTCATTCCGCAGGCCCGGACCCGCGGTCCGCGCCGAGCCGGCGTTCCCACCGCGCGGCGCGGACCGATCCCCCGACGTCACCAGTGAGTCATAGAAGAGCGGGTCCGCGAGGCAATATAGTTCGTAGCGCTTATTCACGATATTTCGCCCCCTTCCGCTCATGTCCGTTTCTCCGGATTTCATTGGGCTAGCTGGAATGAGAATGTCAGGTTGGCCCCAAGGCCGCCAGTGACACAACCCACGGATAAGGCATGACAGTTCACATTCTGAACCGTTTCATCTGTCATTGTTGGGGCATGCGACCAGCATGCCAGCAAGACAGCACAGAACCCGCGAACACATCAGGAAACTAGGATTTCCCATTTCTACGGTACGCAACCAGACAAAAGCAGACCGTACAGAAAATGGACAAACCCAACTTAAGGGCGCCAGATGAGCACCAGAGCGCAGTCGTCGTTATGCCCGGACGACATGGCGTTGACCAGCGCTCGCGCCCCGTGGGTGAACCCCGACGGCAGCAGCCGTTCGGCCTCGCCGAGCAGCTTGTCCAGCCCGGCATCGATGTCGCGCCCCGGCTGCTCGATCAGCCCGTCCGTGTAGAGCAGCAGCGCGTCGCCCTTGCGCAGCACACCCCGGTCGGGCTCGCAGTGGAGGTCGGGCACCACACCGAGCACCACTCCCTTGGCCGTCGCCACCTGCCAGCCGCCGGTGCCCGCGTCGAACTTCACGACCGGCGGATGACCGGCGGAGGTGATCACGTATTCACCCGTCACCAGGTTGAGGCGCAGGTGGACGGCCGTGACGAACCCCTCACCCCCGCGCTGCCTGTGCAGGTAGGTGTTGCAGGCGGGCAGAAAAGCGCTCACCGAGCCGAGCAGGCCGCCGAAGGCTCCGGAGAGCAGCAGCGCCCTGGTGCCGGCGTCGACCCCTTTGCCGGAAACGTCGACCACCGCCACCTCGACGTGGTCGCCGTCGCGCATGGAGACCACGAAGTCACCGCCGAAGGACGAGCCGCCCGCCTGCTTGAGCACAACCTTTTGCCCCCATTCCTTGGGCAGCGGCGGAAGCTCACTTTGGCTTCGCAGCCGGTCGCGCAGTTCGAGCAGCATGGCGTCACCGCGCAGCCCCTGCATCCCGAGCTGCCCTCGGGTACGGGACATCAGCGCGGCGAGCACCGCGGTGAACACGATGGTGGCGAGCAGCCCCGGGCCCACGTCGCCCACCCCGCGCAGGGCGGCGATGTAGACAAGGGCCACGAACTCGGCGCACAGCAGCTTGGCCAGACTGCGCAGGCGCAGCTGAAGTCCGCCGACAAGGGTGACCAGGATCAGCAGGGACGGCGAGGCCCATTGCATCGACACCTTGGCGGCGAGAACGCCGATCAGCAAGGTGAGCACGATGAGCGTGATCAACAGGTTGCGGTCGCGGGCCAGCGGTCCCCTCCGTAAGAAACGCACGATGCGCACCAGGAGCGGGACGCGCACCAGGAACGCACGGAGCCGTGGAGGGAGAAGCGGCGCCGGACGGGAACTCATGATGCGCCTGACTGTATCGGTCTATCCCTTGTTTGGGCAGCCCACTTGACCAACGCCTTGATCATTAAACACGGATATTGGGTGGCCGGACCCCTTTGCCCCCTCATACGGTAAAGCAAATGAGCTACCCGATCCGCCCTATGACCGAATCCGACTGGGACGCCTTCTGTGGCATCTGGGAAGAGGCCTTCAGCTCCCAGATGGCCCCCGAGAACATCGAACGCTTCAGGAAGCTGATCGAGTTGGACCGGACGCTCGCCGCGTTCGACGGCGACCGCATGGTGGGCTGCACAGCCATCTTCAGCTTCGAGATGACCGTCCCGGGGGGTGTCCGGCCCGTCGCCGGCGTCACGGCGGTCGGCGTACTGCCCTCCCACCGCAGACGCGGCGTGCTGTCGGCCTTGATGAAGAGTCAGCTCACCGACCTCTACGAACGGGGCGAACCCGTCGCCGCGCTCTACGCCTCCGAATCCTCGATCTACGGCAGGTTCGGGTACGGCCTCGCCGCCGAGGGCCGCGGGGTCACCATCGACAGCCACCACGCCGCCTTCGGCAGACACGTGCTGACCGACCCCGCGCTACGGCTGCGGGTGGCCGATCCCGCCGAGGCGAGACCGCTCCTGGAGAAGGTCTTCGACAAGGTGCGCGTCACCCGCCCCGGCATGTACGGCCGCAGCCCCGGCCGCTGGGACGACGTGCTCGCCGACGAGGAGTCGGCCCAGCGCGGTATGGGCCCGCTGCGCTGTGTCGTGGTGGAGGACGACACCGCGCCGCGCGGCTACGCGCTGTTCCGTGTGAAGCTTTCGTTCGACGACCACGTCATCGCCGACAGCGATCTGTGGCTGCTGGACCTCTTCGCCACCGACCCGGCGGCCTACGCGGCCACGTGGCGGGCCGTGCTCGACCGCGACCTCGTCGCCCGGGTGAAGGCGCACAGCCGCCCCGCCGACGACCCGATCCAGCATCTGCTCGCCGACCAACGCCGGCTCAAAGCGGTCAACATGGAGGACCTGTGGATCAGGACCGCTGACGTCAGGCGGGCTCTCGCCGCCCGGGCGTACGCCGCCCCGGTGGACGTCGTGATCGAGGTCGAGGACTCGGTATGCCCGTGGAACGCCGGTAGGTGGCGGCTGTCCGCCGACACGTCGGGGGCCGTGTGCGAGCCGACGGTCGACCCGGCCGACGTCACGCTGCCGGTCGCCGCGCTTGGCGAGGTCTACCTCGGCGGACGCTCCCTCAGCCCGTGGAAGGCGATCGGCGCCGCCGACGAGGCCACGACGGGTGCCCTGCGGGCGCTATCGACGGCGATGTCCTGGGACGTCAAGCCCTGGGCCGGACTCATTTTCTGACCAGCGCCCCGGGGCCCGCCGTACGCGAGTCGGGGTCGCGAAGCCGAGCCCCGGGTTAGAGTCCGTGCATGGCCCTGCAGAACATGCAGATCACTGCGATCACCGCGATGCGGGCGCGGGACGTGTCCCGCCCCTCGCAGGAGAACCACGACTTCGCCGAAAGGCGCCCGCTGAGGGATGAGTCGGGCAAGAAGGACCGAAAGGGGGAACGTCCCGAGCGGACGCCCCCCCGCGCATCCCCGCGGGGGTGAACCCGGTGGAGCCCGACATCCCGGTGAGCCCGCGGGGGTGAGCCCGGCGGGCCCGGTGAGCCCGCGGGGGTGAACCCGGTGGAGCCCGGCGGGCCCGGTGAATCCGGTTAACCGGGCCCGCCCGGTGAACCGGGCCCGGTTAGCCCGGGGAGTCCGGCTACGGGAGCGGCGGAAGCTGGCCGATGGTCTCGTAGGCCGCGAGCTGGGCGATGCGCCGACTGTGGCGCTCGGCCCCGGAATACGGCGTCGCCAGGAAGAGCCGCACGAACCGGGTCGCGTCCTCCTCGGAGTGCATCCGGGCCCCGACGCTGATGACGTTGGCGTCGTTGTGCTCGCGGGCGAGCTTCGCCGTGTCGTCGTTCCAGACGAGGGCGGCGCGGATGCCGCGCACCTTGTTGGCGGCCATCTGCTCGCCGTTGCCGGAGCCGCCCAGCACGACGCCGAGGCTTCCCTCGTCACCCGCCACGCCCTCGGCGGCCCGGAGCACGAACGCCGGGTAGTCGTCCTGCTCGTCGTAGACGAAGGGACCGCAGTCGGTCACCTCGTGCCCCTGGTCCTTAAGCCAGGACACCAGGTGGTTCTTCAGCTCGTAGGCCGCATGGTCGGCACCGATGTAAACACGCACGCCTCCAGTCTCCCAGCTTCGCGTGAACAAGCGGACCGCGGCCCCGGCTAGAGTGAGGACCTCACCACCCGTCTGAGCGATTGCCCTGGAGAGCCGTCGATGCGTGACATCCGAGTGATCGGTGACCCGGTTCTGCGCACCCCCGCCGAGCCCGTCGTCGACTTCGACCGCGAGCTCCGGCGGTTGATCGACGACATGTTCCAGGTGATGTACACCGCGAACGGCGTCGGCCTGGCGGGCCCCCAGATCGGCGTGTCACGCCGGCTGTTCGTCTACGACATCAGCAACCGCAAGGGCCATGTGATCAATCCCGTGCTCACGGTCGACGACGAGGAGGAGGTCCTCGACGAGGAGGGCTGCCTGTCGGTGCCGGGCAGGGACACGGGCACACCCCTCTACGCGCCGACGCCGCGGGCGGCGGGCGTGACGGTGACGGGCCTCGACCGGCTCGGCCGTCCGGTGCGGGTGAAGGCGCGCGGCATGCTCGCCCGCTGCTTCCAGCACGAGACCGACCACCTCGACGGCACCCTCTACGTCGACCGGCTCGCCAAGGACGCCGCGCGCAAGGTCCTCCTCCAGGCGAAGTAGCGCCGCACGGGCAGGCCGAGCAGGAAGCCGCCCGCCAGCAGGAGCAGGGCCGACATGATCCACTCGTTGGAGCCGCCGGGGCCGTACACATGGCCTCTGCGGCCGGTGTCGAAGGCGCGGGTCACGGCGCCGGGGGCGAAGGTGTCGCGGTCGCTGCCGTACAACGTGATGTCGGCACGCACGGCGGAGCCGGTGTCGGGCCGAAACTCCCCCTGCCATGAGCACTGCTCATGGCCTGGATGCTGGATACAGGTCACCTCCCGCGCTGTGAAGGTGCCCCAGGCGCCGTCGGCGCGTGCCGCGGCCAGCGCCGGCCCCAGGCCTTGAAATCCGAGAACGACCAGTAGGACGCCAATACCAGCTACGACCATTCCGAATGCGCTCACGCGCGGACGAACGCGGTCTGTGTTCACCATGTGCGGGGTCCTTCACGGTGCTGACTGCGATGGCGAGGCTTTGCTTACGCCAGGTTTGGGGCCGACCACGTAGGGCGACCACCTATCCGGAGAGACGTTCGGTTTTGTCGCACGAAGGGCACAACATGGCGACCCACCCCACCGGACTACCCGCCGCGAGCGGGCTCAACACCAGACACCATCGCACCGCTCTCGGCATATTCCTCATCATCGTCGTGGCCCACTGGGCCGAGCACCTCGTCCAAGCGGTGCAGATCTACGTCCTCGGCTGGCCGCTCGCCGAGGCCCGAGGCCTCCTCGGGCTGCCGTTCCCCTGGCTTGTGACGTCGGAGTGGATGCACTACGGCTACGCGCTGATCATGCTGGTGGGTTTCATCCTGCTCCGCCCCGGGTTCACCGGCAGGGCACGCACCTGGTGGAACATCGCCCTCGGCATCCAGGTCTGGCACCACCTGGAGCACCTGCTGCTCCTGATCCAGGCCCTCACGGGCAACAACCTGCTCGGCCGCCCCGCGCCGACCAGCATCATCCAGCTCCTCGTGCCGAGGGTGGAACTCCACCTCTTCTACAACGCGATCGTCTTCGCGCCCATGGTCGTGGCCATGCTCCTGCACCGCAGACCGCACGAGGCCGAACGGGCGGCGATGCGCTGCTCGTGCGCGTCGGTGCCCGTCCGGCTGATCCGCGGCGCGACCTGAGCGGCCGTCAGAACTGGAGCGACTTCAGCTCCAGGAACTCCTGGAAGCCGTAGTCCCCGAGCTCGCGACCGAGGCCCGACTGCTTGTATCCGCCGAACGGCGCGAGCGGGTTGAACCGGCCCCCGTTGATCGCGACCTGTCCGGTGCGCAGCCGCCGGGCCACGGCCACCGCGCGCTCCTCGCTCGCCGACCACACCGCGCCGGCCAGGCCGTACGGCGTGCCGTTGGCGATGGCGACGGCCTCCTCCTCGCGCAGATAGGGAACGATGCAAAGGACCGGACCGAAGATCTCCTCCTGCTCGATGACCATCCCGGGCGCGACCCCGGCGAAGATCGTCGGCTCGACGAAGAACCCCTTCGGGAACGGGCGCTCGGTGCCGCCGCACACCAGCCGCGCGCCCTCCTCATGGCCCCGGTTGATGTAGCGGACGACCCGGTCGCGCTGCTCCTTGGAGACCAGCGGGCCGAGCCGCGCGCCCTCGTCGAACGGCCCGCCGAGGGGGTATTCCGCGGCGGTGGCCACGGCCAGGCGGACGGCCTCGTCATACTGGTCCCGGTGCACGATCATGCGCGACCAGGCCGAGCAGCTCTGTCCGGAGTTGACGAACGCGTTGGCCACCCCCGCCTTGACGGCGGCCTTGAGGTCGGCGTCGGGGAGAACGATATTGGCGGATTTGCCGCCGAGTTCGAGCGCGACCCGCTTGACGGTCTCCGCGGCCAGGGCGCCCACCCGGCGTCCCGCCCTGGTCGAGCCGGTGAAGGACACCATGTCCACCCCGGGGTGGGTCGCGATGGCCTCGCCCACCACCTCCCCCCTGCCGCTCACGAGGTTGAACACCCCGGGCGGCAGGCCCACCGCGTCGAAGACGTCCGCCAGCTCGTAGGCGGCCAGCGGCGCGACCTCGCTCGGCTTGAGCACGACCGTGCAGCCCGCGGCGAGGGCCGGAGCGACCTTGCAGACGACCTGGTGCAGCGGGTAGTTCCAGGGCGTGATCGTGCCGACGACGCCGACGGGCTCCTTGAGGACGCGCGAGTTGCCCACGCGTCCGGCCTCGCCGTCGTGGGCCTGCGCCGTACGCGCGTAGAAGTCCAGGACATCGGCCGGGCCGAGCGTGTGGATCTTCAATGCCTTGGCGTACGGCGCGCCGAGGTCGGTGGCGATGACACGGGCGACGCGCTCGGCGCGGTCGCGGAGCAACCGGGCCGCGGCGGCGAGGATCTCGGCCCGGTCGGCGGGCGGGGTGGCCGCCCAGGCGGCGAAGGCGGCCTGCGCCGCGGCGACGGCGGCCTCCACATCCGTGGGGGTTCCCGCGGGCACGCGGTCGACGATCTCCTCGGTGGCGGGGTCGACGATGTCGATCCCTTCGCCCGAGGTGGACGGCACCCAGGCTCCGTTCAGGTAAAGATGGCGCATTGTCCCCCATCCTCCGTTCGCTGAGGCGTCATGTGGCGAACGAAGTTGCTCATCACGTGACAGGTCCTCAATCCATGGCTAATTCCTGAATGTCGCCCGCACGTTGTTCGTCACGAGACTACGACCAACGTGCCGACCCTCGCGCCGAATGCCCGCGATCCCTCACAACTTCGTTATGACACCGCCCCTCGTGCCGGGCACTGACCCCAGGACGCACTGATCCCAGGACGAAGGGCGCAAATGCCATCAGTCGAATATCGGGTACGAGATGGTACGAGACCGCTTCAGTTCGTAGAAGCCTTCGGTGCCCGCGACAATCACAACACCATCCCAGAGCCGCCCCGCGGCCTCGCCCTTCAGATTCGAGGAAATCACCGGGCCGAAGAAGGCCGAGCCCTCCACCGAGATGATCGGCGTGCCGACCTCCTGGCCGACCAGCTCGATGCCCTTGCCGTGCGACAGCCGTACCGCCTCGTCGTGCTCCTCGGCCCACTGCGCCTCGGCGAGCGCCGGGTCGAGGTCGAGGGCGGCCAGGGACTCGGCGATGATCCCCTCCAGGTCGGCGGGGGTGAAGCCGCCGGGCCCCTTCCCGTGGATCCTGGTCCCGAGCTCGATGTAGAGCGGGCCGAGCACCTGCTCGCCGTACTTCGCCGACGCCGCCGCGAGCACGCGCACCGGCCGGATGGCCTCCTTGATCGCCTGACGGTACTCGTCGGGCACGTCCTTGTCCTCGTTGAGTACGGCAAGGCTCATGATGTGCCACCTCACCGTGATGGAGCGGACCTTCTCCACCTCTCTCGCCCAACGCGATGTCTGCCACGCCCACGGGCAGAAGGGGTCGAACCAGAAGTCGACCGGTGTGGGCTCGCTCATTACCAGCTCCCTGACGTTGGCTGCAACATTGCAAAGCTAAACAACCGGTAGATGAGATCGGCGTATTCCAAGGCGCGGTACCCCGGCCCGGCGTGGCAGGATTCAAGAATCCCCTCGGCAACGGTGCGGGGGACGCGCGTTTCATGAGGAGCACATGTGGCAGGCAATCTGACCCGCGACGAGGCCCGCGAGCGGGCCCGGCTGCTGAAGGTCGATTCTTATGCGGTCGAGCTGGACCTGACGGAGGGCGAGGAGCGGTTCGAGAGCATCACCACAGTACGTTTCACGAGCACCCAGCCTGGGGCGTCGACTTTCATCGACCTCGCGGGCGCCCACATCAGGGCGGCCACGCTCAACGGGGTCGATCTCGACATCAGCGATTACGACCTTGAGCGGGGCAGGCTGCCGCTGCCGGGCCTGGCCGAGGACAACGTGCTGCAGATCGACGCCGACTGCGCCTACATGCGCACCGGCGAGGGCCTCCACCGCTTCGTCGACCCGGTCGACCAGAACGTCTACCTGCACACCCAGTTCGAGACGGCCGACGCCCACCGGATGTACGCCTGTTTCGACCAGCCCGACCTCAAGGCGACCTTCGAGCTGACGGTGCTCGCCCCCGCCGAGTGGGAGGTCGTCTCCAACTCCGCGGCCGACGCGATCGAGGACCTCGCGGAGCACCAGGGCAGGCACGGCACGCTCCAGGCATCCCGCCGCTGGCACTTCCCCGCGACGCCGGTGATGTCGACCTACATCACCGCGCTCGTGGCCGGGCCCTACCACAAGGTGACCTCCGAGCACGACGGCATCCCGCTCGGCATCTACTGCCGCGCCTCCCTCGCCGAGCACCTCGACCCGGAGAACATCTTCGAGGTCACCCGGCAGGGCTTCGACTTCTTCCACCGGGTGTTCGGCGTCCGCTACCCGTTCGGGAAGTACGACCAGCTCTTCGTGCCCGAGTTCAACCACGGTGCCATGGAGAACGCCGGCTGCGTGACCTTCGTGGAGGACTACGTCTTCCGCTCGCGCGTCACCGACGCCACGGTGCAGCGCCGGGCCGAGACGATCCTGCACGAGATGGCCCACATGTGGTTCGGCGATCTCGTCACCATGCGCTGGTGGGACGACCTGTGGCTGAACGAGTCGTTCGCCACCTACGCCTCGGTGCTCGCGATGGCCGAGGCCACCCGCTGGGGTCCGAGCGCCTGGACCACCTTCGCCAACCTGGAGAAGGCCTGGGCCTACCGCCAGGACCAGCTCCCCTCCACGCACCCGATCGCCGCCGACATGATCGACATGGACGCGGTGGCCCTCAACTTCGACGGCATCACCTATGCCAAGGGCGCCTCGGTCCTCAAGCAGCTCGTCGCCTACGTCGGCCTGGACAACTTCCTGGCCGGAGTCCGCGACTACTTCCAGGAGCACGCCTGGGGCAACACCACCCTGGCCGACCTGCTCTCCGCTCTTGAGCGCACGTCCGGCCGCGACCTGTCGTCGTGGTCCAAGGAGTGGCTGGAGACCGCCTGGGTCAACACGCTCCGTCCGTCCTTCGACGTCGACGACCAGGGCAGGTTCACCCGGTTCGAGGTGCTCCAGGAGGCCCCGGCCGACTACCCGACGCTGCGCACCCACCGCCTGGCGATCGGGCTCTACTCCCAGGTCGACGGCGCGCTCACCCGGGTCCGCCGCGTCGAGCTCGATGTCTCCGGCCCGCGTACGGCGGTCGCCGAGCTCCTGGGCGAGGTCCGGCCCGACCTCGTGCTGATCAACGACGACGACCTCACCTACGCCAAGGTCCGCCTGGACGACCGGTCCCTGGCCACGCTCGTCGACGGCGGCATCGCCACGTTCACTGAGTCGCTCCCGCGCGCCCTGAGCTGGACGGCGGCCTGGGACATGACCCGCGACACCGAGATGGCGGCCCGCGACTACGTCACCCTGGTGGCCGGCGGCATCCACTCGATCTCCGACATCTCAGTCGTGCAGACGGTGCTCCGCCAGGTCAAACTGACCGTGCAGCAGTTCACTGCGCCCGAGTGGCGGGCCACGGGCCTGGACCGCCTGGCCTCCGCTCTGCGCTCGCTCGTCGCCCGGGCCGAGCCCGGCTCCGACCACCAGCTCGCCTACGTCAACGCGCTGGCCGGGGTCGCGGTCTCCCCCGGCGACCTCGCGTTCGTCCGCGGCGTCCTCGACGGCTCCGCCGTACCCGCCGGTCTGACCGTCGACACCGACCTGCGGTGGACGCTCACGCACGCGATGGTCAGCGGTGGGGAGTTCGGCCACGCCGAAATCGACGCCGAGCTGGCCCGCGACGCCACCGCGACCGGCGAGCGCTCCGCGGCGATGTGCCGGGCCGCGATCCCCACTGCGGAGGCCAAGGCCGCCGCGTGGGCGAATATCGTCGGCGGCGAGCTCAGCAACGCGGTGCTGCGGGCCACCGTCCTGGGGTTCGGGGACCCGCACCACGTCGACCTGCTCCGCCCCTACCAGGAGAAGTACTTCTCCGAGATCGGGCGGATCTGGAAGAGCTGGACGGCCGACAGCGCCCAGACCTTCGCCGCCGGCTGCTACCCGGCGCTCCTCATCGACCAGGCCGTGGTCGACCGCACCGAGCGCTACCTGCACGCCCAGGAGCCGCCGCATGGTCTGCGCCGACTGCTCCTGGAAGGCGCCGACGGCATCAGCCGCGCCCTGCGCGCCCAGGCCAGGGACGCCGCCGCGGGCTGACGCCCGCCCGACGGCGGCCCGCTGGCGGCCCGCTGGCGGCCGAGCGACGGAGGGGCCTTTCCCGCAGTGCGGGAAAGGCCCCTCCCCATGCGGCACCGAGCGCGTGGGCGGCCGGTGCGGCTAGTCGAGGTAGGTCACGCTGAGGACAGGCGGGTTGAACACCGACTCGCTGGAGGAGAAGCGCTTCCAGCCGAACTTGTCGGTCTCGTCGGCGGCCTTGATGCCGATGGCGCCGACGGCCGTCTTCTGGTCCGCCCACGACTGGACGAGGGGCTGCACGTCGGCCGTCACCCATCCGTCGGCGCAGCCGTTCGCCCAGCCCTTGGTCTCGGTGGAGGTGACCACCCGCTGGACCAGGGCGGGCCCGGGCCACCGCGTGGCGGGGGTCGCCGGTTCGGCGCTCCAGACCTCCCAGGCCCGTGCCGTACAGGACCAGGAGTGCTGGTTCCAGAGCCGCAGCACGGCCGACACGATCTTCTTGCCGGCGAGTGCCGAGGTGTCCCAGGTCAGGAAGGACCTGACGGGCCGCTCACCGTTGAAGCCGACCTTGAGCTGCTGGTCGTGGGACTGGTCGCTCCGGGTCCCCTCGACGACGTAGGCGTCGAAGGACGGGCGAAGGTCGATGTTCCCGGTCCCGTCCGCGAAGGCCGGGCCTGCGGCGAGTACGGCGCCGCTTACGACCGCCAACAGGAAGGGTGTCCTGATTCTCATCGGGTGATCATAAGAATGGCGTTCATGCGGCGACTGGTGCCGACGCCCTATTTTGCAAGGTCTTGGGTGACTCCTGGTGGGCTTGGTGACTCCGCCCGGGGATGCCCACATGAGATCGTTGTCGGATGGATTCGGCAGCCCACCTCCTCATCGCACTGGCCCAGCGCTTCGCCTTCGGAGACCTCGGCGCACTCGCCCCGCGCGTGCTCGCGGACGCCGAACAGATCGTGGACGTGTGCGAGTTCGGGCAGCGCTTATTGTCGCTCGACGCCGAAGACTTCGCCGCGGAGGCGCGCTCGGTCCCCGTGTCCCTCAAGCGCCGGGCGCGTGCCTGCCACATGCCCCAGGCTCCCCGGGAGCAGCCCCGCGGCGCCCTCGCCTCCCTCAAACCCGCCTACTCACTGCTGCTCGAGGCCATCGCCGTCCGGTGGCACCGCCGCGAACTCAGCCCGATGATCGCCGCGGTCCACATCGCCAGCGAGTACCTCCCGCTGCTCGCCTTCGAATCCGTCCTCGGCCACGCGGGCGACCCGGCCCGCTGGCCGGACGGCCTGAACGCCCGGGCCAGCCGCTTCGGCGTCATCGGCGAGCGCGAGTGCGACCACACCAAGGCCGAGCAATCGGCCGCGAACCGCACACTCCGCGTGGCCGGAGAGCGCCCCGAGGGGTGGCGCGCCTACTTCGACCGGCAGCACAGCCAAGTGGCCGGCGCGCTCGCCACCTGCGCCGCCGCCTGCAGAAGACCCTGTACGGCGATGCACTGGGTGCCCCCGGCCGCCCGCGACGACCTCACCACGCGGGCCCGCGTCGCCCTCGCCTTCGCCGAAACCTCCCTCGTACGGCTCCGCCACGCGGCGCCCGTCGGCCACGGCTTCGGCGTCCCCTCCCCCGAGGAGGTGCTCGACGCCTGGACCCGCAGCCGCGCCTCACTGGACAAGAACCCCGTCGGCCACGCGGTCACCACCGAGGACGGCTTTCCCCTCCCGGGACTGCCCAGCCTGATCTCCGCCGTGGCCGGGGCGGAGGTGCGGCCGGCGAGCCTGCTCGCCGACGTGAGCGCGCACCTCGCCACCCTGCTCACCCCGGCGCTCGCCGGGGCCGGGCTCCGGGAGTGACGCGCCATCGCCAAGACATCGCTCCGGCGGAAGTCAATGGCCAGGTCAAGGGGAGTGAGATTTTCTAGTTGCGCCATGCCCGAGACAGTAGGGACTGGCTCCAGACATAATCTAGGGACCTACATAGATACCCGGGCCTCGGCATGGCGATGCGGGTCAACACGGCCACAAAAGTATGAACCATCCAACACTAGGCACGCTGAGGGGCGTCGGCTACGGTGAGTCACGTGGATTCCGGTCAAGAGCCTGACGACGGTAACCCTACGTCACCGATTTGGGTCAGCGACCGGCCCGACGACGATCGGCCGGCGACCCGACAAGACGCGCAGACGTCGACCTACGCACCTGTCGAACGCGCGTCCCTCGCCGCGCTCCTGCGAGAGCCCAGATACCGGCACCTCCGCAGGCGGGTGCTGATCTCGATCCTCGCCGGGATCGTGGTCGGCATCCTTCTCGCCGACTGGAGATTCGGTGTCACCGGTGCCGTCATCGCCGCCATCGCCGACGCGAGCTACCGCGCGCGGTCGGTCTCCTCGGTTCCCGCCTGGCGGCGCCCCTCGATGGCCGAGCGCCGCACCGAGGCCCAGCTCAAGAAACTGGAGCGCAGCGGCTACCGCACCCTCCACGCGCGGGCGATCCCCGGCAGCGAGGCCCAGATCGACCACGTGGTGGTCGGCCCCACGGGCATCTACGCGGTCGACTCCGAGAACTGGGACAAGCGCCTGCCCGTCCGCGTCCAATCGCACCGCAAGCTGTTCCACGGGCCGTTCAACCAGAAGCCCCGCCTCGACGAGGCGCGCTGGGAGGCCTCGCAGGCCAGCGAGCTGATCAGCAAGGCGCTCGGCCGCGAGGTCGTCGTGGTGCCCTCACTGGCGATCTACGGGCCCGCCATCCCGTGGAAGGTGCTCAACATCCGCGAGGTCGACGTCTTCGACGGCAGCCGCGTGCGCAAGTGGATCACCAAGCGGGAGCGGTCGCTGACCGATCCCGAGATCGAAGCCATCCACGAGGCTGCGGGGCAGGTTCTGCCCCCTCGCTACGGCGAAAACTGACGGCCCGTAATCCCGCCCTCCAGGGCGGGACCGGGCTTTTCCCACGTTCCGTGAGGGCGCCTCGGGTGCCGCGCGCTCGCGCCACGTCCCACCTGTCGGGCAGACGTCTCATTCGACGGGCGTTGGCCGTACCATTTGCAGACGCGCAGTGAGCGGTTTCCCACCCGCTGGACCACCCGGCCGCACGGCCGTGTCGGCGGGGTCAGACAACTGACCGCCTCGGCCTACCGATGGGCCGGAAGGAGGCGTCGGAAACGGCTCAGTCACCTCGATGGGAGACGGCCATGCCCGCCCTCAGGTCTCGAACGGTCACTCACGGCAGGAACATGGCCGGTGCCCGGGCCCTGCTCCGGGCGACCGGTGTAGCCGGAAGCGACTTCGGCAAGCCGATCGTCGCGGTGGCCAATAGCTTCACCCAGTTCGTCCCCGGCCACGTGCACCTCCGCGAGGTGGGCGACGTGGTGGCGGGCGCGATCCGTGAGGCGGGCGCGATCCCACGCGAGTTCAACACCATCGCCGTCGATGACGGCATCGCGATGGGCCACAGCGGCATGCTCTACTCTCTGCCCTCCCGCGAGCTGATCGCCGACGCGGTCGAATACATGGTGCAGGCCCACTGCGCCGACGCGCTGATCTGCGTCTCCAACTGTGACAAGATCACGCCGGGCATGCTGCTGGCGGCGATGCGCCTCAACATCCCGACGCTGTTCGTGTCCGGCGGCCCGATGGAGGCCGGCAAGACGGCCGGGCGCAAGCTCGACCTCATCGACCCCATGATCGCCGCGGCCGACGACTCGGTGTCCGACGCCGAGCTGCTGGAGATGGAGGAGAGCGCCTGCCCGACATGCGGCTCCTGCTCGGGCATGTTCACCGCTAACTCGATGAACTGCCTCGCCGAGGCGATCGGCCTGGCGCTGCCCGGCAACGGCACCACGCTCGCCACCCACCAGGCCCGCAAGGCGCTATTCGAGCGGGCGGGGCACGCGATCGTCGACATCGCCAAGCGCTACTACGAGCAGGACGACGCCTCCGTGCTGCCGCTCTCCATCGCCACCCGCGAGGCGTTCGAGAACGCGATGGCCCTCGACGTGGCCATGGGCGGCTCGACCAACACGATCCTGCACCTGCTCGCCGCGGCGCGCGAGGCGCGGGTCGACTTCGGCCTCAAGGAGATCAACGAGATCTCGCTCCGGGTGCCGTGCCTGTGCAAGGTCGCCCCCGCCACCGCGAAATACCACGTCGAGGATGTCCACCGGGCGGGCGGCATCCCCGCCATCCTCGGCGAACTCGACCGCGCCGGGCTGCTGCACCGCGACGTGCCGACCGTCCACACGGCGACGCTCGCCGACTACATCGAGGCGTGGGACCCCAAGTCCCCCACCGTGCTGCCCGAGGCCGTCGAGCTCTGGCACGCCGCCCCCGGCAACGTGCGCACCATCAAGGCATACTCCCAGAACGCCCGATGGGAGAGCCTCGACCTCGACCGCGAGGAGGGCTGCATCCGCGACCGCGAGCACGCCTACACGCAAGACGGCGGGCTCGCCGTGCTCTACGGCAACCTGGCCCTCGACGGCGCGGTCGTCAAGACCGCCGGCGTCGACGAGTCGATCTGGCGCTTCTCCGGGCCCGCGGTGGTCTTCGAGTCCCAGGACGACGCCGTCGACGGCATCCTCGGCGGCAAGGTCAAGGCCGGGGATGTCGTGGTGGTGCGCTACGAGGGCCCGAAGGGCGGGCCGGGGATGCAGGAGATGCTCTACCCGACGAGCTTCCTCAAGGGCAAGGGGCTCGGCAAGTCGTGCGCGTTGATCACCGATGGCCGCTTCTCCGGCGGAACCTCCGGGCTCTCCATCGGCCACGCCTCCCCCGAGGCCGCCGAGGGCGGCCTGATCGCCCTCGTCGAGGACGGCGACCTCATCGAGATCGACATCCCGGCCCGGAGCATGGAGCTGCGGGTGCCCGAGACGGAGCTCGCCGCCCGGCGCGAGCGGCTCCTCGCCGACCTCGGAGGCTACCGGCCCCGCGACCGCCACCGTCCGGTGAGCGCCGCCCTACAGGTCTACGCCGCCTTCACGACCTCCGCCTCCACCGGGGCCTCGCGCGACCTGTCCCAGGTGCCCACGAGGCACTGAGCCTCCCTCCGGAGCCGCGCGAGACCGCGCGGCTCCGGCACGGCTCCGGCACGGCTCGCGCCGTACACCTGATCCATGCGGCACGAGCGACTGTTCGAGACATGTGCGTACGGCTGCCACACGGTCGAGGGCGTGTTCGAAAAATTGTCAGTCCCGACCTCTACTCTTGTGCTATGGCAAACGTCGTGAAGCCCAACGCCCACACGTTGACGACCGCCGAGATCGCCGCCCTGGCCCTGTCCCTCGCACACATGGGGTCGGGCCCGCAGGCCCTGACCGCCCGCCAAGGGCTGCGCCACGCGTTCGAGCACCTCCAGCTCGACGACCACGTCGTCGCCACCACCCTGGCGACGCTCACCACCCCGCTGACCGCCGAGGCCGCCTCCCGAGCCCGTGTGGTCGCCGACGCCATCACCGGGCAGCTCGTCGTCCGGCTGCACTACCGCGACGCCGCGGACCGCGTCACGGTCCGGGAGGTCGACCCCGTGACCTGCCTGGTCCACCGCGATCACTGGTATCTCGTGGGCATGTGCCGGCTGCGCCACGGGATACGCGCGTTCCGGTTCGACCGGCTCATCGCGGTCGAGCCCACGACCACACCCGCCCGCCCTCACGTGGCCGAACGCTTCCTGCCCTTCCAGCGGCGACGGCGTGCCGCGTGAGGCCGCACCCGGTGGAGCGGTTCACCGCCACGCCCGGGGCTAGTGGGGGCAAAACCCCGGGCTAACGCGTCTGCCTGACCGCACCCGACTGCAACCCCCGCGCATGAAGGTCTCGGGGGTGTTCCTCCTCGTCAGCTTGGCTTCTCGCCACGGCTCGACGTGGACACGCTCGTGATCGACGCGCACGAGCGTCCCGGTGACAACTGGCGCAAGCGGTACCACTCCCTCACCCTGCACAACGCCGTGTGGCTGAACGACCTGCCGTACATGCCGTTCCCGCAGACGTGGCCGGTGTTCGTCCCCAAAGACAAGCTCGCAGGCTGGTTCGAGGCGTACACCGAGGCCATGGAGATCAACTTCTGGGGGTCGTCGCGGTTCGAGCACGGAGCCTTCGACGAGCGGACGGGCACCTGGGAGGCCCGGGTTCGCCGCGGCGACGGGGAGCATCGCGTGCTCCGGCCGCGGCACATCGTCCTGGCGACCGGGGTGAGCGGCATCCCGTACCGGCCGGACCTGCCGGGCCTTGCGGACTTCGGCGGCGAGGCGATGCACTCGGTCGGCTACACCAGCGGTGCCGACCACGCGGGCAAGCGGGTGCTCATCGTCGGGACGGGGAACAGCGCGCACGACATCGCGCAGGACCTGCACGCCAACGGCTCGCGGGTCACGATGCTGCAGCACGGCTCCACCACGGTGATCAGCATCGACCCCAGCGCCGCCGCCGCTGACGCCTCCTACCTTTCGGCTCCGACCTTGGAGGACTCCGACCTCATCGGCCTCTCCGTGCCCTACCCGGACCTGGTGCAGGCCAGTAAGGCGATGACCGCCACCATGAAGGATCTGGACCGGGAGCTCATCGCGGGGCTGGAGAAGGCCGGGTTCCGCACCGACTACGGCGAGGACGGCACCGGTCAGCAGATGAAGTTCATGCGCAGCGGCGGCGGCTACTACCTCAACGTCGGCTGCTCCGAGCTGATCATCTCCGGCGAGGTCGGCCTGGCGCAGTGGGCGGACGCCGACCGGTTCGTCGGCGCGGGCCTGCGGATGACCGACGGATCGGTCCTCGACGCCGATCTCGTGGTGCTCGCCACCGGCTTCGAGAACCAGCAGGAGAACGTACGCCGCCTCATGGGCGACGCGGTCGCCGACGCCGTAGGACCGGTCTGGGGGTACGACGAGGAGGGCGAGGTCCGCAACATGTGGCGGCCCACCGCGCAGCCGGGGCTGTGGTTCTCCGCAGGGAACTTCCAGATGTGCCGCACCTACTCCAAGGTGCTCGCGCTGCAATTGCGCCACGCCCTGGACGAGACGCCATCACTTTCCTGATCGTGCCGGCATGGGCTGCCGGGCTTCACCGGCCCCGGCAGGCGTTCCGCCCCGACCGCCTGCCGGGCGCGCTGCCCTCCGGCCACGATGAGGACTCCTACAGTCGTCCACCGTGCCGAGTGACCCCGCCGGCGACCTGGCGCTATCCGCAGCACCCTCCGCCGCAGCACCCCCCACCGCCGGACGCGCCGCCCGCGGCGCGGGGAGCGGAGGCGGCGCCGGTCACGGCGACGGTGGACAGCAGTTTGACTGTGTCGTCGTGGCCGGACGGGCAGGTGGCCGGATCGTCGGCCGCGGCCATGGGCCGGCTCAGCTCGAAGGTGGATCCGCAGGAGCGGCAGCGGTAGTCATATCGCGGCATGCCCCAAGATTACGCGCCGCCGCGGCCTCGCGGCCATGCCCCCGGCCCTCCGGATCCCGGGCCTCATGGGCCTGCCCCCGGGGCCCGGCGATCGGTCAGATGGAGGCGTAGTCGAGATCCGCCTCGTAGCCCAGCCTCTGGTAGAGCCGGTTGGAGGTGGGGTTGGCGAGATCGGTGAACAGCAGCACCTCGCGCGCTCCGCGCGACAGCGCGTGGCGCGTCACGGCGTCGGTCACGGCGGAGCCGTACCCGTGGCCGCGCAACTCAGGCGGCGTGTAGACCGGCCCCACGCGGGACATGCCCGCGATGGGGGTCGACGCCGCGGCCAGGGCCGCGGGCCGCCCGTCGCCGGTCTCCCACCACACGAGTTCGGCCCTGGTGAGTCGGCGTGAGATCGCCGGGGTCGGGTCGACGGGGGTGGCGATGCCCGCTTCGCGCTCGAAGTCCGTGATCCAGGAGACGAGTGTGGGCAGGTCGTCGGCGGTAGCCGTACGGGCCCTGCCGACTGGTGGAGCGGTGGGGCCGGTGAGGGTGCCGAGGCGGTAGAGGCGTTCGGCGCGGCGCCGGCGTTCGGGACGCCACCAGTGCGCGGCGAACGCCTCGGCCGCGGGGAGCGGGCCGCTGACGCCGGGCAGCTTCCTGTTCATGTCGATGAGCTCGGCGGCGAGGGAGCCGACGAGCTCAAGGGAGAGATCGGGTAGCAGCAGGTTGTGCGGGGGCGTGTGGCAGGCGAGCCCGTGCACGTCGCCGCCGCGTTCGTACCACGCCAGCAGCGGGTCCTCGACCCAGAGACCGGCGCGCACGCCGTTCAGGACGGTCAGGACAACGGTGTTGCGGACGGTGTCATGGAGAAGCCAGGTCTCCGCGCTTTCCGGAAACCTTGTGATATCAGGAGTCAAATACCACGTCATATGTGTGCTGCGATGCGATCTTGGAAATGTGAGCTAAATAACACGAGGGCTCCAGGCGGATCCGGCGAAGGGGGACCCCGCCCGGAGTTCGTGCTCTGTCAGGCGGCGTTCTCCGCGAGGTAGGGCGCCCATAGAGGGTCTCCGACAAGTCCGGCGCCGATGAGCCTCCAGTGGGCGCCCCGTGGGACGACCGGGGCGACGTTCAACGCCCACCCCAGCTCCTCCAGAAGTCTGTCGGCCTTCCGATGGTTGCACTGCATGCATGAGGCCACGCAGTTCTCCCAGGCGTGGGGCCCTCCGCGGGAACGCGGAATCACGTGATCGATCGTCTCGGCACGATGACCGCAGTAGGCGCACCTGTAGTCATCCCTGCGCATCAGGGCCGCCCGGGTGAGAGGGATCCGCGAGCGGAAAGGAATGCGCACATATCTCTTGAGCCTGATCACCGACGGCACGTCCACCACGCGCGAGGCGGACCGGAGTACGGCTCCGCGCCCGTCTCGGTGGACCACGTCGGCCTTCTCCCTGATCACCAGCACCACAGCGCGTTGCATGGACAGGGTGGTGAGCGGCTCGTAAGTGGCGTTGAGCAGAAGAACCTGGCGCATCAGCGGGCCTCCCCCGCCGTGCGCGAGCAGTAGTCGGGGGTCACGCGTATGCGCGACCCGGGTGGCGGCCCGCCTTGTTGGGCCCCTGGTGCATCCGTCACGAGGACCTCCGCCGGACGGTCCAGCGGATGGTCACCACGGCACCGTCCTCCACCAAGTTTGGCGTTTCCGATAGCGTCCCCGCCACCCCATAAAAGCCTGCTGGATACAACGGGAGGGACGCCTGTTGCGATTTATGCCCGGTTTGAAGGATTTTCAATCATGAATTAACCCCCCTGGTCATCCTTCTGTTCAGCACTCTTCATAGTGCGACACGCCCGTACATCGAAGGTACCCTGACCCGCCGATATACGCGTCCGCCCGGCACATGGGCACGAGGCTGTCGCCGCTCGGCCGTGCCACGTCATAAGGTGCGAGACATGACGCGACAGCCGTACCCGCCTGCCCGCCGTGACGACACCGTCGACGTTCTGCACGGCACCCCGGTCCCCGACCCGTACCGGTGGCTGGAGTCACCGGATGATCCGGCCAGCAAGGAGTGGCTGGAGGCGCAGGACGCGCTGTTCGAACGTTCGACCGCCGGACTACCCCGGCGCGAGCACTACCGGGGACGCGTCGCGGAGCTGCTGCGTTCGGGGTCGATCGGCTCGCCGGTGTGGCGGGGCGAGCGCCGGTTCTTCATGCGGCGCACCCCCGATCAGGAGCACGCGGTGCTCTACACGGCGGTCGGGGACGGCGACGAGACCGCGCTGCTCGATCCCATGCGGCTCGACCCCGCCGGCCTCACCACGCTCGACGCGTGGCAGCCGGACAAGGAGGGCCGACTGCTCGCCTACCAGATCTCGGTGGGCGGCGACGAGGAGTCGAAGCTCTACGTCATGGACGTCGCCACCGGAGCGGTGGTCGAAGGCCCCATCGACCGGTGCCGCTACTCGCCGATCGCCTGGCTCCCCGGCGGTGAGGCGTTCTACTACGTCCGCCGGCTCCCCGCCGACCGGGTACCTGCGGGTGAGGAGCAGTTCCACCGCAGGGTCTATCTGCACCGCGTCGGCACGCCCGTGGACGGCGATAAGCTGATCTTCGGCGAGGGCTTGGAGAAGACCAACTACTACGGCGTGTCGGTCTCCCGCGACGGCCAGTGGCTGACGATCTCCGCATCGCGGGGCACGGCACCGCGCAACGACCTGTGGCTTGCCGACCTGCACGCCTCCCCGCTGGAGGAGCCCGCCCTCGTCACGGTCCAGCAGGACGTCGACGCTCAGACCGGGCTGCATTTCGGGCGCGACGGCACGCTCTACATCTTCAGCGACCGCGATGCCCCCCGGGGCCGGATCTGCGTGGCCGACCCCGCGTCGCCGGGCTACGAGAACTGGCGCGATCTCGTGCCCGAGGACACCGAGGCGGTGCTCTCGGACTTCGCCATCCTCGACGACCTCGCCCGGCCGATCATGCTGGTCGGGTGGACGCGCCACGCCATCAGCGAGATCTCCATCCACGACCTCGTGACTGGCGCGCGTACCGGCGAGGTGCCGACACCCGGCCTCGGGAGCATCAGCGGCCTCACGGAGCGCCCCGAAGGCGGCTACGAGGCGTGGTTCGGCTACACCGACCACGTCACCCCGCCCACGATCCAGCGCTACAACGCCCGCACCGGCGAGACCACCCTGTGGGCCTCCTCCCCCGGCGCCGTCGAAGTGCCGCACGTCCATACCGAGCAGGTGAGATATCGCTCCACGGACGGCACCGAAGTCCACATGCTGGTCATCTCGCCTCCCGACCGCCAGGGCCCCCGACCCACGATCCTGTACGGCTACGGCGGATTCGGCATCTCCATGACCCCGGGCTACTCCGCGTCGACGCTCGCCTGGGTCGAGTCCGGCGGAGTCTACGCGGTCGCCCAGCTCCGCGGCGGCGGCGAGCAGGGCGAGGCGTGGCACCGCGCCGGCATGCTGGGCAACAAGCAGAACGTCTTCGACGATCTCCACAGCGCCGCCGAGCACCTGATCGCCTCGGGGGTCACCACGGCGGCCAAGCTCGCGATCTCCGGCGGCTCCAACGGCGGCCTCCTCGTCGGCGCCGCCCTCACCCAGCGGCCCGACCTCTACGCCGCGGTCTCCTGCTCGGCCCCGCTCCTCGACATGATCCGCTACGAGAGGTTCGGCCTCGGCGCCACCTGGAACGTGGAATACGGCACCGCCGCCCAACTCGAAGAGTTCGCCTGGCTGTGGTCCTACTCGCCCTACCACCGCGTGCGGCCGGGGGTCTCCTACCCGGCCACGCTGTTCACCGTCTTCCACTCCGACACCCGCGTGCACCCCTTGCACGCCTGGAAGATGTGCGCCGCCCTCCAGCATGCCCAAGCCGATCCGGACAGCCCCATCCTCCTGCGCAATGAGAGCGAGGTCGGGCACGGCGCCCGAGCCGTCAGCAAGACCGTCGATCTGGCCGCCGACCAGTTGGCGTTCCTCGCGCACCACACCGGCCTCTGACGCGGGTCGCCTCAAGTCCCGCTCCAAGGGCCGCGCCTCACCGGCCGGCCCTCGGAGCGTGGCGGAGCGCTCAGGCGCCGCACCCGGCGATCACGCTCGGCTTGCTCGGCTTGCTCGGCTTGCTCGGATCGGTCAGCGCGGGAAGATGATCGTCTTGTGTCCGTCGGGAAGGACCCGCTGCTCGACGTGCCAGCGGACGGCACGGGCCAGGGCCAGGCATTCGAGGTCGCGGCCGACGGCGGCGAGGTCGTCGGCCGAGTGGGTGTGGTTGACCCGGGCGACCTCCTGCTCGATGATCGGCCCCTCGTCGAGGTCGGCCGTGACATAGTGCGCGGTGGCGCCGATGAGCTTGACGCCACGCGAGTGAGCCTGGTGGTAGGGCTTGGCGCCCTTGAAGGACGGCAGGAACGAGTGGTGGATGTTGATGACCTGGCCGGCCAGCTTGACGCAGAGATCCTCCGACAGCACCTGCATGTAGCGCGCGAGCACCACGAGATCGGCCTGGTAGTGCTCGACCAGTGCCAGGATCTCGCCCTCCTGCCGCGCCTTGGTCTCGGGCGTCACCGGCAGGTGGTGGTAGTCGATGCCGTAGGACTGGGTCAGGGGGCGCAGGTCCGGGTGGTTGGACGCGACGGCGACGATCTCGATGTCCAGAAGCCCTGAACGCGTGCGGTAGAGCAGGTCGTTGAGGCAGTGGCCGAGTTTGCTGACCATGACGAGCACCCGCGACTTCACGGCGACGTCGTGGAGCTTGAAGTCCATCGCGAACTCGGAGGCGAGCCCGGCGAAGGCCGCCCGCAACCCGTCTTCGGGAACGGACGCGGCGAACTGGACCCGCATGAAGAAGCGTTCGGAGACCCGGTCTCCGAACTGCTGGCTCTCGATGATGTTGCATCCGCGCTCGGCGAGCAGTCCCGAGACGGCGGCGACCACACCTGGCCGGTCCGGACAGGACAACGTCAGCACATATTCGGAGCTCATGCCTTCACCCTCGGGATTAAGTTCGGCCGATCTGGGAAGAGTACAGGGCTCATCTCATGATCACGTCACCCCGAGCCTTCTACGCCCCTTTCCTCACCCAAGATGTGGTACGCCCCCGTGACCCCGCCTCATCCTCGGCATGACCGCGACGCAGACTGGAAGGATGGAGAGGAGGCGCCGCCATGATGGACATCCGCGAGGCGCATCGCCGGGCTCTGCACGACTTCGGGACACGTGTGCACGCCGTACGCGACGAACAGTGGGACCAGCCGACCCCCTGCACCGACTGGGACGTGCGGGCGCTGGTGAATCACATGGTCAGCGAGAATTTCTGGGTTCCCGAGCTGCTCGCCGGCAAGACCGTGGACGAGGTCGGGGACACGTTCGACCGCGACCTGCTGGGCGACGAGCCGGTGGAGGTGTTCGACACCTCCGAGGCGGAGGCGACGCGGGCGGTGGCCGCCGAGGGCGTGCTGGACCGCACGGCGCACCTGTCGTTCGGCGATGTCCCGGCCGCGGAATACCTGAGCGAGTTGTTCGCCGACGCGCTCATCCACTCGTGGGACCTGTCGCGGGCGATCGGAGGGAACGATCGACTTGACCCGGAGTTGGTGGAGCAGTGCGCCCGGTGGTTCTCCGGGGTCGAGGAGGGATACCGGGGGGCCGGAGTGATCGGCCCACGGGCGAAGATTCCGCCGGGAGCCGACGCGCAGACCAAGTTGCTGGCCGCGTGGGGCCGCGCCTAGGGGACTCCACCGCGCGGGGCACGCATCACGGGGGCTCATCACGGGGGCTCCCCCACACGGAAGCCTAGAGCGGGGGATAAATCCCCACCCTCGCCGCGGCGATCCTTGTCCGTAGCGGACAATCCTCCACCCGCTTATGTCAAGGGGATGATGAGTTGTCCCCTGTGAAGGAAAGTTCCCCTCCCCAAGGGGAGAAAGCACCACCTGCAAGCGCGCCGGACATTTCCGGATCACCCGGCCCTCGATCATCTAGCCGGACACCTGGCAACCATCGCGTTGCCGATCACCTTGCCCGAGCGCGGCCCCGCCGGGGCGCCGCGCGCACCCCGTGGACAAGAGGCAGGGTACGGCGTGCGCCTCGGCAGCGAGACGGTTCGCCACTCGGCCCCGGCCCATGCCCGAGCGGCGAACCGGCCCTACGACGTCATTCGACGATCAAGCCCGGGATCGTCACCGCTGTGGGCCATCGAAGCCGTCCCGGCGACACTTCGCCGTGGCTGGGATAGTCCGAACATCGCGGAACCGCGGGTCCGGCGCCCGCCTCAGCGGTGGGAACCTCGCCGCCCCGGGCCGCGCCCGGTCGCGAGTTCTCGGTTGTGAGGGGCGAGCCCCTCTCTCGAATGATCTCCAGCGCGCGCCGCACCAGCGGGTCGACGCCCTCGACGCCTTCGCGCTGCTCCGGCACGAGGGGACGTTCGGCCGGAGCCGGCGGCGGCGCGTCCCGGTGGGGCGGTGCCTCATCCGGGCGTTCGGCGACGCGGGCGGCCTCGTCGTCAGGGTCCGGTCGCGGTTCGAGGAGGGCCGACAGCACCCGGGCCGCCCGCACCGCCGCCTCGGGCCGCGCCTCTTCCGCCGGACCGGGCGGAGGAAGAGGGGGGTCGGGTGCCGTGGGGGGCGGTGAATTCGCCGTCTCGGAGGACGGTACGGCGAGCAGCATGGCCGCCAGCATCAGCCCTCCGCCCACGGCGACGCTCCAGGTGACGGCTTCGCCGTACAGGGTCGCGGCCAGGAGGGTCACCCAGAGGGGCTGTGACGAGAGCAGCACGGAGGCCGAGACGGGGGCCACGTAGACCTGGCCGAGGGAGCGCGCCAGAAAGCCCAGCGCGCAGGAGACGATGGAGAGGTGGGCGAGGATCCACCAGTCGCCGGGCCGGTCGGGGAGCGTCAGCCCGTCGGGTAGGGCGAGGACACCGTTGATCGCTCCGATCGTGGCCAGTTGGATCACGGTCAGGGCGTAGACCTCACCTGGGCCGGCGACACGGCCGAGCACGAGGGTGTGGCCGGAGTACAGGGCCGCTGCGAACAGGGTGAGTCCGAGTGCCGCCAGGGAGATGTCACTCCCCTCCGTGCCGCGCAGAAGGGTGAAGACCGCCATCCCCGCCGTGGCGAAGATCACCCCGATCCAGGTGCGCACGGGTAGCCCGGTCCGCAGCACCAGCAGCCCGAGCAGCGGCGTGATCACTACGCTGCAGCCGACGGCGAACCCCGACACAGAGGCGGGGAGGCCGTGGAGGGCGATGGCCTGCGAGGTCTGCCCGATGCCGAACATCAGGCCGAGCAGCGCACCCTTCGACCAGGTGCCTCGAGGTAGATGGAACAAGGAACTCGGCCGGATGGCGAACAACACCACGGCGGCGATCCCGTAACGCGCGGCCAGGAGGTCTTCCACCGGCATACGGATCATGAGGTCTTTCATCAGCGGAAACGCCGACCCCCACGCGGCACTGACGAACAATAGAAGCACAGCTCCCATGAGGGGGAAGGAAGCGGGCAGCACTGCCATAAAAGCAGCATTCCACTAGCAATAGCTAGTGGCATTACATGAACCACTGCCAGAGGTATTACTCTTATACTCAGGCTTATTTCCGTCACTCTAGGACTTATCCCATTCAGCCAGGCCGAGGGCCTGGGGGGGCGCCATCAGAGAATTAGGAGCACCAACTCCAGCTCAACTTAACGACACCGAACACCATACTTGGAAATATCAGCACTCCAGATGCCAGAGAGGCAGATGCTGGGCGTTCTCTCTTGCCCGAAAAGATCTTTTCCGCGTCGCCCCAGACAGCGGGGGCGCGACGGGAAAACGATCTTACCAACGTACGACAACAGTTCCCATCATAGGGAATCACTATGAAAATAGCGGATTAATCTCGACAATAGCCTGACATTGCCTGCATCTTTGCCCCGGCCGCCGTCCCGTCGCCCCCTGTCAGCGGCCTGTCGACCTCTTGTCGACCTCTTGTCGACCTCTTGTCGACCTCTTGTCGACCTCTTGTCGACCTCTTGTCGACCTCTTGTCGACGCGGCACGGGAAGGCGGGTCAGGGAGGGGGCGCGGCCCCCCTCCCTCACAGTGGGGCGCCCTCTTCAGAGAGCGCCCCACGGCTCACACAGGGCCGTGTCTCACACAGGGCCGTGTCCGGCGCCGAACGCCGGACCGATCACCTTCTCCCCGTAGACCACGATCAGGCCTCCCACCAGCTCACGCCCGGTCTCCACCCATCCGAACTTCCGGTAGAGCGCCAGAGCGGCGGCCTGGTTGAGAGTGGTGTCGACACGGATGCGCCGGTAGCCGAGTTCGACCGCGCGCTCCTCCAGCCGACGCAGGATCTCCGTTCCGAATCTGCGGCGCTGAAAATCCGGGTGTACCCGCATGCGGCAGATCTCCGCCCGCTCCTCGTCGATCCTGCGGAGCGCCCCCATCGCCACCACACGCCCGGCGGACTCGCCGACCAGGAACTCGCCTCTGTCGGCGATGTAGATCTGGTGAATACGGGGGAAATCATCGTCGTAGTAGACGCCATCCCCCGGAGCGAGACCGACTTGCGCAAGGCAGAGCCGGTGCATCACCTGAACGGCCGGAAGATCAGACGAGTGGTATCGCCTGACCGTGAGGCTCATGCACCGGCCCTCCGATGCTCTTGAAGCTGCTCCCCCGGCGCCAGGCTGTCTCTGAACTCCTGGAACTGTTCGAGCTCGTGGGCGCCGGCCGCCCGGGTCTCGATCTGCTTCATGAGATCGTAGGCGCGGCGCATGACGATGTCCGTGCGGTATTCCGTCCGCAGGGAGTCCACCGCGGCCTTCGCGATGGTCAGGGCCTCCTCGACCTCATCCTCGATCAGCTTGCACTTGGCACGATCGAACTGGATCAGTGCGGGATCGAGCCATTCCGAGGAATCGTATTTGCTGAGCGCCCGCTGCAAGGAGAGGTCGGCCTCAATGGTGTCACCGAGCTTGACGAGCGCATCGCCCTGGTGGAAATAGAGCTGCTTTTCGGTGTAGCCGAAGGTGGGGTCCTCCTGCTCGTCCGCGCTCATCTGGGTGAAGGCCGCCCTCGCCCGGGACAGGGCGCGCTTGGCCTGGTCGATCACGTCCTTCTTGCCGGCTCCCGCCATCATCGCCAGCGCCCGTGCCTCGACGACGGGAGCCATGGCCTGCGCCGCGCACGCGGTCTGGCCAGCGAGATCGCGGCTCTTCTTGGCGAGGTTGAGCGCCTCGCGCGGATCGCCGTAGTAGAGCGGGACCAAGGCCTCGCGGGCGGTCACCCAGGCGCGCAGCGCGCGGTCTCCGGTCTCGTCCGCAGCGGTCCGGCCCGTACGAAAGAAAGACCGGGCCATGCGGTGGTCACCGAGATTGATCATGACCATGCCGCTCAGCCCGGCCAGCCTGGCCGTCATGCGGAGTAGACCGTCTTGGATGTCCATCGGCTGGCGCCGTTCAAGCGCCTGACGCACCGCGCTCAATTCCAGGAGAACATCGCAGAGAAGCCGTAACGGCGGGGTGTTGCTGTATTGGCGGCCGAATCCGGTGGTCGCCTCTTCCCAGTGGTCGAGCATCGCGGCCGACACCGTCCCCGAGACCAAGGTGTCGTCCAATCGCCTGCGAATGCCCTCAACAGCTCCGAGCACTTGTCCATCCAATGAGACAGTGGTGCCGGCAAGGAGCTGTAGCAGCGTCCTGCGTAGCACGTTTTCCTCCTCATTGCCCCCGTCCGCAGAGGAATCGCCGCTGCTTGCAGCGTTCAGCAGCTCGCGCGGACTTGAGGCAGCGTCGCGCCTTCCCTCGTGGAGGTCGCCCCGGGCACCACCTTGCATGCGGTGGCCGTGGCCGCAGATGCACGGCCCCTCGTAACCGAGGGCGACCGGTTCGACCCTGTAGACCAGGCACAGGTAATGCAGGTATTCGGGGCCGGGTTTTTTCAGCCCGCTCTCATAGGCGGACAACAATGTCTCCCCGATGCCCGGCACCGGTTTTCCGTCGCGCTCGAACAGCGCTCTGACCTGCTCGATGACATCGGCCAACGCGATGCCGTAGCCGAGCCGATGGCTCTTGATGCGGGTTGTACCGAACTGCGGACCGCAGACCTCATGGACCTCGTCAGCGATTTGGGCCATGGGATGACTCCCGGCCAGACCTTTCGCCCGGATCCTCCGCGCTACTTCAGTCTCTCTGTGCTGCCTGCCGGACATACCGGCCCCTCTCTCGCGGCCAGCAGAGCGGGCTGGCACACATGTCCCGACCGGTCCTCACCGAACTCATACGCAGCGAGGTGTCGGTGGTTCCACTGCGCCTATGAGAAATGATGGACCATACCTGTACTCGTGGAGAACGCTCACTAAAAGCTACCGGCTAAGGATCGTCCTCCCCTGGACAGGTTCTTTCAACCCAGTTGGCACAACCCCCACCCTGACGTTGAGCTCGTGTGCGTTGACCCATCTCACCAGGTGAGTCATCTTGGGCGGACCAGCAACGATTCGCGGACCACGGGACCACGGACAGTTGCCGGACCAAGCCACTTAAGGAGGGCATTCAGGTGGGGGAGGAAGACTTCGGACATCTGGAGCGTCTGGTGTCAGAACTTGACGCCCGGGGCTTGCTCGCGCGGGTGGTGAAGACCCACTCGGGTCGCGCCTTCGTCCGCGTGATCAACCCCAACGCGACCAGCCTGGCCGAGAACGTCACCTGCCGACCGCACACCCCGGTCAAAGACCACCGCGACTGGTACTACTGGTGGTCCTGGGGAGAGCGCATGCATCACGCGGACGACCCGGCCGGCGCGGCGACCAAGGTCGCCCGCGTACTCGCCGCGGTGGGCGAATGAGCCAGGCGGTGATCCGGGTGGAGCGCAGCCACCGGGGCTCACCGCGCCTACCGCGGTCCCACGGGGCCGGCGGGGTGGCCGGTGCGGAGTGTCCTTCTCCAAGAGGACACTGGGCACCCCGTCGGCTCCACACCCCGACCACAGCGACGCCGTCGGCCGACCCGGCCGCGCGACCCGCCAGATCGCAGCACCACCGGATGCCCCAAGGCCGCCGCGAGGCGGTCTGAGGGCGCCGGTCGGCGCTCAACGAACCTCCCCCTCCTGAAAAAAGCACCGGGCGTTCCCCTCCGCTCGAACTCCGGTGCGACCCGCGCCGGGGACAGACGGCGCGGGCCGCACCGACCGGCTCCGCACGGCCGCGTGCGAGACCGCCGTTCGAGCGGTACGGCGACAGCCCGCTCTGCTCCGCCATAAATCCATCCGCCAACCGTCCGCGAACCCTCCAGGCGAGGCATCGGTACTTTCCCTCCGCACTCGCCTCGGAGGACCGCGGTCACAAGACCTCGTCCTGCTCGCAGGGCGAGCCCCCGGGTATGACCCGGAGGCTGAAAACCACTTTCCGGGCCTCCCGGGGAGTGCTCGGGGGGATCCCCCTTCCGGACCGGTGCGGGACATGCTTCCGGGTGCGTGTCCCCGCCGAGCCGTGCGTCACCGGCAGGCCCCGTCCCGCCCTCCGCGGCCCGTGGTCGGGACCTGCCCGTCTTCCCCGGCGTAATGTGACAGCGGCCGGTCCGGACGTGAGTCGGCCAGGCGAGCAAGCCTGACCTCTCCCGTCCGGACCGATCCGGAGGGGCGTCCACCTCCGCGCACGGGTCGTAGCCAGGTGTCTCCCCGTGACGCGACAGCCGTACAGGCATCATGGTCTCCCGGGTGATGCGGGCCTCACGTGTGTCCGACGCCATTGATCGGTTCTCGGGCGGACGTGACGATTCCACACAGAATCGGCAATATTGTGGGGGTCCCGTGACCAGTACGTTATGAAGTCATCGATCCGAGGGGGATCCACGTCGTGCCTTTCCTGGCCTCGCCGAGTCCCGTGAGCACGCCCACACCGGTCATCACTCCGGAAGTGACCCCCACGGTGACGGTCACCCCCACCCCCACTCCGACCTCCAGCCCCTCTCCGAGCAGCCTCATCAACAACCTGCCCGACCTCAACGACATCCCCGACCCCGGATCGCTCGTCACCTTCGTGCAGGAGTCCTGGGTCCCGGCCCTCGGCACCCTGCTCGCGATCGTGCTGATCGTGGCCGCGGCACTGGCGCTCCGCAAGCTGACCCATCGGCTGATCACGCGCGTCACGGGCCGCATGGCCGAAGGGGTCATGCCCGACCGACTGCGCAACAAGTCGCCGACCGTCACCGAGAGCAGCCCCGCGCTGCTGTCCGAACGCAGGCGCCAGCGGGCCGAGACCATGGGGTCGGTGCTGCGAAGCCTCACCTCGATCGTCATCATCGGCACCGCCGCACTCATGGTCATCGACCGGCTGGGAATGAACCTCGCACCGCTCCTCACCAGCGTCAGCATCCTCGGCGTGGCCCTGGGCTTCGGCGCACAGGAGCTGATCAAGGACTTCTTCGCCGGGATGTTCATGTTGCTGGAAGACCAGTACGGCGTGGGCGACGTCATCGACCTCGGCTCGGCCACCGGCACCGTGGAGGCGGTCACCCTGCGCGTCACCAGGCTCAGGGACCCGGACGGCCGGGTGTGGTACGTCCGCAACGGCACCGTCACCAGGGTCGGCAATGAGTCTCAGGGCTGGGCCAGGGCCGTCATGGACGTGCCCGTGGACAACCACGCGGACGCGGCCAAGGTGAAGCAAGTCCTTATGCAGGCGGCCAAGGAGCTCTGGGAGGACCCGGCCTACCACCAGACGGTCATCTTCGAAGAGCCGCAGGTCTGGGGCTTCGAAGGGCTCTCGGAGACCGCGATCGTCTTCCGCATCACGGTCAAGACCGACCCGCTTCAGCGTGCGGCCCTCACCCGCAAGCTCCGCAGGCGTGTGAAGGCGGCGCTGGACAGCGCCGACATCGCCATCGTGGCCGAGTCCTCCGCCCCCTGACACGTCGCCTCACGGGCCGTTTGAGGGGCTCCGGTACGGCACCGCCGTGCCGTACCGGATGCCCTGCACGTGAGAAGTCTGCATGTGCACGCAACTAGATGGTGGAGCCGTCCCGTGCCCGCTGAGCAGCTGCGACTGCCCGTGCGCAGGCGGGACGCCCCTGCCGAAAGCAGCCTCCGGCGGCAACACCATCCCCGGATTGTCTTAGGCTGAGGGGCATGTCAGGGAGCACCGAGGAGTCTGTGACCCTCTATGAGGCGATGGGCGGCGAGGAGACCTTCCGCCGTCTAGTGCACCGGTTCTACGTGGGCGTGGCCGAAGACCCCCTGCTGCGTCCCCTCTATCCGGAAGACGACTTCGAGGGGGCGGAGGAGCGGCTGCGGCTTTTTCTCATCCAGTATTGGGGCGGCCCCAACACCTATAGCCGGGAACGCGGGCACCCCAGGCTTCGCATGCGCCACGCGCCCTTCGTCATCGGGCCCGCGGAGCGCGACGCCTGGCTCCGTCACATGCACGACGCCGTCCAGACCCTCGACCTGCCGGAGGACTTGGAGAAGCGGTTGTTGGACTACCTCGTCTATGCCGCGCACAGCCTCGTCAACGCGCCGGAAGGATGATGGTCCGCGCTGACTCGTCGGCTTGTCAGGGCTTTTACTGTGAAAGCGGCGTCTCCTCCACGGGAGGCGCCGCAGCGCCCTCGACGACGGTCCCGGAGACCGGCTCCGCATAAACCGGACCTATGACGATCATCGGCACCGAGGCGGCGGCCACGCCGTGCAGCGACACGGCGACGCCGGCAGCCGCCAGTGCGACGGCCGACAGGGCACACCCCAAGAACGAACGAGCTTTCATTGTCTTCCCCCGAAGGCGAGCTATCAGCAACTTTCGCTACATAAAGTAGCCAGCCGGTGACATCCCACATTCTCCCCGGAGCACCGCGGGGGAAAACGGTTCCGCCTCAGGCGAAACGCTTGAGGTAGGCGATCTCCTCGCCGGACAGCCTCCGCGGCCTCGCCGCCTCGACGTCGTAGGACACGAGCACGGTCTGCGCCTGGGCGAACACCTCGGAGTCGTCGCGGATCTCATGGTGGAGCGTGAACCGGGCGAACGCGATGCCGCTCACCCTCGTCTCCACCCTGATCGGATCGGCACGCAGCGTCAGCGGACGCCGGTAGTGGATCTCATGGTTGAGGACCACGAAACCTCTGTAGGGCTGCCCGCCCTCCCGCGCCGGATCGACATAGAGCAGAGCCATCCGCGCGTCCTCCAAGTAGTCGAAGAAACGCACGTTGTTCACGTGGCCCAGCGAATCGATGTCGGCGAAGCGGACCTGCCGGTGAAAGACATGGCGGCGGCTCCCCGCCCCGTCACCGGGGAGAGGAGCCGCCTGCGGCGCGCTGTCAGTCACGCCTGAGCTTGCGGTAGGTGACGCGGTGCGGCTTCGCCGCGTCGGCTCCCAGCCGTTCGATCTTGTTCTTCTCGTAGTCGGCGAAGTTGCCCTCGAACCAGAACCAGTTGGACTCGCCCTCCCACGCGAGGATGTGCGTCGCGATGCGGTCGAGGAACCACCGGTCGTGAGAGGTGATGACGGCGCATCCGGGGAAGTCGAGCAGCGCGTTCTCCAGGCTGGAGAGCGTCTCGGTGTCGAGGTCGTTGGTCGGCTCGTCGAGCAGCAGCACGTTGCCGCCCTGCTTGAGGGTCAACGCCAGGTTGAGACGGTTGCGCTCACCGCCCGAGAGCACCCCTGAGGGCTTCTGCTGGTCCGGGCCCTTGAACCCGAAGGCCGCGATGTAAGCCCGGGAGGGCATCTCCACGTGGCCCACCTTGATGTGGTCGAGCCCGTCGGAGACGACCTGCCAGACGTTCTTGGCGGGCTCGATGTTGGACCGGCCCTGGTCGACGTAGGAGATCTGGACGGTCTCACCGATCGTGAACTGCCCGGCGTCGGGCGTCTCGTCGCCCATGATCATGCGGAACAGCGTGGTCTTGCCGACGCCGTTCGGACCGATGACACCCACGATGCCGTTGCGGGGCAGGTCGAAGGAGAGATCGTCCATCAGCACCCGGTCGCCGAAGCCCTTGGTGAGGCCCTGTGCGCGGATCACCGTGGTGCCGAGGCGGGGGCCCGGCGGGATCTGGATCTCTTCGAAGTCGAGCTTGCGGTGCTTGTCGGCTTCAGCGGCCATCTCCTCGTAACGCTGGAGACGGGCTTTGCTCTTGGCCTGCCTGGCCTTCGGGTTGGACCGCACCCACTGGAGTTCGTCTTCCAGGCGCTTCTTGCGCTTGGCGTCCTTCTGCCCCTCCACCCTCAGCCGGGCGGCCTTGGCCTCCAGATAGGTGGAGTAGTTGCCCTCGTAGGAGTGGCAGCGGCCGCGGTCCAGTTCGAGGATCCAGCCGGCGACGTTGTCGAGGAAGTAACGGTCGTGGGTGACCGCGAGAACCGTGCCGTGGTATTTCTCCAGGTGCTGCTCCAACCACTGCACGCTCTCGGCGTCGAGGTGGTTGGTGGGCTCGTCGAGCAGCAGCAGGTCGGGCTTCTGCAGCAGCAGCTTGCACAGCGCGACACGGCGGCGCTCACCACCGGAGAGCGTCGTGACGTCGGCGTCGGGCGGCGGGCAGCGCAGCGCGTCCATCGCCTGCTCAAGCTGGCTCTCCAGCTCCCAGGCGTCGCGGTGCTCAAGCTGCTCCTGCAGCCTGCCCATCTCGTTCAGCAGCTCGTCGCTGTAGTCGGTGGCCATGAGCTCGGCCACCTCGTTGTAGCGGTCGAGCAGGGCCTTGGTCTCGGCCACGCCCTCCTCGACGTTGCCAAGCACGGTCTTGGCCTCGTTCAGCGGCGGCTCCTGCTGGAGCATGCCGACGGTGAAGCCGGGCATGAGACGGGCATCGCCGTTGGACGGATGCTCCAAGCCCGCCATCATTTTGAGCAGCGTCGACTTGCCTGTGCCATTGGGGCCAAGCACACCGATCTTTGCCCCGGGCAGGAACGACAGCGTGACGTCGTCGAGGATCACCTTGTCGCCGTGCGCTTTGCGCACGCGCTGCAACGTGTAGATGTACTCCGGCATGGCGTAAAGCCTATCCGGACAGGGCACTTCACAGGACCAGTCCCCACTCCCCATCGGCCATCCGCCATCTGCGCGGAACCAAGGTCCGCGCATGCCGCCGATGGACGCCGCCTCCATCGCGAAGCCGGTGCGCAATCGGCCCCGCATGCCACGGCAGCCCCATAAACGATCAATATTGCGAGGGCCGAAACCGCCTCAGCCGGTATCCGCCGGTCACATTCAAACAACCGGCACGCCGAACCCCATGAAAAGGGGAAACGGGCCTTCACTCTTCCCGGCGCTCTTCCCGCACTCTCCCCGGGTCTCGTCGCGGTCTCATCGGAGACGGCCACAAGGCGACCGGCTGCCGACGGACCGGGTACGGCGAAGGCCGCCCACTGGCGTGGACGGCCCTGCCGGAAACACCTACCGGAAACACCCGCCGGGAACACCTGCCGAGCATGCCCGACCGCTGCGGAAGCGGTCTCAGCTCGGCTGCTGCGGTGGTCTGCGCCCGGGGTCGGGCTGCCGGCGTGAGGCGGCCGGCACGCAGACGCGGTCGCGGCCGAGCTCCTTGGCGCGGTAGAGGGCGAGGTCGGCGGCGGCGAGCAGCTCGATGAGGTCGTCACCGTGGACACTCATGATCGCCACACCCACAGAGATGGTCACCGTGACCATCGCGTCGTCGGCGGGCACCGCCATGCGGCCGACGCGGGAACGCAGACGCTCGGCCACCCTGCGGGCCTCCCCCACGTCGGCGCGAGGCAGCAGGATCACGAACTCCTCTCCGCCGAAGCGGCCCACGACGTCGTAGTCGCGAAGCTGGCTGCGCAGAGTGGCGGCGACCCCGACCAGGACCTGGTCGCCGATCAGATGTCCGTGGTTGTCGTTGACCCGTTTGAAGTGGTCGATATCGATGATGAGCAGAGCCAGGGTCTCCCCCGTGCGCCGCGCCCGGACGATCTCCGTGTCGGCCTCACGCTGCCAGGCCGCCGCGTTCAGCAGACCCGTCTTGGGGTCGGTGCGCGCCGCGGCCTGCAACTGGGCGTGCAGCAGGCTGCGTTGCAGCAGCACCACCGGCGGAAGGGCCAGCACCAGCAGCGCCAGGTTGAGCGCGCAGGCGATGGTCACGATCACGCCGAGGCACAGCTCGACCACGTCGAGCAGGGCGCTCTCGCGATCCCACAGCACCTCGCGCCAGCGCGTGTCGGGGTCGGCCATGTGCGCCGCGACCGCGATCAGGGCCGTGTTGAGGACGGCGAAGACCACGGCACAGCCGATGGCCAGCATGATCGACCTGCCCTCGCCCCTCGACAGGGACGCCGGATCTCCGACCAGGACCGCGAACAGAACCGACGCCATACAGCCGGCCAGCCCTATGGCCGCCGAACTGAAAACCCTCCGGTAGAGCACCGTGGCCCTGACCCGCAGCTGCAGAAGGATCTGCAGTGGTATGGGGGCGAGCAGGGCGTAGACAGGGGGCAGCAGCAGCGCCGCGGGAAGCCACCACGCCGAAAGCAGGTCGCGGGACACACCGGCCGGCATGCCCAGCCGCCGCGTGGCCTCGATGCACACCGCACCGCACACCATCAGCGCCAGGAACGTCAGCACGTCGGCCCACTCGAAATCGGTCGAGGAACCGAACACCGCGACGGCCGCCAGATGCAGAGCCACGATTCCGAACAGATAAGCGATCAGCGGTCGGCGCTGCGCCAGCAGTGGCCACCGACCGGTCAACGCTGTCACGCCGACACGCGGCTTTGCCGAAGCGTGGCTGGGCGCGGCCATGTCGTCCTCCCTCCCGACTAACGATGTGTAACACAATAGTTGCGGTGTGTGCGATGCGCGACGGGAACCGATACCTTGAGGGCTCGCGGTCTCGCGCACCAGGTGAGGCCGCTGATCAACCACCGCTCAGCCAGACCGAGCGGGCCATTGCGGATAAGGAGCAGCTATGGCACGGGGAGTGACCTGGACCTGACGGATGCTCTTTCTTGCATCCACGACGCACCATCGACCATCGGCCGATCCCCCTCCCGGTGGAACCCCAGGCGCTGACCCGCGAACGCTCCCACATCGTGGGAATCCCCGATCGCCCGCCACACCTGCGAACGCCGGAACCCGGTCGCCCGTTCAACCCCTTCGTCGGGCCTCCGAAAAAGTCAGCCGATGCCCCTCCACCAACCGGGTCACCAACCCACCTACAACCATGGTCACCCCCGCTCCCCCCACTACAACTCGCCCCGCAGCCACACGAACCTCACCGAACAGCCCCCGTCTTTCCCCATGTCACCGCACTCGCCGCACAGCGCCCCGCGCCCATCAGCGCACAGCATCCCGCGCCCATCAGCGCACAGAGCCCCGCGCCCATCGGTGCGCCTCCGGCGAGTCGCGCCGCCGATGGTCCAGCCGACGGTAGCGGCGGCGCGGTAGACACGCCCCGTCGGTGAGCCGCCCACGGCGGCCGAGCCATGCCGGCAGTGCGCCGGAAGGCGATGTCCAGGGCGACCGGATGGGCGGTTGCGCGACGGGCCGCGGCGACGCGTGGGCGTCGTCTCAGGCGGCTTGCATCGCCATCGCGGGCTCGGCTCCTTCAGGCCACGGGACTTCGTCGTCCTGAACGGCGGCGTCGCCGGGCATGGTGAACGGCTGCTCCGCAGCGTCGGGGCCTGGAGAGGGCGTGTCTTCAGGGGAGGTCGCGCCGAGTGGAGGGGCAGCGGGCAGGGCTGCGTCGGGCCAGGGGGTGTCGGCTGTTTCGTCGTGGCCGGCGGCGGGAGGCGGGGTGGTCGGGGTGGGGCTGTGGTCGGTGGGGGACGGCTGCCAGGGGGTTTCACCTGGCGCGGGAAGGCCGCGGTGGTGGGGTCTGGCGTAGCTGCCGATGCCCCAGCGCAGGTCGTGCCCGACGGAACCGGCTTCGATCTCGGCGACCATGCGGGGCTCGTCGCCGCGCTGGTAGTGACGGATGCGCAGCCGGCCGTGGACGACGACGGGGTGGCCGAGCCGGATGGACTGCGCGACGTTGTCGGCGAGGGAACGGAAGCAGCGCACGGTGAAGAAGGTGGTGCCGGCCGAGCGCCACTCGCCGGCGCGCCTGTCGAAGTAGCGGCCGGTGGTGGCCACGCGCATCGAAGTGACGCGCGTGCCGTCGGAGAACTGGTGCTGCCGGGGCTCGGTGGCCACATTGCCGGTCAGGGTGATGTAGACGTCGTTCATCGTCGCCTCCCATGGCGGGGCGGACTGCCCGCTCGCGTTGGAAGCAGAGTGGCCCAAGCCGTCACCGACGCGGGCCACCGAGTCACGTTCTGGGGATAACCTGCCGGGACGCCTTCGGCCCTGTGGACGACGGGGTTGACGACGGCAGGACGGCCTGCATCGCCGCGTAGAACTGGGTGTGGCGTGCCAGTTCGCGTTCCACGGGCTCGACGACGAGCGAGTCGGCGACGGTGGCGACCCGGCGGCGCATTTCGCGCTCCAGCCGTTCGCGTTCGGCGCTCGCGCCGAGGGTGACGAAGTTGCGGCTCGCGACGGCCGAGAGCGCTCCGAGTCCGAGCACCGAGGCCATCGCCAGACCGACCCACGGCAGAGCGAGGACATCGCCGAAGATCACGAGGCCGCCGGGCAGGTCGATGAGTTCCAAGACACCGGACAGCAGCGTGGTGACGACCCAGGCGAGCCCGGCTCCGAAGAGCACGACGAGGGAGTACTGCAGGCCCTTGACGGCCTTCCACCAGCTCGGAACCTTGTCCAGGCGGGGGGCCACCTCGGCGAGCTCGTTGGACAGGGTCGTGGGGAGCGTGGCGGAGTTGGAGCGCGCCGCGTCTCTCACCCCGTTGCGCCAGGCGTCGTGCATGCCGATGGACAAGCCCTCCGCGAGGGCCTGTACGGCGTTGTCCACCTCGGCCGGCTGCGCGCTCACGGACGTGCCCGTGAGTTCGCGGATCTCATCGCGCAGGTCGCCGATGTTGAGGCTGCCGAGGGGGTCGCGGCCGAGCTTGCGTGCCCAGCGCGTGTACGGCCAGCCGATCCAATCCGCCGAGCGCGAGCCGTACACGCTTTCCATGGCCTCGCCGACGGCGGGGACGCCGATGGCGTCGCAGAGGGCGTCGGTGAGGCCGACGCTGCGGGCGGCGTCGACGGACGCGCTCGCGGGCGGAGCGCCCGGCTCGGGCATGATCTTGGAGAGGTCGGCGGTGATGCGGTCGAGATCGGCCTCGATGCGCTGGACGGCGGCCCGCCGCCGGGTGACGACGTCGGCCAGCAGGCTTTTGAGCCCGTTGACGCCGCGTCCGGTGAGCGCGGACGTGGTGACGATGACGGGGTCGGCCACGCCCTCACGCCTGAGCAGCTCGTCGAGGTCCTTGACGCATTCGGCTACTTCTTCCGGGGCGAGTCTGTCGACCTGGTTGAGCACGAAAACCGTGACGGCGTCGTGGCCCGCGAGGTCTGCGACGTACTTCCGGTGCACGGAGGCGTCGGCGTATTTCTGCGGGTCGAGCACCCACACGATGAGGTCGGCGACCTGGATCAGCCGGTCGGCCTCGTGATCGGTGAGGGCGCGGATCGAGTCGTGGTCCGGCAGGTCGAGCAGGATCAGGCCGTGGAGGCGGCCATCGCCCTTGTCGAGGGCGCTGGCCCGTGCGAAGCGGTGGCGCCACTGGACCTGGAGCCAGTCGAGCAGCGGCCCCGCGCCGTCGAGCCCCCACACGCAGGCGTGGGTGCGGGCCGTAGTCGGGCGGCGTACGCCCGTGGGGGAGAGCTCCAACCCGGAGATCGCGTTGAATAGCGAGGATTTGCCGCTGCCCGTGCCTCCGGCCAGGGCCACGACGGTGTGGTCGGCGGAGAGCTTGAGCCGGTCGCCTGCGCGCAGCAGCAGTTTGCCGGCCTCGGCCAGCAGTTTGGGCTCGACTCTGCCCGTCCCCAGCTCCACCACCTTGGACAGGGCGGCGAGGCGCGCCCCGAGCCCCTGCCTGATACCGGTCGATCCCGTCATGATGCTTTTGCTCATCGGGCGGCCTCAAGTTGGTAAGTAGCCTGGTATAGGCGCGTCGCGGCGTTCTCGTCGGGGATGCCGGAGGCGTCGAGCGCTTCGACGTGCCGCAGTGTCTCCTCGTCGAACAGCATGCTGATCCGGGCACGCAGGTCGCTGCGCGCCTTGGCGCCGATGTTGCGCAGCGACTCGGCTCCGAGCACGGCCCGCAGCAGGCGTTGCGGCAAGGCGGTGGACGTGTGTTCGCCGCCGGCCTCGGAAGTGCCATAGCCGAGCAGGCCCACCATGAAGATCAAGGCCAGGGACTCCAGGTCGTACGAGATCACCCTCGCCACCGACCGTTTCGTGACCCCTTCCGTGCGGATCAGTCCGACGACGTGATCCTGCCACGCGGCGACCGTACGGCCCGCGCGCCGGACGAAATCCTCGGAGGGCGCGTCGAGGCCCGGCGTGGACGCCAGGATCGCCCCGGCGCCTCCCCTGTGCAGCCACCGTGCCACAACCTCCTCGGCGGCGCGCTGCGCAGCCGAGACGATCACGGAATCAAGCCCGGACTTAAGCGCTGACTTCAGAGCGTGTATCCGCTCCGGCGCCTGTCCGTCGGACTTGCCGCCGAACCGGCCGGCCTTCCGCAGCCGCAGCGTCCGCTTGAGATCGCCCGACCCCGCGAAGTCCTGCCATCGCGCCAGCGCCTCCCCGCTCAAAAGCGTCCCGTTGCGCGTGGACTCATCGATCTCCGCCAAAGCCGCCATGTAGGCCGCGTCCACATCGCCCCGGGCCTCCGTCCGGAAAGCGACCTGCGCCTCCACATGCCGGGCCAGCGCCGGGATCCGAGCCCGAAAGCTGTTGAGGACACCGTTCAGCGTCTCCTGTACGGCTTCCGCACGCCGCTGCTCGTCCACCGACAACTCAGCCAGCCACAGGCGCAGCTCGGCGACCTGGCCTTCCTTGAGCAGACCGCCGGATACGGCCCCTTCGTCGACGACGAACCGGTCGACCTCTCCCAGCCCGTACTCCGTCAGCATGCGGACGAAATGCTTGAGCACCACTTCTCGGGACTTCGGCGGCACCCGGGACAGCACAATGGCCAATCGCGCGCCCCGCTCCTTCGCGAGACGCAGCAGGCGCCAGGCCGGAGCGTCGGCGTAACGCGCCGCGGTCGTCACGAAGATCCACAGATCCGCGGCGTCCAGCATGCGGTGCGCGATCTCATGGTGCTCCTCGACAACCGAGTCGATGTCGGGCGTATCGAGCAGAGCGACGCCCTGCGGCAGCCGTTCCGTCTGCGCCACCACCAAGCCGCCGGCCTCGCCGGTGGCCTCGGCGGCCGGGTCTGTGACGCGCTCCAGATCCGGCAGCAACCCGCTCCCGGAATACCACTCGTAGTCGTCCGGATGGCAGGCCAGCACCGGCGTCGCCGTCGTCGGACGCCGCACCCCAGTCGCGCTGACCTTCTGTCCCGCCAGGGTATTGACCAAGGTGGACTTGCCCGCGCCCGTGGAACCGGCCACGACGACGAGGGCGGGAGCCGTACTCATGCGGACGCGCGGGATCACATAGTCGCCGAGCTGAGCGATGATCTCGGCCCTGGCCTTCTTCGCCTCCTCGGCACCGGGCAGGTCCAGCCCGAACCGCAGGTTGATCACGCTGTCCCTCAACGCCGCGAGCGCCGAGGTCAACGCCTCCACCGCGGCGTCCGGCAGCGCGACCTCCACAACCCGCGCCTTGGCGGACGCTTCCTCCCCGCCCTGCTCGGGTACGGCGGAAGCCGCCCCGTCGGCGGCGATCGCCGCTGCAACGAGGGCGGGGTTGCCGCGGCTGCCCGGACTCGGGCCGGCGGCGGGAACGGGCGAAGGGGCGGCTTCGGCACTCGCCGGCTCGGAGTCCCCGTCGGCCGGGGCCTCGCCGGCGACGGCGCCGCCCGTGCCGGCGGTCTCCCGGGGCGAGGAGCCGGCGTCCGAGAAGTGGATGTCCGAGGAGTCTGCGTCCGGGGCCCCTGCGTCCGGGACCTCTGCCTCTGAGACCTCTGCCTCTGAGACCTCTGCCTCTGAGACCTCTGCCTCTGAGACCTCTGCATCCGCCGTACCGTCGTCGGGAGCCTCCGCGGCCGGCGCGTCAACCTTCGGGGCGGCGGCGGGCGCGGGTGAGGACTCGTCGTGCGGGGCGTCGGCGTTCCCGGGGCCGTGGGACGGGGAACCGGAAACGTCGTCCTCGCGAAGCCGGGCATCACTGCCCTCGGCATCGCCCCGCTCAGATTCGCGACGTTCGGCATCGCCGCGCTCAGATTCGCGGCCCTCGGCATCGCCCCGCCTGGGATCTCGGCGCTGCGCCTCACCGCGGGCGGCCTCGCGGCGCCCGGCTTGGCCGTGCTCGGTTCGGCTGGGCCTGGGGGCGGGGCGCTTGGCGGTATGTGCTTCGGTCTTGGGGGGTGGCTCTGTGGTGGTGTTCGGGGGGTGACTGACCAGCCGGTCAGTCGGGTTCCCGGGGCGTTCGTCGTCGTGGGAGGGGTCTAGGAGGTCGGCCGGGCCGGATCGGGGGGCGGCGTCCGCCGCGGCGGGGGCTCGGGGAGGGCCTTCGGGCGCGGCGGCGGGGTCGTCGCCGACGTCCGGTTCGGGGTCGGCCGGGGCGTGGCGCCGTACGTTGTCCTGGCCTGTGGTGGCGTCGGGGCGGGAGCGTACGGGGCCCCAGACGTCTTCGGGGCTCTTGCCCCAGATGGGGGTGGTGTCGGCGGGGCCGGGGCGGGGCGCCTCGGTGGCGGCGCTCCCGGCCGAGGCCATGGGGGCGGTGCCGCTATCGACGGGGTTATCCTCGTCGGGCCGTATCGCCTGGAAGACAATGGTCTGCTCCTCCAGGGATTCGGCGTTCTCGGGCTCATTGTCGGTCAGCGGTTGTGTCCTGTCGTCGGCGGCAGACCTCACGGAATCCGCTCCGCTCGCACCATTTCGACCTCCTGGCCGACTTTGACGACATCTCCGATGATCACGATTGCCGGGGGCCGGATTCCAGCCGCGGTCACACGCTCGGAGACTGTGGCGAGTGTCGCGGTGAGAGCTCGCTGAGTGGGAAGAGTACCTTCCTGTACCACCATTACGGGAGTGTCAGCTGAACGCCCGTGACGCACAAGGGCTTCGGCGACAGCGTCGATGCGTTCGACGGCCATCATGAGCACAAGGGTGCCTTCCGACCGCGCCAGAGCGGGCCAGTCGACGGTCGACTGGGCGTGGTCCGGCGGAACATGGACGGAAATGACGTGGAATTCCTGGCTCACACCGCGGTGGGTGACGGGGACACCGGCGGAGGCGGGTACGGCGATGGCGCTGGTGATGCCGGGAACCACGATGACGGGGATACCCGCCTTCGCACACGCGAGCACCTCTTCACCGCCCCGACCGAAAACGTAGGGGTCGCCGCCCTTGAGCCTGACGACGAAGGCTCCCTGCCTGGCCCGATCAATCAGGATTTCGTTGATCTTCTCCTGTGCCAGGTAGCGTCCGTACGGGATTTTGGCCGCGTCGATCAGCTCGACATCGGGGGACAGCTCGTCCAGCAGGGCACGGGGGGCGAGCCGGTCGGCGACGACGACGTCGGCCTGGGCGAGCAGTTGCCGCCCTCGGACGGTGATGAGGCCGGGGTCGCCGGGGCCGCCGCCGACGAGGGCGACGCCCACGGGCTTGGTACGGCTGCGCCGCGCCTTGACGGTGCCGTCGCGCAGGGCTTCGACCACGGCGTCCCGGACGCCCGCGGCGAGGCGGGGATCTCCGCCCGTGGTGACGGCGACGCTGATCTCATCGACGCGACCCGCGGCGGGTGTCCACGCGGCGGAGGCGTCGCGGTCGTCGGCGCGGACGCACCAGATGCGCTTGGCCTCGGCCTCGGCCGCGATGGCGGCGTTGACCGCGCGGTTGTCGGTGCACGCCTGGACCAGCCACGCACCGTCGCAGTCGCCGACTTCGTATGATCTCGCTTCCCAGGTGAACCGTCCCGCCGCGATCAGATCGTCGAGAGCGGGGGTAACGCTGGGTGAGACAAGCGTCACGATAGCGCCCGTGTCGAGGAGGGCGGGGATGCGCCGCTGGGCGACCCTGCCTCCTCCCACGACGAGCACCCGCCGCCCGGTGAGGCGCAGTCCGAGCAGGTACGGGGACATGTCGGCGGATCTCCCGTTCGAGAAGTATGGCGGTGTTAGGAGGTAAACCTACCTGGTCCGCCCTCGTATTTTGCTGTCGCTAGGTCAACGCTCGTCAAGAGTCGCCTCAGCGGCCACATGAGGTGCATCGGGAACGCCTGACATCCGGCTTTTCCGCTGCGGCGTGGCATATGGCGGCGCTCCCGCGAGTCAGATCTCTTTCTCGGTGACGCCGGCGGCGTCGAAGGTCGCGACGTCGTGCATGACGCGTACGGCGGAGCACACGAGCGGGTGGGCGAGCAGTCCGCCGGTGCCCTCACCCAGGCGGAGTTCGAGATCGACCAGGGGGCGCAGCCCGAGGTGGTCCAGGGCGGCGCGGTGGCCGGGCTCGGCCGAGCGGTGGCCGGCGACGCAGTGGTCGACGACGGCCGGGGCGAGCGCCGCCGCCGCGAGCGCCGCCGAGCCGGCGATGACGCCGTCGAGGATGACGGGTACGCGGGCGGCGGCGCCGCCCAGGATGAACCCCGCGATGGCGGCGTGTTCGAGCCCTCCGACGGCGGCCAGCACTCGCAGTCCCGCGGCGGCACCGGCGGGCTCGTGGGACGTCGGCTCCAGGCCGTTGGCGGCGAGGGCGCGGCGGACGACGTCGATCTTGCGCTGGAGGGTCTCGTCGTCGATTCCGGTGCCGCGGCCGGTGGCCTCTTCCGGGGACGTGCCGGTGAAGGCGCAGATGAGGGCGGCCGAGGCGGTGGTGTTCGCGATGCCCATGTCGCCGGTGATGAGGCAGCGGGCGCCGTCCTCGATGAGGGCGCGGGCGGTCTCGATGCCGACGTGCAGGGCGGCGACGGCCTGGGCCGTGGTCATGGCGGGGCCGGAGGCGAGGTCGGCGGTGCCGTACGCGACTTTGCGCCGCAGGAGGCCGGGGGCGTCGTCGAGGTCGGCCGCCACGCCGACGTCGACGACGGTGACGGAGGCGCCGACCTGGGCGGCGAAGGCGTTGGCGACGGCTCCCCCGGCCAGGAAGTTGCCCACCATCTGGGTGGTGACCTCCTGGGGCCAGGGGGTGACGCCCTGGGCGTGGACGCCGTGGTCTCCGGCGAAGATGGCGAGAGCGGCGGGGGACGGCATGGGGGCGGGGCTGCGCCCGGCCGCTCCGGCGAGTCGCACGGCGACGTCTTCGAGCACGCCGAGAGCGCCTCTCGGTTTGGTGAGCCGCTCTTGGTGCGCGCGGGCGTCGGCGAGGACCGCCGGGTCGGCGGGGCTGATCGCGGCGACGGTCTCTTCCAGCGGACTCATGGGGGTTCTCCTCATCCACAGAGCGACTTCACGAACGCCTTCACAAGCGGCTCGAACGGCCGAATCGATGGCGCCGAATCGAACCTGCGAATCGGCGGGCGACCCTGGCCGCCACGCCGACCTGGGCCGCGAAGGCCGACCCGAGCCCGGTGACGAGTATGGCCCACGCCGCCGTTGAGAGGCACGGCGGGCGGGGTCTCAGCCCGCCGCCGCCCGCAGGGCCTCTTCGTAGCGCTCGATGACGACGTCGGCGAGCGCCTCGCAGTCGCCGATGACCTCGGCGCATCGGATGTCGAGCTCGGGGTGGCCCGCGCCGTACGCGAGGGCCTGGGCCCATACGCGCTCCAGCATTCCCCCGGCGAACAGCAGGTAGGGGACGATGATGACGCGCTTGGCCCCGAGGCGGCGGCAGCGCTCCAGGCCCCCGGGGACGCCGGGCGGGGTGAGGGAGACGAAGGCGGTCTCCACGGTGAGCAGGTCGTAGGCGTGGGTCTCCCAGAAGAGGCGGGAGACGCGGTGGACCTCGGCGTTGGCCACGGGGTCGGTGGAGCCTTCGCCGACGAGCACCACGGCGGTCTCGCCGGGGTCGACGTGCTCGGAGCCGTCGGGCTCGGCGGGGGACGGCACGACGCGCAGCAGAGGCGGTTCGACGGTGGAGACGGCGCGGAGCCTCCTGGTCTCGCCGACGGCGACGAGGGAGCGCGGGCGGGGCATGTCGAGGGCGGCGTCGGCGAGGCGGTCGGCGAGCAGGGTGAGGACGCGGGGGTCGGGTCCGAGCGGCCTGGCGTGTTCGTAGGCGAGGGTCGGGTGGCGTTCCTGCTCGCGGGCGAGGGCCGCGGTGATCTCGGTGGAGGTCCGCTGGTCGCCGCCGAGCCCGAGCGGCACGGTGACGACCCGGTGGTGGCCGCGGGCCACCATCGCCGACACGGAGTCGCTGAGCCGTGGACGCGCCTTCGAGACGAAGCCTCCGGTGACCTCGACGGCCGAGCGGTCGAGCCTGCACCGCAGGCGGTGGACGAACCTGCCGAACTCCGCTGCGTCCGTGTCATCGTGCGAACCGTGCCCGATGAGCAGCAACGGCGGCTTCATGTTGGTGGATCTCCGTGACGTTGACCTGGCATTATCTAGACAAGACACGCGAGAATAGCCCATTCGCCGCCCTGCTTCCCAGGTAACGGAGAGCTTCGCAGGTCAGTTCCCCAGGATGATGACGTCCAGAACGCGCGGCCCGTGGACTCCCTCCACCCGGTCCAGCTCGATGTCGCTCGTCGCGGACGGACCGCTGATCCACGTCTGCGGGCGCCGCGGGTCCAGCAGGGCCACGGCCTCCGGCACGCCTCGCACGACGCGGTCGGCCGGCACGACGCACAGGTGGTAGTCCGGCAGCAGCGTCAGGGCCCGCCTGCCCTGCCCCGGTCCCGCGTCCAAGACGATCGTCCCCGTTTCGGCGATGGCGACCGCGCATCCGGTGATGACGCCGCCGGCGCGGTCCAGTTCGCCGGGGGCGAGCGGCGGGTCATCCCGCAGCAGCCGTACGGCGGTGAGCCCCGATGTCCACTCCTCGGGCAGGCCGGGGGGCACCGCGAGGGTGGTCAGCCCGCGTTCGCGCGCCGCCGCCCCGACGGCCTGGGCGGCCTCGCCGGCGGGCACGCGGCGTACGGAGGCGTGGTAGTCGTCGACCCGGTGGGCGAACAGGGCGATGAGGTCGTCCTCGCCGGGCTCGTGCCGTACGGCGCCGCCCGCGGTGCGGTAGCCCCGGGAGACGGCCTCGGCCGGCGGCGCGTCCGCGGTGGCGGCCCGGATGCGGCGCAGGATGGTGTCGCGGGCGTTCATCGCGTTCCGCCTTCGGTGCGCTTCCACCAGTCTCGGAAGGACTCGGGAGGTATATCGGGAAGGTCCCTGGTGTCGGTCCACGCCGACAGCGGCCCGGGGAGGCGGCGCGGCACCAGCCGGCGCAGGCGGAAGGCCAGGCGCTGGGCCCGCGCGAGCCGTTCGGGCCGCGCGAGCATCCAGCCGGCGGCCCGCAGGGCGGCGCGCTCGGCGCGGGGGTGGGAGGACCGGTCGCGCAGGTGGACGAGGACCTCGGGGATGTCGATGGCCACGGGGCACACGTCGTAGCAGGCGCCGCACAGGGTGGAGGCGTAGGGCAGGGAGTCGTCGAGCGGCGTCCCCATGCCGCGCATCTGGGGCGTGAGGATGGCTCCGATGGGTCCGGGGTAGACGGAGCCGTAGGCGTGGCCTCCGGCGCGTTCGTACACCGGGCAGACGTTGAGGCAGGCGGCGCAGCGGATGCAGCGCAGGGCCTGCCGCCCGACCTCGTCGGCGAGGACGTCGGTGCGGCCGTTGTCGAGCAGCACCAGGTGGAAGGTCTGGCCTTCCGTGGCGGCGGTCCAGGTGGAGGTGTAGGGGTTCATCCGCTCGCCCGTGGCGCTGCGCGGGAGGAGTTGCAGGAACACCTCGAGGTCGCGCCAGGTGGGGAGGACCTTCTCGATGCCCACCACGCTGATCAGCGTTTCGGGCAGGGTCAGGCACATGCGGCCGTTGCCCTCGGATTCGACCACGACCAGGGTGCCGGTCTCGGCGATGGCGAAGTTGGCCCCGGAGATGGCGACCTTGCTGGACAGGAAGCGCTGCCGCAGGTGGAGCCGGGCGGCTTCGGCGAGGGCCGCGGGGTCGTCGGTGAGGTCGGGTGAGGCGTCCGGCATGGCGCGGAGGAAGATCTCGCGGATCTCCGCGCGGTTGCGGTGGATGGCGGGCACCACGATGTGGGACGGCCTGTCGTCGCCGAGCTGCACGATGAGTTCGGCGAGGTCGGTCTCGTAGGCGTGGATCCCGCTGTCGGCGAGCGCCTCGTTGAGGCCGATCTCCTGGGTCGCCATCGACTTGACCTTGACGACCTCGGTCTCGCCGGTGGCGCGCACGAGGTCGGTGACGATGCGGCACGCCTCGGCGGCGTCCCGCGCCCAGTGCACGTGTCCGCCCGCGGCCTGGACGGTCTCCTCCAGGCGCAGGAGGTGGCGGTCGAGGTCGCGCAAGGCGGCGTCCTTGATGGCCTTGGCGGCCGATCTGAGCTCGGCCCAGTCGGGCACCTCCGCCACCACGCGCGAGCGCTTGTCGCGAATGGTATGCGTGGCCCTGCGGAGGTTGTGGCGGAGCTGGGAGTTCTGTACGGCGTCAGCCGCGTTCACCGGGAACGCCGGCATGCCGAGGAACGTTCCGCTCACCGGGCCCCCTCCGGTGTGCTCAGGCCGGCCGTGCGCCCGGCGCCTCCGCTCTCCGTGGACGCGAGGATCTCGGCGATGTGCATCACCCTGACCCCCGTGCGCTGGCGGCGCAGGGCGCCGCCCAGGTGGGTGAGGCAGGAGTTGTCGGCGGCGCACAGCACCTCGGCGCCGGTGTCCAGGACGGCGCCCACCTTGTCGGCGCACATGGCGGCCGACACGGCCGGGTTCTTCACGGCGAAGGTGCCGCCGAACCCGCAGCATTCGTCGGCCCGCGGCAGCGGGACGAGTTCCAGTCCGCGGACGGCCCGCAGGAGGGTCTCCGGACGCCCGCCGAGCCCGAGGCCGCGCAGCGAGTGGCAGGTGGGGTGGTAGGTGACGCGGTGGGGGAAGTAGGCGCCGACGTCGGTGACGCCGAGGACGTCCACCAGGAACTCCGTCAGCTCCACGACCCTCGGCATCTCGGCCCCGAGCCGCGGATAGTGCTCGCGGATCATCGCGGCGCAGGAGCCGGACGGGACGACCACGATCTCGCTTTTCCCGAAGACGCGCTTGGTGCGGCGCGCCAGCCGTACGGCTTCGTCGCGGTAGCCGGTGTTGAGGTGCATCTGACCGCAGCACGTCTGGCGTTCGGGGAAGTCGACCTCGCACCCCAGGCGGCGCAGCAGGGCCACCACGGCCCGCCCGGTCTGCGGGTAGAGGGTGTCGGTGATACAGGTGATGAACAGGGCGACGCGCATAACGCTCCTTCGACGCCGCCCACACTATGACCGCGCCCTCGCGGAGACGAGGAACCCCCCCGCATGCGCCCCCCGAGGTATCTGGTAGACCTCGTTCTCATTCGGCTTCAGGCACAGTGCCGGGCCGGGCGCCCCGATCGCCCGGCCCGGCAGGTGCGGCCCCGCGGACGGCCGTCTCAGAGGGGTGTCTCAGAGGGGTGTCTCAGAGGGGTGTCTCAGAGCGGTGTCGTCAGACGGGCTGCCCCGCGAGCAGGCTGGGCAGGATCGTCTCGGCCACCCGTTCGGCCTCCTCGGCCAGCGGGTTGCCCGACAGGATGAACGTGTCCACCCCGAGCTCCTCCAGCTCGTGGAGGCGCTCCAGCACGTTCTCCGTGCTCCCGACCAGGGCGGTGCCCGGCCCCGGCCGGAACAGGCTCATCCCCGGCCACAGGTTGGGAGAGATCTCGAGGTCCTTGGCGCGGTCCGGCACGCGTCCGCCGTGGTGGCCGAACTGGCGGCGCATCCCCTCGGAGTCGGCCGCCAGGTTGATCCCCGACATGCGGGCGTAGGTCTCCGGGCTGGTCGAGCGGAGCAGGTGGTCGGCCCAGCCCCACGCCTCCTTCTCGGTGTCGCGCACGATGAGGTGGAGCCGCACGCCGAACCGGATCTCCCTGCCGAACTCCTCGGCGGCGCGGCGCAGCGCGCGGATCTTCTCGGCGAGCTGCTTCGGCGGCTCCCCCCATGACAGGTAGACGTCGATGTGCTCGGCCGCCATCCGCAGCCCCGCCGCCGACGAGCCGCCGAACCACAGCGGCACGTGCGGGCGCTGAACGGGAGGCAGTTCAAGGGCGGCGTCCTCGATCGTGAAGTAGCGGCCCTCGAAACTCACCCGTTCCCCGGCGGTCAGCCGTTTGACGATGCCCCAGTACTCGGCGCTGAGGTCGTAGCGCTCGTCGTGGTCCACGTGCAGGCCGTACTGCCGCAGCGTGCGGGTGTCGCCGTTGACGACGTTGATCTGGAGGCGCCCGCCGTACAGGTGGTCGAACGTCAGCGCCATCTTGGCGAGCAGGGTCGGGGAGATGAGGCCGGGGTGTACGGCGAGCAGCGGGCGGAGCCTGTCGGTGACGGAGGCCAGCGCGCTGCCGAGCACCCACACGTCGTGCAGGTCGGTCGCGAGCAGCGCGCCGCTGTAGCCGAGCCTGTCGACGGTGGCGGCGAGCCCCCGCAGGTGGTCGAGGTCGACCTCCCGCCGACCCTTGGGCTCCCAGGGGATCTCGCCGTCGCGCGGGACGATGTACCAGAGGACTTCGCGCGCCATCAGACCGCCACCTCGGCGAGGACCGACGACACCAGTGTGTTCAGCACGGGCGCGGTGGCGGTGCGCACGTCGATCGCGCGGCGGAGGAAGCCGACGTCGGCGAGCAGGTCGGCGCCTTCCTGCTGCTCGGCCAGCAGCTCGCTCGTCACGGGCTCCAGCGTCCAGGGCAGCCGCTTGAGCGCGGTCTCCCAGGCGTCGATGGAGCCGCCGCGCTCGGACGCGGTGAGCGCCGCGGCCTCACGGGGGTTGGCGCCCGCCCAGGCCGCGGCCTCGCGGAGCGCCTTGGCGACGGTGGCGATCGCCTCGGGCCGCCGCTCGGCGACCTCGCGGCTCGTGAAGAACACCGAGCGGTCGGCGATGACCCCCGCGGTGCCGGCGAGCCGGGCGAACCGGCCGGACCGCTCGGCCTCGACCAGTTCTGCGCCCTGCACCACCCAGCCGGCGATGGCGCCGTCGCGCAGCCACAGCCCGGCTTCCGAGGCGGCGGGCCTGGGTTCGATGTCCTGGTAGGAGAGTCCGGCGCCGCTGAGCAGCTTGGCCAGGAAGTGGGTGTGCCAGGAGCCCACCGCGAAGGAGACCGGCTGCCCGGCGAGGTCGGCCACGGTGACGACGGGCCCGTCCTTGGCGACGAGCAGCGCGCCGTGGCCGGGGCGGGGGGCGGACGCCGCCACGTAGACGACGGGCAGGCCGGCCGCCTGCGCCGACAACGGCGGCGTCGAACCGGTGCCGCCGATGTCGAAGGCCCCCTCGGCCAGCAGATCGCCGGTCCTGGTGCCGTCGGTGTAGCGGTAGACCTCGATGGGCTCGTCCTGCCCCTGGAGCAGGTGGTCGAGGTGGGAGAGGAGGAAAAGGAAGGGGTTGTTGGCGTGGACGCCGATGCGGATGGTCATGAGCTGACTCCAAGGTCTTCGAGAAGGCGGCGGCGGAGCGCGGCGAATTCCGGGTCCGTGCGCTCGCGGGGGTGGTCGAGGGCGACACGCACGTCGGTGCTCAGCGTTCCGGCGGTGAGCACGATGACGCGGTCGGCGAGCCGGATGGCCTCGTCGACGTCGTGGGTGACGAGGAGTACGGCGGGGCGGTGCGTACGGCAGAGCTCGGCGACGAGGTCCTGCATGCGCAGGCGGGTGAGCGCGTCGAGGGCGGCGAAGGGCTCGTCGAGCAGGAGCAGCCCCGGTTCGCGCACGAGCGCGCGGGCCAGGGCGACCCGCTGCGCCTCGCCGCCCGACAGGGTGGCGGGCCAGGCCCGGGCGTGGCCCGCCAGCCCGACCTCGGCCAGCGCGGCCGGCCCGCTGGCGCGGGCGCTCCGGGGCAGGCCGAGGACGACGTTGTCGAGGACCCGTTTGGAGGGGATCAGCCGGGGCTCCTGGAACACGACGGTGCGCACTTCGGGCACGAGCACGTCGCCCTCGTCCGCGCCGTCGAGCCCGGCCAGGATGCGCAGCAAGGTGGTCTTCCCCGTGCCGCTCGCGCCGAGCAGGGCGACGAACTCCCCCGGCGCGAGCGACAGGTCCACCCCGTCGAGCACCGCCCGTTCGCCGAACACCCGCCGCACCCCGCGGAGCCGTACGGCATGGGCCCGGGCCGTGAGCGCGCTCATCGGACGGCCACCCCCGCCCGCCAGGGCATGAGCAGCCTCTCCAGAACGCGGACGGCCAGGTCTGCCAGCAGTCCGAGCACCGCGTAGAGCAGGATGACGACGACCAGGATGTCGGTGCGGACGAACTCCCTGGCCTGCGTCATCAGGTAGCCGAGCCCGGCGGTGGAGTTGATCTCCTCGGCGGCGATGAGGGCGATGACGCTGAGCGTCAGCGACAGGCGCAGCCCCACGAGCAACGACGGCAGCGCGCCGGGCAGGATCACCTCGCGGACCAGCCTCACCCCGGTGACCCCGAAGACGCGGGCCGCCTCGACCTGTTTGCGGTCGGCGCCGCGGGTGCCGCTGAGGGCGTTGACGTACATCGGGAACGATGTCGCCACCGCGATCAGGATCACCTTGGACGCCTCTCCGATGCCGAACCAGACGATGAACAGCGGCACGAGGGACAGGAACGGGATCGTGCGCAGCATCTGGACGGCGGGGTCGATGAGGTCCTCCCCCAGCGCCAGCAGGCCGCTGACCAGCCCGAGCAGCAGGCCGGCCGTCGCCCCGAGGGCGAGGCCGAGGCCGGCGCGGGTGAGCGAGACGGCGAGGGCGTCCTGGAGCTGGCCGTCGCCGTACAGCTCGCCGAACGCGGCGGCGACCTGGGCGGGTGAGGCGAGCACGTCGGGGCGTATCCAGCCGGACGTGGTGCCGGCCGCCCACAGGGCGGCCAGCACCACCGGCCCGAGCGACCGCAGCGCGAGCGTGGTCGCGGCACCGCGCTTCGCACGCTTCGGCGGCTCGGGGCGGACCAGGGCCGTGGAGGTGGTCGACCCCGGTCCGGTTTCTGGCGGGCGCGGTGGGGACACGTCGCGCCCCGGTCCCACCGCACCCCGTTCGCGGGGGGCGGGCACGCCCCCGGAGTGGAGAAGAGTCATGACCCGGCCTTCACAGGGTCGATCAGGTGCTCTTTCACCGGCACCACCGACGTGGTGACCTTCCGCCGGGCGAAGAAGTCCGCCACGGCGGCGAATCTCGGCAGGTCGGCGTCGGCGACGGCCTTGATCACGGGGTCTTGCGCGTAGGACACCTCGGTGAGTTCTTTGAGGCGCCCGGTGACCGCGGTGGGGCCGGCTCCGGTGAAGACGTTGACGTAGGAGGCGGGGTTCGCGCGGATCGCGACGCTGCCCGTGTGGAGATAGTCGTACAGGGCGTGCACCACCCTCGGGTGGCGTTGGGCGAGTGCGGTGGAGACGACGTGGATCTGGTAGTTGTCCGACTGGAGCGCCGCGCCGTCGGCCAGGAACCGCGCCCCCGAGTTGGCCTGGGCGGCGGGCACGAAGGCGCCCCACGAGGCCCAGGCGTCGACCTGTCCCGCGTTGAACGCGGTGGCGGCGTCGGCCGGCGGAAGGTAGACGCGTTCCACCTCGCCGGGGGCGATGTCGTGCTGGTCGAGGGCTTTGAGCAGCAGGTATTCGCCGGTGCCGCCCTTGTTGACGGCGACCTTGCGCCCGGCCAGGTCGGCGATCTCGCGGACCGGGCCGCCCTCCTTGACGAGGATGCCCTCTCCGGCCAGGTCCGGCTCGGCCACGGCGAAGATCTTGAAGCTGGGCTTGGCGGCGAGCGCCCCGATCCCGGAGGTGATGGACCCCACCCCGTAGTCGAGCTGCCCGGAGTTGATGGCCTGTGCGGTGGGGGCGAAAGCCCCGAACTGCCCGGTCCACTCGATCTCGGCGTTGACCTTCTCCAGGGCCTTGGCGAGGCTTCCGTCCTTCTTCCCGAGGGCCAGGACGCCCGCGTTGCCGGGGTCGGGGAGGCGGACCGTCACCACTTCCGCGCCTTCGGCGCCCCGCGCGGCGGAGCAGGCGGTGGACATGGCGAGGGCGGTGAGGAGCAGCAAGGCGGCGGTCAGGTGTCTCATGCTGACTGCTCCACTGTCGTCCTGCGGCGTGTGCGGGCGCCGAGGAGAGGCGTGTGGTCGGCCCAGGCCGCGACGTCCACGGCCGAGTCCAGGAAGCCGTGCTCGCGCAGGAAGCGCTCCTGGTCGGCGAGGAGGGCGAGCCGCTCATCGGACAGGTCGATGGACAGGTCGGGCGTCCCGTACGCTCCCGCCACCCCGCGGGCTCCGGCGCCGGTCTCCCTGCCGAGAATGAGCGCCGTCCGCTCGGGATGGTCCGCGGCGTAGGCCGCGGCGTCGAGCAGGACTTTCAGGAAGCGGGCCACGACGTCGGGGCGCGTGTCCAGGAGGGCCTGGTCGACGGTGATGGGCCGGGGTGTGCCGTTGTTGACGCGGACCGCGCGGTCGGGGTGGGCGTCGAGGTCGACGGCCACGCGCAGGCCGTGCCGTTCGGCGTCCTCCACGGCGCGCGACCCCTTGACATAGACCGCGTCGATCGCGCCGCGGGCCAGGGCGTCGAGCTCGGGGGCCCAGTGCCCGGGGTCCGGGTCCGGGCCGCTGGGCACGTCGACCAGGCGGGCGTCGGACAGCGTCAGTCCGGCGATGGACAGCGCTCCGTGGAAGCCGCGCAATGCCATCGCCCGCCAGAAGTCGACCGGGGCGTCCGTGCGCACCGGGAGCCCGAGGCGTCTGCCCCGCAGCCCTTCGGCGTCGCGGATGGGTGAGGTGGGCGTGGTGAGGACGGCCTGGCGCTCCTCGATCCAGGTGAGCCCGATCAGCCGGGTCGTCCGCCCTCGTGCCCTGGCCCAGAGGGCGGGGACGTTGCCGCCCTCTCTGACCAGGGCGGTCAGTTCGTGGGTGAAGTGGCGGCCCCGCGGGTCGGGGCCGTCTTGGAGGGAGCGTACGGCGATGCCGTCGGGGCCGAACTCCTCGTCGAACCAGCCGAGGTCAGCGGCCACTCCTGTCGCGGTGGGCACGGGGCAGCGGGTGAACCACAGCTCCTGCATGTCGTCGTTCTCCTGTCGTAGCCGAGCGGTCGTGGGACGGCCCGGCGTGACAGAGCGCACTGGCGACGCGGCAGTAGTCGACGTGGTCGCGTGTGGTGAGAAGTGCGCTGAGGATCACGGGCATCACGTTAACCACCGCGCACGAGTTTTGCAACTTTTCCTACTTGAATACCATGGAATCTCAATCCGGCCGCGGAGCCGGATCCAGCGTCACCGAGCGCAGCAGCGGCCTGCTCATCTCCCCTGCGGCCACCACGCCGACGAAACCCACCGCGATCGAGACCAGCAGAGGGACCAGCCCCGCGGCGTTCGGGCCTGCGATCATGAAGGGCATCGCGGCGAACGCCCCGGCGGCGATCGAGCCGCCGCCCATCACCGCCAGCGGAATCAGCGTCTCCGCGCGCCGCGCCCAGTCGAGCACCGACAGCGGGGTCCCCGCCAGGTGCAGCAGCGCGTAGGTCTGCCGGCGGTCGAGGATGGACGAGACCGCCGTGATGCCGGCACTGGCGATCGCCACCAGGAAGGACACCGTGAGCACGACCACCGTCCCGGTCCTGATGTCGGCGAACATCTGCACGCCGGCGAGGTCGTCGGGCTCCAACGCCCACTCCCCCGGAGCCAGCAGCCCGATGAAACCCGCCACAAAGCCGGTCATCGCCACACCGCTGACGGTCCGCCACGCCGAGCGCGGGTCGTCCACCAGCCGACGTCCGGCGAGCAGCATCGCCGGGGTGCGCGCCAGACGCGACACGATCCGGCCGATGAGCGCCACCACCCACGGGCCGGCCAGGTTGACGCAGAGGAATGCCAGTCCGACCATCACCGCGATGACGCCCACGGCCAGGCTCATCGCCGGGAAGACGTCCATTCTTACGCCGACGCCCAACGCCGGGAACACCGCGAGCACGGCGAGCAGGGCGATCACACGCACGAACCTCATGCCCGGCGGGGTCTCCCGTTTGGCCACGCCGAGCGGGCTCACCACGACGCGCCGCAGGCCGACCACGGCCGACACGCCGACCAGCAGCGGTACGGCGAGCACCACGGCGAGCACGTACGGCAGGCCCGGCCACAGGTCGGCCGTGAACCACGGGCCGCCGCCGATCTCGACGCGGGAGAGGAACGGCATCGCGACGCCGTACAGGACGGCGCCGAGCACCGACCCCGCGAACGCGACCACGACGGCCTCGGCCACCGTCATCGCCACGACCTGGCCGGGTGTCGCACCGATGAGGCGGAGCGCGGCGAGCCGCTGATCGCGCCTGGCCACGGTGAGCCGGGCCGCCGCGCCCCCGAATACGAGCAGCGGCACGACCATCAGCGCGGTCGCCACTGTCGCGAGTGCCTGGTAGGCCACGGCCTCGTCGAGCGCCTTATTGTCGAAACCCTTGATCCAGACAGGCGGGATCTCCCGCACCGAGAGGTCCTTGCGGGCCTTGGCCACCTCTGGATCCTTAGGCGCGTGGCCCACGACCGCGACCAGTTCATCCGGGTGGACCAGCGCCCCGTCGCCGATGCGGGGCGAGCCGGCGGGGGCGGGCGGCAGACCGGCCACCGACGTGCCCCTCCGCTCTATGAGCTCGGCGAGGGCCGGCGACAGCATCACCTCCCCCGGCTTCGGCAACCGGCGGAGCCCCTCGGGCGGCTTCACACCGTCCTTGAGTACGGCGAAGCGCACAATCGTCAGAACCCTGCCGCCGAGGTTCTCCCCGTCCACGGCCTGGACGGCGACCGCCCCTTTCGGCCGTTCGGCCGTCACCTGCACGGCCTTGCCATGCGCGGGCGGGTTGCGCCACTCCGCCCGCTCCGCCCTGCCGTCGAACGCATGGTTCACCGCCACGGCGAACACCAGCAGCAGCGATGACACGGCCACCGCCGCGAGCGTCAACGCCGCACCGACCATGCCCTTGCGTCCGCCGCCGCGCAGCAGCCGCCAGCTCAGCCTCGCGCTGTTCACCGGGGCACCCCGCCCGCGCGGGAGTGGTCACCGGCGATGATCTGCCCGTCGCGCACCTCCACCACCCGGTCGCACCACCGCGCGACCTGAGGGTCGTGGGTGACGACCACCAGAGACGACCCGTTGCCCTTGATGGCGGAGACGAGCAGGTCCATCACCTCGTGCCCGGTGTTCTGGTCCAGCGCGCCGGTCGGCTCGTCGGCGAACACCACGGCCGGGCTCGTCACCAGCGCCCGTGCGATCGCCACGCGCTGCGCCTGCCCGCCGGACAGCTCGCCCGGCCGCCTGTCCTCCATGTCGGCGAGACCGAGCGGGGCGAACCACGACCGCGCCTGGCCCACCGCCTGCCCCCTCGGCACGCCGCCGAGCATCAGCGGGAGTGCCACGTTCTCCACCGCCGGCAGCTCCGGCAGGAGCTGGCCGAACTGGAACACGAACCCGAACCTCGTGCGCCGCAGCGCGCTGCGGGCGCGCTCCTTCATGGTGTCCACCCGTGCGCCGAGCAGGTGCACCTCGCCCGCGTCGGGCTTCATGATGCCCGCCAGGCAGTGCAGCAACGTCGATTTTCCGGACCCACTCGGGCCCATCACGGCGAGCGCCTCGCCTTGCCGTACGGTCTGGTCGACGCCCGCCAGCGCGACCGTGGAGCCGAACCGCTTCACCAGTGCGCGGCCTTCGAGAACAACGCCTCCCATGGCGTCCGGCACGTGTGGCCTGTCGAAACCCTCATTCATGGCGACCAGCCTTTCGGCTCGGTGCCCTTGTCCGGATCGGCCGACCGTTCGACCTTGATGCCGGGAACCTCGGCCGAACGGCTGATTCAGCCTGGCAGAATCACCAACGTGACAATTCGGGTGCTCATCGCCGATGACCAGGAACTCGTGCGGACCGGCTTCCAGATGATCCTCGACGCGCAGCCGGACCTGGAGGTGGTCGCGGCGGTAGCGGACGGGGCCGCGGCCGTGGAGCAGGCTCGGCGGCTGCGGCCGGATGTGTGCCTGCTGGACATCCGGATGCCCCGGCTGGACGGGCTGGAGGTGACGCGCGTCCTGGCGGGGCCGGGGGTGGAGCGCCCGATGCGCGTGGTGATCGTGACGACGTTCGACATGGACGAATACGTCTACGGCGCGCTGCGCGCCGGGGCGTGCGGCTTCCTGCTGAAGGACAGCGGACCGACGCTGCTGATCGAGGCGATCCGGGCCGCTGCGGCGGGGGACGCGCTGGTGTCGCCCTCGGTGACGGTACGGCTGCTCGCCCACCTGTCCAACCCGCGCGTGAACATGGGGAGGCCGCTCGTCGACCCGCTCACCGACCGCGAGCTGGACGTCGTGCGGCATGTGGCGAGGGGGCGGACCAATCAGGAGGTGGCGGCCGAGCTGTTCGTGTCCCTGTCCACGGTCAAAACGCACCTGGGCTCCATCCAGACGAAACTGGGTGTCAGGAATCGCGTGGAAATCGCCGCCTGGGCATGGGAATCGGGTGTCGTCGGCTGACATGGGACATTCACTCAAGGAATAGCCCACGGAGCAGGATGGATGCTGATTAACGGGGGTGTTCGCGGGATAGGAACCCTGGCAAGTCCTTCAGCGCATGCCGGGGGGAGAGATTCATGCGCCTTGCCCCGCCACCACCCACCCGCTCGGCTTCCGCCGTCTACCTAACTCTTACTGCGCAGATTGTGTCTTTGACGGCACTGGTGGTGTTCGAGCAGGTCCGAGGCCGTGAGCTGGCCCAGCAGATCAACGCGCTCGGCGGCGATCTCCGCTCCGCCCCGGCCCAGACGCTCCTCGGCGCGATGACGGTCTTCGCCGTGCTGATGCTCGCGGTCGCCGTGACGACCCTGGGAGCGATGGCGACGTACCTGACCTGGCTCGTACGCGCCCGCCAGGCCAACAACCCGCTGGCACCCGCGGCCGGGGCCACGATCGCGGCCTGGGCCGTACCGATGGTGAACCTCGTCGCCCCGCCCGTGCTCCTTGACCGCGTGTGGCGCGGGGCCCGGCCCTCGCAGGACCGCAGGGCGCGCTGGCTGGTCTTGGTCGCCGCGTGGTGGATGACCCTGCTGGCCGCGCTGACGCTGACATTCGTACGGCTGCCGCTGCTGCCCGCCTCCGGCTCCATCGGACTGACCGGGCTCGGCCCGGTGGAAGTGGCGGTCACGGCGCTGGCCGCGCTCCTGTGCGCCGTGACCGTCAGGGAGGTCACCGGCATCCAGACCCGCGGGAGCAAGCGCCGTACGGCGGTGCGCAAAGTGCGCGTGGTGCCGCTTCCGGCGCCTGTGCCCTCCGCCGAGCAGCGGGGGCTCGCCGCCACCACACCGCAGCGCAGCCCCTGAGCTCGCCGAAGCCGTACAGGAAGGCCCACATGAGAGGCCCGCGCCACAGCCGGCGCGGGCCTTCGCATGTCTACGGTCTCTAAGCGATGTCGGCAAATATCGATATAAAAGGTTATCGCTAAGCGCGGAATTCACCCCGCCGCGATCTCGTTGGACAATTCCTCAAATCCGCGATCTCATGTGTCCCGCACTTCCAGCGGAACCCCTTACCTGGAATCGGTTTCCATGGACATGGGGAACAACGGATATGGAGAACACATGACACATTGGCGGACATTCACCCGCGTCACCGTCGCGCTGGCGACAGCGGTCGGCCTCGGCGGCATCGCAGTCCAACCCGCCGCCGCGGCACCCGGCGATATCCGGATCACCCGCTTCCTAGGTGAGCAGCGTCTGCCGCATAAGCTGCAATACGCGGACACAACGGTCGGCGGTTTCTCCGGCATCGACCGCGACCCGCTCACCAACACCTGGTATTTCATCTCCGACGACCGCTGGCGCTACAACCCGGCCCGCTTCTACACCGGGAAACTCGACTTCAACCTGCGGACGGGGGCGTTCACCGGGGTCCGGCTGACCGGGGTGAAAACCCTGCGGCGCCCCGACGGCACTCCCTACCCCGCATACGGCCTACCCGAATCCGCCGACCCGGAGACGATCCGCTTCGACAAGTGGACCCGGCGGCTCCTGTGGGGCCACGAAGGCGACCGGCCCAGCGCATCCGCCCCCACCGTGCCGATCTCCGACCTGTTCGTCCGCTGGATCGACCGCGACGGTAAACACCTCGGCGAACTCCCGATCCCCGAAAACCTTGAACTCACCGACGCCGACCGCGGCCCGCGGCGCAATTTCGGCTTCGAAGGACTGACCTTCACCCCGCGCACTATCGCCGCCATTGTGGAGGGCCCGCGCTTTGAAGACGGCACGCCTCCAAGCGTCGACAAGGGAGCTCCCGCCCGCATCACCGTGTGGGGGCGCGACGGAAAACTCCGCGCACAATACGCCTACCCCATAGACCCGCTTCCCGCAGCCCCGATCCCCCCGACCGGCGCCACCGACAGCGGCGTCTCGGAAATCCTCGCCCTCGACGACAACCGCTACCTCGCCCTGGAACGCTCCTGGATCGAAGGCGTCAATTACAAGGTCAAGCTCTACGAGATCGACCTGCGCGGCGCCACCAACGTCCTCGACCGGAACAGCCTCGCCGACGGCGCGGCCTACCGCACCGTCTCCAAGCGCCTCGTCTACGACCTGAGCACCGTCAACCCGCCCACCCAGAACCTCGAAAGCCTCGCCTTCGGCCCCCGCCTCCTCACCGGCGAGTGCACCGTCGTCATCGGCTCCGACGACAACTTCGACCAACGCGAAGTCACCCAGTTCCTCGCCTTCGCCGCCCGCGGCTGCTGACCGCCTCCCGGCCCCGCCCGCTCCCCGGCGCGCGGGGCCTCCGAACACCCATGCCCCACTCACCGGCTCTCGGCCAACTCAAAGGAGGCATATGCCTCTACCTCTGAGCAAGTCGCAGATCGAACGACTCGGTAAGCGACTCATCGATCCCCACGGACCGGGCGATGACGACCTCGCATTGCTGAACGACCTGCTACTCGCCTAGGACGACAGCCTGGATAGCGCCATGGAAACCGTGCGTGGCATCGGATTCCAGCCGAGCGGCCGAATCAAGAACACCGGCACGATCCTTGAGAAGCTTAGACGACACGGAGGATCTTTGCTGAAAAGCATTCAAGATCTCGCAGGGGCACGAATCGTACTGTCCGGGGGACGAGCTCTTCAAAACCATGCGATCGCCCGCATCGTTAATGCGTTTACATCCGAAAGCCGTGAACTCCGGCTCGTCGACCGTCGCACAAATCCAAGTCACGGCTATCGCGCAGTCCACGTCATCGTGAACCTTCACGAGGCGCCGGTCGAGATCCAGGTGCGCACCCATTGGCAACATGAATGGGCCGACATGTTCGAGAAGCTCGCCGACCGGGTCGGGCGCGGCATCCGATACGGCGAACCTCCCACGCGCTGGACGGTCTGCAAAGATGATCGCGATGCCGCCGCGCACGCGCGAGAATACGAGGTTCGGGCATCCGTGGTGGCCGCTGCACTCTCCCTGAGCGAATCCGTCAAGACTCTTGAGGAGGCAGAGCTCACGGATGGACGGTCGGGCAGCACACAGGCCGATGAAATGTGGAGGGAAGTCCACGGTCACCTGATTTTTCTTCAGGAGCTCATCGGCCGACTCGTGCCCGTCCCGGAGACAACGTACATTGGTAAGGTTGATAAATGACCAATCTCCTCGTGATATATGACCGTGCGGCTGGTCAGGTCCTACGTGAGGAGCACTTCGACCGTCGACGCGACGCTCTCGCGGCTCGTTTCAGCGCTGAGAAGGAGTTCAGAGGCCGACCGGACATCGAAATCGTCGTGCTCGTGGCCAAGAGTCGATCTGATCTTCTCTCGACCCATGGCCGCTACTTCTTCCCGCTGGATGAGCTCATCGCCCGGATCGCTTGAGCTGCGGCGGTTCGCGGTCGGCGGGGCGGGTCATCGATGGGACAACGGGCGTCAAGGCTTGCTGAAACGCCCGCGTGGCTGGTGGCCGCCTGGGGCGGGGTGCGGTGTGGTTACGCCGGTGGGATCGACACAGGGGGCGGCGATGGGTTCTCCTTCGGGTGTCGAGCGGATGCTGACCGGGTTGCTGGCTGCCAGTCATGTGGCGTCGATGGAGCAGGTGCCGGATCTCGTCGAGGAGCATGCGGCGCACGCCGGTCTGGCCCCGGTGCTGATCTACCTGGCCGATCTGCAGGAGAACGTGCTGCGCCTGCTGGCGGGGCGGGCGGGGGCCGGCGGGGAGGGGGCGCCGGGCGAGCTGGCGGTGGACACGACGTTGGCCGGGCGGGCGTTCCAAGAGGTCCGGGTGCTGGCGGGGAAGGACGCGGGGGGCCGCGTCGACCACTGGTGGGTACCGGTCGTGAACGGCAACGAGCGGCTCGGGGTGCTGCGGGTCCGGGGCGGGGCCGGTGAGCGTGCCGCCGAGCACGGGGAGCTGCTGGCGTGCCTCGTGGCGATGATCGTGGTGTGCGCGCGTTCCTACAGCGACTCCTACGCCCGGCTGGTGCGGAGCCAGCCGATGAACGTCGCGGCGGAGATGCAGTGGGACATGCTGCCGCCGCTGACGATCGCCTGCCCCCGGGTGGTGATCGGCGCGGTCCTGGAGCCCGCCTATGAGATCGGCGGCGACGCGTTCGACTATGCCATCGACGGCGACGCCGTACATGTGGCGATCTTCGATGCCATGGGGCATGACGTGTCCTCGGGGCTCACGTCCAACCTCGCCATGGCCGCCAGCCGCAACCACCGCCGCCGGGGCCTCGATCTCGTGGCCAACAGCATCGCCGTCGAGCGGGTGCTGCTGAGGGAGTTCGGGGAGGGCACCCGGTTCGTCACCGCGATCATGGCCCACCTGGACCTCACCACGGGTGTCTTCACCTGGGTCAACCGCGGGCACCACCCTCCCGTCGTGATCCGGGGCGGGCGCTGGGTCGCGACGTTGGAGTGTCCTCCGGGCCACCCCATGGGCCTTGATCTGGACCTCCCGGTGGAGCTCTGCCGGGAGCAGCTCGAGCCCGGCGATCGGGTGCTGCTCTACACCGACGGCATCACCGAGGCGCGGGACGCGTGGGGCAAGGAGTTCGGCCTGCAGCGTTTCGTGGATTTCGTCATCAAGCGGGATGTCGACGTCCTTCCCACCCCCGAGAGGCTGCGCCGCCTGATCCGCAGCGTTCTGGACTACCACGACGGGCGGCTCAGCGACGACGCCACCGTGCTGCTGGTCGAATGGCGCGGCGGGCACAGCCCGCAGGTGGAGGATGCGCGGCCGTAGGGACCGCGCTCCCGCATGAAGCCCCGTCGAACGCGTGCGTCGGGAGCGTGCGCACCCGCCGTACCCGTCTCCCTGCCGGGCGCCCCGCACGTTGGATTTTGCCCGGGTTGCTGAGGTTCGGGAGTATCGGTGGGGTTCACGACCGGGGAGGGGCCCCCATGAAAACACGGTCGAGCGGTACGGCTGCCGCCACGATCGCGCCTGCGCTGGTGGCGGCCGTGGTGGGGCTGTACGGAATCACCTCGCCGTCGCTCTGGCGGGACGAGTCGGTGAGCGGCATGGCGGCACGGATGTCGTGGGCCGACCTGCGGCACCTGTTCGGGCAGATCGACATGGTCCACGCGCTGTACTACGTGCTGCTCAGGCCGTTCGCCGCCCTGGGCGAACCCGTCGAGCTGTGGCTGCGGCTCCCGTCGGTGCTGGGGATGGCGGCGACGGCGTACGGCGTGGCCCTGCTGGCGCGGCGGTGGGCGGGCACCCTGGCCGGGGTCTCGGCCGGCCTGATCTACGCGCTGCTGCCGATCGTCTCGCGCTACGGGCAGGAGGCCAGAGGGTACGCGCTGGTGTCGGGCGTCGCCGTACTCGCGACGTGGCTGCTCGCCGAGGCGCTGGACCGGCGGGATCAGCGTGATCGGCGGGGCCTGTGGTGGGCGGCCTACGGCGGAAGTGTGGCGCTGCTGGGGTGGATGCACCTCTATGCGCTGCTGCTCGTTCCCGCGCACGGGGTGGCGGCGGGGCGGCGGGTCCTTCCCTGGATGGCGGCGGTCGCCGGGGCGGGGGTGGCTCTGCTGCCTTTAGTGGCCATCGCGGCGGGCCAGCGGGACACACAGCTCTTCTGGCTGAAGCAGCCGGGGATCGGGGACCTGGCCGCGTTTCCGTTGGAGGTGGCCGGGAGCGTGGGCGGTGCCGTACTCGTCTTCGGGCTGGCGGCGGTCGGGGCGTGGGCGGCCCGGCGCACGCCCGGCGTGGCGGCGTGGGCCTTCCTGCCGGTGGTGCTGTCGTGGGCGATCTCGCAGGTGGAGCCCGTCTACCACTCGCGTTACGTGCTGTTCGCAGTGCCGGGCCTCGCGGTGGCGGCAGGGATCGGGATCGCCTGGCTGGCGGGTCTGGCCCCCCGGTGGCGCCCCGCCGTACCGGCGGTCGCGCTGGCGGCGCTCGTCGGGCTGTCCGCCGGACCGCACCTCGCCCTCCGGGAGCCCGACAGCCGCCCCGACGACCTGCGCGCCTTGACGGCGGCGCTCCGCGCCGACCGGCGGCCCGGCGACCATGTGCTGTTCGTGCCCCAGCGCTACCGCCTGTTCGCCGCGATCTACGGCGGGCCGTACACGCATCTGCCCGACGCCACCCACGCCCCCGGCTCCCCCACCCCGCGCACCGGCCCGGAGCTCACCGCCGCGCTCCGCGGCGTCGACCGCGTGTGGCTGGTGTCCCCCTACATCGGCCCCCGCTACGCGAGCGACGAACGGCTGGTCGCCTTGCACAAGCAGTTCCGCCCCGGCCCCGCCCGCGCGTTCGGCATTGTGCGCCTCACGCTCTACACCCGGGGCTCGTCCTCCGGCACCTCTCGTGACGCCGGGGAGAACACGTAAGCGACCGGCCACCCGTCCCTTTCGCCTGCCGCTCCGCGCGAAAAGCGCGGGGAAATTCTGGCGTCCCGTGGTGGTCACGAGCCGTTTACCGGGCCCTGGCCGTACCTACATGGCGGACCGGCTCAGGCGGCGCGGGTGGGGCCGCTGCTGCCGGGGCTGGCGTGCCAGAGGCGGCGGGGTGGGGTGGTGGCGCCGGGGGGCGGGCCGATGTCGGCGTAGGGGGAGAGGGTGTAGCCGTTGGCGTATTCGATGGGTTCGCCGCCGACGCGACCGCCGGGGGCGGGGAGGGCGGCGAGGGCGGCCTGGACGGCGGGCAGGCCGACGGTGCGCCAGGTGGTGTCGAGGTCGACGAGGTTCCAGCAGTCCAGGGCGCGCAGGGAGACGGCGCGGGCGCCGGTGCGGCGGATGGCGCCTCGGGCGACGAGCAGCCAGGAGCCGAAGACGGTGGCGGCGCAGTGGGGCTGGACGGACTCGAAGAAGGTGAGGTCGACGGGCCCGGTGGAGTCGTCGAGGGTGGTGAAGATGACACGCCGGCCGGAGCGCACGGCGGGGGTCTGGGTGGCGACCTTGACGCCGGCGACGAGGATCTCGGCGCCGTTGCGCTGCGCGAGGATGTCCCTGGAGCGCACGACGCCGATGGCGTCGAGGAGTTCGTCGTAGAAGGCCATGATGTGGCGGCTGATGTCGATGCCGAGGATCTCCAGTTCGGCCTCGACCATCTCGCTGTCGGTCATCTCGGGGAGTTCGCCGGGCGTGATGTGCTCGGTGAAGCCCAGCGGAAGCTGTACGGCACCGGCCCCCTTGGCCACCCCCGTGGCGGATCCGCGCTCAAGTGCCCCGACCTGGGCGATGAGGTCGCGCCTGGTGAGGTGGCCGGGGCGCCAGCGGGAGCCGGTGCCGGGGCGCAAGCCGTACAGGGTGTCGAGGCCGCCGGTCTGGACGATGCGTTCGGCCGTGGGGCGGGCGGGGCGGGCGCGGTCCCAGAAGTCGGCCAAGGAGGAGTACGGCCGGCCGGCGACGGCGCGTGCGACTTCGGCGTCGCTGATGCCTTTGACCGCGGAGAACGGCACGCGCAGGCCGTAGCCCAGCCCGATCCGCCCGATGTCGAAGCCCGCGGGGGCGGGGCCGGCCTCGGGCGCGCGGTCGGCGGCGGCGAGCCGTTCGACCCGCCACTGCGCGCCCGAGCGGTTGACGTCGAGAGGCAGGATGGTGACGCCGCACTGCCGGGCCTCGTCGACGATGACGCGCGAAGGATACATGCCGGGGTCGTGGGCGAGCACTCCGGCGAAGAAGGCGGCGGGGTGGTGGCGTTTGAGCCAGGCCGACTGGTAGGTGGGGAGGGCGAAGGCCGCGGCGTGGGCCTTGCAGAAGCCGAACGCGCCGAAGGCGTCGAGCACATGCCATGCCTTCTCCGCCGTCTCCCGGTCGAACTCCGGCAGCACGTGCCGGTCCCACCAGGCTTTGACCAGCTCGCGCCCGGCGGGGGTGCCCAGCGTCCTGCGGATCTTCTCCGCCTCCGACAGCCCGCACCCGGTCATGACGTCGACGACCTTGAGCACCTGCTCGTGGAAGACGACGACCCCGTGGGTCTCGGTGAGCGCCTCCCGGAGGTCCGGGTGGGGGTAGTACGGCTTGCGCCATCCGTGGCGCGTCTCCAGGTAGGGCGTGACCATGTCGGAGTTGACCGGTCCGGGGCGGAACAGGGAGATGTCCACGATCAGGTCGTGCATGGTGCGCGGTTCGAGTTTGGCCACGAGTTCGCGCTGGCCGGGGGATTCGATCTGGAAGCAGCCGAGGGTGCGGCCCGCGCAGATCATGTCGTAGGTCGCGGCGTCGTCGGGGGGCACGGTGTCGAGGTCGACGGCGAGCCCGTCGACGCGCCGCACTTCGTCGAGGGCGTAGGCCAGGGTCGACTGCATGCGCACGCCGAGGACGTCGAGTTTGAGCAGGCCGGCCTCTTCGACGTCGTCCTTGTCGAACTGCGACATCGGGAATTCCAGCATGCTGCGTTCGACCGGGGTGCGGTCGCGCAGGCCGGAGTTGCCGATGAGCACGCCGCAGGGGTGCAGGGCGATGTGCCGCGGCAGCCCGTCGAGGCGTTCGGCGAGCCGGAAGACCCGTTCGAGGGTGCCGTCGCCGAGGCCGCTGCCGCGCAGTTCGGGCAGGTCGCCGAGGGCGGCCCGGATCTGCCTGGCGCGGATGTGGGGGAACGCCTTGGCGATGGCGTCGATCTCGTGGGGCGGCAGCCCCATGGCGGAGCCGACGTCGCGGATGGCGCTGCGGGCGCGGTAGGTCTCCATCATCGAGACGCAGGCCACGCGGCTTTCGCCGTACCGCTCGTAGATCGCGCGGTAGCAGTCGAGGCGGCGGGCGGATTCGACGTCCACGTCGATGTCGGGGAGGCCGACGCGGCCTTCGGACAGGAAGCGCTCCATCAGCAGGCCGTGGTCGAGGGGGTTGACGGCGCCGATGCCGATGAGGTGGTTGACGAGGCTGCCGGCGCCGGAGCCCCGGATGGCGCAGCGCACCCCCATGTCCTTGATCATCGCGGTGATGTCAGAGACGGTCACGAAATATCCGGACAGCTGTCTGCGCTCGATGATGTCCAGCTCCTCGGCGAGCCGCTCACGCGCCTGCTTGGAACGGTCCAAACCCCGCTCAAGCAACCCGTCCTCGCAGCGCCGGCGCAGCAGCGGCACCGCGTCCCCGCCGACCTCCGGCAGGTGCAGCAGCGGCGGATCGTTCCTGAGCGCGAGCAAGGTCCTCGGGTCGGCGGCGCACTCCTCGGCGAGCCCCCGGGTGTCGGCGAGCAGCCGCCGGGCCCGCTCCCCCTCGCCGCACACCCGCTCGGCGACGAGCGCCATCTCCTTGGGGCTCTTGAAGTAGGCGTGCGCCCCGGAGGGCTCCACGGCGCGCGGGTGCAGCGGGACGAGCCGCCTGGCCGCGTCCAGCACGTCGCCGACCTGGTAGTCCGAGGGGTCGAGGTGGCGCACCGCGTTGGTGAGCACGGCGGGCACCCCCGCGGCGTCGGCCAAGGCCACCATGCGGGCGGCGTCGGCCGTCTCGCGGTAGCCGAAGCGGTCGACCACCTCGATCACCACGCCCGGCGCCGCCGCCCGCCAGGCGGCGAGCAGCGACAAGGCGAGGTCGTCGTGGCGGGCGGCGACGGCGCGGCCGACATCGGAACGCGGCCCGAGCAGGACGGCGAGGCCGCCGGCCCCGGAGGCGGCGACCAGCTCGCGGGTCACCCGGGGCTCGCCGCGCTCCCCCGCGTGGTGGGCCGCGGTGACCAGGCGGGAGAGCCTCGGCCACCCCGCGCTCCCCCGGGCCAGCACGACGACCCTGTCGCCCGCGCCCGCGCCCAAGGCGGGCCCGCGGCCCCGCCGGGGCCCGGCCCCGGCGAGCGCGAGGTCGACGCCGAACACCGGGCGCACCCCGGCGTCCATGCACGCCTTGGCGTGCTTGACCGCGCCGTAGAGGCCGTCGCGGTCGGTCAGGGCGAGGATGTCCATGCCGTGCTCGAAGGCCCGCTCCACCAGGGCGTCGGGGAAGGCCGTGCCGTAGCGCAGCGAGTAGGCCGAGCTCACGTGCAGGTGCGGGAACGGCCCGGCCATCAGTCCCACGCCCGCAGGAGGAGCCACCCCGCGCTCGCGGTGTCGAACCTCAGCTCATAGGTGCCGACCACGCGGCCCGGGCCGGCCTGGACCCGCCAGAAGCGGCGCTCGCCGGGGTCGGTCTCGCTGGTCTTCCACCACTCCCTGGCGACGACCCATCGGTCGACGACGGCGCGGACCGAGTAGAGCCGGTCGCGCCAGACGAACTGGGCGGGCTCTCCGTCTCTGGTCCAGACCTCGATCGGGTCGCCGTAAAGTCTGCTCAAGGCTTGTCTCCCCCCTTGCGGCTTGGCGGTTAGGGCCACCCGGGGGAAGGTCAGGTGATATCTCGAACATATGTTCAGCGGCCTCATGAACGCAAGTCGACGCGGCCCACCGGCACGCCTCCAGGCTGGGGACATCCAGGGCTGCGCGTGCATTTGCTGGATAGGCTGATCTCTCGCAAAACAGCAGTAAAGGCTTAGCGGTAAGGCGAATGCGTGAACAACCTCGGTCCTGGTGATCCCCCTTCGATCGGGCGCTATCGGCTGCTCGGCAGACTGGGCCGCGGCGGCATGGGAACGGTCTACCTCGGTGAGGACGCCTCAGGTCAGAGGATCGCCATCAAGGTGATCAATGCGGAGTACGGCCAGCATGAGCAGTTCCGCACCCGCTTCCGGCGGGAGGCCGACGCGGCGCGGCGGGTACGGCCCTTCTGCACGGCGGCGGTCCTCGAAGCCGCGCTCGACGGCGACCAGCTCTACGTCGTGACGGAATACGTGCCCGGCCTGAACCTTGAGGAGTCGATCAACCAGTTCGGCCCGCTGCGCGGCTCCAACCTCGACGCGCTCGCGGTCGGCGTGGCGACCGCCTTGACCGCGATCCACGGGGCCGGGGTGATCCACCGCGATCTGAAGCCGTCCAACGTGCTCCTCTCCCCCGTCGGCCCGCGCGTGATCGACTTCGGCATCGCCCGCGCCCTGGACACCCTGGGCGGCGTCACCGCCACCGGCGAGATCATCGGCACACCCCGCTACATGGCTCCCGAGGTGCTGCGGGGCGAGCCGATCACGCCCGCGTGCGACGTGTTCTCCTGGGGGTGCCTGGTCGCCTTCGCCGCCTCCGGACACCACGTGTTCAACGGCGAGGCCATCCCTTCCGTGCTCCACCAGGTGCTCAACACCGAGCCGGTGCTTGAGGGGCTGGACCCGGGGCTGCGCGAGCCCGTGGCGAGGGCGCTGTCCAAGGACCCTGCGGCGCGGCCCACGGCCCAGCAGCTCCTCGACCACCTCGTGGGGCGGACCGCCCCCTTCGAGCCGTCGACCGCGGTGGCCGCGGACGGGCGGCACGGAGGCGACACGCAGGCGCCGACCAGGCCGTGGACCGGGGGAACGCCGGCCGCGGCGCAGGCCGTACCGCCGCCGTGGCCGCCGGCGGCGGCACCTCCGGCAAGGCCCGTGAAGCCCCGTCGGCGGCTGTTCGCGGTGGCCGCCGCCGTCACCGGGGTAGTGGCCGCCGTCGGCGCCGTCGGCGCCTACGCGCTGACGTCCGGTGGCGGGCCTCCGGACGACCTCAAACTGCTCTTCCACGATGACTTCACCCAGAGCGGCACCGGCTGGGCCGGAGGCACCTACGACGCGTCGTATATCTACGCGGCGAACGGATACGCTCCAGGCGGTTTCTACGCCATCGACGTCAACGGGCAGCAGAAAGCCTCCGCCAGTGAGGAAGCCCCCATTCCGTACGTCGCCGTGCAGTCGGCCACCCCGCAGCCGTTCGCCACTCCCGCCCCGGCCGTGCCGACCGTGCCGGGTCATCTGCTTCTCGGCGTCGACACCTCGCTCCGCGGCACGCCCGTCGGCAACGGAGAATACGGGCTGTTCTGCGCAGGCGCACCGGACAACAAGGTGACGCGCTACGAGTTCCTGCTCGACACGAAAGGCCAGGCACGGGTGCGCAGGGTCGTGGAGGGCCGGGGTATGGACCTGGGCGCGCCGATCGCCGTCAAGATCGACCACACGCACAACACGCGGATCCAGGCGGAATGCGACCAGGTCGACGGTGCGATGCACCTGGCCATGTGGGTGAACGGCTCACGCGTGCAAGAAGTGGACGACGACAACCCGCTCAAGCCGGGCAACGTCGGCATCGTCGTCCGGGTCGGGCAGAAGACGAACGCCAAACTCAAGACATCGTTTGACAACTTCACCATGCACGGGCCCCAGCCGCCGCCCTGACCCCGCTGTACGATCAACTTTCCCACGTCCCGCTGTTTCTCGTGTCCCGCCAAAGGAGCCGTTCCCATGCGCGCCATCGTCGTCTCCACCCCCGGCGGCCCCGAGGCCCTGCAGGAGCGTGAGGTCCCCACCCCCGCGCCCGGACCCGGCGAACTGCTCGTCGACGTCGCCGCGGCCGGCGTCAACTTCATCGACATCTACCACCGCATGGGGCGCTATCCGCTGCCGACGCCGTTCACGCCCGGCACCGAGGGCGCGGGCATCGTCGAGGCCGTCGGCGAAGGGGTCACCGAGGTGAGCCCGGGCGCCCGGGTGGCGTGGGCCGGGCCGCTCGGCGCCTACGCCGAGAAGGCGGTGGTGCCGGCCTCGCAGGCCGTCGCCGTACCCGAGGGCGTCGACCTCGACGTGGCCGCCGCCGTCATGCTCCAGGGCATGACGGCGCACTACCTCTCCCACTCCACGCACCAGATCCGGCCGGGCGACACCATCCTCATCCACGCCGGAGCGGGCGGCATGGGGCAGCTTCTCACCCAGATGGCCAAACTGCGCGGCGCGCGCGTCATCACCACCGTCTCCACCGACGACAAGGAACGGCTCTCGCGCGAGGCCGGCGCCGACGAAGTGCTGCGCTACGAGGGATTCGCCGACGCCGTGCGCGCGCTCACCGGCTCCGGGGTCGACGTGGTCTACGACGGCGTCGGCGCCGCGACCTTCGACGGCAGCCTCGCCTCACTGCGCCCCCGCGGGCTGCTCGCGCTGTACGGCCAGGCCAGCGGCCCCGTGCCCCCGGTCGACCCCCAGGTGCTCAACGCCGGCGGCTCCCTGTTCCTCACCCGGCCCACACTGGTCCACTACGTCGCCACCCGCGAGGAACTCGTCTCCCGCGCCGCCGACCTGTTCACCTGGCTCGCCTCCGGCGACCTCAAGGTCAACATCTTCCAGCGCCACCCCCTCGCCGACGCCCGCCGCGCCCACGAAGACCTCGAAGCCCGCCGCACGACGGGCAAATCGCTGCTCATCCCCTGATCTGTCCGCCGGCCTGGGCGGGGTGGCAGATGCCACAATATTTCACTTCTCCGGAATTCCGGATTTTCGAGTAGTGTATGGCCATGTCACGCATCGCAGTCCTCTCGCTTTCCGCCATCCTGAGCGTCGCCGCGGCATCCACCGCCCTTCCGGCCTCCGCGTCCTCCCGGTCGGCCACCGAGGCGATCTCCACGTCACTCTCCGGGTCGACCTTCAGACCGGCCTCCACGACGGCCTCCGAGCCGGAGATCAAGACGCCCGAGGACGTGCTCGCCTACCTCGCTGCGAACAAGGACAAGGTTTCCCTCGTCGCTCGCCCCGGGCTGAACCACAACAGCACCAAGGAATTCCCGTTCGCCTCCACCTTCAAGCTCTTCCACCTGGCCGCCTATGTGACGGCGGTCCACAAGGGCACGATCGATCCGGAGGAGAAGGTGCCCATGGCCACGTGGAAGGCCTACCACCTGCCCGGCACTGACGGGGGCGCCTACGACAACGCCGTCAAACGCCTCAAGCCCGGCACGACGGTCACGATCGATCAACTCGTCTCCGCAATGATCATCGAAAGCGACAACGCCTCAACCGACTACCTCCGGCACCGCCTCGGGGAACGCGCCCTGATCGCCGCGGCCAAGACCGGAGGCGGCCCCGCGCCGCGACAGGTCAACACCATCAACGGCGAATCACTGCGTATGGCGGGCTGCCAGAAGACCGCGGACCAGTGCCTCGCCGACCACGTGGCCAAAGGAGGCAACACCACGCCACCCACGCTTCCCGACTTCGCCACCCAGGCGGCCTGGGCCAATACGGTGACCCTGGCCCAGCCCAGGACGGTGGCAAAGTTGATCAATGCCATCGCCCGAAACAAATATGTCTCGGCGGAGGCGTCCGCGCTGGCCCGAAAGCACCTCGAGTGGCCGATGCGCAATGGATTCCAGCACCCGAAAATCGCGGCCCTGGGCACTAAGGGTGGCATGTTCCCCGGAGTGCTGTCCGAGGCGGCTTACTACATCCCGAAGGGCAAGGGCCGGGCCCGCACCATCGTGCTGGCCATGCGCGACATGTCGGCCTCCACGTGGGCATCGGCCGTGACAAGCTACGCCCACCAACTGTTCCTGCTCCGCCTCGCCACCGACCCCACCTACTTCGCCAAGGTCAAAGCGGCGCTCACCGCGCCTCGCTGAACAGGCACCCGCGGATTTCACGGCGGATGAGCTCCACATTGCGCGTGGAGCTCATAATCACCTGCCGGCCGGTCTGAACGGGAGGAATGCTCGTGATTGGACAATCTTCGCGGCTTCCTCCAAAACACCTGCGTTGTTCCCGCGCCCGCGTATAGCCTCGGCAATGGTCAAGGATTCGAAAACTGGGGTACGGCGTGGCGCGGTCGTGGGCGGAACTGCCAATGGGCCGTGTCGTGTGCCTTCACGGCGTTCCCGCCGTACCGCCGGACGGGCTCCCGGCCGTCGTCACGTGCGCCGTCGGCGCGCCCCGCTCCCCCCTGGACACGGTCACGGCGCTGCTCCACGGGTTGGAGGAGGCGGCGTTCGACCTGTTCCCAGCCTGGCTGCCCGATGCGCGGGGCATTTCCGGCCCCGGCGGGGCCGGGGTCGCGGCGGTGCGCGCCGCCGCGACCCGTACGGCCCGCCGGAACGGCCACTTCAGCCCCTTCCTGGCGGACCTCGCCGAACGGGCGTTGCGCCGTACGGCATGGCGCACACCACGTTTTCCCCTCGAAGTGCGGGCCGTCGGCCTCGCCCGCGTGCTCGCCGCCGGCTTCGGGCGTTCACACGCGTCGGCCCTTGTCCATGTGCCGGGAGGGCTGTCGCCCAGCTCGGAAGAACACCTCGTCGCGGGGTGTGAATGGTTGGCCCGCCATGGAGGGCTCGGCGTGTGGCTCACGGGGGCGCCGCTTACCACCGTGGACCGCGTCCTGACGGTCACCCTCGCCACGCTCACTTCGGGCTCGGGGAACACCGCGGTTGAGGAGAAGCCCTCCGCGGACTTGATGCCGCCCCTCCATCCGCCCCTCTTTCCACCCGTCGCGGGAGCGCCGCATCCCGCGAGCGCCGCCGAGCAGGCGTTGGAGGCGGCCCTGCTGCCCCGCCGCTGGGCGGCGGGGCGGGCGTGGAACCAGACCTATCTGCCGCACCCGCTCGCCGAGCCCATCCGCGTCGACCTCATGTGGGCGGCGGAACGCTGCGTCGTCGAAGTCGACGGGCCCGACCACTGCGCGCCGCCGAAATACGCGGCGGATCGGCGACGGGATGTACGGCTTCACCTGGACGACCACGTCGTCCTGCGCTTCACCAATGAGCAGGTGCTCACCGATATCGAAATCGTGGTGCACCAGATCGAACGGTTGTTGCGGCTCCGCCGTCTTGGAAAACCGGAAGGATAGGCGATGTCTGACAATGCCCTACGGCTGCCTGAGGCTGCGGTTCTTGTGGTTCTGATGGCGGAAGCCCGGGAGATATCCAATCCCGAGCTTAAAACCCTGTACGGCGTGACGCTCGACGGCAAGAGCCGTCTGCGCATGAACGACATGAAGCTCGTGGACAGTTGGAAGGAGCGGCGGGCGTTCGTCCACGTGCTGACCGACGCCGGATGGGCTCGCATGGGCGAGGAGATCCGCGAGGGCACGCTGCCGGTGGGCACCGGGTCGTCGGGGGCGATGGTCCGAGCGCTGGTCACCGGGCTGCGCGGTTTTCTGAGACGCGACGACTTCAGACTCGCCGACGTTTTCCAACCGAACGATAGCGACGACACCGACGTGGACGCGCCGGAAGCGGAGCTCGACGCGGCGGCCCATGTCCATGTCGGCACGCCGGTGGAAGGGCTCGAAACGCGGATCCGCGCGGCCTATCTCGAACTCGCCGGAGAATACGGGCAGTGGGTTGATCTCGGCTCTCTGAGGCCCCTTCTCGGGGACGCGACGAAAGCCGAGGTGGATCGGGCGCTAGTGCAGTTGGAACGCGCCCCCGACGTGAATCTCGTTCCGCAGTCCAATCAGAAGATCCTCACCGCGGTTCAGCGGGAGGCCGCGGTGAACATCGGCGACCAGGACAAGCATCTGCTGTGGATCGGTGCGCTGTGACGACGCCGGATGTGAACGCCCTATCCGCGCTCAAGTTCAACTGGGCCGTTGTCCCCGACGACGTGTGGCGTCCCTCTTCTTACTATGTGGAGGAACTGCACCGGGAGACCGGCAGGCTGTTGCGCGGCGGCCTTGCCGAGGCGCGGGAAAGCCGCGATGCGAGCCCCATCGGCATGGTGATCCAGGGGCAGCGCGGCACCGGGAAGACTCATTTCCTCGGATGGGCGCGTCAAGAGGTCCAGCGTGAGGAAGGCTACTTCTTCCTCGTCGGTCTCCTCGATGCCAGGAACTTCTGGGAGAGCATCGTCGTGTCCATGCTCGACGGGCTGGCACGTGAACAGGACGACGGGAGAACCCAGCTCACCGTTTTCCTGGATCGGCTGTCGTCGCTGATCGCCGTATCCCGCATGGTGCGCCGTTCCATCCTCGGTAGTTCACCTCTGACGCGCGAGGCTCTCGACAACTTCATCAAGGCTCTGCGCCACCACGACCGGCACATCGGCCATGAGGTGCAGCACACCGCGCGTGCCCTGGTGCTGCTCGCCTCGTCCGACCTCGGGTTGCAGGATATCGGTTCCACTTATTTGTCCTCCCTCGCCGACGAGGATCCGGGCGAGCGGGCCGCGTGGGGCATACGGCAGGCGCCCAAGTCCCCGCAGGAGATCGTGAAGGACCTGTCCCGCCTGCTTGCGCTGACCGGACCTTCGGTTATCGCCGTCGACCAGATCGACACGCTGCTGGCGCAGTCCACGATCCTCACTGAGGCCGTCCAGCCCGCCGATCCGGCCGAGAGCCTCATGGTGGAGCAGGTCGCCGGAGGGTTGATGACCCTGCGTGAGGTCACGCGGCGCACGCTGCTCGTCGTCACCTGCCTGCCGGTCGCCTGGATGTTGATCGAGAAGACCGCGACGGACAGCGTGCCGGACCGGTTCCGGCAGGCCGCCCAGCTGATGACGATCCCCGATGTCCAGAGCGCGATCTCCTTGATCGAGCGAAGGTTCTCGGCGAGGTTCCAGGAGCTCGGGGTGACTCCCCCGTATCCGACGTGGCCGGTGAAACCCTCGGCCTTCGCGGGGGCTCCAGGGTTCACTCCCCGCCAGCTCCTCATCAAGATCGACGCTCATATCCAGGCGTGTCTGGCCGAGGGGACGGTCAGGGAACTGGAGAGCCTGAGCGACCCCACGCCCGCAGGAGGCGCGTCGCCCGTGTTCCCGGCCCGGTTGCCCGCCGGGGAGGGGGGCGGGGGTTCCGGCTCCGGCGCGGGCACCCCCTCGGGGACGGCCTCTTTCGCCGCCACCGGCGCGGGCGGAAATCTGGCGGCCTTCCGCTCATGGGCGGAAAGCTCACGCAACGGCCAGGAATGGGTTGAGGCGGCGCATCAGGGCGAGGGGTCGGACGGCGGGGAGCCGTCAGGGACGGGGGCGCAAGCCGTACCCACGGCTGACTTGGCGGCCATCGACGAGCGTTTCACGAAATTTCGTGAGACGGCGGATGTCCTGGACGCCCTCACGCCCGCCGGGGAGGACGCCACGATGCCCGGGCTGCTGGCAGCCGGGCTCACGGCCTGGATCATGGAGCAGGGCGACGCCGGGCGGGTCTTCACCCAGGACCCGGCCCCGAGCGCGAAGCCTGCCCTGCACGCGAGGCTCCGCCGCAGCCTCGACGAAGCCACGGAAGATGAGGCGCACTGGGCGTTCCGCGCCATCTCCACGGACAACGCGAACGCCGCGCTACACCGCGTCCGCGCCGCCTGCGTCACGGCGGGTCTGAACGCCGGGGTGTCCAAGCGGCGGCTCTTCCTCCTGCGCAATGCGGCCTGGTCGCACGGGCCGCGAACGCAGGAGGTGATCGCGGCGTTCGAGCATTCGGGCGGCACCGTATTGCCTGTCGCCCCCTCCGACCTCGCGGTGCTGGCCGCGCTGCGCGATCTACTCGCGGACAACCCGCCGGGCCTGGCGGAGTGGCTCGCGGAGCGGCGGCCCACCCGCGAGGTGACGCTGCTCAGGGAGGCGCTGCGGGAGGCGCGGATCGTGCCCGGCGAGGTCTACGAGGACACGCCGGATATCACCGACACGGACGACCGTGAGCGAGAAACGCGGGACGCGCCCGTCGAGGAGCAGGACAGCCCCGACGGCGGGGGGACGCCGGCGCCGAGCTATGTGCCGACCGCCCCGGCGTTCGTGCCGTCGCGGCCCGCCGCCCACGCCACGTTCCCGCCGACGATGCCCGACACGGGCATCACGCCGTCGGTCACCATCGGCAAGACCATCATCGGCGACACATCCGTCACCATCGAGCTGGAGGCTCTCAGAAAACACGTCGCGATCTTCGCCGGGTCGGGCTCGGGAAAGACCGTTCTGATCCGCCGCCTCATCGAGGAATGCGCACTTCACGGCGTCTCGGCCATCGTGCTCGACCCCAACAACGACCTCGCGCGTCTCGGGGACCCGTGGCCGTCGGCTCCGCCGTACTGGAACGCGCAGGACCAGGCCAAGGCGGAACGCTATGTCGCCGAGACCGACGTCGTCATCTGGACTCCCCGCCGAAGCGCCGGACGCCCCCTCAGTTTCCAGCCCCTCCCCGATTTCTCCGGTGTCGTGGACGACGCCGATGAATTCAACGAGGCGGTGGAGGTGGCCGTCGCCTCCATAGTGCCGCGGATCAAACTCGACGGGCGTACGGCCAAAGCCCAGTGGGGCCAGGCCGTGCTCCGTGAGGCGCTCCGCTATTGCGGCCTGCGCGGCGGCACCACGCTCAAGGGTCTCGTCCAGGTGCTCGCCGCCCTGCCGTACGGCGTGAGCGAACTCGGCAACGCCGAGAAAATCGGGGCCGACCTCGCCCAGACCCTCACCGCCGCCATGGTGAACGACCCGCTGTTCGGCGGGGAGGGCACCCCGGTGGACCCCGCCCACCTGCTCACCCCTCCCCCGGGCAAAAAGGCTCGCGTGTCGGTGATCAACCTCGCCGGGCTCCCCACCGACGAGCAGCGGCAGAGTTTCGTCAACCAACTCCAGATGGCGTTGTTCGCCTGGATCAAACGCCACCCGGCGGGCCACCGTCCGCTCGGCGGCCTGTTCGTCATGGACGAGGCGCAGACCTTCGCCCCGTCGGGCGCCATGACGGCCTGCACCCACAGCACGCTGGCCCTCGCCTCGCAGGCCAGGAAATACGGCCTCGGGCTCGTCTTCGCCACCCAGGCCCCCAAGGGGCTGCACAACCGTATTCCCGGGAACGCCGCCACGCAGTTCTTCGGCCTGTTGAACAGTCCCATTCAGATCAACGCCGCCAAGGAGATGGCCCGTGCGAAGGGCGGTGCCGTACCGCACATCTCGCGTCTCGCCCCCGGCCGGTTCTATTCCGCGCTCGAAGGCAACCCCTTCCTCCAGGTGCAGACGCCGATGTGTCTCACCCACCACCCTCAAAGCCCTCTCACCGCCGAAGAGGTGATCGACAGAGCACGACGGACTCTGTGACGACGACCCCTGTAGCGGCGAGCGCCCCCGCCCTTCTCACCCGAGTGAGAAGGGCGGGGGCGCTCTCGCACGGACTGGCAGCGGGTCCGCTCTAGTCGATGTAGAACGCCTTCCCCAGGAGCTTCTGCCCCGGGGATTCCTTTTCGAGCGCGACGACGATGGAGAGTTCTCCAAACCGCTTCTTGGCTCCCCTTCCGCCATCAGGGAGATAGCCCCGCACGTCCGAGGTGCGGGCGTCGACCCATGCGTTCTTCTTAAAGTCCGCCAGCACGGAGGCGACCGACGTCTCGGGCGGGAGTTCGATGTGAAGCCATCCTCCGCCGCCTGAATAGCAGTCGTTCATCGACGAGATCGAGGGTGCTCTGTCTTCCAATATCGGAGCCACCGCCTTGCGGAGCTCGGCGACATCGTGGGCCACCGCCTCGCAGTCCCACCGTCTCAGCTCCGTCTCACCGCAGCCCGACAGGATCACGGAAGCCGCAAATAGCACAAATCCGAAAATCCTTAGCGGAACACGGGTACTCACACAAAACCCCCTTCTGCCGTTTCTGGCATCAAGCCGGTGTGGCACTGTTTCCATACGCTTCTTATAGCGCTTTTCAAACGCGCCGAGAATCGATTCTCATCCTGCTATGCCGCACGCGTCTTCCCGGTCTCATCGGGCAGATTCATCCCAAGCCGATATGACGGGTTGCGGGAGAACGATGACCCGGAGCAGTTCGGGTAGAGCTATGCTCACCAGCAGTGGTTGATCCGTTTAGCGCCTGTCTCCGCCTAGATCGGCGAGGACGCGCGGTTTCGAAGTGAGGTTGCGCCCTGCCCACCACGGAAGAGCAGCTGAAGGCCCTGGAAGCCCGGGTCGCGGCACTTGAGGCCGCGGCGGTCAAGCAGGCGGGCATGCAGGCGGGCATGCCACAGGCCCCCGACGACTCCGGGCTCGTGGCCTATGGCGGCGAAGTCAAGATCTCGGGCTATGAGTGGAGCTGGCAGATGGCGCGCAGCCCGTCGGTGCTGCTCAGCCTGCCCGCCGCGCCGCTCGCGGCCGTCCTCGCGGCCGCCGGCCATCCGGCGCGGTTCGAGATCCTGCGGATCCTGATCCGGGGCCCGCGCCCCATCGCCGAACTGCAGAGCGAGCTCGGCCTGTCGTCTCCGGGGCAGCTCTACCACCATCTGAAGACGCTGTCGGGGGTGGGCCTGATCCACCAGCCGGAGCGCGGTGTTTACCAGGTGCCGGGGAAAATGGTGTTCCCCGTGCTGGCCTTCGCCGCCGCGGCCACCGATGTGGCCGGCCCTGCCCTCAATGCCGCCCTCGCCGATCAGGGACATCCGGGGAGCGAGGCGGCTGCTCCCTTCAACCCGCCGCCCAACTCGCCATAATCACGTCCTGCCCCCGGCCCTACTAATACTCGCCTTTTGCCGTCACAGCCACCGGACCAGGGCGATATCAGCGCGGAATTCGTGAACACGAACCCATCCCCTTGATTGGGGTTTCGGGGATATTTCCGTATTTAATGGATGAGCATGCCCGCCGGCGGCAGGACCGGGAGGCCCTGCGGCGTGCCCTCGGTGATGAGGCGCAGCAGGGCCTCGGTGTCGAGGTGGTGTTCGACCAGGTCGCCGAGGGCGTCGAGGCGGCGTTCGCGCTCGGCGGCGAAGTCGGTGCCGGGGGCCGGGGTGAAGTCGCGGCCGGCGACCGCGGCGACGTCGCTCAGGAAGGCGCGGCGGAAGTCATCGTTCTCCAGCGCTCCGTGCCAGGTGGTGCCCCAGACGGCCCCGGCGCGGCACCCGTCGAGGAACGGCTCCGCGCCGTCGTCGAGGGTGACGACGCCATGCCTGATCTCGTAGGCCGCCACCCGCCGGCCGTACGCCTCACCGACGGGTCTCCCGAGAGTCTTGTCCGGCTTGAACACCACGGTGGCGGGCAGCAGCCCGAGACCGTCGACGGGGTCGGGACTGTCGGGGGATTCGACGGTGTCGTGAATGCTGCGCGTGAGCATCTGGTATCCGCCGCAGACGCCGAGCACCGGCCGCCCGCGCGCGGCCCGGTCGGCGACGGCGCCGGCGAGGCCGGTGCGCCGCAGCCAGGCGAGGTCGGCGAGAGTGGCCTTGGAACCGGGAAGGACGACGAGGTCGGCGTCGTCGAGCTCGGCGGGCGAGGTGACGAACCTGACGAGCACCCCCGGCTCGCCGGCCAGGGCGTCGAGGTCGGTGAAGTTGGAGATGCGCGGAAGCCGTACGACCGCGACGCGCAAGGTCTGCCTGCCGTACGGCGCGAGCCCGGCCGAGGCCGGGCGGCTCTCCAGCGCGAGGGAGTCCTCCACGTCCAGCCAGAGTCCGTCGAGCCAGGGCAGGACGCCGTAGACCGCGCGGCCGGTGGCGGCGCGGATCATGTCGAGCCCGGGGGCGAGGAGCTCGGGCGCGCCCCGGAACTTGTTGATGACGAACCCGCTGATCAGCGCCTGGTCGGCCGCGTCGAGCAGGGCCACGGTGCCGTGCAGGGCGGCGAACACTCCGCCCCGGTCGATGTCGCCGACGACGATCACGGGGAGCCCGGCGTCGCGGGCCAGGCCCATGTTGGCGATGTCGCCGCGGCGGAGGTTGATCTCGGTGGGGCTGCCGGCGCCCTCGCAGACGACGATGTCGTAGTCGTCGCGCAGGCGGGCGAGCGAGGCCAGCGCGATCTCCCGCAACCGGTCTTTGACCTCGTAGTACTCCATGGCGTCGACGTCGGCGAGCGGCCTTCCCAGGACGACGACCTGGCTGCGCCGGTCGCTACCGGGTTTGAGGAGGATGGGGTTCATGTCGGCGGTGGGTTCGATGCCGGCGGCGCGGGCCTGCATGGCCTGGGCGCGGCCGATCTCGGCGCCGTCGCTGGTCACGAAGGAGTTGAGCGACATGTTCTGCGCCTTGTACGGCGCGACGCGCACTCCTTGACGTGCGAGCCACCGGCAGATCCCGGCGGTGACGATGCTTTTGCCCGCGTCGGAGGTCGTGCCCGCCACCAGCAATGCACCCCTGGGGTTGCCCATGAACGCCTACCTTGTCGTGTTTCGATAGCGTCGAGACTCTTTCATGGCCCAATGGCCACGATGTCACCGGCCTACGCCGGTGTCACACCGCGTCAGCGGCAGTTCGATCTCACGGCGAATCTCATGGCAGATCTCATGGCGGATCTCACAGCGGATCCCGCGGTGGATCTCATGGCGACGGCGGCGGCCACGCCGGCCGCGGCCAGGGAGACGGCTCTGGCCAGCCGCACCGATCTGCGGATGTCGGAGACATCGGGCTTGCGGCCGTCGCCCATCTCGGGGCGGTGCTCGACGCGCGAGCCGTACACGTTGACGCCGCCGAGCGTCACCCCGAGCGCCCCGGCGAACGCCGACTCGCAGCGACCCGCGTTGGGGCTCGGATGCCGGTGGCCGTCGCGCGCCAGCACCCGCGCCGTGCGCCGCGGCGAGCCGCCGACCAGCGGCGACGCAAGCACGGCAAGAGCTCCAGCGGCCCGCGCCGGCACAAGGTTGGCCGCGTCGTCGAGGCGGGCGGCGGCCCACCCGAACCGCTCGTAGCGCGGCGAGCGGTGCCCCACCATCGCGTCCAAGGTGTTGACCGCGCGGTAGGCGAGCAGGCCCGGCACGCCGGCCACCGCCCCCCACAGCAGCGGGGCGACCACGGCGTCGGAGGTGTTCTCGGCGACCGACTCCACGGTGGCCCGCGCCAGCTCGGCGGCCTCCAGCTCCGACGGATCGCGGCCGCACAGGTGGGACAGCCTGGCCCGGGCCCGCGGGAGGTCGTCGGCCTCCAACGCCTCGGCCATGGCCACGCCCTCCCGGGCGAGGCTGGTGCCGCCGAGGACCGCCCAGGTCGCGGCGGCGGTCACGGCCGCGCGGGCCAGGGGGCTGCGGCGGGTGGCCCGTTCGGCGGCCACCCCGACCACGGCGACGGCGCCCACGCACAGGGCCGTGTGGGCCACGCCGTAAGCCTTGGCGTCGCCGTAAAGCCGACGTTCGAGGGCAGCGGCGGCCCGGCCGAACAGCGCGACGGGGTGGCCCCTGCGCGGGTCGGCGAAGACGGCGTCGAGCGCGACCCCGGCGAGCAGGCCGAGGGCGCGGGGAGCGGGCAGGCGCGAAGCCGCCGAGCCCAGGGCGCGGGAAGTCGGCGCGGCGCACCTCACCCAGCCCGCGAAGCCCACTGCACGGGGCTCGGGAGGCGGGGGCGCGGCCGTCATGGGACCTGAGGGTACCGCAGGGAGGGGTGCGCGGTTCACGGGACGGGGCCAGGCGGGGGTGTCCCCGGGGGGGACCCGCGCCGCCCCGGTGCGGTGCGGTGGCGGACTGGGCAGGTCAGACGAGGTGGGCGTGCAGGGTTTCCTCGTGCTCGTCGAGCCAGGCGGAGGCGCGGCGGAGGCGCTCTCCCGCGCCCTGGGCCCACATGCGGGCCCAGCCGCCGCCGTGGGTCTCGGCGCGTTCGCGCATGGAGGCGTAGGCGCGGGTGAAGCGGAGGCGGGCGACCTCGGTGAGGCGACGGCGGTCACGGGGGCTCATGCCGTACGCGTCGCAGAAAAGGCGCACCCTGGCCGGGACGTCGAGCGAGCGCTGGAGCGGGTCGCGGTCGACGGGGTCGGCGAGGGGCGCCCAGTGTCTCAGCGTGGTGACGACGTCGAAGAGGCGGGTCGTGGGTCTGGCCAGGTCAAAATCGATCAGCGCATAAGGCAGCCAGTCGCGAAAAATCACGTTCTCCGGGGTTATGTCGCAATGGCCGATGACTTCAGGGTCGGCGTCGTCGTTCGAGCCCTTCTCCCACACCGCGTCGCGGGGCGGAACGAACCCCTCCGTGGCATCGTGCAGCCGCCGCAGCAGCTCCGCGAGGGCTGCCAACGACTCCTCCCCCACCACGTGGGGCCGCAGCGGACGCGAGACCGTCTCGCCCTCCACGTAGGTGAGCACCTCACGGCCCAGCTCATCGACCCCCAACACGCGCGGGGCCTGCGTGAACCCCTCCGCCGCGAGGTGGCGCAGCAGCGCGTGCACGGCTCCGGTCGAGGCGCGCGCGGGCCTGCGGACCGTGGCTCCGACCCGGACAACGCCCTCGGTCACGTCGCCCCCGGTCAGAGGGATCTCCGCTCGGCCTTCATGACTCGTGGAACAGAGATCACGTTGCAGTGTCGCGCCGACCATGCGACCGCAGATTACCGGAGTGGGAGCGATTTCGGGGGGCAGTGAAGACAAATATCAACCGGTCACAGGGACAACGGATACTGGTATCCAAGCAGGTGGATAACTACCCTTACAAGCACGTTGAAGGGCAGATCCATCCTTATCGCGATAGCCGTACCGCCCGTGCGCCCTCCCCTGCCGTCGGTCCCCGCCACGGCCCCCACCGGCCCGGCCGTACACATATCGCCACCTCGGGGATCATCGGGACCACCGTACGGACTCCGTCCCGGCTTCCCGAAGGCCCCAAGCCATGGGCCAAGGCCGCGCGCGACCCGCCCATAGATTCCCTTGACGGCGACAAGTATCGGACCGGCCCGGAGACAGCCTCGCCCGAGACCGCCGAACGGCGCGTACGGCTCCCGCCCATGGACGCGACCGCGCCGTACGACATCATGTGGGGCGCTCATCCTGATCGACAGGCGAGACCCTTCTGTCACAATCGGGAAATACATGGCAAAGTTCTCATGGCCTCCCGCCGCATCCGCCCCGGTCAGGTTTGGTACACCCCCGTTCCCGACAGGGGTGTGAGACACGCCAACCGAATCCGGATACGTATTCACTCCCAGGATCATGCACAATTAGGCGAGAGCGCCCTTAGCTCAGCTGGAGAGAGCATCGGACTTCTAATCCGACGGTCGCAGGTTCGAATCCTGCAGGGCGCGCCAGGTGCGGAGGTGATCCACGCGTGGTCCGGCAGACCATTGCCGGACCATCCGGTCAGGAACCTGTCCTCCGTGACCGACGTGGGCTGATCGCCACGGTCGCCTCAGCGGCTGCCTGAGTCGGCTCGGGCAGCACTGAGGCGTAGGTATCTGCGGTGAAGCTGTGACGCGAATGCCCGAGCATCGCCGAGATCTCCTTCATATCCACACCGGTCGCCAGTCCGAAGGTCGCCAAGCAGTGGCGGAGATCGTGGAATCGGATGGATGGCAGGCCGACCCGGCGCACGAGGATCTCGAATTCGCTGGGAAATAAACTCCTCCCGCGGCGGCTCGCCGAGCCTCCGGGTGAACACCACCTCGGACTCTGCCCACGCCTTCCCTGCCCACGCCTTCCCTGCTCGCAGCCGACCAGGTGCGCGCCCAGGAGGCACGGTGGCTGTGTGCGGACGTGATGTGGGACGTGGGTCAAGGCCACCAGGTCGTAGGGGGAAGGTCAGGAGAAGGCGGCCAGCGCGATGCCCAGGGTGCGCTGGTTCTGACCGGAGGCCTTGGCGTCGGTGGAGTTGACGGAGTAGACCAGCGTCCTGCTCAGGTCGCGGGTGGCCCCCACGCCGGCCGCGTACCCGTAACGGGCGCCGGTCTTGCCGTAAGCGACGATCCCGCCGGGCAGCACCATCCGGCTCAGGCCAGAGGTGTATATAGCCGGCTGGTTGCCGCACTCGTCGTGCATCATCACGCCGGGGACGGTGAACATCGCTTCGAGCTGCGCAGGCTGCACGACCTTGCCGGAGAACAGCGCCTTGACGAATCTCTCCAGGTCCGCCACCGTCGAGATAAGGTCGCCCGAGGCCCAAGTGGAGGTGACGCTGGAGTCGGTCATGTCCACCACGTGGCCCTCGCCGTAGGGGATGGCGTCCTCGAACCCGGCGGGCACCGACTGGTAGCCCTTGTGGGCGGGGGAGGTGGGCGTGGGCGCCTGGGTGAGCGTGCGGGCCTTGGCCGGCGTGGCCGCGTGGGCGGCAGCCGAAGGCACGGCGGTCGAAGACGTGACCGCCATGGCGGCAGCGAGGGTGAGACAGGCCAGGGTCGGTTTCACGGCAAATCTCCATGTAGGAGCTAGTCGATCGGACGGTGCACCACCGTAGTGATCGCCTGCCGTCTGGCGCATCGCCGGTGCGACCGATTTCTCTTCTTTCTCCTCGTTCTCATGAGCGAGTTCGGACATCGCCGGTACCGGTGATGTCCGGTACCCCTGTCGAGGCCGACGCTGTCCTCCATCCTGCTCCCCATGAACGCTCGCGTTCCGGCGACGCAGGTGGCGAACCGCTCACAGCTTCGCTGCGGAGTGCCCGCCCATCCCCATATTTCCGTTATCGCCGGTCGGCCGGCGGGTCTCCTAGGAAGGAGCAGATGGCGTCCGTCCGCCGGGCGTGCCCGAAGAGGGGGAGGCGCGGGACATTGGCAACGAGGGAGGCCATGTGGCGCCCGTATGCCCGCGTACGCGCCCGTTCTTTCGCCCATGCGATGCCGTGTCGTCGGCTCCCCGCATCCCCCGACGAAGGATTTCATCTCTCATGAGCGAGATTGTTCAGCGTTGTGCCGCACCGGTTCGCGGAGCCGCTTGGCAGGTTCGCCGTGTCCGGCTCGTAGGCGTCCCCGCCTTCATCATGGGCGCATCTCTGGTGAACGGCGCCGCTCCAGCCGGCGCGGCGGAGGTCCCGCTGTCGCAGAACCGTCCGGCCACCGCCTCCTCGATGGAGCGCGCCCCGGTATAACAGCGTTCAGAAGTCGAAGCATTCGATGTGGATGCGGCGGCGGGGAACGCCGGCGCGGCGCAGGGCGTGTCGCGCCGCCGTCGTCATCCCGCTCGGGCCGCACAGATAGACGTCGTGCTCGGGCAGGCCGGGGATCAGGGCCCGCAGGGCCCGACCGGTCAGGGGGACGGACCTGCCGTTGGTGGAGCCGTACGGGTCGTCCACCGTGTAGTGGATGTGGGCGCCGCGTCTCTCGGCGATGGCGTCCAGCTCGCTGCGGAGCACCAGGTCCTCGTCCCTGCGGGCCAGGTAGACCAGGGTCACCTCGCCGGGCAGCGTCTCGAACAGGGCGCGCAACGGGCTGATGCCCACCCCGCCTCCGATGAGCAGTACGCGCCGCCGGCGCAGCCGCGCGGCGGTGAGCGCGCCGTAGGGGCCCTCGGCCCAGACCCGGGTGCCGGGACGCAGGTGAGCCAGCGCGCGGCTGTGTTTCCCGACCCCCTTGACCGTGATGCGCAAGAAGCGGGGGTTGGCCGGGGCGGAGAGCGAGTAGGGGTTGGCGGTCCACCACATGCCCGGAGTGAGGAACCGCCACCGCAGGAACTGGCCCGGCTCGGCGTCCAGCTCGTCCAAGTGCTCGCCGGTCAGGTAGACCGACACCACCTCGGGCGACTCCACCCGCACGTGCGCGACTCGCAACCGGTGCCGCAGGGCACGCCGTACCGGGGTGAGGAAGCGGTACCAGATCAGCGCCCCGCAGACCGCCAGGTAGAGCGTCCACCAGAACAGCCCCATGAGCGGGTTCGCGTCGAAGTCCGGGCCGGTGAGCTGGTGGGCGAATGCGAGAAAGACCGCCCCGTAGGTGGCGAAGTGCAGGTAGTGCCAGACCTCGTAGCTGACCCGGCGCCGGACCTCGCGCATCGAGATGACCGCGACACCGGCCAACAAGATGATCGCGACGGTCGCCTCCAGTAGGGCCGGGCCGGTCAGGACAAGTGTGAGCGCACCGTCGAACGGGCCGACACCATTGCGTACGGCGTACGCCGCCGTGGCGAATGTCATGTGGATCAGCGACAGAGAGATGGTGTACCGGCCGGCCGTCGCGTGCCAGCGGGCCAGTCGATCGGTGCCGACCCCGCGGTCCAGCGCCGGGATGCGGGCCATGAGCCCGAGCAGCACGGCGCAGAGGTATCCGGCGAGTAGCCCGGTGAGCCGGCCCACCCAGCTCAGCCAGGCAGCGAGCCCGGTGACCGAGCCGAGCTCGCTCCAGCAGCCCGCGGTCGCGGCGGCCACCCCCGAGTAGATGAAGAGGATGACCACCCGGTCCAGGTTGGCGCGCGTACCGGCAGGTGAACGGTCGGGAGCCTCGCGTCGCCGTCGCCGCCGTCGGCGTAAGCGTGTGCCGGAGACGCGGACGGTGTGCTGGTCGGCGGTAGTGCGCACGTTGCCTCTCTGGGGTTTTGTTCAGCGGCCCACGAGGGTGGCTTTGGGGGCGCCGGTGAGGCGGTCCAGGTCGGCGGCGCGGGCCCTGCCCACGGTGACGGCGAACGCCTTGGTGTCCCGGTCGGCTCCCGCGCCTTGTACGCCTTCCGCCAGCGAGACGGATTGCCGGAGGTACTCCCCGATGTGCTCGGTGAAGAACCGGTCGAACGCGGCGTCCTTCGTCCGGGTGCCGTCGCCCAGCTCGGCGATGGTGACCATGCCTGGCATGTTGTGCCCCGCGTGCATGTTAACGTCAGGCACGCCGGCCCGCCGCAGCAGGCTCTGCAGCGTGCGCAACTGGGCACGATGTTCGTTGCCCATCTGTGCGGCGAGTTGGACGATCAGGGGGTTCGAGGTCCTCCTGGGGGCCGCGTCGAATACGGGCAGCGCCTGTCGGGTCATCGGAATGATCAATTGCAGCCATGCGACGTCGGTGGCGTTGTAAGTCGCGGAGGTGGGGGCGGCCTGCGACTGGGACGTCGCGGCCACAGGCGGCCACCCGTGGCCGGCGGCCGAGTGGCTCGACGGTGCCGCGACGCATCGCGCGAGCAGTAGCAGGGTGAGCACGGCGAGCACCGGCAGGCCCACAGTGGCCGGTTTCATTGTCCCTCCGTTCCGGCCGACTGCCGGGTATGAGTCGGGGCCCGGCGATACGCCGGGCCCCGACTAGCGGTGATCACTCCTGTCACGTAGTCGGAGACATGCGACTGCGCCAGCGCTGCGTGCCGGGGAGCGACGGGGATCGGTTAGCGGCCCCAGCCGGGCGTGGTGCCGCACTTGGCGTTGGCGTTGATGCACACCTTTACGAGCGCGCCGAGTTTCTCCGGCTGCCACGCGTTCATGAAGTCCCCGTGCATCGAGGACGGCAGGCCAGACGACAGCGCCAGGCCGTCACCGCCGAGGGAGTTGTAGTTGACCATGAGCGAGATGTTGGGCACCGCAACCGGATAGGCGCCGGAGCACCTGCCGTCCTTCATCGGCCCCATGTGCGACTTGTGGTCAGGCGAATCGATGTGCTTGCCGTCCCAGCAGTCCTGGAACATCAGTTGGTAGATCAGGTTGCCGCCCTTTGCGCAAACAGGCCAGTTGCCGTCGGCGCTGCGTCCGATCTCCGCGCTGCCGGCGCACCAGAACTGGCCGGGGGCGCCCTTCCCCGTGGCTACCTGCCGCTTCGCATCGCCTTGCACAGCGACCAGACCCGGCGGGAAGGGCACGACGTCCGAGGGGTCCTTGAGCCGGGAGCCGTAGTACACGCGGAAGTCCTTCACCGGGACCGGAGTGCCGTTACGCGTCAGTTGCGGCACCCAGTAGGCGCTCTTGTCCCCAGGCGCGTTGCAGGTCGTGGAACTCGCGAGCAGGTCTTCCGGCGTGGTGGTCGCCGTCACCTTCGGACCGAAGAAGGTGTGCATGTGGGAGGCGCCAGGCAAGCCGGGCAGGACGATCGGGTCGTCCTTGAGCTCGTTGGACACCGTGCAGTCGGTGTGGAACTCGGGGACTCTCACGATGCCCGCGGGAACCGCCTGGGGTGTGACCTTGTTGTATGCGTCCAGGGCCTTCTTCCATTCGGCCTGGTTCACCGGCACCCAGCCGGCGGCAGGCGTGCCAGGGGTCGCGGGGGTGCTGGGCGTCGGCTGGGCCGGCTTGGTCGGGGTCGGAGGCGAGGTCGGGCGCGAGGTCGGGGTCGGGCGCGAGGTCGAGGTCGAAGTCGGGGTCGGGGTCGGGGTATCCGAGCCGGTGCCGAAGACCTGGAACTCCCACAACGAGACGCCGTACCGGCCGGACCGCTTGGTCGCATACAGCCGCACGTACCGGCCGGTGGCCGACACGTTGACGGTCTGGGCGCCGCCCCTGCCCGCCCTGGTGCTGTACACCGTCTTCCACGGGCCATTGGCGCTGACGGCGGTCTGGATCCGGAACGCCTTGGCGTACGAGCGTTCCCAGTTGATCACTATTTTTTCGATCGCGGTGGTCTTGCCCAGGTCCACCTGCAGCCACTGGGGGTCACTGAACTCGCTCGACCAGCGGGTGTTCGCCTTGCCGTCGACCGCAGCCGCCGCCGACAGGTCGCCGCGCTCCATCGAGGAGGCGGTGGCCGGACGGTTCTGCGACAGCGGGACCTCCGCCGCGCCGGCCGGAGCGGCGCCGTTCACCAGAGAAGCGCCCACGACGAGGGCGAGGACGCCCGAGAGCGCCAGGCGGCGGGCTCGCGGCGCCACCGAGGTGACACGCGGATCAGTCTGACTCATGAGGGGTGAAGTCCTTCGTAGTGGGATGGAATTGAGCGCAGGCCGCGTCTGTGATCAGCCGGTGACAGGGCGACTCGGGAGGTAACGGCATCGCGGAGAAGGTGTCATGTGAAGAGATGAGGAGGCCTCGGACGGAACCACTGCCACCACCACTGCCTGGGCGTTCGCCGACCCAGGGGGGCCGCTGCCCGCCTCGCACCGCCATCGTCACGCGCCTCTCGTGATCGTCGCATCCGGCATCCGGACGCACTCGCTCGTGTACTGGAGACCGTGGAGCGAGGCGGCGACAACAGAAACTTCGCGACATTGCGGATTTTTGTTATTCGTGACCCCCGTCCGGGGTCTTCCTTGATGGAGACGCGCGGTGTGCTCCCGCGGGGTTGGATGTGCCCTGGGCCAAACGTGCAGGCGCGAACCAACCGATAGGAAGTAGAGGGTTATGCCGGGAACCGGTAGGGGCGGACCTGACACGGCATTGGTGACTGCCGCACGCGACGGAGACCAGCAGGCCCTGGACTCCCTGGTGGCCGACTCGCTCCCCCTCGTCTACAACATCGTCGGGCGGGCGCTCAACGGGCACAGTGACGTCGATGACGTGGTTCAGGAGACACTGCTCCGGGTCGTGCACGGCCTCTCCGGCCTTCGCGACCCGAAGGCGTACCGATCCTGGCTGGTGGCCATCACCGTACGGCAGGTGCGCGACCACGAGCAGGACCGCCGTACCACCCAGTACCGCAGGGAGAACCTCGACAGCGCCGACGAGGTGGCCGACCCGGCCTCCGACTTCGCCACGTTGACCATCCTGCGGCTCGGTCTCACCGATCAGCGCCGTGAAGTGGCCGAGGCCACCCACTGGCTGGACCACGACGACCGGGGACTGCTCTCCCTGTGGTGGCTGGAGGAGACCGGAGAGCTGGATCGGGCCGGCCTCGCGAGTGCCCTCGGTCTGTCCAGCCGGCACGCCGCCGTCCGCGTTCAGCGGATGAAGGAGCAGATCCACACGGCCCGCATCGTCGTCCGCGTGCTGCAGGCCGACCCTCGGTGCCCAGACCTGCGCACCCTCGCCTGGAGCTGGGACGGCGTGCGCAACCCTCTGTGGCGCAAACGGTTCGCCAGGCACGTCCGCGACTGCGTGACCTGCGGGCGGCACACCGTCGGCATGCTGCCCATCGACCGCCTGCTCGTCGGGCTGCCGCTGGTGCCGCTGCCGGCCGGGTTCCTGTTGGACCAATTGCCGACCGTCGCCGGAGCGGTCCAGCACGTCGCCGTCCAACTGCCCCTCGCCTCCGGCGGCCATCAGGCCGCCCAGGCCCTTCCGCCGCCGCGCGGCATGTGGCACTCCCTGACCCACAACCCTGTCGCCGGGGCAGCCGCCATCGCCGGGGTGGCCCTTGTGATCACGGGCGCCATCGTGGCTGGGCAGCTCATCGGCCCCGTCAACCCGCCACCACAGGCGGCACCCCATACGAGCTTTACGGCATCCCCATCCCCGTCCACGCCCACCGTGTCACCCAGCCGACCCGCCGCCTCCCCCTCCTCCGCCCGGACGCCCAAGCCGGTCAGGATGAAAGGCTCCGCCGGCCCGACGTCGGCGACGCCCGTACGGGCCTCCTCGAGGAAGGGGGTGGGCGTGTGGGACATGCCCGGGTTCAGCAGGGCGCTCGCCAACTCCGGTGCGCGCTGGTACCACACGTGGTCCACCGTCCCGAAGGGCCCCGGCATACGAGCGGAGTTCGTGCCGACGATCTGGGGACCGGGAAGCGTCACCAAGGAGAACCTCGCCCAGGCGAAGGCCGCTGGGCCCTACCTTCTGAGCTTCAACGAGCCGGATATTGCCGAACAGGCCAATATGACGGTTGAGCAGGCCCTGGATCTGTGGCCCCAGCTCATGAAGGCGGGAAAGGTGCTCGGCAGCCCCGGCGTCGCGTTCGGCGGGGCCACTCCGGACGGCTGGCTGGATCGGTTCATGAAGGGAGCGGCCGAACGGGACTACCGCGTCGACTTCATCACCCTGCACTGGTACGGCGCGGACTTCCGCACCGGGGCGGCCGTCCAGCAGCTCAAGACCTACATCCAGGCGGTCTACAAGCGCTACCGCAAACCCATCTGGCTCACCGAGTACGCGCTGATCGACTTTTCGAAGGGCACCCGCTACGCCAGCGATGCGCAGCAGGCGGCCTTCCTCACGGCCTCCACAGAGATGCTCGCATCCCTCCCCTACGTCCAGCGTTACGCGTGGTTCGGGCTGCCCTCCGAGGCCGGTAAAAAGGGCAGCGGGCTGTTCCGCAGCGATGGACAGGCGACCCTGACCGGCCGCGCCTTCCAAAAAGCCCGCTGATCGTCCCCGAGCGAGAGGCGGTAACGCGCCACGGGTAGGGCGGTCGTGCTCGCTGCGCGACACTGCGATCACACTGCGATCAACGGGCCGGGGTCGCTCATGCGTTCTCCGGTTCTGGTGCGGGGGTGTACGCGGTCGTCGGCGACCCGGGCGGTGCGTGCCGCGCGAGGTCGTCCGCCATCGTGGCGTGGATGGTCTCCATGGCCTGGGAGGCCCGGGGGTATCCGATGTAGCCGGCCAGGAGCGTCACCGTACCCGGTGCGGGTCGCGCGCTCATGCGGCCCATCACCGCTCAGCGCTGTCGTAGAAGGCGCGGGCGGCAAAGCCGATCCACTCGGGCCGCTCCCAGGTGGCCCAGCGGGCGCGGGCGTCCTTGTCGATCTCCGCCGCCGTCTCGTCGGCGGAGGCGCCGGCCGCCCGCAGCCGCGCGGCCTCCCCGCGCACGTAGTCGAGGTAGTCGCGGACGTCGCGGATCAGCGAGGTGTCGGCCACTTCGCCGTGGCCGGGCACGACGATCTCGGCGTCGAGGGCGATCAGCTCGTCGAGCACGCCGATCCAGCCCCCGCCGTCCACGTCCACGTCGTAGGGCGGGAAGTACGGCGCGATCGGAAAGATACGGGTCTCGAACAGGTCGCCCCCGAACAGCACCCGGTCGTCGATCAGGATGACCTGGTCGGAGCCCGTGTGCGCCGGCCCGACGGCACGCAGCACGGCCCTGCGTCCACCTAGGTCGATCTCGGCCTCGCCCTCGTAGACCAGGTCGGGATCGACGAGCTCGACGTCCTGGAGCTCAGCCGCGGCGGCGGGGCTCAGGTCCTTGAACATGTCGATGTAGGCGGCGCCCTTGCGGTGCAGCTCCGCGCGCTGGGGGGCGTTGTAGACGATCGTCGCGGCGCCCTTGAATGCCTGCGCCCCGAACCCGTGCTCGGGGTGGAAATGCGTGACGGTCATGTATAGGTGCCGCTCGCCGGCCAGGCGCCGGGCCTGCTCCAGGACGTAGGCGCCGTTACGGGGGCCCATACCGGTGTCGATGACCAGCGCGGCGTGCGTGCCCATGACGATGCCGACGTTCGGGACGAGCTCGATCCGGTTGTCGGGGATGACGTACACGCCGTCGGACACCTCGACGGGCTCGCCTCGCACGATCGGCGGCGGGCTCATCCGTACGTCGGGGAGGTCGCTCTGGCCGGGCAACGGGACGCCCGGGGTCGGCGGGGAATCGGTGGGGCACATGACCCAGTCCAATCTGAACAGTGTTGAGATTCCTGGGAGCGTAGCACGGATCTGAGCAGTGCTAAGATTGAGTGGTGACAAAGGGCCGATATCACCACGGGGACCTGCACAGCGCGCTGCTGGACGCCGCCGAGGCACTCGTACGCGAGCGCGGGGCCGACGGCTGGTCCCTGCGGGAGGCTTCGGCTCGGGTCGGCGTCAGCCCCAGCGCCTCCTACCACCACTTCGCCTCACGCGACACGCTGGTCCGCGCTCTGTCCGAGCGGACACTCGCCTGGCTCGGGGAGCGCCTGAGACAGGAGTGCGAGCGGGCGCCGGGCCGGCGGAACGACCCCCAGCAGCGCCTGATCGCCCTGGGGCGCGGCTATGTCAACTGGGCGCTCGAAGACCCGGCCGTCGCTCGGCTCGTCCTGCGCGGCGGCGCCACTGGCCCGCACTCGTCCATCCCCACCCACCCGCACGACGTGCTCACCGCGGAGCTCGACCGGCTCGCGGAGGCCGGCGGCCTGCCCGCCCTCGCACGCCCGGGAGCCGAGTTCGTGCTGTGGGCGGCGATCCACGGACTGGCCGTGCTGCTCACAGACGGCCTGATCCACATCGACGGCTCACGGGCGGTCGATGTCCAGACCGAGCGCGTGGTCCGCGCCGCGCTCAACGGCCTGGCCCAGGAGACGTCCCCTGCGGCGGGCTGGCCGGCGGCGCACTCGGCCCACACCGAACGCCTGGCCCGCCACCGATCCAGCCAATCCACCCCCGAGGTCGATGAAAACCACTGAAAGCGCGCCTACCCGATGGAGGGAGAGGGCAGGCATTGTCTGCGAACCGACTGATCGTCAGCTTCCGAGAAGGCCGCGCCCCAACCAGTCGGAAGCGCCCTGAACGCCGGGCAGGACGAAGAAGTAGCCGCCGCCCGTCGGGGTGATGTAGTCGACCAGCGGCTCGTCGACGAGCCGCTCCTGGGTGGCCTCGAACTGCCGTTCCACGTCCTGCTGGTAGCAGCAGAAGGCCAGGCCCATGTCCAGGTTGCCGACTTTGTCGACCCCGCGGTCGTAGTTGTATCCGCGGCGCAGCATGCGTGCGCCGTCGGTCTGCGGGACCCGCGGATTGGCCAGGCGGATGTGGGCGTCCAGCGGGATCGCCTCCCCGTCCGGGTCCCTGGAGTAGTCGGGCACGTCGTCCTCGCGTCCACCGTCCAGGGGAGCGCCGGTGTCGCGTCTGCGTCCGATCATCTTCTCCTGCTCGGCCAGCGAGACCCGGTCCCAGAACTCCACCAGCATGCGGATGATCCTGATCACCTGGTAGCTGCCGCCGACCGCCCACGGCGGCTCGCCGCCTCCCGTCACCCACACGAGCTGGTCCATCTCGCGTGCCGAGGCGACGTCCGGGTTGGCGATGCCGTCCTTGAACCCGAGGAAGTTGCGCTGCGTGCCCGTGGGGCGGGACGGATTGGCGAACCCGTCGACACGCCACTTGATCTGCATCCCGCCACGGGTGTGGCGGGCGATGTCGCGCAGAGCGTGCAGGACGGTGTCCATGTGCCCGGCACAGATCTGCAGCGATAGGTCACCGTGGCATTCCGCGGGATCGAGGTCGTCGTTGGGGAAGGTACGCATCGGCTTGAGACGCCGCGGTTTCAACGCGGCCAGTCCGTAGCGGTCGTCGAAGAGGGAACTCCCCACCCCGACGGTGACGGTGAGATCGTCGGCGGGGATCTCCGGACCGAGGATGCCGCTGTCCGAGGGCGGCGCGCCGACGCCGAGGTCCTCCGGCACTCCACCCCGGGTCAGGAACCGGGCCCGCTCGGTGATCGTGCGCATGAGGTCGGCCAGCTCACCGCGGTCGCCGGCGATCACGTCGAAGGACACGAAGGCCGCCGCGGGCGGCGGGGGCGTGGTGATCCCCGCCTGGTGGGCACCGTGGAACGGTACGGCTGCGCCGCCGCTCGCGGCCGTCTCCGTGGCCGTGGCCGACGCGCTCGCGGTCACGGCTCCGGTGAGCCCCCCACTGGCGAGCCCGCCGCCGGCGAGCACCGCCCCGGTGCCGAGCACCGCCTTGACGAAGCCGCGGCGACCCGTCGTCGAGTACTTGTCGTTCATGAGGCTTTCCGAATCTCCAGCAGGTTGGGGATCGGCGCCAGCTCCTCAAGGAGTTGGCTCACCGTGCCGTTGAGCCGCTGCCGGGCGGCGGGAGAGAAGGCTTCGACAGGGGTCCACTCCCCTGTGTCGGTCTGCGCTGCTTTCACCAGCTCCGCCGTACGCTTCATCCACAGATCGACCGCGGGGACGACCTGGGGATTGCGTGCGTCGACGAGCGGGCGCAGCAGATCCAGGAGCGTCCGGGTGCCGTCGAGGTTGGCCTGTGCCGTGGCCAGTGTGCTGCCGCTGCCGTAATCCGCGGCCCCGGTGAGCTCGTGCTGCAGAGTGTTCTCCAGGATCTCGTGCGTGCGCAGAGGCAGGTCGCCGGCCTGGAAGTCCTGGGTGGGGAAGCTCTTGCGGAGCGCGTCCACGTCGTCGGTGAGCCGCTTGGCCACGTCGGCCAGGGATTTCGCCGGCTCGCCGTGCCACAGGCCGTACTCCAGACGGTGGAAACCGGTGAAGTCGGCGTCCTTCACCCCCTCGGCCAACCCCGCCGCACGCCCGTTGATCTTCGCGTCGAAATCTTCGAATGTGCCGTACGCGGCTCCGAGCGAGGCATAGCGCAGGTGAGCGGGAAGCCAGTCCCTGCGGGCCTGTTCGAGGTCGCCCGCCTCGATGTCGCGTTGGAGCCCGCGCGTCTCGGCCGCCAACTCGGCCAGACCCTTGTCCACGTAGGCGCGGTAGGACGCCAGCGGCGCGGCGAGGTCCCGCTCCGACACCGGGACGACCGCGGCCACCGCGCCGCCGGCGTTGACGCGGACACTCGCGGAGGTGACCACGCTTCCGTCGTTGGGCACGCACCGCCAGGCGTAGGAGCCGGCGCCGATCGTGGCGACCAGGCTGCGCGTGGTGCCGGGCGCGACGCCCTCCACCTCGCCGTAGACGGCGTTGGTGGTCGGGTCGAGTAAGTACACCTCGGCGGTGCGGTCGCCGGTGTTGCGGACCTGGAAGGTCTGGCGGCCCGGGGCGGGAGGCGTGAAGCCTTTGCCGCAGTCCTGCGCCGAGACCAGGATCACCGGCGTGTCCGAGGTCGTCTTCCCGCCGAGCACCGCGATGACGGCGCCCGCCGCGACGACCGGCACGGCCACCACGGCCACTGGAACGGTCCAACTCGGCAGCCGCCGCTTCCGCCCCTCCGCGGGCGCGGGCCGGGCGGCGGGTACGGCGGAGCGCGACCGGCGGAGGAACACCGTCATCGTGATCGCCGCGTACCCTGCATACGCGATGACCTGGAGCCAGGTCATCGCCGGGGTGAGGTTGAGCGTCCCCTGCACCAACGTGGCGTACCAAGAGCCGGGATCGATGCTCCCCGACACGTCGAAGGCGAATGAGCCGGCGCCGGGCAGCAGCCCGCTCGCCTGCAGATCGCGCACGCCGTACCCCAGCACACCGGCGGCGATGACGATGAGCACCGTGCCGGTGACCGTGAAGAACCTGGTCAGGTTGATCTTCAACACGCGCCGGTACAGGCCCCAGCACAGCCCCGCGGCCAGCAGCAGGCCACCCGCCGCCCCGACCAGCGGCCCGACCGACTCCCCCGCCGCCTGAGCCGTCGTCCACAGGAACAGCGCCGTCTCCAGCCCCTCCCTGCCGGTCGCCAGGAACGAGGTGACCACCAGGACACCCGCCCCCATCGACAGCGCGGCCTGCACCTTCTCCTTCAACTCGCCGGAGAGACTGCGCGCCGAACGGCGCATCCAGAACACCATCGCGGTCACGAAGACCACCGCGACCAGACTCAGCGTGCCCGCGAACGCCTCCTGGGCCTTACCGGTCAGATTCGCCGACGTGAACGTGAGAACGGCGCCGAAGCCCATCGCCAGGGCGACGGCCGCGAGAGCCCCCGTCCACACGTGCGGCAGCCTGGCCCGCTGGTCGGACCGCACAAGCGTGGCGACGAGGACAGAGACGATCAGCCCTGCTTCCAGCCCTTCACGCAAGCCGATCAGAAAGCTGGGAAACGCGTTGTCCCACACCATCAGTCCTTTCGGGGGGAACCTCAGCCATGACCCGGATAGTGTAGGCAAACCTAACTTCACCTCCCCTCCGGCCCCCCTCCGTGAACCACCACCGCCGACGCGAGGATCACGCGCACTATGCCAGGGGCGAGGCGGCCGAGGTCTACCCCGACGTCGCTGAGCTCAGCGGCCGCCCTGCGCGGGATCTGACCGACTTTGCACGTGACTGCGTCCTTGCAGTCGGGCAGTTGAAGCCCGATCTCATTGCCCCGCACATGTCCTGCACTGAACAGGTGGCCTACCCCGTCCCGAGTAGGCGACGGGTGCTCCGCACGTGCGGCAGGCGCGCTCCCCATTGATCAAGCGGTGGGACGGCTCTCGCTCCACGGGTTTATGCGGCTTCCCATTCCTTGCCGGCCTTACCGGGACGAACTCCGGCAAGGAGTGAATGTGCACACGGCCGCGTGGGATCGCCCGCAGGGCAAGGTCGGTGAGGTGCTCGTGGTGGGTGAACACGATCACCTGGAACTGGTCCGCCATCTCATCCAGCACTGACAGCGCGGCGCGAGCACGCTGGTCGTCGAAGGTCATGAAGATGTCGTCGACGGCGAAGGGAAGCGTTCTGCCCTCCTCGGCGTAACCCTCCAAGGTGGCAAGGCGTAGTGCCAGGTAGAGCTGGTCGGCGGTGGCTTCACTGAGCTCGTCGACGCGAAGGGGGCCGCGCTCGGGGGAAAGCGCCAGCACAACCGGAGAGGGGCTCTCGTCATCGAGCCCCAGATCGCTGAACCGACCCAAGGTCAACTTCTGGAACAGCGCCCCGGCACGGATGAGAACCGGACTCTGCTGTGACTCGCGGTAGTCCTCGATCTGGCGGAACAGAATGGCGCGAGCGATCTCCAGCCGCAGATACTCCTCCGTCTCTTCGACCAGGATCGCGATGGCATTCTCCATCTCCTCGGCGGCTTGGGCGGCGAGGGCGGATCCGTCGATCCGCTGGAGATCCGCTTTCGTCAACCCCAGAAGGCGGGACTGCTCGTCGCGCTCCCGGTCCCGCTGATCGATCGAATCGCGCACTCGGCCCAGCTGCGCGGCGAGCTCGTCGAGATCCGTTCGCTGCGCCTTCTCCATGAGCTCGTCCAGATCCTCGCCGGTTGTGACGATCGTGTCGGTCACCCCGGAGAGGGTATGCGCCAGCCCGTCGTGTCGGCCACGGCGCCCCACCGCCGCTTCGAGATCTTCAAAGCTCTCCATCCCGGCCGTCGATACGAGCGCGCCGAGCTCTGCCTCTGCTCCCTGGGCGGACGAACGGCAGCGATCGACTTCCTTGTCGAGCCGCTCCTGATCGGCAAGCAGGGACGCCCGCTTGTCCGCCATTGCGAGATTTTTCCGGGCGCTGGCCTGGAGCGTGTCCGTCAACAGGTAGCGCTCGGTCTCCTCCTCGGGCACCGAATATCCGCATGCGGCGGCCGTCGTCTGAAGCAGCGCGTGGAACCGGTTCACTTTCTCAGCGGCCCGCGAAGACTCGCCTTCACTCTTGGCGGCCTGATCTGCCTTGTCCGAGACTTCCCTGAGCGACTCAAGGGCGGCAAGGGCCGCGTCCGTATCCTGTTCGGTCGGCAGGCCGATCTGGGCAAGCAGCCGCTCCCAGTCGGCCTCCCATTCGGTCAGCTCGTGCTCGTGCTCGGCGACGCGCTCACTCGTCTCGTCAAGTTCAGCGCGCTCAAGTGCCACACGCTCCTCCTGCGCGGCCCGATCCCCGAGGACCTTCTGCTGCGCCCGCAGCCGTTGCTCCACGATTTCCAGCAGGTTGGGCAGTGAGGCCAGGACACTGTCGACGCCGAGGCCTGCCGTGGCATCCACGTCCTCCGGATCCCGCAGAACCTCCCGCAACCGCGTGATGTGCTGGACCACCTGGGCGTGGAGGGCGGCATGCCTCGTGTCCGCGTCGCAGAGGTCATCGACCGTCTCTCGGAGCTTGCCGGCCTCCTCCAGGACAGCCGCGGCACCGTCGGGCTTGGGAAGCGGACCGGGGAACTCCTGCCAGAGACAGCCCCATTCCGAGTCGAGCTCGTGCTCTTGGCCTCTGAGATCCACCTGATCGCCAGCGAGCCGGACTAGTTCCTGCTCGCCCTTTGCGATATCCAGCTCCAGTTGCAGGCGGACGTTCGCCTTCTGCGCGTCACGCCGCATCTGGTCCGCGAACTGGTCGGCCCTGTTCACGGCGATTTCGAACTCCTCTGCCAAACGAGCGTCCGCTTCCCGACCCTCGCGCAGCCGCCGCCACAGTTCATCGCGCTCCGATCGGGCGGACGCCAACTCCTCCTCGGTCGGGGGAGGGTCGTTCCGCAGCAGCGAATCGAGCTCCAGCCGCTTCTCCTCCAACTGCTGCCCGCACTTCTTGATCCTCTTTGTGAGTTCGCGCCGCTCGCGCTTGAGCTCGTTACGCATTTCCATATGCGCGTCGAGCTGCGAACGTGACGGTGTCGCCAGCGAAGCACCGTCTTCCATCCGCACATCACGTAACCGCAGCCGATGCAGCATCTGCTCGGCCCGCCTGCGGTGCCGCATCCGGTCCTCGTCCGCCGCCGAAAGCCCGTTGAGCAGGTCCTTCGGAACGGCATCGAGGGCCGCGCGAAGCGGGCCGATGTCTTCGACCGGTGGGAACGCGGCCAGCTTCTTTTCCGCGCCTTCCAGCTTGCGCCGCCGTACGGCCAGCGCCCCACGGCTCTGACTGAGGCTGCTGTCGATCCGTATGCGCTGCTCACGGAGATCCTCAGCCGTGCCGCGCACCGACTTGGACACCCGATAACGCGACGTCTCGCTGAGCGCAGCATCGGGATGCACGTACTGCAACAGCTTCTCTGCCTCGTCCCGAAGCCTGGCCGCCTCCTCAAGATGTCTGCTGAGGAGCTGGGCCGCGTCTCGGACGGCGTTGCGGTCCTTGAAAAGACCATCGATCGTGTCAGCATGGGCCAGGAGATCGTCGTCAACAACGATCTCGGCCAAGGTTTCGCGGACGTGTCTCAGGTCCTCTTCCCTCGCAGCCGAACGGGTTCTCGCCTCGTCCAGTTCGTGAAGGAGAGCGGGGAGGCGGTCGGCGGCCTCGGCCGGGGCCAGAGCTCCCTCCGCGCATACAGCCTCCATCTCGTCAAGAAGCTGCCGGCGCCGAAGCAGCGCGGGAAGCGCCTGATCAAGCCGGGCGAGCCGAGACTGGGCACTTCGCAGCTCCATCAGCTCACCGGAGAGCTCGTCGAACCGCCTTTGCGCCGCCTCGACCTTCATTTCCAGGTCCCGGTACGCCTCTGGTCGCACCAACGCGCTGTTCCTGCGATCCCGGGCGTTCTTCAGAACGCTGAGCTGATGGTTGATCCTCGGCTTTGAGGCGCGTCGTTCCTTGTAGAGGTCACCGATACGCGCGTTGATCTCCTGCAGGGCTCTGGTGAGGCGCAGCCCGGATCGCGAGGCGGCCAGGGCCTGCCCAAAGTCTCCCTTGCCCTGCACCAGGGCTCGGCCGCCCTCCCGTAGCTCGTGGCTGTTCAAGGCGAACACGGTGGTGAAGGTGCCCCGATCGACGCCGGCCAGAGCGGACGCCAGACGCTCCCCGGTGAGGGGGAAACCATCCGGGCTTTGGAGCGGTGATTTGCGGCTCTTGGTCCTTACGAGTTCCAAGGTGCCGCCGCCGTACCGGATGAGGGCACCGAGCCGCAGCTCGGACTTCGGGTGGACGAAGTCGTACGGCGTCTGCATATCGATGCCGTAGAGGAGCTGATCGAGCGCACGAAGGGCGGTGGACTTACCGGCCTCGTTGGGGCCGCAGATCACGTGCACACCGGGGGCGGACAGGTCCAGGGTCCGGTCCGTGAACGGGCCGAACGCGGCGAGGTCGAGGCGATCGATTCTCATCGGCTCTCTCCAGCTTCCGAGACGAGAGATTCGAGCAGTGCGACGGCCTCATCGCCGATTCGGCCCAACCAATCGGAGTCCGCGGGATCTATCCGCCCCTCGCCCCAGACCTCGGCCGACAGCGAGCCGCTGAGCAAGGGCGTTCTAGTGACCAACTGACGGAACACATCCTCATCCGCACGTAGCTCGGCAGCAGTGCGGGCCAGGTCAGCGAGCAGACCCGCTGCCCCCTCATCGGGGCTGTCCGGTAGTCGGGTCTCGATCCGCACCTTCTCCACCCACACGCCGCTGAGTTCGTTGGCCAGCATGCGGACGTCGTTGACGAGCTGGTACTGCTCGCGCCACAGACGGAGGTGAGCCTCGCTCCTGCCGACGAGACTGACTCGGACGGCATGCAGACGTCCAGACTCCATCGCCCTGAGCTGCGCCGCCACCAGATCGACCACCGCGTCGGGATCAGCTGCTTCAGAGACATCGACCTTCAGATGCTCCCAGCGTGCGACGTCCAGGTCGTGGTGCTGCACAGAGGACACGCGGAGGTCGTCGACCTCGACGATGGTGCAGCCCTTCGGCCCTGTCTCACGTGCATGCCGACCCTGCGCGTTGCCGGGAAAAACGATCCACGGGTCCTGCGACACGACCTCCCGCTTGTGCACATGGCCCAGGGCCCAGTAGTCATATCCCTTGGCCGCGAGATGCTCCACCGAGCACGGCGCATAGAGCTCGTGCCCTTCCCTGCCACCCAGTGCGGTGTGCAGCAGGCCCACGTTGAAGAGGCCGGCACAGGGCTCGGGATAGGTGATCGCGAGGTTGTCGGAGACATCACGTTGCTTGAAACTCTGCCCGTGAACGGCCAGCCCAAGGCCCTCGTCCCGTCTCGTCTCGGGGCCATCGGCTTCGAGCATGAAGACCGTGGAGGGCAGCCGCAGGCTTCGCGTCATCCTGTTCTGTGCGTCGTGATTACCGGAGACCATGTACACGGGGATCCCGGCCTCCCGAAGCTCGGACATGCAACGAACGAAGAAGAGCCCCGTCTGATAGTCCCGCCAGTCTCCGTCGTAGATATCTCCCGCCAGCAGCACTGCGTCAACGGGCTCGGACTCGGCGAGCGAGACCAGGTTCTCAAGCGCCCGTCGTGAGGCCGTGCGCAGATCGTCGGCGGGCGCCCCTTCGTACGTGGACAACCCCCGCAGCGGGCTGTCGATATGAAGATCAGCAGCATGGAGGAGTTTCACGAAAGCCTGCTTTCGCCGGTATCGAAGCTGTGATCCATGATGATGCCGTGAAGTCGCGTCGTAGATATGCCTTTCAGAGAAAGAAGTGAACCGTTCCAATGGGCCAAAGCGGCAGCGATATGGAGCCCCAGGTGGGGCGTGATCGACGGAGCGGCTTCCGTTCCTCGCCATGCGCATTTGCACTGCGACTCCCCCGACTCGCTTCCAGTCCCGGTAGCCCCTGGTTCCGAAATACCGACCCTTGTTGACGCGGGCCGACCCGGCGATGTTCTCATCGGCGTTGATCGGCTGTGAACCGTGTTTCAATACGGCGCACCCTCAGGTGTCGGTGTCCCTGGGGCGGCAGCCGGTCCACGCATATGCTGATCCCACATTGCACTCACGCCTACAGCGGTGCGAACCTAACGGGCATGCACCACGAGACGCTGGTAGGCCTCTGGGACAGCCAGCCCTATGACCTCGGATCCTTGGAGTCCAGTTGGCTGGGATTCCTGCAGGATGGCCGCGGCTGGAGCGCATGGGCGAATCTCGCCGGCGCAATGGACGTCAGCCGCTTTCATTGGCACTGCCCCGAACCTGACGTTCTAGTGTTGCGCTGCACATGGCAGGCTTCCGGTGGATGGCAAGGTACGGAAGGTCCACTCCGATTCAGCTCGATCGACGACCAAGGGCCAGGCGGCGAGGTGCTGAAGACCGGATACACCATCAGACCGGATGAGATCCCGGCGGCTGGGCAACCGTCCACTGCTCTGCTTTTAGAGAAACACGTGCAGTTCTGCTCGACCTACGCTCTCATCAAGCGCGAGCTGTTCCCGAATGACGATCCCGCCCACGGCCTCGCACCATGGCCATGAAGATGTTCGATCGCAGATCGACCCCATAGATCCCACGATCTCCATGCCACGAACCGGCGGCTCCTACACTTGTAGGTCCTTCGATTTCATGCCTGGCCGAGGACGTTTGGAGGAAAGTCATGAAGGTTCTCATCGTTCTCACCTCGCACGACGAGCTGGGAGACACCGGCCGTAAGACCGGGTTCTGGCTGGAGGAGTTGGCGGCGCCGTATTACCGCTTCAAGGAGGCCGGCTGGGAGGTCGTGCTCGCCTCTCCCTGGGGCGGTCGGCCGCCGTTGGACCCGAAGAGCAACGAGCCCGGCTTCCAGACCGACCAGACCCGGCGCTTCGACGCCGACCCGGAGGCCACCGCGGCGCTGGCGGACACCGTGCGCCTGGACTCGGTGCCGGCCGACGGCTTCGACACGGTCTTCTACCCCGGCGGTCACGGCCCGCTCTGGGATCTGGCCGAGGACGCCGACTCGGTGCGGCTGATCGAGACGACGCTGCGCTCGGGCAGGCCGCTCGCTCTGGTGTGCCACGCCCCCGGCGTCCTGCGCCACGCGGTCGACGAGGACGGCATGCCGCTGGTCCGGGGCAGGCGGGTCACCGGGTTCGCCAACTCCGAGGAGGAGGCGGTCCAGCTCACCGAGGTCGTCCCCTTCCTGGTCGAGGACGAGCTCAAGGGCCTGGGAGGCATCTATTCCAAGGCCGGTGACTGGGAGCCTTACGTCGTGGAGGACGGTCTGCTGATCACCGGGCAGAACCCGGCCTCCTCGGCCCCGGCGGCCGACGCCCTGATCAAGCTGGTCAACACGGGCGGGGCGTAAGCCGTACGTGGCCACCGAGGGCGTGAAGCCGCTGGTCAGGGGGTGAGGTCGCGGCGCATGCAGGCTCGGGGCCATTGGTCGAGGCCGTGGGCGGTTTCAGCGGCCGGAACCGCCTCTCAGGTCGGCCCTTCACGTGTCGGTGTCCTTGGGGTGGCGAGTTGAGGCGTAGACGAGGTGAACGGTCCGCCGAACCTCGTCTACCAGGTAGCGGATGCGGCCTCCTGCGGTGACCTCGTACTCCCACTGGGGGTATTCGCGACCGCCCAGAGTACCGGAGGCGAGACGGCCACGTAGCCGGTGCTGCCGGTCCGGGTCCTCCTGCGACAGCGGGTTCGCTCGCAGAGCCTCGAAACACCGTCTAGTGTTGCCGGCGGCCTCCGCACACAGATCGATCCAGCCTTTGGCCGCCTCGCCGGTGGCGAACCGCAGATGCCATTCGTCACCGACCGGCGGAGGCGCGACGGCGTCGCCGCGCTTGGGGCTCACGGCGTGGTCACCTCGCCATGGTCCTCCTCCGGAATCGGGCGCGTAAGCTGCGCGGTCAACACCGGGTCGGCCAGGATGCGGGCGGTGGCGCGCCATTCGACGATGACCCGGTGCAGTGTGGCGTGGACGTCGAGATCGATCGCGTCTCTCGTGGCGTCAACGAGTTCCTGGACGAACTCATGCCTCTCGTCCGCGGAAAGGTGCCTGACCCAAGGGAAAACCACAGGCAGGGCTTGCAGAACGGCGCGAACGCCCTCATCGCTGGCCAGTAATGCGGCGATCATGCGCGCCGCGACGTCCGCGGTTTCCTCCCGCTGGCGGTCGTGCCGGGCTGTCGAGATGAACAGGTCTTCTCCGTCGCGGCGCTTGACGTGCACGCGATGGAACCGGTCGATGGTCTCGGCGACCCGCTTGGAGTGCTTGGACAAGTCCGAGAACGGGACAGTCGGCATGGCCATACCGCAGCATACTTCGGAACACATTCCGAAGTAAAGCGCCGAGGGCATGGAGCCGCTGGTCAGGGGGTGAGGTCGCGGCGCATACAGGCTCGGGGCCATTGGTCGAGGCCGTGGGCGGCTTCGGAGGCGCGGATGGCGTACAGGCCGGGGGTGAGCTGGGCGTCGTCCAGGTAGCGGAATCCGCGGCGTTGGTAGTAGGGGCCGTTCCAGGGGACGTGGGTGAAGGTGGTGAGCGTCAGGGCGCGGTGGCCGCGGGAGCGGGCCCAGTGGGCGGCGTGCTCGAGGAGGGCGTGGCCGAGGCGGCGGCCGGCGTGGGCGGGATGGACGGACACCTGTTCGATGTGGGCGTTTCCGTCGACGATGTCGGCGAGGAGGTAGGCGACGGGGTGGCCGGCGGGGTCGGTGTAGACCCATGCGCGGCTGTCGCGCTGGTATTCGCGAAGAACGTCGAGGGGCAGGGGTTCGTCCTCGGCGACGAAGGCCATGCCGATATCGGCGAAGCACGCGCCCGCGGCCCGTTCGATGTCCTGAAGGAGGGGGAGGTCGTTCTCCTCTGCCGGGCGGATCATGGACCCAAGGGTAGTCGCCTTTACATCGGGGCCGCTCAGGACTAACCTACAACCAAATGGTTGTAGATGATCTGACCGACGAGGCCGTGGACCGCCTGTTCCACGCACTGGCCGACGCCACGCGCCGCGACATCCTGCGCCGCTGTGTGCGGGACGAGCTGTCGGTGTCGCGGCTGGCCGACGCTTACCCGATGAGCTTTGCCGCGGTGCAGAAGCACGTCGCGGTGCTGGAAAAGGCCGGCCTGATCACCAAGCAGCGCCGGGGACGGGAGCAGCTTGTGCGCACTGACCCAGAGGCCGTACGGCGGGCGCGTCTGGCCCTCGACGAGCTCGAAAGCGCCTGGCGCGGGCGGGTGGACCGGATGTCCCGGCTGCTCGCTGAGGACCTGATCGCCGAAGAGAACCCCACGACAAAAGGACAAGAACCATGAGTGTCACCAGCATCGACAAGGACTACGACAAGCTGACCCTCACCCTGATCGCCGACTTCGCCGCCCCGGTGGAGCGGGTGTGGGAGCTGTGGGCCGACCCGCGGAAGCTGGAGCGGTGGTGGGGGCCGCCGACCTACCCGGCGACCGTGGACGGACACGACTTGACACCGGGCGGCGAGATCACCTATTTCATGACCGGTCCAGAGGGCGACAAGCACCGCGGCTGGTGGCGGATCACGTCGGTCACGCCGCCGACGTCCTTGGAGTTCACCGATGGGTTCGCCGACCAGGACGGGGTGCCGTCCGCCGAGATGCCGACCACTGCGGTGCGGGTGCGGCTCAGCGAGCACGAGGGAGGCACCCGGATGGAGATGTACTCGGCTTTCGACTCCCGGGAGCAGATGGAGCAGTTGGTGAACATGGGCATGGCGGAGGGCCTGCGGCTGGCGGTCGGCCAGATGGACGCGCTCCTCGCCGACTGAGGCGACAAAGACAACCGAGGCGACTGAGGCCACCACGCCGACGACCAAGGCCCATGCCGTACGGCCATCAGCCCCCGAGGCCGGTCACGCCGACGGAGGTCAGGCGCCGCGGGTGGGCCAGTGGCGGTCGGCGGCGGTCCACTCGGCCTCCCACTCGGCGAGGCGGCGCCGGTCGAGGACTTTGCGGGTGAGGGCGCCGGCCAGGCAGAGGAGGGCGGCGGCACCGATCATGGTGCCGAGGCCGGTGGTGACGGCGTGGACGACCGTGGTGACGCGGTCCTGCGGGCCGGAGCCGGGGGTGCCGGAGCCGTCGACCCAGATGTTGACGGCTTGGCCGGGCTCTGTTCCGGCGGGGACGGGGGCCAGGGCGGTGGTGTTCTTGTCGCCGGGGCCGTGCCAGCGGACGTGGGCCATGGCGGGGGCGGCTTGGGCCGCGGCGCTGGTCAGGACTCCGTGGGGGGCTTCGGACACGACGACGGCGTGGACCCAGCGGCCCGCTTTCTCCGTGGCCACGCCGTGGTCGAAGGTCATGACGCCTACGACGACGGCGGGGTAGACGGCCACGAGGCCGATGAGGAGCAGGATTGTGACGACGAATGCCTCGATCCTGTCGCAGCGGCGCCGGAGCGGGTTGCGATCCGGTCGGTACAGGCGCAGGCACCTCGCTCCCCATCCGTTCAGTGCGCGCATCGGGAACCACTCCCCCAGCTCTCACATCGGAATCGGTCTCCGTCGAAAGCTCTTTCTTCACCGTTACTCATATACGTCCCGTACGCCAGTGTCCTTGGCCAAGTTTGATGAGGGCCTTCGGGCTCATGTGTCGCGGATCAGTTCGATGGCCACATCGGGCACATAGGTCTCGGGTCTCCGAGGCGGGCGGCGATATCCGGTGGCGGCGGGCCGGAGGGGGATCTCCAGGGGTGGGCGTTCGACCTCCCGGTAGGGGACGGATGCGAGCAGATGGGAGATCATGTTGATTCTGGCCCGCCGTTTGTCCTCGCTTTCCACATGGTGCCATGGCGCCTCGGGAATGTCGGTGTGGACAAGCATCTCGTCTTTGGCGCGGGAGTAGTCCTCCCAGCGGTTGATGGACTCCAGGTCCATTGTGGAGAGTTTCCAGCGGCGCATGGGGTCGGAGAGGCGGGCGTGAAACCTGCGCTCCTGCTCCTCGTCGCTGACCGAGAACCAGTATTTCCGCAGCATGATGCCGTCTTCCACCAGGAGCCTCTCGAAGATCGGGCACTGGTGGAGGAATCTGGCGTGCTCGTCGGGTGTGCAGAAGCCCATCACCCGCTCGACACCCGCACGGTTGTACCAGCTCCGGTCGAAGAGCACGATCTCTCCGGCGGCGGGGAGTTGTTCGACGTAGCGCTGGAAATACCACTGGGTGCGTTCCCGCTCGGTCGGCGCGGGCAGGGCCACGATCCTGGTCACCCGCGGGTTGAGGTATTCCGCGATGTGCTTGATCGTGCTGCCCTTGCCGGCGGCGTCGCGGCCTTCGAAAACGACGACGAGGCGTTCGCCGTTGAAGCGCACCCACTCCTGCAGTTTGACCAATTCTCCCTGCAAGTGGAAGAGCCTCTTCTCGTACGGCTTGCGCCGCAGCTTCGGCGCCGCGTCCTCGTTGTGAGTACCACCCATGAACCGGTTCCTTCCCAGGATCCGGCCATGCCTCATCGAACTCCGCGTCTTTCCGCGACTTTCCTGGTCTTTCCGCGACTTTCCGCGACTTTCCGCCGGGTGGACGCCTCCCCGGCGCCCTCTGCAGCCGACGCTCCGCGGGGTGGGGCCACGCATAGGGCCGCCGGGCGGTCCGGTGTTCAGGGACCGCCCGGCGGGCGACGTGGGAAAGAGGCAATCCTGTTGAAGCCGGTGAAAACTCATCAGGCGTTACCGGGAAAGCAGCCCTCTATACATCCACCTCCAATCACTCGACAGTGCGAGAGTGCGAGCCGAAGGGCGATCACCCTGTGCTGAGCACCACGATCGGGCAGTTCCCGTGGTGGAGCAGCGCGTGGCTCACAGATCCGAGGAACAGCCCCGCCATCGGCCCCCTGCCCCGGGACCCCAGGACGAGCAGTTCCGCGTCGGCCGAGGCCAGGCGCAGCACCTCGGCCGGGTGCCCGTGCCGGCTGCGCTCGATGACCTTCACATCGGGGTAGCGCTCCCCGCATCCGGCGACCACTTCGGCGAGGAGGCGCCGCTCGGTGGCGGCGTCTTCCAGGGCCTCGGCGAGGGTCTCCGGGCCGTAGCCGATGATCGAGGAGTTCCAGGCGTGCACGGCGTGCAGTTCCGCGCCGCGCAGGGCCGCCTCCGCGAAGGCGAACTCGATGACGGACAGGCTCCCGGGTGAGCCGTCCACGCCGACGACCACCACGTTGCGCGGCGGGGCGGGCGGTACGCGGACGACGGCCACCGGGCAGGTTGCCTGCCCGGACACGCCCAGGGCGACCGAGCCGAGCAGCAGGCCGCGGAAGCCTCCCAGGCCGTGGTTGCCGACGACCAGCAGGTCGGCCTCCTTGGCCTCTTCGAGCAGCGCCAGCCGGGGGTCGTCGCCGAGGAGGCGGGACTCGACCGCGACATCGGGGGCCTCCTGCTTCACTCGGGCCACCGCGTCGGCCAGCACGGTGGCCGCGTTGTCACGCATCCAGCGGCCCACCTCGGCGTGGGGTGCGTCCTCCGCCATCTCCAGCGCCCACTCCGCCATCGCGTAGACCACGCGCACTGGGGCTCGGCGCATCTCGGCCTCCCGCGCCGCCCAGGCCGCGGCCTCAAGGCCGGTGTCCGACCCGTCCACTCCGACCACGATCATCCTGTCTTCTCCCCTCATGCACGAACGATCAAATCCCAGCGCGGGGTCACCACGACACCGCCAAAGGTCCCTTACCCCTGGGACCTCCGGCGGTGCCGTACGGCGCAGGCCGCCCCGCGCAGCCGTACGGCATGAGCCGCAAATCCCCGCGGATTCCCGTGAACCCGGCGCCGTGTCTTCGCGTACAACCGGGTGGACTCGGCATTCGAAGGACCACCGTGACTCGACAGCACACGCAGGCGACGGCAGCACCGGTCGGCCTGGCCGGCGGCGCACTCACCCTCCGGAGACGTCCGACCATGGAGAGCACTGGAGCGCGGCGGAGGTGGTTCGACCTCCTGCGTCCGCCGGGCGGGCGCGACCGCGATCACGATCACGCCCGCGCCCATGACGGGGAGGCGGTCTTCGCCGCCCTCTACCGGGAGTATCACCGGCCGCTGCTGGCGTTCGCCGTCCGGCTCACCTTCGGGGACCGGCAGTGGGCGGAGGACGTGGTGCAGGAGACCATGATCCGCGCATGGCGAAGCGTGGATCAGTTGGATTCGGGTGCGAATTCCTTGATGCCGTGGTTGGCGACGGTGGCGAGACGTATCGTGATCGACGATCGACGCCGTAAGGAAGCACGGCCTCAAGAGGCGGGCGAGGCCCCGCTGGAGAACGTGCCGATGCCGGACGAAGTGGAGGGCCTCCTGCGCCAGGTGGTCGTGGCCGAAGCATTGAAGTCGCTCTCTCCCGCTCACCGGGAAATCCTCAACGAGACGATCCTGCGTGACCGGTCGGTGAACGACGCCGCCGAGAAACTGGGCATTCCTATAGGCACTGTGAAATCCCGCGTCTATTACGCAGTCCGGGCGTTGCGCCTGGTGCTTGAGGAGAGAGGGGTGAAGGCGTGAACGCCCCGATTCAACACACCGATGTGGCCGCCTACGCCCTGGGGTTGCTCGACGTGAGGGACCGGGCCGCATTCGAGACGCATCTCGCGACATGCGAGCCATGTGCAGCGGAACTCGCGGAGATGTCCGGCCTGGCCGGGCTGCTCTCCGATCTAGGGCCGGTCGAGGCCGACGTCAAGGAAGGCGAGGAGGGCGGGCAGGCCACCGACCCCGAACCCGCGCAGGTGATCGATCTCGTGCGGCGTTCGAAGGCGGCCCGCCGCCGCGCTCGCAGGACTACGTTCCTGCTGGCCGCAGCCGCCGCGGCGGTCCTCGTCGTGGGCGGGTACGGCGTGGGCGCCGCGGTCGGCGGCCCCGGCGACGGGGGGTCGGCGCACGCCACGGGCGGGGTGCAGAGCTTCGCCAAGGAGATGTTCCGCCATGGCGACAAGTTCCCGGGCACGGGCCCTTCGGGCGTCAGCGGGGTGGTGGCGGTCGAGGCCAAGGACTGGGGCACCCATGCGGTGGTGGAGCTCACAGGCGTCCGCAGCCCGCTGAAGTGCGAGCTGATCGCGGTCTCCAGGTCGGGCGAACGGCGGGTGATGACGGGATGGGCGGTTCCCGCCGGGGATTACGACGCGTCCGGGCCCTCGGGGCCTTATTACTTCCACGGGGGCACGGCCTTTGCCCGCGATGAGATCGCCGCTTTCGAGATCAAGGTGATCGATGGCGAGACGCTGCTTTCAGTGCCGGTCTAGTTTTCCACGCCCGCACATATCCACGAGAGCCTTCCGCTACGGCGGGGGGCTCTTTTCCGTCACCACCACAGCGCGCCGCAATGCGTATTTCTACACATTCACCGGTTGAACCCGGTAAATGCGGGTCCCCGTACTGCTGGACATACACAGATGAGAATTCAGCATCCAGGGGATGGACATGGTCGAATACCCGCTCCGCTCACTCGCGATCACCGGCCACCGCGGCCCTCCACATCAGCGGCCCGCCGGGGTGGGGCCGGGGCCGCTTCGCCCGGCCCGGGACCGCGGCCCGGGTCAGATGACCGGCGAGGTCTCCCCCGGGCCTCCCCTGGCCTGCCGTACGGCGTGCGCCAGACCCGCGACGGCGAACGCCAGGGCGACGAGCAGCGCGCTGACCCACAGCGGGGAGCGAAAGCCCAGGCCCGCGTCGATGGCGGCTCCGCCGGCGGCGGGTCCGAGCGCCGCGCCCACGTTGAAGGCCGCCGTCGCGAAGGAGCCGGCCAGGGTCGGCGCCCCGGACGCCGCGTACACCGCCCGGGTGATCAGCGTCGAACCGACCGCGAATGAGAGCGTCCCCTGCACGAAGAGCAGAAGCAATGCCGCCACCGGGCTGTCGGCGGCCACGGCGAACAGCAGCCACCCGGCGAGCAGGGCGCCGCCGCCGGGCACGAGCAGCCGCATCGGCCGGTTATCCGACATCCGGCCGGCGACGGTGACGCCGAGGAACGACCCGAGGCCGAAGAGGGCCAGCAGGACCGGCGTCCAGCTCTCCTGGAACCCGCTGACCTGGGTCGTGAGGGGCAGCAGGTAGGTGAACGTGCAAAAGGTGGCGCCGTTCACCAGGGCGCCGAGGAGCAGGATCACCAGGAGCCGGGGACGGCGCAACGCCCGCAGTTCCCGGCGCGCACTGGGCACTTCGGCATGCCGACGGGCCGTGGCCTCCGGCACCGCCGGGGCGGGGCCGGGCACCGAGCGCACGACCGCGATCAGGACGGGCGCGCAGATCAGGGCCACGGCCCAGAACGCCGACCGCCAGCCCCAGAGCTGTCCCATCAGCGCTCCGGCGGGCACCCCGGCGACGCAGGCGAGGGTGACGCCCGACAGGAGGACGGAGATGACCCGCCCCTTGGCATGGGGTTCCACCATGCTTGTCGCCGTCGCCATCCCCACGGCGAGGAACCCGGCATTGGCCAAGGCTCCGATCGCGCGGGTGGCGAGCAGCACACCGAAGTCGGTGGTGACGGCCCCGACGATGTGGACCACCATGAAGACGGCCAAGAAGACCAGCAGCGCCGTCCGCCTCGGCCACCGCAGGCTGAGCACCGCCATCAGCGGCGCTCCGACGACCATGCCTACGGCGAAGGCCGAGGTGAGCGCCCCCGCGGCGGGGATGGACACATGAAGGTCTTGGGCGATGCCCGGCACCAGGCCGGACAGCATGAACTCGGACGTCCCCTGGGCGAAGACCGCCAGTCCGAGCAGGTAAATGGCGAACGGCACGACAACACTCCACAACCACATCGCGGGTCGATGACAGGACGCGGCGCACGCCGCGACGGCCCGGCGCGGCGGAGTGTCACGAGGAGCAGCCGTACGGCCGGGCGCGCGGCATCACCGCGTGAAGGGCAACCGGTGGACGGCGCCGCGGTGGACGCCGGGGAAACGGCGTGGGCGGCGGGTCATCCGGTGCGAAGACAGCCCGTGCGACAGTGCTTCGGCGGCGTGGAAGGCGCAGCATGGCCGACGCGGCGTGGACAGCGGAGAGCGGCGCCGTCTCGCATGGAGCGGCGCGTCGGCTGGACACAGCGAAAAGCCACCGAAGGACCGGTGGCTAGCGTCTTGACGCCTCGGGGCTGGACATGCGGCCCACCGTAGTGAGGCGCCGCCGCCCCCGTCCAGCGAATTAACGGGCCCTGAACTCCCCCTGCGATATGACCTTCACCGCCGAGTTCGTGTACGGCACGTCCGCCTTCGCCCCGGACCTGCCGCTGAGTCGGCGTCGTGGGGGTCAGAGGAGGCGGGGGGCGGGGGTGAGGTGGGGGGTGGGTTGGCGGGCGGCGTGTTTGCCGACGGCGCTGGAGAGGGCGTTGGCGGTGCGCCGGACGACGGCGGCGAGTTCGGGGAGGTGGAGGGTGCCGGCGGGGCCGGCGACGCCGATGGACATGCAGATTCTGCCGTCGGGACCGAAGACGGGGGCGGCGGCGCAGGCGATGCCTTTGGCGAGTTCTTCGCGGGCGTAGGCGACGCCTTGGCGGCGGACCCGGTGCAGTTCGCGGTCGAGGGCGGTGTCGGTGACGAGGGTGTGGCGGGTCATGCGGGTGCGGCTGCCGTGCCGGCGGAAGGACTGGCCGAGTTCCTGGTCGAAGGCGAGCAGGACTTTGCCGGTGGCGGTGCAGTGGAGCGGGGCGCGGTCGATGTCGTCGGAGGGCGAGTCGATGCGGCTCTGGCCGTAGACGCGTTCGACGTAGGCCGCTTCGAGGCCGCGGGCGACGGCGAGGTTGACGGTGTGCCGGGTCAGCTCGTAAAGGCGGACCAGGTGCGGTAGGACGATGCGGCGGGCGGCGGGGAACGGCCGCCGGCCGTGGCCGGCGAGGGTGAGGAGATGGTCGCCAACGGCGTAGTCGATGCCGATGCGCTGGGCGAGGCCGTTCCGGCAGAGGGTGCCGAGGAGGCGGTACGCGGTGGTCTTCGGAAGTCCGGTGCTCCTGGACAGCTCGGCGAGGCTCATGGGGTGGGAGGCCTTACTGAGCGAAGTCAGGATGGCGATGGCTTTCTCCAGGCTGGTGGGCGACTGGACGGGCACTATCTGCGTGGACAGGACTGCTTCCTGACAAGCGCTATTCTGCGACATTCTCCTACGCACCTATCCGGCTTGGGGAAGGCATGCGCCATCCATGGATCTGTCAAAGCATGACTACCCAAGGCAATGAATTGTCCACGGTAAGTAGCGGACAAGCCATATTACAGGCCATGGGCACCCCAAGGTGGCGGCGGTTGGCGACATGTCGGCTTTGCCGTACAAGATCCATCTATCGGCTTGGGCGTCCGGTAGCCCCAGACCGGGCGCGGTTCAAACGTTCCACTATTCGGAATGGACGCTTTTACTTTTAGTAGCCGCTCAATAGCGTTCCGCGCATCAAGGGTCTTATGAGGGGTACGCGCGATGATCGTGGAAACCGAGCAGACAACACCGGTGGAGCCTGATACACAGATAAAGGCGCTGGTCGACCGCAGGCTCGCCGACTTCCTGGGCGAGCACTCCGCGCCCGTGGACGACCCCGAGGTGGCGGACGCCTATCGGCTGCTCGGTGACTTCGTGCTCCACGGCGGCAAGCGTGTCCGGCCCCTCCTCTGCTACTGGGGCTGGCGCGGCGCGGGCGGCGGGGAGAGCGAAGGGGTGATCTCCGCGGGCGCGGCCCTGGAGCTCTGCCACGCGGGCCTGCTGATCCACGACGACATCATGGACAGCAGCGACCTGCGCCGCGGACGCCCCACGATGCATCACAGCCTGGCCGCCCTGCACGGCGGCTCGAGCGCTCCCGAGTTCGGGCGCGCGGCCGGCATCTTGATGGGCACCTTGGCGCTGGCCTGGGCCGATGAACTGCTGGCCGTGGCCGAGGTCGCGCCCGGCAGGCTACGTACGGCACGGACCCTGTTCGACCAGATGCGCACCGAGGTGATCATCGGTCAGTACCTCGACATCCTCACCCAGGTTCAGGAACGCTCCAGCATCGAGCAAGCGCTGAAGGTCGTGCGGTTCAAAACCGCGAAATACACCGTCGAACGCCCCCTCCAGATCGGCGGAGCCCTGGCCGGCGGTTCCCTGGAACTCGTCGAGGCCTACTCCCGCATCGGCGTGCCCCTCGGTGAAGCGTTCCAACTGCGCGACGACATTCTCGGCATGTTCGGCGACGCCGGGGAGACGGGCAAGTCCGTGCTCGACGACCTGCGCGAAGGCAAGAACACGGTCCTGATCGCCCACGCCCGCCGTTACGCCTCGCCGAGCGAGCAGGCCCACCTGCAGACCTGGCACGGCAACCCGGAGCTGACCGAGGAACGCGCCGCCGAGGTGCGGGACATCGTCGTGTCGACGGGGGCGCTCGCGCATGTCGAGGCGCTGATCGGCGACCGGGCGCGGAACGCGTTCCAGGTGCTCGGCAGCGCGCCGATCACGCAGGAGGCCAAGGACGGCCTCGCCGTACTCGCCAACGGCCTCGTGCATCGCACCCGGTGACAGCCCGGACCGGTCCGAAGAGATCCGACATGGCCATACCAGGGAGGGCAGAGGTCATGGGACGCGTACTGCTGGCGGCGCCGCGGGGATACTGCGCGGGCGTCGACCGGGCCATTCTCACCGTAGAGGAGGCGCTGCGCCGGCACGGGGCGCCCGTGTACGTGCGCAAGCAGATCGTGCACAACACCTACGTGGTGGACGATCTGACCCGCCGGGGCGCGGTGTTCGTGGACGAGCTCGACGAGGTGCCGGACGGGGCGCTTGTCGTCTTCTCCGCCCACGGGGTCTCCCCCGAGGTCAAGCACCAGGCGGACGGGCGCGGCCTGCGGACGGTGGACGCCACGTGCCCGCTGGTCACCAAGGTCCACAAGGAGGCCGTACGGTTCGCCCAGGCGGGCCACGAGATCATCCTGATCGGCCACGCGGACCACGAAGAGGTGGAGGGCACGCTCGGCGAGGCGCCGGAGCGCATGCACGTGGTGGACCCGGCGCGGCCCGACGAGGTGGAGCTGCCCGAGGGCTCGACGGTCGGATGGCTGTCGCAGACCACGCTCTCGGTGGACGAGACCATGGCGGCCGTGACGCGGCTGCGCGAGCGGTTCCCGAACCTGATCGACCCGCCGAGCGACGACATCTGCTACGCCAGCCAGAACCGGCAGGAGGCCGTCGCCAGGATCGCCCCGCACTGCGAACTCGTCATCGTCGTGGGCTCGTCGAACTCGTCGAACTCCCAGCGCCTGGTCGAGGTGGCGCTCGGCGCGGGCGCGGGCGCGGCCTACCTCGTGGACCGCGCCGCGGACGCCGATGAGCGGTGGCTCACGGGCGTGACGACGGTCGGGGTCAGCTCCGGGGCGTCCGTGCCGGAGCACCTGGTCGCCGACCTGCTGGACTGGCTCTCCTCCCGCGGCTACACCGACACCGAGGCCGTGACGCTGACGGAGGAGACGCTGACGTTCTCCCTCCCCCACGAGCTGCGCAACGAGGGCTGACCCAGCCCATCAGACTTCAGCCCCCACGTCCCCGACCCCGGTGGATCGGCCGAGGGACGGGATGAAGAAACCTTCCACCCCCGATGAGAGGTATGTCTCGCCATGACCGAAACGGTTCCCGGAAACGGAAACGGGCAGTCACAGCTCAGCCTAGGCACCGCCGCCGCGCGCAATCTGGCGACGACCACCAAATCCGTGCCGCAGATGCAGGAGATCACCTCGCGGCACCTGCTGCGCGTGCTCCCCTGGGTAGAGGCGATCGGCGGAACGTACCGTGTGAACCGCCGCCTCAGCTACGCCGTCGGAGACGGACGCATCACCTTTGTCACGACCGGCGCCGACGTGCGGGTCATCCCGGCCGAGCTCTGCGAGCTGCCGACGCTGCGGCAGTTCGACGACGCCGACGTGCTGGCGGCCCTGGCCGGCCGGTTCGTGCAGCGGGAGTTCGACGCGGGTGAGACCCTGGCGTCGGCGGGCGACTCGGCCGACCAGCTCGTCCTCATCGCCCACGGCAAGGTCAGCCGGGTCGGCGTCAACGCCTACGGCAACGAGACCACCCTCGGCGTGCTGGCCGACGGCGACCACTTCGGCGACGAGGTCCTGACCGAGAGCGACGGCGAGTGGGATTTCACCGCCAAGGCCCTCACCTCAGGCACCGCCCTCTTCCTCGACAGGCAGGCGTTCCAGGAGGTCGTCGACCAGTCGCCCGAGCTGCGGACCCACCTTGAGGACTACCGGTCGAGCGCCGGGCACGACACCAACGTGCACGGCGAGGCCGCGATCGCGCTGTCGTCGGGCCACACCGGCGAGGTGACGCTGCCGGGCACGTTCGTGGACTACGAGCTGAAGCCCCGTGAGTACGAGCTCAGCGTGGCGCAGACCATCCTGCGCATCCACACCAGGGTCGCCGACCTCTACAACGAGCCGATGAACCAGACCGAGCAGCAGCTCCGCCTCACCGTCGAGGCCCTGCGCGAACGGCAGGAGCACGAGCTCGTCAACAGCCGGGAGTTCGGCCTGCTCCACAACGCCGACCTCGGTCAGCGCATCCACACCCGCACCGGCCCGCCGACCCCCGACGACATGGACGACCTGCTGGCCAAGGTGTGGAAGAACCCCGGCGTCGTCCTGGCGCACCCGAAGGCCATCGCCGCCTTCGCCCGCGAGTGCAACAGCCGCGGCATCTACCCGCAGAGCACCGAGCTGCACGGCAACAAGGTGCCGGCCTGGCGCGGCGTCCCGATCCTGCCCTGCAACAAGATCCCGGTCAGCGACCAAGGGATCAGCTCGATCATCGCGATGCGGACCGGCGAGGCCGAGCAGGGCGTGATCGGCCTGTACCGCACGGGCCTGCCCGACGAGTACCAGCCCGGCCTGTCCGTCCGGTTCATGGGCATCAGCGATAAGGCGATCATCTCGTACCTGGTGACGACGTACTACTCCGCCGCCGTCCTGGTTCCCGATGCTCTCGGAATCCTGGAAAGCGTCGAGATCAGCTAGGAGACAGGACGAGGATGCAGCCTTTCACGCTGCCCGACTTCTACGTGCCGTATCCGGCGCGGCTCAACCCCCATCTGGAGAGCGCCCGTTCGCACACCAAGGAGTGGGCGAGGACCATGGGCATGCTGGATCCCGACCCGGCGGTCTGGGACGAGGCGCAGCTCGACGCCATGGACTACGGGCTCATGTGCGCATACATCCACCCCGACTGCTCGGCCGAGGTGCTGAACCTCGTGACCGACTGGTATGTGTGGGTGTTCTACTTCGACGACCACTTCCTGGAGGTCTACAAGCGCTCCGGGGACCTCGCCGGAGCCAAGGAATACCTCAGTAGGCTCCCGGCGTACATGCCCGCCCACGGAACGGACGGCATCCCCGAGCCCACCAACCCGGTGGAGCGCGGGCTGGCCGACCTGTGGCGGCGCACCGTGCCCGGCATGTCGGCCGACTGGCGGGCGCGGTTCATCGAGAGCACGAAGAACCTGCTGGACGAGTCCCTGTGGGAGCTCTCCAACATCAACGCGGGCCGGGTCGCCAATCCGATGGAGTACATCGAGATGCGGCGCCGGGTCGGCGGCGCTCCGTGGTCGGCCAACCTGGTGGAGGTCGCGAACGGCGCGGAGGTGCCGGCCCGTGTGGCGGGGACGCGTCCCCTGCACGTGCTGCGGGACAGCTTCTCCGACGCAGTGCACCTGCGCAACGACCTGTTCTCCTATGAGCGGGAGGTCAGGGAGGAAGGCGAGCTGAGCAATGGTGTGCTCGTCTTCGAGAAGTTCTTCGGCCTCGACACCCAGCCGGCCGCCGACGCGGTGAACGACCTGCTCAACTCGCGTCTGCACCAGTTCGAGAACACGGTGCTGACGGAGCTGCCGGGGCTGTTCGAGGACCACGGGCTGGACCTGTCGGAGCGCCTCGCCGTACTCGCCTATGTGAAGGGCCTGCAGGACTGGCAGTCCGGCGGGCACGAGTGGCACATGCGGTCGAGCCGCTACATGAACGGCGGGGGCCGGGCGACGCCGACGGCGTCGTTCCTCGGCGGGCCCACCGGGCTCGGCACGTCCGCGGCGAAGATCAACCTCCTTCCCGGGCTGCTCGGCCCGGGAGGTCCGAAGAGCCACATGCACGTCCCGTTCCAGCGGGTGGGGCCGGTCGAGACGCCGGACTTCTACATGCCGGTTCGGGTACGGCTGAACCCGCATCTCGACGAGGCCAGGCGCGAGGGCGTGGAATGGTCGGAGCGGATGGGGTTCCACGCCCCGCTGCCCGGCCTGCCGGGGCCGGGGCTGTGGTCGGCCGAGCAGAACAGGGGCTTCGACTTCGCGCTGTGCGCGGCGGGCATCGATCCGGACTCCACGGCCGACGACCTGGTCCTGTCGACGCAGTGGCTCACCTGGGGCACCTACGCCGACGACTACTTCCCGCTGGTGTTCGCCCGCGACATGGCGGGGGCGAAGGCGTTCCACGCGCGACTGCTGGAGTTCATGCCGCTGGACCTCGGGGCCGTCCCCACGCCGGCGAACCCGGTGGAGCGGGCCCTCGCCGACCTGTGGGTGCGGACCGCCTCGCCGCTGCCGCCCGACGGGCGGCAGCTGTTCAGGGACTCGGTCATCACCATGACGGAGAGCTGGCTGTGGGAGCTCGCCAACCACATCCAGAACCGGGTCCCGGACCCGGTCGACTACATGGAGATGCGGCGGCGGACCTTCGGGAGCGACCTCACCAAGGCGCTGTCGCGGCTGGCCCACGGGCGGTCGCTGCCGGCGGACATCTACCAGACCCGCACCGTGATGGGTCTGGAGAACGCGAGCTCGGACTACGCCATGCTGGTGAACGACGTCTTCTCCTACCAGAAGGAGATCGAGTTCGAGGGCGAGGTGCACAACTGCATCCTCGTCTCGCAGGACTTCTTCTCCTGCGACAAGGATCAGGGGGTGGCCGTCGTCACCGACCTGGCCAACGCGCGGATGCGGCAGTTCGAGCATCTCGCGGCCCATGAGCTGCCCGTGCTGTTCGAGGACCTCGATCTCGGCGCGGAGGCCAGAGAGGCGCTCACCGACTACGTGAAGAAGATGCAGGAGTGGATGGCGGCGGTCTTGTTGTGGCATCAGAAAACCCGCCGCTATCTGGAGTCCGAGTTGCGCCATCCGCTGGGGCCGCCCGCGTCCGCCTTCACGCCGCAGTGGAGCGGCGGGGGGACAGGCGGGTGGACCGGCGGGTGGACCGGCGGGCCGACCGGGCTCGGCACCGCGACGGCGCGGATCGCCTCCCTGCTGACCCTCGGCAACAGATCGGCGGTGTGATCCCGTGACCGTATCCAACGGCGCAGGCGGAGCGAACGGTACGCCGCTCAGCCTCGACACGGCCGCCGCGCGCAACCTCGCGACGACCACCAAGTCGGTGCCGCAGACGCAGGGGATCACCGGCAGGCACCTGCTCCAGGCTCTGCCCTGGGTGCGGGTGCCCGGCGGGACCTACCGCGTGAACCGCCGCCTGACCTACAACCGGGGCTCGGGCCTGGTGGCCTTCTCCTCCACCGCGCCCGGGGTCGGCGTCGTGCCGCCGACGCTGAGCGAGCTGCCCGCTCTGCGGGGGTTCGACGACCTCGGGGTGCTCACGGCGCTGGCCGAGAGGTTCGTACGGCTGGAACGCCGCGCCGGCCAGGTAATCGCCGCCGAAGACTCCCCCGCCGACCAGGTGCTCCTCATCGCTCACGGGCGGGTCGGCGTCACCGCGGCGGGCGAGTACGGCCGGGCCCGGCACCTCGGCGTCCTGTCCGAGGGCGAGCATCTCGGTGCCCGGGTGCTCCAGGCCGCCGACGAGCCGGGCAGGTGGGAGTTCACGGCGACGGCACTGACGGCGTGCACTCTGCTGAGCCTGCCCGCGGCGGCGTATCGCGAGCTTCTCGACCGTTCGCCGTCCCTGGCGGACCACCTCCGGCGGGGTGCGGCGGGCGGCGGAGCGGCCCAGAACAAGCACGGCGAGGCGGAGATCGCGCTGTCGGCGGGCCACGTCGGGGAGGCGGTGCTGCCGGGCACGTTCGTGGACTACGAGCTGAAGCCCAGGGAATACGCGCTCGGCGCCGTACAGACGGTTCTGCGTGTCCACACCAGGGTCGCCGACCTGTACGGCGAGCCGATGGACCAGACCGAGCAGCAGCTCCGGCTCACCATCGAGGCGCTGCGCGAACGGCAAGAGTTCGAGATCGTCAACAACCGCGACTTCGGCCTGCTCCACAACGCCGACCTCAGGCAGCGCATCACCACGAGATCCGGTCCTCCGACCCCCGACGATCTCGACGAGCTGCTCTGCCGGAGGCGCAAGTCCCGGTTCTTCGTGGCCCATCCTCGGGCGATCGCCGCGTTCGCCCGCCAGTGCAACGCCTACGGCCTCTATCCGGACTCCACCGAGTTCGAGGGGACGAGGGTCACCGCCTGGCGCGGGGTTCCGATCCTTCCCTGCGACAAGATCCCGGTCAGCGAGCGCGGTCTCACCTCGATCATGGTGATGCGGACCGGTGAGGAGGACCAGGGCGTGATCGGTCTTCGCGGCGCGGACCTGCCCGACGAGTACGAGCAGGGCGTGTCGGTCAGGTTCATGAAGGTGGACGACAAGGGGATCACCTCCTACCTGGTCAGCGCCTACCAGTCGGCGGCCGTCCTCGTGCCCGACGCGCTCGGCGTGCTCACGGACGTGGACGTCACCCGGTAGGGGCGGCGCAAGAACGGGCCCGGGGCGGTGGGCCGGCACCGCCCCGGGCCTCATGCGTGACTTTGACGGCAGGTCTTCACGCATGTCGGAAACCAGGTGAACCATGCGGGGTGTGGGGCTAACATCGCGCCTCATGCGGCTGCTTCCAGAGCCCGACCCCGGGGCTCCAGATTGTCGTTCCCCGCTTCGTTACCTGGTCTGGTTGACCACCGGCCTCCGGGTGCCGATCCTGTTCAGCGTGGCGTTCGGCATTCTGTTCATGGTCTGCCAGGCGCTGATGCCCGCCGCGATCGGCCGGGCGCTCGACCACGGCCTGATCGCCCGCGACCGGGGGGCGCTGCTGCTGTGGGGCGCGGCCCTGCTCGGCCTCGCCGCCGTACAGGCCGCGGCGAGCATTGCGCAGGACCGCTGGGCGCTCACCGCCTCCCTCGGCGCGTCGTTCCGTTCGACGCAGCTCGTGACCGGGAAGAGCTCCGCGCTCGGCGCCTCGCTGCGGCGGCAGGTCCCGACCGGGGAGGTCGTCGGCGTCGCCACCGACGACATCGGCGCGCTCGGCCGAGCGTTCGACGTGGTGGGGCGGGCCGCGGGGTCGGCGGCGGTGATCGCGGCGGTCGCCGCCATCATGATCTCGACCTCCTGGCGGCTCGGGCTGGTGGTGCTGCTCGGCGTGCCGCTGATGCTGTGGGTGACCGGGCTGCTGGTGCGCCCTTTGCACCGCCGAAAACACCGGGTGCGCGACCTGCAGGGCGAGCTGACGGGCCGCGCGGTCGACATCGCGAGCGGCCTGCGGGTGCTGCGCGGGATCGGCGGCGAGGAGCAGTTCTCCACCCGCTATCAGGAGAAGTCCCAACAAGTCCGCGCGGCAGCGCTGCGTGTCGCGCGGGTCGAGGCGGCCCTCACGACGGTGACATCCCTGCTGCCCGGCCTCATGCTCGTCATCGTCATCTGGCTCGGCGCCCGCTACGTGGTCGCGGGCACCTTGAGCGTCGGCGAACTCGTCACCTTCTACGGCTACACCGCCTACCTGGCGCTCGCGATGCGCCGGATGTCGTCGTCGGCGCACAGCCTGACCGCCGGTTACGTCGCCGCGGGCCGCATCGCGCGCATCCTGTCCCTGCCCGAGGGGCGCGAGGCCGCGGAACCGCCGCGCTCCACCTGGCCGGCCGCACCCGGTCCCCTCACCGACCCTGTGTCCGCCCTCACCGCCCCGCCCGGCCGCTTCACCGCCGTGGCGTGCGCCTCCCCCTGCGACGCCTCCGTGCTCGCCGACCGGCTCGGGGGCTACGCCGGCGACGGCGTCACGTACGGCACGAGCCCCCTCCGCGACCTCCCCCGCGACGAGGTGCGCCGGCGCGTCCTCGTCGTGGACAACGACGCCCGCCTGTTCTCCGGCCCGCTGCGCACCGAGCTCCGCACCACAGCCGACACGAGCGACCCGAGCGAGGCGAGCGGCACGGCCGACGCGGCCGGCGCGAGCGGCGCGAGTGACACGGCCCTGCTGATGGAGGCGCTCGACACGGCCGCGGCGCGCGACATCGTCGATGGGCTGCCACACGGCCTGGACACCGTTATCCGCGGCTCGGGGCACGAGCTGTCGGGCGGGCAGCTCCAGCGCCTGCGACTGGCCCGGGCGCTCACCGTCGACCCGGAGGTGCTGATCCTCGTCGAGCCGACGAGCGCGGTCGACGCGCACACCGAGGAGCGCATCGCGGCCCGCCTCACGGCGCGCCGCCGGGGGCGCACGACTCTGGTGTTCACGACAAGCCCTGTCATGCTGGGCCGCGCCGACAGCGTCGCGTTCGTCGAACGTGGACGCGTCGTCGCCGAGGGCACGCACGCGGCACTACTCGACGACCGCCGCTACCGCGCGGTGGTCGCGAGGGAAGAGAATGCGGCCTGAGCGCCGCAGCACATCATGGAGGTCGGTGCGCGAGTGGACAGATTACCTGTGTCGTCCGCCGCAGAGGTCCGCGCCTACGCCAGGCGCCTGGCCCGGGGGCATCCTCGCGCGCTCGCGTTGGCCGTGGCGGTGCACGCGGCCGGCGCGATCTGCGGTCTCGCCATGCCGCTGCTGCTCGGCGACCTCATCGAGAGGATCCCCCGGGGCACCGCCGACGTCGAGACCGTGATCGCGCTGGCCGTGATGTTCGTCTTGGGGCAGGCGTTCCTGAGCGGGGTCGCCATCTACCTGTCGGCACGGCTCGGCGAGCAGGTGCTCGCCGAGCTGCGGGAGCGGTTCGTCGACGACGTGCTGGCCATGCCGCTCGCGACGGTGGAACGCGCGGGAACCGGCGAGGTGGTGGCGCGCACGACGCGCGACGTGGGTCTGCTGGCCAACGCCGTACGGCAGGCCGTGCCCGACGCGATGCTCGCGGTGACCACGATCGTGATGATCGTCGGCGCGGTCCTGCTGACCGATCCGCTCCTGCTGCTGCCGTGCCTGTCGGCGGTGCCCGTGCTGTGGTTGGCCGCGCGGTGGTATCTCACGCGCGCGCACGCCGGCTATGTGCGGCAGAACGCGGCCTACGCCGACCTGGCCGAGGGGCTCACGCAGACGGTCGAGGGAGCCCGCACCGTGGAGGCGCTCGGCATCGCGCGGCGGCGGGCGGAGCGGGCCGACCACGACATCGCCTCGGCCTACAGCGCCGAACGCTACACGCTCGGGCTCCGCACGGTGTTCCTGCCGATCTCCGACCTGTCCTACGCGCTTCCCGTGGTGGCGGTGCTGGTCATCGGCGGACTGCTCTACCTCGACGGGCTGGTGTCCCTGGCCGCCGTGACGACGGGAGCGCTGTACGCGCTGCAGCTCGTCGGCCCGGTCGACGTCCTGCTCTACTGGCTGAACGAGCTCCAGCTCAGCGGCGCGGCCCTCGCGCGCCTGATCGGCGTCCGCGGTGCTTCCGCGGACCCGGACGCGGGGGTCGGTGCGGACGCGGCGCCCGCGCCTTCACGGCCGTCGGCGGCCCGGCCCCCCTCCAGGGACATCGGCCATGTCACGTTCAAGAGCGTGAGCTTCGCCTACCACGACGACCACGACGTGGTCCGCGACCTCGACCTGGAGATCCACCGGGGTGAACGGCTGGCGATCGTCGGGCCGTCCGGCGCGGGCAAGTCCACCGTCGGCCGCCTGCTGGCCGGGATCTACGAGCCTCGGGTGGGCTCGATCGCCCTCGACGGCCTGCCCACCGCCGGCCTTCCCCTCTCCGAGCTGCGCCGCCGCGTCGCGCTCGTCACCCAGGAACACCACGTCTTCAGCGCGACGCTGGCGGAGAACCTCCTCATGGCGAGGCCCGACGCGAACCGGGCCGAGCTTGAGGCGGCCCTGCGTGCCCTGGACGCCTGGGACTGGGCGGCCGACATCGGCCTGGCCACCCCGGTGGGCTCGGGCGGGCTGGACCTGTCCCCCGCGCAGGCGCAGCAGCTCGCACTCGTACGGCTGGCGCTCGCCGATCCGCACGTCCTCGTCTTGGACGAGGCGACGTCGCTGCTCGCGTCGCAGACGGCGCGGCGGGTCGAGCGCTCCCTGTCGGCTCTGGTGAAGGGCCGCACGGTGGTGGCGATCGCCCATCGCCTCCAGACCGCGCACGACGCCGACCGCATCGCCGTCATGGAGCGGGGCCGGGTCGTGGAGCTCGGCTCCCACGACGAGCTGGTCCGGGCCGGCGGCTCCTATGCGGCGCTGTGGCGGTCGTGGCACGGCGCATCGGAGAACTGAGCGGCTTTCGAGCAGCCCGCATGAATGGTTGACATGGCCCACGGACGTCTGCAAACGTTTGCGACATAGAACAGCAAACGATTGCAAAGGCAGTGAGATGAGCATCCCCACCACGAACGGCCCCGGGCTCCGCGTCGGCTGGATCGGAACCGGCCGCATGGGCCTGTCGATGGCGTCCCTGCTCGCCCAGGCGAATGTGGACCTCACCGCCTGGAACCGCACCCTGGCCAAGGCCGAGCCGCTGAAGGAGTACGGCGCCTCCCTGTGCGCGGCCATCGCCGACCTGCGCGGCATGGACGTGGTGTTCACGATGGTGTCCGCCTCGGCCGACCTGGAGCACGTACTCCTGGGTGAGGACGGCTTGCTCGCCGACCCCGCGCAGGTGCCGCGCGTGGTCGTGGACTGCTCGACGGTGTCCGCCGAGTCGTCGGCCAAGGTACGGCAGGTGTGCGAGGAACTGGGCGTGGGCTACCTGGCCGCGCCCGTCAGCGGCAACGGCAAGGTCGCCAAGGTCGGCGGGCTCAGCCTGGTGGTGTCCGGACCGAAGGAGACCTATGACGAGGTGGTCCACCTGCTGGAGCGACTCGGCAAGTCGGTGACGTACGTCGGCGAGGGCGAGGTGGCGAGGCTGGTCAAGATCGCCCACAACCTGATGCTGGGCGTGGTCACACAGACGCTGGCGGAGATCACCGTGCTGGCCGAGAAGGGCGGCGTGCCCCGGCACGCCTTCCTCGAATTCCTCAACAACAGCGTCATGGGGTCGGTGTTCACGCGCTACAAGTCGCCCGCGTTCGTGAACCTGGACTACACCCCGACGTTCACCCCGATCCTGCTGCGCAAGGACTTCGACCTGGGCCTCGCCGCCGCGCGGCAGCTCGACGTGCCGATGCCGGTCGTCGCGGCCACCGCCCAGTGCGTGCAGGCGAGCGTGGGCACCGGCCGTGTCGACGAGGACTTCGCCATCCTGCTCGACCTGCAGGCCGCCGCGTCGGGCATCACCCTGGCGTCCGAGGACGTGGCGGTGGACGACGGCCTCGGCACCGCCGCGGGGAAAGCCGAGGGGAACGCCGCGTCCTGACCTCGCGGCTCCCGCCGCCCCGCTCGGGCGGCGGGAGCCGCCGTCAGGCGGGCGGATAGTGCAGATCAAAGGCCGGCCTTTCCGAGCGGATGCGCGGAATGCTGGTGAAGTTATGCCGGGGTGGCGGGCATGACGTGGCCCACTCCAGGGAGTTGCCGAAGCCCCAGGGGTCATCCACGGTGACCCGCTCACCGAAGCGCGTGGTGTGCCACACGTTGTAGAGGAAGGGCAGCGTGGACAGGCCGAGCAGCAGGGCGCCGGCCGATGAGATCACGTGCAGCGTGGTGAAGCCGTCGTAGGGGCTGTAGTCGGCGTATCTCCTCGGCATGCCGATGACGCCGAGCCAGTGGTGGACCAGGAAGGTGCCGTGGAAGCCGATGAACAGCATCCAGAAGTGCCACCGCCCCAGTGTCCTCCCGAGCATCTTGCCGGTCATCTTCGGCCACCAGAAGTAGAAGCCGGCGAACATCGCGAACACCACGGTGCCGAACACCACGTAGTGGAAGTGGGCGACGACGAAGTAGGTGTCGGTGATGTGGAAGTCGAGCGGAGGGGAGGCCAGGATGACGCCGGTGAGCCCGCCGAGCAGGAAGGTGACGAGGAAGCCCACCGCGAACAGCATCGGCGGCTCGAAACTCAGGTGCCCTCGCCACATCGTGCCGATCCAGTTGAAGAACTTCACGCCGGTCGGCACGGCGATGAGGAACGTCATGACGGAGAAGAACGGCAGGAGCACATGCCCGGTGGCGAACATGTGGTGGGCCCACACCGCCATCGACAGGCCGGCGATGGCGATCGTCGCCCCCACCAGGCCGATGTAGCCGAACAGCGGCTTGCGGCTGAACACCGGGATCACCTCGGTGACGATGCCGAAGAACGGCAGGGCGATGATGTAGACCTCGGGGTGCCCGAAGAACCAGAACAGGTGCTGCCAGAGCAGCGGGCCGCCGGTGGCCGGGTCGTAGATGTGGGTGCCGAGCTTCCGGTCGGCCTCAAGGGCGAGCAGGGCCGCGGCCAGCACGGGGAAGGCCAGCAGCACGAGCATGCTGGTCAGCAGCACGTTCCAGCAGAAGATCGGCATGCGGAACATGGTCATGCCGGGGGCGCGCAGGCAGATGATGGTCGTGATGAAGTTGACGCTGCCGAGGATGGTGCCGAGGCCGGTCATGACCAGCCCCATGATCCACAGGTCGCCTCCGACCGAGGGCGTGAAGTTCCCCCTGGACAGGGGGGTGTAGGAGAACCAGCCGAAGTCGGCGGCGCCCTGCGCGGTGAAGAAACCGCCCACGGTGATCAGCCCGCCGAACAGGAACAGCCAGAGGCTCGCCGCGTTGAGCCGGGGGAAGGCGACGTCGGGCGAGCCGATCTGGAGCGGCATGATCACATTGGTGAAGCCGGCGAACAGCGGAGTGGCGAACAGCAGCATCATGATCGTGCCGTGCATGGTGAACATCTCGTTGAAGACGCGATGGCTCACGAACTGCAGACCCGGCTGCACCAGCTCGGCGCGGATGATCAGCGCCATCACTCCGGCGGCCAGGAAGAAGGCGAACGAGGCGATCAGGTACATGTAGCCGATCACCTTGTGATCGGTCGTCGACAGCCACGCGACGGCCAGGGTGCCCCTGCGACTGGCCCGAACCGGAGCCGCGGCCGACGTCAGCGGTTCGCCGCCCTGTGGAGTCGTCACATCTCTCTCCGCCCTCTCGCCAGAGCGGGGGGACTCCGCGCGGCCAACACCTGAGGCAGGTGTACCACCCGGCCACGTGCGCCGCCCCGCCACCGCTTCGGCGTCGCGCCACTCTTTGCCGGTAGACGATCACCCCTGTCCGGTCGCATGGTGATCTCGCGCGGCTTGACCGGAGGACCCGCGGGCCGGGACGCCCACCCGAGGGTGATTCAATATTCACGCAACTGTAAGGTAAGCCTCGCCTTACCTCAGCACTTCTTTCGGAGACCCCCATGCTCGCTGCCGCCCGATCGCGTTCCCGGATCGCGTTCACGGCCGTCGCCGCCCTCGCCTCGCTGGCGCTGGCGGCGTGCTCCGGCACCACGACGAACGCACCGACCGGCGCGTCCGCCGCCCCCGCCGCCTCCTCGGCGGCCCCGGCCGCAGACGCCTTCCCCGTCACCATCCCGACCGCCCACGGCGACGTGACCATCCAGCAGAAGCCGCAGCGGGTCGTGACATGGGGCTGGTCGACGCAGGACGCGGTGCTCGCGCTCGGCGTGGTGCCCGTCGCGATGCCGACCTACGCGTACGGCGGCGACGCCCAGGGGATCCTCCCGTGGAACGCCGCCAAGCTGAAGGAGCTCGGCGGCACGCCGCCCGCGCTGCTCCCGTCCTCCGACTCGGGCGAGGTACCCATCGAGGAGATCATCGAGGCGAAGCCGGACGTCATCCTGGCGCCGTACTCGGGGCTCACGAAGGAGGAGCACGACAAACTCAACAAGGTCGCCCCGACCGTGTCGTACCCCGACAAGCCCTGGGCGACGTCGTGGCAGCAGCAGATCGAGATCGTCGGCAAGGCGCTCGGCCTGTCGGCGGAGGCCACGGCGCTCCGCGAGAAGGCCGACGCCCACATCGCCAAGCTCGGCACGGACAACCCCGACCTCAAGGGCAGGTCATTCGTCTACGGCGCGGTGAACGCCAACGACCAGTTCACGATCTACCGCGGCAGCGACCCCCGCGTCGAGCTGCTCGTGCAGCTTGGCATGACCGAGAGCCCCAGCGTCAAGGAACTCGACGCCGACCCGAAAGCGGGCTCGTACTTCTACTCCATCAGCTACGAGAACGTCAGCAAGATCAAAACTGACGTGCTCGTCATGTACTTCGCCACCCAGAAGGACGTCGACACCTTCGTGGCCGACCCGGTGATCGCGGCCCTGCCGGCCGTCAAGGAGAAGCGCTTCGCCCCCATCGTCGGCGAGTCCTTCGTCATGGCGAGCAGCGCGCCGACCGTGCTGTCCATCCCGTGGATGCTCGACCAGTACGTGCCGCAACTCGCCGCCGTGGCCACGAAGGTCGGCGGCTGATCCCCCCGGCCCCCCCTATGACCCCGCCTCAGGCGGCCGACGCCCGGCCGGGCCCGACGACGACCACCAAACGTCCGGGCCCGGCTGGCGGCATGCGCCGCGTGCTGCTCTGGCTTGTCCTGTCCGTCGCCGTCCTCGCCGTCGCGAGCGCCCTCAGCCTCGCCGTCGGTGCCAACGCGCTGCCGCTGTCCACGGTGTGGGAGGCGCTGACGAACTACAACGCCGACAACCCCGACCATCTGGTGATCGTCGAGAAGCGCCTGCCGCGCACCCTCGTCGGCCTGGCCGCCGGGGCCGCCTTCGCCGTGGCGGGCGCGGTGATGCAGGGGCTCACCCGCAACCCGATCGCCGAGCCCGGACTGCTCGGGGTGAACTCGGGGGCCTCGCTGGCGGTGGTGATCGGCATCACCGTCTTCAACGTCACCGACGCCGGCGGCTACGTGTGGTTCGCGTTCGCCGGGGCCGCAGCCGCCTCCGTACTGGTGTACGCCATCGGCAGCCGGGGACGCGAAGGCAGCACACCCGTCAAACTCGCCCTGGCGGGCGCCGCCGTCACCGCCGTGCTCACCTCCCTGGTGAGCGCGGTGCTGCTCACCAACCGGACGGCGCTCGACTCCATGCGCTTCTGGCAGGTCGGCTCGCTCGCGGCACGCGACCTCGACATCCTGTGGCGGACCCTGCCGAGCATCGCCGCAGGACTGCTGCTGGCGCTGGCCATCAGCCGCGCGTTGAACGGGCTGGCCCTCGGCGAGGACGTCGCCCGCGGCCTCGGGCAGCGGGTCGGACTCACCCGCGCGCTCGCGGCGGTCTGCATCGTGCTGCTCTGCGGCGGCGCGACCGCGGCGGTGGGCCCCATCGGGTTCATCGGACTGATCGTGCCGCACGCCGTACGCCACTACGTGGGGCCCGACCACCGGGCCTTGCTGCCGCTGTGCGCCGTCACGGCACCTTCCCTGCTGCTGGTCTGCGACGTGATCGGCCGGGTCGTCTCCCGCCCGGGCGAGCTGCAGGTCGGCGTCATCGCGGCCCTCGTGGGAGCGCCGCTGTTCATCGCCCTCATCCGACCGCGCAAGGCGGTGAGCCTGTGAACATCGCACACGCCAAGGCGTCCCATGTGCAGGCGCTGCGCGCGCAGCGCAGGCGTGCCGTACGGCGGGCCTCGGCCGTCTCGGCCGGCTGTGCCGTACTGCTGGCCGGACTCGCCGCGCTGGGGCTGACCCTGGGCAAGGCGTCCGTCACCCTTCCCGAGGTGATCGACGTCGTGCTGGGCCGGGCCGACACCTTCGCGCAGTTCGTGGTGATAGAACTGCGGCTGCCGCGCATCCTCACCGCCGTGCTCGCCGGGGCGTGCCTGGGCCTGGCGGGGGCGGTCTTCCAGTCGACCATGCGCAACCCGCTCGCGAGCCCCGACATCATCGGCATCACCCACAGCGCCAGCGCGGCGGGCGTGCTGGCGCTCATGGTGTTCGGGCTCAGCGGGCTCGCCCTCACCGGACTCGCGCTCGCGGGAGGGCTCGCCGGCGCGGCGCTGATCTACGTGATCGCCTGGCGGGGGCGGGGCTCGCGCCAGCGGCTCGTCCTCGTCGGCATCGGCGTGGCGGCGATCTCCGCGGGCATCTCCTCCTACCTACTCACCACCACCGACGTCTTGGAGGCCACGCAGCTCCTCGTCTGGCTCAACGGCAGCCTCGCCCGCGCCGACTGGGCGACGCTGATCCCGTTGGCGGTGTGTACGGCACTGCTGCTGCCCCCGGCCCTCGCCCTGGCACGCCGCATGTCCGTCCTCGAACTCGGCGACGAACCCGCCACCGGGCTCGGGGTGGCGGTGGAGCGCTCCCGGCTGTGGCTGCTCGCGGCCGCCGTCGGGCTGGCGTCGGCGGCGGTCGCAGTGGTGGGGCCGGTGCCGTTCGTGGCGCTGGTCAGCGCGCCGATCGCGCGGCGCCTCGCCGGCCCCGGCTCCCTCACCCTGGTGCCCTCGGCCCTCATCGGCGCGGTGCTGCTGCTCGGCGCCGACTTCGCGGCGCAGTTCGCCTGGCCCGGCGTGCTGCTGCCCGCGGGGGTCGTCACCGGCGTGGTCGGCGGGCCTTACCTGCTGTGGCTCCTGCTCCGGTTGAACCGCGGAGGCTAGCCGTCGAACCCCGCACCGCCAGCGACACGGGCAGCAGCACCGAGCGGGGGTGCCGCTCCGGCTCCTCGATGCATTCGAGGAGCATGCGGGCGGCCTCCACGCCGATGTCGTGGTGCGGGAGCGCGACGGTGGTCAGCGGCGGGCGGAGCTTGTCGAGGAAGGGCATGTCGTTGAAGCCGACGACGCTGACGTCGTCAGGGCAGGACAGGCCGTGCCGGGAGAAGGCGTCGTAGCAGCCGAGCGCGATGAGGTCGTTGCCGGCGACGACCGCCGTGCACTCCACGCCCCGTTCGAGCAGGCCGGACATGGCGCGGGCGCCCTCCTCCTCGGTCCACTGCGCGCACTCGACGGTCAGCTCGGGATCGTCGGCGAGGCCGTGGTCGCGGATCGCGTGGCGGAACGCGCTGGCCCGGATGACACCGGTCGACGTGTGCCGCGGGCCCGCGAGGTGGGCGATCCTGCGGTGTCCGAGCCCGGCCAGGTGCTTGACCGCGAGCGCGGTGCCGACCGCGTCGTCGGCGGTGACGCTTGGGATGTCCGGCTCCTGGGTGCGCCGGTTGATCAGCACCATCCTGACGCCCTGCCGGTGCAGGCTCTCCAGCAGCGGATGGCGGAGCCGCGCGGTGGCGACGATCAGCCCTTCGACCTGGCGCGAGCGCAGCGAATCGATGAGGGTCTGCTCCCGCCGCGGATCGTCGTCGGTGTTGGTGAGCCACGCGCTGTAACCCGCGGCTTCGAGAACCTCTTCGATGCCGCGGACGATCGGCGGGAAGAGCGGGTTGGTGAGGTCGGGGATGACCAGCCCGACCGTGCGGGTGCGCGCGGTCTTGAGGCTGCGCGCGATGGGGTTGGGGCGGTATCCGAGCGCCTTCGCCACCTTGAGCACGCGGCGCGCGGTCTCGGCGTTGACCAGGCCGCGGGTGTCGGGGTTGAGGGCTCGGGAGGCCGTGGCGGCGTGGACACCGGCCGCCTTGGCCACGTCGCGGAGCTTCGGCTGCTCCGAGGGCCGCGGGGGCGGCTGCTCTTTCGTCATCGGCCCGGCTCACCTTCGGGTCTCGTCCAGCGCATGCGTGCCACCGTGGCGATCAGGCCGAGGGGAACGGCGATCAGGGTCGCCACGCCGAAGATCTCGGTGAATCTCGCCGCCTCCGCCCACTCTCCCACCAGGGCGGCGGCCACGGCGCTGCCGAGGAAGAGCGCTCCGGCGAAGGCCGACACGACGGTCGCCCGCGCCGCGGGCAGGACCTCTGTGGCCCAGGTCTGCAGGGACGAGTGCATGAGAGCCCATGCGAGCCCGAGCAGGCAGGCCACGAGCGCCGCCGCGACGGGCGAGCGGGACAGGGTGGCGAGGCCGCAGGCCGCGACCGCGGCGAGCGCCCCGAAGGCGATGAGCCGGGAGGTGTGGAGGCGGCGCGACAGCGCGCCGGCGACCCGCGCGAACACGAGCACGGCAACACCGTACACCGCGGTGACGGCCCCTGCGACGGACGCGCTCGCGCCCGCCGCCTCCACGGCGGAGGGCAGCAGGGTGAGCACGCCGAGCAGCACCACCCCCTCGGTGAACGCCAGCAGAAGGATGAGCCTCGCCGAGCCGGATCGCAGGACGGCGATCATCGGAGCGATGACGCCCTGGTCCGCCCGGACGCGCGGCGGGCTGGGCACCCGGCCGAGGGCCGCGGCGACGGCGGCGGTGATGAGGCCGGTGGCGATGAACGCCGCGCGCCAGCCGTTCACCTGGGCGAGAAGCCCGCCGACGACCGAGGCCAGTGCCGTACCCGCGGCGACGGCCGCCATAAAGGAGGCGATCTCGCGCTGCCGGCGGTCCACGCCCACGGTGTCGCCGATATAGATCAGCCCGGCCGGTACGGCGGCGCTGAAGCAGGCCCCCGCCAGGCCGCGGGCGATGCCGAGGCCCATCGCGGATTCGGTGAAGGCCGCGACCGTGGTGGCGAGCGCGGAGAGGACGAGGGAGATCCGCATCGTCCTGACCAGGCCGAGCTTGTCGGAGATCATCCCCCACACGGGCTGCATCAGGCCATAGGCGAGGAAGTACGCGCTGGCCGCGGCGACGACCGCGGACAGCGGTTCGCCGAGGTCGACCGCCATGGCGATGAGCATCGGCGGCATGACGAACCTGTCCAGCGTGGACGTCGCGGCGGCGGCCTGCAGCAGCCACGGCGAACCCGCCGGCGCCGGAGCGGGGCCGGTCATGCGGCCTCCGTCATGCGCGGGTCGATGAGCTTGTCCAGGGGATCGAGCGCGGAGGCGAGCGGGTCCGGCCCGCCGATCGGCGGGGAGGTGTACTTCCGCCTGAGCTGTACGACGGTCCTCATGGCGTCGAGGTCGGTGCGCAGGTCGGCGGTCTCCCCCAGGGGGTTGTCCGGCGCGGAACGGTAGGCGAGCACGTTGTCGGGGCTGGTGAGCGCCATGTCGAGGTCGCCGTCGAGCAGCGCCCGGAACTGCGCGCTCGACGAGGCGACCGGCTGCTCGACGATGTCGAGCCCCTGGTCGGCGAACAGTCCGAGGCGCCTGACGACCCTCGCTAACACTGAGGGGCTGAACACCCCGACTACCACCTTCGTGGTCACAGCCTTACACCCCAATCCGCTCGCAGTACACCTGCGACCCTCACCTGTGACATAGAAACCGCACTCGATTGCATGAACATTATGAGGTTATTCCTTCTGGTATTGCAATCGATTGCGGTAGGGCGCGGACGGCGTCGTCGATGGACCACCGGCCCGTCGACGGGGTGGTCGCCGCGCTGTGGATGCGGGAGTTCCTCGGCCTGCTCCACGATCCTCTGCGCATCCTGGCCTGAGACGGCCGGTTGGGCACTGCCGAATCCCGGACACTACTGTTCACCACATGGCCGCCAATCCACTGATCCGCAGTAGTAGGCCGCGCTCGCGCTGGGCAGCCGGGCTGCCCGCCGTCACCGCCGAGCAGATCATCGATCGTGCCCTGGAGCTGACCGCCGAGCACGGCCTGGACGGGTGGACCCTGCGCCAGCTCGCCGCCGCGATCGAGGCGTACCCGGCGGTGATCTACCACCACATCGGCGACCGGGAGGCGGTGGTCCTGGGGGTGCTGGAGCGGGTCGTGGGCATGATGCCGCTGCCCCCCGGCGACCTGCCGTGGCGCGACTGGTTCCGCGTGCTGGTGGGCGAGCTGCGGACCGTGCTGCGCGGATATCCCGGCGTGGCGCACCGGCTCGCCGTCTACGGCCCCACCGTACAGGGGGCCGTGCCCATCATCGACCGGGGCGTACGGCTGCTGCAGGACGCCGGCTTCGGCAAGGAGAGCGTGCTGGCGTACAGCATGATCCTCAGTACGGCCTGCCAGTTCGTCTCCGTCGAGGACGAGCGGAGGCGTGGCGCGATGGATCGCACGAGAATGGTTGACGTGTTCGGGGAATACCGCGACAACGCGGACATGCCAGGTCTGGCCGCCATGGGAGCGTTCGCGTATGAGCTGGCGGAGAACCCGGAGAAGATCGCGGGCTACTACGCCAGCCTCTACGACTACGCCGTCGAACGCACCCTCGACGGCGTCGCCCAACGCCTGGAAGACCTGACCGACCGGCCCTAGACCGCCTCGACGGCCCGGCCCGCCGGCCCCTCGGCCACGTGGTCGTCCTTCGCCCGGATCAGCACCACGCCCGCCCCGATTGAGTTAGGATAGGCTAGCCTATATATTTAAACGCTGTACAAGAGCTTTCGTCTACGCCGGTCGTGAAGCTCCACAACAGCCGCCCCGATCGATCTATGCTGACTCCATGACACGCCGCCGACTTCGATCCATCGCGATCGAGGGCCACACCTCGATCGAGTCGGCGAAGGTCCCCCTGAGCGACCTCAACATCCTCATCGGCGCCAACGGCGCCGGCAAGAGCAACTTCATCTCCGCCCTCGCACTCCTCGGCCGCCTGGTCGACCAAGAGCTCAACCTCTTCGTCGGACAAGTCGGCGGAGCCTCGGCCCTCCTCCACGGCGGCCTCAAAGGCAACGCCCGCGTGAAACTCACACTCGACCTCGCGCCCTACACCTACGGGGCGACTCTCATGCCCGCAGCGGGCGATGAATTGATCTTTGAGGACGAGTGGATCGGGCTCCCATCTGGCGAACGCTTCTCACTCGGCCAAGGCCACCGCGAGAGCCGCCTCCCCAATGCCCTCACCGGGCAAGAAGAATCGGCCGCGCAACACATCGTGAACGTCTTGCGCGGCTGCCGTGTCTTCCACTTCCACGACACCGGCGCCGCCGCCCCCGTCAAACAACGCGGCTACACCTCCGACAACATCACCCTCCACCCACACGCCGGAAACCTCGCCGCCGTGCTACTGCGCCTCCGCGAGGACGACATCTCGACCTACAAACGCATTGTGAGAACCGTCCGGCAGGTCGCCCCGTTCTTCCGAGACTTCGTGCTCATCGAGGAAAAGGAACGCCTCCGCCTGCGGTGGCGACAGGAAGGCGGCGACGTCGTCTTCCCCGCCAACGCCCTTTCCGATGGCACACTGCGATTCATCTGCCTCGCGACACTGCTGAGCCTGCCCGACCTCCCCGACGTCGTCGTACTCGACGAACCCGAACTGGGCCTGCACCCGTACGCCATCGTGCAGCTGGCCGACATGATCCGCGCCGCGAGCCGGGAAAGCCAGGTCCTCATCGCCACCCAGTCGGTCACGCTCATCAACCAGTTCGAACTCAACGACCTCATCGTGGTCGAACGCGCCCACGGCGTCTCCACCTTCGACAGACCCGACCCCGACCGGCTACAGGCATGGCTGGCCGACTACTCACTGGGCGAACTGTGGGAGAAGAACCTGCTCGGCGGTCGACCTCAGGCGGAGCAGGGATAGCCCGATGCGCCGTCTCCACATCCTCTGCGAGGGGCAGACTGAGGAGAGCATAGCCCGCGAGGTCATATCGCCATATTTCATGAACTCCACGATCTACGTGACCTGGTCAGTCCATACCACTAAACGCCCAGCGGGCGGCCCCTCCTACAAAGGCGGCCTGTCCACATGGAAGAAGCTGGTCACGGAGATCCGACTGCTTCTCCAAGATCCCTCCATCACCCTGCTATCAACTCTCTTCGACTACTACGGGCTCCCCTCCGACGTGCCAGGGATGAGGACACGGCCCATCGGCTCCCCATATGACAGAGTCGCCCACGTGGAGAGGGCGATGGCTGAGGCAGTCCACGACCGCAGATTTCTCCCCCACCTCGTTCTCCATGAGGTCGAAGCCTGGGTCCTCGCAGGTCATGACGCGTTGGGTGACCTCCTCGGAGACCGGCCGCTGTCCCAGGTCGTGCAGAGGATCGTGATGGAAGCGCACGGAGCGGAACTGGTCAACGAAGGGCCTGAAACAGCGCCGTCGAAACGCCTTCTCAATCTCATCCCGCGCTACCGCAAAACTCTGGACGGCCCCCTGGTCATCGCAGACTTCGGTGTCGACGGTGTCAGGAAAACCTGCCCTCACGCAGACGCGTGGTTCTCTGCATTGAGCGATGCTCTAGAAGCTCCGCGGAGCTGAACCGAAGTCTGTGCCGAGTCCACGGTGACATCAAGGCAACGGAAGAGGAGGCAGACATTCAGAGATGAGTTCGGGGCGATTGTCCTGGCGTTCACTCCCACTCAAGTACGGCGAAGCGCAGGCCGACGAGGAGGGGGACGGAACCCGAGTTTCGGATGTCCTCGGGGCAGGAGCTTGAATGCGCGATGGACGCGCCAGCGAGGAGGCTTCGCTTGAGAGCCGGGAAGTCCACGGGCAGGGCGCGGACGCGGCCGGTGTACAGGCGTTCGGATATCTTCACGTAGCGGTCGGCGAGCTCCCTGGACGAGATGGAAAGATAGCTCACCCCGAAGAACTCGGGTTTCGCTCCCCTTTCGATCCACCGGCCGAAGCCGACCACGCGCGTCGACCGTACGTCGTGGCCGCCGACCCCCGTCTCCTCGGCCAACTCCCGTTCCATGGCCCGCGCCAAAAGGTCTTGCAGGGAGTCGCCGTGCCGATAGTCGCCAGGAGGGAGTTCATCCTGACAAATTCGAACCGAGACCTCCTGGCCACGGCCTCATGAATCTCCCGGCCGAACCCGATCACGGTCGTCACGGCGCTCAATAACGCTAGAAGGAGCGCGAAGCTCAGCACGGTCGGGCCCAGCGTGACGAAGGTCAGCGCCACCCCCGTCAACCCGAGAGCCACAGGCCATTCGGCAAGGGAAAAGAACCTGACATAGTGCCATCGTGCTCTTACACGCCGGGAGAGCTCAAGCCGCATGATGACGCTCCTCCTGGCAGGAACACCTGCAGCTATGGTGAACATTCTCCCTTCCACCGTCAACCTCTTTTCCCTTCATTGATATGGGGAATGGCCGATTCCGTCCTCCGCAGCTCTTTCGGACCGGATCCATTCTGTCACCGGGTCGCCCAATTTTGACGGACAAAAGCACTAAATGTAAGAGGACAATGTCCGTACGGCACAGGCCGCCCCTCATGGCCCGTGCCGAAAAGATGGTCGAAGCTCGCGCGGACGAGGCGGCAGGCGACGGCCGGCGACGGCGCGTCCTGGCGCCACCAGAGCACCGACGCCAGGACCTGCTTGACCACATCAACGTGGTGCTTCGCCAGAGTGGCCAAGAGGTCGTCGGGAGTGAAGAAGGTCAGCCAGGGTTCGCCGCGTTCGGCCGCCGCGGCCATGGCGATCTGGGCGAAGGCCGCCCCCTACGGGTCGCGGAGGTCTGGCGGCAGCGCGTACTTCATCAGGAACTCAATGCCAGGTGCGAGGCGGCCGAGCGCCGTGAGGGTGTCGGTGAGGGCCCGGGTCGTGAGACACATACTGACGCCGAGCCAATACGTGGATGAACACGTGTAATCAGGATGTACTCCGCAGAACCAGCGCGCTAGCGTGCTGAGTCGGACACAAGGCCGAGGAGGAACACGTGAGAACATGGCAGGACGCGGCGCTCATGCTCGCCACGGTCACTTCCGGCCTGGTCGCCGGGCTCTTCTACGCGTTCGCCTGCTCGGTCATGCTCGGCCTGCGCCGGGTCGACGACCGGGCGTTCATCGAGGTGATGCAGCGCATCAACGTCGCTATCCTCAACGGCTGGTTCGCCGCCTGCTTCGTCGGCGCTCCCCTGCTCACCCTCATCGCCCTGCTGCTCGACCCGTTCGACGGGCGCCCCCTCTCCCTCCCCCTGGCAGCCGCCCTCGCCATCCACATCGCCGCCCTCGCCATCACCTTCCGCGCCAACATCCCCCTCAACAACGCCCTCGAGGCCGCCGGTCCCCCCGCCCAGATCACCGACCCGGCGCAAGTACGGCACAGCTTCGAAAAACCCTGGGTCCGCTGGAACCTCATCCGCGCCATCGCCTGCACAGCGGCCTTCGCCCTCCTGTGCTGGTCGCTGCTCACCACCGCATAGCCCGCCCTGCCGTACAGTCGGCCATACCGCGCGTTCCACGATGAGTCCGGCCCCAGGGAGTGATCAGCCACCCCAAGGCCGGCCGGTGCCCTTGTACTGGGAAACCGGGATCGGTTGCACCCCCGGCCTCATGCGCGAACGGTATAGGCGCCCACCGAGATGGTCATTTCGTGGCACACGAGCCGGGCCACCGCTCCTTCGAATGAAGTGATAAGAACGGTCCCATCGATATCCTGATGCTCCACTTCGATCCGCACCGGACGCGGAACCATTCCACGCACGTCGAAGAAGCTGAGGCACCCCTCGTACTGCTCGTCAACCTCAACCGATTGATCGATTATGCTCGGATTGATGAGCATCATGTCGGCACCGCTGCTGGTCCGGACAACGGCTATTGAACGAGCAGCCCCAATCTGTGGTAATGCAAGCCGCACCCCCTTCGCTGAGGTACGAGCTTGGGCCACAATTCATCATCTTTTCCAGGTGGCCGACACAACTCCTGACCTCATCCGCTTCGACGGAAAGCGGAAATCGCTCAGCGACCTCCGCTAGTACCGCAGCCTCCATTTGCTGTGTGAGCTGGAACGATGCGGCCATGATCGATGCGATCTCGTGATGGGATTCCAGTACAACGAGAACAGCCGCTCATAATCATGTCCGTGTGAAGAGAACAAGATCGAGAGCGGCTGCCGTCCTATCGTAGAGGCCACACGGATACAGCGGAACACCGAGGAGCTCATGACCGCCCTGGCGCCGATGTTCGCCAGGGTCGAACCACGGCTGCAGGCCTCCAAGTACGTCCGTGCCGTGATGTCCGACCTGCCCAAACGCAATGGCTGGACGATCGCCGAGTGGATAGGCGACCGCAGCCCCGATGCCACCCGGCGGCTGCTGAACCGTGCCAGATGGGACACCGCGGGGGCGATGGGCGCCGTCCGCCTACGAGGTCTACGGCGCCTGCACGAAGCTCCGCACCTTCCTGGAGGAGCAGGGCCAGGCCTACGTGCTGCGCGTCCGCGCCTCCTTCGCCCTCACCCTCGGCGGCGGCACCTGCCTGACCTGCGAGCAGGCGGTGGCCGGGCACCTGAAGCAGAAAAACGCAGGTGGACCGTCCACTCGGCCGGGGACGGCTCCAAAGGCGACCGCACCTACGCCCGGGCCTGGATCGCCACCACAGCCGCGACCCACTTCCTGCCGGTCCGCAGGCATCGCTCCACCGGCGGGCTCGCCTTCCACTACTGCTTCGTCCCCGAAGGCCGGCCGGCTGCCCTGTCCCTTCTGATCGCTGCGGCCGGGCTCAGATAGCCGGTGGAGGAGGCATTCGAGTTCGGCAAGGACCTGTTCGGGCTGGACCAGGCCCAAGTCCGCCTGTATGAGGCGATCTTGCGGCACACTGTGCTCGTCATGGCCGCCCCGGCCGTCTGCGCGGTCGGTGCGGCGGAGGCCCGGCACCGCACCGACAGCCAGGCACCGTCACCGACTCGGCCCGACCAGCCGCCACCCGCCGAGCCCGGCATGATCCCGCTGACGGTCGCTGAGATCAAGCGCCTGTTCAACGCCGCCGCCCCCCGCACACCGTCACTGGAACACATCGCTCACTGGTCGGCTTGGCGGCGCCGTCACCAGGCCCGGGCCCGCTGGTTCCACCGCCGCGCCCGCCTGGCCACGGCATATACCCAGCTCAGCTAACAAATGGCGGCTGCCGTACTAGGAGTGGGCCTCCTTTCTGCCAGCTATCCAAACAAGCATATTCATGTGCCAGGTAAGGCGATTTCCATGCCCTCACCGAAACATTTTGCAGTCAAGTAGATGGACTTCTTCGAGGCGACGGAGCCAGGCAACACCCGGACGAGCTTTTCCAGCATGGGAAGACCTGGAAGTGAGATCCATACCGCCGACAGAACCCATCGCCCTGGATCCACGCAATTTCTCGTTGAGATCAGGCACGAAAAGGACATATCGTGCAGTATGCCCGTTTTGTATACGCACATCGCAACCTCTTGCTTTGAGCTCAAAGTTGACAGCATCGAGATTGCCAAAGATTTTCGTTGTGGTCTTGTTACCAAACTACGCCTCCACCCACCAGTCAAGTAACTATTATGTGGCCACTTACGATTAAGGAGTAAAGTGCGAGCCAACGAGACTGTTCTGCGCGATCTCCTCCAGGGAGAAAAGCAGTATATAATCCCCCTCTACCAGAGGTCATATAGTTGGAAGCGCGACCAGCTAAAGCAGTTATGGTCGGACATTATCGAACTTGCACATTCCAGTGAATCTGATACGCATTTTCTCGGTTCCGTTGTGCTTGCGCCCAGCCCAGCGAGAACCGCGTCAGGTGTTCAAGGTTGGCTTGTCGTGGACGGGCAACAAAGGCTGACCACACTAAGCATCCTTCTCTGCGCAATACGCAATTGCTGCCGCGAACACCATCCTCAAATCTCTAGAAAAATCGACGTACAGTACCTCATGAACGAGTTCGCGGATCACGTTGAAAGGTACACTCTTGTTCCTACACAGCTTGATCGCGACTCTTGGATCAAGCTCGTAGAACGCGACCCCGCCGCAGGCGGTGAGGACGGCATAGGAAATGCTTACAGATTTTTCAAGGGCCAGCTCGAAGAACTCATCGATGACGACTCAAATTCCCGCGACTGGTATCAGTCTATCGAAAAGGTTGCGGTCGGAAAACTCTCTTTCGTGGAGATTTCTGCACAGCCCGGCGATAACGTCTATAGAATATTCGAGTCTCTCAATAATACCGGACTAAAGCTTACCCAAGCAGACCTGCTACGGAACTACCTATTCATGCGTCTCCCCATCGCTGGAGAGCGGATTTATGGACGCTACTGGCTGCCCATGCAGAAACTTTTCGATGAGCAGCAGCTGGTGGACCTAATCTGGCTCGACCTGGTGATCAAAAGAGGTGGGCGGCCAACGAATCAGCACTCGATATATCGAGATCAGCAGCGTCATCTCAGTGGACTCGAGAGCGAGTCAGAGATAGAGGAATGGGTTTCCGAGCTATATCGAATGGCCCTAGTCTTTCGGCGTATCCTTCACCCTGATGAGGAAAATAACACCACTATCGGCAAGGCCCTAGACCGGCTTCACCGGTGGAAGGCCAAAGTTGTCTACCCAGTCGCCCTTAAGGTCATGCTCGCCTACGAGGACCGCCTTGTCGACCCCGATGGCGTCGCAGACATTCTTCGAGTGGTCGAGAGCTACATGGTAAGGCAAATGCTTATTGGCATGGGGCGCGCCGGCAACAACGTGATGCTCATCGATCTCGTTCGTTCTTTAGACGACGAAGTCCCCAGCGCCCAGTCCGTTACCCGAACTCTTACACATCAGAGAGGACGTTTTCCGACAGACGAGATGGTACGAGAGGCCATACTTGAACATCCTTTCTACTGGCGAGGTAAACCCTACCAGAAAGAATTTGTCCTCCGCTGCCTCGAAGAGGGTATCGGTCGAAACGAGAAGATAGACTTCGATAGCTCCAATCTATCGATTGAGCATATTCTCCCACAGAGCTTGACGCCGGACTGGAAAACAGATCTGGAACATGACATCAACCCCGAGGGCACAGTAGAAGAATTACATGAAACGATTGTTCATACCCTCGGAAACCTAACGCTATCAGCGTACAACGGGAGCTTGTCCAATAAGCCATTCGCCGCTAAGAAGCACATTCTTGCAGGCAGCGGACTAGCCATGAACCTCCGCATTGCAAAAGAGGACAGATGGGGCGCTGCCGAGATTAAGAAGCGCGGAGAAGAATTGGCCGATTTAGCGATTACCATCTGGCCCGGCCCAGACGACACCGTCAAAGTTGACCCAGTTAGCCCCAAGTTGGCACTTGCACGTAAGGTTCTCAGCGAAATACCCAGTGGGAGGTGGACGAACTATCTTGTAATTGCTCAAGTCGCAGGAATACATCGACGTACGGTGAGTAAATGGATTGAAGAACTCTCTCTTCCAAATAGTCACCGGGTACTCAAAAGCGATGGATCTATTCCCGCAAAATTGCCTACCGGTGTCACGGACTCCGGTGAGCAGTTACAGATTCTTCGCTCCGAAGGAGTCATATTCGGCGGGAATGGAAGAGCCAGCAAGAAGTGCCATATCGGAATGGTCGACTTGCTCAAGATTATCGAAGGAGTGGAAGGAGACGACTCTCCGCCGTCTCAGGGAGAGCTCGATTTCGCCTGATAAGAGTCAGCCTCTATACCCTAGGCATAGATGACCTGTCACCTCGCTCTATTGGACTGCATTACTCCGGCAACTAGGGTGGGGACCTCTCAGACGTTCGCCGACGTGCAAAGCTGGGGGCATGCGCGATGACGGAACCACCTCTTCCCCTGACATGGGAATTGGGCGGAGAATCGCCCAGGCCCGCAAACTGCGTGGCCTGACGCAGCAGCAACTGGCTGACCGCGTCCCCTGCTCCAAGAGCCTGATCGCTCAAGTGGAGCGAGGTCACAAGCCGGCCACTCAGGCGCTCGTCGCCGCCGTGGCGCGAACTCTTGGTGTCGGGCTCGGGCGTTTGACGGGTCAGCCTTACCACGAAGGCCGTGAGGAACAGGTCCATTGCGGCATCCCTGAGATCCGGCGTGCGCTTCTGTCATGGGACCTGCCCGATGAGGATTTGCTGCCACCACCGCTGGAACAGCTTCGACTGGACGTGCGATGTGCTTCGGATCTTGGCAGACGCGCGCAGTTCGCACAGCTCACGGCGATGCTGCCGGGCCTGCTTGAAGAACTGACGCGAGCCGCTCATTTCAGCGACGGAAGTCCATGCGACGAGGTGTTCGGGCTGCTTGCGGAGGCGTACACGGGAGTAACCGCGATCGCGTACACGTTCGGCTATTTCGACTTGCGAAGCCTGGCCATGGATCGCGTGATGTGGGCTGCTCACTCCTCGCAGGACCGCCTTCGCGTCGCCCGCACGTACTGGCAGCGCTCGACGTTGTTTCTGGCGACGGCCGCTTATGACAAGGGGCTGTCCCTCCTTGACCGCGTGCGGCAGGAGATCGGCGAGGATCTCGGCCGTCTGAATGCCGCTGAGCTCAGTGTGCTGGGAGCGGCGCATCTGCGTTCCGCGATTTTCGCCGCACGCGCCGCCGACCGCCAGACGGCCTTCGAGCATGTCGAGCACGCACGCGAGGCTGCCCGGGTGATCGGCCGGGACGCCAACCACTACGGGCTCGAATTCGGACCCTCCAACGTAGCCATGCACGCGGTCGCGGTCGCCGTCGAGATGTGCGACGGGGGTGAGGCGATACGTCTGGCCGGATCCAGCGACTTCCCTGCCACGGTCGCACCGGTGCGCCTCGGGCATTACTACATCGACGTGGCACGCGGCTGGCTTTACCACGGTGACCGTCAGAAGTCTTTCGACATGCTGCTCGCCGCCCGCCGTACCGCGCCTCAGCAGACACGCAACCATCCGATGGTCCACGAAACGGTCCGGGCGATTTCCACTCTGAAGCGCCGACGCTCCCGCGAACTCAGCGATTTCGCACGCTGGCTTGGCCTGCCGTGAAACCACGGTTTCACAGGCCGTGAAACTTCACGACGCTTCGCAGTGGCAAGACTGTCCCCATGCGATCAAGCAGAGTGACTCCGCCGAAACAACCGGAAGCCTCTGCCGTGCCGTACACGATGTGCGGCCGTCCCGGGCCCGGGGCGGTCGCGGGCCGGCGCCGTGTCTCGTCCGCGAGGGTGCGGTGCCGAAGGGCGCGGTGGTGCAGGCCGGCTGCCGCGCTGTATGACCCGCGTGCTGTGACGATGCCCGGCGCGCGGGCCCCGGCCGGGGCTTGAGTGAGCAGGTCCCGGCCCGGTTCCGTACGGCGTGAGCCGTACGGAGTGGCCGGTGCGGCATGGGTTCCTCCTGGCCTGTGCCGTACCGGCCTTCATATGCCACCAAGGGACACCAAGGGAAAGGACAGTGAAGCGTTGAGCATTTCTCAGGATGCGCGGCATCTCATGCGGTTGCAGGTCCGGCTGGTGGGTCTGGGCGTGCGGGCGCGGTTGGGGCAGGGGCCGGATTCCCGGCCTTGTCTGGATGTACCCGATCGTTCGGGCTTGGTGTGGAAGGTGCGGGTGCGGTCTGGTGTGGTCTGTTGGGGTGACGGTCTCGGCGACCGACTGGCCGTGGATCAGGTCGAGGCCGCCGCGCTCGCCGACGCGTCGGTTTCCGGCGTGGCCGAGGGGCGGCATGGGAAGTCGGCGGTGGCGGTTGTTTGACAGGGTCAACGGGTGGAGCGCCTACGCCCGGGTCATGGAGCGGCTGCTGTTCGACATCGCCGACGGTGTCCACCCACCTGGTTCCTATCTCCCGTCGGAGAAGATCCTCACGGCCGACCTCCAGGTCTCGCGGAACGCTGTGCGGAGGGCATTGACGGCTCTGGCGGAGGAAGAGGTCGTCGTCGTGGTGCCGTCGAAGGGCTGGCTGGTCTGCGGCTCGCCGGCTCCGGAGGTCGTTCTGGAGTACCGCTACCGCACAGTTGCCGATGATCTGCGAAAGAAGATCGCCGCCGGCCTCTACGCGCCCGGGGCGATCCTTCCCTCGCAGGTGAGCCTTCAACGGTTCTACCAGTGCGGCGAGGAGACGGTTCGGCGGGCATTGCGCCTGCTGGAGAAGGAACGCCTGATTCTGCGTGACCACGGGCGGCGGGTGGTGTGCGGGTGACTTCGAACGCCCGGGAGGCTAGCGCGGTGGGCGCGGCACGTTCTCCATATACGTGGCCAACGCGGGGTTGTGGTGGGGGCCGGAGCTGTGGAGCTCTTCGATCACGCGCTTGATGACGTCGTCGGACTTGTCCTGGCTCATCTTGTTCTTCGCCGCGAACCGGGTCACGGGAAGGCGGAACCCGACGGTGCCGCGTGCGGCTCGTTCGGCGTAGGCGGCTCGCTCCGGGGTGCCCCGCAGCCGGTAGGGGGTGGGCATGGGGTGTTCAAAGTGGTCCACGAGACGGTCGAGGACTTCCAGGTTCTCCTCGTCGCTCAGCCGCTCGGGCGTGCCGTGGGCGTGCACGACGACGAAGTTCCACGTGGGGGCTTCGACGGCGTCGCCGTACCACGTGGGCGAGATGTAGCCGTTGGGCCCTTGGACGATCGCGAGCATCTCGTGACGGCCCAGTTCGTGGGCCTGTTCGTCGGGTCTGCCGACGTGGCTGAGCAGGACGATGCCGGGCGCCGTCTCGTCGAGGATGGCGGGGTAGTGCGAGGCCACGAGCCCCCGTCCCGGCACCGAGCTCACGAACGTGCACCATGGGTTCCGGCGGACAAGGTCGCGGACGGCCTCGGGATCGTCCAGGGCGTAGTCCTTGTTGTCGCGCATGAGCCTCAGGTCCTCCGTGTCGAAATGTCGAAATGCCGGAATGTAGGGATGTCGGAGTGCGGTGCTGCGGTGCCGCGGAATGCGCGACAGCCTAGGGGGCTTCCGGGGGAGGCTGGGCGGGCCCGGGCCGTACGGCTTGCGCGTAGCGGGCGGCGAGGGCGCGGACGTGGTCGGCGAGTTCCGGGGGGTCGAGGACGTCGAAATCGTGGTCGAGCATGGTGAGGAAGCCGGCGATCCCGGGAAGGGAGTCGCCGCGCAGGGTGAGGAGGCAGGTGGCGTCGGTCTCGGGTTGGACGTCGCCTGCCGCCCGCCCTTCGAGGGCGGCGGCGGGGGCGTGGACGCGGACGCGGGCCTCGATGGGCCACATGGCGTGGCCGATGCGGCGGGTGAGGTAGGCGGCGATGTCGCCGTCGGGCGGGTCGCGGGGTTCGTAGCGGGGGCCGGTCGGGGTGCGGGGTTCGATGCGGTCGAGGCGGAAGGTGCGCCAGTCGTCGCGGTCGAGGTCCCAGGCGACGAGATACCAGCGGCGGCCCCAGGAGACGACGCGGTGGGGTTCGGTGCGGCGGCGGGTGGAGGTGCCGTGGTGGCCGGTGTAGTCGAAGCGGAGCGTTTCTCGGTCGCGGCAGGCGGAGGCGACGGCGGTGAGGACGGCGGGGTCCACGACGGGGCCGCCGGCGGCGATGGCCATGGTGGAGGAGTGCAGGGCGTCGACGCGGTGGCGCAGGCGTGACGGCAGGACCTGTTCGATCTTGGCGAGGGCGAGGGCGGAGTTCTCCTCGATGCCTTTGATGGTGCCGGCGGCGGCGAGGCGCAGGCCGAGGGCGACGGCGATGACCTCGTCGTCGTCGAGGAGCAGCGGCGGCATGGAGGCTCCCGGGCCCAGCCGGTAGCCGCCGAGCACGCCGGGGGTGGCGTGGACGGGGTAGCCGAGGTTGCGCAGGCGTTCGACGTCGCGGCGGACGGTGCGGGGGGCGACGCCGAGGCGTTCGGCGAGTTCGGGGCCGGGCCACTCACGCCGCATCTGCAGCAGTGAGAGCAGGCGTAGCAGACGCGCCGAGGTCTCCACCTGATCTCCCTTCCCGGGCCGGTTCGTATATCTATTAGTACGCCGGATCACGGCCAGATCCTGACCGCGATGTCGCCAGGATAGCCACCTACCAGGGGTTTTTGAGCTTCCGTGACCTAGATGAAGGAAAGTTGCAGAACCCTCACACATCATGGAGATTATTGACGCGGAGTCGTAAGCGCCCATAAGGTCCGGGGCAAGTCCCCCTTCTCCCTTCGAGTTCACATCCTTGAGCCAAGACCCCCCACGGAGCGGTCCATGAAGCGTCTGGCAGCGGTAGCGGCGTTGCTCGGTCTTGCCGCGGTGACGGCATGCAGTGCCGGTAACGGCAACTCTTCGTCATCCGGCGGCGGTCTCTATACGACGATCGACGCACTGAAACCCGGTCTGGATGTCAACGCGCCGATCAACCCCTACAACCCCAAGGGCAACGCGTTCCGGGGCTACAACTCGATGTGGCTTGGGTGGACCAAGAACCACATGACCGATCCCAACCAGTTCTATCCGGGCATCGCGGAGAGCTGGGAGATCGCCCCGGACCAGTCGTCGATCACCATCAAGCTGCAGCCGAACAACAAGTGGTCCGACGGCAAGCCGGTCACCGCCGAGGATGTGAAGGTCTCCATCGGCCTGGCCTACACGCAGGGCGGTACGGCTTACGCCCTCGACCCGAAGGCCGCGGGGGCGGCTTCGGACATCCAGGTGATCGACGACAAGACCATCAAGATCACCCAGGCTGCGGACAACCCGAGCGTGACGTTCGTCCGCGGCATCATGGAGACGATCATCGTCCCGGAGCACATCTGGGGCGGCCTCCTGCCCGCCGACTTCTGGGACAAGGTCAAGACCGCCCGCACCGACGGCCCCGCGGCCGAGGCCGCCAGGAAGGCGATCACGGACCTGGCGCCCAAGGTGCTGGCCTTCGCCCCGAAGGAGGACGTTTCGGCGGGGCCGTTCAAGCTGGAGCGCATGAACCCGGGCGAGGCGCTGCTCGTCAAGAACAAGAACTTCTACAACGCCGCCAAGGTCGCGCCCGACCAGGTGAAGATCCTCAACTACAACGGCAACGAGCAGATCTGGAGCTACCTGACCGCGGGCAAGCTGGACAGCGCGCCGTTCACCGCCGTGCCGGCCGACGTGATGAAGCGCATCGCGGCGACGCCCGGCAACGGCGTCGTGCGGGGCTACTCCCCCGTCGGCAACTCCCTGGCGTTCAACCAGTCGAAGAAGCCCTACGACAACGTGCACGTACGGCGGGGCCTGGCCCACCTGATCAACCGCGACCAGGTGACCAAGGTCGCCTCGCCCGAGGGCGGCACGGCGTCGGCGACGACGTCCGGCATGCACCAGAGGCCGGCGGCCGAGTGGCTGGGGGCCGCCGCGCTGAAGTCGCTTGAGCCGTACAAGGGCGGCGTGGCCAAGGCCGATGAGGAGTTCAAGAAGGCCGGGCTGAAGAAGGTCGACGGCAAGTGGGCGCTGGCCGACGGCAAGCCGTGGAAGCTCACCATCAACGTGCCGGCGTCCTTCTCCGACTGGCTGGCGGGCGCCAAGTCGGTGACGAGCCAGCTCAACGACGCCGGCGTGTCGGCCGAGGTGGTCACGACCGCGGACTACCCGCTCTATCTTGAGGAGCTCGCCGCCGGGAAGTACGACGTGGGGATGTGGCTGGTGGCTCTCGGGCCCGCGCCGTACAACATTTACCAGCGGCTCTACGGCACCTCCAACGGCTGGCAGTTGCTCGCGGGCAAGCTGAAGCACGTCCCCGCCGGCAAGGAGGGCAACTGGATGGGCGGCCCGGAGACGATCGAGGTCGACGGCGAGAAGGTCGATCCGGGCGAGCTGACCCACAAGCTCAACTCGGTCACCGGCGACGAGCAGAAGAAGATCATCGCGAAGCTCGCCAAGGCCGCCAACCAGGACCTCCCGGTCATCCAGCTCTGGGACTACGTCAACACCCAGTTCATCAACACCAACCGCTTCACCGGCTTCCCGGAGAACGACAGCGACCTGCTGCGTCTCACCTCCGGGGTCTGGATCCAGCTCGGTCTGATCAAGAAGAAATAGTTCGCTTATGACGGTCATCGCACGCCGACTCGCGGGCCACCTGGCCCGCGGGCTCGTCATGGTCCTGGTGGTCACGTCGATCAGCTTCGTGATCATCAGAAACATCCCCGGCGACCCCATCGCGGCCCGCTACGAGAAGCTCATCGAGCAGGGCATGTCGCCGGAACAGGCCGAGCGCGCCACGGCGGTGCTCTACGGCTTCATGCCCAAGGGCAACCTCTGGCAGCAATACCTCGACTACATGTCGGGGCTCTTCCGCCTGGACCTCGGCGAATCGCTCATGACGCCCGGCGCGCAGGTGACCGACGTGCTCTTCGAAGCCACCAAGTGGACGGTCCTGCCGGTGCTGGTGGGCACGCTGCTGAGCTTCCTCATCGGCATCATGATGGGCGTCTACGCGGCGATCAAGCGGTCGGGCAGGCTCGGCGACATCCTCGCGGTGTCGGGATCGCTGCTGCACGGCATCCCGCAGTACGTGCTGGCGCTGCTGCTCGGCGCGCTGTTCACGACCCTGATCCCGATCCTGCCGTCCGGCGGCACGGCCGACATCATGTTCGAACCGGGTTTCAACCTGGGATACATCGGGTCGCTCATCGAACACGCCGCCCTGCCGGTGCTGACCTACGCGCTGGCGAGCTACGGCGGGTGGATCCTGGCGATGAAGTCCAGCGTGGTGACCGTGCTCGGCGACGACTTCATCCTCGCCGCCGAGCTGCGCGGCATGAAGCGGAGCATCGTCTTCCGCTATATCGCGCGCAACGCCATCCTGCCGCTGTTCACCATCCTCGCCCTCTCGCTGGGGCTGCTGTTCGGCGGCGCGATCTTCATCGAGCGCATCTTCAACTATCCGGGCCTCGGCCTGATGCTGATCGACAGCATCACCAACCGCGACTTCGCCCTGATGGGCGGCGCGTTCCTGCTGATCACCATAGCGATCATCGTCGCCAACATCGTGGCGGACATGCTCTACACCGTGATCGACCCCCGGGTGCGCTCCGGTGAGGAGGCGGGCAGATGAGTGACATGAACCCCGCGGTGGCCCTCCCGGGCGGCGCCCGCGCCACCCTGCGGCGCAACTTCTGGCGCGGCGTCTGGCGCGTCCTCAAGCGCAAGCCGAGCCGCATGGCGGGCGCGATCATCGTGCTCGGGTTCGCCTTCATGGGCGTGTTCGGGCCGCTGCTCTACCCCGACCAGCTCCCCCGCGACGACAACGCGCTCTACGCGCCGCCGAGCTGGGCACACCCCTTCGGCACCGACTTCGAAGGCACCGACGTGCTGGCCCTGGTCGTCACCGGGGCGCAATACGTGCTGCTCACCGGTCTGGTGACGGCCGTCATCACGATCGTCCTGGGCACCGGCGTCGGACTGTTCGCCGGCTTCCGCAGGGGCCGCTGGGACAGCGTGCTCATGCGGATCACCGACATGAAGCTCACCATCCCCGGCCTGCCGCTGCTGCTGGTGCTGTCCACCATCTGGAAGTTCAGCAGCGCGTGGGAGATGGGGCTCGTGCTCGGGCTGCTCGGCTGGGGCGGCGTGGCCCGTGCCGTACGGTCGCAGACCCTGTCGCTGCGCGAGCGCGGCTTCATCGAGGCGGCACGGGGGCTCGGCCTGTCGACAACGCACATCATCGGACGGGAGCTCCTGCCCAGCATGGCCCCCTTCATCGCGATGAACATGCTGATCGCGGTGACCGGTGCCGTCTACGCGCAGGTGGGATTGTTCTTCCTGGGCGTGCTGCCGTTCGAGGCGAACAACTGGGGCGTGATGCTGAACCTCGCGGTGTTCGGCGGCGGCGCGCTGACGACGACGGCGGCTCTGCCGTACCTGATGGCTCCGCTGCTGGCGATCCTGCTGCTCACCTTGGGCATCGTGCTGGTGGTCGACGCGATGGACGAGATCTTCAACCCCCGGCTGCGGGAGGAGTAGATGGCGGTGTCTGTGGAAACGTCAGCGGAAACGCCTGTGGAACCCATGCCTGAATCCGCGCCGAAGACCGCACCGGGTGTCCGGGTCGGCGGACTGTCCGTGGTCTACAAGACGCCGGCGGGCGAGCTGCCGGCCATCGCCGGGATCGACCTGGAGCTCCGGCCCGGCACGATCACCGGCGTGGTGGGCGAGTCGGGTTCCGGCAAGTCCACGCTGGCGCTGTCGCTGCTCAACGCGGTGCAGCCGCCCGGCAGGATCGCGGCGGGGAGCGTCGAGATCGACGGGCTCGGCGACGTGGTGGGGCTGCGGGGCGAAGAGCTCCGCAAGGCGCGCGGACGACACATCGGCTATGTGTTCCAGGCCGCGCAGAACTCCCTCAACCCCCTCAAGACCGTCGGCAAGCAGCTGCTCGACCTCGGCCGCTCCCACGGCGTGTCCGACCTGCGGGCGCTCGTGCGGGAGGCCAAGGAGCTGCTCGGACGCATGGGGCTGGACGGCGCGCGGGTGCTCGACTCGCACCAGCACGAGCTGTCCGGCGGCATGCGGCAGCGGGTCGGCATCATGCTCGCGCTCGTGCTCAACGCCCACCTCGTCGTCCTCGACGAGCCCACGACCGCGCTCGACATGATCACGCAGGCCACGATCCTGCGCATCATCCGCGAAGTGCACGAGGAGCGCGGCCTCACCACCATGGTCATCACCCACGACCTCGGCGTGGTGGCCGAGGTCGCCGACCGGCTCGCCGTGATGTACGGCGGGCGCGTGGTCGAGCAGGGCCCCACCCACGAGGTGCTGGCCACCCCGCGCCACCCCTACACGCGCGGGCTCCTGGGGGCTATCCCCCGCCTGGTCGGCGACATCGACGAGGCCAGGGCGCTGCCGGGCCGCCCGCCCACCTTGGGCACCGTCCCCCGGGAGGGGTGCGTGTTCCGCGAGCGCTGCGCGCTGCGCATGGACGTGTGTGAAACAGTCGAACCGCCGACCGTCGCCGACGGGCCGCGCCTGGTCGCGTGCCATGCCGTCGAGGCGGGCGGCGCCGTACGGGAGGAGTCGGCGTGATCAGGGGAACCGGGATCGTCAAGACCTTCAAGCAGCGCGGCAGCGTGCTGGCCGGCCGCGAGGTGAAGGCGCTGCGCGGGGTCGACTTCTCCATCGAGAAAGGCGGCGCCGTCTCGTTCATCGGCGAGTCGGGCTGCGGCAAGACGACGCTCGGCCGGATCATCGCGGGGCTGGAGACCTACGACTCCGGCGAGATCGTCATCGACGGCACCGCGATGTCGGCGCTGAAGCCGCGGGCGCGCCAGCCGTACTTCCGCCGCATCCAGCTCATCCACCAGGACCCCTACTCGGCCCTCAACCCGACGCGCACGATCCACCAGACGCTGCACGCGCCGCTGGCCCTGCGGGCCAAGCAGACCCGCCGGCCCGGCTCGTGGATCGACACGCGGGCCGCGGAACTGCTGAGCCTGGTGGGACTGGACCCGGGCTATGTGCTGCCGCGCTACCCCCACCAGCTCTCCGGCGGCATGCGGCAGCGCGTCGTGATCGCCCGCGCGCTGACGGTGGACCCCGAGATGCTCGTCGCCGACGAGGCCACCTCGATGATCGACGTGTCACTGCGGCTGGGCATCCTGTCGCTCCTGAAAGACCTGCGGGAACGGCTCGGCGTGAGCGTGCTGTTCATCACGCACGACGTGGCGACCGCCCGCTACATCGGCGGCGACGGCGATATGTACGTGATCTACCGCGGCCAGATCGTCGAACGCGGCAAAGTCGAGACGATCATCTCCTCGCCGGTCCATCCGTACACCCAGTCGCTGCTGTCGGCCATCCCCGTCCTCCACGGGCTGGAGCGGCCCGGCGAGCAGCGGGTCGTGCCGACGGAGGCCCTCGACGAGAGCAAATCCGATGACGGCTGCCTGTTCGCCCGGCGCTGCCCGTTCAGCACGGACAGGTGCACATCCGAGATTCCGCTCCTCGCGCGGTCCGGCGGCTTCGCCCAGGAGCACTCCTGCTTCTACCCCGAGCGCCGCAACGTGGTGGCGACGCCGCTGGAGGCCGCGTGACCATCCGTACGGCACAGCCCGCCGACCTGACCGCGCTGCGCGCGGTCGCGGACGCGGCGCTGACCTTGGACTCGGGGGCCGCCGCGCTGGTGGACCGGCTCGCCGCGCCTCCCGCGGGGCGGCGGTGGACGGCGCTGGCGACCGGCGGCCTGTCCGGCGACCTGACCGGTGTCGTGTTCGCCTCGCTGTCGGGGCGCGACCCGTCGGTCGGCCACATCGACCTGCTCGCCGTACACCCCGCAGCGCAGGGCGCCGGGCGCGGCCGGGCGCTGGTGGAAGCCGCCGAGGAGTGGCTGCGGGCGGAGGGGGCGAGGATGGCGAGGTTCGCCGGGAACCCGCCGTGTTACGCCTGGCCGGGCATCGACGTGCGTTACACGCCCGCGGCGTGCCTGGCCGAGCGCCTCGGCTACACGCTGGACACGACCGCCTGGAACATGACGGCCGACCTCAGCACCGCCGACCTGTCCACCGAGGACGACATCGCCCGGCTGGCCGACGCGAAGGTGGCCGTGATCTCCGCCCCGACCGGTGAGCGCGGCGAAGTGGCGGAGTTCGTGCGCCGGCACTGGAACGACACCTGGGCGTGGGAGGCCGAGAACGGCACGGGCTGCCACTACGCGGTGCGCGACGGGGAGATCCTCGGCTTCGCCGCGTGGGGGTCGCGGCCCGCGTGGTTCGGCCCGATGGGGAGTGCTCCCGCCGCGCGCGGGCTCGGCATCGGCCGCGTCCTGCTGCGCCGCTGCCTGGCCGACATGCGGACGGCGGGGCTGACCGAGGCGCAGATCGGATGGGTGGGACCGCTCAGGTTCTACTCCCGAGCGGTCGCGGCCCGCGCCGAGCGGGTGTTCTGGCTCTACAGCCGCGCCCTGGGGGACGGCCCTCCGGGAGGCGGCTGAGTGTTCCGCGTGCCGTGGAGTCCGGTGCGCACGAGTGACATGACGCCACACTTCGAAGATAATTTGCACAGTAGAAGCATTCAGTGAAAATTACCGACATGGAAAGCCATGACTGACTCACTCGCCGAACTCTTCACCGAGCAGAGCGATCCCCGCTACAGCGGGATCGACCGGCTCACCACCGAAGAGGTGGCCCGGCTGATGAACGACGCCGACACCGCCGTGCCGGCCGCCGTCGCCCAGGCCATCCCGCAGATCTCCGCCGCCATCGACGGCGTCGCCGACCGGATGAAGCGCGGGGGCCGCCTCATCTACGTCGGTGCCGGCACCTCGGGCAGGCTCGCCGTGCTCGACGCCTCCGAATGCCCGCCGACCTTCGGCACCCGGCCGGAAACCGTCCAGGGTGTCATCGCCGGCGGTCTGCCCGCCATGACCAGATCCGTCGAAGGCGCCGAGGACGACGCCGGCGCCGGGGCCGCCGCCATCGCCGACCGCGACATCGGCCCGCTCGACTCCGTCGTCGGCATCTCCGCCAGCGGGCGTGCGCCTTACGTCGTCGGCGCCCTCGACGAGGCCGCCCGGCGCGGCGCGCTCACCATCGGCCTCTCGTGCAACAGGGGCACACCCGTGTCCAACGCCGCGCAGCACCCCATCGAGGTCATCGTCGGCCCCGAGATCGTCACCGGCTCGACCCGCCTCAAGGCGGGCACGGCGCAGAAGCTCGTGCTCAACATGATCTCGACGATCACGATGATCAGGCTGGGCCGCACGTACGGCAACAGCATGATCGAGGTCTCCCCCGTCAACTCCAAGCTGACCGACCGCGCCACCCGGCTCGTCACCCAGATCACCGGCGCCGGCCAGCCTGCGGCCCGCGCGGCCCTGGAGGCCGCCGACTGGCAGGTCAAGGTGGCCGTCGTCGTGATCCGCCACGGGCTCGACGCGGACGCCGCCCGCACCCTCCTCGCCGCCCACGGCGACAACCTGGACGCCGTCCTCGCGTCCGAGAAGGCCCAGCGCGCCTGAGCCCGGCCGGGAGTGCGGGGAGTTTGGATGACTTGCCGGGATTTGTCGTGGTTTCCCTGGGAATCCTTGACCACGGCCCGTCCCACCCGCACACGGGCCCGAGCACGACCGCCGGGTCACCGTACAGCCTGGGCCCCGGCGCCGCCGCCGACTAGCGTGACGAGGGTGACGTGACCGATAAATCGACCACCGCGCATCAGGATTCCGCCGCGCTCGCGGCATTGCTGGCCAACGCCGTACCGAAAGTGTGCTCGGCGGCGGTGGCGTTGATCGCCGTGGACGGCAAGGTGGCCGCCTCCGCGGCCGTCGGCGAGATCGTGCGCTTCGCGGGCGCCTCCGAAGAGCTCCTCCCCATCAGGCCCCCCGCCGGCCGAGACGCGATCTTCGACCTCGCCTCGATCACCAAGCTCTTCACCACCACCGTGATCATGTCGCTTGTCGAGGACGGCGGGCTCGACCTGGACACGCCCGTCTCCACCTGGCTCCTCAACGGATACGGCGGCCACCCCCAAACCACCCTCCGCCACCTGCTCACCCACACCGCCGGCCTCCCGCCCAGCCGCCGAGCCGACAAGGAGATCCCCGGCGGCGGCCCCGACATCCACGCGAAACGCCTCGAACGCGTGCTGTCCACCGAGCCGGTCAACCCCCTCGGCCACACCCACCTCTACTCCGACGTCGGCATGGTCACCGCCGGCCGAGTCGCCGAACTCGCCGGAAAAGCCCCCCTCGACGACCTCGTCCACAAGCGGATCACCCGCCCCTTGGGCCTCAACGACACCTTCTACCGGCCCAGCGCCTTCAGCCTGTCCCGGATCGTCGCCACAGAACACAGAATCGAACGCCCCGGCACCGGCTGCGTCCGCGGAGAAGTGCACGACGAAACCGCCTACGGCCTCGGCGGCGTCGCCGGCCACGCCGGCCTCTTCTCCACCGCCGACGACCTCCTCACCTTCGCCGAAGCCCTCCGCACCGGCGGCGCCCCCCTCCTCACCCCCGACAGCGTCGCCGAGATGACCCGCGACCACGGCGCCGAAGGCGCCCCCTACCGCCAAGCCCTCGGCTTCCGCCTCGGCGACCCCGCCATCGTCGGCCCCCTCACCACCGCCTACGGCCACTCCGGCTTCACCGGCACCTCCCTCGTCATCGACCCGGTCCGCGCCCTCACCGTCATCCTGCTGACCAACAACGTCCACCCCCTCCGTGACCGCCCCGGCATCCGCTCCCTCCGCCACGCCGTAGCCACCCACGCCCTACGCCTGGCCGGCTGAGCTCGAACTCCGCGAGCACCCGGGCGCTGAGGATCACGCCGATGCCGGCCTGGCTCAGGGTGAGCTCAGCGTCCGGGTGCCGACCGAAATGAGCCTCGCCCTGCCCTTCCAATGCGGCGATCTCGGTATTGGCGGATTGCGGAGCTTCCTGCGCGGTCTGTGCCGCGCCCGATGGGCCCTCCCGGCGGCTAGCGCGGGGTGATCGGGGTCAGCGCAGGAGTGCGGGCCTCGATCGCCTCGGCGGCGTCCAGGCATAGGTCCTCGCGGAAGCGCGGCCCGATGATCTGAACGCCCTGAGGCAGCCCCTCGGCCACGCCCGTCGGGACGGCCACCGCTGGAAGCCCCAGAAGGTTGGCGGTCCACGCCATGCGCAGGGACGCCGGCCACCGAGCGAGCCGGTCGGCGTCGAGGTCGGCCCCCACGGCGAAGGCCGGACTGGTGCAGATCGGCGCGAGGACGAGCGGAGCCTGGCTCATCCACGCCATCCAGGCACGCGCGATCACGGCGCGTTCCATCATGGGATCGAAGGCCGCCTGGCCGGCCGCCTGCTTCCAGTGCGGCTCGTACTCCGCCCAGAAACGGATGAACCCCTCGGAAGCCACCGACTCGACCGGCGGCTGCACTTCGTGCACCCGGCCGTAGGCGGACAAGAGTTGCGTGTAGATCTCACCGGCCCGCACCAGGGCCGGGGCCCGGCCCTCCGTCACGACATACCCCGCGTCGGACAGCCGCTCCGCCGCCTGGCGCAGGGCGTCCGCCACGCCAGGGTCCAGATCGGGGCCGTCCGGGTCGGTGGCGAGCCAGACCCGCACGGGTGCGGGAACCGGGGGACCGTCCAGGGGTACCGGCGCGTGCCAGGGATCCCCGCCATGGTCCGCGCACATATGTGTGAAGGCCAGACGCAGGTCCCGAACGCTCCGGGCGATCGGCCCGTGCACGGCCAGCAGCTGGAACCCGAACGGCGTCGGCCGCGGCGGATCACCCGCGCCGGCCGGCAGACCGACCTGGGCCACACGCCCTAGCGACGGCTTCAACGCGGCGACACCGCAGCACTGGGCGGGCCAGCGCAGCGAGCCGCTCCCGTCGTTGCCCAGCCCCAGCGCCGCCATACCGGTCGCCACGGCCACGGCGTCGCCGCCGCTGGAGCCGCCGGGCGTGTGCGAGGCCGACCACGGGTTACGGGTGGCGCCGCGCAACTCGTTGTCGGTGTGCCAGCGCATGCCGAACTCCGGCATGTTGGTCCGCCCGATCGGGATGGCCCCAGCCGCGCGCAGCTCGGCGATGTGCGGCGCGTCCGCGGCGGCGACCGCATCGCGCAGCGGGACGATGCCCAGCGTCGTGGCCGATCCCTCGAGGTCGACATTCTCCTTCACGGTCACCGGAACCCCGCACAGCGGACCGACCGGCGTGCCCGAGCCCAGGGCCCGGTCCGCCGCATCCGCCGCCTGCAGCGCCTCCTCGGCCAGGACGACCGTGACCGCGTTCACCCGGGGGTTGACCTCCGCGATCCGCCGCAGATGCGCCTCGACCACCTCACGGCTCGACACCGTGCGAGCCTGGATCTGCCGCGCCAATTCCCAGGCGGACATCTCCCATATTTCCGACATTGCGCCCCTTCTTCGTTTGCCGTGCCGAGGAATCTAGGGCGCACGGTCACAAAATTGCAGTCTTGCGTTTACGGCCTGCTTCAGCCGCCCATATATCGAGACGCCGGCCCAGATAGCGGACACCAACGCCCACCTCCTCCGCGACCGCCCCGGCATCCGACCCCTCCGCCACGCCGTAGCCACCGACGACCTACGCCTGGCCGGCTGACGCCACCCGAATAAATCAGATCGGCCATAAATAGAACGTGGCGAGCGAGGAACCCCAAAGGGCCTAGCCCATGCACTTACAGCGCCTCTCCCCCCTTCGCCGATTGAAGCCCGACGCCTTCGGGTTGAGACCTTCGAAGTCACGAAGAATCGATCTTGATATCGTGGGTCGCGGTTTCACCACGTCGAGGAGCGAACTTGGCCGCTCAACGCAGGTGACGGCCTGGTTGGGCGCCGGTCTCGCGGATCACGACGATCTGCTCAAGGAAGGCGACAGGCGTGACAATCACGGGCCAATCGGACGCGTCACCGAGCTCCGGCCGGGAAGTCGACATCCCATGAGCACGGAACCGGTATCCGCGAGCCCGTTCGTCACCCGGCTTCGCATCCGCGACTTCAAATCCATCGCCTCATGCGATGTCGCGCTGGGCCCGCTCACCGTGCTGGTCGGTTTGAACACCGTCCACGACGGTCACGTTCGGCGCCCCGCCTGGACGCACAAAATACCAGAGACAGTGCTCGAGGATGCTCCTTGCTATTACAGCGGTTCTCTTTGGGGCCGCCTTCCGGTAAACATCTCGGAAGGCGATCAGTTGGACCTCCGCCCCCCGCTCCGAGTCATCACAGGAATCGACGGCAAGAAGCATGGCGGTGGCGTACGACGTCAGCCACCGCGAGCCGGTGCCGTCAATCCGAGCAGACGCAGAGCTCGTTGCCCTCGGGGTCGGCGATGGTGATCCAGGAGTGGGGCCCCTGGCGACCGTGGTGGAGGACGGTGGCCCCCTTGGCCACGAGCCGCTCGACTTCGGCCTCGATCTTCTCGGCTCCCACCCTGATGTCGAGGTGGACCCGGTTCTTCACCGTCTTCTTCTCCGGCACCAGCTGGAACAGCACCCGCGGTGAGCCGGGGTTGCGGATCGCCACGCCTGGCTTCCAGCGCAACTCACCCCTGTGGACAACCGTGTCCGCCTCGGAGGCGTGGCCCTTGGCGATCATGTCGCGGATGAACGCCTCGTCCTGCGACTCGACCTCCCACCCGAGCGCCTCCGCCCACCAGTCGGCCAGCACGTGGGGGTCACCGGAGTCGATGCAGATCTGCACGTCGTAAGCCATGCGCCCACCCTAGGGAACGCCACCGACAAAACCCGTCCGTCGTACGACGCAGGCCCGGCTACATCGTCGACACCTCATCGGACTCCTACCGTCGGAGACCCGGCTATCGGATATACATGCACTACACGACTCATGATGAGGAGCTGACGTGCCTAGAAGGACACCAGGAGATTAGCTGGATGTGGAGCGACAGCTACATGCGGCCGGGGTCGCCCCCTCCGTGATCGAGGCGGGCGCCGAACGACTTCTCGCCCAGGCCCGCAAACAACGTGCACAACAAGTCGAGGGCAGCGGAGATGCCCCCGTCCCCGGAGAGGGTTATTTCACGCGGCGGCGGGATTCGCCTAAGTAGGTGGCGAGGGCTTGGCGGGTGGCGCGGAGGGCGGCGTCGGAGGTTTCGAAGGTGCGTTGGGCGATGCCGACGAAGATGCAGTCGACGATGAGGAGCTGGCTGATGCGGCTGGCGAGGGCGCCGGGGCGGAAGGCGGTCTCGCGGCCGGCGGAGACGAGGACGTGGTCGGCGAGGGCGGCGAGGGTGGAGCGGGGGTTGTTGGTGATGGCGACGGTGGTGGCGCCGCCGTCGCGGGCGAGTTTGACGGGGAGGATGACGTCGGGGGTTTCGCCGGTGCAGCTGACGCCGACGATGAGGTCGCCGGGGCGGGCGAGGGCGGCGCCGGTGAGGGCGAGGTGGGCGTCGGTGTAGGAGTGGCCGGACAGGCCGATGCGCATGAGTTTCTGGGCCATGTCGACGGCGACGAGGCCGGAGGCGCCGACGCCGTAGACGTCGATGCGGCGGGCGGTGACGGCGGCGTCGACGATGGCGCCGAGGGTGTCGGGGGATAGTTGGGCGGCGGTGTCGGCGAGGGCTTGGGATTCGGCGCGGGTGACTTTGGCGATGACGTCGGTGAGGGGGTCGTCGGGGGCGAGGTCGCCGGGGACGAGGCGTTCGGGGGTGTTGTGGGCGACGGCGGCGGCGAGGGCGAAGCGCAGTTGGGAGTAGCCGGCGAAGCCGAGTGCCCGGGCGGTGCGCACGATGGTGGCTTCGCTGGTGCCGGAGACGGCGCTGAACTCGGTGATGGTGCTGCGGGCGACCATGCCGGGGTCGTCGAGGATGAATCTGGCGATGGCTTGGGCGGCCGGGGTCAGCGAGGGCAGCACGGCCCGTACGGTGGCCACCAGGTTCGCCGGGCTGGGGCCGTCGTGTTCGTTCAGTGAGGACACGTGGCCCCTCCTCTAGTCGGCATCCGATTATTGGCCATGGACCAGCAAATGCGCGACTACTTGGGCTGATGCCCGTGAAATCCCGTTTGTAGCGATATAAACGGACCCTTGCGCCTCGCCCGGCATGCCGGTTTCAACGACGACCGTGTCGGGCCGTTGCCGTACGGCATGAGCCACCAATTCGGCCGCCCACCCGTGCCGGGCGGCGTCGTGGACGACCAGGATGAGGGGCCGGTCGGCGTGCGGGGCGAGGTCGGGCAGGGCAGGGCTGTCGGCGCGCACGGTGACGCCCAGGGTGCCGGGGAGGTTGTCGAGCAGTTCGGCGTACAGGCCGGTGGGGGTGCCGGGGGCGACCGCGAGGTTGAGCCTGGGGGCGACGTCGATGACGAGGGGCGGCGCGGCGAGCGGCGGGATCGCGGCCTCGGCGGCGGGCGCGGGGCCCCTGCCGGGCAGGGTGACGCGCAGGGCGTCGCGGGCGGTGGCTAGGCCGAGGGCCACATCGTCGTCGCGCTCGTTCCAGAGCCGGGCTCCGGCGAAGTCGGCGTGCCAAACGGCGAGGGCGACGACGCGGGAGGCGGCCTCGGCGAGACGTTCCTCGGACAGGCGGCCGTCGTGGACGGCGGCGACGATGGCGTCGCGCAGGACGTAGACGCTCTCCCCCTCCTCGGAGGACACGCCCACGCAGATGGCGTCGGCGCCGGCGATGAGGGCGCGGACGGCGATCTCGCCGGGGTTGTGGAGGGCGGCGACGGCGCGCATTTCGATGGCGTCGGTGACGAGCATGCCGGTGAAGCCGAGCTCGTCGCGGAGGAGGCCGGTGAGGGTGGGGCGGCTGAGGGTGGCGGGGGCCGCGGGGTCGAGGGCGGGGACGAGGAGGTGGCCGCACATGATCGAGCGGACTCCGGCGTCGATGGCGGCGCGGAAGGGCAGCAGGTCGCGTTGGCGCAGGAGGGCGGCGGGGGCGTGGACGGTGGGGAGTTCGAGGTGGGAGTCGGCGACGGTGTCGCCGTGGCCGGGGAAGTGTTTGGCGCAGGCGGCGACGCCGGTCGATTGGAGGCCCCTGATCCAGGCGGCGCCGTGTTCGGCGACGAGACCAGGGTCGTCGCCGAAGGAGCGGATGCCGATCACCGGGTTGTCCGGGTCGGCGTTGACGTCGACGGAGGGCGCGTAGTCGAGGGTGACGTCGACGGAGGCGAGCAGGTGGCCGATGGCGGCGGCGACCCGTTCGGTACGGCTGGGATCGCCGATCGTGCCGAGGGCTCGGTTGCCGGGCCAGGAGCTGCCGGAGGCGGCCTCCATGCGGGTGACGACGCCGCCTTCCTCGTCGACGGCCACGACGACGGCGGGGTTGTCCTCGCGCATGGCGGCGATCAGGTCGGCGGTCTGGTCGGGGTCGACGATGTTGCGGGCGAACAGCACCGCGCCGCCGAGCCCTTCGGAGAGGGCACGCCGCAGCCACGCCGGAGGCGCCGAGCCGTCGAATCCGGGCTGGAGGACGGTCAGGGCGAGTCTGGCCAGGTCGGGGCTGTGGGGCATGGGTCACCTTCCCGGTGAGAGGTCTCCGCAGCAGGTTACACATCAATGACACTTTCTTTCAGCATCGTTGATATGAATGTAACTTTCTGCCATCGTCGCGATCAGCGCCATCTCCTTCAGCCTCAGGAGCACGCATGATCCGTCCCAGCCGTCGTACGATGCTGCGCGGCCTCACCCTGGCCGCCGCCTCCACGACCATCCCCCTCACGATCCCCCTCACCATGACGACCCAGGCCGCCTCCGCCATGACCTCCGCTCCCCCGCCGCCGCTGCGCCAGATGCGCGGCATGTGGATCGCGTCCGTCCTCAACATCAACTGGCCGTCGCGTCCGGGTCTGAGCGCCGACGCGCAGAAGGCGGAATACCTCGCCTGGCTGGACCTCGCCCAGACGCGCCGCCTCAACGCGGTGTTCGTGCAGATCAGGCCGACGGCCGACGCTTTCTGGCCGTCGCCGTACGAGCCGTGGTCGCAGTATCTGACCGGGGTGCAGGGCCGCGACCCCGGCTACGATCCGTTGGCGTTCATGGTGGAGGAGACGCACACGCGGGGTCTGACCTTCCACGCGTGGTTCAACCCGTATCGCGTGTCGATGCAGGCCGACCCGGCGAAGCTCCACCCCGATCATCCCGGGCGCAGGCACCCCGACTGGATCGTCTCCTACGGCGGGAAGCTCTACTACAACCCGGGCATTCCCGAGGTCCGCGCGTTCGTGCAGGACGCCATGATGGACGCGATCAACCGCTACGACATCGACGGCCTGCACTTCGACGACTACTTCTACCCGGTCAACACGCCCGCGTTCGATGACAGCGCGGCCTTCGCGAAGTACGGCCAGGGCTTCCCCGACCTGGCCGCGTGGCGGCGCGACAACGTGGATCTGTTGGTGCGGGAGATGCAGGAGCGCGTACGGCACGGCAAGCCCGAATGCGCCTGGGGCATCAGCCCGTCGGGCATCTGGCGCAACAAGGGCACCGATCCGCTCGGGTCGGACACCAGCGGCAGCCAGTCCTACGACAGCCTGCACGCCGACACGCGGGGCTGGGTGAAGAAGGGCTGGTTGGACTACATCGCCCCGCAGATCTACTGGTATATCGGCCAGTCCAACGCGGACTACGCCAGACTCATCCCCTGGTGGTCGGACGTGGCCAAGGGCACGGGGGTGCAGCTCTGGATCGGCCAGGCCGCCTACAAGGCGGGCGCCGCCGGCCAGCCCGCGCCGTGGCAGCAGCCCGACGAGCTGACCCGGCACCTCACCCTCAACCGCGACCATCCGGTGGTCGGCGGCGATATCTGGTTCAGCGCGTCCGATGTGCGTGACGACCGGTTGGGAACGGTCACCCGGGTCGTCGCCGACCATTACCGGCGTCCCGCCCTCAACCCGCTCCTCCCCCGGCTCGCGGGCGGAGCCCCTCCGCGCCGCCCCGTGCTCACGCACGCGCGTGTCACCGGCGGGGGCGTCGAGGTGTGCGCCGTGGCCGCGGGCGGCGGCAGGCCGTTCCAGTTCGCGATCTTCCGCTTGGACCGTCCCGCCACACCGCAGGACTTCGAACACGCCGGCAGCCTGGTCGCCGTCGTGCCCGGTGGACGCCACCTGACCTGGACCGATCCTTCGGGCGCCAAGGGCGCCCGCTACTACGTCACCGCGGTCGACCGCGCGGGCCGCCAGAGCCGGCCCAGCCGCGGCGCTGTCGCACGGTGATCTACGGTACGGCTCCCGCTTTCCTGCGGCGGGAGCCGTACACGTCTCAGCCGATCAGCCGCCGGTGCGCGGCCGGGGCGTCGGGCAGGTCGAGCGCGTGGAGGGCAAGGGCGTGCAGAGCGAGGGCGGCGGCGCCCGCGGCGCTGTCGCGGGCGGGGACCAGGGCGGCCCCCGCGAGCCGGGCGCGCACTTCGTCGGCCAGCAGGGTGGGCTCGGTCAGCAGGGAGCCCGCGAGCACGGTGGGGCCGTCGGCGGGGCCGAGTGAGCGGAGGGTGGCGGTGAGCCGCTCGGCGGCGTCCTCGACGATGGCGAGGGCCGTGTTATCGCCCGCACGCGCCGCGGCCTCGACGGCGGGGGCGAGCCGGCCGAGCCAGGCGGGGCCGGCGTCGGCGAGGCCCGCGTGGACGAGGCGGACGATCTCCCCGGGCGTGGGGTTCTCGGGCGCGCCGGGCAGGGCGGTGACGGCGGCCAGGAGCGCGGTGGGCACGGCCCGCCCCTCCAGGGCGGCGAGCACGGCCTGTACGGCACGGCGCCCGATCCACACGCCCGACCCCTCGTCGCCGAGGAGGTAGCCGTGGCCGTCGGCCCGGCGCGTCACCCGCCTGTCGGCGATCCGGGCGGCGACCGCGCCGGTGCCGGCGATCAGCACGGTGCCGGACGGCTCCTCGGTCGCGCCGCTGAAGGCGGCGGCGAGGTCGGACACGACCTCGGGCGCCCCGCTCAGCCGCAGCCTCCGCCAGACCTCACCGGCGGCGGCCGGCGCCCGCTCCCCCGCCGCCTCGGCACCGGCGAGGGCGAACACCCCGCCCGCGACGCGGGTGGCGTCGTGATCGTGGAGCGCCTCGGCGAGGGCGGCGCGGAGGCTGCCGACGGGGTCGACGGCGGACAGGATGTTGGCGCCTCCGGCGTGTCCGCGCCCGACCACCTCTCCGGAGACGGTGGCGACGACGCACCGCGTGCTGGTGCCGCCGCCGTCGACCCCGACGACCAGGTGCCTCTCCGCCGCCGCGGCCCGCCCTGTGCTCACACGCACTCCCGATGTAGATATTCTCCCGAGAACTATAGAGCTTTGAAAACTCCCTTCAAGGAGCCTGTATGCGGGTGCTCGGACTGATGTCGGGGACGTCACACGACGGCATCGACAGCGCGGTCGTGGACTGGAAGGCGGCGGACGGCGAGCTCGTCGGGGTCGTGGAGCACGTCGGGGCGGTGCCGTACGGCACGGAGCTGCGCGCCCGCGTGATCGCGGCGCTTCCGCCGAACCGGGTGGACATGGGCGAGGTGTGCCGGCTCGACACACTGATCGGCCAGGCGTTCGCGGAGGCCGCCGCCGCGTGCCCACCCGCCGATCTGATCTGCTCGCACGGCCAGACGCTGTTCCACTGGGTGGAGGACGGCGCGGTGCGGGGGACGCTCCAACTGGGGCAGGCGGCGTGGATCGCCGAGCGGACCGGGGTGCCGGTGGTGTCGGATCTGCGGGTGAGGGACGTGGCCGCGGGAGGGCAGGGGGCTCCGCTGGTGTCGGCGTTCGACGTGCCTTTCCTGGCCGGGCTGCCGGGGCGCTGCGGCGCGCTCAACCTGGGTGGGATCGCGAATTTGACGGTGCCGGAGCTCGGCGTGGCCTACGACACGGGGCCGGCGTCGGCGCTGATGGACTCCGCCGTGCTCGCGGCGACGGGCGAGCCCTACGACCGGGACGGCGGCCTGGCGGCGGCCGGACGTGTGCACAAGGACCTGCTGGAGGCGCTGCTCGCCGAGCCCTACTACCGGCTCGCGCCGCCGAAGACCACGGGCAAGGAGCTGTTCCACCCGGGATATGTGGAGGAGATGGCGGCGCCGTACGGCCTGGGCCTGCCCGACCTGGTCGCGACGCTGGCCGCGCTGACGGCGGAGACGGCGGCGGCCGAGATCAGGCGGCACGGACTCACCATGGTGGTCGTGGCGGGCGGCGGCACGCGCAATCCGGTGCTGATGGCGATGCTGCGGGAGCGGGCCCCCGCCGCGCGGATCGCGCTGAGCGACGAGCTGGGGGTGCCCGCCGACGCGAAGGAGGCGATCGCGTTCTCCTACCTCGGGTGGCTGACCGCGCACGGGCTGGCGGGCACGGTGCCGGGCTTCACGGGGGCGTCGGGGCCTCGCGTGCTCGGCACCCTCACACCGGGCGCCGGGCCTCTGCGGCTGCCCGACGCCCGGTCGGGCGTCCCGGAACGGCTGCGGATCGTGTCCGGCGACCGCCGTAAAGGACACAGCACCGCCGTAAAGGACACACCGTAGCCTGAGCCATCGACAGCCGACTTGCCTGGAGCGCGCTCCAGGGTTCTAGCGTTCGGAGGAACGATTCGAAAGTGGACGCCGGGCGAACACCGGCGTCGGAGAGGTCCCGATGACGAACAGCAGGATCGGCAAGGCACAGCTCGGCATGGACGGCCCCGAGGTCGGCGTACAGGGCCTGGGCTGCATGGGTATGAACTTCGCCTACGGCCCGACTGACGGCGAGGAGGCGCGGGCCACCCTCGAACGCGCGCTGGAACTGGGCGTCACGCTGTACGACACAGCCGACCTCTACGGCCACGGCGAGAACGAGCGGTTCCTGGCACCGTTCTTCAAGGCGCACCGCGACGAGGTCATCATCGCGACGAAGTTCGCGCTGACGGTCTCGCCGGAGGACCCGACCAGGCGCATCATCCGCAACGACGCGCAGTACATCCGGCAAGCCGTGGAAGCAAGCCTGCGGCGCCTGGACGTCGACGTCATCGACCTCTATTACATGCACCGTCGTGACGTGAACATCCCCATCGAGGAAACCGTCGGCGTCATGGCCGAGCTGGTCGGTGAGGGGAAGGTGAAGCAACTCGGCCTCAGCGAAGTGACGGGCGCCGAACTGCGTGCGGCACAGACGGTGCACCCCATCGCCGCCGTCCAGACGGAATGGTCGCTGTTCAGCAGGGACATCGAGATCAGTGTCGTGCAGGCGGCCCGCGAGCTGGGGGTGACTCTGGTTCCGTACTCACCGCTCGGGCGGGGCTTCCTCACCGGCTCTTTCACGAACGCCGACAACGAGCTCACCGACGACGACTTCCGCCGCCAGCAGCCGCGCTTCACGGGCGACAACGCCAAGGCGAACGCGGCCCTGCTGGAGCCGATCCGGGCGGTGGCCGAGGCACACCGGGCCTCCCTGGGACAGGTCGCCCTGGCCTGGGTCCACCAGCAGACCCAAATCCACGGGCTCCCGGTCGTCCCCATCCCCGGCACCCGCAGGCGCAGCCGGGTCGAGGAGAACACGGCAGCGACCCGCATCCACCTGACCGAGGCGGACCTGGCGGGCCTGGAACCCATCGCCTCGAAGGTCGCGGGCGACCGGTACGCCGACATGAACTTCGCGGCGGCCAGCCGGGAATGACGCGCCGGCGCTGCCCGGCCCCGCCGCTCACCGCCTCGCACCCCGGATACTGGCAGGCACCGGCGACGCCCTGACCGCAGAAGAACGGACGAGCCCGGAACGACGCCCGCCCAGGCACTGTCCACGCGGCAGGCGTCTGGGCGTCGCCCCGGTTCGAGAAGTCACGTGCACGCCGACCGCCGCCGAGGCCGCAATTGACCTGGAGCACACTCCAGGTCCTACGATTCCTCCATGGCCAACGGGAACGCTGTCCACCAGCAGGAACCGGCGCTCACCATCGCCCAGGTCGCTGAGCGGACCGGACTCTCGCACGACACCCTGCGCTACTACGAACGCGCCGGGCTGATCGAAAGGGTCGGCCGCACCACCGGCAACCAGCGGCGTTACGCCGCCGCCGATCTGGCGTGGCTGGAGTTCCTCCTCCGGCTGCGGGAGACCGGAATGTCGATCTCCGACATGCGGCGTTACGCCCGGCTACGGGCCGCCGGAGGCGCCACCCTCACCGACCGGCTGGCCATGCTGCGCGCGCACCGCGACGAACTGGCCAGACGCATCCACGTGTTGCAAGGCAACGCCGGCGTATTGGACAGCAAGATCAAGCACTACGAGACGCTGATCGACCAGCAACCCCGCTGACGCGAAGGAGGCGAACGCCTTCTCCTACCTCGGGCGGCTGACGGCGCACGGGCCGGCGGGCATGTCGCCTGGGTTCACTGGAGCGTCGGGGCCTCGCGTGCTCGGCACTCTGACGCCGGGCCGGGGAGGACTACGGCTCCCCGGCCCGCTGCCCGGCGCTCCTAGGCGGCTCCGGATCGCGTCCGTCGGTCGATCAGTGGAATATCACGGTTTCACGGCTTTCTCCCGACCGTCACCGCCTGGTGGGGTGACGGTGGGGGTGGGGGTGGGGTGGACTTGCCGTCCAGCCTGGTGGGGTGACGGTGGGGGTGGACTTGCCGTTTTCGCCCGACCGTCACCGCCTGGTGGGGTGACGGTGGGGGTGGACTTGCCGTTCAGCCGCGCGAAAAGCCGGTCGGCGTCGGGCTGCCGCCACGCGAGAGCGGTGCGGTCCCCCGGGTAAGGCTCCCAGGGCACGGTGACCGCGGTGACGTCGGCCTTCGCCAGGCCGCTGAATAGGTCCGCCTGCGTTTCCGCGTCGAACTCCGTGTCGGCCGTAACGGCCTTTCGGACCTTACCGGCGAACTCAAAAAACGCGGCCGGGTCGGTCAGCTTCTCCTTGGCCCGCGCCACCAGCGCCTTCACCAGCACCTGCTGGCGCTTGATACGTGATACGTCGGACCCGTCCCCAACCGTGTAACGCACCCGGGCGTAGCCGAGCGCCTGCTCTCCGTCGAGCATGTGTGTGCCCGCCGGGAGCCGAAGCTTCGCCTGGGCGTCGTCGATGGCGCTGGGCACGGTGATACGCACCCCGTCAAGCGCGTCCACTATGGCCTTGAATCCGGAGAAGTCCACCGCCAGGGCGTGGTCGAGTCGCACCCTCGTCAACGTCTCGACCGTCTGCCGCAGGCAGGTCATGCCTCCCTCGGCGTATATCGCATTGATCTTGTCGAGCGGGCGACCGCCGTTGGAGGCGCACTTCGGCGTCGCCACCATGGAGTCACGCGGCAGGTTCACCACGGTGACTTCCCCCCGGTCGGCCGGCAGGTGCACCAGCATGATCGTTTCGGCGCGCGCCTGGCCCGTGCGGAAGCGGGGGGTGCCCACCTCGGAGTCTGTGCCCACCAGCAGCACGTTGAGCGTGCCGGTCACCCGCGCCGGCCGGTCCCCGAGCGGCGCCGCGACCTGGGACGAGCCCTTCACCAGCAGGGTCGGCACGAGCATGGCCGCGGCGGTGATCGCGGCGGCCCCGATCACCGCGGCGACGGGCCATGCCCACAGGCGGGCGAACCAGGTCGGACGGCGCGATGTGCCTCCGCCGGCCGCGTCGAGCAGGCGCGCGCGTTGCCGTACGAGCCCTGCGGGAGGCTCGTGCTCCAGGTCGCGCCCGAGGTCGCGAAGCATTGTCAGGTCGTCCATCGTCACGTCTCCTCTCGCAAGGGGTGGTCGTCACCGAGGGCTTTCCGTAGCGTCCGCCGGGCGCGGTTGAGGCGGGATCGTACGGTTCCCACGGGGATGCCGAGGCTTCGCGCCGTCTCCTCGTAGGTGAGATCGCCCCAGGCGATCAGCAGCAGCACGTCGCGGTCGCGCCTCGGCAGGGCGGCGAGCGCGCCGGCCAGGGCAGGCCGTACGGCTTGCGCCGCCACCTCGGCCACCACGCGCTCGGCCGGGTTCTCCATGAACGGCTCCACGGGTGAGCGGAGCAGCGCCCGGTAGCGTGCCGCCTCGGCGCGGTAGTGACGGGAGATCAGTTTGGTGGTGATGCCGAACAGCCATGGGCGTGCGTCGCCGTATGTCTGGTCGTAGCGGCTGCGGCGGGAGAAGGCGATCAGGAAGGTCTCGCCGACGATGTCCTCGGCGGTGTCGGGGCCGATGCGTTTGGAGACGTAGCGGTAGAGCATCCCGGCGTACTGGTCGAAGAGCTCGGCGAACGCCTCGGGCCGGGTGAGGGATTCCTGGACGAGATCGCTATCACGTATCCGGACATCTGGCGATGCGCTCATCATGGGCACCATGACATGAAGACCGGCCTTTCCGTAGGGACACGTCACGGATGTCTTGCCGTAAGGCCAGGTTTAAGTTCTCGAGGATGTGAGCGGGGTCACCTGGCCGTCCCACGAAAGCCGACATAAGGTATATGCAGCACAAAGCTCCCCCCATCCGGAGCCCTCAGCCCGGAGCCCCACGCCCCAGGAGTTCCCCACCGGATCCCCCACCCCGAGAGCCGACAGCCGTGAACCACATCCTCTTCGAACACGACCTCACCCTCGACGAGACCCGCCGCCGCGCCGCGGTGATGGCCGCGATGGGACCGGACTGGGACCCGATCGCCACGCTCCGGGCCGAGGAGGAGGCATACAACCTGCTGTACTCCGGACTCGACGCCGACCAGCGGGCGACCTACGACATGCTGGTGGAGGCCGGGGTGCTGCCGCGCCGGGAGCCGGCCCCATGATGCCGATCGACCCGCACGCCGACCTGGGCCGCCGCGCGTGGCTGGCCTGCCCGAGCTGCCACGACGGGCACGACTGCGCCGACTGCCTGGCCCGCCGCAACTGCCCGGTCCACTGGCGCTATCTACTCGCCAACCAGGGGCACGTCGTGCACCTCCAGTGCCCCTCCTGCACACACCTGTGGGCGCAGGACACCCGCTGAGCGGTCGCCGTACGGACGACTCGGGTCATGCCACCGGTGAAAGGGCCTGCGAGCCGAGCGAGGCGTTCCCAGGCGGCCCGACGATCTTCTAATCTAGGGGTCGCAGCGCGGAAACAGGCACCGGGAGGGGCTATGAGCTGGACCATCCGGTCCGAACTCACCGGAAACCCCGACATCATCCGACTGTCGGCGAGCATGCTCGACCGCCGCGAAGGCGACTGCCGCGAGTTCGTCGCGGTCAAGGCCAGGCCGGAGGTCCGCCGCCGCGCCTACGAGCGGCGGCGATACGCGCCCTATGACGCGTTCCCCCTGGGGCTTGTGATGGCGGCTCTCGACGCCGTCGAGTTCGAGGAGGCCGACGTCGACGCGGCGGTGGCACAGGCCCTCGCGGAGAACCGCTCCCCCGTCCACCCCGGCGCGGCGCGCTGGATACGCCACGCCTGCCGCACCTACGTCGAGACTTCCGAGTCCCTCGCGGCCGAACTCGCGCGCGACGGGGTGGATCTGCGTCCCGAACGCAGCCCCCGCATCGTGCAGATCACCTCCCCCACCGAGCTGCGCGCCATGACGGCTTGGGGTAGGTGGTACGGCTCGCCCGACGGCCACGTCGTGGAGTTCCGGCGCATGCGCACCCGCCGCCCCGTCGGCGCCCCCGACGGGGCGGCGACCGTCGCCATGGCCTACGTGGCGGCGACCGGCGGGCAGGCCGTCAACCCGCGCGACGTCTACCGCGAGATCCCCGTCCCTGTGCGCCACGAGTCGCCGCGGGCGGGGCGGGTCCGCGTGGTGGAGATGGGTCTCACCGACGGCGGCGCCAAGCTGCTCGTCGACCTCGCCCCGGAGGAGATCAAGCGCTCCTACCTCGCCACCGTCCGCCCCGTGGCGGCGGGCCTGCTCGCGGGCGCCGGCAGGGCTCCGGGGCACGACTGCGCGGAGTGCAAGCTGCGCGACTCCTGCGACGACCTCCCGCACCTGCCGGGGCTGCTGGGGCTGCCCGACCGGGGCACGCACCGCCGCACGTGGTCGATGACGACGGCCAGGCGCTACCAGATCTGCCCGGCGCAGGCGCAGATGCATGAGCTCTGGCTGCCGTGGGACGACTCCGGCAACCAGGCGACGCGCCGCGGCCTGGCCGTGCATCAGTGGCTGGAGGCCGCCCACGGCCGTCTCCCCGCCCGCCCCTGCTCGGTCGGCGACCTGCCGCCCCACGACGCGCCCGACCTGGGCTTGGCCGCTCCGCTGGTGAGCCGGGCCGACTACCGCGAGGCCAGGCCGTACCTCCTGCGGCACGTGGAGGTGTGCCCGCTGCACGGCCCCGGCCTGGTCACCGACGTGCGGCCCGAGCCGAAGACCGCCGTCTACGACCCGTCGGCCGATGTCGTCGTGCTCGCCCACCCCGACCTGCTGCGCCGCGTCGACGGCCGCCTCGTCTACCGCGAGCAGAAGAGCGTCGCCGCCTCCCGCGGCATCACGGCGGACAACGCCTTCGATCTCGTGCCGCAGCTCGCCCTCGCGGTCTGCCTGGTCGCCGATGGGGCGTTCGGCCCCGGGGCGGGCCTGGTCGAGCTCGAACAGCTCTCGCCCGAGCAGGCCGAGGTGATCACCCTTGACGCCGGCGATCCAGGTGTCGTCGGCGCGGCCCGCGCCGTCGTCTCGCGGCTGGCCGCCGAGTGGCACCATGACACGGCCTTCGCGCCGAAGCCCGGCCCGTGGTGCCGCATCTGCCCGGTCTCGCGGTGGTGCGACAGCGCCGACGACTCCGGCGACTCCCCGCATATCGTCGTGGACGGTCTCGTGATCGATTCGCGCACCGGGGAGATCGTCAAGGCCGCCCCGGCGGGGGGCGGGCGCGCGAGCGCCATCGTCGCCTCCCTCACCGAGACCCCCGAGGACGACATCCCACCGTTCTGACGTCCCCGGGAACACCGCCCCCAGGAGCACCTCCGTCCGTACGGCAGGCGGCCGGTGGCGGCCCGCCGTACGGACGCGTCCGCTAGCCCTGCCGTTCGGCCGCGTGCAGGGACTCGATGAGGTGGCGGCGGGCGCGGGCCACCCGGGAGCGGACGGTGCCGACCGGGCAGCCGATCATCCGGGCCGCCTCGGCGTAGGGCAGCCCCGCCACCTGGGTCAGCACGAACGCCCTACGCTGCTCGGCGGGGACCCTGGCGAGCAGGTCGGCCAAGACCACGCCTTCCTCTTCGCCGATCCACCCGCGCGACCCGGTCCGCTCGACGGCCGACTCCCAGTCGAACAGGTCGGCGACGGCCGGCCGGGCGGCGGCGTGACGGAACCTGTCGACGACGACCCGCCGTGCGATGGAGAGCAGCCAGGTGCGGGCCGAGGAACGCCCGGCGAACCTGGGCAGGCTGCTCAGCATCCGGGCGAATGTCTCCTGGGTGAGATCCTCGGCCGTCTGGGCCCCACCCAGATAGGCGACAAACCTCAACACATCCATGTAAACGGCCCTGGTGAACGCCTCCACCCGCTCGGGATCCCCGTCGCGGGCGGCCAGAGCGAGAACCGTAAGATACTGATCGTCGAGGTTTCCGATGTTTTTTCCAGTGAGCCTGTCGCATACGGCGGTGCTCATGAACGGACACTCCTCGCAAGCGTGTTTGGGGGACCTCGATGCGAACTGAAGAGCCGGTTTATCCGGCCTCGGCCAAGCCTCTGATCGGGGAGCGCACCCTGACGGCCCTGCTCACGATCAGCATGGCCGTCTCGATGCTCCAGCTTTTCCTGGTCGGGACGCTCAGCCCCCGTCTGATGGCCGATGCGGGGATCTCACCCACGGTGCTGGGCCTCACCGCGACCTTCGGCTTCGGCGCCGCATCGCTGTTCTCACTCGGTGCGGGCACGTGGGTGGACCGGTTCGGCGCCCGCCGCTGCCTGATCGCGCTGTTCGTACTGACCGCCGTCGCCCTGGCCCTCATCGGCTCGTCCGCGGGGGCCGTGACGCTCCTGATCGCGGTGACGCTGGGCGGACTGCCCCAGTCACTCGCCAACCCGGCCACCAACAAGATCATCCTCGCGCAGGTCGAACCGGCCCGCCGCGGCGCGGTCACCGGCTGGAAGCAGTCCGGCGTGCAGGTCGGCACGATCGCCGCCGGCCTGCCGCTCGCCGCACTGGCCGCGTGGACCGGCTGGCGCGGCGCGGTGTGGACGGCCGCCGGGATCTCCCTGCTGATCGCGGTGTGGGCGTGGCGGGCTCTGCCGTACGCCCCGCGGGTGGACCCCGCCGCGCCCTCGCAGGCGCAGGGCGCGAAGACCCCGGGCGTCGCCGTGCTGGCGGCCTTCTCGCTGATGCTCGGGGCGGGGATCTCCTCGGTGAACACATACCTGACGCTGTTCGGCACCCAGCGGCTCGGCCTTGGGCCGGTCGTGGCCGCCTGGCTCGTCGCCGTCCTGGGTACGGCCGGCTTCGCCGGGCGCATCGGGTGGTCCTCGGCCGCCGGGCGCAGGGAGCGCGCCGAGTCGCTGCTCATCCCGCTCGGGATCGCCGCCTGTACGGCGGGCCTGCTGCTCGCCTCCTCGGCATGGTTCACGCCTCTCGCGTGGGTGGGCGCGGCCGGGATCGGCGCCTTCGGCGTCGCCGCGAACGCCGTCACCATGGTCGCGGTCGTACGGCATGCGCATCCGAGCCGGGCGGGACGTGACTCCGGCCGGATCTCCTCGGGTTTCTTCGCCGGTTTCGCCGTCGGCCCGCCGCTGTTCGGCCTGCTGGTCGAGTCGGTGGGATACGAATGGGGCTGGGTGCTGGTCGCCGCCGAGTTCGCGGCGGCAGCGGCTGTCGCGGCCTTCGGCCTGTCGAGGCTCACGAGGCCGAAGCCCGCGTGAGACCGTCCGCGTCGGCGGCGACGGTCTTCCAAGGGAATCCGTTCATGCGGAGAACACCCTTTTCGATAGGGGGGTGCGGACAGGCGTGCGTGCCGGCCGTGTCCTGCGGCTGGGGAAGCCGCGTCGCTCAGCGTGCGCGTCGACCACATGAGTACAGAGAACGCGTGGGAACGCTGGGGAACGCGCCGAAGACGCTGGAAGGGCGGGAAACGCCTAGAAGACAGCGTCGAGAACGCGGCGACGCGGACACGGCTTCAGGCCGTGTCCGGCCTTTCATCCCGGCGTTCCATCCGGGTTTCTCACATGCGGATGGACACGTCGGCCACGATGACCGCGCGAGCGGACCCGTGGCGTCGGCAGATCACAGCGCGGCAAAGACCACCCGCGGCGGACCGCGCAACCCGACCGCCGAGCACAGCACCGCCGACCGCAGGAGCCGCGGCTCCGGCGGGGCGGCCACAGCCCGCTGCGGTAGCGGCTCCGGCACCGACCACCAGGCCAGGAGGAACACGCTCAACCGGACGCCGGCGCGGCGCAGCAGCGCCCACAGCACCGCCTCGCCCCGGGCCAGCCACAGCGCGGTGAGAAGTACGGCCCAGCCGTGCGCAACGAGCATGCCGATGTCCGCCGTCAGACCGGAGTGCACGTGGCCCGGGCCGTGCACCGCGGGCTCGGCCGCGGCGAACAGCAGGTGCAGCCCGGCCTGCACGGCGGTGAGGAGAGGGAGGATCACCGCGGTGCCGCGCTCGCGGCCGGCCAGGGGGAACGCCCCGGCGAACGCCAGCGCCAGCCCCGCGAGAGCCGTACGGACATCGACCTCGCGGCCTTCGCCGACCCGGTGAGCGAGCACCGCCAGCCCGAGGCAGGCCACGGCGAACACCGCAGCGCGCAGGAGGCGGAAGCTCGGCGTGGCAGACATCGCAGCACGATCCTGTCATGCCTACGCCCTGCCTCCCATATTTCCTACTAAAAAGATCTCCCCCCGCCTGGGGCGGGGGGAGATGTCTCGCCGCACGGTCACCCCCGGGGTGCCGTGGACCGAGCGGTCAGGCGTCGCCGATGATCCTGCTGCGCAGGCCCACCGCCGTGGCCGCCAGCTTGTCGAAGTCGACGTCGAGCAGCCGACCCGCACGCTTGCGGAAGCGCCCGGCGACCAGCACCGAGTCGATATCGCGCGCCGTGCTGTAGTGCAGGATGTGGTAGGCGGGATCCCCCGAGGCGATGCCGAACAGGCCGCTGTTGAGCATCACGATGTCGGCCTGCTTGCCCGGGGTGAGCGTACCGAGGTCGTCACCGAGACCGATGGCCTTGGCCGCGTTCACGGTGGCGTACTCCAGCACCCGCCGCGACGTGACGTACGGCGACCCCTCGTAGCGCCGCACCGGCCAACGCCCCTCCTGGCGCTCCCACTGCGACTCGGTGGCCCGCATGATGTTGTAGGTGGCCCGGAGCTGGGCGAACATGTCCGGGTCGGTGAACGACGGCGCGTCGACACCGAGCGTCGGCAGCACGCCGGCCCGGTCGGCCCTGCCTATCACGCTCATCGAATGACCATCGCTGTGCTCCCCTTCGGCGGTGAAGGAGATCGCACACCCGCACGACGCCAGCAGCCCGATCTCGGCGTCGGTGAGGTTGTTGGAGTGGACCGGAAGCAGATCGCCGCTGAGCAGCCCGGCCTCGTGGAGGCGGAAGACCTCGGCATGGACGTTCTGGTGGATCGTCATCTGCAGACCGAGCCCTCTGGCGTGCTCGACCTCCGCCCGCACGTCCTCGATCGACGCATAGGTCAGCGTCGTCAAGGCGAGACCCAGGCGCACCAGGTTCGTCTTGTCGGTGTTGAGCTCGCCGGCGAGCCGGGTCACATGCGCGAGCCTGCTCGGGCGCTCCTCGACCAGGCGGTCATCACGGCCCAGCATGCCGTACGCGAACAGCACCCGCTGGCCGGTCTCCCGGTGCGCCCGCAGCGACCCCTCCGCGTGCTCCTCCGTCAGAACGTTGTGGCAGAAGTCCAGCACAGTGGTGGTGCCGTTGTTCAGCGCGTCCAGCCCGCAGGTGTAGGTCGCGTCGTGCATCTCCTGCGGGCCGTAACGCTCACGCAGGTTGAACACATGAGCGCTGTAGTCGGGGAAGCCCCACACGTGCTGGCCGAGCCCCCGCAGCGGATGCTGCCACATGTGCAGGTGCGTGTCGATCAGGCCGGGCATGACGATCATCCCGTCCGCCCGCACGACCTCGGCGCCCGGAGCGTTGATCTCCTGCCCGACCTGCTCGATGCGCCCGTCGTTGATGAGGACGTCCCCACCCGAAATATCACCAAGCTCGGGGTCCAGCGTGACCACTGTCCCGTTCTTGAGAAGAATGCGTCCGTCAGACAACT